>NZ_CP182294.1:2801655-4202483 GCF_048083785.1 Fictibacillus tiangongensis
GTTTCCATAAAGTATAGATAAACCGCCTACTGGTGAATATGCGTTATCTTTTCTACGAATAACATCATCATCTAAAATTTCCGCATGGCGGACTCGGTGCTCTAACGTTTCTCCACTTATCGTTAACCGATCGTTATGGATGGCCCCTTCCATTCTACAGAGTTCATTGATGATTGCACTCACACCGCCGGCTCTGTGAACATCCTGCATAGAATAATCCGAAGCCGGACTAATCTTTGATAAATATGGAATGCGTTCTGCGATCTCGTTGATTGAGGATAAGTCATAATCAATCTCAGCTTCATTTGCGATGGCAAGCATATGAAGAACGGTATTCGTCGAGCCGCCCATCGCCATGTCCAATGCAAAGGCGTCATCAATCGCTTCTTTCGTTATAATATCTCTAGGTTTTATATTGTTTTTCACTAGATCCATAAGTGACGTTGCAGCCTCTTTGATCAGTTCTCTTCTTTCGTCTGAGGTAGCAACGATCGTTCCGTTACCCGGCAGTGTAATTCCTAGCATCTCCATGATGGAATTCATGCTGTTGGCTGTAAACATCCCTGAGCATGATCCACAAGTCGGGCAAGCGCTCGTTTCAAGTTCTAATAGTTCTTCTCTCGTCATCTTTCCAGCTAAGTGAGAACCTACTCCTTCAAATACCGAGGCAAGGGAGAGGGATTTACCGGCCATAGACTTTCCGGCTTCCATCGGGCCACCTGAAACAAATACTGCAGGAACATTCGTCCTTACAGCTGCCATTAACATACCAGGTGTGATCTTGTCGCAGTTAGGTATGTAG
Organism: Fictibacillus tiangongensis; assembly: GCF_048083785.1. Taxonomy (GTDB): domain Bacteria; phylum Bacillota; class Bacilli; order Bacillales; family Fictibacillaceae; genus Fictibacillus. The sequence goes on from NZ_CP182294.1 coordinate 2,802,458, forward strand.
AACACACCGTCGAACCAATGGGCGTTAATCACTGTTTCTGCTGCATCAGCAATGACTTCTCGACTCGGAAGTGAATACCTCATACCGATATGACCCATGGCAATTCCATCATCTACGCCGATCGTATTAAACTCGAATGGAATTCCACCAGCTTCTCTAATGGCTTCCTTTACCCATTCACCTACTTTGTTTAGATGCATATGCCCCGGAATAATATCAACATAGGAATTACAAACACCGATAAAAGGTTTATCCATATCCTCTGGTGCAACTCCCGCTGCGTGGAGAAGACTTCTGTGCGGGGCTCTATCGATTCCTTGCTTGATCATATTACTGCGCATATCTGTAACACTCCTATACTTCTTTTATCCAGCTTGAACTGCTTGGTTCGGATACACCTTAACTCCTTCTTCGACTACTTTTTCTCTGAAGGATTTTAAAAGTTTGTTCGTATGTTCACCTGGTGCTCCGTTTCCGATTACTCTTCCATCTACTTTTACTACTGCAATAACTTCAGCTGCAGTTCCAGTTAAGAATACTTCATCAGCTACATAAACATCATGTCTCGTGAATGGTTCTTCAACCATGTTGTATCCTTGTGCTCGTGCGATCTCAACAATTGCGTTTCGAGTAATTCCTTCAAGAGCTCCTAAGTATCCTGGAGGCGTTTTAATGGTACTCCCTTTGATGATGAACACATTATCAGCAGAACCTTCCGCCACATACCCTTGATCGTTCAGCATCAATGCTTCACTTACTCCTGCAAGGCTAGCCTCGATCTTAACTAAAATATTGTTCAGGTAGTTTAGCGATTTAACTTTAGGACTTAACACATCCGGACGGTTCCTTCTGCTTGCTACTGTTATAATCTCTAAACCTGTTTCATAAAGTTTTTTAGGAAATAGTGCAAGCTGTTCTGCAATGACAATGACTCCCGGTTGGCCGCATGTAAAAGGGTCCAATCCTAAATTTCCTTTTCCTCGTGAAATTACTAGTCGAATATAAGCATCACGATATTTGTTTTTCTGGAGCGTTTGAACGATGATGTCTGTTAGTTCTTCTTTAGTGTGTGGAATTGTCAGCATAATGGATTGAGCTGATTCGTATAAACGCTGAAGATGTTCATCTAGTCGATATACATTTCCGTTATAGACTCGAATACCTTCAAACACCCCATCTCCATATAAAAACCCATGATCGTAAACCGAGACTTTGGCGTCATCTTTTAATACGTGCTCACCATTAACATAAACCCATTGCTCCTGCATCGTGATCCTCCTTTACGTGTCAATTTGAATTATTTGAATTTTTTAAAAATATTTTAATAATTGTTGACAATATTACGCCCATCTTATTAAAGAATCAACCACGAATTTTGTATTTTTTACTGAATTCTGACTTTTCAGTTATTTTGTACACGCTTTCATTCCCATAACCATCAGGTTTTGAAGCTTTAACGCGTTACATTGTAAACATTTTTAAAGCGCTTTCATTAGAATTAAAAAAACACGCTTGATATCCTTTAATAGAGGACATCAAGCGTGTTGAAAAGTTGTTATATGTAAGTATTATGGCGTCCCAGGAGAGATTCGAACTCCCGACCGTACGCTTAGAAGGCGTATGCTCTATCCGGCTGAGCTACTGGGACATATGTATTGGAGCCCCTTTCGCATAGCAATGGCGCTTTCCGCAATTACCATGCGCTGCGGGCACACAGTGATTTGTTCCACCCGTCGACTGTGGATACAAATGTATTTTTATCATGCATTTTAATTTAAGATCTGTTAACTTCAGATGTAACTTTTCATGGACCATTTGAACGTGAGAAAAACAAATGGAGCGGGTGATGAGAATCGAACTCACGACCAGAGCTTGGAAGGCTCTTGTTTTACCACTAAACTACACCCGCAGACAATTTAGACCTTGTCGCGACGACATAACTAAATATACATGATATCAAAATTATAGTCAACCCATTTTCTCAACTTTTTTATTTTCTAACCGTTTTTTTTTCAAATGTTCTACTTAACTGATCAATGCGTATACCATCGAGTGAATAAAAACTTACCGATATACTATTATCTTCAATCTCCAATAACGCATACGTCTTTTCAAAAGAACCTCTAGGCAGCCTGATACTCCCCGGATTGATAAAGATCATTCCCTCACGCTCAAAGGCCTCAGCTACATGTGAATGCCCGAAACAAGCAATTGCTGCGCCTGTTTCCTCGGCCCTGTAAGCTAGTGATAGATAAGACATTTTCACATCGTATAAATGACCGTGTGTTATATATATACATGTATCTCCCAACAGCTCTATGGCTTCGTTAGGAAAATCATCGCCTAAATAATCCATATTTCCTTTAACCGTTACAAATCCAGACATTTCTTTAGATGCAGTCGAAAGCTCTGAATCACCGCAATGAATCATAAGATCTACTTTATCTTGATAGCGGCTCTTTAACGTTTCTAACTCATCTGTTAACCCGTGACTATCACTAACGATTAAGGCTTTTCCCATAAGAGATCCTCCTCATTGATCAGTTTTTTAAGTTTTTCTAAAGCTACAGCTCTATGACTAATTTTATTTTTTTCTTCTTTCGCTAACTCTGCCATCGAATGATTTAACTGAGGAAGAAAGAAAATCGGATCATACCCGAATCCTTCCGTTCCCTTCTTTTGTCTTAAGATCTGACCTTTACATTCACCTTTTACAACTAGCGTTTCTTTTTGAGGTCTCGCAAAAGCCAAAGCACATACAAATTGAGCGTTTCTATCATTATCTTCAACATCCTGAAGTTCTTCTAAGACTTTGTTCATGTTCTCTTCATCATTTTTATGTATACCTGCATATCTAGCTGAATAAACGCCAGGTCGTCCATCTAACGCATGAATTTCTAATCCAGAGTCATCAGCGATCACTGGAATATTCATCTGTTTAGAAATGGTTTCAGCCTTTAAAATTGCATTCTCTTCAAATGTAACGCCTGTTTCTTCAACATCAGGACTTCCTTCAATATCGTTTAAAGAGAGGATCTCAACCCCAAGACTTCCTAACATCGACTGAAATTCCTTAGCTTTACCTTTATTTTTCGTTGCGACTAAAATTTTCATGTGGTTTATTCCTCCGTGATAAAAGTAGATCTTTACTTAGTGAAAATCATGTGAATTCATCTTATAGATATGGATTAAATAAAAAGGCAGTTTTCGTAAACTGTGTTGCTCTTGGAAGTGTTGATTTCCGTTACAGGCTGCTCGCTTTCCACGGGGCAGGCGGTGAGCCACATTCGAATGTTTCACATTTAAGTGTCTTACCTGCCTAGTTACAGTGGCTAGCCCCTCGAGGTCAAAAGTTAAATGGTCCACAAGGCAAAGTACGCCTTGCTAGCCCATTCACCTTTTGCTTGTCGGGGCTGAACGAGCCACTTTCATTTTTCAAACTGCCCGCCTTAAGAAGTTCCTTGCTCCTGCGTCTACAAGTGATGCTTCGTAGTAAGCTTTCTCGTCGCATGCATTGCAAGGAGTATCTCAGGTGGAAGGCACGCACCTTCCACTCCAATCAACAGTCAAAGAAGTAAATACAATAAGATTTAAAAGCAACAATCCTTTAGAAAAGAGCCAATAAAAAAGAGACGAATATCTCGCCTCTTTACTGTATCACAACCTATTTGATTTTAAAATTCACCTGTATTTACTTCTTTAGGTCTTGAAACTGGAGCGGTGAGCTCTTTCCCTTTTTCATTAAAAATCTTTGACTTCCCGTCCACTTTAATCGCTACTTTCTTCACTTCAGATAATTCTGTAAGAGAAAGAACAATTGAATTTAATACTTCATCTGCAATCATGCTTTCTTCTTTGTTATCCAGTAAAGCTCCATTGAAGTTCAGTGTAACAACACCATCTTTGACGACAGGTGTACTCAACAGTTTCACATCTGTTCTAAAATCTGTAAGAAGGCTGCTCTCAGCAGAAGGGCCATCAATTAGGTGTTCGATCGTTGCTGTTACTTTATCTGTCCCCTCTTTTGCAACTCGGCGCGTTACAGGTACATAATACGTTTGGTCCTGTGTCTGTGCCAAGAAATAGAGCGTTACGAGTTCGCTATTCGTGATATCTGCCACACTGCCATTTTCGAGATTTATTCCGTCAACGCGACTCACACCGTCACCAACTGGTGTATTGTTAACAGGCATTGAATTTTGGTTCTTTCCTGCGATCTGAATTTTAACTTTCTTTATGTTGTCAAACTGAGTAAGTGTAAATGTAATAGCTTGCAGAATCTTCATTTCATCCGCTGCGTTATACTCCGTAAATTCTTTTGAAAAATTGGCTGTAGCTGTTCCCTTTTTGATATTTACCGATAAAACTTCTGTATCTGCTGGCAGAACAGCTTGAAAACCGTTAGGAAGCAAATTACTTACTGGCCCATCTTTTACAAGATACTGCAGTACTTGTTTAGCAGTTTCGTCGTTCTTTGGAAGAGCCAGAACTTGCGGAACAACCATCCCATTGCTGTCGAATAAAAACAACTGCCGCTTATTCGTCTGCTCTGCACTTGCTGCTTTATCTTTCTTATCGAGCGACTGACCTTCTTTCACGTAGTTCACTTTAGGGGGATCAAGCTCATTTCCTGCTTTCTCTCCCCATAATCCGCAACCTGATACCAGCAATGAAGCTGATAATATGATAAGCGGTGCTCCTGACTTCATCATTTTGCGCATACGTTCCCTCCTCAAGTGGTTTGTACTACTATGTATACGAGCTATCCTCTCTCGTTAGACCACTTGTACAAAAATAAAAGAGACTGGCTTTTTTAAACTTCGATGCAGTTGAAAGCAGTTAATCTCAAAGCTTTAGATGATCGTTACAGTACTAAGTGTTCCTTTGACTCCTAGCATAGCTGGAGTAGCTAGGTACCATCACGTATGCCTTGATAGTATTGTTTTTAAAATAGTTCGGTCGGTCGTAAAGTTAGGCTCTTTTCAAGAGAACTATTGCTTTTGTGACCAAAATAGAAAAGAGCAGAATCCCTAAATGAATTCTACTCTTTACACATCAATATTATCATTGTGACAACTTAATACATTCTACCTTTTCGATCTTGCGGTTTAGCCAATGGTTAGCGATCTGCAGGAAATGACCGCTCTCTGCTGTAGCTAAAAATCGATGTAACGGTTTAGCATCTATTGTATTTAAAAGTCCGCTATGGTCTAAGATGACAGAAACTTCACGTGCAGTTTCTGCACCCGAACAGATCAACGTGATATGTTCACCCATCACTTGCTGTATGACAGGTCTTAACAGCGGGTAATGCGTACATCCCAAAATCAACGTATCGATGGAAAGATCCTTAAGCGGATATAACGTTTCCGAAACTGCGCTTAATGTCTCTTCACCTGATAACTTTCCTTGTTCAACGAGTGGAACGAACAATGGACATGCTAAACTTTCTACGATCACATCGTTACGAATCTGAGTTAGAGCCTGTTTATAAGCACCACTATTAATCGTTCCAACTGTTCCGATTACACCGACGTGATTATTTTTCGTCGCCTTTAAAGCTGAACGGGCACCAGGATGGATAACTCCTAAGACCGGAATGTCTAACTTTCTCTTCGCTTCTTCTAATACTGCTGCAGTAGCTGTATTGCAGGCGATAACGAGCATCTTAATCTCCTGTTCTAAAAGAAAGTCAATCATTTCCCACGTATAAGTCCTAACCTCTTCAAATGGCCTCGGACCATACGGACACCTTTTCGTGTCTCCTAAGTAGATAATCTCTTCTTTCGGCAGCTGCTTCATGATCTCTCTTGCTACCGTTAAACCTCCCACTCCTGAATCAATGACTCCAATGGGTCTATTCAAAAAACATCGCCTCATCTCTATATACGTACTGGCGTTAAATCACTGTTTTCTATTCTGCTAATATTTTTATGAAATTGCAATACCATTCGTTAATGGAATGTTTTAAAGTTTGTTCGGTCTTCTATTAGCTATATTTCTTAGTTGCGGAGAAATTTTAAAAAACATCTATGAAATTCTGTTTAGGTTATAGCTTGTGGTTTTCCTCATTGCAAGTTGATTGGAGCGTAAGGTTGCCGACTCCAATGGGACGAGCGGTCAGGTGGAGACTCCTAATGGCGCAAAGCGCTATGAGGCTCACCGCACGCCCCATGGAAAGCGAGTAACCTGAGCGGAAATCAACCACTCCCGTGTCCAACCATATTTACTCAACATCTATAGAAAAAGACTATGGAAATTTCCCCATAGTCTTTTTTCTACTTTAGAAATTTTCTTCTGCAAACTTTACAACGTCTTCCATTGTTTCCATTTGTAGAATTTCATCCATGTGTGCACTGATCTTTTCTTTAGACAGACCGAGAATCTGACTACGAGCAGGAAGTACAGATGTAGCACTCATTGAGAATTCATCGAGTCCAAGTCCAAGAAGAATTGGAATTGCGATCGGATCGCCTGCCATCTCTCCACACATACCAGCCCATTTACCTTCTTTATGAGCTGCATCAATAACCATTTTTACTAATCTTAAAATCGCTGGATTGTATGGCTGATACAAGTAAGAAACTTGTTCGTTCATACGATCAGCAGCCATCGTATATTGAATCAGATCGTTAGTACCAATGCTGAAGAAATCAACTTCTTTAGCAAAAGTATCTGCCATTACGGCTGTTGATGGAATTTCCACCATGATACCCACTTCAATGGATTCGGATACTTCTATACCTTCTGAAGCGAGCTTTTCTTTTTCCTCTAACAGAATACCTTTAGCAGCACGGAATTCTCCAAGTGTTGCAATCATAGGGAACATAATCTTCAAGTTCCCATATTGGCTAGCCCGAAGAAGTGCTCTAAGTTGTGTACGGAAAATTTCTTGCTCTTCTAAGCAAAGACGTATCGCACGGAATCCTAAGAAAGGATTTAACTCTTTCGGAAGATTTAAATAAGGAAGCTCTTTATCTCCACCGATATCAAGTGTACGGATGACTACTGGTTTACCTTCCATCTTTTGAAGCACTTCACTGTATGCCTTGAACTGCTCTTCTTCAGTTGGAAGTTGGTCACGGCCCATGTAAAGGAACTCTGTACGGTATAAACCAACGCCTTCTGCACCGTTCTCTAGAACACCTTTTACGTCTGCTGGTGTTCCAATATTAGCTGCAAGCTCAACTTGAACAGAGTCGCTTGAGAATGTTTTTTCATTCACTAGCTTTGCCCATTCCGCTTTTTGCTTTTGATATTGTTTTTGTTTTTCTTCATACGTCGCGATTTCATCTTCAGTAGGATTCACGATTACGTGTCCATCCAGACCGTCGATGATTACCATTACACCGTTCTCAACGTTTTCCGTAATTGTTTTAGTTCCTACTACTGCAGGAATCTCCATTGAACGTGACATGATTGCTGAGTGAGAAGTTCTCCCTCCAATGTCAGTTGCAAATCCTTTAACAAAATTACGGTTTAATTGAGCCGTGTCTGAAGGAGTTAAATCTTCTGCTAAGATGACAACTTCTTCTGTGATGCTTGCAGGTGTAGTAAACGTCACATTTAACAAGTGTGCTAAAACTCGTTTTGATACGTCACGAATATCCGCCGCACGCTCTTTCATGTATTCGTTATCCATGGATTCAAACATATTGATGAACATGGATGAAACATCGTCCATCGCAGCTTCTGCATTAACCTTTTCATTCTCAATCTTTTGTTTTACAGCATCAACTAGTTCTGGATCGCTCAAAACAAGAAGATGGGCAGCAAAAATCGCTGCCTTATCTTCACCTAACTCTTTGTTCGCTTTTTCTTTAATTACAGAAAGTTCCTCTTTAGAAACGTTTAGCGCTGCTTCAAAACGCTCGATCTCACTCACTGAATCGGAGATCGTTTTTCTTTCGATCGTTAATTCAGGGTTTTGAAGAACAAATGCTTTTGCGATTGCGATGCCGGCTGATGCTGCAATACCTGAAATTTTTTCAGACATTACTCACCAAGCCCTTCCTTTTTCATTACGTTTTCTAATGCTGCGATTGCTTCATCTGCATCTGAACCTTCTGCTTTGATCACGATTGAAGATCCTTGTTGGATTCCAAGGCTCATTACGCCCATGATTGATTTTAAGTTAACGCTTTTTCCGTTGTAATCAAGTGTAATATCTGAGCTGAACTGACCTGCTTGGTTAACTAAAGTTGTTGCTGGACGTGCGTGAATTCCTGATTCGCTAGTTACTTTGAATGTTTTTTCTGCCATGATAATTACCCCTTTATTTTTTGAATGTAATAATATTTTCTTCCTCTATAGCCACAGTTCCTGTTTTTTCGACGGAAACTGTTTCATCCGATAGATTCGTAAAAACAATCGGTGTGATTACGGATGGTGCATTTTCCTTAACAAAGTTCAGGTCAACCTTTAAGATCTTTTGACCGATCTTAACTCTGTCGCCCTCAGACACATAGCTCTCAAAACCTTCACCTTTCAGTTTCACTGTATCGATACCAAAGTGGATCAGAATTTCTTTGCCTGAATCTGACTCAATACCGATGGCATGTTTTGTCGGGAAGATATTCATTATCTTACCATTAACAGGTGAAACCACCAAGCCTTCTGCTGGTTCGATGGCAAATCCATCACCCATCATTTTCCCTGAGAAAACTTGGTCAGGAACTTCGGTGATCGGAAGTATTTTCCCTTTAATCGGAGAAACAAAACGATCATCATCTGTAGAAATGGATGAAGTTGGTGTAACACCTTCATTGTTTGTTTCCACAACTTTTCCTTGTTCAGGAGTTTTCTCTGAATTCTTCGGTTTAGCGACTGTCTTACCACTGATAATATCTTGAATTTCACTCTTGATCGTATCTGATCGAGTTCCAAAGATCGCTTGAATGTTATTACCCATTTCAAGAACTCCAGATGCTCCAAGTTTTTTCAATCGATCCTTGTCCACTTCCTTAGGATCATTTACAGAAACTCTTAATCGAGTGATACAAGCGTCAAGGTTAGATATATTGGACTCTCCGCCTAATCCCTCTAAAATATTCGCTGCTAGTGAATCTTTATTGGACGGTCCAACATTTGTTTCAACTTCATCATCCACGATTTCTCGTCCTGGTGTCTTAAGGTTCCATTTACGAATCGCAAAACGGAAACCAAAGTAATAGATCACTGCAAATACGAGACCTACAGGAATTACTAGCCACCAGTCTGTACGGTTAGGAAGTACTCCGAACAATAAGTAGTCGATTACACCACCAGAGAAAGTCATACCTATTTTAACATTTAACAAGTGCATAACCATAAAAGAAAGACCTGCGAAAATAGCATGAATTCCAAATAATACTGGAGCAACAAATAAGAATGTGAACTCAAGTGGTTCTGTGATTCCTGTTAAGAAAGAAGTCAACGCAGCAGAACCCATGATACCCGCTACTATTTTCTTTTGTTCAGGTCGTGCTTCGTGATACATAGCCAATGCTGCAGCTGGCAGTCCGAACATCATGAACGGGAACTTACCAGTCATAAATGTACCTGCTGTTAATTCAACGTTATCTTTTAATTGTGCAAAGAAGATGGCTTGGTCACCACGAACAAGTCCTTCTGCTGCAGATTTATAAGAGCCAAACTCAAACCAGAACGGCGAGTAGAAGATGTGATGAAGTCCAAAAGGAATCAATGAACGTTCGATCACTCCAAAGATAAATGCTGCAACCGTCAAGTTCGAATTAATCATGCTTTCAGAGAACGTATTAAGTCCATGCTGAACAGGTGGCCAGATGAACGTCATAACAATACCAAGAGCTAAAGCAGAGACTGCAGTAACAATCGGGACAAATCGTTTTCCGGCAAAGAACCCTAAGTATTGAGGAAGTTCAATGTTATAGAACCTCTTATAAAGATAGGAGGCTAGGATACCGACGATGATACCTCCAAACACTCCAGTCTGAAGTGTTGGAATACCTAGTACGTTCGCAAAAGAAGGATCTTTTCCGATCATATCAGGCGTTACACCTTCAATAACGCTCATGGTTACGTTCATGATCAAGTAACCGATAATAGCAGCTAATCCTGCTACGCCTTCACCGCCTGCTAGACCTACGGCAACACCTACAGCAAACAGTAACGATAAATTGGCAAAAACAATGTCTCCCGATTTTTCCATTACGTCTGCAACAAGCTGGAACCATGCTGCATCTAATGCAGGTATTCTGTCAATCAACGCTGGGTTTTTGAACGCATTACCAAAGGCAAGCAACAGACCTGCAGCTGGCAAGATCGCAACTGGCAGCATAAGCGCTTTACCCACGCGTTGAAGAACACCAAAAAGTTTTTTCCACATAGGAAGTCCTCCTTATTATTATGATAACCCTTCCATTTACTTCCGCATCAAACAAAAAAAGACATAAATAAGAAACATGAGTAAATCCCTAATCAGAATTAATATATCCTAATTAGGCATCTGCTACACTTTTGTTTCTTACTTATGCCTGATCGAATCAGTAACACGTAAAAACGAGTTGTTCTATATTCTGTTATCATTTGTCTTCATTGTCATAACGCGAAAGCCTTTGCAAATGCATCGTCAAATATACGGCTTCTGCATGCGGCACGGGTTTTTGTAAGGTATTTTGCATAACCTTAATCAACTTCCACGCCAAATTGTAGCATAAAGGATATTCTTCTTTCAACACTTTTGCTAACTTTTCTTGTTCCTCCATGATATCACCCATAGAGATACGTTCTATCGCATGCCTTAAATGACGCACAAGACGTAAATAATTGATGCTTTTCGTATCAATAGATAGGTCTAGCGAATGTTGGATCATCTGCATTAAAGTGTTGATGAGCTCTGAATGCTTCTTTATATCAGTTACACTTTTATTGGTTATGGCGCTATGAATATGTAATGCCACAAAACCAATCTCACCTTCAGGAAGGTGAATGCCCAGCGACTTATTGATGATTTCGATCGCCTCTTCAGCCACCGTATATTCTTTTGGATATAGAGTTTGTGTTTCCGTTAGAAATGGATTTTTGATATCCATACTCTGTTCTAATCGTTTGATCGCAAATGTAATATGGTCGGTTAACGCGACATGTATATGTTCGTTTAACTCATTCTCAAAACGAGTCCGAATGTGAACAATTACATCATTGATCAATTCTACAATCTTTTCATCTATTGAGTCTAGTAAGGTTTTATATTGTTCTTGTTCGTTTTCATCTTTCAAGACGAATAACTTGTCCACTTGCTTAGGAAAGATCTCTTCACCAGGTTTCTTACCGAAGCCGATTCCTTTGCCAATTACAATTCTTTCTTCACGGGAGGAATCAATAGCAATAACCACATTATTATTAAGAACTTTTTTCACTTGCAGGCTTTTGTTCATGAATTTTTTCACCTTTTTCATTTAGGTCCATAAACCACTAACATCATAAACTTCATCATAGCGGAAAAAGGTTAGAAAAATCAATTACACTTTTTACCTGGAACAAAACCAAACTGAAAACGGCTTTCAGAATGAAAGCCGCTTTCTGACTAAATCTCGAGTTCTCCAAGCCTCAATAACTCTACAACGGCTTGAGAGCGTCCTTTAACCCCAAGCTTTTGCATGGTATTTGAAATATGGTTACGAACTGTTTTCTCACTAATGAATAATTGTTCCGCAATTTCTTTTGTGGTCTTATCTTGAACTAGTAGTTCGAAAACTTCTCTCTCTCTTTTTGTAAGTAGAGGCTTCGGTCGGTAGTGTTTATCTTTCAATGAATTCACCCCTCCTTGCTAGGGTTTAGGAACCGCCAACGAATATTGGAAGTATTTAGTCAACATATAGTATGTAAAGAATCAGATGGGAGTGACTTGGTTCATTTAAAAAGTATGAAGAATATGACGGATAAACCATAAAAAAAAGCCCATTTTCATACATGGGCCCCTTTAGAAAAACTATTTAGTTGGTTTTTTAGCTCTTCATCCCACTTTACAGGACGTCCATTTCGTCTAGAAATCTGAACGATAGCACCTCTTCCTGTAAATACAGTAATCTTCTTCTCGTTTATGCCTAAATAGTGTATGTCGATTGAAGATGAGCCTACTTCATTTATTTTCACATACACTTTTAATTTTTCATCGTACATGATCTGAGCCAAATAGTCACATTGAAGGTCTGCCACAACCGGAATCTCTTCTGAATCAGGAGCACCCCAGTCAGTCATCAAACCCAGTTCCTTAAACATCGCGATTCGTGATTCTTCCATATAAGTAAAGATATTCGTATTGTTCACGTGGCCAAATCCGTCAATCTCACCAAAACGTACTTGCAATTCGTGATAAAAAGAAAAGCCCTTCTGCCAATCATCCATATTTGATATGTAATCTTGTCTCGCCAATTTCTTTACCGCCTTTCTTATACAGATATTTTATGAATCGCTATTCAGTTATTAGGTTTTAAAAAAGCTTCTCCCTGATGAGAGAAGCTCTGTATGATTCTTTAACGATCACTGCCAAAGAAGTTCTTAAATGCTTGGAAGCTTGTATCACGGTTAAGTGCAGCAATTGATGTGGTTAAAGGAATACCTTTAGGACAAGACTGCACACAGTTTTGAGAGTTGCCACACTCTGCAAGCCCTCCGTCATCCATGATCGCGTTCAAACGTTCTTCCTTGTTCATCTCACCGGTTGGATGAGCATTAAACAGACGAACTTGCGATAAAGGTGCTGGTCCGATAAAGTCGGAATTTGTATTTACGTTCGGACATGCTTCTAAACAAACACCGCATGTCATACATTTCGAAAGTTCATATGCCCATTGACGCTTTGTTTCAGGCATACGAGGACCTGGTCCAAGATCGTACGTACCATCGATTGGAATCCAAGCTTTAACTCGTTTAAGTGCATCAAACATTCTACTTCTATCGATCGCCAAATCACGGACAACCGGGAATGTTTTCATTGGTTCAAGACGAATCGGCTGTTCCAATTGATCAACAAGAGCCGTACAAGATTGTCTTGGCTTTCCGTTGATTACCATTGAACATGCACCACAAACTTCTTCTAAACAACCCATCTCCCAAGTAACGGGAGTCGTAGCTTCCCCTTTTGCGTTAACAGGGTTTCTACGAATTTCCATAAGAGCAGATATTACGTTCATATTTGGACGATGAGGAATCTCAAACTCTTCTAAATATGGGGCAGTCTCTGGGTTATCCTGTCTTGAGATGACGAATTTCACCATTTTTGTGCTCATGCTTACACCCCTGCCTTCTTCTTAGAATAGTCACGTTTACGTGGCTGGATAAGCGAAACATCTACTTCTTCATACTCAAATTCTGGTCCGTTCGTTGTTGGATTGAATTTCGCTTTTGTTGTTTTTAACCATTGTTCATCATTACGTTCAGGGAAGTCTGGTTTGTAATGTGCTCCACGGCTTTCATCACGGTTAAGTGCACCTAGCGTAATTACACGAGCCAGTTGAAGCATGTGCCATAGCTGACGCGTAAAGGATGCACCTTGATTGCTCCATTTAGATGTATCGTTAATATTGATGTTTTTGTAACGCTGCATCAATTCTTGGATCTTTTCATCCGTTTGTTTTAATTTATCGTTGTATCTAACAACGGTTACGTTATCTGTCATCCATTCTCCAAGTTCTTTATGGATCACATAAGCATTCTCAGTTCCATCCATAGAAAGAATGTTGTTGTATACTTCTTGATCTTTTTTCACTTGGTTATCAAACACAGTAGAAGGTACATCTTCAACAGTTTTTTCTAATCCTCGAATATATCTAACAGCTGACGGGCCAGCTTCCATACCGCCAAAAATAGCTGAAAGCAGCGAGTTAGCTCCTAATCTATTAGCACCATGATACTGATACTCACATTCACCAGCTGCAAAAAGACCTGGAATGTTCGTCATCTGATCATAATCAACCCACATTCCACCCATAGAATAGTGAACCGCAGGGAAGATCTTCATTGGTACTTTACGAGGATCATCACCCATGAACTTCTCATAGATCTCAATGATTCCACCAAGCTTGATATCAAGTTCTTTAGGATCTTTGTGTGAAAGATCAAGGTATACCATGTTCTCACCATTTATTCCTAGCTTCAGATCAACACACACGTGGAAGATCTCACGTGTAGCGATGTCACGAGGAACAAGGTTTCCGTAAGCTGGATACTTCTCTTCTAGGAAATACCAAGGCTTTCCGTCTTTATATGTCCAAACACGTCCACCTTCACCACGTGCTGATTCACTCATCAATCGAAGCTTGTCATCTCCAGGGATGGCCGTCGGGTGAATTTGAATGAACTCACCGTTCGCATAATAAACACCTTGCTGATAAAGAGCTGATGCTGCTCCACCTGTATTAATAACAGAGTTCGTAGATTTCCCGAAAATGATACCAGGGCCGCCAGTCGCCATAATAACGGCATCCGCAGGGAAACTTACGATCTCCATCGTTTTCAAGTTTTGTGCGGTGATTCCACGACATTGCCCTTCGTCATCAATAATGGCAGATAAGAATTCCCATCCTTCATATTTCGTGACAAGACCTGCTACCTCGTGGCGGCGAACTTGCTCATCTAGTGCGTACAATAATTGCTGACCTGTTGTTGCACCGGCAAACGCAGTACGATGATGCTGTGTTCCTCCGAAACGACGGAAGTCAAGTAAACCTTCAGGCGTTCTGTTAAACATTACACCCATGCGGTCCATTAGATGGATGATTCCAGGCGCTGCGTCACACATCGCTTTTACAGGAGGTTGGTTTGCTAAAAAGTCTCCACCGTATACAGAGTCATCAAAATGCTCCCATGGTGAATCCCCTTCACCTTTTGTATTTACAGCACCGTTTATGCCACCTTGAGCACAAACAGAATGCGAACGTTTTACTGGAACAACTGAAAAGAGGTCAACATTTACACCAGCCTCAGCTGCTTTGATTGTAGCCATTAAACCGGCGAGACCTCCGCCAACAACAATAATTTTCTGATTACTCAATTTGTCTCACCCCTTTTAAATAAATGCAAAGATTGTTCTTACGCTAACAATTGCAAGTGCAACAAATACACCCATTGTTACGTATGTTGAAATTTTTTGTGAACGAGGCGAAACTGTAAGGCCCCAGCTGACAAAGAACGACCATAATCCGTTAGCAAAATGGAATACTGCTGATAAAACACCTACAAGATAGAAGGCAACCATGAATGGAGAGCTTAAGATGTCTGCCATCATATCAAAGTTTACTTCTTGTCCGAACGCAGCTTGTACACGTGTTTCCCAAACGTGCCAAGCGATAAATACTAATGTGATAACGCCTGTTACACGCTGAACGAGGAACATCATGTTGCGGAAATAGCCGTAGCGGGTAACATTGTTTTTCGCTTGAAACGTAATGTAAAGTCCATACACGGCATGAAACAAAATTGGTAAGTAGATCACAAACGTTTCTAGGAAAATACGAAACGGTAAACTTTCCATAAAATGTGCTGCTTTGTTAAATGCTTCAGCATCCCTCGTCGCAAAATGGTTCACAACTAAATGCTGCACGAGAAAAATCCCGATCGGAATTACTCCTAATAATGAATGAATTCTTCTGTTAATAAAATCTCTACTGCCAGCCATTCTCTTGCCCCCTTCAAATTTAGCCTCTCTCTGGCTGCTAATCTTTGTTCCTCTCCACATGTAAGCGTTTTAAGTTTCCTCTTTTAGAGGATGAGTGTTAAACAATTAGCTTAATTAACTAGCAACATGTCCATTTTACTCCCATCGTTTGACACCGTCAAGAAAACGCTAACAACTAAATACGTAAATTTTCTTGATACACCAACGCTTTTAAAGCTTTAAGATTTTCGACAAATACTGATAGTTGCTATAGAGTTTAAACCGCTTTCCCGTTATAATAAAAATGAGAAAGAAGGGATGCAGAATGTTTAAACAAAAGACAAAGGATGAAAACACCCCTGTAGAACAGCTTTCTGTTTCAGCTTTTGGGTATGAGATCCTACGAAGCGACTTATTGCCTGAACTTCTTGGCAAACAAGAACGAAATATTCTCTATTGGGCAGGAAGACACTTGGCTAGAAAATATCCTTTACATACGATGGAAGAAGTTCACGCTTTTTTTGTTGAAGCTGGCTGGGGCACTCTTGAGATGATTGAAGCTTCAAAAACAGAGATGAATTTCTCTTTAAACTCTCAACTGATCATGCAGCGAATGGAAAACTTCACTCATCAAACGTTCAGCCTAGAAGCAGGCTTCCTTGCTGAACAAGTTCAGCTACAAAAAAAATGTACAACAGAAGCTTTAGAATCAATGAAAAGAAACAAAGTTTTTATCACCGTTCAATGGGATAAAAAAGATACGATCGAATAACAAAAGCCGGCGGATTGCCGGCTTTTTCAATGTTTGGACTTACGTGTTCTGAACAGGAACACGAGCATCTAACTCAAACACATCATGCAGCGTTTCTATCGACTTAATCATATCTTCTTGTTTCACAACAGTAGATACTTTAATCTCAGATGTGCTAACCATCTTGATCATAATCTCTTCGTCTGAAAGAGCTTTAAACATTTTAGCTGCTACACCAGGATTTGAGATCATGCCAGAACCTACGATTGATACCTTCGCTAGACCTTGTTCATAACTGATCGATTCAAATCCTAATTTTGCTTGATGCGCGGCAAGCACTTCTTGAGTAGCAGACAATGAATTTGATTCGATCGAGAACGAAATATTAGTACTTTCTTCATTTAATACATTTTGAATGATGATGTCTACATTTATTCCGTTCGAAGCCAAAATCGTAAACAGTTCCGCTAGTGCATGTATTTCATTAGGAACTGAAGAGACCGTAATTTTTGTTATGTTTCCTTCAAATGCAAGACCTCTAACCATTAAATTTTGTTCCATAGACACTTCCTCCTCAACTAATGTTCCACGCTCTTCACTCATACTTGATCTTACTTCTAATGTAATATTATAGTTTTTAGCAAACTCAACCGCCCTCGGATGTAAGACACCTGCGCCAAGGTTGGCCATCTCTAACATTTCATCATAAGAGATCGAAGGTAGTTTTCTAGCCGAATTCACTACACGGGGATCAGTCGTATATACACCGGTCACATCGGTATAGATGTCACATCGATCTGCATTAAGAGCTGCTGCTAGCGCAACGGCTGTTGTATCAGATCCACCTCTACCAAGAGTGGCAATATCCTTTGTTTCAGGAATAATTCCTTGAAATCCTGCAACAACTACGATATGACCATCTTTTAACAATGAAGAGATGCGTTTTGAATCGATGTCTAGTATTCTTGCATTTGAAAAGGTATCTTCTGTTTGAATGCCCGCTTGCCATCCTGTTAATGATTGAGCTTTATATCCTTCTTGATGCAGAGCCATCGTCAATAGGGCGATCGTTATCTGTTCTCCCGTCGTAAGGAGCATATCCATCTCCCGTTTTGAAGGGTTCTGACTAATATCTGTAGCAAGCTTTACAAGTTCATCCGTTGTTTTACCCATGGCTGAAACAACAACCACGACTTCATTTCCTGCCTCTACTTCATGGATGATTCGTTTCGCCACATTTTGTATTCGCTCAACTGAGCCAACACTAGTTCCACCAAATTTTTGAACGATTCTCCCCATATACTCCAATCCCTTCTTGTTGTAAGATTCTATCTCTTTTATTAGAAGACTTTGTTGACGCTAAAATGACCACGTCAGCTTAGTTTGCACGTATACTTTCAGGTCACTTAATTTGAAAGTAAATACAAAAAAGCAACAATAAGGAAAAACCCCTATTGTTGCTATAATCCGTAGCAAGCCAAGTTTGTTCCCCCTCGTGAGATAGTCCTCCACACAAACCCTGGGGGGACTTGTGTGACAGCTCTGTATTTATTCAATACAGGTCCAGCATAAAAGGCTAGAAGCCCTTTTACACTTCGGCAAGAATCCCCTTTCCACCATCATCACTAGAGCTTCTTCTCTTCAGATGGGTTACTATTGGTTCCTGCTCCTCTACCATCACTTCATACGAAGCATGGCATATTTATAAAGTTGGATTCATTTTAACAAAGTTACTCAAAGGCTGCAACTACTCATTTGATAAAAATGCTTTTTCTATCAGCTCAGCTACTGGTTTAGGTACACCAGCTGCTTGAATCTCATCAACAGAAGCTTCTTTTAACTTCTTTAATGAGCCAAAATGGCGAAGAAGCATCTTCTTCCGTTTGTCACCGATACCTGCAATACTGTCTAATGTTGATTCAAACATACTTTTAGACCGAACTTTTCGATGGAATGAGATCGCAAACCTATGAACTTCATCCTGAATTCGTTGCAACAGATAGAATTCCTGACTGTTTCGAGACAAGTGTATCATCTCTGGAGGATCACCGATCCATAGCTGTGAGGTTCTATGCTTTTCATCTTTCGATAGACCTGCTACAGGAATAAATAAATTAAGTTCGTTTTCTAACACATCTTGAGCCGCTGATATCTGCCCTTTTCCACCATCGATCAGAATCAGACTAGGAAGCTCTCCTTCTTCTTTTAACACTCTTGTATATCTGCGGCGAATAACTTCTTTCATGGAAGCATAATCATCTGGTCCTTCCACAGATCTGATCTTGTATTTTCGATAATCCTTTTTATAAGGTTTACCATCAACAAAAACAACCATCGCAGAAACAGGATCTGTTCCATGTATATTCGAGTTATCGAACGCTTCAATACGATAAGGAGCAGCAATTCCGATTCTTTCGCCAAGGTTCTCAACGGCTTTGACCGTTCTCGCTTCATCTTGCTCAATCAGAGCAAATTTTTCGTGAAGAGCTAAAGATGCGTTTTTAGTTGCTAACTCTACTAGCTCTTTCTTTTGTCCTTTTTTTGGTTGCAATACTTTTACTTGAAGAAGTTCCGAAACAAGATTAGCATCTACTTCTTGAGGAAGCAGGATCTCTTTAGGCAGAAGATGATTCTTTTGCAGATAGAACTGACCAATAAAAGTTAATAGATCTTCATTCGCCTCTCCATAAAACGGAAAGACAGAAATATCCCGGGCGATCACTTTACCTTGTCTGATGAAAAAGACTTGTACACACATCCAACCTTTATCAAAATGGTAGCCAAACACGTCTCGATCCACCAAATCTGCTGTCATCATCTTTTGCTTTTCCATAACAGCTTCAATGTGCTGTATCTGATCTCGAAGCTCTTTTGCGCGTTCAAAGTTCAATGCTTCAGACGCTTCTAGCATCTTTTCCGATAACTCATTTTTAACGTCCTGGTAACCGCCATTAAGAAATTTTACAATGCCATCAACCATCTTCTTGTTTTCTTGTTCGGTTACATCATATACGCAAGGACCTAAACATTGGCCGATATGATAATACAAACACACCCGTTTAGGCATCGTGTCACACTTTCGGAGCGGAAATATACGATCTAAAAGTTTCTTCGTTTCTTGTGCAGCATAAGCGTTCACGAACGGACCAAAATATTTTCCTCCGTCTTTTTTAATCTTCCGTATATATAGAAGTCGCGGCTGTTTTTCAGCAGTAATCTTTAAGTATGGATAGCTCTTATCATCTTTTAGCATCACATTATAACGAGGGTCATGCTTTTTTATTAGATTCATCTCTAGAACTAATGCTTCCATCTCAGTAGAAGTTACAATGTATTCAAAATCTCTGATCTCACTAACAAGTCTCTGCGTTTTGCCATCATGTGTCCCAGAAAAATAAGACTTAACACGGTTCTTTAACACTTTCGCCTTACCAACATAAATAACTTTCCCGAACTCATTCTTCATAAGATAGCAGCCAGGTTGATCTGGTAGCAACATTAATTTTTGTTTTACAGAAATAGAGGTCAATTTCTTCCCCCCTTCACTCTCAGCAGTCTTTTATACTATCATATCATGTATCAGCCTGATCATAATACTATCATGATTTCAATACCACATATTTTCATTTATCGACAATATTTCCTAGAAAATATTGATCAGTATGTAAAATGCATAAAAAAAAGCCCGAGCAACGGGCTTTTTTGGGTTAAACCTTATTTATGTTTGTTTAATAGTTCAACTAAAGCTTCTTTCGGTTGGAAACCGACAACTTGATCTACCACTTGACCGTCTTTGAAAACGAGTAGAGTCGGAATACTCATAACTCCAAATTTACCAGCTGTTTCTTGGTTTTCATCAACATCAAGCTTAACTACTTTTACTTCTTCCATTTCTTGATCTAATTCTTCAAGAACAGGAGCGATCATTTTACAAGGTCCGCACCATGGTGCCCAAAAGTCAGCAAGTACTAAACCTTCGTTCGTTTCTGTATTAAATGTTTGATCTGATGCATTAACAATAGCCATTTATTTGGCCCTCCTTTTGAATATCAAAGTGTAAACAAAGTATATCCCACAAATGTTACAGTTGCTAATAGTTTGCTCACGTTTATGGTACCCAAGTTTTTAATTCGACAAACGTTAGATTGTTGCACTCGTTTCAAGATGTTTCTGACAGTTAAATAATTCACAATTCCAATCGTTTTCTGCTTTTAGGTTAAAGACCGAAAATGACGTGTTATTTAGACCGTACCACCGATCTGTATCATCCTGCAGCAGTTCTTTAAAAATCCTTACAAGCAAAGCGCCATGAGTAATGATCAAAATCTTTTCATCCTTATGCTTTTGTATAATGTCTTGTAAAGCTGCTTTCCATCGAAGATCCGCATCCTCATTTGTTTCTCTGCCTAATTCAAGCTCCATCCAATTTTCTCCCCAGCGTTCGACTCGTTCGGATTCAGTGGTACCTTCTGTTTCTCCGAAAGAGATCTCACGCAGCCTTTCATCGGCTATCACGTTCAACCCTGTTACTCCACTGACAGCCTCAGCTGTATGAAATGCTCTAAGAAGTGGACTGGCATATATAGCATCCCATTTCTCATCTGCAAATCTTTTTGCTAAACGTTCTGCTTGATACTTTCCGTTGTCATTAAGCGGTATATCCTTGCAGCCTTGAGCTCTTTTTTCAGTATTCCAATCGGTTTCACCGTGACGAATAAATGCTATTGTTGTCATCATACACCTTCCTCGTTCCATAATTGAAAAAAACGTCCAGAAAAACGGACGTTTTCATTCGCTACATTCTATTATACTAACACTTTCTTAAACTCTTCTGTTAATAAAGGAACGACTTCGAAAAGGTCACCAACGATTCCGTAATCTGCTACTGAAAAGATGCTAGCTTCTGGATCTTTGTTGATTGCAACGATTACTTTAGAGTTGGACATCCCAGCTAGATGCTGGATAGCTCCAGAAATACCACAAGCGATATACAGATCAGGGGTTACAACTTTACCCGTTTGACCAATCTGCAATGAATAATCACAATAATCCGCATCACAAGCACCACGAGAAGCTCCTACAGCTGCACCAAGTACATCTGCAAGTTCTTGAAGAGGTTTGAAACCATCTTCAGATTTAACGCCTCGACCCCCAGCAACGATAATCTTTGCTTCTGCTAGATCTACACCAGTAGATGCTTTGCGGACAACTTCTTTAACGATCGTTCTTAAGTCTTTAATATCAACGGAAACAGATGTTACATCCCCGGAGCGAGATTCATCCTTCTCTAATGGTGCGATGTTATTCGGACGAATCGTAACGAATACTAGACCATCTGAGATTAATTTCTTTTCAAAGGCTTTTCCAGAATATACAGGGCGAGTAAATACCGTGTTCTCACCCGCTTGTTCCAGTCCAGTAACATCTGAGATCAGTCCCGATTCTAAACGAGCTGCAAGTCTTGGGGAAAGATCTTTTCCTAAAGAAGTGTGTCCGAACACGATAGCTTCAGGGCTTTCATCATCGATGATCTGCTTTAAAGTTTGGAAATAACCATCCGGTGTATAGTTCGCTAGTTTTTCATTTTCCGCTGTAAGTACACGGTCAGCTCCATAGTGAATTAACTCAGTTGCTAATGACTGCACAGAGTCACCGCATAATACTGCGAAAACTTCTCCGCCGCCAGAAATTTCTTTTGCTGCTGCAATTGCTTCGAATGAAACATTACGTAACGCACCGTCACGGGATTCTGCAAGTACTAAAACTTTTTTTGCCATGATGACTCCTCCTTATATTACCTTCGCTTCGTTTCTTAACAGAGATACAAGTTCTTTTACTTGCTCTGGTGTTTCACCTGACAGGATTTTTCCAGCTTCCTTTTTTGGCGGAAGATACACTTCTACTGTTTTTGTTTTCGCTTCAACTTCATCTTCATCAATATCAAGATCATCTAACTCTAGCGTTTCAAGAGGCTTTTTCTTTGCTTTCATGATACCTGGTAACGAAGGATAACGCGGCTCGTTTAATCCTTGTTGTGCTGTTACCAATAATGGTAGAGATGTTTCGATCTTCTCAAGATCTCCTTCAACATCGCGTTCGATGTTAACAGTCGTACCGTTCACTTCAATCTTTGTGATCGTTGTTACGTGTGGGATATCTAATAATTCTGCAAGACGCGGTCCAACTTGACCAGTACCGTTATCAATCGCAACGTTTCCGCCTAGAATAATGTCGTATTCTTTATCTTTAAAGTAAGCTGCTAAAACTGACGAAGTCGTGAACTGATCTTGGCTGTCCAAGTCTTCGTTTGAAATAAGAACCGCTTGGTCTGCTCCCATAGCCAGTGCTGTGCGAAGTTCTTTTTCAGAATCTTCGTCCCCAACCGTGACAACCGTAACAGTGCCGCCGTGGGCATCTTTTAATGTGATCGCTTCTTCGATCGCATATTCGTCATATGGATTAATAATGAATTCTGCACTATCTTCAGAGATCTTGTTGTTTGAAACTGAAATTTTTTCCTCTGTATCAAAAGTACGTTTTAAAATAACAAAAATGTTCATCGTTACCCTCCTAGTTATCGGTCCTGAAATTCAGGCGTTCTTTTTTCAATAAATGCTGAGATTCCTTCTTGTCCATCAAAACTTTTAAAAGCTTTTCCAAACAGTTCCTGCTCTTTCTCTGCACCTTTTTCATAGAGTCCATGTCTCGCGTAATGCAACAATTCTAATGTGTACTTAGTGGAAACAGCACTCTTCATAGAAAATTCTTCAGCCATTTTGTAAGCCTTTTCAAAAAGTTCTTCTGTTGGATAGGAGCTGTTTGCTAAACCAAATGCAACAGCATCTTTTCCTGAGATCGGCTTACTTGAAAGGAGCATCTCGCAAGCTTTAGGTACACCTACAAGCTGTGGCAGTCTTTGAGTTCCTGCGAACCCCGGTACCAGTCCTAGTGTGAGCTCGGGAAGACCAAGTTTCGCATCTTCTGCCACCAGTCTTATGTGGCAACTCATCGCAAGTTCAAGACCGCCACCAAGCGCTGCTCCATGAATCGCAGCGATCACTGGTTTTGAGAACTTTTCGATTCGGTCAAAAACATCTTGTCCCTTTTTTCCAAGCTCTGCAAAACCTTTTTCATCAGTAACTTCTGTAAACTCTTTGATATCAGCTCCTGCAGAAAAGAAACGTCCATCTCCTAAAATAATAATTGCTTTAACAGAGTTATCATTTTCGATCTGATCGAGTGCTTTGTCGATTTCAGCAATAACTCCCGTTGATAATGCATTGGCTGGCGCACGATTAAGTTTGATCGTAGCCACTTTATTTTGTTTTTCAATTTGTAAGAATTCCAACTTCGTATTCCCTCCTTTTTTGAAAATCAATCATCTGGATTTACAGACCGAACGGACAGACCGTTTACAAGCATCTGGTGTACGGGACCAGCAAGAGCAGGAAGATCATATCGATGATCGTTCATCACCCAGTTTGTTGCTGTTTCGTCGATTGTTCCGAAGATCATCTGACGAGCTAATCTGTAATCCATGTTCTTAACAAAAACGCCTTCATGCATTCCATCCTTCAAGATAGAATCGATTAAATCTAAGTACCTCTTTAATACTTCACCGATTTTTGCACGAAGTTGTCTGTTTGTCTGCCTAAGTTCTAGCTGAGTAACGATTGATAGTTCAAAATCAGCAGTCAGTTGCTTAAAGTGCATCTCGACAAGAATTCTAAGTTTCTCAATCGCTGAATCGTTACTTTTCAGCTCGTTTTCTGTTTTTTCGATAAAGGTCCCCATCTTCTCATTAAAAACAGAAACAAGCAGATCTTCTTTATTTTTAAAATATAGATAGATGGTGCCGTCAGCGACACCTGCTTCTTTCGCTATCTTTGAAACTTGGGATTGATGATAGCCGTGCTCCGCGATTACATTTACAGCTGCATCAATTATTTTTTCATATTTTGGACCTTTACGCTTCATTTCTATCGCCTCTTTTTGTATAGCACAATCAACTTTTTCAAAAATGAATGATTGTTCATTCATAATTGTAAAACAAATCTTTCTTTTCTGTCAATTTCATTATGTCATTTTTTCTATACATTTTACAAGTTTAACTTGAAGTTAACGTCTTTTCATTTTTTAAAAGTGATTTTTTTCACATAGAAAAAGCCGCCAGGTGGCAGCTTTTTACGAGCTTTGTTTTGCCTTCTCACGTTCTTCTTCCAAAAGAACTCTTCTTAAGATTTTTCCTACCATCGTCTTAGGAAGCTCTTGTCTGAACTCATAGAGCCTAGGTACTTTAAAGGACGCAAGATGTTCCCGGCAGAATTTATTTAACTCTTCTTCCGTACACTCTGCTCCTTCCTTTAAAACAACAAAAGCTTTTACCGTCTCTCCTCTGTATGCATCAGGCACACCGACTACTACAGCTTCTTTTACTTTTTCGTGTTCATATAAAACTTCTTCTACCTCACGAGGATAAATATTAAATCCACCTGCGATGATCAAGTCTTTTTTGCGATCCACGATGTAAAAGTAACCTTTTTCATCCATATAACCCATATCCCCCGTAATCAACCAATCTTCTCTAAATACAGACGCGGTCTCTTCGGGTTGGTTCCAATACCCTTTCATAACCTGAGGACCTCTTACAGCTAACTCTCCGATCTCACCCGGCTCTGCCCATTCACCTGTCTCAGCCGAGATGATTGCTGCTTCTGTGTTCGGCCAAGGTAATCCTATGCTGCCTCTTACCTGATCACCATAAATAAGGTTCGCATGAGTAACTGGTGAAGCCTCTGTAAGTCCATACCCTTCTACTAATGAACCTGAAATGACTGCCTGAAATTTTTGTTGCACTTCAAGAGGCAGAGCAGCCGAACCGCTTATACATGCCTGAATGGATGAAAGATCGTATTTTTTTAGATCTGGATGATTCAGAAGTGCGATATACATTGTCGGAGCGCCTGGAAATAGTGTTGGTCGTTCCTTATGAATCGTCTTCAAAACTTGCGCTGGATCAAACCTAGGAAGAATAATCATCTCTGCTCTCGTTATGATGCCAAGATTCATTACACACGTCATTCCGTATACATGGAAGAAAGGCAGAGCACCGAGAATTTTTTCTTTTCCCTCTCTGTTTTTATACATCCATGTATTGCACTGTAACGCATTCGTGACTAGATTTTTGTGTGTCAGCATCACACCTTTTGCTGGTCCTGTTGTACCCCCAGTATACTGCAGCAGGGCAAGATCCTCATCGGGGTCAACCTCTACTTGTGGCTTTACTGGTTGAGAGCGTTTCTGCAGATCTCGAAATGAATGAACTTCATGATTGTACGTAATATCAACGACGACTGTTGGATTCTGCCTTTTTTGAATAAAAGGATAGATTAAATTCTTAGGAAATGGAAGATAATCCTTCACAGAGGTCATGATGATGTGTTCAATGTTCGTATCTCCCCGAACGGCTGAGATTCTTCCAAACAAAAGATCTAATCCTACAATGACTTTTGCACCGCTGTCTGATAACTGATGGCGTAATTCTCTCTCCGTGTATAGAGGATTCGTCTGCACAACAATTCCACCTATAAAAAGCGTGCCGTAATAGGCGATGACTGCTTGCGGGCAGTTAGGCAGCATGATGGCAACACGATCACCTTTTTTTACACCAAGGGTTGTTAGAGCATGTGCGAAGCGTAAACTGCATTCATGAAGCTCACCGAATGTTAAAGTCTTTCCTAAAAAGTGCACAGCAGTTTTATCTGTTTTTTCTTCTGCTGCTGATTCTAAATACGCGAATAAAGGTTTGCTGTCGTAATCAAGATGTCCCGGAATCTCACTGGGGTAACTGTTGAGCCACCGTCTTTCCACTTGCATCTCCTCCTTTAATTCACGCCTTCCTTCAAAATTTCTATATCTTTATTCCTATTATATTGAAAACGTATACAATTTTATATACTTTTTTAAAAATTATAAATAATTAAATAATACGGTTCTAAAAACTGCTTATTGGGCATATTCAACGATGCTCTCGGTAGTAGTTGATTTCCGCTCCAGGTTGCTCGCTTTCCGCGGGGCAGGCGGTGAGCCACATTCGTACGTTTCACGTATAAGTGTCTCACCTGCCCACCTGTCCCGCAGGAGTCGGCAACCTTGCGCTCCAATCAACCTGCACAGAAGAAATTAGAAACAATAAAAGTAACATCTTTTAAGTAATACTAAGTAAAACAATCATTAAAGATTAATAACAATTACAGAACAGTCTTAAGGAAAACAATAAACCAGCTCTCCATTTGAGAACTGGTTTTGAAATTTAAGCAAAGAAGAATAAGTAGATAAGTCCTGCCGCGATGAATACTCCGCTTAACACAAATAACACTTTAAATAACGTTTCCATATCTTTTCCCTTCAGCTATTCGATTCCTTCACCGATTACAAATGATAAACCAATTGAGATGATCATCGATATGAAACCAACTGCTCGATTATCGTTCTCGATCTCTTTATCGATCTGAAACTTTGGGGTTAAGAATTCGAAGATAAAATAGCCGATCAAGAGCAGGATAAATCCATAGGCACTCCACGTTATCATCATTAGTATGGAATCATTTTGAGCGATCGAGTAACGAAAGATGTTCGCGATACCAAAAATTTTCCCGCCAGTAGCCATAGCAACGGAAAAGTTGCCTTTCTTGATTTCGACCCAGTTTTTATAACGCGTAACCAGTTCAAACACAGCCAAAAAAACGACGAGACATAGCACGACAACGCTATAGTTTGCTGCTGTTTTAATAAAAGCGTTACTCATAAAATCCATTCAACAATACCCCTTTGTAAACGGCTTGGTTTAATTCACTATACTATTTCAATACAGCGACTGTTACACCGCCTCCGCCTTCACCAGCTGCACCCATACGAGTGGATTTAACATTTCGATGCGTTTTCAAAAGCTCTTGAACACCTTTTCTAAGTGCACCTGTCCCTTTACCATGGATGATATACACTTGGTTGAAACCAGCTAGGAGTGCTTCATCCAGATATCGATCCACCTCTAGCATCGCATCTTCATACCTTTTCCCTCTTAGGTCAAGTTCAGGACGAGAAGAATCAGAGTTTCCTGATACTTTTACGAATGAACGCGGTTCAGGTTTCGGTTTACTTTGTTTTACCCATTCTAAATCTTTTTCAGATACATTCATCTTTAAGATTCCAATCTGAACTTGGTATTCGTTGTTGCTTACTTTTTCAACGATATGTCCTTTTTGACCTACAGTAAGTACTCTTACCTCGTCACCTGGAACGTACTCTTGTTTTGTTGATACCGCTTTTACCTTCTTGTTTTTGGTTTTTGATTTTGGAACAGCTTCTTCTAATCTCTTTTTCGCTTCAATCAGTTTATGCTCTTTGATCTGTCCGCCAGATTTTTGAAGTTCACGAATCTCATGAATGATCTCTTCTGCTGTTTCACGTGCTTTTTCAATCGCCTTTTCTGCTTCCTGCTTTGCTTTTTCATACAATCGATCTTTTTCATTTTGAAACAGTTCAAGTTCTCTTTCTAGGTCACCCTTAATAGACTCTGCTTCTTTTCGTCTGTTCTCTGCTTCTTCCATTTCTTTTTCTGCTTTTTTACGATTATCTTCTAAAGACTTGATCATATTATCAATCTTGTTCTCATCTTCACTGATCTGAGAACGAGCTGAGTCAATAATATCTTGACGGAGCCCGAGTCTTTTGGATATCTCAAACGCGTTACTTCGGCCTGGCACTCCCACTAATAGACGATATGTAGGTCTTAACGTCTGCACATCAAATTCTACTGAAGCGTTCATAACACCTGGCCGGTTGTACGCATATGCTTTCAACTCACTATAATGGGTTGTCGCTACGACACGTGCTCCCCGCGCAAAAACGAAGTCTAGAATTGAAATAGCGAGGGCTGCACCTTCTTGTGGATCTGTCCCTGCTCCAAGTTCATCAAAGAGAACGAGTGATTCGAAGTCAATCTTGTTTAAGATGTCTACAATGTTAACCATATGTGAAGAAAATGTACTTAGTGATTGTTCAATA
Source organism: Fictibacillus tiangongensis (assembly GCF_048083785.1). GTDB lineage: Bacteria > Bacillota > Bacilli > Bacillales > Fictibacillaceae > Fictibacillus. The sequence goes on from NZ_CP182294.1 coordinate 2,830,894, forward strand.
GACTGTTCATCACCTATGTCAGCATAGATATTCTTAAAGACAGCCATTTCTGATTCTTCTGCAGCAGGAATCTGTAGGCCACATTGCGCCATAAGTGTAAGCAGCCCGATTGTTTTTAGGGTAACCGTTTTACCACCTGTATTTGGACCTGTTATGACGAGTGATTGATACTCGCCACCTAACATCACAGTCGTTGGAACAACCGTTTCTTGATCGAGAAGTGGATGTCTGCCACTATTGAGTGAAATATAACCTTTGTCATTCATAATCGGACGCGTACATTTTAGCTCATTGGCGAATCTAGCTTTTGCTAGAATAAAATCCATCTCTGCTAGAATATCTACGTTCAACAGAATATCATCAGCATGTTCAGCGACTTCAGCAGTTAGTTCCCTTAAAATCTTTTCTACTTCGCGCGCTTCTTTCGCTTTTGCTTCTTTCACTTGATTGTTAACCGTCATAACAGATTGAGGTTCAATAAACAGAGTCGCTCCACTCGCTGATTGATCATGGACCATTCCGCCAAAATTACCTCTGTACTCTTGTTTTACAGGAATAACGAATCGGTCGTTACGAATCGTTATGATCGAATCAGATAACATTTTTTGATAACTGGATGATCTGACGATTGATTCCAGCTTTTCTCTTACGCGCGCCTCAAACGTACGCAGTTGCTGACGAATCGCACGAAGTTCTGGACTAGCGCTATCCATCATATGTCCGTTGTCATCGATACAGCTTTTAATCTCTTGTTCTAGCTCATGAAGAGGAATGATGTTTTCTGCTGCATTCTTAAGGATACGCAGCTCAATTCCATCTTCTACCAAGTTCTCGATAAATCGCTTAAAACGTCTTCCACCATAAAGAGTAGAAGCGATATCCATCAGATCTTCTTCGTTTAGCAGACTGCCAATCTTTGATCGCTTAACATTTGATGAAACATCAAAGATCCCGCCAAATGGAACTTGTCCTTTTAATCGGAGAACTTTTACACCTTCATCTGTAGCATCTTGAGCCTCAATTACATCTTCGAGTGCTGTAAACGGTATTAAGGAATTTATCTTATTTAGTCCAAGTGAGCAACTCGCATGCTTTTTTAGACGATCGATCACTTTTCTTAGTTCTAAAACACGCAGCATTTTTTCTTGCATATATTCTTCCTCCTGATTCCCCAGGACCTAGAGCTATTTTTCACGGTTTAAATAGGTTTCAAGTTCGTTTAATGTCATTGTGTTTAACACATTGCTTTTTCGAACAAAACCTTTTCGGGCAACCGCTGCTCCAATCTCCATATGTTTCATCGTGTCTTTATAATGTGCATCTGTATTAATCGCTACCTTGATCCCAAGTTCCTGAGCTTTCCTTAACCAGTGTGGAGCAAGATCAAGACGATTCGGATTCGCATTCAACTCAACAGCGGTCCCTGTTTCATAAGCAAGCTGCAGAAGGGTTTCAACATCCACGTCATATCCTTCTCTGCGTCCGATCAGACGCCCTGTCGGGTGGGCGATCAGATCAACCTTTTTATGTGTTAACGCCGTCTTCAAACGATCCATGATTTTGTTTTGATCTTGAGAGAACGCAGAATGGATGCTCGCAATAACAAAATCCATTTCTTCTAACAATTCATCATCATAATCAAGTGTACCATCTGGTAGAATATCCATCTCAATTCCAGCTAGTATCTTAAAATCGGTATACCTTTTATTTAACTTATTGATCTCTTGTCGCTGCATACGCACTCTCTCAGGAGTTAGACCATTTGCTACTCGTAAATATTGAGAGTGATCTGTAATCGCCATATATTCATAGCCTTTGCTTCGTGCTTCCTCAGCCATTTCTTCAATCGAGAACGCTCCATCACTCCAAGTAGAATGCAGATGAAGATCTCCTTTTATGTCTGATAACTGAATTAGGTCATGACCATCTTTAAATAATTCGATTTCTTCACCAGATTCTCTCGCCTCAGGTGGAATCCAGCTTAAAGAAAAATGAGCATAGAAATCCTCTTCCGTGTCAAATGTAAGAATTTCACCAGTTTCTATATTTTCTACACCATATTCACTGATCTTTTCGCCTCTTGCCTTTGCAAGCTGACGCATTTTAACGTTATGCGCCATAGAGCCCGTAAAATGATGCAGTGTAGTAGCAAACTGATGAGGTTTTACGATACGAAAGTCTACAGATACAGAGAGTTTCTCATCAAGTACAAGAGAAACCTTCGTATCTCCACTTGCAATCACGTCGATAACTCCATCCAGTTTCAACAGTTGCTCTTTTACTTCACTCGGATGTTCACTTGAAATAATAAAATCCAAGTCTTTTATTGTTTCACGGTATCGTCTTAAACTTCCTGCTCTAGAGTATCTCTCAATATTGTTCATTCTTTTTAACTGAGATTCTATTTTTTCTGCAATGGGCAGCATGTATGCTATAGGAAGCCTCTCTGGTCTTTTCCCCAGATCTTTTAACGATGCTAAAATCTTTTCTTCTGTTTTAGCGCCAAACCCTGCCAATTCTCTTACTTTACCATTTTCACATGCTTCTTTTAGAGATTCAATATTCGTTACACCTAACTCGGAATAAAGTTTAGCGATTTTCTTACCTCCAAGATTAGGTACCTGCAGCAGTGTTACCAGTTCTGACGGTACTTTTTCCTGAAGTTCAACTAAAAGTTCCGACTCGCCCTTTTCTATCATCTCAATTATTACAGAAGCTGTTCCTTTGCCTATTCCTTTTAGTTTCGATACATCTCCAATCTCATCCATCGTTCGCTCATCACTCTCAAGAGCGTTCGCTGCTTTACGATAAGCGGAAACTTTAAAAGAATTCTCACCTAAGATCTCAAGGTACAAAGCTATCTGTTCCAGTGCGCGTACTACCTCTTTTTTATTTACCATAATAAGCTCACCTCTATTTTCATTGTCATGCTAGTATGATAATGGCTTTAATAATTTGTGTTATTATCCCTATAGCACTTTACACTCTTGCTTCATCGACCAAAGTTGATTGTAGCGTAAGGTTGCTGACTCCTGCGGGACAGGCTGGCAGTCTGAAAAGTGTAAATGGCTGGTTCAGCCCCGACAAGCAAAAGGTGAATGGATTTGAAGGCGTACTTTGCCTTCTGAGCCATTTAACTTTTGACCTCGAGGGGCTAGCCATTGATACTAGACAGGTGAGACACTTATACGTGAAACGTACGAATGTGGCTCACCGCCTGCCCCGCGGAAAGCATGCAACCTGAAGCGGAAATCAACCACTTTCAAGAACAACTGAGTATAAACTGCAAAGAAAAAAACTTCTCCGCGCTGGGAGAAGTTATGCCATATGTTTCATCCACATTTCCTTTACGGACTCAGAAAATACGGGGGTGTTTTTGACCATTCCCTGTGCGATCCATGAATTTTCATAATGAGCTTGAAAGGCTTCAATCGGAACTAATGTTGCGATATACAATAAGATAAACACGATCAAATAAACTTCTACAAAACCTAATAAACCACCGAGCCATCTGTTGAACGTATGAAGAATCGGTAAGTTTGCAAGAAAATCGAGCATAGACCCAAGAATCTGCAGGATAATCTTGGTGGCGAAGAACAGGATAGCAAAGGCGATCGCATTATAATAAGCTTGTTCAAGTGATATGCTGTTCATTAAGAAGGAAACAGAACTATCATTTGAAGAAGGGTATGGAATCCACAATTCTAGCTTTGGCGCAAGTTCATCGTAATACAGATAAGCAATGATATAGGCTGCTATAAATCCGACCAAATGAACGAGCTGCATGATGAAGCCTCTTTTTAATCCAATTAAAAATCCACCTGCTAATACGATAATTAAAATCAAATCTAACATACTAACTTTCCTCTTTTCCAATTCGCTGTTGCAATTTTTTCAGCTCTTCTTTAATCTTTAAATATTCGTTCATTGTATTTACTGCTGTAAGAACAGCTAGTTGTTTCGTGTCGAGAAACCGGTTATGAGATTGAATCTCTCTCATTTTTAAGTCTACTTTATCAGCTACTAAATGAATGTGGCTGGAGGATTCGGTCCCTGCAATTACATATCGTTGTCCATAGATTTCGACCGTGGTACGGTTTTTCTTTTTCTCTTCCGCCACAAAATAACCTCCTTAACATACAAAGGATCATTCATTTAATGAATACTCTAATCTTTATCTTATCAAATATCGTTCACAGTTGAAAATATTTCTGTTCTATTGTAGCGTTTTTTTGATATATTTGGAAATCTCTTCATTATTAGGAGGATTACTATCATGTCTCACGTTGTTAAAAAGATGACCCGTTCAGAAATACTTGAGATGAAAAAGGAACTCACATCCGTTCTATCAGCTAAAACCCCACCTGGCGCAGTTTTTTCAGCAAAACTCTCAGATTGCACCGTTACAGCATATCAGTCGGGCAAAGTCTTGTTTCAAGGAAAGGGAGCTGAAGCTGCTTCTCAAAAATACTCAGGTGAAGTTTCCGTTTCAAAAGCGAAAAACAAGCCGGTTAAACCACCTCACCAGTATGCCCCACCACAGAACGCAGCAGAATTATCAATGATCGGAAGTGACGAAGTTGGAACAGGAGATTATTTTGGACCGATGACCGTTGCTGCCGCATACGTTTCAAGAGCTAATCTTGAACTCGTAAAAGAACTAGGTGTGAAGGATTCCAAACACTTAAATGATAAACAGATCATTCAAATTGCAAAAGAACTTATTCATACCGTACCATACTCACTCCTTGTACTGAATAATGAGAAGTATAACGAACTTCAGCAAAAAGGTATGACGCAAGGTAAGATTAAGGCTATCCTTCATAACCGTGCCTTGCAAAATGTAAAAGCTAAAATTGAAGGTGAAGAGATAGAAGGTATATTAGTCGATCAGTTCTGTGAACCTGGTGTGTACTTTAACTATTTAACAAGAGAGAAGAACCTCTTAAAAGAAGGGCTTTATTTTGCTACAAAAGGTGAATCAATACATCTTTCCGTTGCCGCTGCATCCATCTTGGCGAGATATAGCTTTTTAAAAGAAATGGATAAATTAGGGGCTCGCTTCAATACTGTAATCCCAAAAGGCGCAGGTCCTCATGTCGATGTTAAAGCGGCAGAACTTGTTGAGAAGTTCGGACAGTCTGTTTTTGATACAGCAACCAAAAAGCATTTTGCAAATACTCAAAAAGCGCTAAATTTATTACGTAAAAAGAAGATTTAAGGGGCGGAGAGGATGAATCCATAAGGAAGCATCCTCTTTTTCGCAGAGCGAGCATCCGCCATTGGTTACTAAAAAGTGATAATCACATAAAAAATACGGTTCATCACATAAAAAATGAAGTCCATCACATAAAAATGATCCTTTTTCACATAAAAGTGTCCAGTTCGCATTGACACCCTTTTCAAAAACGGCAAAATATGCAAAAACTGCCTAATAATAAAGACAAAAAACTGGCCATCTCTCGATGAACCAGCTTCTTCAACAATTATTTTCTTAGCTGAGCGCCAAAGCGTTCTTCTAAGCTCTTTAATACGCGATTATGTGCCGTTACAACTTCTTCATCTGTTAACGTTCGTTCTGGATCAAAATATTTCAGTGAGAATGCAAGTGATTTCTTGCCTTCTTCCATCTTTTCACCTTCATACAGATCAAAAAGATTAACTTCTTTTAACAGCTCTCCACCTGCAGCTTGAATCACAGTTGTTAGGTCTCCTGCTGGAAGTTCTTGATCAACCACAAGAGCGATATCTCGTGTAATCGAAGGATAACGCGGCAATGTTTGATAGACCATCTGATCTGTTTCCTTCTCTAAAAGACTAGTTGCGTTCAACTCGAAAACATACGTATCTTTTACATCCAACTCTTTTTGAAGAGCTGGGTGAAGCTGACCTACAAATCCTACAGAAATGCCATCAAGTTTCACGATCGCTGTTCTTCCTGGATGCATGTTCTCAATTTCTCCAGCTTCATACGTGATACGTTCAGAAAGGTTCAGTTCACCCATGAGACCTTCTAAGATTCCTTTTAACACATAAAAATCAACAGTCTTTCTTTCGCCTTGCCATAGATGCTCGTTAAACACACCTGTAACTGCGCCTGAGACGAACACATACTCTTCAGGAAGATCTGTTAATACTTCTTGGCGATTGATGAAGACTGAGCCCATCTCATAGATAGCAAGGTCTTCCATCGAACGATTTCTATTGTATTGAAGTACTTCTAAAAGCTGCGGCAATAAACTCATTCTTAACGTGCTGCGTTCTTCACTCATCGGATGCGCAACTGAGATCGGATATACCTTCTCATCGCTAAATGAAAAATGAGTAGACTTTAGAGGAGTAGTCAATGCGTATGTTACAGCTTGATACAGCCCCGCACCTTCTAGATACGTTCTGATATTACGGCGTTGTGCCTGATTCTTCGTTAGACCACCCGGACGCGCTTCCGATAAAAGATACGTAGTTGGGATACGGTCATATCCATAGATACGTCCTACTTCTTCAATCAAATCCGCTTCGATCGTTATGTCTGGTCTGCGGGAAGGAACGTTTACTTCGAACTGTCCGTCAGATTCTTTATAACCAAAACCTAAACGCTTAAATATAGACGCAGTTTGTTCAGATGTGATCTCAGTTCCTAAAAGATTATTCATTCTAGATACATCCATCTTGACGCTGTATGTGTTAACTTCTCGTTTACCCGCTTCAACGATTCCTTCAGCAACTTTGCCTCCTGCAAGCTCGGCCATAAGGCTAGCCGCTCTCATTGCTGCTGCATACACACGGTTACGGTCTATGCCTTTTTCGTATCTCGAACTTGCTTCACTGCGTAAGCCTAGATCTTTTGAAGCTGCTCTTACACGACCTGAAGCAAAATATGCTGCCTCTAAAAGTACGTTTGTTGTGTCAGATTGAACTTCACTCGTTGCGCCACCCATAACACCAGCTACTGCAATCGGATCTTTTCCATTTGTGATCACTAAGTGAGTTTCTTTAAGTTTACGATCTTGATCGTCAAGCGTTTGAATGTGTTCACCTTCTGTTGCACGGCGGATCACAATCTCTTTTGAACCTAATCGATTATAGTCAAACGCGTGTAACGGCTGACCATACTCAAGAAGTACATAGTTTGTGATATCAACGATGTTATTGATGGGACGAATGCCTGATGCCATTAAGCGATTCTGCATCCAAAGCGGAGAAGGACCAATTTTAACATCACGGATGATCATCGCTCCGTAATATGGATTATCTTCAAGCGATTCAATCTGAACCGAGATAAATTCTTCTGCTTTTTCTTCAGTCGTTTTGATCGATGTGTTTGGAAGTTTCACTTCTTGTTCTAAAATCGCAGCTACTTCATTCGCTACACCGATCACGTTCAGACAATCAGCTCGGTTTGGTGTAAGTCCAAGTTCTAACACATGGTCATTCAGATTTAAGTATTCTAATGCATCACTTCCAGGCTCTGCCTCACTTGGCATCACAAAGATTCCTGTTGCATATTCTTTTGGTACTAATTTGGTATCTACACCTAACTCTGTAAGTGAACAAATCATTCCGTGAGATTCTTCACCGCGAAGTTTTGCTTTTTTTATTTTAAAGTTACCTGGAAGAACCGCTCCAGGTACAGCAACAGCCACTTTTTGGCCTTGAGCTACGTTTGGTGCACCGCACACGATCTGTGAGACTTCACCTTGACCTACATCTACTTTACAAACTCTAAGCTTGTCAGCGTTCGGATGCTGGATGCATTCTTCCACATATCCAACAACTACTCCACTGATTCCTTTATTTAGTGACTCGACCATCTCGACTTCAATACCGCTTTTTGTAATCTTATCTGCGAGTTCAGACGGTGAGATTTCTACGTTTACATATTCTTTTAGCCAGTTATAAGAGATTAGCATATAATTCCCCTCCTCAAGTTATGCATTTTTGAATTGTTTTAAAAACCGGATATCGTTCGCATAGAAATGACGAATATCATCAATTCCATATTTAAGCATCGCGATACGTTCAGGTCCCATACCAAATGCAAAACCTGTGTATTTCTTTGAATCGAATCCAGCCATCTCAAGTACGTTCGGATGAACCATACCTGCTCCTAAGATCTCAATCCAACCTGTTTGTTTACAGATCGAACAGCCTTTTCCGCTACACTTAAAGCAAGAGATGTCCATTTCAACAGATGGTTCTGTAAAAGGGAAGAAACTTGGTCTAAGACGAATTTTACGATCTTCACCGAACATTTTTTTAGCGAACGTTTCAAGCACACCTTTTAAGTCACTTAAACGAACATTTTGGTCCACAACGAGTCCTTCGATCTGCATGAACTGATGAGAGTGTGTAGCATCATCGTTATCTCTTCGGTAAACCTTACCTGGAGAAATGATTTTCACAGGTCCTTCTCCTTCATGCTTTTCCATCGTACGCGCTTGAACAGGTGATGTTTGTGTACGAAGAAGGATATCTTCTGTAATGAAGAATGAGTCCTGCATATCTCGAGCAGGGTGTCCCTTTGGCAAGTTTAACGCTTCAAAATTGTAATAGTCCGTTTCTACTTCTGGTCCTTCAGCGATCGTGAAGCCCATGCTTAAGAAAAGATCTTCAATCTCGGTAACAACAGCTGTTAGCGGATGAGGATTTCCTTTCTTTACAGGTCTTCCTGGTAATGACACATCGATCGTTTCTTTTGAAAGTTTTTCTGCGATCGCTCTATTCTCCAGTTCGCTTTGTTTTTTATCTAGTTCTTGTTGGATGCTGTCACGAACTTCGTTGGCATAAGCGCCAATTACAGGTCTTTCTTCAGCAGACAATTTACCCATTCCTTTTAATACTTCCGTAATGGGTCCTTTCTTTCCTAAATAAGCTACCTTAACAGCTTGCAGATCTTTTAGATCTTGGGCTTCTTTAATCTGGCCGATCGCTTCAACTTTTAGAGCTTCTAAACGGTCTTTCACCGTGCAACCCCTCCTAAAAAAATATAAAAAACTCCTCATCCAATAAGGGACGAGGAGTTCGCGGTACCACCCAATTTAACAATGAAAAATACACTGTTCACTTCATTTTAATAACGGCTCTTCACCGGTCAGCCCTACTTATCAGTTCAGGTGACAACTCAGGAGTGAATTCAATAATACCTACCAAAGAAATGCTCACAGTCTAAGACATCTCCTCCCTTTTTGGCGGAATCATTACCTACTTTTCTCCATCTTCGTTTTTGATACTATTCCATTCATCTTTTTCATTATATATGAAAAAATTCTATAATTGCAACGCTATGTCACAAATTACGTCCGATTTCGCTGCAATTCATACAAAAGAATACCCGTTGCTACAGAAACGTTTAGGGACTCCGCACTTCCATATATCGGAATTTTTACATTCAACGTTGATTGTTGTTGAAGAATCTCCTGTACACCAGCGCCTTCATTGCCCATGATCAAAGCAAATCCATCTACTTCAGGCGTTTCTCGCATATCCACAGAATTTTGAAGTGAAGTCGATAATACAGGCAGATCATGCTCCTTACAGCGGTCAATAATCTCTAACAAGTTCGCTTTAACGATCGGCAGATGAAATAAAGATCCTTGCGTTGATCGAACGGTTTTACCATTATAAAGATCCGCTGTACCCTCACCTAAAAATACGCCATCAAGGCCAGCACTATCAGCTGTTCGAATAATCGTTCCAAGATTTCCCGGGTCTTGAACGCCATCGATTAGGAGGTAACGTCCACCTTTTTTGATAAGTTCTTCAGATTGATCCATCATCTCACATACGGCGATGATACCTTGTGGTTTCTCAGTTTCAGATAGCTGTTTCATTAATTTAGCCGGAACAGACCAAAGCGTGAATTTTTCTTTTAACCACGCTTCATTGATCTCAAAATTTTCTTCCACGATCACATGTTGAAGTTTTGCTCCGGACGTGATTGCTTCTTCTATAAGATGAGGACCTTCAAGTAAGAATGTTCCTGATTTTTCACGTTCTTTTCTTGTATGAAGTTTTTTCCATTGCTTCAAGGAAGCGTTGGACTCTGATTCAATGTGCTTCATATTCAATTGTTCTCCTTTAAATCATAAATATTTTACTTTCTTCTCATAAAACATGCTCAAAACGTACACAATAAAAAAAGAAAAAATTAATAGAGGTGCATATCCATGAATCTAGACTTAAGAAAAGCTGTATTGCATAACGTTACTGGCAACAATAAAGAGCAGTTACAAGATACGATCGTAGATGCCATCGAGAGTGGGGAAGAAAAAATGCTTCCTGGTCTTGGCGTTCTTTTTGAAGTGATCTGGAAAAACTCTGATCAGCAAAAGAAAGAAGAAATTTTAAACACACTTTCAGACGGCTTGAAGTAAAACCCGGATTTCCGGGTTTTTTATTTTTGTTTAAAGTTAATTATTTTATTAATAACCGGTATCTTGACGTTCATGATTTACTCTATTCTTTGAAAGGTAAGCTTCTTCGATCTCTTCAAAAGAAAAGCCGAGTTTCACACCGAGCCCTAAAAATGTGTCAAAAAACGATTGGAATTCTTCGATTAATAAAGATTTAGACCCCGATTGATATAGAGTTAAAAATAAAGTATTGATATCTATCTTGTCCATCTTCTCGCCAAGATCAACCTCATTGGTTATTTCAACCTCTTTAAAGCCCAAATCTAATCCTATCGATAAGACAAAATGTAGTCCGTCTACATATTCTTCTAAAATTACTTCTTTTTCAGAAGCAGGACGTTTACTCCAATATTTAAAGCATCTTGTTTCATTCGCTAGTTCACCAAGCTCTACAAGAAATGCTAATCTTCTCTGTTCAAATAATGATGAATTATTAAGATTATGTTCTTTTACAATGCGCATATTTAATTCGTTCTGCATGGAAAAGAGTTCTTCAATTTTCACGTTCATCCCTGCCTTTCATTCCTAAGCTATTATAACGTTAACTAGTCCTACATTCGAGGATGAATTTCTAATGCAAAAGTAAAATCCATGTCGAAAATTGTAAACTCGCCGCTATATTTCAAAAACTCGCCGGATTATCGCATAAACTCGCTGGATTATTTTGAAATCTGCCGGATTATCCATCAAATTTAAAGAATTAACATCTTCTACTTAACTTATGAAGGCGATATGCAAACCGGTTGAATTTCACAGATTTTTCTTTTTTAACAAAAAAAACATGGGCTTCGCATGAAATTACATACGAAACCCATGTTTTTTACCTTACTTTTTTTATTTTACTTCAGTTTCCACTATGCAGGCATGCGTTGTTTTTGCTGTTCTTCTTTCTCTTCCTCAAAGAACTCACTCCATTTGATCACCCATTCTTTTCTTCTTAATAAGTAAAACAATACAGACAAGACGATAATAATAGCTGCAGAAGTTACGAGCGATAGAGAAAGCAACACCGAACCGAACGAAGAATAAAGAATAGCGATCGGAACGTTAGATATGATGCTAGCTTTTGTATACTCTTTAAAATTTGATGAAATCTCGATCAAGCATAGACTCAAGAGATGAAAATGCATAAAGGGAATCATTTTTAAAATTGCAATCTGACCTACCGAAAACGGCATACGTTTTCCAATCCACTTTTTTTGCAGTTTTTTTACTTTTTTCATCAGTTTCGGCATACTTTTCATTCCCCAGTAGAAAAGAACACTCGAAAGCGTAATTCCGATGACTGAATAGAACGCGCCTGCAACTGCTCCAAACAAGATGCCGCCTGTAAGACAGATCAAGCCCACCGGAAGAAAAAAGAACTGTCGAAACGCTTGGAGAAGAATGAACAATAAAGGGGCAAAGATTCCACTGAACTTGAGCACCTCGATGAACACACTACTATTGTCTAACACGCACTCATCCCCCCTTTAAGTCAGCATATGACAGAAGACGAGCTCTGTATGACAGAATGTTCGTATGCATAAACACTACTTCTTTTTGACACCTTAAATATAGATTGTTTGCTTACATAGTTCTTAGTTTCTTAGGAGGAGTCCGATCATGGATACAGTTGTACTTGCGAGAGCATTCTTTGGTACATCACTAGGTTTTCATATAATATTTGCAACACTTGGTGTGGGTCTTCCTTTGATGATCGTTATCGCCGAAATCATACACCAAGTAAAAGGTGACAATGATTACGCCATCATGGCTAAGCGCTGGACTAAGGCGTTTGCTGTTTTGTTAGGGGTGGCTATTCCATCAGGGACGATCGTCGGCGTGCAATTATCTTTGTTGTGGCCAGGATTTATGGAAATCGTAGGAAAGGTTATCTCCCTTCCCTTTCAGATTGAGATTTTTGCTTTCTTTTTAGAAGCCTTGTTCATGTCTATTTACGTATATGCGGCTGACAGGTTACCGAGATACTTCCGTTTGATCTCTGTATTCTTTGTAGCACTAGGTGCCGTTGCGTCCGCCATCTTAATTTCAGCCGTTAATACGTGGATGAATACACCGGATGGGTTTAAGATCACACCAGATGGGACGATATATGATATCTCCCCTTGGGACGCTTTCTTCAATCCTAGCTTTCTATCCTCTTCCTTTCACGTTGCCATCACGGCTTATATGACCGGTGCTTTTGCCGTTGCTTCTGTAGCTGCGTTTAAACTTTTAAAGAAGCGACCTGAACGCGAGCGAGCTTATCACTTAAAAGGGTTGTTCATGTCTCTTACCGTCGCTCTTTTGATGAGCTTTGTCTCTGCGGTTTCTGGGCATCATTCAGCTCAGATTCTGCACCAGCATTCTCCTGAAAAACTAGCAGCTGCAGAAGGGCTGTTTGAGACTCAAAGGTATGCACCACTTGCAATAGGAGGTTATACAGATCCAGAGACAGAGGAAGTGAAATACGGAATCGAAATTCCTTGGGCACTTAGCTGGCTTGCTGCTGGAAAGTTCGATACTGAAGTAAAAGGACTTTACGAGTTTCCTCGAGAAACATGGCCCCCTTTTTATGTACACACTCTCTTTAACTTAATGGTGGGGATTGGAACACTTTTATTAGGGCTTGCAGCAGTTGCTTTAGCCTACTGGTGGTTCTTCGTAAAAAGAAAAGGAAAACCTTTTCCAAAGTGGCTGTTATGGTCTCTTGTTTTATCCGGACCACTTTCTATGCTCGGCATTGAGTTCGGCTGGGTATTTAGCTGTAGCGGAAGACAACCATGGACGATCTATCGCGTTCAGACGACGGCCGAAGCAGCGACTAAGAATGAAGACCTTGGCGTTCTCTTCCTGTTATTCTTAGGCTTATATGCGCTGCTCAGTGTGCTGACCGTTTTGATTTTAACAGCTTATTTCAAACGAAACCCTGTTTCAAAAGATATGGAAAAACTTCAAAGTTAGAAAGGAGGAATGAAGGATGAGCGAAGAGGTTTTAGCGATTCTGATGATGTGGACCTTTATATTTATCTATAGCATATTCGGTTCGATCGATTTTGGGGCTGGATTCTGGGCGATGATCTATAACAATCATAAGACGATGGCTGGAAGAATCGCAAATCGTTTCTTGTCCCCCACTTGGGAGATTACAAACACGTTCTTAGTTCTTTTAGTGGTTGCGTTCGTTGGTTTCTTTCCAAAGGGTGCATATACTCTCGGAACGGTCATGCTCGTTCCAGTTTCTTTGATTCTCTTCTTACTTGCTATCCGGAGTGCATTTATGGTGTTCTCGTATTCCGTTCAAGGATATCGGAGAACGATGTTTATCATCTCAGGCATCTCTGGACTGCTTATTCCATCCCTGTTAATTGCCGTGCTTCCTATCTCACAAGGTGGATTTATCGCTGTTGACGGAGATACACAGAGCTTATTGCTCTCAAAGCTGCTCACAAGTCCAACACTCTATTTGTACGTGCTGTTCGGTCTTACATCTGAGTTGTATCTTTCATCACTGTTTTTAGCAGATTACGCAAGAGTCTCTAAAAAAGAGGATGCATATATGCTATATAGGAGCAATGCGATTCTGTTAGGACCACTGACGCTAATCGCCGCGCTTTTCACATTACTATTCATAACACCAGAATCGCGCTGGCTCATCGATAATCTAATGGTTCAAAAGATCTGGTTTATTCTTTCTATGGTCGCCTTTCTTATTGCATACTTTTCTCTATGGTGGCCAAAACAAAACCGCCCAGGAATTGGACGGCCGCGTCTTACACTATTAGCAACTGTTTTACAATATGGTCTTGCAAGCGTAGGTTATGGATTAGCCCATCTGCCTTATATCGTCTATCCTGATTTAACGATCTATGAGGCGTTTACTGCACCAGAAACATTTTATTCCTTAATGATTATGTATATCGTTGGCCTCGCCATCTTGGCACCCGGTTTCTATATTTTCTGGAGGTTGTTCTTAAAAGACAAACGATATCTTCAACAAGAATAGTTCCTATATAAACCAGCCTGCTAAAACCGTTATAAACATACTTAAAAGAGGCAGCCCGTAACGAAACGAGGGATGCTTAGTCTTATGACGTAACTTTTTCATAGCAAGCCACATACCCGGTGCTCCACCAATAACAGCGATCAGCCAAAGCCTCGCTTCAGGTGTACGCCATTCGCCTTTTTTAGCAGATAACTTGTCTCTTTTCATAACATAATAAGCGGCTACGTTTAAAATGATTAGATATATGATTAACACCTTGTTGTTTCCCTTCAGAATGAAAAAAGATCATCTCCATCAAATGAGGAAATGATCTTTTCTTTTTTTCTACTTAAGCTTTTAGGCTGTCTTTTGCTTTTGAAGCTAATTCAGCGAAAGCTTTTTCGTCTGTGATAGCAATTTCAGAAAGCATCTTACGGTTGATGTCGATACCTGCAAGTTTAAGACCGTGCATTAAACGGCTGTAAGAAAGACCGTTTGTACGAGCAGCAGCATTGATACGAGTGATCCAAAGCTTACGGAAGTCACGCTTCTTCTGACGACGGTCACGATAAGCGTACATAAGTGATTTGAATACTTGTTGTTGTGCTACTTTAAATAATTTATGTTTGGAACCGAAATAGCCTTTAGCTAGTTTAAGAACTTTCTTACGACGACGACGTGTTACATAGCCACCTTTTACTCTTGGCATATTAAAAACCTCCTATTTTTAAATCGATTAATGACGATTAACGTTTTTTGTAAGTTAACAATGTACGGATACGCTTGTAGTCACCGCTGTGAACAAGTTTCGCTTTACGAAGCTTACGCTTAGCTTTAGTTGACTTGTTAGCAAACAAGTGACTAGTATAAGCGCGAGCACGCTTTAATTTACCTGATCCAGTTTTTCTAAAGCGCTTCGCAGCACCTTTATGAGTTTTCATTTTAGGCATAATGGTTATCCTCCCTGGTAAAAATTATTTTTCGGCTTTAGGCGCAAGGATAAGGAACATGCTACGACCTTCCATCTTCGGTTTCGTTTCAACCGTAGAAAGATCTTCACATTCTTTCGCTAACTTTTCCAATACCGTTTTTCCGATTTGAGAATGAGTGATTGCACGTCCACGGAAACGAATACTTGCTTTTACTTTGTCACCTTTTTCAAGGAACTTACGGGCATTTCTAAGCTTTGTATTAAAGTCGTTTTCCTCAATCGTTGGACTTAAACGAATCTCTTTAGTCGTAATGACTTTTTGATTTTTTCGTGCTTCACGATCTTTACGCTGTTGCTCGTATTTAAACTTACCGTAGTCCATGATACGACATACTGGCGGTTTTGCAGTTGCAGCAACGAGAACAAGGTCAAGATTTGCGTTTGTTGCAAGGTCTAAAGCTTCCTGTCTTGTTTTAATGCCAAGCTGGCTTCCATCAGGACCGATTAAGCGAACCTCACGAGCACGAATACCTTCATTGACAGACATGTCCTTACTAATAGTAAGTCACCTCCAAATTTTTTCAGTGAGTGCTTTAAAACACTCGACTTGTTATTTCTGCAAATAAAAAAAGCGTCGGCGCAACGATCACCCACACATAGTAAACCGGCTATGTACAATTTGACATGCCTGAATATCCATCTACCTATCAACAGCCTTTGTTGGCGTCGAGTCAGGTGAGAAGCGGGTGCTTCTGCTTGTTTGATGCTTTTGCTTATTTTATTAACCTTACATACTATAACACATTGGAGATATACGTGTCAAACAACGAATGTAATAACAGCAACGAAATTTATTTTACTTCGTTTACGAAAGGAATGCAAGAGTTTTTTTATTTGCCTTTTCGGTTTTGTAGTTTGACTGTCCACTCTTGAATATTTACTGTCTACTTTTTTAGATTTACTGTCCACTTTAAGTAATTTACTGTCCACATTGAGCATTTTACTGTCCACTTTTCAATTCCCAACAAAAAAACGGCCAATTCAACATTGGCCGCTCTCTCAATAACCTTATCTCTTCTCATTAATTTGAGCTAAAATCTTATCGCGGAAATCTTCATAAGAAACAGTCTCTGACTTTTGCTCACCATATTTACGAACGTTAACAGCATTGTCTTCGATCTCTTTATCACCTAGAACAAGCATGTAAGGAATCTTTTTCATCTGTGCTTCGCGGATCTTGTAGCCCATCTTTTCGTTTCTAGTATCGATCTCAACACGTACTGCATGCTGCTTCAAATCTTCTTGAAGCTTATACGCGTATTCATTATGAACATCCGATACTGGAATTAGTTTCACTTGTACAGGCGCTAACCAAGTTGGGAACGCTCCCGCAAAGTGCTCAACCAAAATTCCTAAGAAACGGTCGATCGAACCATAGATCGCACGGTGAATAACAACTGGACGAACCTTTTGGTTGTTTTCATCTACATACGTTAGATCAAACTTTTCTGGCATCTGGAAGTCCAGCTGAATCGTTGCACACTGATGGCTTCTCTTAAGAGCATCTTTAATATGGAAATCGATCTTCGGACCGTAGAACGCTCCATCTCCCTCGTTCAAATGATAGCTCATCCCTAGATCTTCTAGAACGTTTTTCAATGCACCCTCAGCTTGTTCCCATAAACGGTCATCACCCATAGAATCTTCTGGACGAGTTGAAAGTTCTACCGAATATTCGAAACCAAACGTGCTGTAGATTTTATCAACTAACTTAAATACATTCTTAATCTCACTTTCGATCTGCTGTGGTGTTACAAAGATATGCGCATCATCTTGGCAGAACGTACGAACACGAATCATACCGTTTAGTGCACCGCTATATTCGTGACGATGTACTTGACCGAACTCAGCCATACGTACCGGAAGATCTCTATAAGAATGTAGTTTGTTCTTGAAGATCAGCATGTGGCCTGGGCAGTTCATCGGCTTCATCGCAAATTTTGTATCATCTACTTCAGAGAAATACATGTTTTCATGATAATGATCCCAGTGACCTGATTGTTCCCAAAGACGCTGATTCATCATAAATGGAGTACGTACTTCGTCATAATCCACTTGGCGTTGAAGTTCACGAGAGAAATTCTCAAGCTCGGTGCGGATTGTCTGACCGTTAGGAAGATAGAACGGCATTCCTGGTGCTTCTTCTGAGAACATGAATAACTCTAATTCTTTTCCGAGTTTACGATGATCACGTTTTTGAGCTTCCTCAATAAAGTGAAGATACTCATCAAGGTCTTTTTGGCTTAAGAACGCAGAACCATAAATACGTTGAAGCATTTGGTTGTCGCTGTCTCCACGCCAATAAGCACCAGAGATGCTCATTAATTTATAAGCTTTGATCTTCCCAGTTGAAGGAACATGTGGACCACGGCATAAGTCAAAGAATTCACCTTGCTCATAGATCGTGATCTTCTCACCTTCAGGAAGGTCTCGGATCAACTCAAGCTTTAAGTGATCGTTCAATTTTTTGTATATCTCAAGAGCTTCTTCTCGACTAACTTCTTTGCGTACGATCGGAAGGTTTTCGTTTACGATCTTCTTCATTTCTTTCTCGATCGCAGGCAGATCTTCCGGTGTTAAATTATGAGACATGTCTACATCATAATAGAACCCGTTATCGATAACTGGTCCAATCCCAAGTTTCACGTCTGGGTAAAGACGCTTAAGAGCTTGAGCAAGTAAATGGGCATTTGAGTGTCTTGTCATTTCAAGACCCTCTTTAGAATCCTGCATCACGATCTCGATCGATGCATCTTCTTCGATAGGACGCGAAAAATCATATAATTGTCCGTTTACTTTCCCTGCAACTGCTTTTTTCTTTAGACTCGGGCTGATACTCTCTGCTACTTGTTCAGAAGTAACGCCTTTAGGAAATTCCTTGACTGAACCGTCAGGGAACTTGATTGAAATTGACGACATATAAAACATCTCCTTTTTTACTAAGTTCTTATCTGATTGAAAAACAAAAAACACCCGTCCCTATAGAAGGGACGAGTGATTATCTCGTGGTTCCACCCTTGTTCCGACAACTTTAAACAAGCCAATCGGCACTCGGACAGTGTAACGGACTGCGACCGTCAGCGATTACTAAAAATGTTCACCGCTGAAGTTCCAAGGTGGTAAAGCATTTCTCCGTGTTAGGAAGCTTTCAGCCAAGACTTCCCTCTCTATGAACCGTAAAACATGCTTCTTGTCCTTATCAATACAGATTGAATGATAAAATTATACACCTATTATATGCAGTCGTTTTTCAAAAAGCAAGAGGACTCTGTAAGTTTATGACTTTTTTTTACGGTAAGACCAATGTTCTCTGTAGGACATCCTATCAATTGGTGTGATCGTGACTTTTTCTTGAAAGATGTTTTTTACCGTTTGAAGTAATGGATGGTCAATATCATAAGCATAAATCCTGGCGGAATTTGGTGAGATTCCAACTAATGGACCTAAAAGTCTTTCGTCTAGATTCGTTACATTCGTTAGCCGCAGTGCCTTTTCATGGAACATCATCAGTTCTGTGTGTGTTAACTGTTTTTGATGTTCATCAAAAAGGAGTATTTGCTCTTGTTCGAAAACTATGACGATATCTGCTGAAGTAAACGATCTCTGTTTCGTTATGCATGTCCTTAACTGCTCTACGAACATTTGGTATTCAAGTTCTAACTTGTACTCATCAATAGCACATTCAACAATCTTCAGCAAGGTTGCTAAGTATTCTTTCAACCTAAACTTTATAAAGGATTCAAATTCTAAGAAATCCGTTTTAGCATCAATAATCGATTCCCATTGACTTCGGATCAGATCATTTAATCTAGGCAGGTGTTTAACATCAGGTATTCCTTCGATCTCTCCAAGAATGATGCTTTTCGTGATAGATAAGATTTCTTTTTGCTCTGCTGAATCGCTGTAACAAAATGCTTGTTCAATCATTTCCTTCAAACAAATATCCTCTACTTTGTTTCGAGTAAATTCTGTTAACACATCCAATATGACCGTTTTTCTCTCCTGTATGTGCAATTCAAGAATTTTAGAAGAAGCTTCAGATAATTTGGCAAAGGAAGGGTTTATTTTATGCTCAGCTGCTATTCGAATCATTTTCTTCAAAACAGCTATACCATCTGATGGGTGTGAAAAAGCAATCGCGACCAAATAAGTCCCCCCCATATAAAATCCTCAATAATACACTATATGGGACGAGGTCCTAAAACATGTTACTTACAAAAGAAAAAACAACCCTGTGGGTAGGGTTGTTCTTAATAAACAAATTTACGCTCAATTCTCGATAAGATAAACGCCATGCCTAGCGTTAGAATTAAGTACATTAAAGCAGCGGTCATGTAAGGCTCCCACGGACGGTAATATTGACCCATCATCGCTCTCGCATAATACATTAATTCCGGGGTAGCAATAATGGAAACGAGTGATGAATCTTTAATCAGCACAATAAACTCGTTACCTAGAGGCGGGATCATTCTTCTGGACGCTTGCGGCAGAATTACATGTTTCATAGCCTGGATATGATTCATACCGAGCGAGCGTGCCGCTTCCATCTGCCCTTTATCGATCGATTGAATCCCTGCTCTAAAAATCTCTGCGATATAAGCAGCAGCATTAAGCGAAAGAGCCAGAACACTTGAAATGAAAACGTTTGGCGGCTTCATGAACAATGGCATGAGCGCTGAATGAATCAAAAGGATCTGAACCAGCAACGGTGTACCTCGAAAGAAGCTGATATACCACATGCATGGAAGATTAATAAATGGGTTCTTCACCATTTTGCCGAGTCCGATGAATAATCCTAATATTGTACCGAATAGAATCGCCAAAAATGATAACTGTACGGTTACCCATGTTCCTTTTAAAAACAAGGGCATGTAATCACTGATAATCTGTAAAGAGTATTCCATGAAGACCTCCTGAGAATGTTATTGTTTCAGCACATCTACATTTGGTTCTTCACCAAACCATTTTTTATAGATCTCAGCATATTTTCCATCATCGATAATTTTCTTCATCGCTTTGTTAATCTCTTCTTGATGTTCACCATCTTTAGGGAAGATAATTCCATAAAATTCGCTCTCAAAATTCTCCTTATCGCTGATGGTTACGAGTTTTTTATCAGGATTATTCTTTTCATATTCTTGTACTACAGCGTTATCCGCAACTACAGCTTCTACTTCACCATTTAATAGAGCTTGTATCGCTAATACATTGTTTTCATATTTCTTTATGTTTTCACTTTTACCAAACATTTTTTCGAGTGCTGCTTGTCCGGTCGTTCCATTCTGCACACTTACCTTCATTCCCTCTAAGTCCTTTGCACTCTTAATCGATGTTCCTTCTTTTGCTAAAATCATGTTGATCGATTCAAAGTATGGTGAAGAAAAGTCATAGCTTTTCTTACGATCGTCATTTATCGTAATAGCAGAGATTCCTGCATCTACTTCTTCATTCTGAAGAGCGATAAATAACGGGTCCCATCCTTTATTTTCTAATTCATACTCCAATCCTGCTTCTTTCATCACAGCATCTAGCAGATCAACGTCGAATCCTACAATTTTATCTCCGTCTAAGGATTCGAAGGGGGCGTATGCTGCATCGGTTCCCACCGTCAACTTATCACCAGACCCCGAAGAGCAAGCAACTAAGAACGCAGCTGATAAACCTATTAATCCCATTTTAAATTTTCGTTTCATTTCCATTCTTATATTTCCCCCTTTATTCTAAATATTCTTATATTATACACAAAATTTTAAATATAAGGAAAATTACAATAATTATTTTTAATACGAAAGTCACTCCCAACTATTTTGGATATAAAACAAAAGACCCCGTCTTAGAGTCATTTGTATCCTCAATATTCTCTATGTGCCTAAAAGACAATCTTTATAGCTGAGATCATCCATCCACTCCGAACGAAAAAAGCACTCGACATAAATATGCCGAGTGCTTCGCTGTTAGTTTTGCATCACAAAATCTTTTTCAGCTTTTTCTTCGTCCTCAAATACACGAAGTGTTTCGTATTTTGTATTTCTTTGTGCTGGTATCTTACCTGCTTCACGAATCAGTCGCAGCGTTAAGTTCGTGTTTACTTTGTGAGTCGTTCCAGCTGCTGAAACAACGTTCTCTTCCATCATCGTGCTGCCAAAATCGTTGCAGCCATAGTGAAGAGATTTTTTACCAACCTCAGGTCCCATCGTCACCCAAGAAGATTGGAAGTTAGGAATGTTATCTAGGAAGATTCGAGAGATCGCAACATTCTTGAGATATTCTCTCGGAGTTGTCTTTTCAGCCTTCATGTTCGTGTTATCCGGTTGGAACGTCCAAGAGATGAAAGCTAAGAAACAATCTGTCTCGTCTTGTGCATCACGAACACGTTGTAGATGAAGTGCGCGTTCTTCGAAAGTTTCTCCAAATCCAATGACCATCGTAGCAGTAGAATGCAGTCCAACTTTTTTTGCCGTTTTCATACAATCGATCCACTCTTTCCACGAGCCTTTAAGTCTGCTGATCTTCTTACGGGTACGGTCATCTAAAATTTCTGCTCCGCCTCCTGGAAGAGAATCAAGCCCGGCTGCTTTCAGTTCACGGAGTACCTCCTCTAGAGATAGACCAGACACTTCAACCATCTTCCATATTTCTGCTGGAGAAAATGAATGCATCGTGATATCAAAGCGCTTTTTGATCTCTCTTAACAAGTCCGTATAGTAGCTGAACGGCAAGTTAGGATTTGTTCCACCTTGCATAAGAATTTCTGTACCACCTACATCTACGGTCTCTTGTATCTTTTGGAAGATTACTTCATCATCCAACACATAACCTTCGCTGCTTCCTGGCGCTCTATAGAACGCGCAGAATCTGCAATATGTATCACAAAAATTGGTATAGTTTACGTTACGGCCAATTACGAAAGTGGTAATCGGTTCAGGATGCCATCTTTTCATAATAATATCCGCAACTTCTCCCATGCGTTCTACTTCATCACTTTCATAAAGTTTAACGGCATCTTCTACCGATAAACGTTCGCCATCTAAAGCTTTTTGTAAAATAGATTCTATACTCATCGGTAACCTCCGAATACAATGTCTTAAGATCTTGTCTGTTCTTATCCTATCATATTTTAGTAGAAGAGACAGCTTTGTGTTTTCAAGAAAAAAGCTCCTGCCCTTTAAAAGAGCAGAAACTGTATTAATAATCTTCTCTAAAGTTTTTATTTCCACCCATAAAAATCGGAGTACTTAAGTGTTTGATCCGCTCCATGATTCTGAGAGCTTTCAGTTCATCGAGTCCGCCTTTTTGAGAATACGATAAATGTTGCTGCAGCATATCATAATCACAGTTGGACGTGTAGAGAGTAGGCAGTTTTTCCATCATTCGATATTGAAGAATAACGCCAATAATCTCGTCTCTCACCCAGTTCGTCATATTCTCAGCACCAAGATCATCAAGCATGAGAACCGGAACGGTCTTTAGCAGTTCCATCTTAGAGTCAAACGTCCCGTCAGAAAGGGAAGATTTCATCTCGCGAAGAAATTCGGGTGTGTGGATAATTAATGAGTGGACGCCTTTCTCAGCTAAACCATTGGCGATTGCACCTAACAGATATGTTTTACCAACACCAAATTTTCCATAGAAATAGATTCCTTTTGCTTGATGACCCGAACCAGCCATCTGAACAAATTCATAAGCCTTCGAGATCGCGTTACGTCTTGTTTCATCAATGCTATGTTTGTACAAACGATCAAATCTAGCTTCAAGGATTTCTTTCGGTATAAAGTAACTCTTAATCAATGAAGTCATGGATTTCTTTTGTTCATCGATGACTTTTAGTTCACAAGGTTTGTATCTTAGTTCTACGGTTTGTCTCACTTTCGTCAGTTCAGAACGATACCCTTGCATAAGGTTAGGACAATTCTCTAAACCCGGACAATTGCGGCAAGCATGCTGTTCGTTCTTAAAGGTGTAAAAACTGGACAATAATTTTTCCGCATGGACATCTGATATGTCAGGGTTCTCTCGCAGAAAACGCATGACCCCAGGGTCTGTAAGTACTTGTTGCTTCATTTGCTCAAATCTTTCCTGAAACTTATCAAACCCCGGCATATTCTTAACAGATTCCTTTATGGATTCCATATTATTTCCCCCCTTTATTTCGAACTATTTAACAAACTCTCAAGCCATTTACGGTTCTCATCTTCTGTAGTATCTGTGTTAGCATCACCAGTCTGATCAGCAGATACTTTATCCTGTTTCAGCCAATCAGGAACAGTAAGGTTACTCTTCTTATTACCCTTATTATAAGAGCCCGAATTTACCTTCTTATCTTGCCATTCTTTATATTTTCGTTTTTCATCGCGTGCTAAAGTCATTGCCTCTATGACCGTTTGTGCTCTTTTGCGAGCCCAATGTGAAGCGATCCGTTCGATCAATCCTTTTGCAAGCTTCATATCATTTTCAGATAAAACGTAATCTAACAGAACATTCGTAACGCCTGGTGTTAGATTTTGATCGATCATACAATAGGCAACGAGTTTCAAATCTACTTCTGAAGGAGTTGTACCTGAATAATCTTCTAATAAACGATAAGGTGACACTTCTTCAAAGTATTTGATAAGTTCCTCTTCTTTGGATTGAGGCTGCATGCCATGAAGAGCTTTTAATGGAACTGGCTGCGTTTTTAAAGCTAGAACCGGTAGTCCTTCTTCATGCTCAAATCGATACCATTTCTGAATTTCTTTTCTTAAACTCTCTGCAGAAATTTCTCCTGTCGAGTAGTATACGTTTTGAATCTGCTTACTCATATCCATCGGTTGTAATTGATAGATATACGCTAGCTTATAGATAGCTTCCTTTAATTTTGGGGTGATCACCTCTTTAGGCACGATAAAAGACGAGATCTGATTCACCATCGCTTCAAAATCAAAGGTGGATTCACTTAGTACAACTTTCCCATGATTGCCTTTTTCATGTAAAGAGACATCTTCTGGAAGAACGTTTTCGTTAATCTCTGCATAACTCTTTGATGACATTTCAGAAGGGTGTAAAGAAGTAAACACATCACTGAACGATGCAGTAACCTCTTTATAATCCGACACATCGGTTTGAGCGATATAAAAGGACTCTCTAACTTCAGTAAATTTCGCTTTTCCTAAACGATTAAAAAGATAAATGCTTAAAAAGCCATCTGTAAAAAAAGCATTTGGCGAAAGCGGGAGTTGAAGCTCATAAATATACTCCCTTGAACTATCGCCGTCTTTTTTAAACGTCTTCAAGAGACCGATCGCTTCTAGCTTCTTTCTTCCCGCCAAAATATCCTTTAGCGAGAATTGAGTTACGTTCATGAGGTGCTGATGTTTTTGTGTCTGCCGATCCATATTTACTTCGCACCATAATGTCATATATAAACTATGTGCAAATGCGCCAACCAACGGCTGATATAACATGGTAAGAACTTTATGATCTATTTCATGCAACATACCCTTGCACTGGACGGAATACGTATCAACGGGCACAACTTCTTGAAAATGTACCGTCATCGTTTTCACCCTTTGTTAAAAAGTCTTTAAAGTAAGCTGGCCGACGGATGTTAGTATCGTCAGCCAGAGTCATTTGTTCATTTTATTTAGCCGTTTTCTAACACGGTAGAATACGGAATTAAGATTTGTATAAAAAGAGCGTTACAGCAGTCTAAGATACGCTTTAACGCTCCTCCTTGTTAATGAGTTCTTTTAATTCTTGTATAAAAACATTGATATCTTTAAATTGACGGTATACAGAGGCAAATCTTACATAAGCAACCTCGTCCGTTTTAGACAAATGTTCCATCACCTGTTCACCAACGGCTGTACTTGAAACTTCTGATGCACCAGAATTCCTCAATTCTTTTTCAATGCTATCTACTATATTTTCAAGCGTTTCCAAGGGGACTGGCCTTTTTTCGCAAGCTTTAATAAGCCCTCTAAGGATCTTTTCACGGCTGAACTCTTCTCGTTCTCCGCCCTTTTTAACAATGATAAGCGGTGTTTGTTCTACCGTTTCAAATGTAGTAAATCTATAGCTGCAAGATTCACATTCCCTTCTGCGGCGAATGGATCTTCCGCTATGTACAGGTCTTGAATCAAGCACTTTTGTTCCGTTGTGCTGGCAAGTAGGACACCTCATTGTAATCATCCCCAAAAAATTTTCTATTCTCTATCTATCTTAAAGAAAAGGGAGGAGTGTGACAAGCTATTCCTACAATTTTTCAGCCATTGACGTCCCAACAAACGTTAGTTTTTCTTTTAAGATCTCATAAATATTAACAATTACTCTTTGATTATTACCAAAATTAAAAGGAAGAGCAGATTCTGTTGAAACGTTCAAATCTACAGCAGTTCGATTCGGTCTAACTGTTACAACACTAATAACAACAAACGCACTCTTTGGCTGTCTGACTTCAAACGTAACTTCTCCCCTTTCTTCTGAAAAACCAAGTTCATGAAAATTGGTGTCTTCATCTAGGATCTGTTTGATCACTTTCATAACTTCTGGTTTATTAGCTTTAAAATAATGGGTTCTAAGTCTTTCGTCCACATGCTGTTCACTCGTTTCCGCATGATTTTCCATTAGATTTTGAAGTTTTCTAAACATAGTAGTCCTCCAAAGCAATATAATTTGTAACCTATTATTCCCTATAATGAGTGAAATAAAAAAGAGGTGTGATTTCTCACACCTCACGTACATTCTGTTTTAAATTATTGAGCAGTAACTTTTGATTTGGCAACAGAAATTGGACCCATTCCACGAGGAACTTCCAAGTTTTCGCGCTTTTTAGCGCCAAGTGCCTCTGAAATGTAATCAGCAGCTACGTTAGGATCGATTCGATCTCCACACGTATATACATCAATACTTGCATAACCATGCTCAGGAAAACTGTGAATAGTTAGATGAGATTCAGAGATAATAACAACTCCACTTACACCATGTGGAGCAAATTTATGAAAAGCAACCTCACGAATTTCTGCACCTGCTTTCAATGCAGCGTCAACGAATGTCTCTTCAATAAATTTCATGTCATTTAGTTTTTCAGAATCACAACCCCATAACTCAGCAATTACGTGTCTTCCCATTGTATCCATTAGCATAGTCCCCCTTTTAAAAATAATCATGCCTTCAAGCATGCGGTATCGAACATCTACCACGGGGGCAAGTTAGTCCAAAGAGGTCCTAACCCTTTAAGTAGCATTCAATGCCTTTGTTTGCTTTATTTGAAGTTCACGAATCATAGTATACTTCTTTTAAAATTTATTTGCAATAACTATAGGTAAATTTTTTTGAATCAATTTTTTATTGTTTTTTAAGTATAAAGATTGATCGAAATATACTGGTGCGTTGAAACGCAAAAAAGAGCTGATGTGTAATCCAGCTCTTACTCATTTATCTATTTTTACTAATGTTTTTATGATACAGAAACATTTTTTTCTTGTACTGGCATATTTAAAGCAACACTTACATGTTTCGCTAGATCTACTACTCGGCATGAATAACCCCATTCATTGTCGTACCAAGCAAGGACCTTAACTTTGTTTCCATCCATCACCATCGTTGACAAGCCGTCTACGATTGATGAGTTTTCATTTCCATTATAATCAATTGATACTAGCGGAAGATCACTGTACCCTAAAATTCCGCGCATTGAACCTTCAGAAGCAGATTGGAAAGCGTGATTAATTTGGTCTTTCGATACAGGAGTCTTCAATTCTACAACAACATCAACCAAAGAAACATTAGGTGTTGGAACTCTGAGTGCCATACCATTCAGTTTCCCTTCTAAGTGAGGCAAGACTTTTGATATTGCTTTTGCAGCACCTGTAGAAGTTGGAATGATTGATGTTCCGCATGCACGTGCACGTCTTAAGTCTTTATGAGGATTATCAATATTCTTCTGATCATTCGTATACGCATGTACAGTCGTCATCATGCCGGATTGTACCCCGAACTGATCATCTAGAACTTTAATCACAGGTGCTAAACAATTCGTTGTACACGATGCATTAGAAATTATATGGTGTTTTGAAGAAATGTAATCGCTATCATTTACTCCCATAACAATTGTAATATCTTCGTCTTTCCCTGGTGCAGTAATAATTACTTTCTTTGCACCTGCTTCAATATGAAGACCAGCAGATTCTTGTGAAACAAATTTACCTGTTGCTTCTATAACAATATCAACGTCTAACGTGCCCCAAGGTAGCTCACGAGGATCGCGAGAGTTAACTAATTGAACTTTTTTTCCATTAACAAAAAGGGCATCTTCTCCAGCAACAACTTCTCCAGGATACGTTCCATGTATAGAATCGTATTTAACCATATGAGCAAGAGTTTCGGCTGGATAGCTGGCATTAACAGCTACAACCTCAAATTCATCGTTCTCCATCATTTTGCGGAAGACCATTCTTCCGATTCTCCCCAAGCCATTAATTGCAATTTTTGCTTTCATGAAGCTGCTCCTTCCAATGTGTTATACTCTATCTTGTATCTATCTGTAATTAGTATATCATATTCACGCTTGAAAAGAACATACTTTTATTTAAATTAGGCTGAAAAAGGGCTTATATAGATAAAAACAGACCTGAATTAGTTATCAGGTCTGTTTTTTTGTTTGCTTAAGTAATAATAATACATCATTTTCTAATTCTGCAAGAGAGCCATTATTCATGATGACAACATCCGCCAGTTCCTTTTTCTCTGTGATCGGCATCTGTGAATGTATTCTAGACAGTGCTTGCTTCTCTGAAAAATGGTCACGGTTGATCAATCTTTGAAGTTGCAGTTCTGGTGCGGCATAGACTAACCACGTTCGATCAACCATATGTGTCAGGTTACTCTCAAATAAGAGTGGTATATCCATGACCACCAATGACTCACCCGAACGTTGATAAGCATCTGCCTGCCGTCTCATTTCTTTTCTTACAGCAGGATGAACAATCTCGTTCAACATCGTTCTTTTTTCTGAATCGTTAAAGATGATTTCTCCTAATCCTGCTCTATTTATTGTCTTGTCTTCATTTAGTATCTGTTCACCAAAGCTGGCAACGATCTTCCTATAAGCTTCTTTATCTGGCATAACAACTTCTCTAGAAATAATATCTGCATCAACTACAGGAATTCCTTGACTCTTAATGATGTTGCTGACTGTTGATTTCCCTGTAGCAATGCCTCCTGTTAATCCAATAATCACTAGTTATCCTCCAGTGTTACATTTTTAATAATCCCATTACGATCAACAGAACTCCTGGTAGAATAGATAATCCCTTCATCCAGTTTGTCTTGTTAAAAAGATATAATCCCAGTATCATACCACCCCATAAGAATAAAGCACTCATCAACGCAATTGTAATGGTTGTTAGCGAAGGTGACAAATCAATGAGTGCGGCTCCTATTCCTGCTCCAAAAGCATCCAGCGATAATGCTATTCCAAGCAGTACGGCTTCTAAGCCCGTAATAGATCCAGACTTATCAATATCAGCCATAACTGGTTTCTTTAGAATGTGTATGACAATTCCTAACGATTTGATTTCAAAAAGCACAATGTTCTTAGGTTCTTTTTCCAAGTACTCAACGTTCTCTTTCTCTGGTAAGAAAACCTGCCATAGAGAGTAGATTCCGATTCCAAGAAGAATCACGCCTCCCAATATCTCACCTGTCTTTGGCGAAATAAATTGTTCTAACGTAAATCCAAGCAACATCGAAAGTAAAAAGGTAACAGCTGAACAAATTGCGATAATGATAATGGAGCGAAAAGGAATTTTAATGGATTTCATTCCATACGTTAATCCGGCTCCAAAACTGTCCAGGCTGACGGCTAGTGCCAACAAAACAAATGAGTAAGCCACCATTGTTCCTGTACTCCTTTCAGTTAACGGTAAACGTAGTATATGAAAGGAGCACAGAAAAGGTTTATTTTTGACAAGTCTTACAAATATGAGTTCCTCTACCCGCTACAACTAGTCGTTCGATCTCAGTACCACATACGCGGCACTCTTCACTTTTTCTTCCATAAACAAATAGTTTCAGCTGAAAGCCACCTGTCTCACCCACCGCGTTCGTGTAAGATCGAATCGAGCTCCCTCCGTGCTTCACAGATTCAGAAAGAATTTCCGTTATCGCGGTTTTCAATTTCTTTAATCGGGGCTGCGTTAATTTATTTGCTGGTGTCTCCGGATGAATGCCTGCCTGAAATAATACTTCATCTACGTAGATGTTGCCTAAACCAGCAATAAGAGTCTGATCTAGCAATACCGATTTTATGTTGCGCTTTCGATTAACAAACAGCTTTTTCATAAGTGCTGCTGTTAAGGAATCTGATAGTGGTTCTATACCTAAAGTTTTTAACGGCGCATGACTTTCCTCTGTTCCTTTTGGAAACAGATGCATCGTGCCAAACTTTCTCACATCTCGATATCTGAGTTCAGTTCCATCAGAGAACTGAAAAATAACATGTGTATGTTTATCAGCAGGTTCATCTCTTTGATTCAATCCATACTTCCCTTCCATCCTTAGATGAGATACTAAAACATCTTCATCAAGATGAAAGATTAAAAATTTCCCTCTTCGATACACCTTTTGAAAGCTTTGGCCTTTTAGCTTCAAAATAAATTCGTCCGTCTCGGGATGTTTAATAATATTTTCCCAGTGTATTTTCACATCTGTAATCTTCTTCCCCGGAAGAAACTTATTCAGAGTGTTTTTGACATTTTCAACTTCAGGTAACTCGGGCATTCTTTCACCAACCTTATTAGAAAAACAGCACCCCGGGATCTATAGGATGCTGTTTCTTTATTATTTTGCTTCAAACCAGGAATCTCCCCAGTTCACATCTACTTTTAATGGTACATCAAGTTCTACTGCTGATTCCATCACTTCGCAAACGATCTCTTCAAGTTTTTGCAGCTCATTTTCAGGTACTTCAAAAATAAGTTCATCATGTACAGTGAGCAGCATTTTTGCTTCGAGTTTCTCATCTATTAAACGTTGATCCATATCGACCATCGCTTTTTTTATGATGTCTGCGGCAGTTCCTTGGATCGGTGTATTCATTGCTGTTCTTTCCGCAAAACTGCGAAGGTTAAAGTTTCGGCTATTAATCTCAGGCAGATAACGTCGTCTATGAAGCAGAGTTGAAACAAAACCATTATGTTTTGCTTCAGAAACACTGTCCTTCATGTACTGCTGAACACCAGGGAAACTATTCAAATAGGATGAAATAAATTCTCCAGCTTCTTTCCTCGTGATTCCGAGGCTTTGTGATAAGCCATAATCACTGATTCCGTATACGATTCCAAAGTTAACGGCTTTAGCATGTCTTCTCATCTCTGACGTAACTTCGCCTTCTTCTACATGAAAAACGTCCATGGCCGTTTTTGTATGAACATCCATCTCTGTTTTAAATGCTTCCAACAAGTTTTCATCTTGAGAGATATGAGCCAATACACGAAGCTCGATCTGTGAATAGTCAGCCGCAAGAATTTTCCATCCAGGCTGTGATGCAACAAAGGCATGTCTGATCTTTCTTCCTGCTTCTAAACGGATCGGAATGTTTTGAAGGTTCGGATCGATGGAACTCAGTCTTCCCGTTTGCGCAAGAACCTGATTGAAGCGTGTATGAATCTTACCCGTATCTTCTTTTACTACTTTTAGCAGACCTTCAATATAAGTAGACCGTAACTTACCTAGCTGACGATAGATAAGGATCTTATTAATGATCTCATGTTTGCCTTCTAATTTCTCTAATACATCAACAGAAGTCGAGTAACCCGTTTTTGTTTTCTTAACAGGAGGCAAGTTCAGTTTCTCAAATAATATTTCACCCAGTTGTTTAGGTGAGTTTATATTAAATGATACTCCAGCAAGTTCATGTATATCTTTTTCAAGTGCAGTTAGCTGTATATCTAAGTCAGCACCCATCTTTTGAAGAGTATCTGATTTTACCTTTACGCCGAACTCTTCCATCTTGGCTAATACGAGAGCTAACGGCATCTCTAACTGATAGAATAGATCACTCTGTTCATTTTCTTTTAACTTCTCATCCAGAAGATCACTTAATTGAAAGACAGTATGCGCTTTTCTACAGAGATGCTCAGCAAGAACAGCTTCATCTTCTGGCAGCTTCTTCTTAGCACCTTTACCATATACTGCTTCATTCACATCAACATTAGACTTGCCATACTGCTTAGCAACATCTGCTACTTCATCTAAGGATTCAGAAGGATTCAGCAGATATGAAGCAAGCTGAATATCGAAATCAATACCATTCAAGACGATCCCTTGCCCGTGTAAGGCTACGTGTGCTCTCTTAGCATCAAACATTCTCTTCTTTTGGTTCTGATCTTGCAGCCATTCATGAAATTCTTCTGACTGATCTGCAACACTTGAAGGAATATAAAATGTTCCGGCATCATTACTTACAGCAAAACCATGTATTTTTGCTTTATGATAATCTTCAGTTAACGTTTCTACGATTAGGGATGAAGGACTTGTTAACATGTTATCTTCAATTTTCGTTACCGTTTTGAAGTTAAGTTCTTCTTTTTCCTCATCCTGAAGAATTTCTTCATCTCCGCCTAATCGTTCGAGCAATGAATTAAACCCTAACTCTTTGAAAAGAGGAAATACAGAAGACGTTTCATAACCATCGTAATTCGTTTCTTCCAGGCTGACTTCAATAGGAGCTTCTTTCGTTATCGTAGCAAGCTCTTTACTCATAATGGCTTGATCTTTATTCTCTGTTAATCGCTCTTTAAGCTTAGCACCTGAGATCTCATCAATTGAATCAAGAACTTTTTCAATCGTCCCGTATTGTTTGATCAGTTTGATCGCAGTCTTTTCACCAACTCCAGGTACTCCTGGAATATTGTCGGAAGGGTCTCCCATAAGGCCTTTCATATCTATGATTTGATGAGGTGTAATTCCGTAGCGCTCGTTTACTTGTTCTACGGTATAAGCCTCCACCTCAGTGATTCCTTTTCTAGTTAGCACGACTTCAACATCAGGCGTAACCAGTTGAAGTAAATCTTTATCACCCGTAAACACTTTTACATCCCAGTTTCCATCGGCAGCATAAGATGCAAGGGTCCCAATAATGTCATCTGCTTCATAATTTTCAAGCTCGTAACGTTTGATCTTAAACGCATCTAACAACTGTCTGATAAACGGAAACTGCTCTGATAATTCTGGCGGGGTTTTCTGACGGCCGCCTTTATATTCACCAAATGTCTTATGTCGGAATGTCGTTTTCCCAGCATCAAAAGCAACAAGGATATGTGTAGGCTTCTCATCTTCTAAAATCTTTAGGAGCATCTGTGTAAATCCGTAGACAGCGTTTGTATAAACACCTTTATCGTTGTTTAAAAGAGGCAGAGCAAAAAAAGCTCTGTATGCAATACTATTTCCGTCAATAAGTACTAATTTATTTGTTTTTGCCAAGTCCGTAACCTCCTGAAGACATTTCTTCTATCATCTATTGTATCACGATGACAACGAGAAACAAAAAAGGAGGAACAGAAGAGCTCTTGGCCATAAAAAAGGCGAGAATCCGTAAAGGACTCTCGCTAAGGGGGTACTGAAAAAGGATACTTCCATCATAAGATTAAACTGTTAACTAAAGAAAACAAGTGTGTAAAAGAATTGTAAATCTTACAACTCAAGCTTCTTCGGAAACAGAATCGTAAACTGAGAGCCTTCTCCAGGCTTACTCTGAACTTCAATGGTTCCGTGATGAGCTTCTACAAGATGCTTAACGATGGCAAGCCCTAATCCAGTACCTCCTGAATTCCTGCTTCTGGCTTTATCCACACGATAAAAACGTTCGAATATTCGAGGAATCTCACTTTCCTTGATGCCGATTCCTGTATCTTTGATCAGCAACTTCACATGGTCTTTTAGTTCTTCCACTATTACATCTACACGGCCACCAGCAGGCGTGTACGTTAAGCTGTTCGATACAAGGTTGATAACGATCTGCTTCAAACGAGGTGAATCTCCATCCATAACCGTTTCACCTGAAACATCTATTGTTAGAACAATACCTTTCTTTTCAGCTTTCGGCTGAAGAATCTCAAAGGTATCGTTTACTAAAGCACCAAGATCAACAGATTGAGTTTCTAGGTGAAAACCTTGTTCACTTTTAGAAAGATCTAACAAGTCTTGGATAAGCGCCTGTAGCCTATCACTTTCATTTAACATGATCGTTAAAAACTTATTTCGATACTCTTCATTTTCACCTGCACCGTCTAATAAAGTCTCAGCAAAACCTTTTAAAGAAGTGATCGGCGTTTTAAGTTCATGTGAGACATTAGCTACGAAATCTTTTCTTACTTGCTCGAGTTTCTTTAGCTCTGTAATATCGTGAAAAACAAGCACGATTCCTTTAAGCTTACCTCTTGCGTTCATGACAGGCGCACTATAGACATCAAAATGTTTCGTATCGATGTGAATAGGGATCACAGTATTTCTTCTCACTTTTTTTTCAGTTAGATACGTTTCTTTCACAATATCCTTGATGGATGTGTAAGGAAATACTTCATAGAAGAGATGACCTGTCCAATAATCTGTATGTTCCTTAAATAGTTCTTTAAACGTTTTGTTTACTAAGTTGATATAGCCATTTTTATCAATAAGAATAAGTCCGCTTCCCATATTCTCAATCAATGTTATCAAGCGATCATGCTGAGATTCTTGGGATTTTGTCATTTTCTCTAAGTTTCGTGCTAAAACGTTTAATGAGTAGTTTAGCTCTCCGATATCTTCTCCAAAATACTCATAGGTTCTCGCTTTAAAATTACCTTTTGCAAGCTCTTTCGCAGTCTGAGTCGCTTCTTCAACAGGTCTGACAATCTTATGGATCACTTTAAGAGACACGTATAAAATGATGATAAAGCAGATCAGGAAACCGATCGACATCATGATCCAAATCGATCTCTCTTCAGATTCTGCTGCATCTTCAGGTATGACGACCTGAATATAGCCCGTCTCGTCCTTCTTTTTTAACGTATAGTATAATTTGCCGCTCTCATTCTTTTGAGCAAGTTTCTCACTATCCGTCACGTTCTCTTTCTTGAACATAGACATGTTTCTCGGACTATTTGTATCCGATGTATATTTTACGTTCCAATCTGAATCGAGGACATAAATTTCACCATCCAGATCTTTAGATGCCGTTCTCAATAGGTTCATGATGACTAGTTTTGATTCTTCAGTCTTAAGGACTTGTTCAATCAAACTTAATTCACCTTTATAGAAAGCCATCCTTTTATCTTTCACACTATGGTGAACAATATTGCCCATTATGAGAGCCAATAGAATAAAAACCAATAAAATACCGAGCAGGAAAAAGGTAAGTACCCGGTTTTTAAAATCATGCATTATTGAGGCTCCTCTAGCTTATAACCTAATCCCCTTATGGTTTTAATATAAATCGGCTTGCGTGTATTATTCTCGATTTTCTCTCTTAGATGACTGATATGCACATCCACAATTCGTGTATCACCTACAAAATCATAGTTCCAAACGGCCGAAAGCAGCTGTTCCCTCGACAATACACGGCTCTTGTGTCTAGCAAGATAGACGAGCAGTTCAAATTCTTTCGGTGTAAGTTCTAGTGCTTTCTCCTTAAAATATGCTTCATAGTTTTCCGGATAAATATCAACTTCACCAATTTTAAGGTGTTCTACTTCTTCTTTTTTCTTTTCTGATTCTGTATTGACTGATGTTGACCTGCGGAGAATTGCCTTCACCCTTGCAACTACTTCTCTTGGACTGAACGGTTTCGTCATATAATCGTCCGCACCTAACTCGAGGCCTAACACCTTATCAAACTCATCATCCTTAGCCGTTAACATGAGAATAGGAATATTTAATTTTCTTAGACGGAGTTCTTTACATACTTCTATTCCATCCATTTCTGGCAGCATAAGGTCTAATATGATTAGATTAGGTTCTTCGCTTTCCGCTTTTTCTAATCCACTCTTGCCATCCATTGCCGTAACTACTTGAAATCCTGCTTGTTCTAAGTTAAATTGCAACAATGTTGAGATTGAAATTTCATCTTCTACTACGAGTAACTTTTGGCTCATCATATTCCCACCTTTTTACGACTTGTACAAATTCATCATACTATTTTTTTTATAGTGTGTACAAAAAACGCAAAATTTTCATAGTGGATTTACATATCCTTTACATTCCCTTTACATTGATAAGTTTATTTAATATTTTTACGCTGAAATATGGAGTGATGATAGAAATAAATCGTAGTTTATGATGAAAAACCGGATAAAAATTTTATAACCGGAATTGATCGGTAGTTTCACGGATATACATCTTAATTGTATACAGCTAAGTTATCACTTTAATGCGCAAAAAAATAAACCTTTCAAATGAAAGGTTTAAAAATTTTCCATCGTATTAGATGTAATTGATTTTGGAGCATACGGAGGACAAACTTGCAAAGTGCTCGTTAACACTTCGATTCCTTGCTCATTTTTCGCTCTAACGTTCATGTGCACAATATGCTTGTCTCGATTTACTTCAGTGATCTCAAATAAAAAGGTTAATTTCGAATAATGATACACAGGTTTAATGAATGTAAAACTGGATTGCACGATAGAACTACCAGGACCCGGTAAATATTTTGATATCGCGGATGTCACCATTCCCATTAACATTACTTGAGGGACGACTGGCTTTTTGTATGGTGTCAATGTTGCATAATCGTGTTGAATGAATAATGGGTTATTGTCATTCGTTAAGCCTAAATACAAAAGAAGATCTTTATCTTCAATCGTTTCTTGCATCTCTAATTTTTCACCAGCTTGGATCTCATCTATTTTTCTTCCAAGTTTTCGTTTTTTTCCGATCAGCATTTAATGACCCCCCTCTTGATGATAACGCTTTCATTATTAATAGGAGAAAAAGATTCGGGGATTTACCCGAATCTCTCACACACTCTTCACAAACCTATGCTAATACTTTCATAACTGATTTAACAGATTCAGCCGATTGATCAAGCGCTGCTTTCTCTTCTGCCGTCAGCTCAAGTTCAATGATTTCTTCTAGACCGCCACCGCCAAGAATCGTTGGAACGCCAAGACAGATACCATCATAACCATACTCACCCTCTAAGAAGGCGATTGAAGGAAGCACTCTACGTTGGTCTTTAACGATCGCTTCTACCATCTCAACCAAGGAAGCAGCTGGTGCATAATAGGCAGATCCGTTACCTAATAGATTAACGATTTCTCCTCCACCTTTGCGTGTGCGCTCAACAATGGCATCTAAACGCTCTTTAGAGATTAATTTCTCTAACGGAATTCCACCTGCATAAGAGTATCGTACGAGTGGGACCATATCATCTCCGTGACCACCAAGAACAAAACCAGTAACATCTTTTACTGATACGTTAAGCTCCATAGCAACAAACGTACGGAAACGTGCTGTATCTAATATTCCAGATTGTCCAATTACACGGCTCTTAGGGAAACCAGATTCCTTTAATACCGTGTAAGTCATCGCATCGACTGGATTTGTTAATACGATAATCGTACAATCAGGAGAATGTTTAACGATCTCTTTCGTTACGCTCTTCATGATTCCAGCGTTAGTGTTCACGAGGTCATCACGGCTCATTCCAGGCTTACGAGCAATTCCTGCTGTTATAACCACTACATCAGATTCAGCTGTATCTGCATAATTGCTTGTACCGGTAATTGACGCGTCAAATCCTTGAACAGGACTTGCTTCCATCATGTCGAGCGCTTTACCTTTTGTAGGGTTCTCCATTTGAGGAATATCAACTAAAACTACATCCCCAACTTCTTTTTGTCCTAAGATAAAAGCCGTTGTTGCTCCTGTAAATCCTCCACCAATAACCGAAATCTTTTTTCGTTTGTTAGCCATGTCTTTCCCTCCAGGAACAGTTTTAATAAGCATAAATGATGTTGAGAAAACCCCTTATAAAAAGGGGTCAGTTAGATTACATGTTTTTGATTAGTTCGTCAGCAAACTCAGAACATTTAACTTCTGTAGCGCCGTCCATCAAACGTGCAAAGTCGTAAGTAACAACCTTACTCGCGATTGTGTTTTCCATAGAAGAAAGTACTAATTTCGCAGCTTCTCCCCAGCCTAGATGTTCAAGCATCAACACTCCTGAAAGAATAACAGAAGATGGGTTTACTTTATCAAGACCAGCATACTTTGGAGCAGTACCATGAGTTGCTTCAAAGATTGCATGTCCTGTTTCGTAGTTGATGTTTGCACCCGGTGCGATACCGATACCACCAACTTGTGCAGCAAGAGCATCAGAGATGTAATCTCCATTTAAGTTCATCGTAGCAAC
Source organism: Fictibacillus tiangongensis (assembly GCF_048083785.1). Classification (GTDB taxonomy): domain Bacteria; phylum Bacillota; class Bacilli; order Bacillales; family Fictibacillaceae; genus Fictibacillus. The sequence goes on from NZ_CP182294.1 coordinate 2,868,630, forward strand.
TACATCAAATTCAGCTGGACGAGTTAAGATCTGTTGTAAGAAGATATCGGCGATAGAATCTTTAACAATGATCTTACCTGCAGCTTCAGCATCTGCTTGTGCTTTGTTTGCAGCGTCTTTTCCGCTTTCTTCAACAATGCGGTCATACTGAGCCCACGTGAATACTTTATCACCAAACTCAGCTTCAGCTAACTCATAACCCCAGTTCTTGAAAGCACCTTCTGTATATTTCATGATGTTTCCTTTATGAACAAGCGTTACACTCTTACGTCCTTCGTTGATCGCATACTGAATCGCCGCACGAACTAGACGCTGTGTACCTTCTGAAGAAACAGGCTTAATACCGATACCTGAAGTTTCAGGGAAACGGATTTTGTTAGCACCCATTTCATCTTGCAGGAATTGAATCAACTTTTTAACTTCATCAGATCCACTTGCATACTCGATACCAGCATAGATATCTTCTGTATTCTCACGGAAAATAACCATGTTTGTATCTTCAGGGCGTTTTACTGGTGAAGGCACACCTTTGAAGTATTGAACTGGACGAAGACAAGTAAATAGATCCAACTCTTGTCTTAAAGCAACGTTTAAAGAACGGATTCCTCCGCCTACTGGCGTTGTTAAAGGTCCTTTAATCGCAATTATGTAATCGCGAATCACATCAAGAGTTTCTGCTGGAAGCCATTCACCTGTTTGGTTAAACGCTTTTTCTCCTGCTAATACTTCTTTCCAAACGATTTTTTTCTCACCGTTATATGCTTTTTCAACAGCAGCTTCTAATACACGTGAAGCAGCAGCCCAAATATCAGGACCCGTTCCGTCACCTTCGATAAAAGGGATCACCGGTTGATTTGGTACGTTTAATACACCATTGTCGACTGTAATACGTTCTCCGTTAGACATTTCTAAATTCCTCCTAATTCTTGTATTGCAAGTACTATACTAGTCTACTAAAAAACATAGGGAAAAGAGAAGAAGAATCCCTTCTCTTTTTGTGATATAACCTATCCTTTTTATATTATCTTTGTTCTAAAGCAACATATTGCTGCATGTCAGGTCCGATATATTCAGCACGAGGGCGAATTAGACGGTTGTTTTCGTATTGTTCTAAGATATGTGCAATCCAGCCAGAAACACGGCTGATCGCAAAGATTGGCGTGAATAGGTCATGATCGATACCTAAGCTGTGATAAACACTAGCAGAATAGAAGTCTACATTTGGCAGCAAGCCTTTCTTCTGCTTCAGCGTATCATCAATCTTTACGCTCATCGTGTACCATTTTTCTTCACCTGTGATAGATGTTAGCTGTTTAGACATTTCACGCAAATGTTTTGCACGTGGATCTCCGTTCTTGTATACACGGTGACCGAAGCCCATAATCTTTTGTTTGTTCTCAATCGCGTTGTCCAAGTAAGATTCTACGTTTGCTTCTTCACCGATCTCAGAAAGCATCTTCATAACTTGTTCGTTTGCTCCACCATGAAGTGGTCCTTTTAAAGCGCCGATCGCAGCTGTAATTCCTGAATAGATATCAGAAAGAGTAGCCACACAAACACGTGCAGTGAACGTTGATGCATTCAGCTCATGGTCAGCATGCAAAACTAATGCTTTGTTAAAAGCTGTTTCAGAAATTTCATCAGGCTCTTTACCTGTAAGCATATATAGGAAGTTAGCTGCATAGCTAAGTTCTTTTTTAGGAGCAATCGGATCTTTTCCTTCCCTAATGCGTGCAAATGCCGTTACGAGTGATGACATCTGAGCTTGAAGACGGATGGCTTTTTTGTAGTTTCCATCTGTAGACATATCCTCTGCTTCTGGATCGTACATCGCTAATGTTGACACGATTGTACGCAATACAGTCATTGGATGTGTATTCTTCAAAGGAAGCGATTTCATTTGTTCCAACAATTCTGCAGGCAGCTCACTAGCCTCAGCAAGTTCTGATTTAAAAGATTCTAGTTCAGATTGGGAAGGCAGTTTACCATTCCAAAGCAAGTATACAACTTCCTCAAAAGTTGCATGTTCAGCTAAGTCATCAATGCTATATCCTCTATAGGTTAATACATCGTCAATGATAGAGCTGACAGAAGATGTCGTTGCAACAATTCCTTCTAATCCTCTTGTAGCTGTCATGGCTATCTCTCCTTTTTTCTGTTATTCTCTTTTCTCCTTTAATTGTTTCACTTTTTAAAAAATAGAAAGAGCTTACATTTTCCTTGTAATAAAAAAGCTGGATTCAAGGTAACATTCCCAACTTTTTTAATCTCGAAACTGAGACTTGAAAAATGAAAGACTATTTAAAGGAAATGGGACATACACATCAATTATAAACAATAATCTGATATTTGTGAACGGATATCACTTAATTCGTGCCGAAAGCGTCATGAACCTGAAAACATTCCTACTAATTTCATGGCCATATAAGCGATTCCTGCTCCGATCAATGGTCCTACAGCCACTCCTTGAAATAGAGCAACAGCAAGGATCGTTCCTAAGACTAAAGCTGCCGTAATATGAGGATCATTCTGAAGCAGATGAAGTCCTTTACTTGCGATCACTGCAACGAAAATTCCAGATAGTAAAGCCACCCACGCATAATATGAACGCAATGAATCAGACAACTGTTTAAATCCTATCTCACCGGATGCTATCGGTACTAATACGGCAATCGTTATGATCGTCACACCCCAATTTATTCCTTTTTGCTGAATAGCAGGAAACCATTTGTCACCCATACCGGTAAATTTTAACACTAACAAAAATGCCACTGCGACGATTAATGATTGATTTTTTGCAAGTAAGCCAATGATCAATAACCCCAATAAAAAAAGTAAAGGTCCCATAGTTTCATTCCTTTCTCAAAGATGATATGTACTGAAAAGGCAGGTGAAAAATTTGTATGCTGAACTAACACATCGCTTGTTGCGTATAGGATTTATTCTATTCCTCGCTGTTGCCCTTATTTTTTCTGGCTATTATGTTTCCGCTATTCTTTATCCATTCATTGCAGGCGCAATCATAGCACTGATGATCAATCCTTTTGTAGGCTTTATCGTGGATCGATTCAAAGTGAATAGAGCTCTAGCCGTCATTCTTTCTATATTAGGCCTTTTAGGTGTCATTGTCTTGTTACTAACCTTGCTGATTCAAGAGATGATGACTGGTTTTGCCTATATTGCACATGAATTGCCCGCATATATTCAAGAACTGGTCTTTTATTTTGAACGATCTTTTAAAACGAACGTTCTTCCTTTATATCAAGATTTACTCTCCATCTATAGTAAGTTGGGAACGGATCAGCAAGAAACGGTAATGGATAATATCGAGAAGATCGGAACCGGCATTACGACAAATGCGTCCAGTATGACACAGGCCGTGATTAATAGTGTCTCTCTAATGATCGTAAGTCTTCCAACTTTTTTAACGGTTTTTATCTTTTCACTTCTCGCTGCTTTTTTTATTAGTAAGGATTGGTATCGTCTAACTGGATTCCTTAAGGCGATCTTCCCAGAAAAGTTAATCCATACGGTCACAACGGTATATGTAGAACTCCGAAAAGCTTTATTCGGCTTTTTAAAAGCTCAGTTAACCTTAATCTCCATAACAGCCTGTATCGTATTAGTAGGTCTCTTATTGATGCGTATAGACTATGCTGTCACCATATCGGTACTGATCGGAGCGATCGATCTGCTACCATACCTTGGTACAGGTGCTGTTTTTCTGCCGTGGATCGCTTACTGCTTCTTAACAGGAAATTACACGCTAACGATCGGACTATCCATCTTGTATGGTGTTGTCGTTATTCAGCGACAGATCATGGAACCAAAGCTTCTATCACAAACGATCGGACTTGATCCTCTCGCGACACTAGTTTCTTTATTTGCTGGATTCCAGCTTCTAGGGTTTATCGGCCTTATCATCGGGCCTGTTATCCTAGTTGTAATTCGTGCGCTGTATGAAGCAAAGTTCTTTCATGAGCTCTATCAATTTGTTATGAAGCCTATACACAAATAAAAGAACGGATGCTTCAAGTGAGCATCGTTCTTTTTGTTTGATTGTTTTCATGTTCATTGTTGCTTTTGAAAGTAGTCGATTTCCATTACAGGCTGCTCGCTTTCCGCGGGGCAGGCGGTGAACCACTTGCCGCTTTGCGCCTTTAAGTGTCTCACCTGCCCACCTGTCCCGCAGGAGTCTCGCACCTTTCACTCCAATCAACGGTCAAAGAAGAGTAAACAAACAGACTTGAAAGCAAAAATCGTTTAGAAAACAGCCTCATATGATTTACAATGTTGACTCTGTCAGTAACTAGTAACTCTACCTTCTTTTTATGAAGTAAAACTGTCCTGATTGCATCTTTTGGAAGAGTTTTGCTTTCATCCACAACTTCACGGGCTTTCTTAGGGGAGGGATCAGTAAGAAGAAACCTAGAATGTCAGTTAGAAATCCAGGTGCTAAGAGTAATGCTCCACCGACTAGGATACATGCACCATCAAGAACTGCCTCTCCTGGCATCTGACCGCTCTCAAGCTGCATCTTCACACGTTGAAGCGTTTGTACACCTTCTCTTTTTGCTAAATAAGCGCCTAGTATACCCGTTATGAATATCCCAGCAATCGTTGCAGGAATTCCTATATATTGTCCAGCCAATATAAAGAGTCCTACCTCAATGGCAGGAATAAGAATAAAGATCGGTAAAAGCTTACGAAACAAATAAACCACCGCTTTCATTAAACATGTAATAAGGAATCAAGCCTATTCCTTTTTTACGAATCAAAAAAGAGAAGGTTTCACCCTTCTCTTTTCGTATCATTAGATAACGTTCTTTCTTCCGTCATAGATGTATCCAACAGAAGCATCAATCGTAATCTCTTGTCCATCTTTAAAGATTTCAGTTGCATTTTGTAAGCCAACGATAACCGGAATACTTAGTGATACTCCACATACAGCAGCATGGCTTGTTAATCCGCCTTCTTCTGTAATAACAGCAGATGCTTTTTCGAACGCACCAATCATGTCACGATCCGTTCCTACCGTTACTAGAATTGCACCTTCAGTCATCTTATCCATCGCTTCTTGAGCTGTTTTAGCTACAACTACTTTTCCTGAAGCAGATGATTGTCCGATTCCTTGAGCTTTAGCAAGCACATCACCAATGATGTGGACCTTCATTAGGTTTGTAGATCCAGATTCACCTACTGGTACACCTGCCGTGATCACAACAAGGTTTCCGTGTTGAACAGCTTCTGCTTTAAGCGCTGAATCAATTGCAATTTGGAACATTTCATCTGTTGTTCCAGCTTTTTCACCTTTAACTGGTGTTACTCCCCAAACAAGTGCAAGCTTACGGCAAACATCTTCGTTGCTTGTTACTGCGATAATAGGAGCTTTTGGACGATATTTTGAAATCATGCGAGCTGTTTGACCTTTTTCAGTAGCAGTAATAACTGCATCTGCATCTAGGTTAAGAGCTGTAAAGGAAACAGATTGAGAGATCGCATCTGTAATTGTCGTTTTGCTCTCTTTACTTCTTGAAGATAATAATGTTTTATAGTTCAACGAGCTTTCTGCACGGCTAGCAATCTTATGCATGGTAAGAACCGCTTCAACCGGATAAGTACCAGCAGCTGTTTCACCTGATAGCATGATCGCATCAGTACCGTCGAAGATCGCGTTTGCTACGTCACTCGCTTCAGCACGCGTTGGGCGCGGGTTGCGTTGCATAGAATCTAACATTTGGGTTGCCGTAATAACTGGCTTTCCAAGCTCGTTACACTTCTTGATCAGCATCTTTTGTACAAGAGGTACTTCTTCAGCAGGAATCTCAACACCTAGGTCACCACGCGCTACCATCAGACCGTCAGAAACAGCAAGGATCTCATCGATATTGTCTACACCTTCTTGGTTCTCGATCTTAGGAATGATTTGAATATGGTTTGCATTGTGTCGATCTAAGATCTCACGAATTTCAAGAACATCTGTTGCACGACGTACGAATGACGCAGCAATAAAATCAACACCTTGTTCAATACCAAACTCGATATCCTTTGCATCTTTGTCTGTAATACCTGGAAGTTTTACGCTTACGTTAGGTACGTTTACACCTTTTTTGTTCTTTAATGTACCGGAGTTTAAGATCTTTGTAGTCAGTTCTTTTTCACCGATCGCTGTTACTTCAAGTTCGATCAGTCCGTCATCAAGAAGGATTCTTGATCCAACATGTACGTCTTCAACAAGTCCTGGATATGTTACAGAGATCTTTTTGTCGTTACCAACTACTTCTTCCATAGAAACGATCAATTCGTTTCCAGCAACAAGTTCAGCAACTCCGCCTTCAAGCGTTTGAGTACGGATCTCAGGTCCCTTCGTATCTAGAAGGATCGCAACTGTTTTTCCCAGCTCTTTAGATGCTTCACGAATGTTGATGATTCGTTGACCGTGCTCATCAAAGTCACCGTGTGAGAAATTTAGGCGGGAAACGTTCATCCCTGCATTCATTAATTCTTTTAACTTATCAATACTTTCGCTTGCCGGTCCTATCGTACAAACGATTTTTGTTTTGCGCATCATGTAAATGGCCTCCTGGTTTTCTTTTTTCGCAGAAAGGCATCGTAAGGCATCTGCAGTCAAACTGCAGCCGTACGATGCATTAGCAGATTATATGGATAATTCTTGTGATAATTTATACATTTGTTTATCGATTGAATGTTTTCTAGATAATACTTCTGTAATGTCATAATCAACAAGTTTGTTATTTTCGATACCTACTGTACGCCCAGCTTTACCTTCTAATAAAAGTTCAACCGCTTGCGCACCTAGACGGCTTGCTAGTACACGGTCAAAAGCTGTAGGGGAACCACCACGTTGAATGTGACCTAGAACCGTAACCCTTGTCTCGAAATCTGTAAGCCTTTCGATCTCTTTAGCAACATCAACGCCGCTTCCGCAACCTTCAGCGACAATTATGATACTGTGTTTCTTACCGCGCTCATGTCCTCGTTGCAGCTTTTGTACGACTTGATCCATCTTATGATCTTCTTCTGGAATGAGGATCGTCTCAGCACCATCTGCAAGTCCAGCCCAAAGAGCCAAGTCACCAGCGTCACGTCCCATTACTTCGATGATATAAGTACGCTCATGTGAAGTAGCCGTGTCACGAATCTTATCAATCGCATCGATAATCGTATTTAAAGCTGTATCAAAACCGATTGTAAAATCTGTCCCCGGAATGTCATTGTCGATCGTACCAGGTACACCAATTGTTGGGTAACCTTGTTCAGACAATTTCTTAGCACCTTGGAAAGATCCGTCTCCGCCAATAACGACCAATCCTTCAATACCGAATTTTTTCAACTGCTCGATACCTTTTTGTTGTCCTTCTGGTGTTTTGAACTCTAGACAACGTGCTGAATGAAGCATCGTGCCTCCACGGTGTATAATATCTCCAACAGATCCTAATTCTAGTTTCTTAATATTCCCCGAAATTAGTCCTGCATAACCATTGTATATCCCATAAACTTCTAAGTCATGGTAGATTCCTTTTCGAACAACCGCCCGAATCGCAGCGTTCATGCCTGGTGAATCGCCACCACTTGTTAGAACTCCTATCCGCTTCATGAAACATTTCACCTCTCTAGTTCTCTCGTCTTATTAAAATATCATGTTCAAATGTTGAACACAATAGACAACAATAGGCAAAAAAATGCGCCTTTCCCTAAGCAGAAAGGCACATTCCCTATTTAACAACAATGGAATCGTTTACAAACCCAAATTGTCCGATTTTTTTATATTTTTCATAGCGTTGATTTATGAGCTCTTCTTGTGACATGGACAGCAAAGAATGTAAAGAATCTTCCAAAACCTGGTCGATCAATACTGCTTGCTGCTTCGCGTCTTTATGTGCTCCGCCCTTAACTTCTTCAATAATCTCATCAATAATTCCTAACTCTTTTAAGTCTGGAGCAGTGATTTTCATAGATTCAGCTGCTTTCTTTGCCATTGAAGCATCTTTCCAAAGAATGGCGGCCGCACCTTCTGGAGAGATAACAGAATAAGTTGAGTTCTCGAGCATGTGTACGTAATTTCCTACACCTAACGCTAATGCCCCGCCACTTCCACCTTCTCCGATCACAACACAAATAACAGGAACCGTTAACCCAGCCATCTCAACTAAATTTCGAGCGATCGCCTCACTCTGGCCTCTTTCCTCAGCTGCTTTTCCTGGATATGCTCCCTTTGTATCAATAAAACAGATAATAGGTCTATTAAACTTCTCGGCTTGTTTCATTAAACGCAGTGCCTTGCGATAGCCTTCTGGATGAGGCATACCAAAGTTACGACGAAGATTTTCTTTCGTATCCTTTCCTCTTTGGTGTCCGATGATCGTAATAGGAATTTCCTTATAAAAAGCTACTCCTCCAACAATCGCTTCATCGTCACCAAAAAGACGATCACCGTGTAATTCAATGAAATCCGTAAAAAGATAGTTAATATAATCAAGGGTAGTTGGGCGTTCAGCATGTCTGGCAATTTGAACACGATCCCATGGCTTCATCTCTGAATACGTACTGTTTTCAAGGTTAGACAATTTTTCTTCTAGCCTCTTGATCTCGTCTGTTAAATCAATATCTTTCTCATCCATAAATGACTTAAGCTCTGCGATTTTTTTCTCCAGTTCGTGTATCGGTCTTTCAAATTCTAGTTCTGCTGCCATGCTTTACACCCTCCCTTCTGTATGAATCTTTACTAACGTACTCAATGTTTTCTTCATTTCACTTCTATGGATGACTCTATCTAACTGCCCATGTTTTAATAGAAACTCTGCTGTCTGAAAATCATCCGGTAATTCCTGGCGAATCGTTTGTTCTATGATTCTTCTGCCAGCAAACCCGATCAAAGCCTTAGGTTCGGCAAAATTGTAATCACCCACTGATGCGAAACTTGCGGAAACGCCACCTGTTGTCGGGTGTGTCATGATAGAGATAAACAATAAGCCTTTGTCACTCAAGCGTTTAAGAGCTACACTCGTTTTAGCCATCTGCATCAAACTTAATACGCCTTCTTGCATTCTAGCTCCGCCAGATGCTGTAAAGATGATAAACGGTGTTTCTTGATCGATCGAGTGCTCGATCGCACGTGTGATCTTCTCACCTACAACAGAACCCATGCTACCCATTCTAAAGCGAGAATCCATAACCGCTAATGTTACATCACGGCCATCAATCTGACCGGCACCTGTAACAACGGCTTCATTAATCTTTGTTTTCTTTCGGTCACCTTCAAGTTTTTCAACATAATCTGGAAACTCTAAAGGATTTCCAGAGATCATGTCTGCATCATATTCTGTAAAGGTTCCTTCATCAATCAGAGCCGCTATTCGTTCTTGTGATGACATTGGATAATGATATTGACAGCCTTGACATACAAGCAAATTTTTTCTTAACTCTTTTGTTACCATGATGTGCTTGCATTCTGGACATTTACTCATAATTCCTTCTGGAACGTCTTGTTTAACTTTACCAGTTGGTATCGTGGCATATTTTTTCTTTTTTACAAACAATCCTTTAATCATAAATGAATAACACCACCTATTCGATTGCGTTTAGAGCATCGTTTTGTTTTGATAACAAACTCGTCAGCTTCACAGCATCTTTTGATTGAAGAAGTGTCAGAACTTCCTCACAAAATGCTCGTGACCAGTGCGAATTTGCTCGTTGCAATGAAGACCCATAACCCGTTAGTTCTACATATAAACGATAAAGAAGATGATTGCCGCATGCTTGGATCACAATTTTTTCAAATTGTTTGCAAGCTCTATGAACTTGCTCTTGTTCGTTCGTATCCATCTGTTCAATAAGATTTGTCAGTTTAGAGATAGTGGCAGATTCAGCTCTGCGTACAGCAAGCTCCACACAGTCTTTAATAACAATATGTCTTGTTTCCTGAAGATCGTGTCTAGCTTTATTATCATTTAAGATGAACGAAGCTAGCACTTCAACGAGCCGATGTCCGGTTGCTTCACGAATAAAGGTCCCTTCGCCTCTTCTTGTCTCAATCAGACCTAAAAGTTCTAAAGATCGCAGTGCTTCGCGAACAGATGATCTTCCAGCCTTCAGGCGGTCACTCAGCTCCCTTTCAGATGGGAGCTTGTCACCCACTTGAAGACCGTCCTCAACGATAATCGCTTTAATCTGTTTAAGAATTTCTATATATACTTTTTCGGTAGGCTGGACAGACATTCCTCTCTCCTCTACCGGTTTCATTCATCTTTTCCGATAATAGCTAGTTTCTTAGTCTTTTCAGCGATGTCTTCAGGATTCACACGAAGTCTTGCTACTCCTGTTTCCATAGCCGCAGTAGCTACAGCTGCAGCAACAGCAGGTGCTACACGCGGATCGAATGGTGCTGGAATTACATAATCCGCCGTCAATTCAACTGGGTTCACCAGATTTGCGATCGCATGTACCGCTGCGATCTTCATTTCCTCATTGATGTGTGTTGCACGAACATCAAGAGCACCGCGGAATATACCTGGAAACGCTAACACGTTATTTACTTGGTTAGGAAAATCAGATCGTCCTGTTCCAATGACCATCGCACCTGCTTCACGCGCTTCATGAGGCATGATCTCAGGGTTCGGGTTAGCCATAGCAAAGATAATCGGTTCAGGATTCATCGACTCAACCATTGCCTTTGTTAATGCACCTTCTACTGAAACACCTACAAAAACATCTGAACCACTAATAACATCAGCAAGTGTTCCTTCTTGTTTCGTACGGTTCGTAAAGTTTGCAACTTCTTTTTTTACAGAGTTCATTCCGAACGGACGACCTTCATAGATCGCACCTTTTGTGTCGCACATGATGATATCTTTCACACCAAAACGATCTAGCAATTTAATAATTGCGATTCCAGCTGCTCCAGCTCCGTTAACAACTACCTTAATCTTAGACATTTCACGTCCTGTTAATTTAAGCGCATTTACGAGACCCGCTAGCGTCACAATAGCTGTACCATGCTGATCATCATGGAAGATTGGAATATTCGTTTCTTTCTTTAATCGCTCTTCGACTACGAAACAATTTGGTGCTGCAATATCTTCTAGGTTCACACCGCCGAATGTAGGTTCAAGCAATTTCACCGTTTCAACGATCTTGTCCACATCTGTCGTATTCAAGCAGATCGGGAACGCATCAACGCCAGCAAAACTCTTAAATAGTACTGCTTTTCCTTCCATTACAGGAAGTGCAGCTTCAGGCCCAATATTTCCGAGACCTAATACTGCTGTTCCATCAGAAACAACAGCTACTGTGTTACCCTTCATCGTATAGTCATAGACTTTCGTTTTGTCATCATAAATATCTTTACACGGCTCTGCCACACCTGGAGAATACGCTAAGCTTAAATCTTTCGCGTTACGTACAGGTACCTTTGATTTTGATTCTAATTTCCCTTGATGTGTGCGGTGCATGTGTAGTGCTTCTTCTCTTAATGTAGACATTTTTTCATCTCCTAATGATTTTAAATTTAAGGTTGATAAGCCAATTAGGAGGTGGTCAGACCACTAATATTGACTCATCCATTATAACAAAAGTTAACAAGCTGTAAAGTTTTTTAATTTCTTCTAAATACGACATTACCCTCACCAATAACAGATTGCAATTCTAATAACAAGTTTTCTGAAACATTTACTTTTTGTGAAATCTGGACCTTTTGTCTATTCTCTTCATAGATCAAAACAACAGATGTAGAACCTTTTGATTCGTCGAGAATGGACTTCATCGCATTCAGATGCTGAGACGATTGATGCTCTTTATCAATTTTAATAAACAGGGTCGGCTGCTCATTTGACTTTAGATCTTCGAGCAGTCTGCATTTGTTCACAAGAATCTGGAGTGATTCGTTACGGTGCTCCACACTTCCTTCTATTAACAATTGTTGTCCTTTCTGAAGAAGAGAATGGTACGCTTCATATACTTTCGGAAATGCCACGGCCTCTATCTCTCCACTTTCATCACTGATCGTCAGGAAGGCCATGAGTTCTCCTTTTTTGGTTTTAATCGCTCGTACTTTGTCCACTAGAACGCCTAGACGAACGGATGATTTTTTTTCTTCTAACTCATTGATGTTAACCGCTTTCCAGCTGCTTAAGGTCGTTCGATATCTTTGCAGCGGATGTGAAGAAAAGAAAAAGCCTAAAGCTTCTTTTTCAAACTTAAGTTTTTCGCTTTCTTGAAAAGATTGAACAGAAACATAGGAAGGTTTAGGCAGATTAATATCATCATCAAAAAGATACATCTGATTCTTTCGTGAGATCTCCTGAAACTCTTCACCATATTCAATCGCAGTTTCTAATGAAGCTAGCAACACTGCTCTATCTTGCCCCAATTCATCCAAAGCTCCTGCAAAAATTAATGATTCGAGTGTACGTTTATTCACAACTTTCTGAGGACATCGTGAACAGATATCGAACAGATCATGAAACGTTTCTTTGTGGTTCTCAGTCATCAACATCCTAATTGCATTGTACCCAACGTTTTTTATTGCCAACAGACCAAATGTGATAGTAGATCCGTTCGAAATAAAAATTTCGCTGCCTTTTTTTATAGATGGTGGTAGAACAGGAATTCCTCTTTGCTCGGATTCTTTAATATATTGATTCACTTTATCATGATTCCCGATAACGCTTGAAAGCAGAGCAGCCATAAAGTAGGCTGGATAATTCGCCTTTAAAAAGGCAAGTTGATAAGCGATCACACTGTATGCAACAGCATGGCTCCTAGGAAATCCATAATCAGCAAAACGTACGATCAAGTCGTACAGTGCATCTGCAGATTTTTCATCATAACCTTGCTCTAGACACCCTGCAACAAAGTGTTGTCTCTCACGCAGAAGAATATCCCTTTTCTTCTTGCCGACTGCCCTCCTTAGCAAATCTGCCTCTCCTAGTGTGAAACCAGCTGCTTTGGTTGCAATCTGCATTATCTGTTCTTGATAAACGATAACACCATATGTTGATTGTAAAATCGGCTCAAGATCAGGGTGCATGTATTGCACAGTCTTCAGACGATGTTTGCCTGCTATATAGTCGGGTATATTCTGCATCGGACCCGGCCGATAGAGAGCATTCACCGCTACGATATCTTCGAACTCCGTCGGTTTAAGCTGCTGAAGAACTTTTCTCATTCCGTCAGATTCAAGCTGAAACACCCCAGTAGTATCACCTTTTGCAAGAAGCTCAAATGTTTTAGCGTCGTTGAATGGAATATCATTCAGACTAATCTTCACATTTTCATTTTCTTCGATCGCCCATAATATGTTTTCAATGAGCGATAAATTTCGCAAGCCCAAAAAGTCCATCTTCAACAGTCCTGCAGCTTCAAGCCATTCCATACTATATTGTGTAAGAGGTATACCGTCATGACCGGTTTGTAAAGGTACTTTTTGAACAAGTGGCGCTCCTGACAAGACTACCCCCGCGGCATGGGTTGAAGCGTGCCTCGGTAAACCTTCAAGTGTCATTGCGATCTCAACCAGCTTTCTCACATCAGGTTCATTCTTATACGCCTGTTGCAAGCCCGCTGATTCTTTCAACGCATTTTCCAACGTTATTCCTGGTCTAGATGGAATATTCTTTGCGGTAAGGTCAATAAGTGCTGGAGCAAAATCCATTACTCTGCCCGCATCCCTTATCGCTGCTCTTGCAGCTAATGTTCCAAAGGTAATGATCTGTGCAACATAATCTGTTCCATATTTACGCGCAACATAACTTAGTACTTCATCACGACGATTATCAGGAAAGTCGATATCAATATCCGGCATCGTGATCCGTTCAGGGTTTAGGAAGCGCTCGAAGATCAGTTGATGATGAATAGGATCAACATTGGTGATCTTAAGGACGTAAGCGACTAATGAACCTGCTGCCGAACCTCTTCCTGGTCCTGTGATCATCTTTTCGTCGTGTGCAAATTTCATAAAATCCCAAACAATCAAGAAATAATCTTCAAAGTTCATGCTTTTAATAATATTGAGTTCGTATGTTAATCGATCTTTGATTTCAGGTGTTATCGTTTCGTACCGATTCAAAAGTCCTTTATTGCACAACTCTGTTAAATATTCATAGCTGTTCTTATTGTCCGGAACAGGGTATTTGGGCAAAGCGATGTTACCAAGATCGAGCTCGAGCGAACATCTTTCTGCCAGTTTGGACGTTGTATCCAGCGCCTCTTCAGCATGGGAAAATTGGCGTTCTATTTCTGTTGGGGATTTAAAATAAAACTCATCGGTCTGCAGTTTAAATCGATCACGATTGTTTTTCTTCTCGCCTTGTTTGATGCAAAGCAGGATATCATGCGCGTCTGCATCCTCTCTTTTCATATAATACGTTTCATGCATACAGACGAGAGGGATGAGATATTTCCTTGAAAGGTCGTGCAATTGGAGATTTATTGTTTTTTCTATACCTGTATCATGATCTTCTATTCCAAGGTAAAAGCGGTCTTTGAAGCACGATTTATAGAATTGAAGTATTCGATCTAATGTTTGATCGTCAAGGTTTTCACGAGCAAGATACTGCTGAACCTCACCTTCTATTCCTGATGAAACAGCAATAAGGCCTTCAGCATGATTTGAGATTTCTTCATAAGAAAGAGGTGTCACTTCACCGTCCAGCTTTGTCTGCATAAGCGTTGTAAGTCTTAATAGATTTTCATAGCCTTCTATGTTCATGGCATATAAAAGAAGTTTATGGTGTGAACTTATCTTCTCTTTTGTATCTGTTTGATTTCTTCCAACTTCTGCTTCTAATCCAATGATAGGTTTGATGCCAGCTTTTACACAGGTTGTATAAAATTTTAATGCACCATACATATTGGATTTATCGGTTAACGCTAACGAGGTATATCCAAGCTCTTTTGCATATTGAACAAGCTCTTCGATTCGACAAGAGCTTTCAAGAAGCGAGTATTCACTATGTATATGCAGTGGGACAAATCCCATACCATCACTTCCTTTACGCACCTGTTTGCATTCCATTATAGTACAGAAGTTCGCATGTGTTAATGAAACAGTTATGAATAACGAGCGATTATTCATTTTCTCTCAAATTAGCATACACTTCATCTACTTCCCATACATTGATTAAGAGGGGAGGTTGTCTCATGGTACGTGAATTTTTTGCGAATATCATATTAGATTTTGCTATAGCTTTCGGTGTATTATTGGGCGGAGCGTTAATCGGCGGGCTTGCCGCTTTTCTTGTAGGTAAAGCACCTATCTATGAAATGATGGAACTTGCGAAAAGACTTAAAATATGGGCAATCGTCGCTGCTATTGGTGGAACGTTCGATACGATCACGAACTTTGAGCGAAGTTTTGAAAACGGCGCTACTATAGAGATTTTCAAACAATTAACATATATTTTCGTAGCGATTGCAGGTGCTAATTCTGCTATGCAATTGATTCAATGGCTCAGCCAGGAGAACATCAACTGATGAGGATCCCCCCGCTATATCAACGAAAAGGCTACCAGCGTTTTTTTGCTGGGATAGCGATCGGATTTATTATCGGCTGGGCTTTTTTTTTAATACAAGGCGGCTTAGCTCATGAACGATTGATTGTTAAAATTGAAAAGCAACGAGTTAAAATTAATGATCTAGAGAAAAAGAACGAGATCTTAACTTCGGATGATGAAAAAGCAAACAAAGAACTTGCAAAGAAGTTTAAACTACATGAAGTGAATGCAAGATTTTCAAACCAAGATTCTTCAAAGTTATCAAATTTAACTAGGCTGCACTTGGCAAAAGCAGTTGAAGACGACCTAGAGCACCTTATAGGAGAAGATACAGAAACACTTGCAAAAAGCCATTCCTTACTCGTACAAGCGATTGAAAATAAAACGTACCGACTCGATGACGATGATCAAGCCTATGAAGTTAAGATCGATCATTTGTATTTATACACGGGTGTTCTTCGAATCTATATCTCAGCAAAAATCAGTGAATGATTATGCATAAATAATGGTCGAATTATTACGTTTTTATGAATCTTTGGGCAAAGAAATAGCAATCCCTCCTTCAATTGTATAGAATATGTGTAAAGAATATTTCAAGAGTGATTATTGGGGGGAAACTACATGATTATTAATCGAAAAGAACTTGCCCGTGAAAAGGTAAAGGAATTACAGAATGGCTTTTCTGCTTTTGCAGAAACAAAAGAAGTAGCAGACCTAATCAAGAGAGAGCTTGCAAAATTAAACTTAAAAGTGCATGAAGATGTAACAGATGTTGGCTCTTGGTTTATCCCTGAAAAAGCTAACTAAATATATCATGCTAAAGCATAAAAAGGCCCCCCGATGAGGCCTTTTTTATTTGGATTTATATTCTTTACAAAGGTTCCGAAGTTCAGCTAGTACAGACATCGTTTCGTCTTCTGTATATACTGTTGCTCCTGATGCTCTCGGATGCCCTCCGCCGTTGAATTTAGCTGCAATCTTATTAACAACTGGACCTTTCGACCGCAATCTAACTCTGATCTGATCTGGTTCATCCACAAAAAACACCCACGCCAACAAGCCTTCAACATGTGAAAAAGAATTTACTAAAAGGGATGCTTCACCGGGTGTTGTACCAAACTCTTTCAACGTATCTTTTTTTAAATGGATATACCCTACACAATTGTCTACAATCGAAAAATTTTGAAGAACATAACCGTTTAAACGAACGAGTTTTTCAGATATCTTATATAAATTTTCGTGAATTTCTGAGGGTGAGAATCCTGTCTCTAATAACGCTGCTGTATAATGGTGTGTTTTTTGAGTCGTGTTTGAAAATAAAAAGCGACCAGTGTCACCAATAATACCAGCATAGATAAGTCTTGCTGCATGTTCATCAAGTTTTAATCCAGACGTTGATCCATAGAGGTAAAGATCCATGATCATCTCTGATGTAGAACTTGCTTCCGTATCCACCCAAATCAAATCTCCATAAGGATCTTCATTTGGATGATGATCGATCTTAATAACGTAATCTCCTAGTGAATAGCGGTGATCACTGATTCGAGGTGAGTTTGCAGTATCGCAAATAATGACCAAAGCCCCTTTATAAAAACCATCTTCTATAACATCCATTGTGTTTAGAAATGTGAGGCCCGCTTCCTCTTCTCCTACAACATACACTTCTTTTTGAGGGTAACTTGCTTTGATGATCGCAGAAAGCCCACCTTGTGATCCAAGCGCATCCGGGTCTGGTCTGACATGTCGATGAATAATTATCTTTTCATACTGTTTGATTCTTTGTAAGATTTGTTCTTTCATAGCAGACTCCTTTTAGATGTCGTTGTGGCAATTATGGTTTTAAACGTTTACAATATAGTGGAGTAAATACGTGGGGGAATTTTCAATGCCTATTTTTATTATCCTAATTATACTTTCTTTTTCTCTTTATGTGTTCTATAAAGTCTCTGAAGTGCGCGCAAAAGAACCGTTCTTAAAGCGGTGGACAGGCACAAAAGCAAAAATGGCACTCGGTTCATTCTTAGCTTCTTTCGGTCTGAACGAACTCACTGCTGTTGAAGGACGTGTTCAGCTTTGGGTAGCACTTATTTTCTTAATCTATGGAATTGTACTATTAATCATGAATTATAAAATGTACAAGCATTTCCTTACACTTGCACGTGAAGAAGCACAGAAAAATTAATTACGTATGGATAAAAAGTCCCTGAACCAGGGACTTTTTTTATGAACGATGATCAAGAAGCTGTGCCATCATCATAGCTTTTCCTACAATCTTTCCATCATGATGGATCTCAACATCTACTTTCCCAAATTTCCGGCTCACTTCCAGCACTCGCGGGATCAGTTCAATATCACTATCAATCTGTACGGGCTTAATATAATAAAACGTAACATTCTCCACAACGAGATCGCCTTTTTTAATCTTTCTCAGTGCTTTTCTCGCGGTTTCCGTCACGATCGTCATTAAAACGCCGTATGAAACAGTTCCAAGGTGATTGGTCATCTGAGGTGTAATCCTGCATAGGTACGAGATCTCATTATCTACTTTTTGCTCTTTTAATTCTGTCGTAATAAGATCATCAAAAGTAGCACCTACTTGAGGCTGCTTTTGCATCATCTGCATCGCTTTTAATACATCTTGTCTTGTTAAAATTCCGATCAGTTTGTGAGAAGTTCCGATAACAGGAAGGAGTTCGATCCCTTCCCAGATCATCATATGAGCACAAGCAGCAACAGATGTTTTTTCCGTAACGGTTAAAGGTGCACGAGTCATTACTTTTTCTACTTGCATGGAAACAGGTACCCCTATAATATCTTTAGAAGTAACTACTCCCGTTACGCGATTACCTTGATCTACAACCGGATAACGGCTATGCATAGTTTGTTGATTCAACTCGTGCCAACGCTGCACTTTATCATGTTGATAAAGATAATGCGTCTCATCGATCGGAATTAAAATATCAGATGCTAAAACGATATCTTTCTTGATCAAACGATCATGGATGGCTTTATTAATCATAGTCGCAACAGTAAAGGTATCATAGCTCGTAGAGATAACTGGAAGCTCAAGATCATCTGCGAGTCGTTTCACTTCTTCCTCTGTATCAAAGCCACCTGTAACTAAGATTGCACTTCCTGCTTTAAGTCCAAGTTCATGAGCGTTCACACGGTTACCTACGATCAATAAACTACCTGCATCAACGTAGCGCATCATCGCTTCAAGTTTCATGGCTCCGATCACAAATTTGTGCAGTGTTTTATGAAGACCAGCGCGCCCGCCAAGTACTTGTCCTTCAACAATATTTACAACTTCTGCAAACGTTAACTTTTCAATATTACTCTTTGCTTGTCTTTCAATACGTATCGTACCCACACGTTCTATCGTGCTCACGATTCCTTGATTTTCCGCCTCTTTTATCGCTCGATAAGCAGTTCCTTCACTAACGGTCAGATCTTTTGCTATTTGGCGAACGGAGATTTTTGATCCGACATCAAGGTCCAAAATATGCTGTAATATTTGTTCATGCTTGGTTAGCATTACATTCACCGTTCCTTCTACCTGTATCTATCTGTTTTATCACTTTGACTAATACAGATTATACAGGCATTAGAACAGAAACTCAACTTTCCATGTGTATCCTTTTTTTCATTTTTGAATCTGAAGTCTCAATTTGCTTTTTAACAGCTCTTTTCTCTGGTGTATCTTTCTTAAACAAAAGGCTAACTAAAAGCATACCCGCAAATCCCATCCATGCTGCCGAGAAAAGTTGTTGCAGCAAAGAACCGTCAAACGATAAGACAGGTATCGCTACATAGAAAAGCACCAACAACATTAACACTTTTGCCATTTTTTCTTGTCTCATAAAAAACACAACCTCCCTTACTATCATCAATATGCATAGAAAGGGAGGTTAGAATCATTATACACTTATGCTTTCACCGCTTATTAGCACTTTTCCTTTGTTTCCGAGTTTAGATGTGAATGAGGTTTCAGGATCCTGTTCAATCACAGGAAACGTATTGTAATGGATTGGCACGGTAACTTTAGCACCAATCCACTCTGCTGCGATTAATGCATCCTCAGGTCCCATTGTAAAGTTATCACCTATAGGCAAGAAAGCAATATCTGGTTTTGCAAACTCTCCAATTAATTTCATATCTGAGAATAGAGCTGTATCTCCTGCATGGTATAGCGTTTTCCCATCATGTGAGAATAAAATTCCCGCTGGCATTCCCGTATATACGACAGTACCATCTTCTTGTGAATAACTTGATCCATGAAAAGCTTGAGTGAATTTTACTTTTCCAAAATCAAATGTCCGGCTTCCTCCTATATGCATAGGATGTGCCTCTACACCGAGTGTTTGTAAGTACTCAGCAAGTTCAAATGGCGCAACGACCAAGCTGTTATTCGCTTTTGCGATCTCAACCGTGTCACCTACGTGATCGTTATGACCGTGTGTTAAGAGAATCACATCTGCTTTTACGTCCTTAACATCAATCTTAGCTTGTCCATTTCCGTTAATAAAAGGGTCGATCCAAATAGAATGTTGCTCGGTTTGAATTTCAAGTACAGAATGTCCGTGGTATGTGACTTTCATAATTGCAAGCTCCCTCCTCAATTTTAACGCTGAAATACACTACTCATGTACATACCCTATTATAGAACAGAAAAAAAGTCCGATTCCAGAGAAAAGGAATGCGAACTTTTTCTTTATGGTTTTATTTGTTTGATTTTAGAATGGATACAGCATCTTTATAATCAAGTTGATGCGATTCAGCAACCGCTTTGTATGTTACGAACCCATCTAATGTATTGATTCCTTTTAGTAAAGCTTCATTATCTAAACACGCTTGAACATAACCTTTGTTTGCGATTTGAAGAGCATAAGGCACCGTAACGTTAGTCAAACCGATCGTTGAAGTTCTCGGAACAGCGCCTGGCATGTTAGCCACTGCATAATGAAGAACGCCATGCTTTTCATACGTCGGATTATCATGTGTCGTGATGCGGTCGACCGTTTCAAAGATTCCACCCTGATCGATAGCAACATCCACGATGACAGAACCTGGCTGCATGCCTTTAATCATCTCTTCGGTCACAAGCTTAGGTGCTCTAGCTCCCGGAATTAACACAGCTCCAATAACCAATGCTGATTCTTGAACCGCAAGAGCTATATTGAGTGGATTCGATATGAGCGTGTTGATCTCAACACCGAAAATATCATCAAGCTGACGAAGTCGTTCGGGGTTCAAATCAATGATTGTAACATCCGCTCCAAGTCCCATAGCGATCTTAGCAGCATTCGTCCCGACTACTCCGCCTCCGATTACCGTTACTTTTCCACGTCTTACTCCAGGTATTCCACTTAAGAGGATACCTAGCCCACCTTTTGGTTTTTCTAAGAATTGAGCACCTATCTGCGCCGCCATTCTTCCTGCCACTTCACTCATCGGTGTAAGGAGAGGGAGTGTACCATTCGGCAATTGAACCGTCTCGTACGCAATGCCAACTACTTTATTATCTGTTAATGCTTTAGTAAGTTCTGGCTCAGGCGCAAGATGTAAATAAGTGAAGAGAATTAGACCTTCTCTGAAAAAACAGTACTCCTCAGGAAGCGGTTCTTTTACTTTCATGACCATATCCATCGACCATGCTTGAGTCGGTGTTTCTACGATAACACCACCAGCACTTTCGTATTCTTCATCTGTAAATCCTGAACCGATACCAGCACCTTTTTGGATAAATACTTCATGACCTGATGCCACAAGATTCAATACGCCCGCCGGTGTCATCGCTACTCGATTTTCATTATTTTTTATCTCAGTCGGTACTCCTATTTTCATGTTGTACCCTCCCTTAATTCACATGGAAATATTTTCTTTATTCTATGTTAACATACCACCAAAAACTTAAAATAAAAAGTTGAATCTTCTTAGAATATTTATAAAGTCAAGACAGCTTTAAGGTGCCCTAAAAGGAAAAAGAACATTCTCATTTTTGGTTTTATGAAAAATTCTGCTTGTTCGCAATTGTAATAACTGTTTTTTGAACAAAAAAGGCAGCCTCTGTAATAGAGCTGCCTTAATCTTGTGTTATGAAAGACTTTCTTCTTCATCAAGTTTTGTTCTTTGCTGCCTTTGATCTACTTTATCAACGATTCCGCTTTGATAAGATTCTGTTATCTGCTGATGAACAGTCATCTCACCTTCAGCATCATATTCAAGCTGTTGATTAGGACGTTTTTCATTTTCCATCTTAACTTTCCTCCTTAAAACGCAAGACTTTAACCATAGTTTTTGTCTTACAAGGAAAGTTCATTTGAGCTAATTATTGGAAACGGCCATTTTTAACTGTGCTGCATCAATCTGTTGGCGAACGGCCTCAAAACCAGTTCCACCTTCAGAATTTCGTCGTTCTACTGCTGTTTTTGGAGATAGAGCCTCAAACAGATCATTCTCTACGAGTGGGCACCATTCTTGGTACTCTTCCAATGTCACATCAAGAAGATAGCACTCTTTTTGAATACATTGAAGGACCATATCACCAACTAATTCATGTGCTTCTCGGAAGGGAATTCCTTTTTTCGCTAGGTAATCTGCCAGCTCTGTAGCATTAGAAAAGTCTTGATGCACTGCTTTATTCATCTTATCCACATGAATTATCACTTCGTTCATCATACCTGTCATGATACTTAAGCATCCTTTAACGGTTTTTACCGTATCAAAAACAGGTTCTTTGTCTTCTTGCATGTCTTTGTTGTAGGCAAGTGGCAATCCCTTCATCAATGTAAGAAGGGATATCAACGAACCATATACTCTCCCGCTTTTTCCTCGAATCAATTCAGCCATATCAGGGTTCTTTTTTTGCGGCATCATGGAGCTGCCTGTAGTGAAGCTGTCACTGATCTCAATGAATCCGAACTCTTCTGATGACCAAAGGATCAGTTCTTCGCAAAAACGAGAAAGATGCATCATGATCATAGAAGCATTGCTGCAGCATTCGATCGCAAAATCTCGATCACTTACAGCATCCAGGCTATTGAGATACTTGTCTCTGAATCCAAGCTCGTTCATCGTGATGTTTCGATCGATTTCAAACGTCGTTCCCGCCAGTGCTCCAGCACCAAGAGGCATAATATCACTGCGCTTTAGACTATCTTGAAGTCTTCCTTTATCACGATCAAGCATCCAAAAATACGCCAACAGATGATGAGCGAACGAAACGGGCTGGGCACGCTGAAGATGTGTATACCCAGGGATGATCGTTTCTACATGCTCTTCTGCAAGATGCAAAAGTGATTTTTGTAATTCTTCAATATGAGCAATGATCAATAACGTTTCTTCTTTTACATAAAGATGAAAATCGGTTGCCACTTGATCATTTCGACTTCTTGCCGTATGAAGTTTTCCGCCATCCGGTCCAATTTTGTCTGTTAATAATTTTTCAAGGTTCAAATGAATGTCTTCGTATTTAACAGAATACGTAAGCTCCTCTTCTTCAACATCTGATTGAAGAGAAAGCAAACCATTCTTTATATTTTCGTAAGCACTCTCGTCAATAATCTTACACTGAAACAACATCTTAGCATGAGCCAAACTTCCTTTAATGTCTTGACTAGCCAACTGCTGATCAAAAGAGATGGATGCTCCAAACTCATCTACCCATTCTTCAGGCTGTTTTGAGAAACGCCCTCCCCATAACTTCTTCACACTTTCACCTCATTTTTCTGAACCATGCTGCTAACTTTTGTAGGAAGTCCCCATAAAGAGATAAAACCTTTTGCAGCTGTATGATCAAAAGCATCGTCTGATGTATAAGTCGCTAATTTTTCGTCATAAAGAGAATAAGGTGACTTTCTTCCTTCGACGATCGCATGCCCTTTAAAGAATTTAACACGAACTGTGCCTGTTACATGTTTTTGTGTTTCGTCCAAGAAAGCTTTTAATGATGCATGTAACGGTGAGAACCATAAACCTTCATAGATCAGTTCAGTCATCTTCTTTTCAATGATTGGTTTAAAGTGAGCGACTTCTTTAACTAATGTAAGATCCTCAAGTTCTTTATGTGCTTTAATAAGCGTTGTTGCGGCTGGACATTCGTAAACTTCACGAGATTTGATTCCTACTAATCTATTTTCAACATGGTCGATTCGTCCAACACCATGCGCGCCCCCCCAATCGTTCAACTGATTAATCAGAACATCTAACGTAACATGCTGACCGTTCAGTGATACCGGAACACCTTGTTCAAATCCGATCTCAACAATCTGTGGCTCATCTGGTGTATGTTCGAGAGCAACCGTCATTTCATATGCTTCTTCTGGTGGTGCAGCCCAAGGATCTTCCAAGATTCCACACTCATTGCTTCTTCCCCATAAATTTTGATCGATAGAGAACGGATTTTCCTTTTTGATCGGAACAGGAATGTCATGTTCTTTTGCATACTGAATCTCTTCTTCACGAGACCAGCTCCATTCACGAACTGGCGCAAGAACTTCAAGCTCAGGAGCGAGTGCAGAAACAGAAACTTCAAAACGAACTTGATCGTTCCCTTTTCCTGTGCAGCCATGAGCAACGGCTGTAGCTCCATATTTTTTAGCAGTTTCTACTAACTTTTTCGCGATCAACGGTCTGCTTAATGCAGAGATGAGTGGATATTTCCCTTCATACAATGCATGTGATTGTAGAGCTACTAATGCATATTCATCAGCGTATTCCTTTTGAACATCAAGTACGATCGATTCAGATGCTCCGATTGATAACGCCTTTGATTGTATAAAAGGAAGATCCTTGCCTTCACCTACATCCAAGCATAATGCAATAACTTCGTATCCCTTATCAGCTAGCCAAGGAATCGCAACAGACGTATCTAATCCTCCAGAATAAGCTAAAACTACCTTTTTCCCCATATGAAATCTCTCCTTTTGTTATAGCCAAAAATGAATATTTACTTATTTTTATACATTTTTGTTTATAAAAATACCATTTATGATAGTTCATACTATAACAAAAACACTAACAGAATTGCAAGGTTATTCTTTAAAATGAATAAAAATAACATCGAACTTTTATCTACCATCCCACTCCCCCGTTTTGTACAATAGAAATAGAGGTGATTTC
Organism: Fictibacillus tiangongensis; assembly: GCF_048083785.1. Classification (GTDB taxonomy): domain Bacteria; phylum Bacillota; class Bacilli; order Bacillales; family Fictibacillaceae; genus Fictibacillus. The sequence goes on from NZ_CP182294.1 coordinate 2,893,265, forward strand.
AATTGCAGAATGACTTTGTTTGGGATGAAAGACTCGGAATCTTTGTTCCACATCTAAATAAATCGTGGGAAAAGTATGATACGGCGACTCAAGAAGCGATAATGTTGCAATGGGAAAAGATCAGAGGAAGAATTCCTGATCGAATCGGAGAGATCGAAGAGATAATTAACGAGTTGCAAGACCAACTTTCAACCGAAGAACATTTTGAGGTGTCATGCGATTTGAACAATAAAATCGCGAGCCTCGCTTCTGTCATCAACGATCTTTGGCTATGGTACAGATTAAATCAGAGTATTACTTCAAAGTTTCATAATTAAATTAGGTTTCTTCCGATATTAGGAGTCTTCACATAAAAATAAAGAGGATGCATTTGCATCCTCTTTATTTTGGAGTATTTTCTTTAAAAAACATCTTATTTATTCAGCTGTTGAACAACATGTGACAGCTCGGGTATGATTAATTTCTCCATGCCAAGTTTTACAGCACCTGATGAACCAGGGAGTGCGAATATCGCTGTCCTATCTTTAACTCCCGCTATAGCCCTACTCAGCATCGCACCAGAGCCAATATCGTCTGTATAGCTTAACATGCGAAAAAGTTCACCAAATCCAGAGATTTCTTTATCAAATAATGGCGTTAATGCCTCAATTGTTACATCTCTTGTAGCGATTCCTGTTCCTCCATTAAAAAGGACAACATCAATCTCTTCATTCTGTATACCATATTCCGCAGCATCTTGAATGGAACTCATCTCATCTTTAACAATTTTGTATGCAGCAATTTTATGATCCTTTTCCTCTAAAAAAGTATGGATTAATTTTCCGCTTTTATCTGTTTCTTCATTACGCGTATCACTAACGGTTACGATCATGCATCTAACCACTCGTGGTGCTAAAGCTTTATGTTCTTTTACACTCATGGAAGCAACACCTGTTTCTTAAAATTTTTCAAAGAGATATCTTTTTTGATAAAACTTGTGTGCAATCTCTGTGATTTTTCTCGACTGTTGATAGTTCATGAATGCGCCAAGTGCCATTCCGAAAATCGGCAACCCTTGTGTTAGCTTCTTCCGAAGAAGAAGAATCGCCATCATCTTCATAGCTTGTTGTATCGGATGTGACATCCAGGACACATCTGCGATCACATCTTTTCCCGCATAAAAAATTGGATCTTCTTCCTCTCTGATCTCGACCATCAGCTCGTCCCACTTTTCTTGTTGAAAACGCTTCGGCATCGTCGCTGCATGATAAACTTTTAAAGAACGCATCATTTCTGCAGGTCTTTGGATATCATAGCCATAGTGCATCGCGATAGATTGCACGGAACGTATTCCAAGAGCAACCATTGCAGGCAGGTCTGTTCCTAAAAAGAGAAGTCCTCCAGTGCCTGCAAGCCCTCCTTGTGAAAAGGACAAGAGCCTGTTCCTTGCGATCTGCTGATCTGCCATATAAGATAACTGATCGATCGAACACTTTTTCAGATCTTCAATTTCATAGATATCGTCTCTAAAGACTCTTGCTTCAGACAATAACCGTTGTTTAGTATCCAATTGGAATTGGGAATTTTGTATAAGAGCATGAATATGAAATAATGCAGAATCCACATATTCCCCGACTGTCTCTTGCACCTCTTCTGGGAGGAGGTCCATCTGCCTTGTAGCCCATTTTTCATAAGTTCGGCCAAAATCTGTTGGTTCATATGTAAAAAAATCTTCTTCCCAAGCTTTGATCTCTTGCCAGATCTGATCCTCACGCGCTGTTAATGCCATAAGCAACCTCCTTAAACCTTTTAAATAGTGTAGTATAAATCACTCTTAAAGTAAAAAAAACACCGAATGAGCAACCTTATAGAAAGGGATTTCTCCATTCCATCAACAAAGCATAGTTAGATGATTCTTCGTCCTCAATATAATTCGGGATAAGCATCAGCGGATTTCTTCCACATCTCAAAAGAAACGATATGACCGGATCATATAATTCGCCACTAATCACTTTGTCAGTATAATCTTGAGGAGAAAGAACATGTGAATGCTTCGAATAACCCGGCATCCTGCCTCCGCCTAATAATCTCTGTAATTTAAGGTGAACGACAGTTTCATACAGTGATTGCATAAGAAGCTTGCCTAAATTTAATTTACGGTGTGATGGTCTTATGCAAATATCAACAACATACAGTGTATTTCCATTTTGATCATGATTGGAGATATAACCATTTCCCGTTATCTCTTCCCACGTATGCTGCGGATGTTCCAAGTCATAATCCACGAGTAAACTTGTTACCGATCCAGCAAGGACTCCATTGATCTCTACACATAGAGCTCCATCCGGAAAGAGCGAGATATGGTTATGTAACTGTTTTTCGTTCCATAATAATTCTGGGGGAAATGGAGAAGGGAAACTTTCTTTTTGAATGGAAAGGAGTTCAGCAAAATCTTTTTGTTCATAATTCCGAACGACAGCTCTAACATTTTGATTGTTCAAGTATAGCAATTGTTTCTTTATGTACATTTTTTGCCTCCCTCTTGTAAAAGATGAACACTTTTTTTTAAGCTCATTAGATGGTTTACGCTAAACAACTCCATATTCCTCCTTCAAAGTGCATTTCTAAACACAAAAAAACAGCCTTTCCAAAAGGAAAAGACTGTCTCTTTAACTACATCGCATAGCGCATTGTATCACGCGCGATCATTACTTCTTCATTTGTAGGAATTACGATAACTTTTACAGGGGAGTGAGGATAGCTGATGAATGCCTCTTTACCACGAACTTGGTTAAGAGCAGGATCCCAATATACACCCATGAACTCTAAACCACGAAGTACACGCTCACGTACAGCAGTACTGTTCTCACCGATACCTGCAGTAAAGATGATCGCATCAATACCAGCCATTCTCGCTGCATAAGACCCAATATATTTATGGATACGGCTAGCAAATACTTCTAATGCAAGTTCAGCACGTTCGTTTCCTTTTTCTGCTTCACTTTCAATATCTCGAAGGTCGGAGGAGAATCCAGAAACACCAAGCATTCCACTCTTATTGTTCAAGACATTGATTACTTCTTCAGCACTTTGACCTGTTTTTTGCATGATGTAAGGAATCAATGAAGGGTCAATGTTACCAGAACGAGTTCCCATTGTAACTCCTGCTAAAGGTGTGAAGCCCATAGATGTATCAATCGATTTTCCACCTTCAATGGCAGCAATACTTGCACCGTTACCTAAGTGGCATGATAAAAGACGAAGTTGTTCAACCGGACGTCCAAGAAGCTCAGCTGCTCTCTCAGAAACATACTTATGACTTGTTCCATGGAATCCGTATTTACGAATACCGTAGTCTTCATAATACTCATATGGAAGGCTGTATAAGAATGATTTTTCAGGCATGGACTGATGAAAAGCCGTATCAAAAACAGCAACTGCAGGTACGTTAGGGAGTACATTTTTGAAGGCTTTAATTCCAACAACGTTGGCTGGGTTATGCAGTGGTGCAAGATAAGAGATCTCTTCAATTTCATGAAGAATCTCATCTGTGATTAAAACAGAGTCGTTAAACTTTTCTCCACCATGCACAACACGATGACCAATTCCTTCGATCTCATCTAGAGAAGAAATGATGTTATGTTTTACTAATTTATCTAAAAGCATTGATACTGCTTCTGAATGATCTTGGATATCTTTAATTTCTTTTACTTTTTCACCATCCACTTCGATCGTGAAAACTGAATCATTTAATCCGATACGTTCAACAAGTCCTTTAGTCAGTACTTCTTCTTGAGGCATTTGAAGCAACTGAAATTTTAAGGACGAGCTTCCGGCGTTAATTGCAATAATTTTAGCCAAAATAGCCATCTCCTTCATATTCAATGAAATAGTAGGATGAGACTCCAACTACCATCTCACTTGAAACTTAATCCTTCCTTATTTAAACATTGACCTTTATTAATATCAAGGTTGTAAAACGCTTACACCTTATATTCATGCAATTCAGACTTGAATCCGTTTGCAATTGCATAAAAAAACAGCATAGGATAGACCCACGCTGTTATTTTTCACGTTCCCACTCTGTTTTAAACCACTCATTAATCTGTTCCATTACATTTCCTAACCCATTTTTATTAGAGAAAGATGGAAGCTGAGCTAGCATCGCTTGTTTAGGCTTTATTGCGCCTTCACCATTCTTTTGAAGAATGAGGATACTCTTGGCATGAACAGCTGACTTAAATAAGGATTCAGGTAACTGAAGTAGACCTAGGACGGTTACTGTTTCCTTCATCCAATTCTTGAACAAGTCCGCTTGTTCACTTTCAAAGAGGTTGTTCGGCACGATAAATATCCCAATGCCTGTTTCTTTCAAATGATGAACAGCCTGCTCAATGATTAAGTGATGAGCATAAGTGTGTCCTTCTTTTTCATAAACTTTGAAGGCTTTAGCTGCTTCATCATCTGGATAATATCCTACAGGAAGATCGGCTACAACCACATCAACAGGATCTGCATAGAGTGGTTTGATCACATCTTGATGAAAAAGCTCTATTTTATGTTTTTGGATATTTGCATTGACCCACGCTAAACGTAAAAGAGTTTCGTCCACTTCTACTCCAAATGAAACACACTCTTTTTCCTTCAGCTGATTCATAACAGCTGTTAGCAAGTTTCCTGAACCGACTACAGGATCTAACAATGTAAGGTTTTCGGATTTTTTCATGAATTTTTGTACGAGGTATCCTGCAAAAAGGGCAACCGCATCTGGCGTCATCGCATGATGTGGCTGAACAGCTTCTTTCATTCCTTTTAGTACAGCTAACTGAAATGCTTTACGCGTTTCTTCTTTACCGAATTCTGTAACATTCACTTTTTTGTATTCATCTGTTAATACTGTTGATAATTCTTTCGGGTATTCTTTTGGGATCTCCTGAAAGAAAAGATTTTCTCCTGATTCTACAAGAGCGTCTAAATAAGGCAGTTCAAGTTTATCCTTAATCGCCGTTGCAGTGTTGTCGAGAACAACAAATAGCTTTTCTACATCTTTAAAAGAACTCATATATAGCTTCCTCCTAAGTTTTCACAGGAAACATTTTAGCAAACTACGTACTGTATATACAATCATTAACTTCTACCATTACCAGAATGGTGGTTGTGAGCAATATTTAAAACAAAAAAATCTCCGGTATTTTAAAGCTTTACCGGAGATGTCTGAATGTCTATTTTGCTGCTTTAGCTGCTTCGATTGCTGCTTCGTAATTCGGATGGCTCGTAACTTCATCAACGTATTCTACATACGTAACTTTATCAGAGCTATCAATAACAAATACAGAGCGCGCTAGAAGACGAAGTTCCTCGATCGCAACACCATAAGCTTTACCGAATGAAAGATCACGGTGATCAGATAGCGTTTGAACATTCTCGATACCTGCTGCTGCACACCATCTTTTTTGTGCAAAAGGCAAGTCCACTGAAACCGTTAAGACTTTAACGTTTTCAAGCTTAGACGCCTCTTCATTAAAACGACGTACTTCAGCATCACATACGCCTGTGTCAACTGAAGGGACAGCAGCGATCAAACGTACACTTCCTTTTGAATCTGCAAGACTAACTTCAGACATGTCGTTTGCCAACACTTTAAAATCTGGAGCTTGGTCCCCTACTTTTACTTCATTTCCTAGTAATGTGACTGGTTTTTCTTTAAATGTTACAGCCATGATCATACTCCTCCTTTAAGATATAAATTATGTACTTTCCCTTTCATCTTAAAGCAACCCAGAAAAAAAAGCTAACGAGATGTTAGCTTTTTTAAAACTCATGTGTTTGTGTGCTTGAAGGTCCGTGATCATGCTTGTTCTTGTTCATGAGATGCTGCAGCTTATCAATCACACCAGGTGCTAGATCTAAGATTCTTTCGTAAAGGTGCGTGCTGTTGTCTAAGTGGATCGTCTTGATCCCAGTATTACTTACAACTAGGAATGCAATCGGAGTAATCGAAACTCCTCCTCCGCTTCCTCCACCAAAAGGCATCTCTTTTGACTGACTAGAAGATCCTTGCTGTGTTGATGAATTACGGGATTCTTCCTGTCCACCGAATTCACTTCCACCTGCTGCAAATCCAAATCCTACTTTTGATACCGTTAGAATAACACTGCCGTCCGGTGTCTCTACAGGATCACCAATAATCGTATTTACATCGATCATTTCTTTTAAGTTTTCCATCGCGGTTTTCATTAAACCCTGGATTGGATGTTCACTCATTTTCTACATGCCTCCAGTCATATATTCAGAATTCACCTTGGTCGAACGACTTACTATCCGCCAGGACTTTAAGATTTTTAACATAACGACAATAGCATGCCCGATTTTAAATGAAATCATACAAGAAAACCGTGTTTCACTATGCATACCCTGAAAAACAGGAACAACGGATATATTCGGAGATTCTTCAAGTTTAAAAAATGCATTCAAAACCTGTATCGCTATCCCTTTGAAACCCCAAACAGTACCAGCTGCTATAGCTGAGGAAGATGCTTCACCAAGTCCGATCGCACTATGCCATTCTACTTTTTTCACTCTCATCTTCTTCAAAAAGGCGGCGAGTATCTGGTAAAAATGGTTGATGTGCTTTAGCATCTGTTTAAATGAGTGAATCTGTTTTTTTATTTGTGAGAACGAAATCTTCTTCTTTTCCTTCTTCTTTCCAAGAGTTGTTTGTTTTTCTTCTCTGATCTTTACAGAATGATCTTGAGCATCAACCATGATCAGCGGCACATTTAATTTATAATTTAAGAATCGATACATCTTAAAATTCACTTGAACGTTACTATTATCATTTCGATGAACGAAATAAATAGAAATATGAATCGTTGAAAAACTTATCACGATTAATAAAAGCAGTAAGATACCAATTATAATTGTCACCCAAACCATACATGCTCTCCCCTTCTGTTATCTTTTCATTATGGACAGAGGTCATTCAATCTAAACGTTATGATGTCTGTTACAATAGAATCAGGAATTCGATTGCATGACTAAGAACAGAATAGGAAAGCAGAGAAATGTAAGGGAGGAAGGCATGATGGCTGTTCGTAATAAAATATTCTTCTTTTATAAAAAGGAAGAACGTACTTTAGAGAAGATCAACTCATTATTTTCATTGGCCAAAACAGAGGGCTTTGAACTAGTTGAAGATGAGAAAGAAGCAAACATCATAGCTAGTATTGGTGGTGATGGCACCTTCTTACAAGCGGTCCGTAAAACGGGCTTCAGGGATGATTGTCTGTATGTGGGTGTCAGTACACTCGAAAATGAATTTTATTGCGATTTTCATATTGATGATCAAGCAGGTATGATTGAAGCGATGAAAAATGAACAAGTTGAAGTTAGAAAATATCCTGCTCTATCGGTAAACATTGATGGACAAGGGTCATTTTTTTGCTTAAACGAATGTTCCCTTCGCTCTTCTATTATTCGAACTCTTGAGATTGATGTCTTCATTGATGATTTATATTTCGAAACCTTCCGTGGAGACGGAATGATCATCTCGACTCCTACAGGGAGTACTGCTTACAATAAGTCAGTTAACGGAGCGGTCGTTGACCCGATGCTAGCTTGCTATCAAATCAGTGAGCTCGCTTCATTAAATAACAACCACTACCGCACTTTAGGTTCGTCGTTTATCCTAAGTGATAATCGTAAGATGACATTAAAGATCAAGCATGACAACAGTCATTATCCTATAATCGGTATGGACAATGAGGCGATGAGTATTAAACATTGTGAAACCTTGAATTTTGAGCTCACAAATAAAAGAATCAAAACTGTAAAATTAAAAGACAATTCATTTTGGCATAAAGTAAAAAGAAGTTTCTTGTAGAAGATAACAACCAAATAAAACAGCTTGCATTTTCTGCAAGCTGTTTTTCCTTTGTTCATGATTCCGCCCTCTACTCACCCTTGTTCTCATAGACAATATCACCATCTACAATTGTAAGTACAACCTTAGATTTTAAGATCTCATCTTCTGAAACTTTAAATAGATCTTGATCTAATACAGTAAAGTCAGCGAAATATCCTTCTTTAATGAACCCTTTAACATCCTCTTGCATGATGGCCGAAGCACTTCCGACAGTATATAATGATATCGCTTCAAACATTGTTAATTTTTGTTCTGGAACATATCCTTCATGACGCTCCCCTTGTTTTCTTCGAGTAACGGCTGCAAATATGCCAAGAAGCGGATCCACCGGTTCAATAGGAGCATCTGAGCCACCTGCACAAATTAGCTTTTCATCCAGCAGACGTCTAAAAGGGAAAGCATTTGGAATCCGTTCCGTTCCAAGGCGTTCGATTAACCAAGGAAAATCTGATGCTACAAATCCTGGTTGTATATCTAATATGATAGGTAGTTGTTTCATGTCAGCAATTAATTCATCATCTACAAGTCCGACATGAATCAGGCGATCTCTGCCTTCCTTTGCAGGGTTATTTTTTATGGCCTCAATCGTTTGTCTCAATGCCCTATCACCAATCGTATGTACAGCAACATTCATATTATACTCTCTAGCTTTTTGAACAAGTTTAGCAAGATCAGAATCTGCATGGATCGATACACCTGAGGTTTCCGGTGCATCGTTATAAGGCTGAGATAGCCAAGCGGTCCGGCCTCCAAAAGCTCCATCTGCAAATATTTTCAATGCTCCATACTCTACAAAAGGCAGCTCATATTCCTTTTTAACATTCTTGAAATCTTCAAAGGCTTCATGATGCACCAATAGATGAGCTCGAAACTTAATCTCTTCTCCATCAATGACAGATCGATAAGCACTCAACGGTCTTTCTACATACCCGTAATAGCTTAAGTCTTCCGAATGACCTCCTGTTAATCCTAATGAAAGTAAATGTTTGATAGAGGTCTTTAAGGCAGTATTCAAATAGTTCTGTGAAGCTTCTGGCACAACTTTCTTTACAAGTTCTGCAGCACTATCATGTAACAGCCCTGTTGCTTCTCCATCATTATCTCTTACGATAATTCCACCAGGAGGATCTATCGTATTCTTAGTTATCCCTGCCAATGCTAATGCTTTCGTGTTCGCTAAAAATGCATGCCGACAAACTCTGGATAAAAGAACAGGGCGTCCTCCTGAAATATCATCAAGTTCTTGCCTATGAAAAATCTTACGGTCGATAAAATTGTTCTCGTTCCAACCTTCTCCGATCAACCATTCATCGGATGTAAGTGTAGCTGCTTTTTCTCGCAGAGCACGTTCCATCTCCTCAGCGGAAGTCATTTCTGAAAGATCAAGCTTTATCAATTTTTCACCATGACCGATCAAGTGCAGATGACTATCTACAAAACCTGGATACATTACATACCCTTTTAGATCAACTTTTTTCGTAATACGTTCATTAAATGTTTTTAATAAGTTTTCTTCCGTCCCTGTTTTAATAATTCTGCCATTCTCTACGTAAACGGCTTCAATATGCTCATCTTCATTTACCATCGTATAGATCTTCCCATTAAAAAAGAGCGTCCCCAATTGATTTACCACCTTTACCAATCATCTTTTTACAATAGTATAACGTAAACACCAAACTAAAAAGCAGATAAAGTATCTGCTTTTCTTTAAAACATCATCTTGTTTTAGAGGCTTCTAACTGGCGCAGCTCGATACGCCTGATTTTCCCTGAAGTTGTCTTAGGAAGATCTTCCACATATTCAATCGATCTTGGGTATTTATAAGGAGCCGTAAGTTCTTTAACGTGTTCTTGAAGCTCTTTTGTTAGGGCCTCATTACTTGCAGCTTGATCTCGTAAAACAACAAACGCTTTAACAATATGACCACGTACTTCATCTGGGCTTGCTACTACTGCACATTCTTTAACAGCAGGGTGCTTTACAAGTGCATCCTCAACTTCAAAAGGTCCGATCGTATACCCTGAGGAGATAATGATATCGTCACCTCTGCCTTCAAACCAAAAATAACCTTCAGCATCTTTCTTTGCTTTATCACCCGTAACATAATAGTCACCACGGAAAGCCATCATCGTCCGATCTCGGTCTTTATAATACTCTTTAAACAGAGCAGGACAATTTTTATGAACGGCAATATCACCAACTTCTCCAGCAGCAACAGGCTTTCCGTTCTCATCAATAACGTCAACATCGTTTCCAGGTGTTGGCTTACCCATTGAACCTGGCTTGATCTCCATACCTTCCATCGTACCGACTAATAAAGTATTCTCTGTTTGTCCATATCCGTCACGCACTTTAATGTGGAAATACTTTTCAAACGTATCAATTACTTCTCGGTTTAATGGTTCTCCAGCCGATACAGCGCTCCTTAATTGTGGTAACTTATATTGATCCAAATTATCTACTTTTGCCATTATACGATATTCTGTTGGTGTACAGCATAAAACAGATATCTGCTGGTCTTGCAAAAGCGTTAAATATTTTTTCGGATCGAACTTCCCTTGGTAGACAAACCCGGTAGAACCTGTGCCTAATGTGGATAAGAATGGACTCCAGATCCACTTTTGCCAGCCTGGTCCAGCAGTTGCCCAAACTTTGTCATCTTCTGAAATGCTTAGCCAGCTCTTAGCAGCAGTTCGAATATGAGCATATGCCCAACCGTGTGTATGCACAACACCTTTAGGCTGGCCTGTTGTACCTGATGTGTAAGATAAAAAAGCCATATCATCTTTTGCCGTTTCAGGAGCTTTATAGGAAACGCTTACATTATTCGTGATCGCTTGTAAGCTTAACCAGTTTTCTGTTTCTCCGTTCGCACTAATCTTATATGTAAGTGTAGGCAAGTGATCTTTGATCTCATTAACTTGCTTAGTAAATCGGTAATCCGCAATGATCGCTTTTGCTTCACTATGTTGTACACGGTAGCTCAGGTCCTTAGCTCTTAACATTTCTGAGCAAGGAATAACAGAAATTCCAGCTTTTAAACAAGCGATATACACTGCGTACGTTTCGATTAATCGCGGCATGATGATCAGAACTCTATCACCTTTAGCCAGACCTAGTTCTTCTAAAGAATTTGCAATTTGATTCGCTCTGTCTAAAAGTTTCTTATATGTAATCTCCTCGGTAGCGCCTTGTTCATCCATCCAGATTAAAGCTTTTTTTTCAGGGTTTAAAGCATATTTTTCCATTTCTTCTGTTAAATTATAAATGTTTGGAGCAATCAAGTTCATTTCCTTCACCCTTTCAATTCATGTTGTTCTATACCATTATAATATATTTTAGAAAATTTTAAAAATTTAGTCATATATGCACAAAAATAAAAGGAGCGGGGACAACCCGCTCCGTTAGCCATTACTATTTACTTAGAGTATCCACCTAGAGCTTGAGCTACTAGACGCTTAGTGATTTCTCCACCTACAGATCCGTTAGCACGTGCAGTTGAATCTGGTCCAAGGTTTACACCGAATTCAGAAGCGATTTCATACTTCATTTGGTCTACAGCTTGTTGTGCACCTGGTACTACTAATTGGTTTTGGTTTGCCATGTTGTTTCACCTCCTTTGTACTAATAAGATGTGTCTAAATCGCCGATTCAATTCTTGGAAATTGTTGTGTGTGTTGCCATTTAGAATATTAGTTAGGAAGAAGGCTTTTGGATGCAGTTGATTTCAGTTCACACTTTCTCGCTTTCCATGGGATGAACTGTGAGCTCACTTTTAAGCTTACCGCTCTGCACCTCTCTAACCAACTTACAAAGAGGAGACAATCCAAATGCAAAAGCTTCAGTCCTTAAAATAAGGATTTAAAAAAGCCTGCACAATGTGCAGACTTTTTCACCTGAGTAGTATCTTGTTGCTGTAATTTAATTACTAAATAATGAATGGCTATATCAACGTGTTTCTGTCTGACCTTTTCTATTTTCTTCATTGACAAGTTGATGGGAGTGGAAGGTGCGAGATTCCTGCGGGACAAGCGGTCAGGTGAGACCACTAAGGGCGCAAAGCGGCAGGGGGCTCACCGCCTGCCCCGCGGAAAGCGAGCAACCTGAAACGGAGATCAACTGCATTCAAGAACTAACAAAACACGCAAAAAATGCCTTAGAGCAAATCATCAAACGTTTCGTCCGTTGATTTACCTTCTTCAAGAATCAGCGTCTCAACGTCATTAACCGCTTCTTCAATCAACTCTTCAAGGTTCTCAATATTTTTCTCGAACCGAATCGCTTTCTCACGCTTCGGCTTAGTCTTTGGTGCAGATGGCAAGAAAATCGTACAGCAATCTTCATATGGACGAATTGAAATCTCATATGTTCCAATCTTATGCGACAAATTCATGATCTCTAGCTTATCCATTGTAATAACGGGACGAAGGATAGGCATGTTCGTAACTTCATTGATGGCATACATGCTATGCATCGTTTGACTTGCAACTTGGCCGAGGTTCTCTCCGTTTGCGATAGCCATCGCATGGTTGTTCTCCGCTAATCGCTCAGTGATTCTCATCATTACTCTTCTCATGATCGTCATGCTATAACTAGATGGAATCTTATCTTTGATCGTTTGTTGAATTTTTGTAAAAGGTACAACATGAAGCTTGATCTTTCCTCCACTATAGCGAGTGAGCTCTTGCGTTAGATCCACCACTTTTTGCTTTGCTCGTTCACTTGTAAAAGGCGGACTATGAAAATGAACACCTTCAATTCGAACGCCACGCTTCATCGTCAAGTATCCTGCTACTGGACTGTCGATACCACCTGAAAGCATAAGCATCGCTTTACCTCCAACACCGATCGGCAGACCGCCAGCTCCCTCAAATGATTTTGAGCTAATGTAAGTTCCTGTATCTTTAACTTCTACCTTGACGTTTACATCTGGATTATGAACATCAACGGTTAAACCTTCTGTGTTTCTTAAAAGGTATCCTCCAACTTCTTGGTTGAGCTGCATGGAATTGACAGGGAAAGATTTTAAAGAGCGCTTACCTGTAACTTTAAACGTCTTTTTTCCTTCAATCGCTTCATTTAGAGCGATTAAAGCTGCTTTCTGAATTGCTTCTAAATCATTTTCAGCTCTTACAGCTAAACTGATCGAGTGGATGCCGAAAATATCTTGTAGTGATTTGACGATAGGCTCGTAAGATTGTCCGTTTAATTCAATAACAATTCGGTCAAAATGTTTTGATATGTTCAGATCCTGAAATGGACGCATTTTTCGTTTTACAGTTTCAAAAAGCTGTGATTCGAAATGTCTTCTGTTTTTACCTTTTAGTGATAATTCACCATAACGCACGACTAAATGATCATAAATCATCTTCATTACCTCATTACCTTCTTAATATTTATTAGTTCTTCTTTTAATACCTTTAAAGACCGTTCTGCTTCTTTCAATGTGTTTCCATATGAAGTACTCAAACGAATTGCCGTTGAAGCACGATTTTCTCCTAACCCCATCTCTAGTAAGATACGGCTTGCTCCACCTTGTTTTGATGAACACGCAGAACGAGTAGATACATACACATCTCTTTTATCAAGAGAATGAATCAGCACTTCTGGTTTGATGCCCTTCACTGAAAAATTAATAATGTGAGGTGCTGAGCACTTTATAGGAGTATTAATATCTATTCCATCTATGGAACGTAACTCTTCAATTAAGAACTGCTTAATCTCTAATAAATTTTCTTTCTTCTCCTTACTCTCTTGAAGAATCAACCTTAACGCTTTTGCCATAGCTACAATACCTGCAACGTTTTCAGTACCAGCTCTTTTCTTTAATTCTTGTTCACCACCAGTGAACAAAGAAGAGATACTCACACCGTTCTTCACATAAAGAATTCCATTTCCTTTTAGACCGTGAATTTTGTGTGCAGATATTGTACACAGATCGATCCCACACTCTTTAAGTGGAAGGTCAACCTTACCGACACCTTGAACATTGTCGACATGGAAAAAAATCTTCGGGTGCTCTTTCAAGATCTTACCTATCTCTTGAATAGGTTGTATCGTTCCCGTTTCATTATTGACATGAATAAGTGAAACAAGTATCGTATCCGGCCGAATCGAACGTTCAAGGGCTTCTAATGAAATCAACCCGTCATGATCAACCGGAAGATACGTAACTTCGAAACCTTGTGATTCAAGATATTGAAAGGATTCATGACTCGATGCATGCTCAACAGAAGATGTTATAAGGTGTTTACCACGATTTTGATGTTGAAAAGCAATCCCTTTGATCGCTATATTGTTGCCTTCTGTACCCCCAGAGGTAAAAACCACTTCAGATGGTGCTACCTCCAAAAGCTGAGCAATTGACTTTCTAGCCTGACCAAGTAATTTCTCAGCTTCTCCTCCTTTTGAATGAAGGGAAGATGGATTGGCAAAATACTTTTCTGACACCGTTACGAACGTATCCAGAACTTCCTTATATGGCTTTGTTGTTGCACTATTATCCAAATAAATCATTGTTGAATCCTCCAATTATCCATTCCAAACCGTTCTAAAACACACATTTCATTATCATACCATAATTTAGCTAACGTGCACATCTCCACTTATCTCCTATTTTTTGTTAACCGATGAAAAACATCTCTTTTTTACAGCAAAAAACTGCAGGAATTGAATCCCTGCAGTTTTATACATGTGACTTTAAGTTAATTTCCATCTCTTTAAGGATTCCTGGTCTAACACTTTCTATCGCAGAAGCCGCAATCTCAAGAGCATCTTCATACTGATAATTTCGAAAAGCAATCTCAGCTTCAATCAATCGAACGGATACTGATTGATAAGAACTTCTAAATCTATTTCCGTACTGTATGAGCTTCTCTGCTAAAAAAGCATTCTCTATCATCTTAGAGGTTTCATCATAGCCCTCATTCACTGCTTCATGCGCTTTGTTTAGTACGTAAGAGACATCTGACATTTCTAGAGGTTTCTCATCCAGTTTTTTAGAAACTTCAATGATATATTCTTCCGCTTTCCCGATTGTGATCAAGTAATGTTCCGGCAATCCAGGAAGGTTGCTTTTTTGTACCATCCTTCTCGCTTCAAGAAGTTTCTTACGGAGTTCTCTTAAGCTCTGTTTCGTTTCAAGTTCATCTTTTCTTAAATTATGAAGCATTTCTTCATAAACTTTCTGAGAACGCTGCAGTTCTTCCATCTGTTTTTGCATCTCTTCCATCATCTCGCGAATAACAGAATATGATTCTCTTTTTTCGTCAATTGAATCTTCGATGATCAAGAACCGGCTTTGTAGCTTGTGAAACAATTTTTCAATCTTTTTTTGCATCTCTGCTTCATTTTGTTCGATCAAGTAAGTAGAAGAAACGATTTGGGTCTCTTGCTTTAAATTCTCGATTCTATCGTGTAAATCTTGAATATTTGAGAAAAAGACTGCTCTTTCACTTATTACAAATTGCTTAGAATGTACTTCGTTCTCAAGCATTTCATAGAGCTGATCCATCTTCTGTACCGCTTCATCCATATCTTTTTGAGCACTTTCAAGCTCAAGTTCAAGTACTTTGTTCAGGGCTTGATCGTTAAGGTCCCTTAAAGAGCTGATCTCTTTTTCGATGCCAATATGATGAAGAACATAACCTTGTTGTTCCATCTCTGTAAAACCTGCACTTAACTCTTTTAATGAATTAGGAATATCAGATTGAAGGATCACAAGGAGTTCAGGAACTCCCTGCATCTTTGTTTTACAATCAGAAATACGATTCAAACTCTCAACAAGTCTTTGTCTAGCTTCTAGATGGCTTCCTTGTACAGTTAATGATTCAAACGTTTCAATCAAAGCTTTTATCTCGTCAAGTTCCTTATCAAAGATTGGAGCAGTCTGGCCAAGTGCACGGATATGAGTTAAATAGTACTTCTTTGTTTCTTGAAGCTTTTCTTTCGCTTCCACAATCTCTTCCCGATTTAGTTCCTCACTCGTAACTAACTCATTGATTTCGGAAGTAATCTCTTTAATTCTCAAATCGATCTTTTCTAAAGACTGACTAACACCAGCTAAAATAGATTTAGCTTTTTTGAATCGATACTTGTCTGTATATTCCTCAGCATCGAATAAGTCTTCTTCTAAATTAGGAAGTTGAGTCGTTACCATCTCATCCCATTCTTGACGCCACATTTCAAATTTTTCTTCCGTTTCACCAATCATCGCCATACCCTTAACTTTTGAGATTTCTTCTGTTAATGGGCGATTCATAATTTGCATCTTCCATGCTTCAAGTCGGTCAATTTCTTTATACACTCTTCGGCGTGACATGGCACCGTACAGGATCAATGCTAGGAATGTAACGATGGCAATGACTATGTATATCATCAGAGGCACCCTTTCTATCTGTTCAAATTTCTATATTGTCTATATTATGTATTCGTATGTTTAAATCGCTTTACCGATCTAATTTAGTTTTTATTCTATAAAATTGCAGTTTAATGCTTTTATGATAACATGTAAACAAACATTTGACGCAAAAAAATTGCATAATCTGATAATTTTTTTCCAATTTAATGAAGATTTTGTCGAAAGGAGGAGTAAAAAAGATGTACTATGATGGACATATCCACACGCCTTTTTGTCCCCATGGGTCTTCAGACACTTTTGAAATGTATATCGAAAGAGCTATCTCTTTAGGTTTGAAAGGTATTACCTTTACAGAGCATGCCCCTTTGCCTCATTCATTTATCGATGCTGCTCCCACGAAGGACAGCAGTATGAGACATGAGCAATTAGGAAAATACTTCGACACTTTGAGAGAGGTTAAGAAGTTTTATAAAAGTAAGATTGAGATCTTTACTGGTTTAGAGATCGATTTTATTGAGGGCTATGAAGAGGAGACGAATACATTTCTGAAAGAGGTTTGGCCTGAACTCGATGATGCCATTCTCTCTGTTCATTTCTTAAAGGTTCAAGACCATTACTTCTGCATGGATTATGACGAGAACGTATTTAGAGATTTGATCGAGCAATCTGGCAGCCTCTCTGCAGTTTACTCATTATACTTTCAAACCGTAAAAAAATCGATCAGTCATTCATTTGGAGATCATCAGCCAAGAAGGATTGGACATATGACATTAGCAACTAAATTTCAGAAACTTTTCCCTCCAGATTTTAGTTATGAAAAAGAAGCAGAAGAGGTTTTAACAGCTATGTCTGAACATAACATGTATTTAGATTATAACGGAGCAGGTGCTGTTAAGCCGTATTGTTTGGAACCATATCCATCTAACTGGATCATAAAAGAAGCACAAAAAAGAAAAATCCCTCTTGTCTATGGGTCTGATGCCCACAGTGCTAAGGGACTCGGTCAAGGATTGGATCAATTAGTATCAACTGCAACATTAACTTCCCCACTTCTCCTGAATAGAGCCAAATAATGGCTTTTGAACAGCAGACAGCAGGGGATTTTTTCTTTCTGGGATACAAACACATTTATCAAACCAGTTCATCATCCACTTCTTATAAGGTTGTTTGAACGTTTCTGTTTCAGCACTTATCTGATACACCTCAGCTAAATAAAGAGGATGTAAAAATGGAAGCATCATCATATCTTTGAACTGAATGGTTAAAAAGTCTACTGGCTGCCTTCTGAATTCTTTTTTCTTCATCCCTTTTTCAAACAGAGTTTGCAAAAAGTACTTTTCCTTAACTAAGTAAGTAGACATGAGTTCCCGGACCAACGTTGAATCCAGTGTCATCTCACGATAGACAAAACGTGCAAGAGGAAGGTTTCTCTGTTGATAGATCAACAATGCCTCTACTATCTCAATAAAACTTCCCTTAACCGTGGGAGAGCTCGATGTATGATATATGATTTCAATCCTTCTGATATACCCTTCAAAAAATGAGGTGATCAACTCTTCTAGAAGACCTTTCTTTCCTCCAAAATGGTACGAAATTAAAGCGATGTTCACACCAGCTTTTTTTGCTATCTGTCTCACGGTCGTTCCTTTAAACCCTTGGCTTGTAAAAAGAGCAATCGCTGCCTCTGCTATTTTCAGTTTCGTTTCCATCGGATCTGTCTTCATTTTCTTCCACCGTCCTTCCCTCTTGTATAAAATTCTTGGGCGAGAGACATAAACCTTTAATAATCGCTCGACAAATAAGGGCTTATAGGTGTATAGTTCAACATTATTTGATAGGATAGAGTAAACAAATTATCAGGTTTGGAGGAATCTTGATGTTTTCCGTTCAGCAATATAGCACAGACAGAAATGAAGCTTATTCTCTTCTGTTGAAACAACTTTCTGCTCTCCTAGAAGGCGAGACAAATGCGACTGCTAACCTTGCAAACGCATCTGCTCTTTTGAATCAATTTTTAGACAGAGTAAACTGGGTTGGTTTTTATACACTTGAAGAAGAGACGAACCAATTAGTTCTTGGACCCTTTCAAGGGCTTCCAGCTTGTGTAAGAATTCCTCTTGGAAGAGGCGTATGCGGAACGTCCGCTCAAAATCAAGAAACGTTAGTTGTAAAAGATGTTCATGAGTTCCCTGGGCATATCGCTTGTGATGCAGCTTCTCAATCTGAGATCGTAGTTCCGTTAGTGAAAGACGGAAAGCTGTTAGGAGTTCTTGATATTGATAGTCCTGAAAAAGCACGATTTGATGAGGTGGATCAAGAGTACTTAGAAAAGTTCTGTGAGGTTTTACTTCGATATATCTAGTTTCTCTTACTATTAAAGAAGCCCCGCGCTATTGAGCGCAGGGCTTCTTTTGTTTAATAAAGCTCTATTCTAAAAGAATATTGCTTTCAAATCTCCCTTGACAGTCGAGTGGAGTGGAAGGTGCGAGACTCTCGGCTAGGACAGGTAGGCAGACCTAAAAGTGGAAGTGGCTCGTTCAGCCCCGACAAGCAAAAGGTGAATGGACAAGGAAGGCGTTCCTTGCCTTCATGGTCGATTTAACTTTTGACCTCGAGGGGCTAGCCACTGCAACTAGACAGGTGAGACACTTTAAGTGAAACGTACGAATGTGGCTCACCGGCTGCCCCGCGGAAAGCGAGCACCTTGGAACGAAAATCAACTACTTCCAAAAGCAACAAAGTTTTTATAAAGAATCTAAACTTTGTTTAATATCATCCCAAATATCTTCCCATGCTTCTAAACCAACCGATAAGCGCAGAAGCTGATCAGTGATGCCCATCTGAAGCCGATTCTCCTCAGGTACGACAGCATGTGTCATTGTAGCAGGATGTTGAATAAGTGTTTCAGCATCACCAAGACTAACGGCGATCTTGATAAGTTTTAAATGGTTCATAAACTTTTGAGAGACGACTTTATCTCCTTTAATTTCAAAGCTTATGAGGCCCCCTGCATTCAACATCTGTTTATTCGCAAGCTCATATTGAGGAAAATCCGGATCACCCGGAAATAATACTCGATTTACGGACGGATGTTTCTTTAATAAGTCTGCAAGTTTCTTTGCATTCTCACAATGACGGTCCATTCGTACAGGCAGTGTCTTGATTCCTCTTAGAAGGAGCCAAGCATCAAAAGGAGACATGACCCCTCCAATATCCTTTTGAGTGGTCATTGCAAGATGACTCATCATTTCTTGCCTACCGACCGCTAGACCCCCGATTACATCCCCATGACCACATAAATATTTTGTGGCACTGTGCAGAACAATATCGCACCCTAATTCGAGTGGACGCTGCAGGTAAGGAGATGAAAATGTATTATCAACAACAACTGGAATATTAAATTCTTTTGCAATTCTTGCTACCATACTTAGATCAACAAGTTTCATGGTAGGATTTATCGGAGATTCTATATAGATGACCGTAGTATGATCGTTGATCGCTGCACGTATCGATCTCTCATCGTTCATCGGATGGAAATTATGTTTGATATGATATTTTTCTTCCATAAGTTGCAGCAACCCAAAGGTACACCCATACACTCCTTCTGAACAGAGAATATGATCCCCGGTTTTCGTTAAGCCAAGCAATATGGCTGAAACTGCAGCCATACCAGAACCAAACGCTAAACCTTTTTCCCCTTTTTCCATCGCTGCGATCCGCTCTTCTAACATTGCAACCGTCGGATTGCTAAGTCTTGAATAGATATAACCTTCTTGCTCACCTGCAAATCGTGAAGCACCCGTTTCCGCGCTATCAAAAACAAAAGTTGAAGTTTGAAAAATAGGAGGAGCAAGACTTCCATTATGCTGTTCTGCGTTATACCCCTTATGAATCACATCTGTTTCAAAGCGTTTTGTATCCATTTTTACTTCTCCTTTGAAGGCAATATAAAATGTAAGCGCTTTCTTATTCATATCATATATGATAATGAGTACTTTTACAATTTGTACTAAAAAATGTTTTATGAATATGGCGATCAGGTTGACATCGATTAGCAAAAAAGCTTATACTATTCTTTGTGTAAAATAAGCGGCACTGTGTCCATCATTAGTTTTTATTTTGTACCCAGGTTTTCATTAATCCGGGAACATCGCGTAGCTTCATAGGCTGCTGAAGTGAAGATGTTTTTCATACAAAATATGCTCGTGAAAAGGCCATAGTCACTGTTGTTGTTTTAACACAAACAAACACGTGAAGGAGGAGTCAATAATGGCTCGATATACAGGTTCAACATGGAAAGTTTCTCGTCGTCTTGGAATTTCTCTAAGCGGAACTGGGAAAGAACTTTCTAAGCGTCCATACGCACCAGGACAACATGGTCCAACTCAACGTAAAAAAATCTCTGAATACGGTTTACAATTACAAGAGAAGCAAAAGCTTCGTTACATGTACGGTGTAAACGAGCGTCAATTCCGCCGCATTTTTGATGATGCTGGTAAAATGACTGGTATCCACGGTGAAAACTTCATGATTCTTTTAGAATCTCGTCTAGACAACGTAGTATACCGTCTTGGTCTTGCTCGTACGCGTCGTGCAGCTCGTCAATTAGTAAACCACGGTCACATCACAGTAAACGGCAAGCGTGTTGATATCGCTTCTTACCGTCTATCTGCTGGCGATGTAATCGGTGTTCGTGAAAAATCTCGCAACTCATCTGCTATTAAAGAAGCAATCGAAGTGAACAACTTCGTACCTGACTTCTTAACGTTTGATGAAAACAAATTGGAAGGTACTTTCACTCGCTCACCAGAGCGTTCTGAACTTCCTGCTGAGATCACAGAACAACTTATCGTTGAATTCTACTCTCGTTAAGCCCCTCGGGTCTTAAACGATAGTTACAAAAACCCTAAAAACCCTTGTGTATCAAGGACTTTAGGGTTTTTTCTTTTTTCTCTGTTTTGTAGAATTATGTATTCTCCCCCAGTAAATCGGGGGAGGTTTTGGGGGAGATTTGGGGGAGCTTTTATATAATATTGTGGACAGACGCCTACCCTTTAAATACCAACAGCCAAGGTACCTAAACTTTTAAGTATTTTTATGAATATTGGTGACATTTGAACTAGAAGATAGACTAATGAAATCTTACCAATACCCTCCCAAATTTCACCGTGGTCTTTAAAAAAACCACAGAATATTTTCCACACAATCATAGCTGAAGCAACAGGGAATGAAATAGCTATCATTAGATCAATCAGAGGATCAAACAGATGTGCAAATGCTGCTATTACATCACCCATAACTTTATCTGTTACAGCGTTTACTGGAACTGCTGTCGGTGCTGATACTGCTAATACCTGACCACACTGATTCACACTCTCTGCAGCAAATGCTTTTGGTGTTAATGCGAGTAACGGAATAGATGAAGTTAGAGCGATAGATAGTTTATTTGGCTTTCTGCGCCCTTTTTTACTCTTACCCTTAACATTGTATTCCCCACTCATAAACTCATTGAATTTGATTGATTCTGTACGTCTGAACATACTGAGCACTCCCTTTAGATTATGTCTTGTAAAGTGTAGACCTTGCCCGACAATCCCTCACACATTCTCATCAACTTATGTCTCCGACTTTCTAACTCAGTAACCCATATCAAATTGAAATCAGCACCAGTTAATTCATTAATCTTCCGATACTTATCGATCTTGGATTTATTCGTTGACATTGGCTGTGAAATATCAACCTCTACAAAGCACCTCTTACCGTTATAAAACTCCCTGTATTCTGCATCGCAGATGAGTGATATCTTATCTACTTTAAACTTCATTTCATTCTCCCATGTGGCTGGATACTTCTTGTAAATGTAAAACTGATTCCTTAATAGATAATGCTGCACGTTTGGTGTCTTCTTTCGGACCTTCGTACACTGCACCCTCTCTCTTCCAGCTTTGTTTAAGTAGTACACTTTTTCTAAACCAAAACGGAAGGAGGAAATGTATTCACTTAATCCGTTTAAAACTCGATTAGCATTACGCGAGCTCTTTAAATTGTGCATGATCTGCAGCTGATATCGGTTCAAATAATCAAGCTTTTTCAGTGATAAGAGCATGTTTTCTGTCCTCTGTTGGTGTAGGTGATGAAAGTTCATTCTTCTCCTCCTCGTATGGCATAATTCTTTCTTTGATTTGTTCATTGCTCATAAATGGTGTTTGAAGGATGATTTGTTTCACATTCTTATATATCCCTCTACCTGGTATCTCTGGAAGGCTTTCTGCTCCTGCTCCATCTAATACCACTGTAGAAGCTGTTGAGCTGTCTACCACATAACATAGGCGAGCTGGAATATTTCTTTTGATTTGCATTGGGATAGCTTCGGCTGTCGGATACTGCGTGGCATAGATAACGTAGTATCCTGCACCTCTTCCTTTCCTAACGATGTCTGTTAATATCCTCAATGCTTCCTTTTCATCTGCAAGATCAGCTGCTTCATCCACAATGATGAAGTGACGTTTAGTAATCCCTGCTTCTATAACGTCTTCATAGCCACCGTCAACGATTTTTTTATAATCCTCGTTCATCCTTTCCTGAACATCATTAATGATTTGTAACGCTTCTTTGTTATCCGTTCCAAACTCGATTACCTGTTTAGCTTTTTTGAACCGCGCAAATGCTGGGCCGCCTTTTAAATCGATAAGTGAAAATGTCACATTATCTGGTTTGTTCATGATTAAAGAGGTAATCATCATTTTCATTGCTACCGATTTTCCAAACCCCGTGGCACCAGCTACGATTAAATGCTTACGTTTATCAAAGTCGTGGTAAATCGTCTTCCCTTGTTTTGTATTGCCAACAGGCACTTTCCAACCACCTTTAAGAAGATCATCACTCCATTCAAATTTTCCTAAGTCGTTTTCATAAACGCGAATCTTTAACATGCCGTCGAAATCTAACTCGACCTGTTTATTCGCCTTCACTCCTTTAAGCTGCTTAATCTGTTTCAAAATGTCCTTGTTAAATTTCACTTTTGTTAAATCAAAGGCAATCTTCTTTGTGTTTAATCCATCGACCAAAAGATCAGTATCAATTTCTTTTCGATCAAATCCTAAAGGGAGCTGATAAACATACTCCATTCCATTTTCGATTTTCCTTCTTCTTCTCAATCTAATCGTTTTAATTTCTCCCTTCTCCTTTTTCACCCAACCAGCATTAGCGAAAATCCTTTGAATTTTTTCCGCATCATTTGTTACTCCGTTTGATTTTAAATATCCGTATCCAGCAATTGACCCAAGCAGCAAACTTGTTGAGATACTGAATAACATCACGCCACTCTCCTTTGGTATATTCAGAGAATATAGTTCATCTTGTTTGGAATGTACCTTTCCAAGCTAAAACCTTATAGAATAAACCTTTCTGTCATTCCTTTCCAAATTCTTTGAAGGTATTTAATAAAGAATATTCCTTACTAGGCTTGTCGGTTGCTAGTACAATTTAAATTTGTAAAAAGGACTACTTATTTTTGTATAGAATTATTTTCACTGAGGTGAATAAAGATGATCATAGAAAACAAACTTCCAGAAGCAATAGCAGCTTCTGGGTATAAGAAAGGATTCGTTTCACAAGAAGCTAAAATAAGCAGAGCAACCCTAACCAACCTGCTTAATGGGTCACACCCTACACTTCAAGTTGCTTATAGAATTGCCGATGTTATAGGAAAGAGAGTTGATGAAATATGGATTCCGGTAAGACGTCATCAAGATACGGAATAATGTTCACAGTAAAACACCCTACTAGTGTTACAAGGAAAATCACTGTAATGGATTTTAGACTGGGTAGGACGATCACATTTGCACAAGATGAAATCCATGGAGATGAGATGGAGGATGATCTGAAGGATTTTATGAGAGATCAACTTGCAAAGGTTGAAACTGGTTATTGGGATTATACAGGGAAGCATACAAAAGGCCATAAGGCTTAGAATGAGGAGTGAATAAAATGAAACGCAAATTAATCATGGGAGGATTATTAACTTTAAGTCTTGCTTTAACAGGATGCAGTAATAGCGGAACTACTTCAGGTGTTGCTAAAGATAATAAAACCCCCAATGAGGAAAAAAAGACAGATAAAAAGGAAAACTTACAATCCCCCACAATACAAGAAGAATCAATAAAAGTTTATAAATCTCCTTATGATGATAATGTTAATGAGTTTAGCTATAGTGCTATTATAAAAAATGAAGGAGAAGATTTATTACGTATATATCCTTATACACTAACTGTACATAAAAAAGATGGCACTGTTGCCGATACAGTACCTGCTTTCGTAACTCCCATGTATTTAAGACCAGGTGATCAGGCGTATGTTTCTGCCTATGGACCTATAAACGGCTTAGATGAAACCAATTACAACAAAACAACAACAAATATTGATTACCAAAAAACAAATAAAGAATTGCTTCTTTTAAAGCCTGAGAAAGTATTATTCCAGAAACCTCAAGGTGAAATAGATAGTGTCGGAAAAGTCACCGGGATACTTCTTAATGAAACAGGAAAATTAGCTAAAGACATTGAAATTTCAGCTGCCATGTTTGATAAAGAAGGAAAGCTATTATTGACTACACAAGGTTATGCAAATAACGATTTAAATGATAAAGAATCAGAAGGCTTCTCTCTTGATATTTATTCATCTAAGGAAGTCCTTGATCAAGTTGTTACAGTAGATGTGAAGGCCCAAGGATTTATCGAATAGATCATCAAACAAAAAAAGCCCCTCCATTTCGGAGGGCTGCTTTTTTATTGTGTATAATATTTTCTATAAATGTTAAAAATAAAAGTAATGCCAATGCATTAACAAAAGGACCCTTTGCACCTGCCCGGTTCGTATAGGGTTCTTTTGCTTTTTAATTTTGTAACATCTAAAAGTAAGTAGCATATACTATATTGCTGAGAGCAACCTCTTAGTGCGCAAGTATCACTTTCTCGAGCTTCCGATTATTGAACCCCTCTCTGTCATGGGGTTCTTTTTTATTTATTCGGTCTATATAAACCTTCTTGGATAAGAGCCTGCTTCTGTTTCTTTCCTTTTGGTGACACAAATGTATTCTTCCACACACCATATAACGTCCAGAACATAAACAAAGTCAACATGATAAAGTTAACATCCACATAAGGAGTTAGATCAAACCCCCATGCTGCTTTTCCATATAACACTAACCCTGTAGCCCATGCTGATAATAAAAGTGACCAATCTTTCCACGTTTCAGGTTTCTTAAACATCTCCATTCAGCTCCTTTAATTTTGCTTTAGATGGTGTTTCATATTTCACATAACCTTTCATGTTCGTCACCCAGTGATCGCCACCTACGTTATACTGACCACCATGTTTCTTGTCATAGCCATAAACTCTGTAAGATTCACCCGGCTTCAAAACACGTGCACATTTTAGACGACCCTTACTGTCGCGTTTCCATAGATTAATTTTCTTTAAGATTTTTAATCTTCCGATCTGACCTGGTTTCATAAGGCTGCCATTTCAGTAAACTTGCTTTTCTTTTTTTGGTTCAGTCGCTAATGCCATTTTGTAAATCTCTTCTTTAACGTCATTTAGGAACTGACTATAGGTGATGCCATGTTTATTTAAGGCATTGTCCGGGTCTGTCCGGCGTTCTGGATCAAGTTGTTTGTGGCTCGCAATCTTTTCATGTGGATCCCAGTTATATTTGCGGCATAACCATGCCCAAAACCACACATATCTTTTATAAGCTTCAATAAAGTTAATGCCACCGCCCCAGCAAAGCTCAACACCGATTGCCGCATCATTGGCATCTTCACCAAAACGAAGATTGTCATAAGGTTTCTGATACTGTACGTGGTACGCTTTTTCATTAAGTGGGATAATCACTAGAATTTCCTTGTCATCAATAAACACGTGGGCACTAGCATTAGGCTGATGGTTGTTAAAGTACAACATGTTCTGCCTTGCTGTAGATCCACCATTTCCTATGTCATGAGCTACACCAAAAAGAGGACCCTCTAATGGGGTCCCCGGTCTCGCATTTCCATGCTTAATATAACCGTGCATAATTTCATATGTCATGTTTAATTCCTCCCTATTTCTAATGGTTGAAATGTTCGTTTACTCCGAATATCGTGAATGCTGTCAAAGCGATCTTCGAGCTTTTCTATTCGTTCTTGAATTTTTTCTTGCGTCTCATTAATTTTCTGAAGAGAATCATTTTGTCGCTCTATAATGATAAGTAACGCTTTTTCTCTCTCCTTTGCCTCAGTCCTAGACTCTCGATAGATTTCATCCAATTTATTCTGATTATGTTTAAATAACCAAATGGCACTAAGCAATAAAAAGATGAACAGAATAGCCCATGGATTTTCTGCTTTAGAAATTTGTTCTGCAATTTTTACATCAGCCCCTGTCCCTGTCATGACTGACCTCCTTTTAACCCCATAATAAAAAGGAACCCTATAAAAGAGTCCCCTCCACCTTTTCCAACCTTTCTGTAAGCTGCTGAATGATTCTCCCTTGGTCCTCAACTGTTCTTTCTAGTGCTTCTATCTGCGGATTATGTCTCTCATACAGTTGTTGAAATGCACCGATGACCTTGGAAATCAGAGAATATAAGTTGATTTCATACATTCCATCTTTATCGACTAACACGATGTCTTGTGGCCCATCTTGTGCCATAAATCCAATTCTTCGATGTTCATCAAGTGGATCGATAAAATAATTGAACTTTTTTAAGGAGATGTCTAACATGTCTTGTAGATCATCGGCAACGTGGTCCTCAACTTGGCATTTTAACCTTGCATCAGAGGAACCTACGGTTGTTCCATTAATCTTACCTAGCACCGTCAAATCCTTATCGACAGTCACTGCTGAAGCAGATAACCTTAATGGTCGATAAGAAGAACTTCTTCCGATATAAAAGTTCATGAACGTATTGTCGTCACGAGTATGGAAGTCCCCTCCTATAATGTCTCCACTCGATCGCAATTCTCGACCTTCTAATTCTCCTGTAGCTAAAGCATAGGCTGCCTCTTCTGGGAGATAAGCTGTTGGTGTGTTTCCTTCAACCAATTGAATACCATCAAAGCATGCCCAGTTTATGCGTCCACCGATCGCAATCTCAATGTTGTTAGCATTAGAAGGTGTGGTAAACGTGCATGCAACTCTTGCGAAATGGTTAAAACCGTATCCATCTGCTGAATCTGCGACACTCGTAAATGAACCAGTTATTTCACTCAAATAGGTAGAACCGTTATAGTATCTGATTCGGTATCTTGATGTGGCATACGATACACCTGAGGTGTTTCTTACGCTCCTTCCTACATGGGCAGATAAGGTATATGTTTTGTTTCCTTCAATCTTGGTATCATCTACTTTTTGCACAATGTAACTGGTAGTACCAATCACAAGCGTCTGCCTTCCGAATCCAATACCGTTGTTATTCCCTGACCTTAATCGGATGTTACTTCCTTCTAATGTCCAATGAGGGGAATAATCAATACCCCAATCTTTATTTGAGATGTCTGGATTGGAGAGATTTCTGCGAATTAATTCGAAACTATGATCATTCAACAGGTTCTGTTTCGGCTGTAAATTCCATGTCTGTTTACTATCCGGGTCTTGGACTAGGAAGTTGCCAGATTGAACAATGGCGGATATCAATTCACCAGAGAATTGACCATCGACAGCGATGAGCTTACCGTTCGTATCCACATAAAACATATCAACCCAAGAACTGGATGTCGTCGCCCGTTTTTGAATCTTGAATCCACCTGTAGCATTGGCAATTGATCTCACTAAATTATCAGAACGAAGAACTGTTAAACCATTATCAGGATCAATGGTAGTACCATTATAGTTTTTATCCTGATGGATGATTTCTTGAGGATTCGGAGACCAACCAGAAGGGATGTTGGATTTTTCGAGCTTGACGTTTTTGATCTCAAACCATTTGCCGGTTCCAACCTCTCTGGAAGCAATTAATAGGTATCCTTGTAAAGTACTCCAATCAGCAACATCAGTAATGACAACACTTTTAAATTCTGTTGTTGATAGGGAAACCGATGTAGGTTTAATGAACTGGTTAGCTCCATCAACTCTCATGAAATACAAGTAGTTAAAAGTTGTAATGTTCCCTCTAGCTTCAAAAGATAAGGTGTACGTTTCACCTGCTTTATACTCTGTCTTTCTATCTGTAGTTCCATGAGTAGCACCGAAATACGTTCCAGATCCAGTAGATGTTACTTTTATTAAATCTGTCGGCGAACCGTCTGTTTTGACTAGCGTGCCATTTGCACTTGAGACGTTAACGAATCTTTTTAACAATGAATCAAACATAAGGTTTGTTCCATCCACTATAACGTTGTCATAGAGAGGGCTCCATTGATAATCAGCAGCGTTTGTTGATTCCGTAGGAGTAGTCTTGTTATAAGCGAGACCTAGATACCTTTTTCCATCAGGACTATCACTCATGCCTGCACCGGTTTCCTCGTCGGCATACTTCACCCAAGTATATGTGGTTTGTCCGTCAGTACCTGGCGCTCCTGGCACACCGTCAGCGCCTTTTATAAGACTCCACGTATAATCAGTAGCTGTGTTGGATTTAACACTTGTGGGCTTATTATAGGCGAATCCTATATATGTTTTTCCAGAAGGAGAATCGGATATCCCTCCACCAGCTGGAGTATCCGCATATTTTACCCATGTATACAAAGTTGGCCCCGTATCACCTTTATCTCCTTTTATCAAAGTCCAAGTGTAATCAGCTGCATTATTGCTTTCAGTAGCCGTAGTTTTGTTGGTCGCGATACCAATGTACTTTTTCTCGGTTGAACTATTGGACATCCCTCCACCAGAAGCATCATCTGCGTATCTTATCCACGTGTAAGTTGGTTGCCCATCATTACCTGCAGGTCCCGGAACACCTTGATCGCCCACAATCTTCGTCCATGTGTATTCAGTAGGGTCTAAAGATTGCTCAGCCGTTTCCTGATTATGTGCAATCCCCATGTATTTCTTTCCTGCTGGATTATGAGACATGTTAGAACCCGCCTCACTATCCGCAAACATGATCCATGTATATAAAGCTTTTCCTGTCGCCTCAATCCAAGCGTTCTTTTCATTGCTCCATTTTTTCCAAACGTAGAAATCTGGATTTGACATGTCCAGCCAAAGAATGGATTTATCAGTGGGTGGCGTTACATCCTTATGAACGGTTTCTTTTCCTTCTACTATTCCGATTGTCGCAGTTAGTTTCTTTTGCATGGATCGAACAATGGAAGGAATGGTTGCGGTTAAAGGAACAAACTCTCCTAATACAGCTTTATCCTTTGTCGGGTCTGTATACGATCTGGTAAGAGAAATGATTCTAGCAGACAAAATAAGTTCTGGAGTGAACGTAAGATCAATTACTTTTACGTCATCTCCAAGTCTAACGGCTTCATGAGAATAGTCAGATAGACTCTCTAACAGAAGCACATCCACTTCGTATGTGTACCGCGGATTATTTCTACGCTTCAATTCTTTTTTCGTTCGATTCAGCAGATCGGCAGGACTTTCAGCGTCGTTATCTTCATATACGCCTAATAAGTGCACTCCGTCTTTTGTCCAACGGTCAAGAGCTTCGTCATCTCCTACCCAGTCTAAATTGTTGTTGATAGAAGCGAACGTCATTCTTTTTCCTGATTCGTCTGCTTTGCCCAATCCAATTAAAGCTGTAGCGATGTCATGGCTGTTCTCTACACGCTTTAAGCCTTTGATATCCTTACGATACTCAAAACGCTTCCCTGTATCCTGCCCTCTGCGATTAACTAAATCTACATAGCGCCCTGATATCTGATTATGATTCAGGGTTATACGATATCTAAATTCACCCTCAAATTTCTTCGCAATCTCGTGAATAGCTGCGATCGCTGTTGGATATTCGGTGAAGCTGAATGATTGAGCTCCTAAGTACTCGCAGATGCCGCCTTTCCACTTTGTCCCTTGAAGTACGTAATCAAGAGATGTTTCTGCATCCCATCCTGTCATTACTTTGGGACGAACGATCGCGCCTCTTAATTCAGAAATGGCGGCATTCTCACAGATTACCTTTTTGATGTAAGTGGCATTAGAATCAAGCCTCTCTTCTGCAATCTTGATTTTAAAGAGTAGATAATTCCCGTCATCATCCGTCCGTGCAACAAAGTTTTCAGCCACCAGATACTTAGAACTTGCATGCTCTAAAGGGGCTTCAAATTCGTAAGTAGAGGAGAAATCTTCGATGTTTTCAGCATGAACATCGTTCCAATATGGGCAGGCATTAGGGCTTGTGTTATTTAAAACGGCTACCACTTGTTCTTGTGTATTTAAGATAAAAAGCATGATTTCAGCTCCTAACAAAAAGAGACACTTTAATAAGTGTCTCTTGCTCGTTCATTTGATTTAATTAAATTTATAATCGGTTTTATAAGAGCTTTTCCATCTATATCAATACATGCTTTTGTGCTTTCTGGAGTTTCTTCTAAACGTTTTTCCAACTTCTCAATACGATTCTCCAGTTCTCTAATTTTCTTTTTATAAAACACTATAAGTACCTCCCTCTATGAAAGACTTGTAATGAACACTTATCAGCCGGTTCAAAGGCAATTTGATTTTGACCAGCTGCTAAATGGAAGAACTCACTGGAGATATTTAGTTCCTCTAGGAATGGATCTCCATTTAGATAAACAGCACCTGTCTCACAATCAATTTCAATCTCGTCACCAGCACTTACGATCTCTGGTACATCGATTTCTGTAATCGTATTAATCTGCCATAGTTTCACACTTGAGATGTATGCTGTTTTTATGAAGGGTTTAGTGCCATGTTGAGCGAGATGAACGGCCACTCCTGCTACCTTGTCCATGTGTTGATTGTTTTTATCTGTCCAATTTATGGTCATTCTTGCGAATCGTCTGCCCGTTGCAGGGTCAATTCTCCCTATGTGAGCACTCCACTTATTACCGACTCTCGAAAGCCTCAGTACTCCATAAAAGTTGGCATAAGTTGAAAAACCATCTGTCACGGTATCTGTTTCAGTAATGGTCTTACCTTTCACTTTCTTTTTCACAGTAACTTTTCGATTCTTTTTGACGACATTCCCAATGTAAGCCATGAGCATTTTCCCGCCCAAGAGTTTTCCGGCTCTTGCTTCTACCATCGTTCTCTCATCGCTCCATGCATCCTTCAGTCCAATTTTGCCGATAGCGACACCGTTACTATCCAACACGTAGATTTCAAGACGCCCCACCTCATTCTGTTGATCTGAATAGAAGCCTACTACACTCTCCATCTTAAAATCTTGCACAGGAGTTTGTAACATGCGTTTTAAGCTTGGTCCGTGCCACGCAGAACCCGTTCCGTATGAGTTGGCACTAAACGCTAAGCCACTCGATTTAAAGCTTCCTGACACCGAACCACCATCAACTACTGTGTTGGCTATCCAAGACGAAGTAGAGCTCATGCCGTCATTAATGAGTGCGACTTCTTTTGGCACTGTAATCTCTTCCACACCTGCTGGACTGCCAATATGAATGTGACTTTCTTTTATAGCTACGGAAAGAAAGGTGGACGGCTCATTAAATTTAGCTAAGAATATAGGTGGTGTTTTCTCTTGCCCTCCTATGGTTGTTAGGATAGGGGAAGAGGTATACGGCGAAGACTCTTTATTAGGACCATACGCATAAGGGTCTGGACAATAAAATGTTAAAGTGATTTTTCCTCTGTTAGCGAGCGTTGACTCTATTTCAGTTGTCCCACCTAAAAAGGCAAAGAAGGACTTATCCGGTTCAGCATCAAAAATAAGTTCTTCCTCTTCTTCAGACAACAACCAAGAAGCTATTAATCTAGCTTTCTGGATAAGCTTTGTTTTATTTACATCTTTAATCGCAACGAGCACTTTAAACTCTCGTACTCCTAAATCACTTCCAAACCAATAAGAACCTGGACGATTGGGAATACTAATAGACTTGTCGTTTAAAGGTGGTAACATGGTTCGTAACACTTTTAAAACGGTAATGCCAAAATCATTGCTGTGTTTTCCTCTCCACACAAATCCGTTCAATTAATATTCACCTCTCGCTCTACTCGATTCTGTTTGTTTTCTTTTTTGAATAGCACTTACATCATCGATTAATTCTTCAGCAATGATTCGTCCATTTAAGACGGATTGAATGATGATCGGTTGAGGTGCTCCGTTTTGTGTACTATTTGTACCTGGTGTACTGACATTTAAATGAGCATTTAATTTTTCGTTGATTAGCTCAGGTAGTTTACTACCTAATGAAAAGCCCGAACGGTTTAATATTGGCATAGAGGCATGGGCTAGTTGTAAACCTAATCTCTCAACCTGAGACAGACGCCCTTTCATCCCAACTTCATAGCCCATTGCAGTGAACATTCCTAGCTCTTCAGTCTTCTTTGAAGGAGATTTTTGTTTAGTCTCAGTTTTAATGGCTTGCCAAGCTGAACGCGCAATACTTGTTGCTGCTCTAATGACACCAAGCTCTCCTCCGAATATCCCACTAGCAAACCCTGCTGCTACGTTAGCTCCTAAAGTTGAAGCATCACTTACTTTTAGATTGTTTCTAGCTGCACCTGCAACTTTACTTGCGGCGGTCCCTGCTCCTCGTTCCCCTGAAGTAATTCCTTTTGTAAAATCACTCGTTGCCTTTCTACCCCCACCGTTGTCACTTGTTAATCCAAGAACTGCTGCGGTTCCAGATTTAATGAATCCTGCGGCAGTTAAGACTCTGTTTTGATTCCCGGAAATGCCTCTTTCCATATCAGAAGTAGATTTCTTGCCTCCACCACCGTCTGAAGTAGAACCTAAGATATTCTGTATGCCTGCCTTAGTGGAGGATGCTGACTTCTCAACTTCTGGACGACCGTTATTAATACCCTGTGAAAGAGTTAACGTAGTTGATCTACCCTCAGCTGATAAATCTATTTTGGCTCCTTCCTCCATAAGAAGTTGAACACCTTTGACGAACGTATCGATGTCAATCTTCTTACTTTGCAATCCAACTAATAAACTTTGTACATTCTGTTGGCCAGCTTTTCCAAGATCTACTTTTACATTGCTTTGAATATCTAGCCCTAGCTGTCTTGCTGCATCTTCTACACTAAAAAAACCAAGGTTCATCCCTTGGAGTAGTGTGTTTATATTTTGTTGGCCAGTCTTAGTCAAATCAAATGTAGTCGCTGATTCTAATCTGCTTTGATATAAGAAATAAAGCGCATCAATATCAAACGTTCCAGATTTAAGACCTTCTACAAAAGACTTTACCGATGTTTTCCCATAAGGTCCAAGATCCACATCCATGTTCTTCTTAAGATTTAGTTGAAGCTTCTGAGCGATCTCTTCTACTTTTAATTGTTGTAGACCTTTATGGTATGAAGATATGTCCTTTAATCCTTCATCCGTAAGACTTCCTTGACCTAGTTGAGCTTTCATTGAGTTGATGCTCGCAATCGCTACATCACGAATTGTGTATTGGCCACTTTTCACACCAGATACAAACTCATCTACTTTGACGACTCCTGCAGAGCCTAAATCAACCGCCTTGGTGCCATCCATCAGACTAACAGATATTGCTTCTCCTGCAGCCTTGGCTACTTTCTTATCTTGTTGTAAGCCTTTAAATAGACCTTCTGTTGCTGAAGGGAGAGATTTTCCGAACTTCACTACAGCTTCATAATGCTCTTTAGCAGCCAATGTACTATCTTGATAATTATCACGTAGCTTTTGAGTATGCCGGTCATTATTAGCATTAATGTCATCCTGCTTAGCGAGTACGCGATCACCTGAATCTAAATACGATGTCATGCGGTCTTTTTGAGCTTTGGTTAACCCTTTTTCTAAGTCTAATTCCTCTGATTTTTTACCTAATGCCTCCTCAACTTGCTTTGTTTTTGTAAGTTGATTGCTATAAATTGCACTTTCTTGGAGGCTGTATTGATAACTAATTTGATCAATCAAGGCTGCTTCTTGTTGATGATTATATCCCATTTGTTCTGAATACTTTTTAGCCTTATCTAGATCCTTATCTCTGGCCTTTCCAATTTCCTGGAGAGCTTTATTGCTAGTTGTATTCAGTTTCTCAATTTCTTTTTGTGCTTGTTTTAATGAGACGCCCTTATCAATTTGATCAAATGCCTTATTAACAGCTTTTAACTCTGTAATGGATTTTGCAACTGCAGTTCCGGTAGTTGAATCGAATTTTTCCCATGCGCCCTGGTACCGTTGAAAATCTTTCGCTGACATATCAAATATGTTGTTCCCATATTTAGAAGTCAGTTCATTCATCGTGGATTCAGCGTCTCTAATCGCCTTTTCCTTTGTTTTGTAATATTCTTCTGCATCTTTTTTAAGATCTTGCTCTACTCTTTGAACACCTTCATTTGAAGCGTCTCCAAAGAATTTTGCCATAAACTCATTAAATCGAGCTTTATCTTTTTCTAATGCTTGCATAGCTTTATCGGCTAACTTTGCGAATTCAGCTTGTGCGTTGTCTACAGCTTTCTTTGCTTCAGCGCCAGTCGAAAAAGCTAAATCGTTCAAAGCTCCAAGTGCTCTATCGCGCATCTTTACATATCCATCTGCAGCCTTCTTTGTTCCCTCAGAAACTCCCTCGCCAAAATTACGAGCATCTGACTGTGCTTTCTTCGAGTCATCAGAAAACTTGTTAATGATGGATATTAGACCTGAGACTGCAATCCCACCGCCTATGATGACACCTGTGATTGGATTGGCTATTGCTAGAATTCCAGCAACTGCAGCCCCAACACCAAGAGCCCCGGCTGATAAAGCTGTAAAGTTCACAATCATGTCCTTTGTCGAAGGTGATAGATTAGTAAACCAATCAACTACATCACTTGTACCTTCTGCTAGATCCTTAAGCATAGGAATTAAGGCTGTACCCATTTCAATTTGAACCGTTTCAAAAGCTCCCTTAAGTTCTTCCACAGTCCCTTTTAAGTTGTCCATTCGTTCTGCTGCTACATCTGCGGCAGTCACCTTGTTCATGGCTTCTGCCATGTCTTCTATACCTTTAGCTCCTTCTTTGAAAAGGATGGTACCAGCACGAATGGCATCTGATCCGAACATTCTCCTTAACTCATCACCACGTTGTTGAGGATTTAAATCTTTTAATGCTTCGTGTAACACGCCAGCAATCTCAGCCATTGATTTTATGTTCCCTTGAGCATCAAAAAAAGCATTGCTGCCGTCTTCGGCTGCAATACCTAAATCAAACATTGCTTCATTGGCATCTTTTGTGGCTGGTGATAAGTTCATTAACATTGTTTTTAAAGATGTACCCGCATCGGACCCCTTAAGACCATTTTGGGCAAATAACGCTAACGCTGTTGATGTATCTTCAAAAGACAATCCTACCCCACTCGCTACAGCTGATACCATAGAAAGACCATAACGCATCTCCCCAACGGATGTTGCTGAAGCATTAGCTGCACCGGCTAAAATATCAGCTGCGTCTGCCACTTCTAAATTGTCATCTTTAAAAGCATTCAATGCGGTAGAAGCAATTTCAGCAGCATCTGCTAATTCAAGTTCACCGGCTGCTGCTAAACTCAAAGCACCCTCTAATCCACCATTAATAACTTGATCAAGAGTTAATCCTGCTTTTATTAGCTCTTCTTGACCTTGTGCTGCTTCTAAAGCAGAATACTTGGTTGCCGCACCGACTTCTAAAGCCTGGTCTTTTAATTTCCTCATCTCTTCAGCTGTTGCTCCCGATACAGCACTTACACTAGACAGCTGAGCTTCAAAGTCCATTGCTTTGTTTACTGCTGATCCTAATGCTACTGTAAGTGCTCCAGACATAACACCGAGAGCTATTGCTGATTCATCTGCAAACCCTCGTAGTCGGTCTAAACGAGTACCTAGTCTTTCTACGGATTGAGCTTGTGTATCCATTTGCCTGTTTGCGCGGTTAAGGCTACCTTCAAAATTCGTTAATACAGCTCTTGCCTTATTTAGTTCAACAGCAAGGTTTTGTGTCTGCTTCGCATTGGCCCCTATTTCTTTAGAGTATTTATCGTGTGCATTTTGGAGTAGTTCTACTTTTCTACGTTGAAGATCAATCTGTCTGCCTAAGTTTACAGCTTGATTCTTCGCTTCATCTTGGGAACGGCCAAAAGCTTTAACTTTTGCTGAACTAGCTTCAAACTCAGATTTAACCACTCTAAGTTCCCGGTTTATTGATGCTACACCCTGTCTAAAATCACTCTGATCTAGTTTGACATCACCTTTAATGGTTCCAATCGTTTCATCTGGCATTTATAACACCTCACCCTATTCCAAAAATGCCTAATTGATCAATAAACACCTCATCGTCTTCAGAATCCTCATTGTTTAGATCATAGACAAGGAGCTCAATATAATAGACAATATCCATTTTATCGATGTCTGGAAGTTTCCACCCGTCCCTTAAAAGATTGTTGTAAAGTGCTTTTACAAAGTCCCTCGGTTCGAGTGGTTTTACTTTTTTCCATTGTTCGTATCACTATCGCTTTTTGTTTCAAGCTTGCCAAGAGGATTAGAAACTTGTCCGATGATTCCGTTCACGATTGCCCAGGATTGATCTACTATACGTCTTGCATCACTACCGTTTTCGTATTCATCCGTTGTGAACTGTTTATCGAATATCTGAACAATAAATCCATAAAGTTCGTTTAGTAACGCTTTTTGCTCCTCGGCTGACACACCTTCCTCAATTAACTTCTTAAGGAACTTCCCTCTTTTTTCTTCTAGATCTATTGCGCGTCTGAACATATAACCTGAGATGAAATCTACTGAAAATGTTTTCTTTTCGTCGTTTATTCTTAATGTTAATTGCATGTTAATTCCTCCTATTTCTTTTAAATACAAAAA
Source organism: Fictibacillus tiangongensis (assembly GCF_048083785.1). GTDB lineage: Bacteria > Bacillota > Bacilli > Bacillales > Fictibacillaceae > Fictibacillus. The sequence continues at coordinate 2,930,453 of NZ_CP182294.1, forward strand.
AAGGGGCAAACGCCCCTTTTTAAAACTAAGTTATTTTAAACTTGTGGAGCAGTAGCGTCCGCCGGTGCAATAACCTTCGTAAACCAAGTGTTAGCTAGTGTAAACGCTGTGTCACTCGTGTCTCCAGACACCTGCCAATTCTTATCAAACTCACGACGTACAAATTTAGCTTTCAACTTAGGGTGCTGAAACTCAACTTTATCTTGCTTAGTTTTATGTTCGCTTTCTAAGAGGTCGAATTTCCCCTTATAAAGCCATACAAATAGCTTTGATCCGTCAGACTTTGGAGCTTCAAAACCAATTGCTACGTAAGGGGCAATATCATCTGTTCCTTTTACAAGCAATCCATTCTGGTATTTATGGCCAAGAAGCTTTGCTTGAATATCGAGAGGTAATGAAGTCGTCTCAATTTCAACATCAATCTCTCCTAAGGCTGAGGCAGTATCTACTGCTCCATCGTCACCATAGTCGGTAACAGAATCTGTCTTAGGAGTTATTTTCACATTTACTGCTGGAGCGATTAGTTCAGGCACGTCATAAGTGGCCGCACTTGAATCATCTTTTGTCTGAAGGGCAAAGTGGAGTTTCTTGAGTCCTACTTGCCCTGATTTACTAACTGTCATATGTTTCTTCCTCCTTTAAAGGTTTGCGCTATAACGCATTGGTTTGTGATAAACACCTGTGTCTTTCTCATAGAGCTCAGTTACAAAATATCTTTTGAAATTATGAGCTCTCATTGTCTTATTTACTTGGTTGGAAATCTGGGTTAATAGACTTGGGTCCATTACCCATATAGAGATTTGTATATCAACCTCACTTGCTGTTACATCATCATCAGCATAGTTTGAATCGACATTATTAATCTCAAAAAAAGTAATCCGAGGATAATCATCTGCTCTAGGAGCTTTTAAATGATAAATCCTCGGATTTTCTTCTACATCCTTTCCAATGAGAGCTATAAGGTCTTTGTTACCTTCTAATGCAGTTGTTATTAATGTTTTGCTATTGATCATAAACCCAGTCCATCCCTTAACTCATCTGCCATAGCTTTTATCACTTTGTCCTTAGACTGAGCAATACTACGGTCTACAAATGGATCAGGTGTCATTTTAGAAGTTCCTAATTCTAAAAACATAGCATAGAAGGACCCTTCACCTGGACCTACTTCAATGACCTTTTCTCCACCCTTACGTTTCACCTTGCTAATTTGGATGTTATCTTTTAAATGCACATCATGCTCACTGTTAGGATCAACCGGGGCATTGTCTGACATCACTTCCTGAAGAACTTCAGCTCCAGCTCTTAACGCATTATTCTCAACACGTCCGGCTTTTCTTCCTAGCTCATCAAGCTTTCTTGTCATCTCTTCAAATCCGGAAAGTTCAATATCAGCCATTGATCAGAACCTCCTTACACATCAGGATTAATTCTTTATGACTCTCTTCAGGATCAATAGGAGGAGAATTCAGTTCAAAGATTCGATCATTGTACTTAACTCTCATATCAGCCGTGACATTTTTTCGATATCGTATCCGGAATCGAACTAAAGATTCGGCACTAGCTGCAGCAGCCGCTAAATATTCTCTACCCCTTAAAGGTTCAACTGCCGCCCACACTGTTTCTGTATCTAACCAAGATTCTTTTGTATTAGATTCAGCGTCACGGGTAAATCCCTTTCTTTGAAGCGTGATTCGCTTATTCAGTCTTCCCGGATTCATCTTTTTCGTCCTGGCGAAGAGAGTCGATGTGTTTTAGAACGGTTTTACGGTTTTTATCTTCTGACTCCAATTTATAGATCGTATCAAGGTCTTCTAGTGAAGTTTTTTCTGTAATTGAATCGATTACTTCGTTCGCTGTACCAGCAAGAAGATCTTCCATAGGATCAATTTTTTGTTCTTCAAGATACCCAAGTTTCTTTAACTCTTCGAATCTCTCAGAATCGGCAGTATAGAAAGAGCCTTTGTCATGCAAAATTTTCGTATTCTTATCAATAAAAGTCTTAGTAACCACATATTTATTTGCCACAATCAATCATCCTTTCTGGTTCTAAATAATTGGTGTTGAATAATCTTTTAACTTCAATATCAAATCTTGATAAGGTTTGTTTAACTTCTCAATTTTTGAACTAGGATCCCGGTTTTCATAGTGAAGGGAAACATATAGCATAACAGCTAATTTGTAATGAGGTTTGTTAGATTCAGGAACTCCAGAATCTTTAAGATCTTCTTTAGCCGCAGAAATAAGAAGAGTGAGGAGACCATCGTCCTCACTCCCATCTATTCGTAACCAGTTCTTTAATTCATCAAGCGTAAGGTCGAGCATTCATTATGCCCTCCAATCTATTAAACTGTTGGAGCTGCAGCTACTTTCGCGATTCGGAATGCTGATTTCAACTTGATCTTATGATCGAACCAAGCTGTCAATACGAATAATTCAATCCCTGTTTTCACATCTTTATCGCGGTCTTTCAACATTTCAATATCATAGTTGAAGTGTGAGTAACGGAAGTCACCAACGATTGGATCTACAGCTGCATCTACAAATACTACAGGTTTGCCAAGTACTCTTTCAGGTGGAGCATCGTAGTATGTCGTGTTCCCATTTGCTAGGGTCTCGATAATATCAGAGTAGTCACCAAAAGACATAAGAATCTTGGCATTATCACGATAATCCTCATGTAAAGAAGCAATCGCAGCCTTGATTGCCTTATACTTCGTTTCTCCTGTTACTTCTGTAATCCCAACACCGTAGAAAGACATTGACTCTTCTCCTACTTTAGGCGTTTTTGCAAGAGCAACTTTCTTTTCTTTTGCTGCAAGGCCACTTTCTAAGGCTTGGTCTACAGTTTGTACCAAATTCACATCAGATCCTTTAAGGATTGTTTCAGAAATCGGTACAAACACCTTAAATTTATTACGGCCAAACACTACAGTATCTCCAGTTGCCTGCATTTCTTTTGCAGTCTCTTCATCTGCAATGAAGTCATCATCACTTAACTGAAAGCTGATTTTAGGCACTTCAAGATTTGTTTCATTAGTGAATGTAGAGATGTCTCGCAATGGATTCTTTACAAATGGCTCATGTAAAAGCTCATCAGAAACCGTTTTAGGTAGAAGCTTTTCTCCTCCGTTGCCCTTTCGATCAGAAAGGGCAGCACGAGCATCCTCAGTCATGCTGCGACCTTGCATGGTTGCGCGAATCATTTCTGCTTTAGCTTGAACCTTTTGTTGTTTTGGATCTTCAATAGCTGTAATCCCTTGATTCTGTTCAAATTTTGCTTTTTGCTCAGCCTCAAGACTATCATGTTGTTCTTTAATCACATCAAAACGCATTTTCAAATCAGACTTAGATTGTTGTAAAGCTTTGATATCATCCATAGAAGCATTTGGATCGATGGCTTTTTGTGAAAGATCATCTTCAACTTTCTTTAGTTGCTGGCCAACTGTTGCAAGGTTCTGTTTGAGCTCATAAAGAGTCTTATCACTAAAGAATTGCAGGGATTTGATAGGCAGAAAGGCTTTGAATGGTTCTTTCTTCGCTTCTGCTCCTTTGCTGCCAAACACCATTGCTACTAACATTACGAATAATTGTTTTACTGTTGTCATGAAATTCATTCTTACATTCCTCCTAAAATGGTATCGAGATAAGCTAAATTAGCTTTCGATTCTTCTGCTATTTTTTGCCGTTCAGCCATTTCTGTAGCTGAAATTGATGCTTTTTGCTCACCAAGTAGCTGTTTTGGTACGTTTTTATACTTCTCTATGAACTCTTCACTAATGGATGCGGCCATTTGATTTTGTTCCTGAACCACATCACACAAGCCGTACTCCAATGCCTCATCAGCAGATAGCCAAGTTTCAGCATCAAGCATTTCTTGTAGTTTTTCGTCAGTGAGTTTGTCACCAGCTTTTTGGAGATATGTTTGTTTGCTTGAGCTGCTGATTCTGTCTAAGTCGTCTGCAACTTTCCTTAATTCAGAAGCGTTTCCCCAAGCAAATGTCCAAGCGTTATGGATCATTAACATTGAGTTTTTAGGCATAAAAATAGTGTCACCCGCCATAGCGATGACACTCGCGATTGATGCTGCTAAAGCATCCACATATACATTTACTTTAGCTTGATGTCTCTTCAGCATGTTATGAATTGCAATACCCTCAAACACGCTTCCCCCCGGAGAGTTCACATAAAGATTAATTGTTGAAACATCACCAAGATTATCGAGATCCTTCTTAAAACTTGATGCAGACACATCGGTATCATCCCACTGATATCTTACAATGTCCCCATAAATAAAGATATCTGCTGAATTGGAACCATCTGTAGACATCTTCATCTCCCAAAACTTCTTAGGTGAGCTGTTCTTGTTTTCCTTCCCCATTACTTTTATCACCTCCTTTACGTAATGTAGGGTCCATTTCTAATGGGTACATATCTCCAGAAATCCAAAGTTCTGCAGCTTGTCCTCCTCTTGGAGGCAAGTCTTCAAATCTTCTAACTTCATCCCTATCCATCGCCCCACTTCGAAGCATTGCTTGATAGAAGTTTGTCCTTGCAGCTGTATCCCCACGAAGCAATCCGCCCATGTTGAACTTAAAATAAAAACCTGCTTTACGATCAGCGGGTGTGAGCAATTTTCTGTTTAATTCTTGTTCATACTGGCGAACTGTCGGAGTTAATGACATCTGCACAAACTGTATCATCAGCTGTTCATTACTTGAGAAACCACCTTCCACTTCATTCAAGAAAGAAGTCGGGACATTAAATACATTAGCGACACGTGAGCGAGTGATCCGTTCAGAAGAAATGATATCAGAAGCAAAGTACTTTCTATCAATCTCATCAATAGTTACACCAGGCTCACGGAAGAGTATCCCACCATTTTCGGTATAAAACCGCTTGAAATCATCAACGATTTGTTGTCTTTTTTCTTTATCAACATTAGTTGCATAGGTAAGGATAAAGCTATCCTTCTTTTGCATTTCTGACAAACTAAATTCTTGAATAGATTTATCAAAATCTAGCGTGTTCCTTAATACTTCAAGTGGGTTGATTCCTTTCCATCTACCGGCACCGCTAATATGCTTTACATGGAACATATTCATATTGTGGAAGTAGTAATCTTTTCCGTTACCTATAACTTTGTACCACAATTCCCCATCATCGTTATTAATAAATGGCGTAACATTGCTTGAGTTGATAGGTAAAAGTTGTTCTGGCTGCATCCTAATGTCTCTTCGAATGATTGCATATCCATTACCTGTTTCATTCCTCGACACTTCAACCTTGTTAAAGATCTCAAAGCTAGTCATATTAGGATTTGGATTATTGATTACCACATCTGCAGCTTGGTTCATTTCAAGATCATAATTCTTATACAATTTGATAGGAAGTGAGGATAATGTGTTCGCTAAACGGCTAATAACACTGAAAATCGTCTCATTTGTGACTAATTTTCCATTATCTATCCCCCAAAGCGTCTTCCCTGCCCAGTTGGTAAAATCATATCCTTGACCACTCCAACCAGCAACTGCAGCTTTAAATGCAAATTTAATGCGACTTAAGAAGTTCAATTTATCACCACCTTTCCATTACTTAAAGAGATCTTTAACAGATAAGAATTCTATGTTTCCGTTACCCTGAGGTTGAACTAACAACTGCATAACTTCTGTATGAGCATTTAATAAAGCCGCAAAACCATCTATTTTTCTGTATCTATTTTGTTTTTGTGGTAACCAACTGCCATTTTCATGTTTCTTTAACTTCACATTGTTGATGTACCACTTTAATAATGGGTTACCGTTAAAAATAACTTTGGCTTCCCTAAAGAGCGTTTCGATATCTCTAAGCGGTGGTGTAAGTGTAACTGGACCCTGAATTACCTTCTCGCATACAAATCCATAGTTCTCAAGATCCTTTACTACTCGGAATGCTTTAGCACGGTCATACATGATTTTTTCAATCTTATATAATCCCGACTTTTCCACGAACCATTCAAAGACAAGTTCCAAAGGAATATATTCTTCATCGACAATTGTTAGGAGCCCTTTGGCTTCAAGATCGTGATAATCAATCTTTTCATTCCCCGCTGCAACTTTTGCCTTCGGTATCCAGGAATGAGACAAAACAAAAACCTCTCCAGTATCAAGAGGAAATTCTAAACAGGCACTTGTAAAATCATCTGAATCCGAGAGGTCAAAGCCCCCTACACAACTCCTATTAATAAGCAGGTCTATATCCAGATGCTTTCCCACATTTCTCTTTAATATCTCGTAATCTAGGAAGGACTGCTCACTGGAATTCACAAACATATTAAACCGTTTAGTAATAAAGTCGTTTCTTTCTGCTGGAGTGCGCTTTGCTTTGTTCCATTCTTCAATCATGTCACTTAGCTTTATGGAAACTCCTAGATTTGGATTAGCTTTAATCCACATTTCTGGTTTTTCAAACTCGCTTGGATCATCAAGCTCTGCTAAATAATAAAATGTTCTTTCATCGATTTCTTCACCAGTTAACACCTCAACACCCTGCTCGTAATAATTAACTAAAGGACCATCTAATTGATAACCAGCTGTAGTGATATAAATGAGTAACGGTTGTTCACGAGATCCCCTCGAGTTTTTAATAACATTAATCAATTTATAGTCTTTCATCTCGTGGATCTCATCAAAAACACCAATATGGGTCGATAAGCCATCCAATTTTTCTGAATCAGAAGCTTGTGGTTCAATTTTAGAAAAGGTCTTATCAAAATGAATGGCATCCCTTAATGGTCGAAAATGCTTCCTCAAAAGAGGTGAAGCCTTAATCATTGCCTTCGCTTCATCAAATAATAACCTGGCCTGTTTCATTGAGTTTGCCAGCAGAGGGATATCAGCTCCGCTTTCACCATCTTTACTCACACCATACAAGGAAACAGAACTAATTTTTGTTGTTTTTCCGTTTTTACGGGCAACAAAAATAAGACCCTCTTTAAAGCGTCTTAGTCGTGTTTCTTTATGAACCCACCCAAACAGACTTCCAATGGCAAAGTGTTGCCAAGCCTGCATGATAAGCTTTGAAAAATTCCCTTTTGAAGGTTTACAGTATTTTTCGGTAAATTGTATCGGTCGATGACCAAGTCCTTCATCAAATACATAAGGAAACTCTTCAGAAAGCACCTTTAATTGTGATCTTTTCAAGTCATTTAGATGTCTCTTACAAGCTAAGATTACATTTTTTGAAGCTAGGATTTCGCCACTCGTTACTTTCTCTGCATACCAGGTTGTAAGCAACTTATCAGAAGGAGTTTTAAGAGTAATTTGTTTAGAAATCTTCGAAGTCATCTACTTCATCAACTACTTCATGCTTGCCCTCGTCAACATCTCTTGGCAAGAGGTTAAATAATTTTTCGCACGCGGATGTGTAACGATTGATCATCGTATTGTATGACTTTTGCGCTGGGTTCTCCACATGCATCTTTTGCGATCCGTTTTTAAAGAGATAAGTGGGTCCTTTAGTTTTGATGTTGTTCTCCAGAACTTCAAGAGTAACTTTCATAAAGGCAATTCGTTCGATTAACCTTTTAGCGATTTTCAACTTCCCATTAGGTAAACCTGAAAAAACCTCCAACAAACGATCCATCTCTTCGCTAATCAATTCATCCTGATTTTTTTTACTTAGCTTTGCCAAATTCACCACCCCCCCTTATGTACGAATTTTTTTACGCGTTGCAAACGATGCGGGAGCGCCGGTCCCCAGAGCCCTCAAATTTGGATTTAAAGGGTAGGGGGGCTATCTACCCCTTCAAGTGTTCGCAAACTTTCAAAATCAACAAGACTAGACAGATGATTAGAGGCCATAACCACCAGTAGTGTATCAACTTCTCTCCTTCTGTCATATGAATCATGTCATGAGCAAACTGTTCCAAGTATTCCAAACTAAGTCACCTCATCCCCAAACATTACACATCATCTTCCATTTCTACTGTTTGACCTGCTAAGAAGTGAGAGCAATCTCCTAAGAATTCAATCTTTCCATCTGTTACAAATGAATGGCAAACGTACGGCTCCACTTTTACTAGTTCTCCGCCTTTACTCATAACCTCATTATAAGGAGAGCTCACCAGTAAAGATGGACGGAAGGTTGGTCTATCTACATCTCCATTAAAGCTCCATCTCTGATCAAAGCCATGGCCCCGGCCACAACCCGGACAATAAAAATACCAGATCCCATCTGATGTCCTGCTTACTTTTTGCCCCATATCCTATGTCACCTCATCATTCGCATTCGACTCTATTACTCTTATCTTCCTCTTAGGCTTCTTCTTGTGCTTACCCTTATAAGCCTTGTCTGGGTGCTCTTTGTTATGGCATGTGTTACATAGACTAATAAGGTTGTCCTCATTTAGAGCAAGCTCTGGCTTGTCCTTCAGCTCTTCTATGTGATGGACCATGTCAGCAGCTGTTAGCTTGCCTTTCTTAAAGCAGTTTTGACAAAGGTGATTGTCACGGATTAACACTAGCTTTCTACATTTCTTCCAAGCTTTACTCTTGTAAAACCTTCTAGACTCGCGATCGCGTTTGTATTTGTCATAAAACTGATTTTGGTTCATTTTATCTTCACCTGCATATTAGAAATAAAATTGTGAATAAAAGGAATTTGTAAAAAATTGTAGAATTGTTATCTTTGTGCTGTCGCAAGCAGCAATAAAACCTTATATAAGAAAGGAGGTTATGCACTTTGGAAAGTATAAAACAACCAACGAGTTGTTCAAATTGTGGCTCAGCCGATTTTGCTCCGGTTTCACCATCTTCAGGAACTTCTTACGTTTTAACAACAGTTGATCAATCGACTACACCGCCTTCTTTTCTTGCAACAAGCGGACTACCAGTTCAGGTTTTTGGATGTATAAAATGCGGTGTATTAACGTTTCATAATCCTTCACTAAGGCTCGATTAACTATTTTGGGAGCAAAGTAGACTCTTTGCTCCTCTTTTTTTATTTCTTGTTGTTACCTCCTGTAATTAAAACGCCCTCAGTAATCACATCTGCTTCTATGTGTGACTTGTCTTTTAACATTGTGTTCACTCCTTTAATTTTATTTACTCCAAACTAGACCCAAGCTTAAAGTTTGGTAGCCAACGGTGGCTTTATTAGGCGCACCTCTAAGGCTTACTGGAATCTAGTTTGCAGCAAACAAAAAAGCACCCTAATTAACAGGTGCAGAAATTTTTAATCCTAATTCCTCTGGTGTATGTATAGACTCTACAGTTGCAAATCCTTCAAACAGCCATTCTTCCTCTATGTTATTAGTGCCTGAAGCACCAGCCCAATATTTGAATGCTTGTTCACGTATAAAGTTTAAATTTTTACTGGTCAAGGAAAGAAACTGCTGATTAGTTTTATATATCTTCCCTGTTAATTTCAATTAAAGTATACGTCCGTTTATATATTGCCACCAATAACTTAGGATTTCCTCATTCACTGGCATTACCCATAGACATTTTTGTCGTGAAGGTAAGTTTGGAAAAAAGTCCGCTCTTACTTCTTCAAATACATATTCTCTTGCTAACTTTTTATAATGATTAGACACATTCAAGTAATTATTTAGTGTGTAGATTAACATATCATTTGGCACATCTTCATTTTTGTTCAATAAAGTCAAAATAGATTGATGAAGATCATTTGGGCAATAAACATCCGTTGTATCAAAGTGACTCACGAATTCGTTTTTCTCTTTACCTATAAAATATGTTTTACCAATTTCCCATTGATTAGTTTGTGCTCTCTGAATGTGGTAATAATATTCGTTTTCAATCAACTTCAAGTTCCATACCTCTTTTCGCTATTTGAAACCAAGTTTCTTTAATGTCCATTCTTTTGCAACTTCTATTGCTACACTTGAAACAACACTCAATGGCAAAGACTTAATCGTCTCTCCTAATCTGCTTTTCAAGTTTGCATACAATTCATCATTTCTAATCGAGCCTAAAAAATCATGTCCTCTCATTGTAAGGTTTCTTACCAAATAGGGTGCCTGTATAAGTTTTTTTACTTCTAGGAAACCTACTTGATCTAATAAATTCAAATGGTAATTTACTTGTTCCTCGGAAAATCCTTCTAATGACAACGTTACCCATGAAGTAGCACTTTCTTTTTCTTCTATTTCTAACAGAATATTTCTAATCAAATCCATATCTCTTTTCAAACCCTCACCTCCTTTCACCAAACTCAATTCGCCAATAGGAAGGAATTTCCTCTAATTGTGACGAAATGTGTAGAATTGAAAAGAGGTGATAAAATGACAAAGAAAAAGCCACCGGTTCATACTGTTCCGAATAAAAATGGAACTGGTTGGAACAATGTGCAAGACGGAGAAGTAATCAGTCACCATCGCACTAAGGATAAAGCTGAAGAAAAAGGTAAACAACAAGCAAAGAAAGATCAAACAGAACATAGAATACACAAAAAGGATGGAAAAATCGGTGAGTCAAATAGTTATGGGAACGATCCAAACCCACCAAAAGACAAGAGATAAATAAAAAACCACCTTTCCCCAGGTGGTTTTTTATTTTTTTGCTTAATATCATATTAACACCTTTTATACCTAATGCTCTGCCGTTATTCTGCCATTTTTCTGCCGTTTATCTGACATCAGTTATTAGTAAACGTTGGTAGATGTGTTATGACTGGATGAACACGATCTATTAACAACTGATAGTTAGCAAAAATAGTATTTAAATCTTCGTTTGAAACTTTTATACCAGTTGGGTGTCCCGATTCATTTCTTACTTGTCTCATAATATCCAAAAAAGAAAAATGCAAGTTAGAGTTTTCTAACCCAATTTTTTCAAATAGCCTTTCATCATTCTGTACTGTCTTTAAGAAGCCATCAAGTCTTGCATGCGCTTTTTTAGCATTCAAAACTTTTTCTTCAAAATTAGATATTTCTTTTTGAGAACCATTTCCGTTTTTTAAATAGGATAAATAGGAATTGCAAAGTTGATACAAGAGACGTTCCGCAGCACAACCTATCATAGTTGCAGCTGCTAAACGGTTACCATTTGAAGCACAATAACAACCTTCAAGGATATAATCTTTTTCTATACTATCCATATGTACTTTATGTACTTTGGATATTAAGTTATCGTATACCTGCCCTCCAACAACAATTGAACCACTTTTTGAAATACTTTCACGGGGTGTTGATGGCCTAATTCTTTAATGACTTTTCTTAAGGCATGATCCTCGTCTCTAGGGTATACTTCATAGCACATTTTATCGATAGAATCCCACTTTTCGTCAACTTGTTTCATAATTGATAAAGGTACCCGAATATCAATTTCAATACCTGTTTGATTCCAAATCACATATGTGAAATTCCCTGTATCAGTAACAGTAAAATCACAAGTTTTCATAAGCTCGGCAATTTGAAATTGTTCCTTGTATTCAAGATATTCTATAAAAGTTTGTTTAAAAACATCGTTTTCTAACACTGCCATAAAATTAATCTCCTCTTTTTCATTTTTAAGCACGTCTCAATGCTCTTCATTCTTCTTCCATTCCTTTAAAATTTTCAACAGATTTCTACTTATCCTTAAAAAAATTCAGATAGAAACTTAAAATAATATTTAAAAATGAAATGAGCATTAAGAAAAAACTAATACTAATTGAAACTCTAGCAAGTCTCACACTCGGTTCATCTTTTTTTAGAGAGTTCTTTAATTGTACATTGCCGATCTTATTAGATATGATAAGCTCCAGCCTTTTTAAGGTAACATTTTTAGAATAATTATCAAAAATAGGATCATAAAAACCCTTGAAAATAAGTTTGTTTTCATTGGGAAGTGTATTATCAAAATGCCTTTCTAACAAAGGAATGTAGTGTGTTTTATAAATTTCTCCAATTTCCTTGAGATGATTATCTATAATTTTAAATTTCATATATTCTTGAAAATCATCAATAAAATTTAACATTTTTTGACACGATGAAATAATATTGTCGGTGATAACGCTTGTTATACTTTGGATTGTTTCACCGGAAGTAAGTGTCCCATTTGAAATTGCTTTTTCTTTTACTATTTTAATTTCTTTAATTATCTTATTATCTAATTCATCCAATTCTTCTTTAATTCTTTTAACAAAAAACTGATTTATATTCTTCTTTTTCCTTGCTTTAATCAAATAATCCACCTCTTATGGTTTTTTATTATAAAAAAGCTAGCAATATTCTACTAGCTTTCATTTTTATAAACTTCAATTTTAAGAATAAATGCGAGCTTGTAAAATATTCTCGCTTTTAGTCGATAAAACCTTCTTTCACTAAAACCCATTTCATTGTAGATCTCATAATCGAATGTTTCTTCCACTTCTAAATACCTTTTGTATATTATCTCACGTTCCATTTTACTCAGTCTGTTCACGCCTCTAATTATGTTCTGTAAGTGGCGTTCTTTTTCCATTTCATAATCTACATTTGATATTGCTGCTTCTTCAGTAGATGAATGAAATCCATTAGTGAATGAAGGAGGGACAAGTGAGAACGTTGATGTCACTTTAGGAAGTTTTTCATCTGGAACACTTAGGAGATAAAAACGATATTTCTCTAGGGCGGCTTCTACAGCTTCTTTAGTCAGTTCACGATCAATTTCTGGAAGCTTGAACATTAATTGGCTCATAAATAATCCCCCCATTCGGATTAACCAATACGAATACTTTACTGACTTCCTTTTAACCCGGCCAGAGCTTTGCTCTGGCCATTTACATTTCTTTAGTGCTTATCAGGAACGGTTCACCTTTACTTTCGATTTCTAACACAAGACTGTATGGTACCAACACAAAGGTCGGCTGATCAATTACCTTGGTGTCATATCCTTCAATGCCATTGGTGAAGTTTTCAATCGGATAATGCATCTTTTCATCCAAGCTAACTTCTCCTTCGATGTCTTCTTCTACTTCACCAGCTGTATAACCAGTAAGGTTTGAATAAAAAGTAATCGCGTCTTTGCGATCGTTAGCAGCCACATAATCAATACCGTTCATATCAAAGATTTTCATTTGGTTACTCCTTTCATTGCTTAATATCTTTATGAATAATAAGCATTTTACAGTAAATACTATAATTACCTCATAAAAATTGAGGGTTCTTCTTTTGATGCCATACGAGTTTCTTCTCGGTGGCTTATTCTGATGCCAGGGATTTTCTCTGGCATCTTTTTGTTTCATAGTCTTTGAACTGCACAAATTTCTCACTTAGGTATTCATCACACTCCGTCTTCGTCATACCTATGATTGCTTTATGCGCTCCATCCATTGTTACGGTGTCTGAGTATAAGGAAACCCCATTGAATTGAGCTGTAGCCAACTTCCCTTTTTCTCGATAACTCAATAATTGATTAACTGCCTCGTCTATTGTGCTTCCTGGTAAAAATTCTACTTGCTCATACTTTTTATCCATTCTTATTCTCCTTTACCGAACGATACGGGCCAAGCACGTCACTTTTCTTTCTTTACTTTTACCTGCCCATCCATAGACGGCCATTCTGCAATCCATCTTCGCTGCCATTCTTTAAGAGCTTCTTTATCGCCTTTGTGGCAAAGTGTATTTAAGTCGTAAAGTCTGATCTTGCTGTAGTCTTTCATAATCATTTCCTTTCACGAAACTTCTGCTCCCCCAAACTGGAAGAGCAGAAATTATTTATGTCCTAATTTGAAACTTCAGCAACTATGGTTTCATCTTTTCTAACCATGATGTTATTAACCACATATTTCTTCTTTGCAATGTTTATTATTGAACCTGCTCCTAAAACATTTTTACTCCCAATCAGTTCACTTGTTTTAAAAGTTCCTAAAAAAACACCCTTTTTGTACACGTTGATCATACTTTTATACCTCTACACTTTCTTCCGATTCCTCATCATCAAAATCAAACTCTTCTTCAGAGAAATCTTCTAATGAAGACTGGTTAGGATCTACATCGACTGTTCCATCTTTACCCACTGAGTATTCAATGCCGCGATCTTCCTCATCACCGTAAAATTCATCTAGTGTCATTTGCGATGGATTGATTTCAATCTTTACATTCTGTCCAGCAAACTTATAGAGCTCCTGAGCTTTCTCCTCTGAATCTCCTTTTAATGCGAATTTGAGGTCTGTCTTATTTGAGTTCTTTTTGATCTCCACAAACTCAGCAGTGGTTTCACCTGCAGCACAACCCTCGATCTTAAAGACAACGATGTTGCCGGCTAACTCATGAAGATCTTTTGAAGCCTGATCACTTGCATTACCTTTGATTTCGAATTTTAGAATTTCCTTCTTGTCATCCTTTTGTTGAAGTTTGAAGAACATACTTTTTTGAACCGTCATTTTTATTACGCTCCCTTTGTTTTTAGAATGGTTTGAAGAACTTCTGCTTGGTTTTCTGGTAACAAACTAAAGGTTTGTGAAGCTGTATGAATATGAAGTGCAATCTGTGCAAGAATATAAGCATCTACAACGTTGTCGCTCTTATGAGCATATTGAAACTGTTCTTCAACAGCATTCATGACTGCTTTCTTCTTCTGAGGACCAGTTAGTCGTTTCTTGCTGCCCTTTTCGCCTTCCCAACCAGTAACACCAACAAACTTCTTTACAGCGTTAGGCGCGACTTCATGATAAATAAGATTTCTTTTAAAAAGTTCATTCCTTATACCGTGGTGTAAGCCACCTGCGAACATGGCTTTTTGAGTATCAAACGGGAACCCTTCAATGCAAATAATGTCTGCTGGTTTAAGATGAGCCACTACTTCATCAATCAATGTGACCATCCGTTTCGGATCCTGAGAGCCGATTCCTTTTAGCTCTTTTTCTCTAAGAACAACTCCGCCTTCTCCGATTGCAACAAAACCAGTTTTGGTTGAAGGGTCAATTCCTACAAATCTCATTCCTTCTCCTCCGCTTCTAGTGCATGTTTTGCGATTTTTCCTTGATCATTTTCAACCAAACATGGAACAAATCCGAGAGAAGTGTTTACCGCAATCCAATTTTCATCATCTGCATAAAACTCCAAAGCTTTCTCCATGCGTTTTACTTTTTGTTGAGATTTCTCAAGAGCTTTCTTATGAGCATCCAATGAAGCTGAAAGAAACTCTGTATCCCCTTCTGGTTGATACCCATTCATATATGCGTTTATCTCAGCCATTAGTGAAGCACCTGGTCCTTAAAGATTTCAACTTCACGGAAGACTTCTCCAGTAGTTTGATCAATCTTATAAGTGTCACGCTTAGACCTTGTTTCTCCATCATTAATCCCAACTGCTATAAAAATCTGATCAAAAGCTTCGTTAACCTTAGCTGCTGCTTCGTTATGTTTAGCTTCATACTTTTCAGACAAAGTCTTTACAAACTCTTCTTCCGTGATATCTTTTGGAAGACTTGCTATTGTAGCTTTGGTGTCACTCATGATCTTATCCACTTCGTTTTCAGCAAGTTTTAGTTGAAGGATAAGACTCTTGTTCACTTTGCCCACAACTTCTCTCTTAATCTCAATACCTGCTAAGCTGGCAATCGCTTTTTTAATTGAGCATTCTATGCACATATGAAATGCCTCCTATTTTCTTTTAGAATCGAGAAACCGATTAAACTCCATAATCGCGTCGATCGCTTCAGAAACACTGACCTTGTCCTGTATGAAATTTATAAACTCCTGCTCCGACATCATCCGGCCAGTGGTTTCATAGTGGTTCTTTAAACCTTCATAGATTTCTTCTCTGGTCATCAAACCAACTCCATTTGTCTACTTAGATCAAGAAATTGTCCGAACTCTTTTACAAAGAGAAATTCCAATGTCCCTGTAGGTCCGTTCCTGTGCTTTGCCACGATCACTTCAACTATGTTTTTTGCTTCACTCTTCTTGTTGTAGTAATCATCTCGGTAAAGAAAAGCGATTAGATCCGCATCTTGTTCGACTGAACCACTGTCTCGGATATCGCTCATCATCGGGCGTTTGTCCTGGCGTTGTTCCACACTCCTTGAGAGTTGTGAAAGTAGAATAATCGGGATATTAAACTCTCTGGCCATGCTCTTTAACTCTCTAGTAATATGTCCGATTGCAAGATCGTGTCTATCAAACTTGCCAACTACTTTTATCAGCTGCAGATAATCGATGATCACTAGTTGCTGTTTACCTGGATTATCTTTTCTTGACTTCTTTACAGCTACTCGGATATCGAACAATGTTTGACCGGGTTTGTCATAAATGTTCATGTTGTAGTTGCTGTAGATTCCCATTGCTTTATGAAAGTTTTCGTGATCTGTATCAGTGAACTTTTTGTGAGGATTTCTCCACTTACTCCCCTCAATTCTTCCTATTGCTGAAAGCATTCGATTGGCTAATTGCTTGTCCGACATTTCTAACGAGAAGATTTCAGTTACTCCACCTTTATGTGAGTTATGTATCGCTAAGTTGAGTGCAAAGGCGGTCTTTCCCATGGAAGGCCGTGCTGCCACAATTATCAAGTCTCCGTTCTGCAGGCCACCAGTCATTTCGTTTAACTCGCTTAATCCTGTATTAATTCCAGTAAGATCACCCTTTGGAGTGCTTACATCCTCATAGATCTCCATCAACAAATCCATCTTTGTACGTTGAGGCTTTATTCCGATTTCTTGAATAGACGCAAGGTCGTTGTATGCTTTTGTTATATTTTCTTCAGTCGGTTCCTGAGCTAAGACATTCGCGATCTTCCTTGCCTCTCGTAATCGGTAAGCTTCTAACATTAATTGCTCATAGTGATGGAATGTAGCAGTTGATGGTACCGATTCAGGTAACTGCGTCAGGTAGGTTAATCCTCCTACCTGTTCAGCAGCATCTCCCAATTCGGCAAGAACCGTTACAAAATCCACTTCATTACCGTTTGAATCAACTTCTCTCATCGCTCTAAAGATTTGTTTATGAGATGTAGTTCCAAAGTGCTCTATAGACATCTGACATTCCTGAATCAAATCTGGCTCAAGGAGGATAGAACCAAGAACCGCCTGTTCTGCTTCGATATTCGCCAACATATCATTCATGCTGTTTAATCACTTCCTGTTGCCTCTTCTGATCTTCCTTGTATTTTAAATACTTAGCATGAAATTCAGGATTGCGTTCTTCAGGTGATTTCATTGTTCCGTTAGCGCGTTCTGCTTCAACTTGCTGTTCCCACTGTCTCGATTTCTCAAGGAATTCGTTTCTAGGGGCTTCTTCAACAGATATCTCAGCAATAGATGGCGGAAATTTGCTTGTTCGAATATGGTCATGTAATTTTGTTTTAACTTTTTCATACGGCATGTCAGATAAAAACTCTGACCATACTTCCGCCTTCTTTTTCGTAAGATCAAAATTCGAATAGGATTCAGCAATGGTTTCTAAAATAGCAAGCACCTGCGACTTATTCATTTGTGACACCCCATTCTTCTCTCAGTTCATCCAGCACACTTTTTCTATCTTTTTTCCGATCGTTTTGTTTATAGTGATCTTGGACTTGTACTAAAGTGAACAACGAAGCTTCGTGTAAGTTCTTCAACATTGTGTTGATGTATTTAGAAGGATTCCTTGGTTTATGCTCCTTAGCTCTATTGATCACTTCGATGATGATTTGTTCTGGATCTTCAAAAGAGCTATTGTCTAACCAGTAATCAACATCGTTTTGAAAGATGGGTGGGATGATACCAAAATTCTTTTCGTATTCTGTAAATAGATTAGGTTTCATTTGTCCATCATCCCTTTCTTTAGATTTTTCTTTAGATTTTTCTTTCTTTCTTTCTTCTTTGGTAGAATTACCAATAGTTCCTTTGGTAGAATTACCAATACCACCTTTGGTAGAATTACCAATACCACCTTTGGTAGTTTTACCATTGGTAGAATTACCAACAGGCACCTCATCAAGCCACTGGTCAAAGTCCTTATTAAAGCCAATAATCCTGGCTTTACCGACCTTCACGTTTTGGAATATGATTTTCCTTTCTTCTAACTTAGAAAGCTCTCTTTGGAGTTGCCTCTGATCATATTGTGTTGCTTGATGAAAAAAACTAAGTGAAAATGCATGTTCTTTTCTTTTAAATCCGTAAGTGTATCTCCAGATAACAAAAATGATTCTATATTGAATGGGACTTAGCTTTGTTAATGCCATCTGCTCAAGAATCCCATTAGCAACCCTCGTATAACCATGTTCTGTCTGTACGTTAGCGATATCACCTCACCCCTTTTTTCTGAGATGAAAAATTATGTTTATCTTGCCGGTATCTTCTTAGTTGTTCCTGTCTCACGGTGGATCAGATGCAAGTATCCACCCACGTTCTTAAAGATCAACCAGTTTTCAGGAACTAGTCTGTTAGCTTTAATAAGTTCTTTCTGCTGACGATTTGGCTTCTTACCGTTCTTAATGATCTCCACGCTCCTTATGGACACACACAATGAATTTTCTTTTCGTAAACCTAACCGGCTTTAAATGTGAATGGTTTCTTTCTAAGTAACCTCTGACGTATGCCTTAAAGAGTTTGGGACTACGATCGACATACTCCCAATAAAACGAAGGTATGCCGATCATGCATTCCACCTTATTCTTGCTCTTCAAAGTACTTATCAAAATCTATGTCTTCTTGTTCAGGAGCTGGATTTGTTTCTTGTTCTTTTGCATACTCAAGTTCCATTAATTTAGAGAGTCCAACTACTTCCTGGAGTGCGAGTTCTTTCCCGGTTTTCTTAAACTTCTCTTCAATAAATTGACTTAAGCGATCTCTAGTCCAACCGTAATCCTTCTGCTTTTTACTGATTTCTCCCCAAAGAGTCATCAGCTGATCTTCTTCATTTACAGTCCCTTCTTCTGTTTCGATCACATTTTCATTAGGTGTGATGTCAACTCGTTGTCTGGTAGGTTCATAAGGTTCTTGATAAGTAGAATCCTGGTCATCCACTTCAATACCAAATTGAGCCTTGAGTGCTCGCTTTAGAGCATGTTTCTTGAACATATCGTTATAGTAGTTGCCCCATTGGCTGCCGGCTTTTTTCTTCAGGTGTTCAACCTCATCGGCTTCAATTATGATCACCTTGTCGGGATATCCTTCACGCTTTGCAATCGCATATGAAGCAACTACTTTCCCTCGAGGAACCTTGATAGAATGTTTAGCGATCTTAAGTTCCTGCGTTTCAGAATCGAGTTCAATTTCAAACTCATCATTTTCATGTACCAGCTGAGCAGTAGATCCTCGGTAATCCTCTTTCTGACGAGCGAGATATTGAATACCTTCAACAGATACCTGAATGCTCATTTGGTTTCCGTACTTGATAAAATAAATGTGATTCATGAATGGGTTTAAACCATTGTTCTTACAGATCTGAACGAAGAGAGCAAGCTCTTCATTAGTGGCATTCTTAGCTATGCTGTTTACAACGACTTGAAGTTCTTTCTCCGTAAAGTAATCTTCAAATTGATTAGTGTTGATTGGTGCTAGTTGGTTTTTAGACATATTAATTTCCTCCCTCATCATTAGTACCTATTTCAGCTGCCTTATTTTGCAAACTCTCAAGCATCTTAGGAACATTAAGTCTTTCAATGATGTCCACAGACAACTGCTCTTTTAAATTGTTTTCCAGAGCCTTTACGATTGTTTCTTCAGCATCTTTTCTTGCTGTCTGTATCATTGCGCTAACTTTACCGGTCAATTCTTTTTCTAAGTAATTACGCAAGAAATACTCGCTAATAGAAAGTTTTGCATCACTGCTGTAATTTGCTTTTTGTCCATTTTCATTTAGCACTTTTTTCGTTAAATGTTCTTCATATTTCATACCGATGTATTGGCTGATAGGTACATACTCTACCTTTGAATCCCAATAGCTTTGCTTACGAGGTATTTGGAGATCCTCGATTTTTGTTTCCAATGTCTTTTCAATAAAGCTGTCAGTAACGTGGTCGGCTATTTCCTCAAGTTTCAGATTTAATTGAGCTGAAACTTTCTTTTCAATATTCGCGATTAATTTTTCTTGTAATGAACTAATGACTTCGTTTTTTATCACTTCATCAAGCGATTGCTCATCGTTTAACCAATCAAGATCTAATTCAACTTTTATCTTTGCCAAATCAATTACCTCCCTCAAGTTGTCCATAGTTATCAGCGATCATCATTGCGAAGTTCGCGATATTAGCACATCTGATAGTAATCTCATGTTTATCCTTATCAGCTGCTGTAAGTTCTCGATAAAGCTTATTAAAATTCTTGCTTAGCTCACGATTCAAGAATTCATGGTGCTCTGAACCCCAACCCTTTTTATGGTCATTTACCTTTAGTTGCGATTCCATTTCATAAGCAAACTGCATAACTGGGAGACGTGGTTTTGGTTTTGGATCCATTTGCTGTACGAAGCTGGCTACACACTCTTGAACTTCATACACTTCAACACAGTCACGATCTTCGCCACGTCGCAGAGCTATCAAAGTTTCATCGTCATTTCGATAGCTTTCAAGGTTATTGTTTTCTCTGAAAGCTTTATTTGCTGCTAATACAAAAGCAAGATGATAAGGTGTGATTTGTCTACTCAATTGATAGTGCCTCCTTTAAATTGAACTGAATGGCATAAATTCTTTTCGAGCTTTCTTTACTGCGAATGCAGCTTCTGAAACGCTGTTGAAATACCCTAAATGCAAGGATTGTTTATTCACTTGAACTCTTGCTCGCCACTTTTGATTTTCATGGTTGAACGTTACACCACGGAATCCAGTGGAATTATTTTTGTTTATTCTTTTGTTTTGGTTGTTTTGCTGCATAGTCACAACTCTTAAATTACTCCGACAGTTGTTAAGTGTGTCGTGATTCATATGATCAATCACTAAACCACCACAAACATTCATAAGCCATCGGTGGAGAAATAATTGTTTTCTCCTGCCGTTGTAAATAGGAGTAACACCAGCGACATAATAGGTTTTTGTAATTGGACTCCAGTGCGCGTACCATGTTCCTTCAAATTCATTTGCTCGCTTTAAATCAGTAGTATCAATAAGCGTTATTGCCTTATTAAGATAGATTGAAGTTGTTTCCCCCTTAACTTCAAACCTATTTTTCATTTCCACCACCATCCTCTATAGACTTAGTAGAAATTTCAAAATCACAATCCTTTACTGTGGCCGTTAATAATTGCCCAGAAGGTTTCGTGAACTTCAAAATGCTTTCTGCATTGTCAACAAAGGTCGGCGCGATCACGTCAGATTGTTGACTAAGTACCTCAATCACTTCCAATCCGGCTTTAATCTTTTCAGCTGTACTCAATTTGCTGTAAGGCTTGCCGTCCATTTCTATCTCAAATGTTGCTCTTAATTCACCGTTCTTAAGTTCTTCAAACAGACGTATATTGATAGTAGTGAATAGCTCGTCCATCTTCTGGACCATAAGTTCAGCTCTTTTTGTTCTAAACTCTTTGACTGCTTCAGTAACAGCCTGTGCTTTATTGCGTTCCTTCCGGATTGTTTCTTTAGTAGCTGCAGCTTCTTCGATTTCCTCTTTCAACTGATCGATGCGTTTGAAAGCTTCCAGTTTGGCTTTGAGTGGATATATTTGTTCATCAAGTGCGAAGGATGCTTCGCGATCAATCTCTACTTCTGAAAATGTTGGAAGTTCTTCGAATTCAGCCTGAAGTTTCTTCCTTTGAGAGACTAGCGCCTTGCCGTCCTCAACAAGTTCAGCAAGCCTCTTGCGTTTGCTTTCATGAACAACTTGCAACGAACTTTCCGTAAGAGGTTGACCGCAAGTGTGACAATTTTCTTTAACAGGTTCAGCTTTTAATGAATCAATGAATTTCTTTTGTTGAGCTATTTGGTCTCTCAAACTTTCTATAGCAGCAGCCTTTCTTTCCCTCTGGATTGAAAGATCTCGTTGTTTGTGCCGTTCGTCATCTAGAGTATTTCTTTTAGCAACAATTTCATCGATCTGCTTTTTTATTTGTTCTGGATCCTGATTGGCATCATGTACCCCAAGGAACTTATCAAGCTGTTCTTGAAGTGTGATCACTCTTTCAGCAGCACGTTCAACAAGCTTGTCGTTCTTTTTGAACAGTTCTTTATGAGATGCTTCAATGTCATCAAGTGACAATTTCTTAAGTAAGGGCTCAAGATGCTTAGCCCCTGTCTTGCTAATTGCCACTAACACTTCTTTATTGAGAGGTTCACTTACATACTGAAGCAATTGTGATCGTTGTTCCTGCCAATGCTGGCTTGAAAAGTAATTGGGATTGAATAAAGAGAGAAACAAGTTCTTATTGAACAGACCCTCTACCAGCTGCTCATATTCTTTTGCTTTCTTAGGAACATCGTTTATATGATATTTAGCCTTGCCTTTTACTAATGACCTGGTTAAAAGAATACTGACTTCATCTACAGCGATAAGTAAATCAACTGCAATATTCTCTGGAACTTCTTCTCCAATTGGTGTAGGATCTATCTTAGTTCCGACGGAATCAACACCGTATAAGCACCATGTTATGGCTTCTCCGATTGATGATTTTCCTGCGCCGTTTCTTCCTGAGATCGAATTAATATCTTTAAACTCAACTGTTAATGATTTGTGATTTTTAAAATTTGAAACCGATAGACGTTCAAAACGTATATTCAATTAAATTCCTCCAATGCTTGAATAATTTGTACAACCCTGCATATAATGAAAATGAATATTAAATTCAACACATCCTAAAAAACTGTTCACCCTGGCCGGTGGGCAGTTTTTATTTTGTTGTCGGGCACTCTGGAGCATGAATGATTTCAACTCCTCTCGGACTCGTCCACATGATAAAAAGGTAATCTCCCCATGAGATTTCAAAGAAGTCTCCATTAAGGCAAGCTAATCCTTTTCTCTTCACAAGGTTCATCCTTTCGGTAGATGATCATAATCGATTCATCTGAACAGTCGTAAGTATTAAGACCAGTTATTTTGATATCAACTACTTCAACCTCAGCATTCTCAGATAGCCATTTGTTAACTTCGTTTTCTGAGTATAGAATCTTTATTTGAATGCATCCTGCAACTTCAGCATGTTCTCCCACTTAAACTCACCTCCCTTCAAGCGAGGTCCATTTATCTTCTGATGTCTTTTAAAAGCATGTTCAACCCACAAAACCAAATCATCTAAGCCACTTTCTTTAAGAGCAACGATTATGTACTTGAAGCTCATGCCGTCATGCTCTTTATCGTTGTAAACATTTTGATGTGCGATTTCGAACATCTTTAATTCATAACCGTTAAGGTTTTTCTTGTACTCTTCCATCGCTCCAACCACAAGGCTCCAATCACACATAAGCAAATGAAGCGGAAATTTCATTTTCCTGATACTCCCCAGGTTACGCCTAAACCAATTCCGAATAATAAAACAGTAACTAGTTGAAGATAAGAAACGGCATCCATTACAAGCACTCCTTTCTTACCAAAAGTTCAGCATTGGTAAGTTTTGTATCCATAAGAGGATGATCTACCCTCTCAAACCCTAACTTTTCACGAGCGTCATTAATGCTGATTTTGCGAGTTTTTACTTCTTGGAATAACTCATCTTTTTTCATGCTTGTCCTTCCCATCTTTAAAATAATGAGCAGCATAATTGATGAAGACCTTCAGCTGCTCGAATGTTTGGATTTCGTTGAAAGCTACTTTAAGCTGATTCATGTTCTTCACGTTCAATCATTGGAAGGATACCTTCATTCTTCAGCAAGTCATAAAGGAACAGCCTGCCTTTTTGAGTCCATTTGGTGTTGATAGTTGATTTATCTGCATCAATTACATGAGTGGTGGTTTGTGTGTAACCCTTATCTTGATACTTTGAGTAGAGTAACCAGATATCTCCCTGTTTGAACTGAACACCTAATTCGTGAAGTTTTTTATTAAGTGTTTTTGCACTCATCCCGTAATCCTTAGCAATTTTTGAAACAGTCAATAAGGATTTGTTTTGAAGAACCAGGTCATAGTAAGAAGCTTTAGGCTTCAATTCGTTCACCTGCTGGTTAAGTACTAAGTTGTCAGTGGTTAGAGCTTTGAGTTGTTTTTGTTCCTCAATCCACTTCTCTGCTCTCTTCACTGGATCGTCAATCATATAAGACGGCGCATAAAGACTTTGGAGTTCTTGTTTCATTCGGTTGAACTCATTGATGTATTTTTCTTTGAATTCCATTGCTACTTTTCCGGTGTAGCCCATAGCAAGTAATGTGAAACCGTCTTGTGTGATGAAGTACTTTGGCAATTCTTTTCCTTGAACCGATTTGTAAGTGGAGAGCCCAAAATTGGACTGTCTAAAATCTTGACTACAACCTAGCTCATTAATATCTCTTAAAACATGTTTGTGTTCTTTTCCAAATGCTTCAGCAATAGTAATGCTGTCAGTTACAATTTTCTTGTTTTCGATGAACACTAATTGGTTCATAACCAACCTCCTTAAATTCTTGAAATGAATAGGCGTCTGTCCACGCGTTTTATTACCATTCGTCCATGATCTCTTTCATCACGTCTAAGCTCTTTTCATAAAACCAATAACGCTTACCTTTTTCTTTGCGTCTTTCAAGCAATCTCATTCGAGGGTCATGCAAGAACTCGTTCTCCAGAAACGATTTGCTCATGCATGTTCTTTTGGCCATTTGATCAAGATCCCAAGTAAAGAAAACTTGATCTATTACCTCATCAACTTTTTTGTTAATGTGATTTCGAATTTCTTTGTGATCTACATTCACTTGAATATCAGCTATTGGCAAAGGGGTTCACCTCCTTTCAAATTAAGATTGTTTTCATCTTTTTCAAACAGGTATTCAATATTGCAATCAGGAAAGAAATGTTTTTTAATTTTTTCGGCTTCATCAAAGTAAAAGCGAAATTTACCGTTGACTTTATCATTGACTGTTGCGTATCGAACATTAAGGTACTTAGAAATATCAACCATTGTTATCCCTTCTCGTGCCATTTCCGCTTTTAAATTTCTATACATTTTCTGCTCACCTCCTAACTAAAACGCAATTGCGTTCATTTGTAATTCCAAATATAAACGCAGTTTCGTTCATTGTCAACTTAATTTCATAAAAAAAAACGTAATTTCGTTCTAAAATCTATTTACATACTCAAATGCGTATTGTAAGATGAGTTAAAGAACGATTTTTCGTATAAATTGTAGATAAAGGGAGAATTGAAGCAGTGGATAAAAGAACTGAGATTTTAGAAGGTCTGATTAGTGATACTGGATTGAGCAAAAAAGCTTTCGCGGAAAAAATTGGACTACCTCCCACAACACTTAGATCTATACTTGATAGAGGAATTGGGAACGCGTCA
Organism: Fictibacillus tiangongensis; assembly: GCF_048083785.1. Taxonomy (GTDB): domain Bacteria; phylum Bacillota; class Bacilli; order Bacillales; family Fictibacillaceae; genus Fictibacillus. Next base: position 2,955,730 of record NZ_CP182294.1, read on the forward strand.
GTCGATAACGTAATAAAAATTTGCAGGGGTCTCGGGATTACAACGGACCAATTACAAACAATGGCAAACGGTGAACAATTTGAACCTCAGCTAACAGCTAAGGACGAAAAAGATATTCAAAAAGAACTTCAAAAAATGATTGAGGGTCTAGAATCAAATAGTGGGTATGCTGCTTTTGATGGTCAATCGTTTGAAGATTTAGATGAGGAAGATCGCGATCTATTAAAGAATTCACTTGAACAATCACTACGACTTGCGAAAAAATTAGCTAAACAAAAATTCACACCTAAAAAATACCGCGACTAGGAGTTATACAAATGGATCTGATTACTTCGAAGGTTAGTAAACTAATCAAAAAGCATCAAACAAATTGTCCATTTAAAATTGCTAAGAATCTAGGAATTGTGGTTTTGCATGAGGAACTCGGTAACTTTTTAGGTTATTACAATAAAACATTCAGGATTCCTTTTATACATATCAATGAAAAGGCTGACGATAAACTTCAGAGTTTCATTTGCGCTCATGAATTAGGTCATGCTTTATTGCATCCTGATGCAAACACACCATTTCTAACTAAACACACCTTTTTTTCCACAGAAAGTTATGAAAAAGAGGCAAATCTTTTTGCTGTTAAACTATTGTTTTCGGAGGATTATCTTCTAGACACAATATTAATTTCAGAGGCTATTCAAGAATTTGGAGTTCCCAGAAATGTAATAATGTCATTTATAAAACTTTAATTTTTTTTACTTAAAAACAGAACGTATATTCGTAATTAAAGGGGAGTAAAAATGTTAATTCGATTAGAAGAGTTTACAAAGAAACAATTAGAAAATCCTTTGACAAAATCAATCAAGATACCTGTAATTGAAAAATTCTACACTTTTGATAACAAACTTATTGGCGAAACTGTTGATGGAATAAAGTTTATTATTCAAGACTTCAACTTGGAGACAATTAAAGGAGGTGATGAAAGTAAGTAAATCACTCCCCTGTTTAGGCGTCTGTCCACGCACAAAGGGAGAGATCAATGAAACTAACAAAATCCAAAAAAGATAATGATCTTTATTACTATCTTAATAACAAAAAAGAAAAGTTCTGGTGTTATCGCTATCGATACTATGATGCACTGGGTAAGCGTAAAGAAAAGTCGAAGCAGGGATTTAAAACCGAAAAGGATGCCCTTAAGGCATTATTAGAAGTAAAAGCTAATGTATTAAACGGAGAAGTAAAACGGGTAGAGCACTCTAATCTTACAATCTCTGAGTGGCTAGACATATGGTTTGAAACCCATGTGAATGACTGGAAGATTTCATCAAGATTGCAACGCGAAAATGCTATAAAATATCAGATGAAACCATTGCTTGGTAAATACAAATTAGCTGAACTTGATAAAACCACTTACAAAAGAGTTTATGTGAATGAGCTCTTGAAGAAGTATGAACCAAGCACAGTTCAGTTATTCCATCGTCTTTTTAAAGTCGCTGTCAATGCAGCTGTAGACAGCGAGATAATACCCAGGAATAGATTCAATAAAATTTCAATTATAAACGAAAAAACAACAGACAATTTTTTCACAGCAGAAGAATTGAAAAAATTCCTGGTTGCCAGCAAGGAATTAGAAAACCATACTAACTATACTCTTATTCTAACATTAGCTTATACAGGTGTACGCAAAGGTGAAGCCCTAGGATTGAAATGGGAGAATATTGATTTCGAAAAGAAAACAATCACAATTGAACGTACTAGAGATAATAAAGGTGCGAGATCTCCTAAAACTAAAAATAGCTATCGCTCCATACTAATTGACGACACTCTAACCAATCAACTTATTATATATCGAAACTGGTGCAGAGAAACAATGCTTGCTTTTGGGAAGAGACTTAATTTAGATGACTACATTTTTATTTCTTATCAGACAGGTACTCCTATAACAGACGGAACAGTAAAGTATGCATTTGACAGGATAATAGAAAAGTCTAATTTAAAACGGGTTTCACCTCATGGATTAAGACATACTCATGCTACTTTATTAATTTCTCAAAGAATACCTGTTAAGGTGATAGCCGATCGTTTAGGTAACACTCCACAAATGATATTGGATATCTATGGACACTCATTTAAAGATCTTGAAGAGGAATCTGTACAAGCGTTCGATCAGGCACTAAACATGTAACTGGGGGAACTTTTGGGGGAGGTTTTGAAATAGAGCCTCTCAAACCCCATGAATACTAGGGTTTTTTTGTCGTTTGAATTCTACTCTCGTTAATCTGAGTAAAGAAACCCCTGACACCTTTTTAAAGGCATTAGGGGTTTTTCTTATTCTATAAAAGTTCTTTAAACCTACTTGCTTGTGACTCTAATTGTCGAGCAGAATTTTCAATACCTAAGAACTCTTGCATCGCTTGTTCAATCAATTTCTTGTTATTCGTTATTCCTTCTTGTGATCGTTGAGTCACGTCATTGATCTTATTTATCTCACCTGTGATTCCTGAGATATGTGCATTCACTTCTTGAATAGAATCTTGCACGCGATTAGCGAGCTTTCTGACTTCAACCGCTACAACATTAAATCCTCTTCCATGATCACCAGCTCTTGCAGCTTCTATCGCTGCGTTTAAAGCTAACAAATTCGTTTGTGCTGCAATCTCACGTATCGTCTTAACGATATCCTCAATAGAAGTAGCTTGCTTTTTCAAAGATTCGAGAATCAATAAATTTTGTTGAGACTCAGATACAAGTTTTTCAGTAGATACAGAGATCTCATTACTTTTCTTTAATCCTTCTTCTGCGCGTGTAAGCAACTCTAGAGACATTTGTTGAAGGTTAGATGCAACTGTGATTGTATTATTTTCTCTATTCGTAATATCTGTAGCGATTTTCACCACAGCTGTCACTTTATGATTTTCGTCTAGGACTGGTGTATACGTGGCTTCTAGCCAGATAATTCGCTTTGACTTTGTAACACGTTTAATCTTTTCTTGAAAAGTTTTACCATCTCTTAAGCTTTTCCAAAACCGATCATATTCTCCACTTCTCAAGAAATCTTCTGTGCAAAATTGTTTATGGATCAATGATGGCATCTCATCAACATGGTATTCCATCGTTGTGGCAAAATTTTCATTAGCCCATAACACTTTTCCATGTGGGTCAAATTGAATCATGGCTACAGATCGATCGATCGCTGCTAGTACAGCACTTTCATTCAGTACTTGCGAGCTTATTGTAGAGCTGTTATTGCTTAATGTAATCATTGTTGCATCTCCATCTTCAAGTATTTATTTCTAATATTATACTACTAAGGAACTAATTACTAATGAAATGGTCTATGGATATAATAAAAAATCCACACAGCATGCTGCATGGATTTTTGCTTGTTTTTGAATGATATTCAAGGAGGAATCAGTCTACTTCTTTCCCCATACTTTCTTGTAAAATATAGAACCATTGCTCGCGTGTTAATGGTAAGTTTGCTGCATTTACAGCGGCTTCAATACGATTCATTTTTCCGCTTCCTACGATCGGCATAATCTGTGAAGGATGCTTTAACAGCCACGCGTAAGCGACTTCATCAATGGAAGCGGCTTCTGTTTCACTAGCCACTTTTTCTAATGCCTTTTTCACGCGTACCGCTTTATCATCATCACCTTTAAACAATCTTCCACCAGCAAGAGGAGACCACGCCATCGGTCTTACTTTTTCTTTTTGAAGGTGGTTGATCGTACCATCAAAGAACGGTTGTTCATGAAGAACAGATAACTCGATCTGGTTCGTTACAAGTGGGCCATTGTACTCATTCTGCAGCATTTCCATTTGCTTAGGCGTAAAATTAGAAACTCCAAAATGCTTAACTTTTCCTTCTCTTCTTAAGATGTGAAATGCCTCAGCTGTTTCAGCTGGGTCCATAAAAGGATCTGGGCGATGAATCAACAATACATCTACATGATCTGTATTCATTTTTTGCAATGAATTTTCTGCAGATGCGATAATATGTTCTTTACTCGTATCATAAGATTTTATCGTATGATTGGGACGATTTTCAGATATGAGTTTGATGCCACACTTCGTCACGATCTGAATTTCTTGTCTCAATGATGGTTTGAGAGCAAGAGCTTGTCCAAACAGCTCTTCACACATGTAGTTTCCATAAATATCAGCATGATCAAACGTTGTAATTCCCGCTTCAATACATCGTTCCATAAGTGAAAGAAGCTCTTCAGGTGAGAGATTCCATTCTGTTAAACGCCAATGACCATGAACAATCTGTGAAAATTGAAGGTCTTCTGCTAATTGAATTTTCTTCAAAACAAACACACCCCTTAATAAAGTTTGCGAGGAACCCCGTTTCAACAGGGTTCCTGCTCTTTTTTAGTATCTGATCAACGTGTACTTTTTCTTGCCGCGTCGGATGATGACAAACTTGTTCTCGATACGGTCGTTCTCACCAATCATATAGGCTGTATCTTGAACCTTTTCGCCATTGATTGATACAGCACCATTCGTTACATCTTCTCTGGCCTGTCTTTTAGATGGAGAAATCTTCGCATCTACAAGAAGATCTACAATGTTTACGGCTTCCGTATTAGTTGCGTTGAACGTAGGAACGTCCTTGAACCCTTGTTCGATCTCAGCAGCCGTTAAGTCTGAGAGATTTCCACTAAAAAGTGCTTCTGTAATCTTTACCGCTTGTTTGTAAGCTGCTTCTCCGTGAACAAGAATAGTTACTTCTCTACCTAATGCTTTTTGTGCTTCACGTCTTTCTGGTGCTTCAGCTAATGATCTTTCAAGAACTTCAATTTCTTCTTTAGATAAGAATGTGAAATATTTGAGCCAGTTGATTACATCCGCATCTGCTGCGTTCACCCAGAACTGGTAGAACTCGTATGGAGTCGTTTTTTCTGCATCCAGCCAGATTGTTCCTGATGCTGTTTTACCAAACTTCGTACCATCTGCTTTGGTGATTAGCGGAATCGTTAGTCCGAATGCTTTCTCTTCCTCACCAGAGCGACGGATCAGTTCCATACCTGCTGTAATATTCCCCCACTGGTCACTTCCGCCGATTTGAAGTTTTACGTTTTCTTTTTGGAAAAGATTAAGAAAATCATACGACTGTAAGATCATGTATGAGAACTCAGTAAAAGAGATTCCCGCTTCTAAACGAGAGTCAACGGAATCTTTGGCAAGCATGTAGTTAACTGAGAAATTCTTTCCAACATCACGAAGAAACTCAATCATTGTGAGTTGACTTAACCATTCATAGTTATTCACTGTTCTCGCTGGATTGGTTTCTCTTTCAAAATCAAGTAATCTTGAAAGCTGATTTTTAATCTTGTCTGTCCATTGAACAACAATTTCAGCTTCATTCAATGTTCTTTCTGTCTGTCTGCCACTTGGATCCCCAATCAAACCTGTTCCACCGCCAACTAAAGCAAACGGCTGGTGTCCCGCTTCTTGAAATCGTTTGAGTGTAAGGATCGGTAACAGATTTCCGATGTGAAGACTGTCTGCAGTTGGATCGAATCCGCAATAAAGCTTTACGATTCCCTTTTCAAGTTCTTTTTGTAGCCCCTCTTGATCCGTTACTTGATTAAGAAGACCTCTAAATTCTAAATCTTGTAGAATATTCATTTCTATCTTTCCTTCCGTTGTTTAATGATGATGATGTTTAATGACAATAAAAAAAGTCCCTCTCCAGTTGGAAAGGGACGTGATGACAATCTCGCGGTACCACCCTAATTAAAAGCCAAACTATTGGCTTTTCACTTCATTTCATAACGGTTTTATCCGTTCTCTGCTACTTAATCGTTCACAGAGACAGCTCCAGGAGGTAATTCACAGCATGCCTTTGCACTGGTTCGCATCAACCACCAGCTTTCTGAAACAGGGAGACACCTGCTACTCATTCCTATCTTCGCTTTCAACATATAATAATCTTCATTTATTTTTACCACACTGATGAATTTCATGTCAATCTTCAACTTCAAAAACGGTGTTCTATCATAAATCGACCTTATGTTATAATACACGAGGGGGAGGGATTACCAAATGATGTCTCATTTTGATGAACTGAAACAAAAATGGGAGAAGTTTGTCCACTTTTTGAAGGAAAAAGGAATCATTCAAACAGCACGAATTACATATAACGTCACATGGAACATATTTTTGATCGTAACTGTATTACTTATCCTCGGAGGTGTTTTTGCAGCAGGTGTTGGAGCTGGTTTCTTCGCTTCACTCGTAAAAGACGAACCTGTACGAGCACACACTTCCATGAAAGAAGATATTTATAATTATGAAGAAACGAGTACCGCTTATTTCGCTAACAAAACGTATCTAGGAAAGCTTCAATCTGATCTGGATAGACAAGAGATCAGTTTAAAAGAAGTTTCTCCTTATGTGTTAAAGGCCGTTATATCAACAGAAGATCAATATTTTTATGAACATGAAGGTGTTGTGCCTAAAGCCATCTTCCGCGCCATGTTCCAAGAGTTTTCTGGTGCATCTGTTGTTACAGGTGGTAGTACTCTAACTCAGCAGCTAATAAAAAATCAAATTCTAACGAATGAAGTATCTTTTGATAGAAAAGCTAAAGAAATCTTACTAGCGATGAGACTTGAAAAAGTACTTAAGAAGGATGAGATTCTAGAAGCTTACTTAAACATCGTACCTTACGGAAGAAATTCTTCCGGTCGAAATGTTGCTGGAATACAAGCTGCTGCAGAAGGGGTTTTTGGAGTACCTGCATCCAAACTAAACCTAGCACAATCCGCTTATCTATCTGGACTTCCAAAGAACCCTTTCGTCTATACACCTTTTAATAAAGGTGGAGAGCAAAAGGAAGACATGACTGCTGGAATAAAGCGTATGCAAACTGTTCTTAGCCGCATGTTATCAGCAGGTTCCATTACACAAGCTGAATATGATGAAGCTATGAAATATGATATTAAGAAGAATCTTACAACCAAAAAGCAGTCTTCGTTTGAAAGATATCCATACTTAACAGTTGAAATTCAAAGACGTACAGTAGAATTACTAACAAAATTAAATGCTGAAAAAGATGGAAAGAAACTAGGCGATTTAAGCCCTGAGGAATTCAAAGAGTATGAGGATAATGCACGTACTCAAGTTAGACAAAAGGGAATTAAAATTTTCACAACCATAGATCAAAAAATATACGACGATATGCAACAGGTAGTAAAAAATGATAATTTATTCGGTCCTGCTAATCAATACGTGTATAACAACAAAGGACAAAGAATCAAACTCGATAAGCCAGAGCCTGAAGAAGTCGGTGCAACTCTGATAGAAAATAAGACAGGAAAGATCATCAGCTTTGTTGGCGGACGTGATTTTAACCGCGAGCAAACCAACCATGCGATGAGAGCTCCTCGTCAAAACGGATCAACAATGAAACCATTGCTTGCTTATTCCTACGCTTTAGAAACAGGTAAAGTTCAACCAGGCTCAATCGTTCCTGATACACCGATTGCATTAGGAACATGGAAGCCAAATAACTATGATATGGATTTTGATGGTCTCGTTTCGGTTCGACATTCATTAAAAAAATCGAGAAATATACCAGCTATTAAATCTTATCAGCGTGTCGATCATATGAAAGCAACCGAGAAGCTGATGCAGATGGGTGTAACCAGCCTTACAAAGGGTGATCGCACCCAAAATGCAATGGCGCTAGGTGCCTTAGATGTGGGAATCACAGTCGAAGAGAACGTTAATGCATTCTCTACCTTTGCAAACGGAGGAAACTTTGTTGATGCATACATGATTGAGCGTATAGAGTCTAATGATGGTGAAGTCATCTACCAACATAAGAGTGAAGCAAAACCTGTTTATAGTGCACAAACATCTTATCTATTAATTGACATGATGAGAGATGTTCTGTCTTCAGGAACAGCTTCTGGTGTTCCTCGCAAACTAGCTTTCCAATCGGATTGGGCTGGTAAGACAGGAACTACAAATGCTGATAAAGACTCTTGGTTTGTAGCATCCAATCCTAACGTTACGTTTGGTGTTTGGATCGGTTATGATACCCCAGCTGACCTAGCAGGTAACACGGGACAAAGAAATCAGACGATCTGGGCACAACTCATAAATGCTGCTTATAAACATTCACCACAACTCGTGGATCCTGACAAGCAATTTGCAATGCCTTCAGGAATTGTTCGTCGTGAGATCTGTGGTATATCAGGTAAGCTGCCTTCTGATCTATGCCGAAGTGCTGGACTCGTTACGACTGATCTGTTTAATGCGAAGTTCACACCTAACGAAGTGGACGACACGCTCACAAAAGGTCGTTATGTGCTTGTAGGTGATGCGAAGTATAAGGCTCTTCCGTCTACACCACAAGAGTTCACGAAAGACGGTGTTCTAATTAAGGAGGAATTCCTGCGCGAACTTGGATTAGAAGCACTAAACAAATTAACGAATACAACGAATCTATTAAACAACATTGTTCCTGAAAAAGAGTTAAAAGAGAACGGCAAAGTTCCTGCCGCTGTTGCAGGCGCAAAAATGTCAGATGGCGTGCTCTCATGGGCATCACATGGAGAGAATGATGTAATTGGTTACCGCATCTATCACTCTTCAGACGGTACATCATTTAAGAAGATCGGCTCTGTAACTGCTGATAAGACTTCTGCAAAAGTACCTGCTGGAGTCGTTTATGTTACAGCAGTGGATATTGCAGGTAAGGAATCTCCTGCACAAACAAAAGTTCAAGTCGGCGAAAAGAAACCACCAGCTGAACCACCTACTCCACCAACAGATGGAGACGGAGGTAAGCCTGATGAACCACAAGATCCACCGCCGCCACCAACTGAACCGGCAGATCCTGGCACAGGCGATCCGCCTCCTGCCACAACACAAAACAATAATAAGAAAAAACCCTCGAATTGATAATTCGGGGGTTTTCTTTGTTATTAAATCAGTCTTCCATTGTAGAGAGATCTCCAGTTGGCAGATCCAGTTCCCAAGCTTTAAGAACACGACGCATAATCTTACCGCTTCTTGTCTTCGGAAGCTTATCACGGAATTCAATTTCACGCGGTGCTGCATGTGCAGCAAGGCCTGCTTTTACAAAACTACGAATTTCCTCGATTAGTTCATCGCTTGCTTCATAGCCAGAACGAAGGGCGATGAACGCCTTAATAATCTCTCCTCGAACAGGATCGGGTTTGCCTATTACACCTGCTTCTGCTACAGCAGGGTGTTCGACGAGCTTACTTTCTACTTCAAACGGCCCAACTCGTTCCCCGGAAGTCATGATAACATCATCAATTCTCCCTTGGAACCAGAAGTACCCATCTTCGTCCATGTAAGCAGAATCTCCGGAAACATACCAGCCACCTGGTGTGAAGTATGAATCATATTTTTCTGGGTTGTTCCAGATCGCACGCATCATGGACGGCCATCCCTTTTTGATGGCGAGGTTGCCCATCCGATACGGAGGTAAGATGTTATCTTGGTCGTCAATAATCGCTGCCTCGATTCCTGGGAACGGTTTACCCATCGATCCAGGTTTAATCTCCATCGCTGGATAGTTACTGATCAGCTGGCCACCTGTTTCCGTCATCCACCAGTTGTCATGTATACGCAAGTTAAACACCTTCATTCCCCATCTAACAACCTCAGGGTTAAGAGGTTCACCTACACTTAAAATATGTCGAAGCGAAGACATATCGAACTTCTTTACCACTTCGTCTCCAGCACCCATCAACATACGAAAAGCGGTTGGAGCGCTGTACCAGACCGTTACACCATATTTTTCAATCGTACCGTACCAATCTTCAGGTGAGAAACGTCCGCCCCGAATGACGCTTGACGTGCCGTTCAACCATGGCCCGAAAATGCCATAAGAAGTTCCTGTCACCCAGCCGGGATCTGCTGTGCACCAGTATACATCCTCTTCTTTTAGGTCGAGTACCCATTTTGAAGTTTGGAAATGCTGAAGCATCGCATTATGAACATGAAGCACTCCTTTTGGTTTCCCGGTCGATCCGGATGTGTAGTGAAGGATTAGTCCGTCTTCTCGATCAACCCATTCAATATCTAAATCTTTCGATGCTTTTTTCATACGATCAAAATAACTTACATACGGTCCCTCTTCTTTAACATCTTCTCCTACCAAAATAACATTCTTCAATTTCGGCAGTTGATCAACTGGGACACGCTCTAAAAGGGCTGGCGTAGTAACTAGCACTTTAGCCTCACTATCTTCAAGTCTATCTTTTACAGCTCCCTCCATGAATGCCTCAAACAATGGACCAACGATTGCTCCAAGCTTGATCGCTCCAAGGAACGTAAAATAAAGTTCAGGTGAACGCGGCATGAAGATGAAGACGCGATCTCCTTTTTCAACACCTATTTGGCGTAACATATTACCTGCTTTGTTAGACATCTCTTTCATGTCTTTAAACGTATACTTCTCATCTCTTTTTTGATCCGAAAAGTAGAGTGCTACTTTGTTTTTTCGATGGGATGCTGCATGACGGTCTATAGCTTCATATGCCATATTGACTCGTCCTGTTTTGTGCCAGGAGAATTCTTTTTCAATGTCTTTCCAATCAAATGCTCCGTATGTAGCCTCATAATCTTGCAGATTAAAATCACCTTTTATAATCGGAAGCGCTTCCAGTTTCATTGCTAAATCTCCCTTCCCTTTTGAATATCTCTTTAATTATATCATATTATCTAAATTTTTTAACTTATTAGAACTATCTATAAAAACGATCATGCAAACCCTTACAACGACAGTTTATGATGTATAATAGAAGTTGGAAACCAACCTAGGTGGTGTAAAAATGAATCATACCAAAACATACAACTGTGTAGCATTAAAGACGAGTCATGGAACCATTACGGTCGAAGGCCCTGTATCAGCGGAAACGTTAGAAGGTCTTTATTTTCATGAAGATTTAAAAGCATTTAGACCAGCAGATGAACAAAAAAAAGCTGTTACTGAGATCGCTAAATTACCCGAAGGCAGAATCATAATCGCAAGAAATAAGGATACCGTTATCGGTTATGTTACATACGTCTATCCAGATCCGTTAGAACGATGGTCTGAAGGAAGCATGGAAAACCTACTAGAATTAGGTGCGATCGAGGTCATACCTGATTATCGCAACTTTAAAGTTGGTAAAACACTATTAAAAGTATCTATGATGGATGATGCCATGGAAGATTATATTATTATCACGACAGAATACTATTGGCACTGGGACTTGAAAGGAACGAAACTATCCGTTTGGGATTACCGAAAAGTCATGGAAAAGATGATGAACGCGGGTGATCTGGAGTATATGGCAACAGATGATCCAGAGATCAGTTCGCATCCCGCCAATTGCTTGATGGTCCGCATCGGAAAAAGAATTGACTTAGATACGATCCAACAGTTTGACCGGCTGCGTTTTAAAAATCGTTTTATGTATTGATCCAATCAGTGACGAGAGAGAAAAACAAATGGGAGTGTTACGATATGATCGTTCAAAATATGATGCAGAAAAATGTTGTAACGATTCATGAAAACGAAACGATCGGTACAGCTATACAGTTAATGCTTGAGAAAGACATTCGAAACTTGCCTGTGATTGATAAGAACGGAGATTTTCTAGGTCTTGTAACAGACCGTGAAGTAAAAGATGCAAGTCCATCTATCTTTCATCAAAATGAGCATCCAGAAGATTTTGAGAAGCCTGTTTCAAGCATTATGAAACAAACTATCTTTTCAGCTCACCCTTTCGACATAGCAGAAGAACTTTCTACGATTTTTTATGAACACAATGTGAGCTGTATTCCAGTGCTGGAAGAGACGAAGTTAGTTGGTCTAGTAACTGAAAGAGAGATGTTACATGCCTTCATCCTTTTAACTGGCACCCATCAGCCTGGATCTCATCTAGAAGTAGTCGTGCCGAACGAAGCTGGTGAACTAGCTAAAGTAGCGAGTGTCTTAAAAGATTTCCACTTGAACATCAGCTCGGTTCTCGTCTATCCTTCTCACAATGAGCGAGAAAAGATTATCGTATTTCGCGTTGGAACGATGAACCCGCTTCCGGTCATCGAACACTTAATTGATAACGGCTATGAAGTGAAATGGCCACCTGTACCGGGTGAACGCGATGAAAAATGATTCTGTTTTTGTTTATTCACCAGACCTATTAGGATATAAGTTCAATGAGACGCATCCCTTCAATCAGCTTAGAGTTCAGCTTGCTTATGAGTTGTTAAGAGATTCAGGATGTTTGAATGACGATCAGATCATCAAGCCTAGACAAGCAACAGATGAGGAGATCATGTTGATTCATGACCCTGGCTATGTAGAAGCTGTAAAGCAAGCTGGACAAGGACAGCTTAATCGTGAGATCGCTCTAAATTATGGACTCGGTACAGAAGATACACCCATATTCCCAAACATGCATGAGGCGAGCAGCTGGATCGTTGGCGCCACTCTAACAGCAGTAGATTATGTGATGGAAGGAAAGGCCAAGCATGCTCTTAGCCTTAGCGGAGGACTGCATCACGGTTTTAGAGGAAAAGCTTCTGGCTTCTGTATCTACAATGACAGCTCAATCGCTATTGAATATATGAAACGAAAATACAATGCACGTGTTTTATATGTTGATACGGATGCCCATCATGGTGATGGTGTGCAGTGGGCTTTTTATGATGATCCAGATGTTTGTACACTTTCCATCCACGAAACCGGACGCTACTTATTTCCTGGAACCGGCTCCATCCATGAAAAAGGAGCTGGAAAAGGGTATGGCTTTTCCTTTAATGTTCCTGTTGATGCCTTTACAGAAGATGAATCCTTCTTAGAGTGCTATGAAAAAAGCTTGTGGGAAGTTGCAGATTTCTTTAAACCTGACGTTATCATTACCCAAAATGGTGTTGACGCTCATTATTATGATCCTCTAACACATTTATCTGTAACGATGAAAACCTATACGGAAATCCCAAGGATCGCAAAGAAAGTCGCCGAGAAATATTGTGGCGGCCGCTGGATTGCAACAGGCGGTGGCGGTTATGATATATGGCGTGTCGTTCCTCGTGCATGGTCTTATTTATGGTGTGTGATGAACGATCAAGCACCTTCCGGACAGATCGCAGAGAACTGGCTAAAGCGTTGGACGAATGAAGCGAAGCACCCTCTTCCTCCTACATGGGAAGATGAATCTGGAATCTATAAACCCATTCCAAGAAAAGATGAGATTACATCCAAAAACAGAGCAACATTGGAAAAAAGCTTATATTCCATTAAAAAGAGTTCATAACGAAAGAGGACTATATCGTTTAGTCCTCTTTTTCTATGTTTTTACGTCTAAAAATAGCTGTAGAAGACAGCATTTTAATGTGCATGTTCATAATTTCACGGTAATCGAAAATATATCCACGGTAAATAGAATTAATTTCACGGTAATGTAGAATAATTTCACGGATAAAAATTTTTAACCACTTTTCGACAAACCCTAAACCTATAACCAAAAAAAACTGACCCCTCCATTGACGGGGTCAGTTCTCCAAAAAACATTTTCTATAATGATTCTATAATCGTTTCTACCATATCTGAAGAACGGCGTGCAGCTAATGCTGTAAATTCAGTAAAGCTAGCGGGTGCTTCACCGTTTGCTTTATCAGAGATCGAGCGGATGATCACGAATGGTACTTCATTTAAGAATGAAGCCTGTGCCACTGCTGATCCTTCCATTTCGATACAAGTTCCGTTGAAAAGAGCAGAATAGACTTCAACCAGTTCTCGATCAGCGATAAACTGGTCACCGCTCAGTACTTTGCCGATCTTCACTTTCGGTCCTTGTAATCTTTCTGCTGCTGTTTCTGCCAGTTTTACTAGCTGGGCATCTGCTCTAAACTCAGAATCAAACGCAAACATCGGAATCGTTCCTTTTGGAAAATCAGGACTCAATGCAGAGGCATCCATATCGTGCTGCATCGCACTTGATGAAATCACAATGTCTCCTACTTCCAGTTCAGGATCAAGTGCACCTGCTACTCCTGTGAAAAGAACATGAGTGACTTGAAAGCGATCGATAAGAATCTGAGTGGTAATCGCTGCGTTAACTTTCCCTACGCCAGACTTACATAAAACGATCTCTTTGTTATGATGTGTGCCTTCATAAAATTTATTTTGAGCAAAAACACTTTCCCCATAGATATCCAGTGCTTCTTTCATATAGACGATTTCTTCGTCCATCGCACCGATGATGCCAATTCTCACTTCGCCCACCTCAACACTTCGTTATTGTTTTGTAGAATCTCTGAATTGAATACGATGAGGCAATACTACCGTATGTTCTTCAACCGTTTCTTTGTTCATCAATTTAGTTAACAAGCGCATCGCTACCGCTCCGATATCATACATCGGTTGAACGACTGTTGATAATGTTGGACGAACCATCGTAGCAAGTCTTGTGTTATCGAATCCGATTACTTCAAGATCTTCCGGCACGCTCAAACCTCGGTCTTGTGCACCGTGAATCACACCTAATGCCATTTCATCCGTACCTACAAAAACAGCTGAAGGTTTGTTTCCACTGTCTAAGAAGCTTTCAATCGCTTCGATACCAGAATCATATGTGTATTCACCAACGAATACTTGACTCTCGTCAACCTTCTTACCTTGTTCTTCTAACGCTTTACGGTAACCATTGAACTTGTAATAGCCGTTGATCGGGTCTTCTAGTGGTCCTGTTACCATCGCAACAGAAGAATGACCTTTTTCAAGCAAGTGAGAAACGGCTTCATAAACAGCATTTTGATAGTCGATGTTTACAGAAGGGACTTCCTCGTTCATATCAACTGTAGCTGCCATAACGATTGGAACAGCTGCGCGTTTGAATTCTTCTACATGCTCTTCTGTAATCTTTCCACCCATGAATACAATTCCATCCACCTGCTTACCGAGTAAAGTGTTTAACAGATGGATCTCTTTATCCTTGTTCTGATCAGAGTTACAAAGGATGATGTTGTATTTGTACATGGTGGCAATATCTTCAATACCACGAGCGAGTTCCGCAAAAAAGATGCTAGAGATATCCGGAATGATAACGCCGACCGTTGTTGTTTTCTTGCTTGCTAGTCCTCGAGCTACTGCATTCGGGCGGTAACCTAACCTTTCGATCGCTTCTAGTACTTTTTTTCTAGTAGATGGCTTGACGTTTGGGTTTCCGTTAACAACACGAGAAACCGTTGCCATTGAGACACCTGCCTCACGAGCTACATCATAAATTGTTGTATTCAAAAAAAATCCTCCTTATATACTGCATATCCGACAGCTATGTAATGCTATTATCATACGATAAAGTAGTAAAGTAGGCAACGAATAGAGACATGTTTCACCATTTATTCATACATTAAAAAGAGAATAAAATAAAATGCACCTATTTTACTTATTTTTGGCGAAAATAGGCAGAATCATACACTTTTTAAGAGTGGTTATTGATATACAAAAAAACCGGCAGCGTTTATCACAAAAGCTGACCGGTTCTCTATTAATTAAACCATCTGATTTAGTTTAAGAAAACGAGAAGAAACAAGTTCTTCAACAAATCTTTGAAATTCTTCGATGTTCATCTGCTGTGCAGCATCCGACAAAGCTACGGCTGGATCTGGATGTACTTCTGCCATCACCCCATCTGCACCGATTGCAAAAGCCGCCTTTGCAGCTGGAAGGAGGAGATCTTTTCTCCCTGTTGAATGGGTGACATCTACAAACACAGGCAGGTGTGTTTCTTGTTTTAAAATGGGCACCGCTGTAATATCCAACGTGTTTCGTGTTGCTCGTTCATACGTTCGAATACCTCTTTCACAAAGGATGATCTGCCCATTTCCTTGTGACATGATATATTCAGCTGAGTTGATGAACTCATCAAGTGTTGCTGCAAGTCCTCTTTTTAATAATACAGGCTTATTGAGCCTTCCAGCTGCTTTTAACAACTCATAGTTCTGCATGTTTCTAGCACCAATTTGAATGATGTCTAAATACTCACATGCCATATCAAGGTCTTGGGGATGGACGATTTCACTGATTACCGCACAATTGTATTCATCTGCCACTTTTTTAAGAATCTTAAGTCCTTCCACGCCTAAACCTTGGAAATCATAAGGTGACGTTCGAGGTTTGAACGCTCCGCCTCGTAACAACTTCACACCATTCTTCGTAACAGCTTCTGCGACTGAAGCTGTTTGTTCATAACTCTCTACAGCACACGGTCCAGCAATTAAAATGGGGTTTCCGTTTCCGATCTCCAGACCTTTAACAGAAATAACCGTATCTTCAGGTCTTTGTTTTCTCGAGACAAGAAGCTCTTTTTTGTTATTCACTTCTTGTAATTCCAGTCCAGCTTTAAAAATTTCTTTAAATAGATGGTGAAGTGTACTCGTTTCAAAGGGTCCTTGGTTCTCTGAAGAAACGAGATCTAACATGTGTCTTTCTCTAACAGGATCGTACTTCTTCATACCTTGATCGGATTTAATCTTACCGATTCTCTGAACAAGCTCACCTCGTTTGTTGATTAACGCTAACAATTCTTTATTTACAACATCAAGCTCGGACCGTAACGTGTTTAACTCTAGATGATTCATATATGAGCACCTCAGTATTTATATAATGTAAGAAATATGATACATTTCTAATAATTGGGACGTTTTCTAATCAACTTATAAGACTACCTATACATCTATCGTAACAAAAAGAGGTGCCTTCGTGGACAAAAATCTTTTATTCGCACTAGATATCGGAACACGTTCCGTTGTCGGTATGATTTTGAAACAACATGAAAACGGAAAGTATGAGATTTTACATAATAAAATGATCGAACATGAAGAGCGTTCTATGCTTGATGGGCAGATCCATCATATACCTGCTGTCGCTAAAGTGATCAAAACGATAAAAAATCAGCTCGAACTTGAAGTCGGTTCGCTTACTAAAGTTTGTGTTGCGGCAGCAGGACGAGCTCTTAAGACCGTGAACGGCCGTTCAGAAAAAGATCTTTCACTTGGTGATATCACTTCACATGAAGAAGTGATCCATATGGAACTTGCAGCAGTCCAACAGGCTCAATACCAGTTAGCGAGCCTATTAGATGAGAACTCAAATTTACTCTACGATTGCGTTGGATATTCTGTTCTGCATTATTACCTCGACGAGCAGGAGATCGGGAGCTTTATCGGTCAGCAAGGAAACAGAGCTAGTGTAGAGGTTATCGCTACCTTCTTACCGCGAGTGGTTGTAGATTCCTTAATGAAAGCACTAGACGAAGCTGGGCTTGAAATGGAAGCTCTAACGCTAGAACCAATCGCAGCCATCAATGTGCTGATTCCGCCTTCTATGCGTAAGTTAAATGTAGCTCTCGTTGACATTGGAGCAGGTACTTCAGATATCGCGATTACCGCACAAGGGACAGTTATTGCGTATGGAATGGTTCCGGTCGCAGGAGATGAAATTACGGAAGCCATCAGTTCTGCTTTTTTGTTAGATTTTCCAGTAGCTGAGCAGCTTAAACGATCTTTAACAACAGAAACAGTTGTAACCTATACTGACATCTTAGGGTTCCCATCACAAAAAAACACATCTGAAGTCATCTCGATAATCGAATATTCCATAGAAAGTTTAGCAGATGGAATTACGAAGGAAATTCTTCGGTTGAACGCCAAAGCCCCTCAGGCGATCATGCTTGTGGGAGGAGGCAGTCTAACACCTCAATTACGTGAGAAAGTGGCTGAAAAACTAAATCTGCCTATCGAACGCGTAGCGATTCGAGGGCTAAACGCTATCCAATCCTTGATCCCTACATTAAAAGAAGAAGGTCCTGAACTCGTAACACCTGTAGGTATCGGTATTGCGGCTAAAGAAAATCCAGTTAAATATGTAACCGTATCTGTGAATGGAAAGACAATACGTTTATTTCAAGTGAAAAGACTTACGATCGGTGATGCCTTGATTGCTGGAGGAGCCGATCTTTCGAAACTTTACGGTAAACCTGGAATGGGATTGATGGTTCGGTTGAATGGTAAAGTAAAGATGTTTAAAGGAAAGATCGGTTCAGCTCCTTCCATCAAGATGAATGGCGTTACATGCACGCTGTCAGATGAAATCTTAGAGGGTGCTACGATTCATTATGAATTCGGACGAAACGGCGAGGATGCAGAGGTTTCCATTAAAGAAGCTTATGACGATCATACTGCGAATACGTTATGGGTGAACGGTAAAGCTGAGACGTTCGAAACTCATTATTTTATTAATGAACAGCGTGTATGTGCAGATACGTTAATAAAAGATAGAGATGATTGCTATTATCGTTTCCCTTCTACCCTTACAGATATATTTGATCTAAAAGAATGGAACAGCGAAACAAAACGGTCGCATTTTACTATTTTTGTAGATGGTAAGCCTCTTTCCATTCCAACAAAACTCACTGATTCGGTGTATCTGAACGAGCAAAGAGTTAATCTGAACACATTATGGCATGATGGAGATCGATTAGAATATCAGCGTACTGAAGAAGAGCAAGTAACTTTAAAACATGTAACGGATGCTCTAGACGTAAATCTGCATCAATCATGTACGGTTATTTTTAACGATGAAGAACTAACTCTTATCCGGCCACTCTATACCTTTTATCGGGAAAAGGAAAAGCTTTGTTTGGATTCTGTTCTGTATCACCAGGAAAGGCTTTTGATGAAAAAGACAGAGCAACAACCGTTTATTTTTCAGGATGTGTTTACAGAAGTTGAACTAATACTCCAACCAAAGCCGGGTGAGAGCTTGATTCTTTTAAAGAATGATGAAAAGGCAGGCTTTCAAACTGAGATTCATACAGGTGATAAACTGTTATTAAAATTTGAAATACTTGTTTAAAAACGAAGAAAAAAGCGTAGCATTTCTGCTACGCTTTTGTTTTTTCATTCGCTTGTGCAAGCTTTTTATTTGTGATGTTCCAATGAGAATCATGCCAAACCACATTATCTCCATCGAAGATTAATACTTGAGGAGATTCGTGCTTCACTCCTGTTTGCTCTGCAATCGCATTGCTTAATGACCTTGAATCTTGAACGTTCAAATAATACAATGTTTCGTTCTCGTTATCTGCTGCAAACTTTTGAAATTCTTTAAAAGCTTCATGACTCACAGGACATGTTGTACTGTTCTTCATCAAAATAATGCGGTTTCTTTGTTCTTTGACTAGATTCCAATCTTGTTCGTTCTGTAGTTGAATAAGTGACATATTGATTTCTACCTCCATCATAAAAAGAAAAGAAAAAGAAACAAGTTCTTTTTCTTATCTTTTCATATTCACACATTACTTATCAATATTTTTGCTCGACTAATTCTTGCTCATTAGCAGGATCGTAGTCTAATTTACCTTCATCTTGGATATCGTCTGTAATTTCACCATACAGTTCAGACGCGTTTTCTTCCTCTTTCGCACGCCATTTATCGATGTCTTTACGAAGGTTTGAAGTAAGATCTTTTACCTTTGTTGCAACTTGATTCGACTGTTCTGATACTGTCTTAACAATGTTTGAGGATTTTTCACGAGCCAAATGAGAGATCTCATTACTTTTATCCTTTAGATAGACAGCTTGTTCATTCAGATCGCTTCGCAATTCCTTTCCTGCTTTAGGCGCTAATAAAAGCGCTGCTGCAGCCCCTAACATACCACCAACAAGAGCACCGATAATAAAATCTTTGCTGTCAATGTTTTGATTGTTGTTGTTGCTCATTTACACTCCTCCTCTGGAATATTGTCTTTGTGTTGTTTCAACATTGGATTTTTTGAGTTTGTATTTTTCCCATAAATTCAATGCTGCATTTCCCCATTGAACCGCTTGCGATATTTGCTTAGACTGTCGCTCTGTTTCAACCGTAATCTGGTCTGTTACTTTGCGGACAGATTGGTTCACCTTTTGTACGGATTGACCGAAATCTTGAACTGCAGAGAACACGTTGTTAAGTGAATCAGATTTCTTTTGAACATCCTCGGCTAACTGGTTTGTTTTATGTAACAAATCGGTTGTCTCGCGCGTTACGCCATCTAATTGCTTCTCTAGACTTTCTAGCGTTACCGCGACATGATTGAGGGTAATTTGTAGAGATTTTAAAGCCCCTGATAAAAAATAAACGAGTACAACAAATGCAACTGCGACTAATGCTACACTGATTGAGATAATGATATCCATTATTCGAGACACCTCCTGAAAGTATATTATTGCTTTTTCCCGAGTTTTTATCAAAGGAAACGTGTTTTTTAATAGTATTCTTTACCACTTCATTAAAATCCTTTTATAGAACATTACAAATTGTTTAAATTAAGTTAAAATAAAGAAGATATCAAATATATAGGGGGCATCTTCAACATGAGAGATCCAAGAATTCAACAACTAGCAAAAAACTTGATTACATATTCAGTAAACCTGCAAAAAGGTGAGAAAGTATTAATCGAAAACTTTGGACTGCAAAAAGAACTCGTGAACGCACTTGTTCAAGAAGCATATGCTGCTGGCGGTTTTCCATTCGTTTTACTAAAAGACCATTCTGTAATGCGCGCTCAATACACACAAGCAACTGAAGAACAGATGGAAATGATCGCGAAGCACGAAGGTGATCTTATGAACCAGATGGATGCTTATATCGGTCTTCGTTCAGGTGACAACATCAACGAAATGTCTGATGTTCCTTCCGAGAAGATGGCACTTTATGAAAAAACGATCTTTGCGATGCACCGTAAGATTCGTATCAAAAAGACGAAATGGTGTGTGCTTCGTTATCCGAACGCATCTATGGCACAATCTGCTAGCATGAGTACAGAAGCTTTCGAAGACTTCTATTTTGAAGTATGTAACCTAGACTATGGAAAAATGGATGAAGCGATGACTGCACTAAAAGATCTGATGGATAAGACGGATAAAGTTCGCATAACAGGGCCAGGAACTGATCTATCGTTCTCGATCAAAGATATTCCATCCATTAAATGTTCAGGACAAAACAACATTCCAGATGGCGAAGTGTTCACAGCTCCAGTAAAAGACTCCGTTAACGGAACGATTTCGTATAACACGCCATCTCCATATAACGGCTTTACGTTTGAAAATGTACAGTTGACGTTTGAAAACGGTAAGATTGTAAAAGCGACAGCAAACGACTCAGAACGCATCAACAAGATTTTCGATACGGATGAAGGTTCTCGCTATGTAGGTGAATTTGCGATCGGTGTTAACCCGTTCATCAAGCATCCGATGAAAGATATTCTTTTCGATGAGAAGATCGACGGCAGCTTCCACTTTACGCCTGGTCAAGCGTATGAAGAAGCGTATAACGGAAATGAATCAAACATCCATTGGGATATGGTCATGATCCAGCGTCCTGATTACGGCGGCGGGGAAATTTTCTTTGACGATGTGTTGATCCGTAAAGATGGTGTTTTCGTTCTGCCTGAATTAGAGCAATTAAACCCTGAGAATTTAAAATAATTCTTAGATGAGTTAACTGGGTGCATGCGGTGGCGCCCCTCGCATGCCTTGCGAGAACTACTAAAAGCAACAATCTTTTAGAAAACAGTCTAAAAAAAGACTTGCCGGCCGGCAAGTCTTTTTTATTATGGTTTTGCAGTCAGTGTTTCTTCGTATGCTCTTTGGAACTTTTGAATATCTCCAGCACCCATGAATAATAAAACACCGTCTTTGTATTTTTTTAGTACATCCACTTTATCTTCAGTAATGAATTGTGCGTTTGGAATTTTCTCTATCAAATTCTCAATTGATAGATTTCCAGCATTCTCTCTTGCAGAACCAAAAATGTCGCAGAGGTAAACATGATCCGCTTCACTTAGTGCAGCTGCAAATTCGTCTAAGAACGTCTTTGTTCGTGTAAATGTATGTGGTTGGAAGATCGCTACCACTTCACGATTTTTGTACTTATACTTAGTTGCTTCAATCGTTACTTTAATCTCAGTAGGATGATGAGCATAGTCATCGATCAAGATTTGATCTCCTACTGATTTTTCAGAGAATCTTCTTTTAACACCAGTAAAGCTCTTCAATTGCTCTTTAATAATATCCATCGGTAATGTTTCATAATGACAGATCGCAATGACAGCCAGTGCGTTCAGTACGTTGTGTGTACCATATCCAGGAATCTGGAATGTTCCATAAAACGTGTTGCGAACAAATACATCAAACGTTGTTCCTTCATCACCACGATTAACATTCTTAGCTTGGAAATCATTATGATCACCAAAGCCATAGAATACGACGGGCACTTGTGCATGAATCTCTTGAAGGTTTGCATCATCACCACATGCGATGATCGCCTTTTTCACCTGCATCGCCATCGCTTGGAATGCACTGATTACATCTTTTAAATCAGAAAAATAGTCAGGATGATCAAAATCAATGTTTGTGATAATCGCGTAGTCCGGATTGTAAGATAAGAAATGTCTGCGATACTCACATGCTTCAAACACGAAGTATTCGCTACCCTTGCTACCTTTGCCGGTTCCATCACCGATTAGATAAGAAGTAGGCTTAGCAGCACCAACAACATGGGCTAATAAACCTGTTGTTGACGTTTTTCCGTGTGATCCGGTCACTGCAATCGATGTAAAGTTAGATAGATACTCTCCAAGGAAATGGTGATATCTATGAATAGGAATATTTTTCTCATTTGCAGCTTGAATCTCTTCATGCTGTTCGCCAAAAGCATTACCTGCGATAATCGTTTGACCCTCTGCAACGTTGTTCTTGTCAAACGGTAACACAGGGATGTTTTTTTCTTCAAGTGCTGTCTGAGTAAAGATGAATTGTTCAATATCAGAACCTTGAACATCATGACCATTGTCATGAAGAATTTGTGCCAACGGGCTCATTCCTGTCCCTTTAATTCCAATAAAATGGTATTTTGTCATGTATAGCCCTCCACAAAAAGAACACCTTCTAAAAGGCCTATTTGTATTATTATATGCCTGCTGTCTGAAACGGTTATTTATGCACAGTCAGGCTTGATTCGGAATACTTGAATCATTATAGCAAAGTTGTTGTCCGTTCACCATGATAGACAAATGATAAAAGTCTAATAGAGCTTTTTATCTATTTTTCCCAACTTTTCCAAAATAATAATAGCAGTTATTCCACTAGCTCTAGTCTTGGATTATGGCGATAGATTCTTCCTGCTTTTGCTTGGTGCTGTTCATGCATCATAACGTTATCACCGGTAAATCCAATATTGATCTTTAATAGATTGCTGCCTACCCCATAAATATCTACAGGCACTTTTTGTTCTTCAAACTGCTCGATTCTTTCTTTTTTAAATCCACCGCTGACAACGATTTTAACATGTTGGAAGCCTTCTTCATCCAGCGCTTTTCGAAGTGCAAAGATCAGTTCTGGATTCACACCCCTCGGATCAAACGAGCCTAGTACATCAGGGTTTCTAAAGAAATATTGATCGACCATCGTTCGTGAAGTATCAACCCTTACCCCTTTTAAAGTCTCTCCAAACTCTCTCGCTACTTTTAAAGCATCTGTAATCACATCGTTGTTATAGTCAACAAGTGAGATAAGATCGTCTTCAGGGTATTTCGCGTGATAAGCTTTCGTAGCTTCTACAATATCCCCATTAAAGATTTGAATCAGAGCATGTGGCATCGTGCCCATCCCTTTTTTGCCCCACCATTCATTCATCGCATGCGTAGCCTGAGCGGTTGAACCACCAATATAAGATGCATAACCATCTCCAGCTTGCTGTGCAAAATGGTCGTCTCGGTCTCCCATAAAGATGACCGGCTTCTGAACACCAGATTTACTAGCTGCTTTAACAACATTATAAACATTCGTAGCAACCGACGTTCTTCTGGCTAGAATTCCATCTATCATTCCTTCTAAGAAACCAAAGTTTTGATAAGGGCCCTTGATCGTTAAGACCGTTTCGAACGGAGAGATCTTATCTCCATCTTTTAAAGAATGAATCTCTAAAGAATCTACATCCTTAGCAAACGTTTTAATAAGAGCGATCGCTTCATCCGAACCGCATAAGACGGCGTCACTCTTTTGAAAGAACTGCATCGTGACGATATTATCTGGTTTGAACGATTCTACAATCTCACATGTTTTAAGAAAATAAACAGCAGAGAACCAACCTTCCCTGATCCGTTCATCGAATTTAAATGTTTTATTCGTGAGCCGCTTGATTTTTCCTTGCAGCTTTAATTCTATCTCTTTCATTAATTTACTCCTCATGACTTATTCCAAGGTATAAAAGAAAGGGAACTATTCCCCACACTATAATAGCGAACAAGGCACAATAACTCAAGAAAATCATTTGATAGTTAGCTGCGATCCTTATCGAGAAAGCGTAAAAAAATTATAATATGTCAAATTTGCTGATATAATCGGAAACTTGCCGATAAAAAGCTTTTTTTCTCCGATATAATCTGTTTCTTGCCGATATTATTTTATTTTTGCCGATATCCTTACTTTCTGTTAATTTGCAGACTAAGTCAATCTGCTTATAAAAAGAAAGAGCCGATGTAAGGCGTCCCCCTCAATCAGCTCTTTCCTAACAATTTCTTACTCAACACCGCTATATAATCGATTCTCTAGTTCTTCTTGTGTAAGAAGAACGTGTCTTGGTTTACTTCCCATCGTTTCAGAGACGAGGCCGAAGCTTTCCATCATGTCTACTAATCTTGCTGCACGGTTGTAACCAATCCTAAACCTGCGCTGCAAGCTAGAAGAGGATGCTGCACCTACTTCGATAACATAATAACAAGCTTCTTCAAAAAGTTCGTCTTCTACTTCTGTTGTTTGCTGATGCTGAATCAGTTCTTCACGAGTAAAAAGATATTCTGTTTGATACTCTTCTTTTACGTAACGTGTTACTTCTTCAATTTCTTCATCAGATACGAACGTTCCTTGAATACGCACCGCTTTGTTCGAGCCGTTCTCCATAAAGAGCATATCGCCTCGTCCTAATAATCGTTCTGCACCACTCATATCTAGAATGGTCCGTGAATCGATCGCGGACGAAACTGCGAATGCTGTACGAGTTGGTACATTGGCTTTGATCAGTCCTGTGATAACATCTACTGATGGCCGCTGTGTCGCAAGTAGAAGATGGATACCACATGCTCTTGCTTTCTGAGCAATTCGGCAGATCGCTTCTTCAACTTCTTGCGGTGAAACCATCATCAGGTCAGCCAACTCATCGATTACCACAACAATATACGGCATCTTGTTTTTATAATGCTGCTCTTCTTCCATCTTTTGATTGTAACGCTTTATCTCTCGTACACCTGTTTTTGCAAACTCTTCGTAACGACGTTCCATTTCTTCGACCGCCCATTTTAAAGCAGCCGTTGCTTCTTTTGCATCTGTGATAACAGGGGTCACTAGGTGCGGGATGTGATTGTATGGTGCAAGCTCGACCATTTTAGGGTCGACCAGAAGCAATCTCACATCTTCGGGCTTTGCTTTATAAAGCAAGCTTACAAGTATAGAGTTGATACAAACGCTCTTTCCTGATCCTGTCGCTCCTGCTATTAGTCCGTGAGGCATCTTTTGAAGATCTGTCACTACAGGTGCTCCTGAAATATCTAATCCGAGAGCCACAGTTAAGGAAGATGCTGAATCCTTAAACACATCATCTTCAATGATCTCACGTAAATAAACCGCTCTGCTATGCTGGTTCGGCACTTCTATGCCAATTGCATTCTTTCCTGGAATCGGTGCTTCAATCCTAATGTCACGAGCAGCCAGGCTAAGTTTTATATCATCTGTAAGGTTAGTGATTTTGTTTACCTTTACGCCTGGTGCAGGCTGAACTTCAAAACGTGTAACTGCAGGACCTTTTGTCATGTGAACTACTTTTGCATTCACATTAAAGTTATCCAGTGTTGATTGAAGTGTGTTCTTTTGTTCGTTTAACCAAAGATCATCATCTTCGAGCGAAACCTTAGCTTTATTTAGTAATGACAGTGGTACAAACAACTGGTTATTTACAGCTTCAGCTCTTTGATGGATGTTTAACTCAGTTCTTGTTCCTTGTCTGCCCTCTGACTTTTGAATTCTTGGTGTGGAAACAGGACGAGTTAGTGACTTTCTGTCTTTTTTTAGCATCAACACATTAAAAGGAACGAATTGACCGCCACTTTTTGGGGTTTCCTTCTTCGGCTGTGTTTGTTCATTAACTACATGTTCTTGCTCCTGCTTTTCTTGTACTATACTAGGAGTTATCTCTTGAACCGGCTGTGTTTCAGGTCTTTCCGTGCCTTTTTCAGCAACTTCAGACACATCAACAGGTTCACTGATTTGGTTTTGTTTCTCTACACTCAAATTGTGAACCTCGTGATTCTCCTCTGATACAAAGACAATATCGGGTTCAACAATCATTTCAAGAGAATCAATATGCTGTTCTTCTTCTACTAACTCCTGATTAGTATCTATTACTTCTTCTACGACTTGTATTTGGGTTTGATCAACGATGCTATTGCTTGCATTCTGAATATGAGAAGCCTCACTTACAATCTCTTGCTCTTGAGAAATCGTTGAACTTTCTGTTGTTGCAGCAGGTAAAACTTCTTCAACAGACTTTAAAAGTTCTTCAGTCACAGAATCCTTTTCAGGTATATCTCTGCCGATGAACAAAATGCCTTCAGGCTTTCTCTTTCCATATCCGTAAACAGGGGATGGAACATCTGTTGGTGTAAACCTCGATTTCACCTCAGGAGTCGCTTCCTTTTGTTCTGGCTTAATCTGTGCATCACTTTTATTTCTTCTTTCGTATCCATAAACAGGTGAAGGAACGTTTGAAGCCTTGAACGCTTGCCGTTTTGGTTCTTGGTTAAAGCCTGAAGACTTCCCTTTAGGTCTTCTATTCTCATTTTGATGAGTACGTTGCTCACGAACAGGACGTTCTTCTCTGTATGACTTTTCTTCCCTAACAGGATCTTTATACGAGTGTGTCTCTTTCTGCTGATATGTATGTCTTTGCGCAGTTGGTTTTACCGTTTTTTCATCAGGGATCACAGGAAAACGAAATGGTGCATTCTCGGGATACTTGTGCAGCATTTTCGCAGGATGCTGAATATTTGATGGAGACGGTTTTCTTCCATTGCTTGCAAAAGGAGCTGGTTTCGCCTTCTGATTATTTTCCATCTTTTCAGGCGATTGCTGTTTTTTTACAGACTCCTGGCTTTTAGTTCTCTCTTCCTCATAGAAGGAATCATCTTCATTTTCATCGTCAAAAAACGTGTTCATTAATTTTTTTATCCAACTCATCTTCTCACCTATTTCTGTTGGTTGTTTCTTTATTGTAGCGAAAATAGAAGAGAAACAATAGTATAAATATTCATCTATAGCACATGCATGTTAAAAGATAAGAAATAAAAACCACTAGATGATCTAGCGGCTTTTATTATCAATCAATCTGTTGTTTCTTCTTCTATTGGTCTATTCTTGGCTAAAATAAAGATAGGTTCTAACTCTTTGTTGTCATACATAAACGGTAAAGCAGTGATCGGCACTCGTCCGTTCATAAAAAATTGCATCGCCATCTGAGCCAAGATATCGTATCCTTGCTTATTCTTTATATCTGCAACGATCAACACATCCTGATGTGGTATAGCTACTGCCATTTCTCCAGAGGTTTTCTTCTTCATCTCTTCTAAGAAAGCAATGTTTAGAATTCTGCTCGCATCGTATCCATCGTTATGGTTTAAAAAGAAGAACGTATTTCCTGCAACTTGATCTTCTTTATGATCTGTTGATAAACGCTTTACATTGAACTTTGCCGTATCAAGTATTTGAGACTCTTCAACCTTTAACTCCCTCATCTTATTATTCGTAAGAAGCTTATAGGTTTTGCCTAGGTCTAAAGCATAATATATCCTAGTCTCTGCTGTGTGCTCTTGATAAAAAAGTTCTTCTCCTTCTGACGTTTCCATAGGAAAGGATGCAGAACGAATAACTGGAAAGATGCGTGATAAAGTATTTGAAAGCTTGCCTTCATGAGAAGCGGCATTCAATCCTTCTTCTACGTAATACACCAGTTTATCGATAAGCTCATCTTTTTCTTTTGACCAGCGCGCACTAAGCCCGCCAAGTGATAAGGTTACACCTTTACCTGTTTCCTTATTTGTAATCCGAAGCGTTTCCTCTTCTCTATCGTATGAAAATTCTCGGGTTGGACTCATCAATTTCTCTTGTAGTGTTTTCTTTAGTTTAATGGTACTGCTCACCTATGAATCCTCCTTTCCAAAACAACAGGTTACACGTAACGTGAAAAACCTCCTAATGGAGGTTTTTGTTCACTTACTTGCTGTTCTCTTCTTTATATTCTACTACTACTTCTGTTCCTAGTCCGCCACGGGCGTTCCAGTTTCCAACTACTTTAATGTACTTTGGCTTAAGTAGTTTTACTAGATCTTCCAAAATACGATTTGTAGCATGCTCTTGGTAGATTCCAACGTTACGATATGAAGTGAGGTAATACTTTAAAGACTTCATTTCTACAAGATCTTCATTTGGAATATAGCTGATGATAATATCAGCAAAATCCGGAAGACCTGACCATGGACATACAGATGTAAATTCAGTTGTAGGAATGGTTACCATCGTATCTTTTCCTACATACTCATATGGAATGGTTTCTAATATATCAACAAGGATTACGTTCTCATCTTGGATGTCAAAACGAATCCCTTCATATTTGCTGTGGTTTACTTCAACTTTAGCCATCAAAAATACTTCCCTTCAGATAAAAAATCATTTTTGTTATTATAACATACTCTTTTGACCTATTTTGAAGGAATGTTAAGCTCTTCTAAAAAGGCAACAATCTGCTCTTTCGTCTTTCTCTCTTTATTCACATAACGGCCGATCTCTTCGCCGTCTTTAAATGCCAGGAAGCTAGGAATTCCAAAGATATCAAGCTCTTGACAAAGTTCAATCAGTTCGTCACGATCTACGTAAACAAATTGATAGTTAGAATATTCTTCTTCAATCTCGGGCAGGATCGGTTTGATTACTACACAATCTGGGCACCAGTCTGCAGAAAAAACTGCTATCGTAACGTCCTTTTTGATTACTTCTTTAAATTGTTCGATCGATTTCATGTTTTCCATTATGATCGTCTCCTTTTTGATTCAGCTTCATATCGCCGAATTTAATATATCCTTTTTTTCTTAACCATTCTGAAAGTATCAGACTAATGATAATTGGACCTATAAAATGCAAAATAAATATAGCAAGAAACGTTTCAAAGGTAAAGCCCATCGTCCTGAGCGTCATAATTTGCCCTACCAGACCACTCGTACCCATCCCTGCTCCAGCTGGAATATTCTCCATTTGAAAATAAAGTGTTCCAATGGGAGCTAATAAAATCCCCGCAACCGTCGGCGGAATTAAGATAAACGGATTTCTCACTACATTCGGAAACTGTAGTTTAGAAGTACCGATTCCTTGTGTCAAAAAGCCTCCGAATCCATTTTCCCGGTATGAACTTGTGGCAAACCCAATCATTTGTGCCGCACAACCAATCGTTGCTGCACCAGCCGCTAGCCCCTCAAGACCAAGCATCATCGCTATTGCAGCTGATGAAATCGGACCTGTTAATGCAAATCCGAGCAATATAGCTACTAAGATCCCCATAATTAAAGGACGCTGATCAGTCGACCACATAACGAGTTGGCCAAACGCCTTCATGAATTGATCAATTCCTGGCCCAATAAATGTAGCAATCGTAAAACCTGTAAATATGGTAACTGCAGGCGTAATTAGAATATCAAACTTTGTTTCTTCAGATACTAACTTTCCTACTTCTACAGCTATTAACGACGCGACATAACATCCGGCTACACTCCCAAGATCCGCTCCTGCTGCCCCCGCTATACCCGCTGAAAATATGACGAGTGGAGGCGCCTTTAATCCGTACGCCACAGCCGTACCAATCACTGGACCCATCAAAGTCATCGCTAATTGTCCCATATCTGTAAAGAATGGCAGCGAGAGTTGCTCACCGATCGTCTTAAGAATCAATCCTATGATAAGCGAAGCCATCAATCCTAGTGCAAAATATTGAAACCCCGTAATAAAATACGTTTTGGGTGAAAGACTTACCCCTTTTTTATTTAGAAAATCCCTCATTTACAAAGACTCCTTTAGCTAATCTGTTAAACATGTCCCTCAAACATTATAACTTGTTTCTAACTCATGTAAAGACAGGTGTAAAGTTAATTGGTTTTACATACAATTCTTTTTACTTTGAAACTTAAAATAATTCAAAAAAGACCGATAAAATGGCAGGGGGGAATTCATATGAACTTGTCGATACGAAGAAGAGTGCGACTGATGCTTTTCATCAGTTTAGCCGGAATGGTACTATTACTTGCATTTATTGGATTATTTTTATGGCAGAACACCCAAATGGAAGAAGAAAGAGATTCAGTACAACTAACATTACGTTCTAGTAATGATATTCAGAGTAAATTTAATGAAGTGCGTAAACTTGAACAAGAATATTTAAGAGATCCTAGCACAGAGTCAAAAGAAAAGGTGCTAACTTCATTAAGTGACTTACAGAAGGAAACAAGTAAAGTAGCAAAGGAAACGAATAGTTCCTCATTAAAAGGAATAGAAAAAGACTTGTCTGCTTATCAAACATCATTTAATTCAGCTACAAGTCTTACTTCCCAACTTAATGCGTTAAAGCAGATGATGACAGAGACATCTAACAACTTTTATGCTTCTGTAAAAGCGATGAACGACCAAACTTTATTGATCACACTATTGCAGATGCAAACGTATGAAAAAGAAGTACATATTAAATATGACAGCACGACTGTTGAAAACTTTAAAGAAAGTGCTCAAACGTTTGATCAAATGTTGGATGAAAAAAATCTGCCAGCCGATCAGTTGTCTACTTTTAAATCAAACTTATTAAAATATACAACCTCTGCAGATACGATCCAAACGATCACAAAAAAAATCGGGGATGATATTTCAACTTTTGAAAAGATCGCAAATGTTGTAGATCAATCAACTAAAGATGCAGAAAGCAATTTGCAGAAAGAAAACGCAGAACTGATAAAAAGTCAAAAATCTGTTAAGTTCTGGCTGACGATCAGTCTAATAGGATTAAGTATCGTAATCTTATCGATATTAAGCGTGATCGGTGTTTGGCTTTTACGCTCTATTCAATCTTCTATCTCTGTTTTAAAAGAAGGCGCATCCATTATTGGTGATGGTGATCTGTCTTACCGCGTAGAGACTAATTCTAAGGATGAAATGGGAGAATTAGCTCAAACCTTCAATCGTATGGCTGAAAAAATGCAAAAATCAATGAACGAAGTAAAAGATGCGGCTGAAAAACTTACGAGTTCATCTCAAAACTTAGCAGCAGTATCAGAAGAGACTACCGCACAGAGTGATGAAGTGACAGAAGCGATCTCACAAGTAGCAACAGGAGCTCAAAGTCAAGCTGATCACCTGCAAGAATGTACTCTTCTCCTTTCTGATGTGACTGGATATATTAAAGAAACGGCTTCGATCAGTGATGAGATCGCTTCAGATGCTATTCGAGCTGAGAACGATGGAAAAGCAGGATCGAGTATCGTTCATCAACTAAATACCCACTCTGAGAACTTTTTAGAATTAGCTCAAAGTCTTATCTCAGAAATTCAAGATGCGAGTAAACAATCCAAACAGATTAATTCCATTGTTGAAACGATTCAAGAGATAGCGGGAAGTACAGATCTTCTTGCGCTCAATGCAGCCATAGAATCCGCAAGAGCTGGTGAAGCCGGCAGAGGCTTTTCAGTCGTTGCCAGTGAAGTTCGAAAGCTTGCAGAACGTTCTAAGAACGAAGCTCTAAGAATTCAGCAGCTTGTTAAGTCGATGACGAATCAGATGGAACTGTTATCAAAAGAAACGGTTCGCTTTGAACAATATCGTGTTGATCAAGTTGAAACTGTTCAACAGACAGAAAAAGCTTTCTCAAATATCATTCAAAATGTATCACAGATTAACGGAAGAATCTCTCAAGTAAAAAGTGCGATCAGCCGGGTTGAATCCGCTAATGAAAACTTATCTGAAAAGCTCTTTGAAGTAAGTGCAATATCAGAAGAATCTGTTGCTACGAGTGAACAAGTTAGCGCTTCAAGCATTCACCAAAAAGAAGCCATCCACCAAGTGAACCTTGCTGCAACAGAACTGCAAGAAATTGCACTTACTTTGCAAGAAGAGGTAGATCAATTTTCTTTAGGAGAGAGAGAAATCCTCATTTCTAAGGAAGAAATAGACTTAATCGATACGTATCAAGAAGCCGCGGCTACTATCGAAGAAACTGATATGGTAGAGTTAGAGTATCACTATGATGATAGAGAAGATCTTGAAGTGGAAGTGGAGACAGTTTCGAATTCTGATCACCCATTACAAGAAACAGAATTAGAGAATGACACGGAATCTGTTCGTTCTCTAGATCATGAGATCAAAAAAGAAGACTAGATATCAAACCCGGTGATCACTCACCGGGTTTAATAATTGCCACTCAATTGTGTATATTTTCGATGTTCTTTATATGTTTTTGAAAAGAAATGACTCCATGTACCGTCCTGTTTTGCAACAAAGTAAAAATAATCGTGTTCTTCAGGATCTGCCGCAGCTTTTAATGAGGGAAGATCCGGACTTGATATCGGTCCAGGCGGCAAACCCTTATTAATATAGGTATTATAGGGACTTTGAATTTTGAGGTCTCTTCTTTTCAGGGTTGCTTTAGGTTTTTCAAGCAAGTATTGAACGGTGGAACATGATTGCAGCTTCTTCCCTTCTTCTAAACGATTGACAAAAACACCAGCAATTCTGCGCTTCTCTTCGTTCAATAAAGCTTCCTTCTCAATAATAGAAGCCAACGTGATCATTTCATATGGAGTTTGGTTTGTATGGATTGTTATTTTCTTCGTTTCTTCGACCATTCTTTCCGTCATTTGATGAATAACATCGTCTGCTTTCATGTTCTTTTCAAAATAATACGTGTCTGGAAAAAGAAGTCCCTCCACAGCAAATTTTATATTTGTTTTTTTTACTTTCTTATTTATTCCTAATTGTTTTTGTTGTTTTTCAGTTAGTGTATTCCACGCTCTTGCTGCTTCAAGAAACTGGTTTCTATCCACAATTTTTGACTTGTTTAATCGATCGGCAATCTCTAGAACAGTTAATCCCTCTGGAATGATCACTTCCATAGCTTCTGATTCATTTTCCAATGTAGAAAGATCTTGAAGAATCTCTCTATAACCTTTTCCCTGTTTAATCGTATGTTCTCCTGGTACAACTTTACTCTTCATCCCCGTAACTGATGCATAAATGGAGAATAAAAGAGGACTTTTAATAATTTCTTTTTCTTCTAGATGCTTGGATATCGTTTTAAAATCACTATTTTCTTTTATAAGAAAAGCCTTCTCTGCTGTACCATCCGGTGGTGTAACTACATATAAGATCCAAACTACACTTAAAACGATGAGAATACCATAAATAATCATTCTTCTTTTTCCGTTTGCGTTCAAAGTCAAAATCCGCCTTACTTTTTTTGTTTCTAATTTCCCCTGATTATTTACATTCATACAAAAAGGCTGTTAGATAAGGTATACAAACCTTATCTAACAACCTTGATAATAAGCTTACAAAATGCATTTTCGTTTACACTTTTCATTTGTTCACATTATATATATATTGCCCTAGAAGGATCGTGGAAATATGCAGAAACATCTCACTTCGAGACAGCATACCACTGGTGAAGACACCTATCGCTCCATCCTTTTTTCTGATCTCAGGGTCTCTTGTTAACTCACCCATCAATGTTCCAAGTTCCTTCCCCTGCTTAAGACCTGTTACGATCAATGAAGGCAGCAAGATACGAGCTCCTGCGGCTGAAAGAACGTTTCCCTCTTGGTCAGCCACCGCTCCCCAGTTACATAGATACATTCCATCTTCAAGCTCCATAACACCGCCTTCAAAACCAATACCGATGTCTGCCCCTTGCTTTACACAATCTTTCGCACGGTTGATAGCACCGATCTTGGTTTCTTCATCAGAAAAAGGCTGAGCCGAAACCAATGAATCAGAAGAGTAGGATACGAGTTCAGATTCCTCAAAATACGCTATAAAGGGCTGAGCTGCTTTTATTTTTGCAGGATTAGATGACCCTATTCCAATTTTCATCACACGCTCATCCTCAGCTGTTTTCTAAGATCGTTCTTAATGTGGATTCATCTGCTGTTTTAACAAGCCTTATTAGCAATTCTTTTGCAGCAGCATAATCATCTATATGGATCATAGAAGCATGCGTGTGAATATAACGAGAACAGATTCCAATCACTGCAGAAGGCACACCATTTCCGGAGACATGAACACTTCCTGCATCTGTTCCGCCTTGTGAGATGAAATACTGGTAGGGAATTTTATGCGTTTCAGCTGTATCTAGGATATA
This sequence comes from Fictibacillus tiangongensis, assembly GCF_048083785.1. Taxonomy (GTDB): domain Bacteria; phylum Bacillota; class Bacilli; order Bacillales; family Fictibacillaceae; genus Fictibacillus. Next base: position 2,990,237 of record NZ_CP182294.1, read on the forward strand.
TTCTCTCATACCACGGTGAGTTACCATCGTTCTATCTAGAATTCTTAACAGCGCACCTTTTCCAAGTTGTCCAAATTCACTTTTATCCCCCATCATGTCATTCGCCGGACTTGCGTCTAATGCAAAAAACAGGTCAGGTTGAATCAAGTTCGCTGCCGTTTTTGAACCTCTCAGTCCAACTTCTTCTTGAACAGTAGCTCCACTATACAATTCGTTAGGCAACGTTTCATCTTTTAATTCTTTTAATAATTCGATCGCTAAACCGACACCGTATCGATTGTCCCATGCTTTCGCCATGATTTTCTTCGGATTGGCCATCTGTGTAAACGGACAGATTGGAACGATTTGCTGCCCCGGCCTTACACCTAGGTTATGAACTTCTTGATCGTTATCTGCGCCAATATCTATGTACATATTCTTAATACCCATCGGTCTGTTACGCTGATCTTCAGAAAGAAGGTGAGGCGGAGTCGAGCCGATAATACCTGTTATAACATCACCTTTATCTGTGTAAATATTTACGCGTTGAGCTAATAGAACTTGGCTCCACCAGCCACCCAACTCTTGAAATTTAAGCATACCGTTCTTCGTAACCTTTGTAACCATGAAACCGACTTCATCCATGTGCCCCGCTACCATAATCTTTGGACCGTTTCCTTTTTTCACACCAAAGATGCTGCCAAGACCATCTTGAATAATTTCATCTGATACAGGTTCGATCTCTTTACGGACAAACTTACGAACATCTCTTTCAAAACCTGGAGCACCAGGCAATTCAGTCAATGTTTTAAACAAGTCGAGTGTTTCTTTATTCATATAAAAACAACCCCTTCTAATTAGTCACATGTACATTTTTATTGTACACCTAAAAAGAAGGGGTTTTCTATACTTATGAATGTTCTAGATTTCGTAAGCGATTGGATCTGCTGCGCCAGCTTCTTTAAAACCTTTTAAACGTAGAACACAGCTGTCACACTGTCCGCAAGCTGCTTCTTTCCCATTGTAGCAAGAAGTTGTTAGATCATATGGTACTTCAAGAGAAAGACCTTTTTCAATCGTCTCCTTTTTAGACAGAGAGATCAATGGTGTTTCTACGGTAATGTTTTTGCCTGTCACACCCGCTTTTGTTGCTAGATTAATCGTTTCCTCCATGCTCTGAATGAATTCAGGACGGCAATCTGGATACCCGCTATAGTCAACCGCCGAAACGCCTGTATAAACGGCTGTAGCTCCGATTACTTCTGCATAAGCGCTTGCGAGCGATAAGAAAATCATGTTTCTTGCAGGTACGTAAGTTACAGGAATCCCTTCTTCTGCCTCAGTTGGAACTTCTACCTCTTCATCGGTTAGTGCACTTCCACCTATATCTTTTAAAAAGGTGAGGTCTACAATTCTATGGTCTGCTACACCATAGTACTTGCCGACTTCGACCGCTTGTTCAACTTCTCGATTATGGCGTTGTCCATAGTGAAAAGTAATCGGGTACAGGTCATATCCTTCCGCTTTTGCGATCCCCATGCAAGTTGTGCTATCAAGTCCTCCGCTTAAAACAATAACCGCTTTTTTGTTCATGGTTAAACCCCTCTCTCTTCTGGATGCCAAATCACTTTATGCAGTTGAAGACTGAGCTTTGCATTTGGGAGTGGATTCTCTAATAGAAGTTCAACAAGACGCCTTGGAGGCATGCTTTCCCAAACTGGGCTTACAGAGATCTGACCATTTCTGTAATGTTCAGAGACCACTTGTTTCGTAATTTCAAAATCGTTCTCTGATCCAACAACGAATTTGATCTCGTCTTGATGCTGAAGCTCTTTGAAGTTTTCCATGTGCATTCTGTCCATCTCACCAGAAGCTGGGAGCTTATAATCCATCACAAATCTCATCTTTTTTTGTAGATCATGGTGAGAGTTGCGCAATTGCTCAAATGGCTGTAGATCGATAGCTCCGTTCGTTTCAATGTGAATATCGACAATATGTTCTAAGTCAGCCATCGCTAAAAGCAAGGCAGCTGATTTTTCTCGATGTATTAAAGGTTCTCCACCAGTAAAACAGATTCGTTGCGATCGAAACGACTTGACCCTATTCACGATCTCTTCTATTGTAGCTTCAAATTCTGGTTTAGCAGGTGCATAACTGTATGTTGTATCACACCACGTACAGCGAAGATTGCAATGAAAAACGCGTACAAAAACCGTTGGATACCCAGCTTGTAGTCCTTCACCTTCTACTGTTTCAAAGATTTCGACCATAGGAACTTTCCAGTGCTTCCAAATGTCTCTAGACGGCAGATCAAACATCATTTTCCACCATCCATTCTCTTTTCATTACTGCATAGCTAGTAGGTGTCTCATATAATTTAAGTTCTTCTATCCTGTGACCTTGGTCACTTAGTCCTCTGTCGTTCAGTTGCAGGTCGATTTGTTCCCAAATCCAAACGATCATATTCTCAGCAGTTGTATTCATCGGAGGAAGAACTTCATTTAAGTATTGATGATCTAATTTGCTGTCTATAGCTGATTTAAAAATCTCTTTGATCTCTCCAAAATCAACGGCAATGCCGATCGAATTCACAAAGCCACTCATTGTGATTACGAGTTTGTATGTGTGACCGTGGAGATTCTTACATTTTCCATCATAGCAATGCAGATGATGTGCTGCATCAAACGTAAACTCTTTGCACACGGCAACTCGTTTATTATGATACTTTAATTGCTCGCTCTTAATGTCACGACCAAGTATTTGAACATCTGTTGGAATTTTATAAGTCATTCCTGTTCATCCTTTCAAGTGGAGCACGAAAACAAAAAAACTCTGCTAAAAACGCAGAGAGTGTAAATGTTCATTCTTCACGCTCCCTAGTTTTGTTTTAAGAGGGGTGGGAATTTCGAACCCTCCATCTTTATCAAGAGTATCTTATCAAAAAAGCACAAGAAAAAGAAGGCTTTTCTTTGTTATACTGTTTAAGAAGAACCAATACGATTTGAAAATGAACTTACATAAGGTGGGAATACGAATGAATTGGAGAAACCTGATTCTAGCAGGCCTGACAGGTGCTGCAATCGGTTATGTTGTTACAAAAAAGCAGACAGAGACCATCACACCCGAAAAAGCGTTAAAACAATTGAAAGAAAAAGCAAGTGAACATTACAGAATCTCTGGTGCATGGATCATGGTTAAAGCAGAAGAAAAGTATGTACATGGTCTACCATACTCTGTTTATAAAGGTGGTTTCTCAAACTCATCACCCGGAACAGAAACATCTCATTTTGAATTTTTAATAGATGCTTCAACGGGAAGTCTATTGGATCTCATACAAAAATAAAGGCATTTTTTTAGATTTCGTTGTTTAAGGAAGTGTTGATTTCCTTTTCAGGCTGCTCGCTTTACACTCATATCAACATTCAAAGGTGACAAGGAGTTAAAAAACGGCGTTTTTAAAGGAACATAAGTAAAAAAGCCCTTAGGTCACTTTCCTAAGGGCTTTCCTATGAAGATTATCGATATATGTTTGTTTGGTCGTAAAGGTTGTTGTCGATCTTAAATTTCGTAGTAAGATATTGACGCTTCTCCCAAACCGCTAAGATGAATAATGGAACAAGGATCAGAAAGAATAATAGTGCAGTAACAACGATCCAGTCCATATGAGTTCCAAGGTCTGACTCGTGTGCTTTTTTATAATCTTTAATTTGAGAATTCGCCTTAGCTACAGCAGCCTCAGCTAAAAGTTCATTTTTGTCAGCATCATAGAAGACAACTTCTGTGTGATCGAAGTAAAAGATATTATCTCTTACCGTGTCATAGTTAGCAATAGCAACTGTTACTTCAGATGCGTCTAATTTCGAATCTTGGTTTGGATAAGTCTCGATGTCTGTTAATGTGAGTGAACCCTTTTTTAAATCTTTGTGCTCACTTTCAATTCCCTTTTCAATGGTCTTTTTCATTTCATCTGTAGCTTGCTCTGCAGATGCAGAAGTACCAATGGATAAAAACAGTGCTAGAACGGTAAAAATGGCAACTAACTGTTTTTTCATTTTTAAATCCCCTCTCATTTCACTCTTAAGATATAAATAAAGTTCATCATTACATGCCTCTCATATTTTAACATATCCTGTCGATTTCGACATTCACTTGAAAATGGAAAATATGTGACGGTTTTTCTACATTTTTGGTGAGCGTGGTACTCTTTCTAACATTTCACCCTTCTCATCCCACTTAACAGCCCTATAAATACAATCATGATAAAAGAAATACCATGTGTCAGGCTTAATCCATTTTTGTTTTTGATGGATCGAAGTCATAGGATAATCATCATAAGCCAATACCCATAATGGATTATGATGTGCATGAGTAGGCATGATATCACCGATGTGATAGATTTTTTCGCCATTCTCTGTTGTAAGCTCGATCAGTGAATGCCCATCACTATGGCCTCCTGTATGAACCATTCTAATACCTTTTATAACTTCTATCTCTTCTTTAAACGTCTTTACTTGTTCTTGAATAGGTTCCCAATTTTCTTTCCAATATGTATTCTGAGACCTGATATTTGGATTCTTTAGCTCATTCCATTCTGTTTCAGAGGTGTAAATAACAGCGTTTTCAAATACAGGCACTAACTGATCATCTTCCCATCGCGTCAACCCAGAGGCGTGATCAAAGTGCATATGTGTCATGAGAATAATATCAATATCAGCAGTTGTTAAACCCTCTTTTTCTAAACTTTTTTCAATAAGCGATTCTTCGGTAACTCCATAGTTTCTTTTTTGTTTTTCTGTTAATTTCCCAAAACCGATTCCAGACTCGATCAATATGTTCTTTCCTTCATACCCTTGCACAAGAATAGGCTCTGTTCTTAGTTCGATCTGATTATTGTCGTTAACAGGGTATTTTCTTACCCACAAAGGCTTTGGAACGACTCCAAACATAGCACCGCCGTCCATATGAGTAACCCCGCCGTCCAACCAGGTCAGAGTTTTCGTTCCGATTTTCCACTGATCCATATTCTTTCTCCTTTCTATTCCGATCTCCCTACAAGTGTATCATAAGAAACAGAGATCGTATGAAAAGAAAAAACCCAAGCATATGCTTGGGTTTTTATGAACGAAATTGTGCTTCCATACGGTAGATTCTAAATCCTTTTTCAGAGAATTTCTCTTCATATTCAGTCATGATGTTATCTTCCATATCACTATTATGAAGATCAAGACTTACGAGATTGAAGAACATACCGTAAGTTGACATACTATGAAGTGAATATTCAAACAACCTTTGATTATCAGTCTTGAAATGAATTTCACCTGGCTTTTTTAAAACCGTCTCGTATCTCTTAAGAAAACTTTCATGAGTTAATCTTCTTTTAGCATGTTTAGATTTTGGCCATGGATCTGAAAAATTAAGATAAACACGTTCAATTTCTCCTGGCTCAAAATAATCAAGTAAATGTGAAGCATCTGCTCTGATTAGTTTAACATTTGGTTTTTCGTCTTCAAGTATGCGGTCTAGCGCGGTAATAATGATGCTATCATAAAGCTCCATGCCTAAATAATTTATTGAAGGATTTTGTTTACCCATCCCATTAATAAATTGTCCCTTACCTGTTCCAACTTCAATATGAATCGGGTTATCGTTGCCAAAAAAAGAATGCCACTTCCCTTTCATCTTTTCTGGTTCAACTGAAACATATTTAGGATTTTCAATTAATTTGTCTTTAGCCCAAGGCTTAAATCGTTGACGCATATTTTCTCCCCACTTTTTTCACTTTTATATAAAATTTCGTTTACTTTCAAATATTGAACGAAGGATATTTTTTCAGCATAATCCATAAGCTATGCAATGAAAGGATGTGCAGCGAAAATGCCATTAAATCACAACGATCAATTGCATATCATCAGAGATCTTCTTCAAGACCATTACACCGATTGTGCTGGTTCACCATCCGAATGTGCTCAATTAGAACGTCTTGCTGCACATTTATTGGAGAACGGCGCTGTTCATGAAGAAGTAAGGAATATCCTGTCCAACATAAATGAATATAGCCACACCGGCTTTTCACACCAGCATCTAGAAGAGCATATTACGAATCATCGCCCACACTTAGAATCATGGATCAACACGATTCAAACGCATCATCCATATTAAGACACTATTCCCTAGGAAATAGTGTCAGATGATCTTATATAATGTCAAAATTAGATGGAACCCGCAAGTTTCTTAATACTTTCTGCAAAATGGGCAGTCTCTTTAGACTGTCCTTTTTCTTTATACCAGAAAAAAGAGCTTATCGTTTGTGCCAAAACATACCAATGCATTCTTCTTTCTAAGTCATCATCGAGTGTTTCCCCATAAATTTCAAGCCATTCTTCCCATTTTTCGTAAGGAATATAGCTATAGAGAAGCATTCCAAGATCAAGAGCAGGATCAGCTATCATCGCTCCGTCCCAATCGATCAAGTATAATTCATCCGATTCACTTAACAGCCAATTGTTATGATTCACATCACAATGACATACAACTAAATTATCAACTGCAACTTCAGAGGCAGTCTCCATTAAATAAGCAAAGGAATCATTAATGATTTCTAAATAATCTTTTTCTTTACGCATCTGCAATTGTATATCGTTTAAAAGGTCAACAGGCGTTAATCTTTTTTTCTCGAGTCGATTCATCATGCCAAGCAGTTCTTGAGATCGATGAATTTTTGCCAGAAGTTCTGCAACATTCTCACTTTTCATATCTGCTGCTTTCAGTTCACGTCCGTTTAGCCATTGTTGAGCTGTGATTACATCTCCATTACCTAACCTTTTTGTCCATAAAAGTTTAGGAACAATTCCTTCAGCAGAAAGAACAGCTAAAAACGGAGAGGAATTACGCTTTAAAAACAGTTTTTGGTTCCCATATTCAGCTATATATGCTTCTCCCGTTGCTCCGCCAGCAGGGGAAACCTGCCAATCTTCTCCCAAAATCTGTTCCAAAATGTTCACCTTCTTGTCTAGTTAAGAAATCCGTTTTTTATTAGTTGTTCATTCAAAAATTAATAGCTTTTCCGTATCAAATTAAATTACTGCGAAGTCATTATTTTAACACAAAAAATCAAGAAAAGCACTTGATTCTTGATTCTTTACAATCCTAAACAGAATATAACAAAGAAAAAGATAATGGTTCTAATTTATATAGATCTTCGTCGATTAGCCGATTATAGTATTTTTCATCTTCAATCGCTAACCTCCATGTGTTTTTTTCTAACCGGATTAATATCGGTTTAGTCGTTTGGTTAAAAAGTAATAAAGCATTATTCCAATATGAAGTATCCTTTTTTATATCGGTGGTTGGTAGGTGCAACTTAAATCCGAGACTGCCATCTGGGACTATCCATTCCGAAAGCTCAGCTGAGCTTTCAAGGAAGATAGGCTGTGATTTCCTTATCCTAATCAGCTGTTTGAAATAATCAACTTCTTTTTGAAAAGATTCACATCGACTCCAATCAAACGCATTTATGGTGTCTGGGAGGTTATAGCTGTTCTCTTCACCTTTCTTCGTTCGAAAACATTCTTGCCCAGCATGGATAAATGGAACACCTTGGGCAAAGATCGTAAACGCTAAGGCGAGCTGTTGTCTTTTTCTGCGCATGTATTCATCTTCAAATGGATGTCGGATAGACAATAAATCAAACAAAGTATGATTATCATGACATTCTGAATAATTAATGCTTTGCTCTGGTTTGATAAATGTTGAATTCTGACCTGCATAACCCCTCATCACGTGCTTCATTTGATGTTTGATTCGTTCATCATGATTACCATTTATAAAACCGCTCTGACCGTCAGGAAAGATGCTTCCCTTAACATGGTCCCGAAAAGCATCATTGAAAAAAGAATAGGAAGGCATCTTTTTAGCTGATGAAAGAGTAGCTCGTTTTTCTGGATCTAAATTCGTATTTAAGTCCCAACCTTCTCCAAGCAAAAAGACACCAGGATTCAATGATTTTAGTTTCTCAGCGGCTAGGTTCATCGTTTCAACATCATGAATCCCCATCAGATCAAATCGGAAACCATCTACCTTATATTCAATCATCCAATACGTTAAAGCATCTAGGATGAACTTTCGCATCATTTTTCTTTCCGATGCAGTATCATTTCCTACACCGGTTCCATTAACCGGGTTTCCCCCATTATCATAACGAAAAAAATAGCCAGGAACGAGTTTTTCAAATGGTGATTCCTCTCTTTTATATACATGGTTGTAGACCACGTCGAAAATAACAGAGAGCCCATTTTGTTGGAGTGTGTGTATTAATGTTTTCAATTCTTTTATCCTGCAACTGGGATCGCTGGGATTCGTTGCATACGAGCCTTCAGGAGAAAAAAAATGAACCGGATCATATCCCCAGTTGTACGCTGAATCAGGCATTGTTTCATCAACACTTCCAAAGTCTGCTACGGGCAACAATTGAACGTGAGTGATACCGAGACTTTTCAAATATTCCAAACCTGTATGAAACCCATTGGATGTTTTTGTTCCTGCTTCTGTTAATCCTAAATATTTGCCTTTATTTACGACACCACTATCAGAATGGATCGTTAAATCCCGAACATGAACTTCATAAATAATACTGTTTGTTTTTGAACGAAGGTTTATCTTTTTTCCTGATCGATTCCATCCTTCAGGGTCTGTTTCTGGAAGATGAATAACGACCGAATATACACCATTTGCAGTAACAGACTTAGAGTACGGATCTGTTGTTTCTACCCATTCATGGTTTACGTTTACTACAAACAAATATTCTGTAAGATGGTGATCTCCTTCTAACGTAATTTCCCAAACTCCTTTTTCGGTCCGTGACATTTTTTGTTCAATAAAGGTATTAGATTGTTGAGTTTTATACTTTAGTTTCATCGCAAAGGCTACAGGTGACCAAACTTTAAACGTTGTACTCTCGGGTGTGTAAATCGCTCCAAGACTTGTTTCAACATAATAGAGACTATCGAACTTTGATGTACGTACAATGCTACCGATCATTAAAGGGGTTCTTGATTCGTTAATCGTGACCCAATAACGGTTCTTTAAATCGATCGGCATTCTCGTTCTGCATTTATAGATCATTTGATTATGATAATGTTCTTGTTTATCAATAGTTAACGGCTGAACCAACTTTTTATCATCTACCAATGAAAGTGACGGGCTGACCGAAAAGGGCTTATTAACTACAATCGTTATCATAGAAAAATCATCCAAATATGCGGACATTGAAATGTGATCACTTTTCATTGAACTCACCCCTCTTTATCGCTATTACATCATATTGAACGTAAAATGAATTGGTTATTCCTTTTTTATATAAAAAAAGAGACTCATCCTAAAAGTAAGATAGGTTTACTTTAGGCAGCCTCACACGTTTGGCGAAGATAACTAAAAAAGTTTATTTATCTTCACTCAGCATTTAAATACTTATTCTTCATTATTCTTCCTGCAATAACAATTGCCGCATAAAAAACGATCGGTACGATAATCCCAATCATTAACTGTTCATTGGTTACATCTAGAATCCATTTTTTCAAACCAGACTTCTTTTCGATCAACATCACCCAAAGGAATGAAAAAAGTGCAATATTAAAAAAATCTGTCCATTTCATTTTAATTCCCCACTCATTTATGAATTTATATTTTAACTGAAACCGTACCTGGTTGAACTTTAATACGAACAGGAGTGGTTCCTTTATACTCACCATCGGCATGGATCGCTACAGATCTACGTGTAACAACCTCAATCTCTTTCCCTTTAAATTGTGAAACTCCTTGTACGTTTACGTGGCCACCCCAAAATACAGAAATAAAGAGCAACAACAGTTTAAATAGTGATAGATCATGCACAACACAAACATCTAGGATTCCATCGTTACTCTTAGCTGATGGACAAATTTTCATACCCCCTCCATAATAGGGCATGTTACCCACAGCTACAAGCCAGACCTTATTAAACACATATTCTTGTCCATCAATTTTTACTTCCATAGAATCAGGCACATAGAACTTTAGAACCTTAAACAATGTAAAAACATATGCAAGTGAACCTAATTTCAGCTTATGCAGGTACTTTTTATATGCTGCTTCATTTGTGCTCTTTGCGACTTCTCCATCTAGACCAATACCAATCGCACTAATAAAAGACTGGATTTTATGGCTTCGTCCTACCAGTTGAATATTGCCAGTATCAGTCTTTACTATTCGGTTACGTTTCAGATAAAGAAGCTGTTTTTTTAATCCTTTTACATCTTTCGTTAAGACCCGGACAATATCATTGCCAGATCCTCCTGATATAAAGCCTAAAGGTATGCTTTGATTTTCTTGCATGCCATTTAAAACCTCGTGAATCGTACCGTCTCCACCTACAGCAATTACAGCTTTAATATCATCTTTGTTTATGTATGTAATCTTCTTCGCGATTTCTGTCGCATGACCGCTATACTCCGTATAAAACGTTCTATAGCTTATCTTTTCCTCATCCATTACCTTTTTCAATTGATTAAATGTATGAATTGCTTTTGCGTTGTTTGCATTAATAATAAAGAAAAATTTTTTCATTCCAGTGCGTCCTCAATCTATGTTTTTAAAAGTATTTCGACAAAATCTCTCAAATACCTTCAAAGTGAAACTCAGACTCACTGGATAACGGATCTTTCCTATAAAGAGAGTTTGTCACACCTAATTTTAGGAGTTCAGACACAAACTTTAATTGCAATCCTTTTATGGGGGCTGGGTTTTGCTGCAGAAGGGCATGCCACTCATTAAAATTGCGTTTATCTACATAGCTGACTCTTCTCCAATCACTCGTAAAATCTATGAATGCTTGGGGTGCAATAATGCATGGTTTAATAGACAACTGTTTTTGAAAGGGTTCCAAAGCTTCTCGTACTATAGATTGCATACGTTCGAGCCGAATAAAAGGACTCAACGCAGTTTCTTTCTCCTCGTGTCGAACATTCTTCCAGAAACGTTTGTTTTCAGCTTCTTGCCAAATTCCCTCCCCATTCATCCAGACAATCAGCCATACCTCTGCGGGGCCAACTAAGATAATATTTAGTTCCACACCTGTTTTTTTCACTCGAATAACAGGTTCATAGAACAAAAAGTAGTTATCAGGAATTCCTTGAATGAGTAACTTTAGTGTTTTATCGTGTAGATACTTTTTATCCCAATTTGAGATTTCTTTCACAGTCGATGTCGCCCAATTCATCTGATGATGAAATAATTTTTCGCGAAATTCATGATGCGTGCGCTTGAGATGATCTGTTTCGTTTTGTTGTTGATATGCTTTCCATCGATTTTCTTTAATTCGTGTAAATAACGATTGATAGTGATATAAATTGTTTTCGTATCTGGATACATAATCAAGTAATTTAACAAGCTGCGCCATTAGATCTCCTCTCTTTTCATCTCTCTATATCGAATAAGAGTGTAAAACATGGTATTTCGGATGTTTCTCTATATGCGTTTCATAGAGAACAAATTGATCTGCATGGAATCGAATCTCTTTACCATATTGTTTCCACCATTTCTGAGGGTCCACCAAATGATGGGCTGACTTTATATGTTTCCTTGCAAGCGTAATATGCGGTGCATAAGGTCTTTTATCTAGCTGAAAACCTGCCTTCTCACATACATAAGCCACTTGTTTTTGCAGAGTATATAAAAAGGGTTCATCCTCAACACCTGCCCAGAAAATTCTTGGGTGCTGTTCGTTTCCAAAAAAACCGAATTGGTTTACTTGAAGAGAAAAAACGTTCTCTGTTTTATTCATTTTTTCGTTTAGTAGCTTATGAAGTTTTTCAATCTTCTCTGATGAAGCAACACCTAAAAAAGCTAAAGTGATGTGAAAATCTTCAGGGTGTACCCACGTTTTAAAATGATGTTCGTTCTTTAAATCGCTGCAAATTTTTGCAAGCTTGGTTTTCGCCTCATCAGGAAGCTTGACTGCCAAAAAATAATGTCTTTGCATATTCCTCACACACCTTCATTTATTTTATCAAAGAATACATAAATTCATCTGCTTTTTTCACACGTGACTTATTTGTTATAATTGATTCAGCAAGAAAAAGGAGTGCAGTTTATGAGAGTTGTTACAAATATTGCAGATTTAATCGGTGACACACCTATCGTAAAGTTAAACCGCCTTCCTCATCAAGAGGGAGCCGATGTATATGTGAAACTAGAGTATTATAATCCTAGTCGAAGCCTGAAAGACCGAGCTGCCTATAATATGATTATTAACGCAGAACAAAAAGGTCTCTTAAAAGAAGGTTCTACCATTATCGAACCAACATCAGGGAATACCGGGATCGGACTCGCTATGAATGCGGCCGCTAGAGGTTATTCTTCCATAATTGTGATGCCTGATACGATGACAGAAGAAAGAATTAATCTTTTAAAGGCATATGGCGCAAAAGTTGTACTAACTCCTGGTGATGAAAAGATGCCTGGAGCGATTAAGAAGGCACGAGAGCTTGCAGAAGAAATTCCTAACAGCTATATGCCCATGCAATTCGAGAACCCTTCAAACCCTGATGCGCATAGAGGAAGTACAGCGATTGAGATTAAAGAAGCCGTTGAAGAGTTGAACAAACCCTTTACCGCTTTTATCGCACCTGCTGGTACCGGAGGGACGATTACAGGAACGGGTGAACAGCTTAAAATATTTTTTCCGAATTTAACTGTACATGTGGTAGAACCTAAAGGGTCTCCTGTTCTTTCTGGAGGTAAACCTGGGAAACATAAGCTTGTAGGAACGAGTCCTGGTTTCATTCCGCCCATCTTAAATCAAAGTGTTTATGATGAGATTGTTCAAGTAAACGATGAAGACGCGTATACGATCACGAGACGACTTGCATCAGAAGAAGGCATCTTGGTCGGTCCATCTTCAGGAGCTGCTGTATATGCGGCTTTAAAAATTGCGGAGAAGCGCAAAAAAGGCGAAATCGTAGTTTGTATTACGTGTGATTCTGGAGAACGGTATCTATCAAGTGATCTGTTTCAGTTTGAATAAACACAAAGCATCCCAATATCGGGATGCTTTTTTATAAATAGCATGAAACAGAATTCAGCGACTGCCAAAAGCAATGTGCACTTTTGAATTTTACAGAGATCGTTGAATCAGTATTCGACCTTGCACTTCCATCTTTGTAAGGATCAAGACCATGAGCAGTCCTATGAATGATAGAACTCCGAAAAATAAATATGTGTAAAAGATGGTGTATTTATCAAAGATCACCCCGCCTACGAACGTACAAAACCAAGAGCCTAAACCATTTCCCACAGCCGTGTATAAGGAAACAGCTGTTGCTCGTACTTCAACGGGTGTATAAGTTCGTACATAATCCATAGCTGCTGGAATGAACAGACCAACTGAAAATCCTTGTACAACTGTTGTCATCAGTACGATTTGATACGATGGTTCAAAGAAATAAAACGTCCAACGAACAGCAGATACAGACGCTGCAAAGACCATAATATGCATCATTCCCCACCTTTTTATTGTGAGTCCTGCAAACTTCATAAATGGTGCTTCACTTCCTGCTGCGATCAAGAAGGCTAGTCCAACACCAGCCAAAGTTCCGCCTGTTTCTTGAATGTAAAATCCAAAATAAAAATTATTAGCAAAAATAGGACCAAATACCAAGAAAGTAGCGGAAAGGAAAACTAAATAAGAAGGCATCCTAACTAATTGTTTAATACCCTTTCTAAGATCTGTTCGGAGCGATTGATTATCTTTTGGCATCTTGATTACAAAGAACATACAAAGAAGAAGAACAGAAGTAAACATATAGAAGATCACTTGAGTCCCTATAGAATCCGCAAGCCTTCCTGCTATAAATACGGCTATAGCAAATCCGATTGCTCCAAAAAGCCTGTAATTTCCATATTGCTTGTTCTCTTTTTGTACGTAATTTAAAAGAATACTATCTGAAACAGGAACTAAGGCACTCTGCATGAAAGAAAAAGCGATAAGTATTCCTATTAACCAAAAATAAGATTCAAACAGATAGATGCTAAACCCTAAGCACGCTGTTAGAAGTAAAGAAAGTACTAAAACGGCCCTTGGACGTCTTGAATAATCTGTAACGATACCCCATAGAGGTTGAGCAAAAATCATTACGACTGGGCTGATGGACATTAAGGTCCCAATTTCTGTCCCGCTGAGACCTACTGAGTCTTTAAAATAAACACCTAATAACGGAAATAAACTCCCTAGACCAAAAAAACTTAATAGGTAAAAGCCTTTTAGACTGATAGAGGTTTGATCGAACGAATGATTCATGATGTACCCTCTCTTATTTGCTATTTAGCTAGTTCGTATATGGCTTGTGCATAAATGGCAGAAGCAAGAAATAAATCTTCTACAAACATGTGCTCATCCTTTTGGTGAGCCACATCTTCTCTTCCTGGGAACAGTGCACCGAATGCAACTCCTGTTTCCAATGACCTTGCATAAGTTCCTCCACCAATAGCCATCAATTCACCTTTTTTGCCTGTTTGATCTTCGTATACTTTTTGAAGCGTTTTAATCAACGGGTGATTTTCTTCTACATAGTTTGGTGGATTGTTTTCGATGATTCTCATCGTCCAATCATCTGTCTTGATTCTGGTTGATAATGTATGTTCGATTTTCTTGCTGTCATGTGTAACCGGATAGCGTATGTTTAACCCTACTTTTCCGCCTTCTGTCCCGCTATACGAGAGGACTCCAACATTAACCGTCAGCTTACCGCTCGCCTCATCTTCTGCTGCGATATTTAATTTATCACCTGTATACTCTCCCGTCAGCTCGTCCAACAACTTGAGAAAAGATTTGGCCGTTCCAGTGAACGACAGAGTGTTCAAATATTCACCTAGTATAAGTCCCGCATTTTTACCCATTTCAGGTGTACTTCCGTGTGCCGATTTCCCTTTAACTTTTAGGGTCAAAGCATCACCTTCGATGTGAGCACTAAATTCTACTCCAGATTTCTGTCCGAATGCTTCAAATAATCGCTGTACTTCCTCTAAATCGCTGCATTGGATTGTAGCTTCAGCATAATCTGGTACCATGTTTAAACGTTGGCCCGATGTAAAGGAAAGTAATTGAAGTCCATCTTTGTCTCCTTCTTGATCGCTTATAAGACGAAGCTCTACATCAAAAATTCCTTTTTCCGCAGAGATGATAGGAAAATCTGCATCAGGAGCAAATCCGATCGCTGGCATCTCTTCTTTCGTAAAATAATGTCTTACACATTGCCAGTTGCTCTCTTCATCACAACCAATAATCATACGGACCCTTTTCGATAACGGAAGCTTTAATTCTTGAATGATCTTCATACCATAAAAAGCTGCCATTGTAGGACCTTTATCATCGATCGCACCTCGTGCAAAGATCTTTCCATCTTTTAGTTCTGCTCCAAAAGGATCTACAGTCCAGCCATCACCAGGAGGAACCACATCAACATGGCAGAGAACACCTACGATATCTTCTCCATTTCCAATCTCGATGTGTCCTGCATATCCGTCTACATTCTTAACGGTCATTCCACTGTCTTTTCCAAGATCCAACATATACGTTAAAGCTTTTTCTATTTCGTGGCCAAAAGGAGCTCCTTCTTTTGCATTCTCTTCATCAAGCAGACTTGGAATCCGCAACAACCCTTTTGTATCTTCCATAAGTTGTTTCTTTCTCTTTTCAACCTGTTCTTTCCAATTAATTTGATCCATTTTTAACACCCTTTCAAAAAACTTGTTCTTTACTTGTCATATTACTCATGGTTTTAGAATCGACTCGTATACATCTTTGCTGCAGATAATATAAAGACGTGCATTATCAGGAATCGATTTCTTTAATTTTTTGTTAATCGACAGATCGTTACCATCAGCTATAAGTGTAGCACCTTGCTGCAACAAACTGTCAAAAGCATCTTTATATGTTACCCATTCCGCTCGTTTACGAACTTCAAATAAATTCTCTCCTTCTTTATGAGAAAGAAGTTGTGTGTATATTTCTGTAATGCCTTTAGAAAAGGCGGACCTTACAGCCATACGAGAAACGGTTTCATGACTTAAGACAAACTCATCTACTTTAGCATGCCTAAAGTTTTTAATATGCTCCTCTTTTTTTATCTCTACCGTACTATGTATGTGAGGAGTTAAGCGTTCAACCGAGGTTACGATCAACAGAGTCTTTCCATCAGCAAGAGCTGAATCATGAATCGAATCATCCGAAAACACTAGTACAGATTTTGCTTCTTTCAAATTTGCCTGTACGAGCGTTTCTTCTATTGATGGATCTCCTTGAATATAGTGAACATTCTGATGTGTAATCGGTGTTACAGATAGATTATCAATAAGAACGACTTCTAAGTTTGGATGTGTTTCTATAATTTCACTAACAGCATATTTTGCTTTCTCAGACCAACCTATAATTACAAAATGATTTCTTCCTTTAAAAGTCAATCTTCCTTCCTCCTTTCGTTTACGATGAGCACCTAATGCTTCTACCAGTTTTCCAATAGCCAGACCAGCAATACCTATACCGATCAAAAAGATGAATATCGCATAGATTCTTCCTGCAGTGGATACCGGATAATAATCGCCATAACCGACCGTGGTAACGGTAGTCATTACATACCATAGGGCGTCAAACCAGTTGGGGAATGTTTTTGGCTCTAAAAGATGCATAACGACTGACGAAAAAATAACAATAAAAAAGGTAAATGAAAAAATTCCAAACTTATTTATAACGATAAGTCTATTCATCAGCTTTTGTAAAATATACACCTCATCGCTCCTTACATAAATTTTTAATAACCTTATTATTGTACCTTATTCCCATTAAAATGGTTAGATGGGTTTGCTTTCTCAGGAATAATGAGATATTGACAAATAATAATTTTAGTGTATAATGGTGCCAAATAGGAGGTGTAGTGTTGGTTAACTGACAGTTTTCCTCTATATCTTTATATTAAGGATCATATGTTCGTTATGAGGTTTTGCTGCCTAGCCGCACAGACATCTTTTTGAACGTTATTACTACATTTAATGGCTGACGCAGCGGAGAACCGATACGGATTCTTCGCTTTTTTTTATTAAAAAGGATGGGTCTTAAGAATTAAAAAGAATGTAATACAACGTTCATATTTCATTAACTTTAGACTGGTATCATATAGTGTGTTAACAACTATCTAAATAACAAGGAGTGGTTTTTTGAGTCCTTCAACTGACAGAATGTTGAATCGTGTGAAAGCCCTGTATTTGTTTATTCGCAAGAAAGGTACTGTAACAACACGAGAACTAGTTGAAGAATTTGGAACTACGCAGCGTACCATCCAGAGAGATCTTAACGTCCTCTCTTATAACAATTTAGTAACAAGTCCTGCCCGAGGTATGTGGGAAACAACAGGCAAAAAAGTAAAAGTATCTTAAAAAAGATATAATAAATCATTTTCGGATAAGCATATTGCATGAAATAATCCCCGCTATTGAATTAGCGGGGACTTTTTTTGTTATTAGCTATTATTAAAGTTCGTCCTTGTTATCTCTTAAGAGCAGATCAGGAGTTCTTTCAATGTTCCATTCACGATTTTCCCAATTCGGTGTTCCTGAAACAGGCATATACTTATCATCCTGACCGAATAAATTCTTCCAAAATCCTTCGGCAAGAGAAAAACCGATAACTTGCTGACGATCTGTATCAATAATCAAATCTTTTATCTTTCCGACTTTTTCACCATCTTGATCGATAACAGTCCAATCTTTTATAGCCATATAAGAATAACACTCTTTTGGTTCATCTCTTTGTAATTCATTTCCGGAAAACACAAGTTTATCTTCATTAAATTCTTTCACTTGATGCCAAGGGATAAAAAAGGTCTCTTTTCCATAGTTCTGATTAGCAGCAAGGTTAGAGCTTCCTGTAAACGGAGTATGTTGTGTACCGATTCCTGAAGTGGCAGCAACAACTGTTTCCATATGCTTATCTGAGGGAATCTCTTCACGCTGATTGATTCCGTTGTCAACGGTGTACGTAAAATAACATAAGCGGTGATCGTACATATTAAATAGGATGTCATTGATTTTATGCTGTGTTTCTTCGGTCGATATCGTATGATTTTGAGCTTTTGCACCCATTAACTTCTCTGCAGATAATTTCATTGGTATACAACTCCTTTTTATTGGAAGATACCCCTTATAAATTATTCAAAAACATCTCCTTTTAAAGAAAGTAAGGATAGTTCTTCTTCCGCAAGCTCTCGATACATTCCTGACTCAAGCGATTCATCAAGCTTGAGTTGTCCCATCTGAATTCGTTTTAAGAAAATGACCTTTCTGCCGATAGCCTCAAACATCCTTTTCACTTGATGAAATTTCCCTTCAGTGATGGTTAGCTCAATCTCTGATTCTTTATCGTCATTAGTCAAGATTTTTAATAAAGCAGGCTTTGTTTTATACCCATCATCTAAGATGACACCCTCTTTAAAGCTTACAAATGCATCTTCTGGAATCGATCCATTTATTTTTGCGTAATACGTCTTAGGAACATGTTTTTTTGGTGATAACAAAGAATGTGACAGCTGGCCATCATTTGTTAAAATCAATAGACCCTCTGTATCAATGTCTAACCTTCCAACAGGAAATGGTTCAAAATTTTGATCTTCCATATAAAGTAGATCAATTACTGTTTCATGCCTGGAATCTTCAGTTGCTGAGATTACTCCTTGGGGCTTGTTCATCATCAGATAGATAAACTCTTTATAAACAGCTTCTGCTCCATGAACCATAACGTTGTCATGATCAGGGTCTGCTTGAGTCTTTGCATCCTTTACAACCTCACCGTTCAACGTAACTGCACCTGATTTTAGCAGCTGTTTTACTTCTTTTCTGCTTCCATAGCCTGTGTTTGATAACCATTTATCTATTCTCATATGAAACCTCCTGAATGAATGATCTTTTTTTCCTATATTATTGTAAAAAATTGATTGATTTTTGAAGAAACGGGGTAATTTAGTACTATAGGAGGAATTGGAATGAAAAGGAAAATAGGTCTTCTAGCAACTGCTCGAAAAAAAGCTTCTACCCCTTCTGCAGCTATAGATTTATACATAAGTCCCTTATTCGTTAAGTCTGTTCAATACGCACAAAACCATTATGATGATTTTTACTTTTTTAGTGCTAAAGAAGGACTCGTAACGAAAGACCAATACATTGAACCGTATAATGTTTCTATCAAAAATTTTACGACATCAGAAAAACGGGAATGGGCTCATCACGTGATACAAGACTTAGAACAAAACGTTAAGCCTTCTCAATGTAAGATTTATATTCATGGCGGCTGGGTATACCGGGAATTCTTACAGCCCGCGCTTGAAAGAGCAGGATTTCAATTTGAAGTTCCTCTCGAAGGATACAGCATTGGCAATCAACTTAAATGGTATGATGAACAAAATCATGTTAAAAAATGAATACCGCAGAAAAAGAAGGCCACTTATCAGCCTTCTTTTTTCTTTACTTATTTTCTGCGTTTCAAAAAAGGAATGCGATCACCTAGTATGATATTTAATAATCCTGATCGGTGACTTAAGAACACATACACTGCTCCTCCAGTGAGAATTCCTGCCGTTAATTTAATGATTGTATCAAGTCTTGTTTCTGTCTCACCTAAGAGCGAGGATACGATCATAACAGTTATAGCCATCGCTGCACAAAACAACGTGATCAGAACGGTTCTTCGATATACCCATTTAAATGAAAAGCCGCTATATTTTTTAATGATATACAGATTGAACAAGATCGAAAGTGTATATCCGATGTCAGTAGCAATGACAGAGCCAGTCCCACCGAACAGCAATAATAGAGGTTTGTTTAGAATCAGTTTTGCTAAGAAGCCAGCTGATAAACTGATAAACGCATACCGTTGCTGATTAAGCCCTTGCAGAATTGCTGCTGTAACTGTAAACATCGCAAACCATAACGCGGTTGGTGCGTACCATTGAAGGTAATAACCCCCGGTCTCCATGGATGATAACCCAAAGAGTGCACCATACGCAGGGTATGCAAGAACTGCTAGCCCGATCGCTGCTGGTGCAGTTAAGAACAGCACCATCTGAAACGTTTGCGTGATCTGCTTATGAAGAATCTCATCATCGTTTTGGGTGAACGATTTCGTTATGACAGGTATCAAGGTTAGTGCAAGAGCAGTTGCTAATGATACTGGAATCATAACAAGCTTATGCGCGATTTGTGTGATGATGGCGAATACAGATTCCGCTTCTTTCAGCGTATAATCCATTTTCTTAAGCGTGTTAACGATCGTAAACTGATCCACCATCTGATAGAGCGGAATAGCTAGACCGACAGCTACAAACGGAATCGCATACTTGATCGTTTCCTTATAAATATCTTTTAATGAAATATCTGCAACAGGTTTACTTTCTCTATACATCTTGTCCAGATGCGGTTTTCTTTTGATCCAATACCAGATGAGAACGGCTAAGCCTGCAACTGCTCCTAACGTAGCTGCAAATGTAGAAAGCGCAACTGCTGTTGTTATCTCACCGTTCATTAGATTAATTACAACGAAACTTCCAACAAGAATAAACACAATTCGAACGATCTGTTCAATGACTTGCGACACCGCTGTTGGCCCCATAGATTGAAAGCCTTGGAAATATCCACGAATCAAACTCATGGAAGGTACTACGATCAGGGCCGTACTTACCATTCGAATTACTAATGTAATGTCTTCAATGCTGTTGCCTTGTCCGCCTTTTTCATCGATAATCTGATGAGCAAGTATAGGTGCCAGCATATACAAGATGACAAAAGCTAGAGTTCCTGTCAGCGTCATGACGAGAAGACCAGATTTTAGCAATTTCCTCCCTGCCGCATAATCTCCTAATGCATTATATTTAGAAACAAATTTAGAAACAGCAAGCGGAACTCCCATTGTGGAAATACTAAGTAATATGGTATATGGAATATAAGCATAGCCGTATAGAGCCATACCTTGTTCTTCTACTAGATTGGTAAATGGAATGACAAAGATTAATCCGATGAATTTCGAGAAAAACGTCGCAGCGGATAAAATCAATGTTCCACGAAGTAATCGAGACAACTATTTTCAGCTCCTACTAATCATCCTAAAAAACATTATTGATATTGTATCACATTAAAAGCGGATGTAACCTACTTTAACTTTTTGCAAAAAAGTAAGGATTATGAAACTTATAGTCTTTTTGTTAAAGCTATGCTATTGTATGAAATGACTTTTATTGAACGTATTAGAAAGTTGGGATTGTATGACTTATGATTGTATAGTAATCGGCGGTGGACCTTCTGGCCTCATGGCGAGTGTCGGTGCTGCTACGAATGGTGCACGTGTACTATTAATCGATAAAGGAGAAAAACTAGGCCGTAAACTTGCTATTTCAGGTGGCGGACGCTGCAACGTCACAAACCGCCTGCCTGTTGAAGAAATTATCAAGCATATTCCGGGTAACGGACGTTTTTTATACAGCGCCTTTTCTGTTTTTAACAACGAAGACATCATTCGATTTTTCGAAGGGCTAGGAATCGAACTAAAAGAAGAGGACCATGGACGCATGTTCCCTGTTACAAATAAGGCGACTGATGTTGTGGCTGCTCTTCTGCAAAAAATAAAGCAGCTTGGTGTTACGATCCAAACGAACACTCCCGTAAAAACGATACATTATGGCGAAGATATTCATGAGATCATCCTTCATAGCGGAGAAGTGATCCAAACAAAATCGATTGTAATTGCCGTAGGCGGTAAATCTGTTCCACATACAGGTTCCACAGGAGATGGTTATGCATGGGCTAAAAAGGCGGGACACACGATTACAGAGCTCTACCCGACTGAGGTTCCTATCACTTCTAATGAACCATTCATCAAACATAAAACGTTGCAAGGTATATCATTAAGAAACGTTGCACTCTCTGTATGGAATCCAAAAGGCAAGTTGATCAAAGCTCATCAGATGGACATGATTTTTACTCATTTTGGAGTATCCGGTCCTGCAGCCTTAAGATGCAGCCAATATGTAGTAAAAGCTTTGAAAAAGTTTGATGTACCATCGATCGAGATGAGAATTGATTCTTTTCCAGATGAGAATGAAGATACGTTACTTACTTCCCTCCAGAAAAGGATAGATTCTGAACCTAAGAAAGCACTTAAGAACGTACTCAAAGGAATGCTTCCAGAAAAGTTTCTTCATTTTTTAATCGAACGGGCAGAGATTGATGGTGAGGCGATTGCTGATCAAGTTTCTAAACAAGCACTTCGTCAGCTTGTTTTACAAATGAAGAGTTTCTCATTTTCTGTTAATGGTACATTATCGATCGAAAAAGCTTTTGTTACTGGAGGCGGAGTCTCAGTTAAAGAGATCGCACCTCAAACGATGGCATCCAAGAAACAAGAAGGCTTATTCTTCTGTGGTGAAATCTTAGATCTTCACGGATACACAGGTGGTTATAATATTACCGTTGCCTTTGTAACAGGTAATATTGCGGGTACTAACGCAGCTTACCATGCATTGGGCTAAACCTATAAAACAAGAAGAGTGGCAACCACTAAGGGGTTGCCACTCTTCTTTATTTTGGCGATCCAATTTTCTTATAGATAATCAACGCTGAAAAAGAAAACATCGTATCGTCCTCTGAGTGTACATTATCACAAACGGCAATCTGATACTTAATATCCACAACATTCTCAGGAGGAACAATACTCAGAAACTCATTTATGGCGATTTCTAAATCCTCTTCATGATCTTCATCGAAGATTTTTACTTGTATCATAAAAAAGCATCCCCTTTCAGCCAATAGTTTTGATATTCTTTCGGCCTATGGAGATGCTTATCCTTTGTTAAGTTTTGACTAGTTTTGTCTTACAGATTTTCAAGAGCAGTTTGAATAGGTACTTCTCCTTCAATCAGTTCAAAAACTTTATGGCTTACGTTTTCATTCCCTACACATGCCGCAAGTGTTCTTGCCACATCTGCACGAGGAATAGATCCACGCTCGTTCAGTTTTTCTTTCGCTTGAATCATGCCCATTCCATCCTCATCCGTTAATGCACCCGGACGCAAGATCGTATAATTTAAAGTGCTGTTGATCAGTTCTTGATCAGCTTTTCCTTTTGCCTCAAGGTAATGCTGAAGTCCTTCTGGTCCTTTCTCAGGAGTGTCAGCACCAACTGAACTTACAAGTATGAATTGTTTCACCTTATGTTTTTGTGCTAATTGTATGGACTTTACCGCTCCTTCATAATCTACAGCATCTGTTTTATCCGGTCCTGTATGACCACCAGAACCTGCTGTAAAGATGACAGCTTCGATCCCTTCATAAACATGGTCGAAATCTCCTTCTAAGTCACCTAAAACAGCAGTAATATTCTCATGCAGAAAATGATCTTGCTGTTCTTCCTTTCGTACCATCGCTTTAATAGAGTGTTCTTGATCAGCTAGTATATTACATGTCATTTTACCAATATTACCGTTTGCTCCGATTACTAATACATTCACTACATATCCACTCCTTCTATTGTCTACTTATGTAGTGTTTCACGAAATGAAGAATATAAAACATTTGATTGTGTAATAGTAGTCTTGTTGGTAGGTCAAGAGGTTCCGAATGTCTCCTCGACAAAGGCGTCTTAATTATAAATTCATTAAAAAAAGCTCAAAACACCTTTCATTAGCGGCGTTTTAAGCTCTTTTTAATTCATAACAACATTCTTATGCAACTGTTTTTGAAGTTCATCAGCATGAAGTGGTTTGTACAGATGATAACCTTGACCGTATATACATCCTTGCTCTACTAAGAAATTAATCTGCTCACAGCTTTCGATACCTTCTGCAATGACGTGAAAATCAAGATTGTGTCCCATATCAATGATCGTTTTTACAATCGCTCCTGCTTTTTGATCTATTAAGATGTCATCGATAAACATCTTATCAATCTTTAATGTATCAACAGGTAATTGTCTCAAATACGTTAAAGAGGAATAACCCGTACCAAAGTCATCCACTGAAATGCGAATTCCTTTTACTCTTAAATCATTCAAAATCGGAAGAGCTTCTTCCATGTTTTGCATCGTCGTGCTTTCTGTAATCTCCAACTCTAATGAAGTAGGTGGAAACTCAGTCTCTGAAAGAATACTTTCTACTCTTTCAATAAAAGATTCATCTAATAGCTGTCTAACTGAAATATTTACCGAGATCAAGAGATCATTGAAGCCATTTTTATGCCAACTTAACCCTTGGGTACAAGCTTCTCTTAACACCCATTCACCAATCGGTAGAATCATCCCCGTTTCTTCAGCGATCGGAATAAACTCAGCCGGTGAGATCATTCCTTCATCTTCTTTATTCCAGCGTAATAACGCTTCAACACCTAGAATTTTCTTATTACCGATATGAACTAAAGGCTGATAAACAAGATAGAACTCGTTGTTCATTAATGCTTTTCTTAAACCATGTTCGAGGTTCAACCTTCTTTCCATCCGGCCATCACGTTGTTCTGCGAA
This sequence comes from Fictibacillus tiangongensis, assembly GCF_048083785.1. GTDB lineage: Bacteria > Bacillota > Bacilli > Bacillales > Fictibacillaceae > Fictibacillus. The sequence goes on from NZ_CP182294.1 coordinate 3,014,793, forward strand.
AAATTGATACGTGTTTCGCCCTTTTTCTTTTGCCTGATACAGAGCGGAATCAGCACGTTTCAATAGGGTTTCGCTGTCTGTACCATTCTCAGGATAGATACTAATACCGATACTTGGTGTTGTAAATACTTCTTGCCCACTCAATTTAAACGGTTTTGTAAAAGCTTGAATAATTTTCTCTGCTTTCTGTTTGATCTCACTGATATCTTTAAAATTCAGCAAGATCAAAAATTCATCCCCGCTCCTTCGAAATACCGTTCCGTAATAACCTACCGTAACCTTTAAGAGTTCTGCTACTTTCTGAAGCAGCAGATCACCAAAACTATGTCCAAGCGTATCATTCAGAACGTTAAACCGATCGAGATCAACATACATTAAGGCTAGATTTCGATTTTGAAGCTTTGATTCTAGTATTTGTTTTTCAATCGCCTGCATAAAGCCGTTACGATTTGGCAGGCCAGTTAATTCATCATAATAAGCCATATGCTCAATCGTTATCTCAGCTCTTTTTCTTTCCGTAATATCAATAAGGATGGAGTTAAAATCAACTAATTCGTTGTTGGCATCCAAAAAAGGGATTCCCCGATCTTGTATCCAACGTATCTCACCGTTCGGCTTCATGATGCGATATTCGCTTGTAGTGATCAATCCGTTTTTTATGGAAATGCCTCGGTTCATGATGATCTCATCATCGTCTGGATGAATTACCTTCTTCCATAATTCTGAGTCGTCATAAAAAGCTTGCAAAGGATAACCATATAATTTTTCAATACCCGATGTTATTAAAAGTTTATTCGTTTTTAGGTTGTGCGACCAGATCGCAACGTCGATACTATCAAATATGTTTTGAAGCTTTACGCGGTTTGCTTCTAATTCAGCAAACGTCTCTTTATGATTTAAGATCTCCTGTTCTAAATTTACCGCATAACTATCTTTTTCGATCAGCATTTTGTATATCAGAATTGCAAAAAGCACAACAATTCCAAGATCTATTCCATACATCAAAAAGCTCTCATTGTACATTAAACCTATTGTACTTACAGTATGTAAGGTAAACAAAACAGCTAGGATATAGGTCCATTTTTTAGTTTTTGCGTGTTTTAATGGCATTTGTAAGCCTCCAAGGCTAGTAAGTATACCCTTTCTATCGGCTAGTTCTTGGAAATTTAAACATTCATTAATAAAGTCATATATATAACCAAAAAAACTCTCCGCTCATATCTTGAGCAGAGAGTTTTTTATTAGTCCTTACTATATTCCAACATACCGCCAGTCATATTCTTGACCTTAAATCCATGATCTTGCAGGAAATATGCTACATTCTCACTGCGTCGTCCGGAACGGCAGACGATGATGTGTTCTTCGTCCTTGTTTATTTCATCTAAACGAACTGGTATCTCACCCATTTTGATATGCGCTGCCTCTGGGATCTTACCTTCAGCAACTTCTTCATCTTCACGAACATCAATCAGAGAAATCTTTTTTCCTTCTTGAAGCAATTGTTTTACTTCTGACGGTGAAATTTCTTTTAGTTCTTCCATGAGTATTTGCCTCCTTTAATTCGCAACGATATTCACAAGCTTACCTGGAACTGTAATAACTTTGCGAATCGTCTTTCCTTCAATGCTTTGTTGAACGGATTCATCTTTCAACGCAGCTTCTTCCATATCAGATCCACTGATGTTTGCGGCAATCGTCATCTTCGCTTTAAGTTTACCGTTCACTTGGACTACAATTTCAACTTCATTCTCTACAAGTTGAGCTTCGTCCCAAACTGGCCAAGATGCATATGCGATGGTGCCTTCTCCACCTAACAATTCCCAAAGTTCCTCACAAATATGCGGAGCGATCGGGGAAAGCATCTTAACAAAACCTTGCATGAAATCTTTTGGAAGAATTTCTTGTTTGTTTGCTTCATTCACAAAGACCATCAATTGTGAGATGGCAGTATTAAAGCGAAGTCCTTCATAATCTTCAGTTACTTTCTTCACCGTCATATGATAAAGACGATTGAAGGCTTCTGTTCCATTTGTATCTTGAATCGACGGATTGATTTTCTCTCCATCTTCAGCTAGAAGTAATCTCCATACACGATCCAAGAATCTGCGAGCTCCATCTAAACCAGTTGTGCTCCAAGCGATAGAAGCGTCAAGTGGTCCCATGAACATCTCATATAAACGAAGTGTATCTGCCCCATGGCTCGATACGATCTCATCAGGGTTAACTACGTTCCCTTTAGATTTACTCATCTTTTCATTATTTTCTCCAAGGATCATTCCCTGGTTGTAAAGTTTTTGGAAAGGCTCTTTTGTCGGAACGATACCAAGATCATACATAACCTTATGCCAGAAACGAGCATAAAGAAGGTGCAATACTGCGTGCTCAGCTCCACCAATATAAATATCAACCGGAAGCCAATGCTTAAGCTTCTCAGGAGATGCTAATTGCTCCTCGTTTTTCGGATCGATATAACGAAGGTAATACCAGCAGCTTCCTGCCCATTGTGGCATCGTATTCGTTTCACGACGTCCTTTCTTTCCTGTTTCAGCATCTACAACGTTTACCCACTCTTCAACGTTAGCAAGTGGAGATTCCCCAGTACCAGAAGGTTTGATCTCTTTAACAACTGGTAGAAGAAGAGGAAGTTGATCTTCTGATACTGTCGACATCGTACCATCTTCCCAGTGGATGACCGGGATCGGTTCGCCCCAATAACGCTGACGTGAGAACAACCAGTCACGAAGACGGTAAGTGATCTTCTTCTCACCTTTTTTGTTAACAGAAAGCCAATCGTTCATCGCTGCAATCGCTTCTTCTTTTTGCATGCCATTCAAGAAATCTGAATTAACGTGTTCACCATCACCTGTGTACGCTTCTTCTGCCACATTTCCGCCGGCAACCACTTCAGAGATCGGAAGTTCAAACTTCACTGCGAACTCGTGATCACGTTCATCGTGCGCAGGAACTGCCATGATCGCACCCGTTCCATAGCTTGCTAGTACATAGTCTGCAATCCAGATCGGAAGTTTCGCGCCTGTTACGGGATGAATCGCATATGCCCCGGTAAACACACCAGATTTTTCTTTAGCAAGTTCTGTACGTTCAAGATCTGACTTTGTTTCTACTTGTCTTTGATAAGCCGTTACAGCCTCTTTTTGGTCTTCTGATACAATTTCGTTTACTAGTTTATTTTCAGGAGCCAGTACTAAGTATGTCGCCCCAAAAAGTGTATCCGGTCGAGTTGTGAACACTGTGATATGAGAGGAATGTCCATCTACATCAAAGTGAACTTCAGCTCCCTCTGAGCGGCCGATCCAGTTTCGCTGCATATCTTTCAAGCTCTCAGGCCAATCTAGTTCATCTAGATCTTCCAATAATCTGTCAGCGTATGCTGTGATCTTAAGCATCCATTGTCTCATAGGTTTACGAACGACAGGATGGCCTCCGCGTTCACTTTTTCCATCGATGACTTCTTCGTTCGCGAGTACCGTTCCAAGTGCTTCACACCAGTTCACAGGTACTTCATCTACATACGCAAGTCCTTTATTATAAAGCTGGATAAAAATCCATTGTGTCCATTTGTAATAAGAAGGATCTGTTGTGTTAACTTCACGGTCCCAGTCATAAGAAAAACCAAGCTCTTTAATCTGTCTGCGGAACGTGTTGATGTTTGTTTCTGTAAATTCTGCCGGATCGTTTCCTGTATCAAGCGCATACTGTTCTGCAGGAAGTCCGAAAGCATCCCACCCCATCGGATGAAGTACGTTGTATCCTTGCATACGCTTCATTCTAGATAGAATATCTGTCGCCGTGTAACCTTCTGGATGACCAACGTGAAGGCCAGCTCCAGATGGGTATGGAAACATATCTAGCGCGTAAAATTTCTTTTTATCATATTCTTCTTTAGTTTGGAACGTCTTGTTGTCATCCCAGAACTTCTGCCACTTTTTCTCGATTGTTTTGTGGTTATAATACATAACCGATCCTCCTTAGAAAACTGTACTTTAAAAACAAAAAACCTCCCGCCCCTAATAAACATTAGGGACGAAAGGTTAGTAAACAATTTAAACCTGCCGCGGTACCACCCTGATTAATGCAACGATCGCATTCACTCGGAAACATACCTTAACGCGGCGAACGGCAAGCATTACTTCATTCACACTTGCAACTAAAGGGTGAGTTCAAAAAAGTCCGGGTTGACTTGCACCAGCCGTCAACTCTCTATCATTTCCATTCTTTTTTTACTATTCCCTATCATCGTTATTAAAAAATTTAGATGCTAATTTGTATTTTATGAATAACTCCCTAAATTGTCAAGGTTGTTTAGAAGTATAATAACCTATTTTTACCACTTTTAAACAAGTGCTATATCGCTGTAAGCCGTATCTTGACAAACATTAAGGAGCTGTTTAATGTAATGTTAACTGTTATTATTTTTACGTTAACATTAAAAAAAGGGGTGCAACAGACATGCATGAAAGTAATCAAAAACTGAAGATGTCACTATACGCCGCACTGATGGCAGGAATTACAGCGATGCTCGCTCAGCTGACCATTCCACTTCCACTAGTTCCGATTACGGGACAGACTTTAGCGATTGGGCTTTGCGCAACCATTTTAGGTCGTAAGTACGGCACGTTAGCAGTAATGATCTACGTCGCTATGGGAGCGATCGGTCTCCCTGTTTTCTCTGAGGCTAAAGGTGGTTTTATGGTCCTGATTGGTCCAACAGGAGGTTACATCGTTGGATTCATAATCGCTGCTTATATTACTGGACTCATCTTAGAAAAAACAAGTTTTACTCTTCTTCCTGCTGTTGTTGCAAACATTGTGGGTATGGTGATCACACTTGTGTTCGGTGCTGTTCAATTAAAATTCATCGCGAGTCTAAGCTGGGAACAAGCGATGAGTGGTGGTGTTATTCCTTTTCTCCTTGTAGGTGTAATCAAAGCCATTTTAGCAGCTGTTCTTGGCGTGACGATCAGAAGAAGGTTGATGTCTGCGAAACTGCTTCCAAAAGAAGAAACAAGAGCTGCTTAATTCAATAAAAAACGAAGAGACCGTGATCATCACATCACGGTCTCTTCAATATTCGTTAACTATATCCCTCAAGAAGCTTGTTGAGAGGCATCAGTCTGCTGTATCGCATGTCGATTCTTGCTGTATATAATCGTTAAAATAAAGGCAAGCACCATTAAGGCGATAATCGTTTGGAACAACACGGATATGTTGAATAGATCTGCAATCATTCCTCCAAACAAAGGACCGAGCATCCTTCCGCCTGTCGCAGTAGAATTTACGATTCCTTGATAGAATCCGGCTCTGCCTTCAGGAGCTAGTTCTGCTGCGATGGATGGAACACCTGGCCATACGAGCATTTCGCCGATAGTAAGAACGATCATGGCCATCATAAACCCACTAAAGTCTTTTGCATTCCCCACCATCACGAAAGAAATAACAAATATACAATAACCGACCAAAATTTGCGAAGTTGTGGAGTGAAGCCATCTTTTCAGAAAAAGATTGACTAGTGGCTGACCAAGAACGATAAACACACCATTTACAGTCCAAAGCAAACTGTACATCTTTAGGGTTACCCCTAGTGATTGCGTATAAGCAGCGATCGTAGACTGCCATTGAACATAACCAATCCAAGCTAACAGATATCCTCCGCATAAAACCAATAGTGCCATAAACGCTTCTTTGTTATGAATTCTTTTTCGTTGAGAAAAAACGGTTTGCACAGATGCTTCCTCTGTTTCATCAATGTCTTTAAAGCCGAACAGCACTATAATAAAAAATACAAAAGATAGAGCTGAACAACTGATGAAAGATAGTGTAAAAGAATATGAAGCTGCAAAACCACCAAGAGCAGCCCCGAGCGCTACCCCTACGTTCTGTGCAATATAGATTCGGTTAAATGCTTTCCTTCCACCCTCTTTCCACATCGTACCTGCTAATGCATACATAGATGGAAAGACAATTCCCATTCCAAATCCCATAAAAACAAGAAGGATACTGTACATCCAGAAATCATGAAACCAAATTAGTAAGAAGGAAGTTGTAAATGAAATGGAGACTCCGAGCATAATCGTCTTGTAGCCTCCTAATTTATCAAACAGCAATCCTCCCGTTAAGTTGCCGATGATTCCGGCACCTGAGTTAAGTAATAGAACAATTCCTGCTACGGTAAGTGACTTACCGAGGTGTTCATGTATAAATATCGTATTGATCGGCCACAAGAAACTTGAGCCCGTCACATTAAGTGCCATTCCAATAATGAGCAGCCATACTTTCGCTGGCATAAATATCCCCCGCTTGCTACCTAAGATGTCATAAACCACTCTGTATTTTATTCCTTTTTCCTGCACTTTACAATTTGAAAGTACTGACAACTCACTTTGCCGCTCACAGGGCGAACATGCTACAATGTCATATGGTGCTCATCACCGTATAAAGGAGTGAGAAAGATGACACACCTTATGGAAAAACCAGATTATTTTGGAGAAAAAAGATATTACACATGGAATCAGCATTTAAAGTCTCATTTCGGAGATAAAATTATTAAAGTACCACTTGATGGCGGATTCGATTGTCCGAATCGTGATGGCAATGCAGCATTTGGAGGGTGTACCTTTTGCTCTCAAAGCGGTTCAGGAGATTTTGCTGGGAACCGCCGTGATGATATCATCACACAGTTTCACACCGTTAAAGAACGAATGCATTCGAAATGGAAAAAAGGTAAATATATAGGCTATTTCCAAGCTTTTACGAACACTTACGCTCCTGTTGAGCAACTTAAAGAACTATATGAAACGGTACTGGAACAAGAAGGCGTTGTTGGACTTTCGATTGCTACGAGACCTGATTGTTTACCGGATGATGTGATCGAATATCTTGCTGACTTAAATAAAAGAACGTATCTTTGGATCGAGTTAGGACTTCAGACTGTACATGAACGAACAGCTCTGCTCATAAACAGAGCTCATGACTACGCAACATATGTAGAAGGCGTTAAAAAACTTCGAAAACATAACATTAGAGTATGTTCACACATCATTAACGGATTGCCATTAGAAACTCCAGAGATGATGATGGAAACTGCAAGAGAGGTTGCGAAACTTGATGTTCAAGGGATTAAGATCCATTTACTCCACCTTCTAAAAAAGACACCTATGGTCAAGCAATACGAACTAGGCATGTTAGAGTTTCTTGATTTTGACACGTATGTAAAACTTGTTTGTGACCAACTAGAGATTCTTCCTCCACAAATGATGATTCACCGACTAACTGGAGACGGGCCCTCTGACTTATTAGTCGGACCAATGTGGAGTTTGAATAAATGGAAAGTATTAAATGCGATCGAAAGTGAGCTTAAAAATAGAAATAGCTTTCAAGGGAAATTTTACAATACGTCTGAGGTGAACACACCATGAAATTAGAAGGAGTATTGCCGTTTGCGAGAACGCTTCTTCGGTCATTCTGTAAGTCAGGGGACTTGGTCATAGATGCAACTTGCGGAAACGGAAACGATACTTTGTTTTTATCAAAACTTGTTGGCGAGAGCGGCCATGTGTATGCTTTTGATATTCAAGAGCAGGCGATCGAGAACTCAAAACAACGGCTTGTTGATCATCATGCAGATCATAACGTTACCTTTTATCATGCCTCGCATAACGATTTAACAACTCAGTTACCTAGTGATCTTCATACAAAAGTAACTGCGGCTATTTTTAACCTCGGCTATTTGCCTGGAAGCGACAAATCGATTACAACAACAGGATCATCTACAATCGGTGCTATCGAACAACTCCTGCAACTGTTAAAACCTGAAGGCATAATTATACTCGTGATCTACCATGGACATGAAGAAGGAAAAAGAGAAAAAGAACTAGTCATGAATTATGTAAAACAGCTGAATCAAAAACAGGCTCATGTTTTACAGTACGAATTTATTAATCAAAAGAACGACCCGCCATTTGTAGTCGCAATCGAAAAAAGAGGCTGAGTTCAACTAATCAAAGTTGATTCAGCCTTTTTTTATGATTCAGAAACTGGTCGTTTCATATACACGCCGGGGTATAATGCATCATCAATCCAGAAATTTGAGCACACAATCCAGAAGTTTCGGCTGTTTATCCACGAGATTTGCTTCTCAATCCAAAAGTTTTTGTCTTTTATCCACGAGTTTACATTCCTCGACAAATTACGCAATGGTTATTATCCTCACATACCCAGCTAAATGCGAAGTACATGGAGCTCGACATTCCTTTTATGAGAGAGAAGGTTTTAACCTTTGATACAATTTTCGATTTACATAAAAGAAGTAACTTGTTGCCCCTCCCACTTTAACGAGCTTTGACGCCATCTTTTTAATCCCAGGACTTTCAGATACCTTTTTATCTGCAAGGTAGATTCCTAATAGCCCCCTTTGGATCAAGCGATGAAACCTCGAATTAGGAAGATCAGCACAGCTTTTCTCTGCCTTTTCCGCAAAATAAACCATCCGTTCAAGCATGTGCTGATCATTCTTATAATATGTACAAAAATTCAGATCGCCTTCCAACTTGTCCTCATTTTGATCAATAAAATAATCTAAAAGAATATGAAGACCTTGCAGCCATGGAAAGTATCCTTTCTTTATTGTTGCTGCAGATTCTTTTGTGAAGTTTCCTTGAAATGCATAGCTGACTAAACAGAAGATACCCAGCGTTGAACCTGCACAAGCTGAAAATTCATACCATGTAATATCCGGCAGAACAGATTGATACTCTCCAAACCAACTGATTAGCCGTGGCTCTCGCTCTTGAACGATCACATGTTTATGAACTTGCAAATCACAATAGATAGAGGCTAGTCCAATCAGTTCACTAGCGATATTTGGATAAGCTTTCATCTCTGACAGAACGTTTTGGCACGTATAAACCAGTTCATTTAAATAACCGCCGTCGTCCTGTTCTTCACGGTAACGATAATAATTTGATGGAACTGCACCAGGAGATAACGCATGAAACATGCTCTCATGAAGAGCACGGAAATCCTTTTCATTCAGTGAAGTGCTCCTGTCACAAAGATTATCTAAATAGTCGCTGATCGTTTGGTACGCCACCACAAACTCGATGGCTTTTTTGCGATGATTCCCTGCTAGCAGTGTGAGGATAGCTCCCCCTTCACAATGAAACATCTTATCCGAAATGCTGCTGACTGCCTGTCTTCTTAATTCAGGGTTCGGAATCTTCTCAGCTCTCTCGTGCCACGACTTAAGCAGATGGCTGACAGCCGGAAAGATATGCGTATAAACGGAATACATCAATCCCCAAGGGTGAACCGGAACTTTGTTCATAAGATGGCTCCTTTTGTTTATTTCTTTCCTTACCTTTATCTTTAATCGACGTCGCTATGCAGAAATAGAAATTTTTTCACATAATTAAACACATGATCTCTTTCAGGCTCGTTTAATACTTCATGATAAAGTGATGGAAATTCTTTATACCATTTTTCTTCGAGTTGTACTGCGTTAAACCATTGTTTCACTTTCATTTTATCCACGATTCGATCATCCCCCGCTTGTAAAAGCATTAACGGTACATTTGGGAAATCTTTATAATGATCGAAAACATGTTTTATCGAACCAATCAACTCTCTATACCACCTGACAGAAACTTTCTTAACGATCAGCTTATCCTCTTTATCACGTATACGTATTTCTTCATTCCTGGTAGCACTGCCTTCAGGTAAATTGGTCGCTAACCTTACACTCGGAGCGAGTTTGTTCAATAGAACGGAAACGGCTTCTTTTCCTTTTGATGGGTAATGAACCAATCCTAAACAAGGAGAGGATAAGATAACCGCTTGAACATTAAGCCTTTTTTCCATCAAGGTTCTGATTACGGCTAATCCACCCATGCTATGCCCTAAGATATATACGGGAAGGCCAAATTTCTCGGCTTCAAGAAACCATTTTTCTATTGTTTGAATATAATCGTCGAATGCATCAATATGCCCTCTTCTTCTCGTTGTCGTACCTTGACCCGGAAGATCGCCTGAAACACAATGCAAGCCCGCCTCGTTCAATTGTTTGATAACCCAATCATACCTGCCGTGATGTTCGTTTGCTCCATGAACGACTACGATCGTTCCGATTGCATTTCTTTTTGTTTTCCATGTCCACATTTCTCCACCTTCTCTATTCATAAGACTTGGTGATTTGCTAAACTGTAGTTAGATAAATAATGATAATAGGAGTGTGTAACCATGATCTATCCATTTGGAGATAAACAACCTAAGATTTCAGAAACTGCCTTTATTGCAGACTATGTTACCATTACGGGTGATGTTCAGATCGGCGAATATTCTTCTATCTGGTTTAATACATCCATACGAGGAGACGTTTCCCCGACTATTATCGGAGACTATGTAAATGTTCAAGATAATTCTGTTCTTCATCAAAGTCCGAACCGTCCCCTTCATTTAAAAGACGGCGTTACTGTTGGTCACAGTGTAATCTTACATAGTTGTATCATTGAAGAGAACGCATTGATCGGCATGGGTTCACTCATATTAGATGGAGCTCACATTGGAGAAGGAGCTTTTATAGGTGCAGGAAGTCTTGTTCCTCCTGGAAAAAAGATACCGCCAAACACCTTAGCTTTCGGCCGACCAGCTAAGGTGATCAGAGAGCTAACAGAAGAAGATATCACGGACATGAATAGAATTCGTCGTGAATATTACGAGAAAGGACAGTATTATAAATCATTACAACCTAAACGTTAAACTCGATTAAGTTACCATCAGGGTCACTCACAAATACTTGGTGCCACTCTGTTTTATTTGTTGGTTTGTTAACATATGAAACGTTATGAGCATCTAATGTTTTCAATAGCTTGTCCATATCCGTAACCCTTACAGCAAAATGGCCATCTCTGCTATCAATCTCTGTCGTATTTCTTCTAGCTTTACCCTCAGGATGGACGATTAAATGAAGCTGTGTTGTCTCCGATATCATACCAAACGCCTGGAAAATCAAATTGCGGGCGTTTTTTATTTTGCTTGAATTCGAGAATTTCCTCATAAAAATACAATGATTCTTTTAGATTGGTTACAAGTAAGGATACATGATGTATACCTGCATACATGTATAGCCACCTCATCTCTCTTTATGTTTTGCCCATAATTTTAACATAGAAACAAATAATTGGAGATGAAATCGTTTTGAAGCTGCTCTCAACGATTCCGTGATGCACTTAAAAAGTTAAAAGAAGTATATCTTTTTAACCATCCTGCTCTTAGAGGATGGTTTTTTTTATAATAATTTCATACTGTCTTCATGTTCCCCTTACAATTGTATTTTATTATTATAGTATCGAACAAAATATGAATGGTAAGGGGGATATTCATGGTAAAAGTAATCGATTGGCTTTATGAAAAAGAGTGTACATTCTTCCGGCTGATTAATGGAAGAATGCACAGGAATTCAATGGACCATTTCTTTCACCTGTGGACGCATCTTGGTGGTGCAACAGCCACCATCTCAACAAGTATTCTGCTTCTGTTATTCCTCCCTATGCATTTAAAGTCTTGGGGAATTGTATGTATGCTGTCTTTATTGATCAGCCACATTCCTGTTGCGATCTCTAAGAAGATGTACCCGAGAAAGAGACCGTATTTAAGTCTTCCAGATACAAATATCGGCGATAATCCACTAAAAGATCATTCATTCCCATCGGGTCATACAACAGCCATATTTTCAATTGTTACGCCTTTGATACTATTGAATCCTTTTATCGGTATATTTTTATTGGTCGCTGCCCTTTTAGTAGCTATTTCCCGTATGTATCTAGGTCTTCACTATCCTTCTGATGTACTTGCAGGAATGATTCTAGGCATCAGTTCCAGCTTCTTTTCTTTGTTCTTAGTTAATAGCTTTGTCTTGCCTTATTTCTTATAAAAAGGAGATGAAGAAATGAAGCTTGCTCTTTTTTCTGATACGTTCCATCCACAAATTAATGGAGTTGCTCGTACGTTAAAAAGATTTACGAGTTACCTAGAAACCAATGGAGTTGAATATAAAGTTATCATGCCTTCATTTGAAGAGGTTCAAGAAACAGAAGGCAGACAATATTATGCAATGAAAAGCCTGCCACTCTTTCTATATCCGGAGTGCAGGCTTGCTATACCGCAGTTTAAATCCTTGAACGATGAACTGAATAAATTTAAACCTGATCTCCTTCATATTGCTACCCCTTTCAATATTGGCCTAATCGGAATGAGATACGGTAAAAAAGAAAACATACCCATGGTCGGCTCCTATCATACACATTTTGACCGCTACCTTGCTTACTACCATCTAGATTTCTTATCCCCCTTGCTCTGGCGTTATCTGCAATGGTTTCATAAACCTTTTGAAAAGATTTTTGTTCCAAGTGAAGAAACACGGAAGATTTTGTCCACAAAAAACTTTAATAATATTGAAATATGGTCCAGAGGAGTTGACTGTATGATGTTTACACCTCAAAAGCATGATTACTATGTCCGTGAAAAATATAAAATTACACAGAAGTATATCTTCTTATTCGTGGGAAGATTAGCACCTGAAAAGGACCTAAACATCCTTAAAGAAGTGATTGAACAACTGCCACTCTCTATCAGCGAGAACGTACATTGGCTTATTGTAGGTGATGGACCAAGTCGATGTGATGTGGAACAGTGGGAATCAGAGTATAGCAATGTCACCTGTGCAGGTTATCTTTCTGGAGAGGAACTAGCGCAAGTTTATGCTTCAACCGATCTATTCGTCTTCCCCTCTTCTACAGAGACGTTCGGCAATGTTGTTCTAGAGGCAGCTGCATCTGGGTTACCTGCTATCGTTTCTGATTCTGGCGGAGTAGCTGAAATTGTTCAAGACGGTGTAACGGGTAGAATCTGTAAAGCTAGAGAAGCTGATTCATTCATACAAAATATCGTTTCTATTATGGAAGATCCTAATCTTTTAAGTTCTATGAAAATAAAAGCAAGAAATTATGCGATGACTCAATCTTGGTCATCTATCTTTGGGAATCTTTTGATGCAGTATGAAGAAGTTATTTATATGAAAAGTAAAAATAAAACGATCATTGCCTAATAGGCGCAGGATAATATGGTATAAAAATATAAGCATACCTTAAACGTATCTTCCAAAAGAACATTAGCGATTCAGATGTTCTTTTGGAAGATACATAAGAATTTTAAACGAGGTAATCACAATTTTATCCGCAGAAAATGTACATTTATCCGTAAAACTAACGATTAATTCCGTACATAACATTTTTTATCCGATTTTCTACAAATCCTTCTAAACTAACCACTACAAAAAAACCAGACTCCCAAAAGGAAGTCTGGTTTAACATGTCATTAAATATTTGCTTGTTTCTTAAGCTCTGCAGCTTTATCTGTGTTCTCCCAAGGAAGGTTGATGTCAGTACGTCCAAAGTGGCCGTATGCAGCAGTTTGCTTGTAGATCGGACGGCGAAGATCAAGCATCTTGATGATTCCAGCCGGACGAAGATCGAAGTTGTTGCGAACTAACTCAACAAGTACTTCTTCAGAAACTTTACCTGTTTCAAACGTGTTTACAGCGATTGATACGGGTTGAGCAACACCGATCGCATAAGCAAGCTGTACTTCAACTTTATCAGCAAGACCAGATGCTACGATGTTTTTCGCAACATAACGAGCAGCATATGCAGCAGAACGGTCAACTTTAGTTGCGTCCTTACCTGAGAATGCACCGCCACCATGACGAGCATATCCACCGTAAGTATCTACGATGATTTTACGTCCAGTAAGACCTGCATCACCTTGAGGTCCGCCGATTACGAAACGGCCCGTTGGGTTGATGAAGTATTTTGTGTTCTCGTCGATCAGTTCAGCAGGAACAACCGGCGTGATCACTTTTTCTTTGATGTCTTTTTGAATTTCTTCAAGTGTGTTCTCTGGGTGGTGCTGAGTAGAGATTACGATTGTATCGATGCGAACAGGCTTATCGTTTTCATCATATTCAACCGTTACTTGAGTTTTTCCATCTGGACGCAAGTAAGGAATCTCTTCAGTCTTACGAACCTCAGTAAGACGGCGAGATAATTTATGAGCTAGTGAGATTGGAAGAGGCATAAGCTCTTCAGTTTCGTTACAAGCAAATCCGAACATCAGACCTTGGTCACCTGCACCGATTGCTTCGATCTCAGCATCTGTCATGGATCCTTCTCTTGCTTCAAGAGCTTGGTCAACACCCATCGCGATGTCAGCAGATTGCTCATCGATGGATGTTAATACTGCACATGTTTCAGAATCGAAACCATATTTTGCACGGTCATAACCGATTTCTTTAATTGTTTCACGAACTACTTTTGGGATATCTACATAAGTAGAAGTTGTGATCTCACCTGCAACAAGTACAAGACCTGTAGTTACAGAAGTTTCACATGCTACACGAGCATTTGCATCATTAGCTAAAATTTCATCTAGAATCGCATCTGAGATTTGGTCACAGATTTTATCTGGATGGCCTTCTGTAACGGATTCTGATGTAAATAAACGACGACTAACTTTTTTGGACAAGTTAATATCCTCCCTTTAACTGCTTTCAGTATGATACGGTACTTTATTCTTATCTATTTTACACAGTCTATGTTCTTAACCTGAAAAAGGCATAAAAAAAGCCCTTCCCTGTTTCACATACATTCACGAGGGAAAAGGTTTCTAAAACCATAATGCCTTCAACCTCTTATTGTCCAAGGTTATTTTCACCTTGCAGGTTAGCACCTTTTCATTTCGAGTGGCGTTTTATTTACCACTTTCATGTCGGTTGCTGGGTTTCATAGGGCCTGTCCCTCCACCTACTCAGAATAAGAGTAGCCGTTCTCGAAATATGATAGCGTAATGCTCACTCTCTGTCAATAGAAAACCCTAGGAATAGCAATAAGTTTGGAGTATTATATTCTATAGAATGAAAGCGTTTTAAATAAGATGGCTATTTTACATAATTTTGTTCTTTTTCTAGGAAGTAAGAACTTTTTTGATGCACTTTCATAAAATAGTATACATTATTTAATTCAATGTGTTATACTAATTTTCGAATATATCACTCTAGGATAAAGGATGGTACTGTCTCATATGAATACTTTGGAATTTACGACAACCTTAAACGATCTTGTGACCCGTGAAACAACTCACCAGAACTTACCTGTTCCGGTTTTAGTAGAAAAATCTCTTCAGCGCAACGAGGGCATCCTTACATCCACAGGAGCACTTCAAGCTACAACGGGGAAATATACAGGCCGTTCCCCTGAGGATAAATTTATCGTTGAAGATGCTTCCATTAAAGATTCAATTGATTGGGGAAAGGTTAATAAACCATTTTCACCAGAAAACTTTGATAAATTATACAAAAAAGTTCTCCAATACTTAGGGAATAAAGAAGAACTATTCGTTTTTAAAGGGTTTGCTGGTGCAGACCGCGAGTATCGCCTTCCTATCCAAGTCATTAATGAGTATGCATGGCATAATCTTTTTGCTCATCAAATGTTTGTACGCCCGAACCACGATGAGCTAGGCTCTCATGAATCTCAATTCACAGTGATTTCAGCACCAGGGTTCCAAGCTAACCCGGCTGAAGATGGAACAAATTCGGAGACGTTTATTATCGTTTCTTTCGAGAAGAAAATTGTTCTGATCGGCGGAACTGAATATGCAGGTGAAATCAAAAAATCTGTATTTTCTGTTATGAACTACATCCTTCCTGAAAAAGGCATCCTATCTATGCACTGTTCAGCAAACGTCGGGAATGAAGGAGATGTAGCTTTATTCTTTGGACTATCTGGAACTGGAAAAACTACTTTATCAGCAGATCCGAATCGTCGCTTGATCGGGGATGATGAGCATGGCTGGGCTAACACTGGAGTCTTTAACATCGAAGGTGGATGTTATGCAAAAACAATCGATCTATCGAAAGAAAAAGAACCACAAATCTGGAACGCGATTCGTTTTGGAAGCGTTCTAGAGAATGTAATGATCGACCCTGTAACGAGAGAAGCTGACTATAAAGATTCTTCATTAACTGAAAACACACGTGCAGCTTATCCTGTTGATGCTATTCCAAATATTATTCAACCAAGTGTTGCAGGACACCCGAACACAATCATCTTTTTAACAGCTGATGCATTCGGTGTATTGCCTCCAATCAGCAAACTTACTAAAGAACAAGCGATGTATCATTTCTTATCAGGATACACGAGCAAACTCGCAGGAACAGAAAGAGGCGTAACATCACCACAAGCTACGTTCTCAACATGCTTTGGCGCTCCATTCCTGCCACTACCTGCTACTGTTTACGCTGAGATGCTCGGCAAGAAAATCGATCAGCACAACGTTCAGGTTTATCTTGTTAACACTGGCTGGTCTGGTGGAGAGTACGGAATCGGAAGCCGTATGAATCTAGGCCACACACGTTCAATGGTGCAAGCAGCATTAGAAGGAGAACTTGCATCGGTTGAAACAGTGGTAGATCCTATTTTTGGGCTTCATATCCCAACACATTGCCCTGGTGTTCCAGATCAAGTTCTTCAACCGAAGAAAACGTGGAGTGATCAAGACGCTTATGACGTTAAGGCGAAAGAGCTTGCTGGCCAATTTAATGCGAACTTTGAAAAATTCAAATCTGTTTCAGCTGAAATTTCTCAAGCTGGACCGCTCGTTTAATACAATGAATAAAGACCTTCCATTCTAGCAATGGAAGGTCTTTTAATATTTAATACATATGTTTAGATTAGTAAAGGAGCTGAAAATCTTATTCAGCTCCTTTTCCATGTCCTTTCATCCATTCACACAAAGCATATGTAATCTTTCGGTTCTCTTTTGGCGGAAAATAATGTGTGTATTTCGGATAGATCCATGTTTCGCATGGTTTTCCGAGCTCCTTTAGTCTTGCTTCAATCTTAAGGGTATGTTCTACACTCACATTTTCATCCTTCATGCCATGGATGCAAAGTAATGGTGTGTCTAATTTCTCACAATAGTTTAGCGGAGATCTCCATTCAAATTCTTCTGGGTATTTCTCTGGGGTCCCTCCGATAACTCTCTTCATCATCCGCCGCAGATCTTCTCTCTCGTCATAAGTGATCGCCATGTCAGTCACTCCACCCCAGGTTACGACAGAACGAATTTCAGGAAATTTTATAGCTGTAAATAAGGCCATAGGACCGCCTCTTGAAAAGCCAAACACATGAATGTCCTCTGGATCTACTTTAGGAAACTGCTTTAATACCTCATAAGCGGCAAAAGCATCAGTTCGATCTTCTCCTGCAAAATCTTCGTTGCCTTCTCCCCCTTGATTTCCTCGATAATAAGGAGCCATCACAACAAAACCTTGTGAAGCAAACTGGATGATCCTAGCAATTCTGACCATTCCAACGGACTTGATTCCGCCTCTAAGATAAAGAAAGCCTGGAAAAGGTCCTTTTCCTTCTGGTAAAGCGGCTAGTCCTTTTATTTTCAATCCATCATTTAAATACGTGACTACATACAAGCGAATGGTAGGATGTGGTGAAGGAAATCGCTGCCACTCTATCATTTTTGCTTTTTTCATCCCTACACTCCTTTATTTTTGTGGGCAAACACACATTTGCACCAATCACATACATTATTACATAAAAGTCATGACTTCATCCCTATGTGCAGGAGGATCCAATATGAAATATTTCAAAAGAAAACTAACGATACTTTTCACTTGTTTACTAGCTTTCTCCATGCTGTTGACAGGCTGCAATACCTCTAGTCCTAAAAAAGAAAAAATTAGAATCGCTGAAGTAACACGATCTATTTTTTATGCTCCACAATATGTTGCCATTGAAAAAGGCTTTTTTAAAGAAGAAGGTTTAGATGTGGAGCTGACTACGACATGGGGCGGCGATAAAACGATGACAGCTTTGTTGTCTGATGGCGCAGACGTAGCACTCGTTGGTTCTGAAACAACGATCTATGTCCATGCACAAGAATCGACTGACCCTGTTATTAACTTTGCTCAGCTCACACAGACAGATGGTACTTTCTTAGTGGCAAGAAAGAAACCTGAATTCTTTTCATGGGATCAGCTTAAAGGCAGTACTTTCTTGGGCCAGCGTAAAGGCGGCATGCCACAGATGGCAGGTGAGTTTGGTATAAAAAAACACGGGATCGATCCTAAGAACGATCTAACGATGATTCAAAACATTGATTTCGCTAACATCGCGAATGCGTTTGCTTCTGGAACAGGAGATTATGTTCAATTATTCGAACCACAAGCAAGTTTATTTGAACAAGAAGGAATCGGACACATTGTTGCTTCGTTCGGCGCTGAGTCTGGGAAGATTCCGTATACAACCTTTATGGCGAAACAAAGCTATATAAAAGAAAATAAAGAAACATTAGAGAAATTTACAAAAGGCTTATACAAAGCGCAGTTATGGGTAGAGAACCACTCTGCAAAAGAGATCGCAAAAGTTATCGCGCCTTATTTTGAAGATACCCCTGTTGAACTTATTGAAACCGTTGTGGATCGATATAAAAGTCAGCACAGTTTCGCTCTAAATCCAATATTAGATGAAGAAGAGTGGAACAACTTACAGACAATTATGGATGAAGCGGGCGAACTTCCTAAAAAAGTGGATTATAACATTCTTGTGGATACTTCAATAGCAAAGAAAGCCACCAAGTAAAGGAACAGACGGCTCTGCATACAATAAGGCTGCCATAGTGAGCTTCTTGCCGAACATATACACGAGAAGCTTCACAGGTGGTTGTTTGAAATGCAAATACAAAATCAGGAGGGGATCGTCGTGGCTTTATTACAACTAAAATCTGTCGGGCAAACATACTTTTCAAAAACGTCTGCCACAACGGCCTTAGAAGATATTTCGTTTTCTGTACAAGAAGGCGAATTTATATCCTTACTAGGACCGAGCGGGTGCGGTAAGTCCACACTTTTATCAATGATCGCAGGTCTACTCACTCCAACGGTCGGCACGGTAACGGTAAATAACCAACTGGTTACATCTCCGCATCCAAAAATCGGTTACATGCTTCAGCAAGATTATTTGTTTCCATGGAAAACGATTCAAGATAACATATCGCTTGGTTTGAAACTGAGGAACCAACATTCATTGGAAAACGTTCAAGCAGCAGTGAAACTTCTCAAAGAGATCGGATTAGATCACACATTAACCAAATACCCTTCAGAGCTTTCTGGAGGAATGAGACAGAGAGTGGCACTCGTTCGAACACTCGCCACACAGCCCAAGATCCTTTTACTCGATGAACCTTTCTCAGCACTCGATTACCAAACGAAGTTAAAGCTTGAAGATCTCGTATCCTCAACTCTAAAAGAACATGGAAAAACAGCTATCTTAGTTACACATGATATCGGTGAGGCTATCGCGATGAGTGATACCGTTATCTTGTTATCAACTAATCCTGGACGTATTTTCAGGACATTTAAGATGCCTGAAACATTAAAGACTCTTCCTCCCTTTGAAGCTCGTCAGCATCCTGATTTTTCTGCAACCTTTCAGCAAATATGGGAGGAGTTGGAGCACATTGAACAAAACGATAAAGAGTAAGATACACCAAGAGTATCTAGAATCGATAAAAAAAGAAAATCGGAATATACGCCTTGTTCAGCTTTTTATTTTTATCAGTTTTTTCTTGTTATGGGAAATTTCATCTCTACGAGGCTGGATCAATCCATTACTATTTAGTTCACCAACGAAAATAGGATCTCTGTTTATTGAAAAGATTGGTGATGGTTCACTTTATATCCACGTTATTTTTACTCTAGGTGAGACTGTACTCGGATTCATATTAGGTACGCTGTTAGGGACTTTACTTGCCGCTCTTCTGTGGTGGTCACCATTTCTATCTAAAGTTCTAGATCCATATCTAGTTGTCTTAAACGCCATGCCGAAAGTGGCGTTAGGACCTATATTGATCGTTGCGATTGGGCCGAATTTTGGTTCGATCATTGCTATGGGGATCTTAATCTCGATCATCATTACGACCCTCGTCGTATACACAGCGTTTCAAAATGTGGATGCCAACTATATTAAAGTGGTCCGATCTTTTGGAGGAAATAAAAAACAGTGCTTTAAGGAGGTTATCCTTCCAGCCTGTTTTCCGAATATCATATCTTCTTTAAAAGTAAATGTAGGGTTGTCATGGGTTGGTGTCATCGTAGGCGAGTTTCTCGTTTCAAAACAAGGCTTAGGGTACATGATCATCTACGGATTCCAAGTCTTTAACTTCACACTCGTACTGATGAGCCTTTTGATCATTGCTGTAATGGCTACCGTAATGTATCAAGGAGTCGAATGGCTTGAACGGAAACTTATTAAGCATCGTTTATAATCTTTTATTTTTAGGCCAGGGAATGCAGAAGAGCGTACTTCATACTCTCTTTTAGCACCTGGTCTTTCATCATAAAGCTGAACGACTTATCCGTGGAAACATCTTCTGGCAACTCACTCATTAATACAGGTCCATTCGTTTCAAAATAACGATGCTTTAAAAGAATCTTGTCCACAGTGGCTACATAAATATTCTTAATGATCTTTCCGCCTTTTCCATCAACAAAGTACTGACCAATGTACTTAAGATCTGATACTCTTCCACCCGTCTCTTCAAAAACTTCCCGAACGGCTGCTTCATCCGCTGTTTCTCCAGGTTCTACTTTTCCACCAGGGAACTCAATTCCACGTCTCGGATGCTCAGTCAGCAACCATTGATCTTTAAATTTACACAAACACCACACGTGTTTTGGCGTATCCGAAAAGGGGTGGTCTGAAAACGACAATTGTACAGTGTTGTTATAAAAATCTTTAAACGTAATTATATCCATCACACTACTCCATCTCGACTGTTTCCTTTATTGTAAAGTTCACAACATTTAAAGTCCATTTGTTTTAACTGCAACTCACTAAACGTACGCTCTCTTAGAGCTACAACTTCCTCTTCCTATTATGTAACAATCCTAGTTTATTCAATCTAATCGTAAAAAAACATGGGTGGTAAAACCCATGTTTTAATCTACTGATGCAAATGTAATAATCCATTTTCCGTTGAGGTACTCATAACCTAAAGTAATTTCATATGAGCCATATAGATCAGACTCATTTTTTTGATGAACTCTATATGAATGATCTGAAAGCTGTTTGATCATTACAGGTTCACTTTCTTCTAGCCATGGTGGAAGTTCAGTAGGAATGATGTATAGCGAACTTTCTCGTTCCTCAAATAGACCATCCGTATAATATGCAGCTAGATCTTTAGACACAAAATTCGTTAAATATGTCATATATTCTTCTTTATTAGAATAATTTAAAACCCTATAGTTTTCATCCGTTTCTTGCTTTAGTGCTTCGATAAAGAGATTCGCCTGTTTCTTCGCGATATCCTCCGTAAATACAGGGACAGCTTGTTTTTCTTTCGTTTCTTCAGCCGTTACTGGCTGAGTAATAATCGTATCCGAAGTACCGGACTTCTCTTGAACGTTTTCAGGAATGTTAGGGACAATGATGAATGATAGCATAACAGCCAAACATAGTGCTAGAAAAGCTTTCATGACATTTCACCGCCTGACATTGTTTTCTTACTATAATCTATTCACTGATTTCAAAATTCTAAACCCTTTTTAAGTAATCATTGAAAATGGTTTCATTAATGATCAGACCAAACTCACTAACTTGCTTTTTTGTATTTTCTACTTTTCTTGCCGATCTCATACAATCCAGTTGCGGCTAACCCCGCTATTCCACCAGACCATAATCTGAGTTGAACATTCATCTCTGTAACGGGAGCAGCTAACAATCCGATGATCAATCCTACAAAAAAACTAATAATGGGTATATATTTTTTCGGAATCGGGAAAGTACGTTTTAAGAGCTCCATCATTGCTGTCACCAAAGGAGCTAATAGTGTTGAAAACATGAGTACTTGCTCCAACAGGACCACCCCCCATTTCATAAGCACAACCTTCCTTTAGTAACTTAAAGATTCAAGCTTCATAACTTATTTCCTGCCAAAATAAAAAATTACTTTTTGTCCTAAGCGTTATATAACAGTTTGCATAAAATAAAGTGCCATGATTTTTTTTCGGTTATTTTATTGAAATGAGTCAATACTATTGGTAATGAAAGGCAAGACAGGAGTGAGTTTTATGGTAAAAGGCGACGATCTTTTTTTAATACGCTTAGAAGCAAACGAAATTTCATGGTGGGAGTATGCAAGAAATGTCTCACCTGTTTCCAGACCAAAGCAATATCTAACGTATTGGTCATTCTTAAAAAATAGAGGCAAGTTACCTAGAAGGTTAGTAAAAGAAGCGGAATGGCGTATGGAAGCTAGAAGAAAAGGCTTACTCGATACATGATACTTATCGAAAAGAAGCAAAAGACTCTAAGAGAGCCTTTTGCTTTATTTTTTAATTATGTAATTTTTTTAAAAGTTCGTTCAATCTTCTAACTTTTGATTCATAACCTGGCTTAAGCTCATATTCTAAATCTTTCAGCTCAGAATCAACCACTTCATAAGCATACCCTTGACTCAACAATGCTTCAATTAACAATTCTTTCTCTTCATCTGTAAATTTATCTTTCACATTCGTAGACAATTGTTAATCCCCCTCTCGTGTATGCATCCATTATAACGCGGGGTTTCAGTGTTTATCCTTACTAAAAATTTGGAAATTTTCAAATTCATTATTCAACTTGTAATAAACACCCAGGCAATCGCACCTAATATGATTAGAATATTAGTAAAAACATCTATGATTCTGTTATCTTTCTTCTTAAGTTTGGTTCCAGTAAAAAACAGTAAAAGCGCAATAAAAAAAATCGTTGCAAAATAGAATCCAATCGCTGACCATGAAAAAAATAATAAGTGCTGTTCCAATGATATCCCCCCTACACCATTTCATAAACCGAAGGATAATTTCGTAAGGTAGCTGGCTGGCATATATCAAATGAAGCCCCTATAGCTTTGCGTCCTCACTTTTCAATGAGTTTGCCTTTATCAAACGATTTATGGCAGTTTGTCTTAACAATTGCGATACAAAAAATACTACACCAGACATTATTCCTATTTTTTAGGTATATTATATCAGAAAATAGTTAAGAAGACTTATTATTTTTTTACTATTTAAAAGATTTAACTTATGTGATTCTCTTGATCGATAAACTGAGCATTCTTCCACTCTAACTCTAGTTCACTTAATGTAAAATCAGTGAGATATCTATGATCTTCATACCCATATAAACCTTTATGAATAAGATGTTGAATGAGTCGTTGTTTACGTCCTTCAACCGCTCTTCGCAGTTGTCCTTTATGGGAATCCATATAAAATCTGCTCCTTTTTGTGGCCATTATTGTTAACTATTCTATCCACAAAAAAGAAGATTCAAGCTTATGTGCAAACAAAAAGTCCCTTTAAAAGAGTAAAGGAACTTTCAACAAAATTTGTTCTAATGTAAGACAGATTTACTCCATTGTTCATAAACCGAATTAGGGGCATTCCAGCATAGCCAGGAAACCATGGTTTTTATTCCATGTTGACTTACTTCCCAGTACTCCCAGCGTCGTTTGGAGAGATTTTCATAAATTCCTGTTTCATTCACCCAACCATCCATATCAAACGCCTCCTATTCATCTGCTTTATAAAAAATTCTTTTTCCTTTCGCAATTTCCTCTTTTTTAGGGTTTGTAAAACTTCGACAAAAGGAAACATAATTTTACATAAGCCTGTTGTTATTGTACATATAAACTATAGATGTCATACATCATTAGGGAGATGAAAAATGAATTTGTGGGAATTACCTACACTGGATCTAGCAAAAGAACTTCTAGGTATGAAATTGATCCATGTTGATGATAAAGGAACAACCTCTGGATATATCGTGGAGACAGAAGCTTATCTAGGACCTGAAGATCGCGCGGCTCATTCCTTTAACAACCGAAGAACGGCTAGAACAGAAGTGATGTACGATGAAGCCGGTACAATTTATACCTATTTTATTTATGGGATGCATGTTTGCTTTAATATCGTTTCAGGCCCTGTTAATAAACCAGAAGCTATTCTCATTAGAGCTCTTCAACCAATTGAAGGAATAGAAGAAATGAAAGAAAGAAGAGTAAGAGCGAAGACGGAGATTCAGCTTACAAATGGTCCTGGAAAACTGAGTAAAGCGATGGGATTCAAATTAAGTGATAATGGCAAGAAAATGAATGAAGATAATATAAGAATTGAAGAAGGAATGCGATTCGGACCGAATGAAATCAGCTCAGGTCCTCGTATAGGCATACAATATGCCGAGGAAGCGGTTCATTATCCTTATCGGTTCTGGATAAAAAACAACCCTTACGTATCTCGTTAATACGCAGGGTTGTTTTCTTTGTTCGTCGAAACTGCAGCGTCCTCTTCCTGCATGTAATCAACCGTTGTTGTTCGATTGGTTTCTTGCATCCACACGAGATGATGGTACGTTTGCTTTTTCATAGAAACGTATTTAGTTTGCATGATTAGCAGCCAAGAAAGAATGAAAAGGGCTGTTTTCAAAACATTTTCAGCAGTTAGTGAAGCTGACTCAATCGGTAGCACATTCACTAAAACACTTGAGAGTAAGCCTATTACAACCGCGCTTAAGATGAACAAAGGCTGGTTCGTACGTAAGAATCGGTGCCGTTGCTGCAAGTAGTTTTGTAATAATAAACGTTCTTGAGCATTAAATTGAAGGTATCTGCTCTTAGCTGATTTTGCATTCGCCAATAAACCTTTAGATCGATCATTCTTCCAAAGTGATTTCATAAATAAAGTGAATTCAATATCATTAGAGGGTTCATTATTCATTCTTCTATGAATAAAATTATGTGCTTGGTAGAAGGTGATTGCGTTCTGTACAAGCTTCAGTATTACATATCCTGCAATGATCGTAAGTGAAAAGACAAACCAAAAAGAACTCATAGCGCTCTCTGTTAACTCGATGATAGGATTAACCACGGTTTGAATCTGTACCCATATGACCTTTGCAGCAAGCGTCAGTATCTCTAGCCATTTTTCCAAGAAGATCACTCCGAAATTTCATTATGTATCTTCTTATTTTACCATGATTTTGCACCTGTGCTTACATTTATTTACTCAACATATGCAAACTAGGGAAATCGGCATATAAAAAGGCCACAGTGATTGTATCCACTATGACCTTTTATAAGCATTCGTTTATGCACTTGCCTCTTGTTCACGAGTTCCGAGGTGTTTGTCTTCACCTTTATCAACGATTACCGCGCAAGCAGCGTCACCTGTGATGTTAACAGCTGTTCTTAGCATATCAAGAAGTCTATCAACACCTAGGATTAAAGCAATACCTTCGACTGGTAATCCTACAGAGTTCAATACCATCGCTAACATGATCAATCCAACACCAGGAACACCTGCTGTACCGATACTTGCAAGTACTGCTGTTAAAATAACGGTAAGCATTTGTGTTACTCCTAAGTTAACATCATACACTTGCGCGATAAAAATCGTCGCTACACCTTGCATGATAGCTGTTCCATCCATGTTAATCGTTGCACCAAGGGGCTGTACAAACCCACTGATCGATTTTCGAACACCTAAATTCTCTTGAGCTGTTTTCATTGAGATAGGAAGAGTTGCATTCGAACTAGACGTACTAAATCCAACAGACATTGCCGGTGCGAATCCTTTAAAGAACCAGAGCGGGCTCTTCTTTGCGAATAGAGCAATCGAACCACCATACGCGACAACAGAGTGGATAAATAGAGCTAAGATAACTACACTCATGTATAAGCCCATTGCTTTAATCGCATCCATCCCTTGACTACCAACTGCTGAAGCGATCAATGCAAATGCACCATAAGGAGCGAATTTCATAATCAGGTTTACAAGATACATCATAATATCGTTACCTTGTTCAATTAGATCCATTATACCTTTCGTTTTGCTCCCCAACATCGTTAGAGCAAATCCTACAAACACGGAGAACGCAATGATTTGAAGCATATTTCCTTCAGTCATCGCTTGTATCGGATTAGTAGGAATGATGTTTAATAACGTATCTGTTACTGCTGGCGCTTCTTGTTGCTCAAACTTGGCACCTTCCGTTTTAAAGTCCCCTACACCTGGTTTAAAGACAAGTGCTAAAGCCATAGCGATAATAATAGCAATTGTTGTAGTTCCTAAGAAATAGCCAACTGTTTTGGCACCCACTCTTCCAAGTTTCTTCGGATCACCCAATCCTGCCGTTCCAAGTACGATTGAGAAGAAAACGATCGGAACAACTAACATTTTAATAAGGTTTAAGAATAATGTCCCTACTGGCTTTAAAACATATTTGTCCAGTGTTGAGAAAGCATCAGGCACGGCTAGGTTAAGAATGAGACCAGCAACAACCCCAAGTGCAAGAGCGATTAAAATTTTTGTAGATAATTTCATAATAAAGTACCCCCTTTGTTAAAATTTTCTCACTATTTTGTGCAGAAGCTCTGAAGAAATTTATACTAATACATGCCCTATTTGTTGCATATAAAAACCCACCGAAAATAGAGAGGATTTTCCGTGGGTATACACCGCAACACATAGACTGAGCCCATGTATAGAGTTCTCTCTCCAAAAACGCTTACGAGGTTAGCTGTCGGATTAGGAAATTGAGAGTTGTCCCTTTTGTGCATGCACAAATTCATCCCGAGGCTTTTAAAGCCATATCGTGGTTCCCCCGCTTCAGAATATTCTATCGAATAGAACATCCAAATTCAGCGAATCATATATAATATGCTCTAATTTTATCAATATACATAAATTTTTGTCAAGAATACGAGCTATGCTTATTTATTCCAATTAATTGTTTCATGATGAATGTTTTTCCATATTCTCACTTCTACCCCATAATCATGTGAGAAAAAACGAATTATGTATAAGGTTCTATTTTTAAGGGAGGTATTGTAAATGAAAATCGTATTTTATGAAAAAGGTGAATTAAGTATTATCGTTGGAGCATCAAAACTAAAAGGTGAACTTACGATTGAACAAATAAAGAACGAAAGCGAAAAGAAAGCAAAAGAACTAGGTGAATTATTAGGACGAGAAATTGGGTTCTTAATCGACATGAACGGAAAATTAGATACTCAATTCAAAAAATAAAAACCGGGATACCCCGGTTTTTTTTTATACGTATGCTAGTGATAACTTTTCTTTATTCTTCTGCAGCACCATTTCAGGACGCCCTTCATCTTGTATCTTTCCATTGTTCATCAGTATGATTCGGTCACCTATGGACCGAGCATCTTCTTCATCATGAGTTACAAAAATAGAAGTGATTCCAGTACGTTTAAGGATTTCCTGCAGCTCATCACGAATCTGTAATTGAAGCTTAGAATCGAGATTGCTAAAAGGCTCGTCAAACATAATCAAGGATGGGTTTGGAGCCATAGCCCTGGCTAGTGCAACACGCTGCTGCTGCCCGCCGCTCAATTCATAAGGATATCGAGAAGCATAGTCCTCCATACCTACAATTGCCAATAATTCTTCCATTCGTGCTTGTTTCTGTATACGATTCATTTTTGTTAAGCCAAATTTGATGTTCTTTTCAACTGTCATATGAGGGAACAAAGCATAATCTTGAAAAACGAGACCAACTCCACGTTTTTCAGGCTGAACAAATCGAAAGTTATCGTTCATGACTGCCTGATCGATCAGGATCGACCCTTTTGATGGCACTTCTAGCCCTGCTATAAGACGAAGTAACGTACTTTTCCCACTCCCGCTTTCTCCTAAGATTACTGATACTTCTCCCTGCTTAAAGCTGAGAGATAAGTTTTCAAATAAAGGTTTTTGCGAATTTTTGTAATGAAACGTTAAGTTTTTGATTTGAACAAACATTATTTTGGCTCCTTTTCTAAAACTCTGTGTAAAAAGAAGATTGAAAGTGCACTTATACAAATAATTACTATTGATGAAACAGCGGCTTCATGAATACGTTCATCGCTTGCATATTGAAATGTTTTTGTAGCCAGCGTATAAAAATTAAAAGGCTGTAGGATCAGAGTTAAAGGCAGCTCTTTTAAAATATCTACGAAAACAAGGATAAAACCACCAGCAATCGCACCTTTGATCATTTTGATATCTACTTTAAAAAACGTCTTTGTTACTGACATTCCTAATGTTCTTGAAGCTTCTGTAAAAACAGTTCCTACTTTATCAAAACCTGATTCGATCGAGTTAAAACCAACAGCAAGAAAACGGACAACATAAGCAAAGATCAGCATACTAATACTGAGGCTTAGTACAAGGGTTGGCTCTAGTCCAAGCCATTCGTACAAGGTTATTACCTTCTCATCTAGTGAGAGGAACAATGTAAGGACGCCTATAGCAATTACAGCTCCAGGAATTGAATAGCCTAAAACCGTAATTTTGGAAAACACCTTCCCGATCCAGCCCTTCGAAAGACGGCTAAAGTTGGCGATGATTAAGGCGACGATGATAATAAGTACTGAACCTATAGCAGCAACAAAGACTGAATTCCAAATCAAATCAGCGAATGCAGCACTTAAGATCACGTCATAAGTCATATACACCCATTGTAAAAGCTGTATAAAAGGAATGGCAAAAGCTAGAGCAAATAAAGAGATAAAAAAAGATAGCACAGCAAACTTCTTCCAGCCTTTAAGTTCTTTAGGTTGTAACGGGCGAACTTTTGAAGTGGAATAGCTATATTGCTTCCTGCCCCTTATTACTTTTTCTAGGATCAAAATTAAAACTACGATAAACATCAGAGTACCTGCTAGCTTGATAGCCGAATAGATGTCTCCCATTCCAAACCAAGCTTGAAAAATGGCTGTACTAAACGTTTGAATACCAAAATATTTAACTACTCCGTAATCGTTAAAGACTTCAAGAATCACAAGACTAACGCCACCAACGATCGCTGCACGTGACACAGGAAGCACGACTTGTATAAACGTCATGAACGATCCTTTTCCTAACAAACGTGCATTCTCAATCAGAGATGATGACTGATTTTCTAAAAAACTTCTTGTGATGATATAAACATATGGATAAAGAAACATCGTAAAAATGAAAACAGCACCTGGGATGTTCATGATGTCAAAGAACTTCTGATCTACTTTTATACCAACCTGGTTCCTTAATGTCGTCTGAATGACTCCCGTATAATTTAAAATTCCATGGTACGTATAGGCTCCAATGTATGGCGGGATCGCAAGAGGCAGTATGAGACCCCATTTAAAGAAACGATGCATGGGAACTTTATATGCAGAAACGAGCCAAGCCGCACTAACACCGATCAGCACTGTGAAAAGGCCTGTAAAACTGACAAGAGTAACAGAATTCACGATATAATTTTTCAACATGTATTCTTTAATGTGTTCCCAATTCTCGTTACTCTCAGCGAATAACTGAATCATGATGAGCAAAGCCGGCAAAAGGATTAAAGTAGAAAAAATCACACTTAGCAAAGCCCAACTATTAAACTGTGATCTCATTTTTCGAATTAAATACAACATCTTCACCTTCTTTACTCATCAGCATTATTCTCGGTTGTTTGTTTTACATGGAATTAGCCGTATCACAAATCGTGATACGGCAAGATATTAACGTTTATTTCCAGCTAACTTCATTCATAATTTTAACAGCATCTGCATTGTTTTCACCTAGCTCAGAAAGGTTAAGATCTTGTTCTTTAAAGTTACCCCAAGATTTTAAAAGCTCTGAAGGTTCAACATCTTTATTAACCGGATACTCGTAGTTTGCTTCAGCAAATACTTCTTGAACTTTAGGGCTAGAAAGATATTCCATTAGTTCAATAGCATTCTCTTTGTTCTTCGCGTGTTTCGTAACACCTATACCACTAATATTAATATGCGTACCTGTTGTTTCTTGGTTAGGGAAGAATACGCTTAGCTGTTTAGCAACTTTCACTTCTTCAGGATCTTCTGAGTTCAGCATCTGACCAAAATAATAAGAGTTCATGATGGCAACATCACCTTCACCTGCAACGATACCCTTCGCTTGGTCACGGTCACCGCCTTGAGGATCACGAGCCATATTGTTAACGATTCCTTCTGCCCATTTCTTCGCTTCATCTTTTCCGTTCAAAGAAATAAATGAAGATACTAATGATTGATTGTAGATGTTTTCAGACGAACGGATCAGTACTTTCCCTTTCCATATGTCTTCAGTTAATGCTTCATAAGTAGAAAGTTCAGACTGATCAACTTTTTTCTTATCGTACACGATGACACGTGCACGCTTTGTCAGACCAAACCACTGATTATCTTTATCTCTTAAATTCTCTGGAATGTTTTTATTCAATGTATCACTTTCAACACTTTGCAGAAGGTCCTTATCTTTTGCCCAGTGCAAACGGCCAGCATCAGATGTGAAGAATAGATCTCCTTTTGTTGCTTTCCCTTCTCTAGAAAGACGCTCGATCAATTCATCTTCTTCACCTTTAATAAGGTTGACTTTAATACCAGTCTCTTTTGTAAAATCAGCAAAGATTTTATCATCAACGTCATAGTGACGACTTGTATATAAGTTTACTTCTCCGCTTTTCTTCTCTTCTTTTTTTGCATCGTTGTTGCTTGAACTTGCACCCTCGTTAGATTTACCACAGCCAGCTAAGACTAAAGCAGCTAGTAGAACCATTACAACAGCAGTGAAAATATTCTTTTTAAACATATGTCAGTTACCCCTTCTATGTATAAGTAATTGAAAACGATTATCAACTTCACTTCTAATTATAATGATAATCATTCTCAAGTCAATTGTTTTTTTAAAAGTTTTTTCTAATAGGTTGTGCCTAACGATTCCTTACTTCCATTGACAGTTAATTGGAGTGGAACGTCCCCGATTCCTCGCCTGCCCCAAGGAAAACCGAGCACCTGAAATAAACTTCTTCCAAAGAGCAAGCAAGTTTACCGCAACAGCGTTTTATAACGCTCTTTTCTTATAAGATTGTTTCTTTGAACTCCTTGTAACCTTGGAAAATTGATTGTAGTGGAAAGCGAGCAGCCTGGAACGGAGATCAACACTTCCAAAAGCAACAAAGTTTACGACAACAACCTTTTAAAAAGAAATAAAAAAACCTCTTAGAAGTATCAGCTTCTAAGAGATCATTCCTGATTTAAAGGCTTCCATTGGTTGTAAACCCAGTTTCCTAATCTGTTATATCCTCTTCTATTTGGATGGATAGAATCAGAAAAATACAGTTCTTTCTCCACGTTCTCATAAAGTTCAAAGGTGGAAATGTATTTTGTAAGTGTGCTTTCTTTGCTTGACTCAACAATTGCCTCGTTCCAAGACTTAATACTGTCTGCAGCTGTTGGATCGTATTCTTTTCCGAAATAAGGATTATATAGACCTAATACATAGACTGGCGCGAACGAATTGTTTTCACGAACGACTGTAAGTGTTTTACTTAAGTTGTTTCTTAACTTTTCTTTTCCAAGTACTAATTTTTGTTGAGGCAACTGTCGAAAGTTCCAACCTGCAGCCTTGCGAAAATCATTGGTTCCAATAAAAACAAAGATATGATCCGCTTGTCTTAATGATTTGATGACAACTCCATTATCCAATTGTCTTAATAATTGGTCAGATCGCTGTCCAGAAATCCCAAAATTATTTATAATAACGTTTCTTCCCGTTTGCTGCTGAATATTTCTTTTAACGATGCCAATATAACCTGTCTTGGACGGGTCACCCACTCCGTATGTTAAGGAATCTCCCAGTGCCACAACCTTCAAAGTTTGTGTTTCACTTGCTCCTTCTGTTTCTCCATAAAATTGAAAGACCAGGAATAGTATGAGGGCTAAACCTGCACCACCAATTAACCATTTCTTTGATACTTTCCGCACATCAAGTCCTCGATTCTAGTTATTGTTATCTTACTTTTTACCATAACGAGGGAAAATATCAAGTTATGAATGTGTTATTTCAAACGATAATCTTCCGATGTAAGCGATGTATCTTCCCAAAGATTCTCTTGATCATAATGATAAGAATCTTTTTTCACGAATGTATGAATTAACATAGCGACTCCTCCACACAATAGGCTTGCAGGCACTAAGGTAATTAGAAATCCTGTCATTTACATCCCTCCTGTACCAAGACTATATGAGGGGCTATAAATGTTTATGAAACAAATAAAATATTTTATTTCCTCTATATAAATAGGAAATAAGGGTATACAGGTAAAGAAGAATTTTAACGGAGGTGCCTTTGTGGGTTTTTTATTCACTTTGCTTTATTTTGCAATCATAGGAATAGTAATTGAAATCAACGTGCTTCTATTCACGTTAACCGGACTTAAAAAAGAAATTGCTCGCTTCCAAGTCATCTCAATGTTTACTGCTACAGGTTTTACGACTGGAGAATCTGAATTGATATTAGAGCATCCAGTTCGCAGACGTTTGAGTACTTTTCTCATTTTGTTCGGAGTCTTTTCATTAGCAGTTATCATCTCATCGATAAGCAACATCTTATCCGATGAATTCCGCTCGATTGAGCTGGGGATCATTATTTTAGCACTAATTAGTCTTTATTTAATCTTAAGCATACCGAAACTAAAGAAATATATGAAAAAAACATTTGAAAGTCATATGGAGAAAAGTTACAACCTCGCGGATCTTCCATTAAGAGATGTTATGTATTTTGAAGAAGATGATGTTATTGTCGAACTTCCCATTCATAAGGATTCAAAGATTATGGGGAAAAAATTAAAAGATGTTATACAAGTAGATGACGATTTACTTGTACTATTCATTAAAAGAGGAGATGTAACAGTAAGAAAGGATAGTTACACGACAGAAATTCAAGAAGGAGACATGTTGTTCTTATATGGTCACCAAAGTTCTCTTCAAGAAAGATTTAAAGAAGAGATGAGAGAATTAAAATCTAAAAAAGAAGTTGAGGATTCAAAAAAGAAGTGATTATTCACTTCTTTTTTTCATTAATACCCCCAGAGAACATTAATGATGAGCGAAATAAACTTAAGTAGTAAAAAAGAACCTCTTTTTGAAGAGATTCTTCATTAACCAACTTCTCTAACTGTATGTGGTACAAATGATAACAATAAGGAAATAATATTATTAATTTGCTCAGGTGTTATATGTATACCATCGTTTGCTAACAGTTCTTCTTTTAGCTTGATTATTGAATCAACCTCCTCAAGACTTGCATCCGTCAAGCAATGATCGATTGTGTTCAAAAGTTCTAACAACTGATTGTTTTTATTGGTTATGTAATATGTAGTCTCCACCAACAAACACCCCCTACTACTAACTATTATTATCGAAACTAAGGTCATTTTCCTACAAAAACAATTCGTCAAATGACGACATATCTTACTTTTTATGGATTTTACCCTATAATACCTACCCGTTTATGTCGAAGGAAGTCGAAAGAACAGGAAATAAGTCCTATCCTGGCTATAACAGTTAACCATTTGTATTACAAAGTTTACATTTAAAACTAAAATTACTTTAGTTAAATAACTTTGACAAGGAAGCGAATGGTGATTCATTTACTTCAGACTTTGTTTTATATACTAACTTTTCAGGTTCAAAAAGCTTTGATTCTAAAAAGGAAGTCGGGTTCTTAACAAATTTGACTCTCTGATAAATTTTAGTAAGGATTTTTGCTGTGTTGATCGCATCGTCTAGCGCTCTATGTTTTGAACCTTCATAAACGAGCTCCATCGCTTGAAGAGCGCGTGACAGACCATATCGAAATCCTTTTTCACTATCATGAAGGATACTAAAATGGAATTGCAGATCATTATGATTGATAATCCAATCCGTGTCTGCTTTATGAAATGTTGAATCTGTTATGAGCGCCCACTTATCTTCTGGTCCCCAAGAACAAAGGTAATATTCTTCTGCACCGATCCAAGATCTAAAGTTATCAATAGCTTCAGTATAAGCCGGAGCTGAAATCAAATCTTTTTTTGTGATCCCCGTTAGATTCGTAATTCGTGTATTCAACTTATCCATTTTAGGTTGAACAAATGACTGAAAAGTATCCACTATTTTAAGTTCACCATCAACTTCAATCATTCGAATGGCACCTATCTCTATGATCTCCGAGAGCCGGTTTGTCATCTCTAAATCATACACAATATACTGCATCCCCAACACCTGCCCTTCTATCATGCCTTTTAATGGATGTCTACCATATATTGTAGTTGATTTGTTAACAAAATGAAATATTACTATACGTATTCAATTTATATTTTGCTTAATAGCCTTCATACTTTACTTTGAGAAAATACCCTATACAAGCTGCTATTGTTATGAACGATTAACTATGTGATTGTGCAGCTATATATATATCCTTATTTTATGAAAATAAGGTATTTAAATGTCATTCTATTCTGAAAAGGATATAAGTTTCTTCATCTGCCAAACTTTTCATTTTCAATTTTTGTACTCTTTTGTTAACATTGGAAGTGTCTGTTTAACAATATGAACTACATAATGAGGGAGTATCATGAAAAAACTTATAACACTATTTCTTATAATTGGGTTACTTTTTGTAACAGCTTGTTCTAAAGATACGAAACAAAATGAACAAGGAGCTTCTGAACCAACTACTAACAAGGAAGATTCTACGGACAGCTCCACTTCTAAATCAGAAAAAGAAGATTCAGAAGCAACAGAGACAACAACTACAGAAGATGAAAGCAGTACTGCTGAAGATGAGAATGCAACAAGTGATGATAGCGAACAAAAGGACTATCTAACTAGTGAGCATCAATTTGTTGCAAGTGAACTCACAAACTCTTCAGAAAAACAAATCAGCGACAGATGGGGTAAACCGAACCGATCTGAAAAGATTCAGTTTCGCTACTCAGGCACGACAGAATTTGTCCCCGCTATCGTAAACTATTATCAGAATGAGAAATATGCGGTAACGTTTGTAGAAGGAAAAGCCGCTCGCCTTGTCTATTCTGTAATTGATGAAGAAATCTTGTTTAATGATGAAGAAATGACTAGAGCACTTGAACTAGCTGGTCTTCCTGTAGACGTTGAAGAAACAACAGACACAGATACAGCTTTTGTATACAATGACCTTGGTGATGTATATGAAGTGACGATGTTCTCTAAAGGTGAATTCGTAGATTACTTATACATTATCTTAGATGAGGCTTACAAATAGACTTCTTTTTCGTATACAACTCTTCTAAAATGGGGCATTTATCACCGTTTCTATGCTCATCC
Source organism: Fictibacillus tiangongensis (assembly GCF_048083785.1). Classification (GTDB taxonomy): domain Bacteria; phylum Bacillota; class Bacilli; order Bacillales; family Fictibacillaceae; genus Fictibacillus. The sequence goes on from NZ_CP182294.1 coordinate 3,050,103, forward strand.
TACTTGCATAAAATGAGTTGAGGAGAGAAACCGGCTTCTCACACGCAAGAAGAGGAGTGAAAATATGTCGTCGAGAAAGTACTGTTCTGATAGCTTTACGCTTTACGTGGTACTATTCGTACTGCTCATTATTGTCGGAGCCGTCTCGTTTAATGGAAACTGCTGTGTTTATGCTTACCCATGTTCCTATGGATACGCAGCAAACGTACCAGTAAGTGGTTATTGGAACGTGTAATAAAGAAGTGACCACCATTTTCTAGATGGTGGTCTTTTTTATAGCTTTATAGCTTATCTCTCATACAATCTGCGATCGGTTCAACCTCAGATCCAACAACAACCTGTATATTTTGATTATTAAGCTTGATCAGACCTTTTGATCCTGCTTTTTTAAGCGCTTCTTCATCAACCTCTGATAAGTCTTTAATCTGAACTCTTAATCTAGTAATACAGTTTTCTAGCAGCACGATATTATCTTTTCCTCCGAGTGCACTCAAATATGCTGATGCAGCCCTTTCATACTTTTCATTCGCTGTAGTTGTAGCTGCAGCTTCTGATACAATAGCATCTTCATCTTCTCTGCCCGGGGTTTTCAAGTTCAGTTTTACAATCAGATAACGGAATATTCCATAGTATAAAACAAAATATACTGCACCCATCGGAAGTAACAACCAACCATTCTGCGAGATACCGATGTTTAAGAAATAATCAATCGCCCCTGCAGAAAACGTGAAACCATGATGAATATCTAGTAATACTGCAACCGACATCGAAACAGCGGTTAATACAGCATGAATCACATACAATAAAGGAGATAGGAACATGAACGCAAATTCGATTGGTTCTGTAATTCCAGTAACAAAAGAAGTAAGAGCCAGACTGCCTAGCATTCCTGCTACTGCCTTCTTCCGATGTTTTTTTGCTGTATGAATCATGGCTAAACAAGCTGCCGGAAGTCCGAACATCATTACAGGGAAAAATCCAGCCATATAGAAGCCAGCTTTAGGATCTTCAGCAAAAAATCTCGATAAATCTCCAGTTACGATTTTCCCATTTTCACCTGTAAATTCACCAAAGACAAACCATAAGAAACTGTTGAGTACATGATGAAGCCCTAGTGGGAGCAGTAGACGGTTAAAGAAACCAAATATTCCCGCACCTATCGCACCGGCACTTGTAATCCAAGTACCAACGTTCTCTAATCCCATCTGAAGGTATGGCCAGATAAATCCGAAAACAAGCGCTAGTAGTACCATCGTTCCAGCCGTTACGATTGGAACAAATCGTTTACCTCCGAAGAAAGAAAGCCATTCTGGCAGTTTCGTATTATAAAATTTATTATATAAAAGTCCAGCTATGACTCCTGCGAGAATACCTCCTAAGACAGACATATCAAATTTTCCGTCATAATCCAGGTTTACTTCTGCAAATGTTTTGGCTCCTTCGGTTAGTACGAAGTAACCGATTGCTCCTGCAAGTCCAGCAGCTCCACTCCCATCTCTCGAGAGTCCTACTGCGACACCTATTGCAAATAATAACGCTAGATGACCAAAAATCGCATTACCTGATGCCACTAAGAATGGTATATCTAATAGATCCTCTTGACCAAAACGCAGCAAAAGTCCAGCTGCAGGAAGAACTGCGATCGGAAGCATGAGCGCCCGACCGATCCGCTGTAAGAAACCTAACATAGTACCTACCCCTCTCACTTTTGAGTGAAATTACGTATCGCTTCTTTTAACTTTCCATTATGCTGATCTAGTTGCAATTTTGCTTCGTTTGGAGCGACACCTGTAACAAGCTGAAAAATCGCAGCCTTTGTATTGCCGCCTTGTTCTTGCAAAGCCATTTCCGCTTCTTCCTCTGTTGCACCAGAAGCTTCGATAATAATATTTTTGGCACGCTGAACTAATTTCTCATTCGTTGGTTGAACATCGACCATGAGATTGCTGTACACTTTACCCCATCTCACCATGCTGCCTGTACTGATCATGTTCAAAACAAGTTTTTGAGCAGTGCCTGCTTTCATTCTAGTTGAGCCAGTGACCACTTCTGGCCCCGTAACAACAGGAATGCTAATATCCGCAAGCTTCTCCATCGGTGAATCTAAAGAACACACAAGAGCTGCTGTTAATGCCCCTTTTGTTTTTGCGTATTTCATCGCACCCAAGCAATATGGCGTTCTGCCAGAAGCCGCAATAGCAACAACAACATCTCGTTCAGTTATTTTTAAAGCTTTAAGATCGGATTCACCTAGCTCTGCATCATCTTCCGCTCCTTCAATTGCATGCTGAAGGGCATAATCCCCGCCTGCAATGACCCCAACTACTAAACTTGGATCTGTGCCGTATGTGGGAGGGCACTCTGATGCATCCAACACACCTAACCGTCCACTTGTTCCAGCACCAATATAGATCAATCGACCTTCATTTTCAAAAGCTGTAACTACCTTTTCAACGACAGAACTGATTTCTTTTAAAACAGGAGTAATACAACTGGCTACTCCCAGATCGGCTTCGTGTATTTTTTGGATCACTTCTAAAGTTGTAAGTTCATCAATAGTTAACGTGTCAGGATTTCTTTTTTCTGTAGCCAATTTGGTTAAGTCCATCTTGATCTCCTTTAAGTGGTTGATAGTTAACAAATTTTTATTTCACTTCTGAATTCAACAGCACAAATCTTTTGCCACATCCAACTTTCTTCAACAGTGACAAGCTCTCTTTTTTGATCTGACCTGCTACATTCGTTTTTGCATCAGCCGGTATATCTTTTAAACAAATCTGAAGTTCACCCGCATATCTGCCATATAACTCGTTTTCAACCGTTATTGTTCCTTCATTAAATAGCTCTAACCCATGAGCTTCCTGTTGAAAATGAGAAGGCTGATGTCGTGACTCAACGGACCGGATCACATATTCTGCAGCATCCATTCTATTTGAATGAACCATGTTGTTGAATGTCTCATATCCTTTGTTAAAGTCAGCATAAAGAGGGACTGTACCTTCCATTAAATACTTTAGTTCTTGTAAAGTTTTGTTCGTCAGGTTTAAATCTCCTACACAGATTTTGTGCGTATTCATTTCTTGAAGTTCCAATGCAGCAAGTGCCGGAGAAACATGTCTGTGATTCTCAATTGTAGGAAGTCCTAAATGAAGAGGGCCGCGTAATTGTTCATCACCTTGAATAAATGCCATCGTTTTAATTCCATACCGATGAAACAGAGCATTTCTCTCATAAAGATATTGCTTTGATATGCCGGTAAACGGCTTTGGATAAAAGTTGTGCCAAGCCTCTGTTTGATTCGGTTGAAGTCCCTCATCCATCAACTTCTTAAGCTGTTCTTCGTCAATGGTACTTGCGTTTAAACCAATTTTAAGATGGTGAGACAGCCAAGCGATCTGCTTGGCCGTAAACCCATAATCCATCCTGATACCCGAAATGCCCCATTCTTTTAAGGAAGGCAGTTCAGAGAATGATAAACCCAATCGCTCTAGAGAAGCTGGTGAAACATCTGCCATTACTTCCATACGAAACTCTTGAGCGGTATTTCCTAACCATTTAACTTGCTTAACGTAATCCACGTCCTTCTCTTCAGGTATATGAAGAGAAGTAAAGATGTATTGAAATCCGCTCTTAGCGGCTTTCTCCATCCAGTTTTTATTAAAAGTATCTGATTCACTCAGATAGATTGAAATCCCATAACACAAACCGTTCACTCCTAAATTCGTTAGATGTCTTTTGCCATACTCTCTTTAAATCCAAACGTCCATGTGAATAAGAATCCGAAGAAATAAGCAATGACTAAACCTACTAAATAGAGGACCATTTCATTTGCATGTACAAGAAATACTAAAGGAATACCTGATACACCTATTGCAACTGTTGCTATCTTAAAGAACGCTTGGAACGCTCCCCCTACTGCAGCTCCTAGACATGCTGTCAAGAACGGTCGTCCTAGTGGAAGAGTAACACCAAAGATCAAAGGCTCTCCGATTCCGAGCATACCAACAGGTAATCCACCTTTAATAACTTTACGAAGACGCTGGTTCTTTGTTTTAAAGTAGATCGCAAAAGCAGCACCTACTTGCCCTGCTCCACCCATCGCTAGAATCGGTAATAACGGATCATCACCGATCGTGTTAATCAGCTCCATGTGTACTGGAGTTAACCCTTGATGCAATCCTGTTACAACTAATGGAAGAAATGTTCCTGCTAAGATAAGTCCAGAGAAAATACCGCCTACATCAAGAATATTTAATAGTCCTTTTGTGATAACATCTGAAAGAAAACCACCAACAGGCTGAAGGACATAAAGAGTTGCAAATCCTGTGATCAGCAACGCTAAAGTTGGTGTAACAATAATATCAATAGCTGCTGGAACAAATTTACGAATTCTCTTTTCTAAAAAGACGATAAATATTGCAGCTAACATAACACCTATTAAACCACCACGACCAACAACTAACGGATCTCCAAAAAGCGTAATATTTGCTAGGTTCGGATTGATGATTAAGATTCCGGCAGCTCCTCCAAGTGCAGGGGTGCCTCCAAATTCTTTTGCTGTGTTGATACCAACAAATACAGCCAAGTAAGCAAACAATCCTCCACCAATAACACCCATCATCTGCATGAACGATGTGTCTTTATCAGCACCATAGTTGATTGCCGCGTTTGTGATTCCCATAATCAAACCAGACGCTACGATTGCTGGAATCAGCGGAATAAAGATGCTAGCGATCTTGCGTAAAAACTGCTTGAAAGGTGTTGCATTCTTTTTGTTGATGGCATCCTTATTCATGCGTGCCATCTGTTCGAGATCCATAGGATCCGTCTCATCAACAGATTGAATGTTCATACCCGTCTCTTCACTCATCGCAAGAGTGACGCGATTAACGATGCCAGGTCCCACAATGATCTGCAGTGTATCATCTTCAACGACACCCAACACACCATCTACTTCTTTAAGACCTTTGAGATCCGCCTTTGACGGATCGTGTAGATTAACCCGAATTCTAGTCATACAGTGCATCAACGATTGGATGTTTGAAGAACCTCCAAGTTTTTCGATGATACCATGAGCCATTTGCTGCTCTTTCCCCATGCTTCTTCCCCCTTTTAGTAAACGCTTTCATTTTTATATAAAACACTGTTTGTCAGCGTTTCATATCAATCATAAATTTGTAGCGATCGCCTCGATACACCGAATGAACGAGCTCAAGAGATCTTCCTGTTGTTAAATACGTTTGTCTCTTAATAAGAAGAACTGCCGCGCCTTTTGTAATCTCAAGTATCTCGCTTTCCGCTTCACGGGAAATAGACGCTTCTAAACTTTGTGTCGCATAATCTATAACAAATCCTGCATTCTCAACTTCAGAATACAAAGAACCTTCTTTTATATGTGATTCGTTTAATTCAAGAAGATCAACGGGAACATAAGTAGTCTCGAACGCCATCGGAATGTCATTTGCAAGGCGAACGCGTTTAATCTCATAAATTTCTTGATCCTCTTCGATCTCCAGCGCTTTTGCTACTCTATTTTCAGCGGTTGTCTTTTGGAAAGATATGAGTCTAGATGCGGGTTTATAGCCTCGTGACTTCATGTCTTCTGTAAAGCTTGTAAGACCTAGAAGCTTCTGCTCTATTTTCTTTGCAGAAACAAACGTACCTTTCCCTTTTCGGCGGGTTAAGTAGCCATCATTCACAAGATTATTGATAGCCTGCCGGACTGTCATACGGCTTACTTCATAATTCTCAGCAAATTCTCTTTCAGAAGGTATCATGGTTTCAGCTTCCCACTCACCTTTATCAATCTTTTGTTTGATCGTTTCTTCGATCTGAAAGTAAAGTGGCATTGGTGATGTTTTATCAATCATAAAAATACTTAACTCTCCTCTTCTAAAAGACTCCTTGCACCTTTGTCAGCTAGCACAATAACGTTAGGATGATGATTAAGAACTGTCGCAGGTATATCAGAATTTATGGTACCTTGAAATAGTTCTCTTAATACTCTCGCTTTTTTTTCACCAGCTGCAAGCAGCAGAATTTCTTTACTCTCAAGGATTGTGCCAATTCCCATCGTAATCGCTCTTCGAGGCTGTTTCTCATGTGTGAAATATTTAGCGTTCGCGCTTAATGTGGACTCTGTTAACTTCACTACATGGGTGCGCGACCTAAAATCTGTACCAGGTTCATTAAAACCGATGTGTCCGTTCTCTCCAATACCGAGCACCTGTAGATCGATACCACCCAGTTGTTTAATCACTTCTTCATACCGCTTGCATTCTTTATCAAGGTCTACTGCGATACCATCTGGGAGATGAGTTTGCTTCTTATGAATTCCGATATGGTCGAAAAAGTTTTGTTGCATGTAATCATGATAAGCTCTGGAACCGACATATTCGTCAAGGTTAACAGTGTGCACGTGTGAATAGGACTGCTTATACTCTTTACTATATTTTGAAAGGTGTCGGTACATGCCTAAAGGTGTCCTCCCTGTAGCAAGACCTAGCACAATTCTTTCTGAACGCTTAATTTTTGAAAACACATATTCAGCTGCCATTCTACTAAGCTCTTCTTCGTCGGAAACCTTGACCAATCTCAAACTCGTTCCCCCTTTCGGTGATAGACAAGCTCTCCTCGGCAAAATGTCATAAACACATCGCATTCCTCTGTCAAAACCGTAATATCTGCGTCTTTACCGACAGAAAGACTTCCTTTTCGTTCAAAGATCTGCAGTTCTTTTGCAGCATTCTCACTTGTCATTTTCACAATATCTGACCACGAGCAATCTGTATATTCCAACATATTTTTAACAGCGACGTTCATCGGCAAGATACTACCTGCTAGTGTTCCGTCAATTAATCTAGCTTCATCAGCTTTTACAGATACCTGCTGACCACCAAGTGTATAAGTGCCTTCCCCTAGACCTTTTGCTCTCATCGAATCCGTGATTAAAATAGTTCTTTCTGAACCCGTAGAATGATAGGCTAATCGAATCATCTCAGGGCTTGCATGAACACCGTCCACTATCATCTCAACCTTTAATTCATCCTGTAAGAGAGCAGCACCTGCAACTCCTGGATCTCTATGATGCATCCCACGCATGCCATTAAATAAATGTGTGACGTGAGAAATACCTGCTTCAATCCCATCTTTTACTTCTACAAAAGAACTATCACTATGACCGATCGAAGCGATCACACCTTGTGAAGATAAGTACTTTGCAAGCTCACGTCCACCATCCCTTTCAGGCGCTAACGTAACAAGTTTTATTCGATCCTCTGCACTTTCTTGAAATTTTTTAAATAAGTGTACATCAGGCTTCTGAATAAAAGACGCAGGCTGTGCACCTGCTCGTTTTGGAGAAATAAAGGGCCCTTCCAGGTGGATACCGAGCATTTCAGCAGCTGAACTTCGAGAGCGTTTTATGAAATTTGCTGCAGTATTTAGTGCTGTATGAATAACAGATGCTTCTTCAGTCATCGTTGTTGCTAAAAAAGATGTTGTTCCTTCTGCAGGGAGATGTTTTGCAATAATCTCTAGTGCTTCTTGCGTTCCGTCCATAAAATCTGCTCCCGCAGCACCATGAATATGAATATCGATCATACCAGGGAGGATGATACACCCCTTAGGCAAGTCATACCTAATAACATCTTCATCCTTTAAGAGGGGATCTGTTGCGTTAACATGATGAATTTTATTATCTTTAATCCACAAATATCCGTTATGAACGAGCTGTCCTTTTTCGTTGATTAAGTTTCCCACAAGTAAAATGTTTGGTTTCATGTCCACTCCCCTTATTCACTTTATGCCTAGCCTACCACTCTTATGACTAGTTGTCTATACCAGTCAGAAAATTCAAATAAAGAGCTGAGGCTTAAGAAACCGCCTTAGCTCTTTCTCACATTTAATACAACAAATATTTTTTTCTTATATCTTTAAAATCTTCGAGTTCTTGATCATATCTAGTAACAATCTCATCTACAGTACGTCCTGTTTCAATATACTCTCGAACCCATCCATTTCCTGTTAAAAGATCGAAGAAAGAAATTCCTCTACTATCCTCTGCTCTGAATGCAAAGTCATTCGGATAAAGATCATGAATAGCTTTCACGAGGGTGATTCCAGTTAGTACAGGTTGAAATAACTTTTCATCTTTTACGTGAATCTCTACTCCATGAGATAGCTTTCCTGCATGCTTAGATGTAGCTGGAATAAACGACGCCGCTCTAAATGTAACGCCTGGAAGAGCTTCTTTATTCAATTTCTCTGCTAACTGATCTCCGTTAATAAAAGGCGCACCGATCAACTCAAACGGCTTAGTAGTTCCGCGGCCTTCTGAAACGTTTGTCCCTTCAATCAGCGCACTTCCGGGATACACAAGTGCCGTATCCTTTGTTGGCATGTTAGGTGAAGGCAACACCCATTCAAGCCCACTATCTTCATAGGTCCAGGATCTCTTCCATCCTTTCATTTCTACCACTCTTAAATCCGCATCAATATCAAACTCTTTGTTAAACAACTTCGCCAGCTCTCCTACAGTCATGCCATGTTTCAAAGGAATAGGATAAAGACCAACAAATGAAGAATAAGCAGGATCTAATACTGGCCCTTCTACTTCTTTGCCTCCTAGTGGATTCGGACGATCGAGGACAACAAATGGTATATCGTTCTCTTTTGCTGCTTCCATCGCATAAGCCATCGTGTAAATATACGTATAGAAACGTGTACCTACATCTTGAATATCAAAAACCAAAACATCGATTCCTTCAAGCATTTCAGGAGTTGGCTTTTTCGTTGCTCCATACAAGCTATAGACCGGTAGACCTGTTTTGGGATCATTGTAGAATTCAACATATTCCCCAGCTTGAGCACTTCCTCTTACTCCGTGTTCAGGTCCATACAATGCTTTTAGCTCTACATCTGGATGATTATATAAAACATCAACGATACTGTTCAAGTTACGGTCTACTCCAGTCGGGTTCGTGATTAACCCTACCTTTTTACCCTTTAACACCCTCATATCATGATTCAACAATTGTTCGAGTCCGGTCTTAAATCTTTTCTTATGATCAAAACCATTCTGATTCGAAGCTTGAGCACCTGGCAGCAGAAAAGAAAACAACATCAATATCGTTAAAAAAATTCCCCATTTTCTCATTGTCTATTCTCCCCCTATTAGTAGCTTTCGCCATGACCAAACGGATATAGAATCTGTTCTAAACCATCTTCATAGATCGTAACTGGCAGCTTTCCTGTAGGGTTGTTTATTCCAAAAATCGTCTCTGCTGCCGCCCTAAAGCTCGCATCTCTGAAGCTGTATTGTGCAAGATAAGCTGAAACTTCAGGAAACGCCATAATATCATACGGATTTCTAATGCCTACTGCTGTTGTTTTATCTGGTGCTGCATCAATAACTTGGTTGACCATCTGCATTTGAGGTGAAGACGGTAGTCGCCCAGAAACGGTAGACGTATGAGTTCCTAGCACAACAAGATCGGCATCTTTTACTTTTTGCAGTTGTTCAGCATTTAAAGGTTTATCCGCTTTGATCAACTCTACCGATGAGTGGTGAGCAGATAACGCTTGTTGAAGGTTTTCGATATAGGTATTACCAATAACAACTACAGAATCGACTTCGTTTTTGTTAACAGGTAAAAGGTTTTCGTTCTTTACAAGTGTTATTGATTTTTTTGCTACCTCATTCTCTAAAGCCTTATGCTCTTGTTTGCCAACGACTTTCTCTGCGTGTCCTATTTTCTCTTCTATTGGTGTTTCGCTTACTTGTTTGTAAATCCCGCGATTCGCTTTTAACGTCAATAGACGATTAACCGATTGATTCAATCTTTTTTCTGTAATTTCACCATTATCCACGGCCTCATAAAGTCCATTTGCGACTTCTTCTAATCCCACTGGCATTAGTACGATGTCTGTTCCAGCATTTACTGCACGAATAGCAGTATCAACTGGACCAAAGTGATCTACTATAGCTTTCATATTGAGTGCATCTGTAGAAATAACGCCTTTAAAGCCCATTTCTTTTCGCACCAAATTCGTTAATACTTCATAGGACAATGTAGCTGGAAGATTGATTTCTGTTCCATCTTTTTTAGAAATAACAGTTGTTGGATCAATCTTAGGAAATGTAACATGAGCTGTTAATATGGCATCTATATTTTTATTGATCGCTTGCTGGAAAGGATATAGCTCAACTTCTAGAAGTCTTTCCTTTTCATGAGGAACAGAAGGCAGACCTAAATGAGAATCTACTGCTGTGTCTCCATGACCAGGAAAATGTTTAGCCGTTGCAGCCATACCTGAATCTTGCAATCCTTTAATATAGGCAGTTCCTAAGTCAGCAACAAGTTGTGGATCTTCACCAAATGAACGAACACCGATAACAGGATTATCAGGATTATTATTTACATCTAGAGCTGGCGCTAAATTCATGTTGATTCCTAGCGAATGAAGCTCTGATCCGATAGCATGTCCGACAGATTCCGCCATCTCTGTTGATCTTGTGGCACCAAGTGCCATATTTCCTGGGAAATCGGTACCGCTCTGCAAACGTGTCACAATTCCACCTTCTTGGTCGATTGATACCAATAAACCATAATCTTCATTTACTTTTTTATATTCATCGACTAATCTTACTGTCTGCTCTGTTGTTACTACATTTTCTCTAAATAGAATTACGCCACCTAGGTGATATTTTTTTACAAGTTCTCTAATCTCATCGTTCATTTCCGTTACAGGTTGCCCTTTCCAATTACGGAAATCTGGCATCAACATTTGTCCTATCTTTTCTTTTACTGTCATAGACTTTATCGCTTTTGTGATCACGTCATATTTTGGATTTTTTTGTTTAAGAAATTCAGCCTTTCCGTCCTTAACACGTATTCCAATTTTGTCGAACGATTTACCATCTGTGACTATGATCATTGTTGTGCCATTCTTACCGCTTAAACTTACAAGACCATCATTGTTCACTGAAGCTACTTTTTTATTCAGTGACTTCCATATCAAATGCTTTGTCACTTCGACATACGTTCCATCTTTACTTGTTAACAATGCTGCTAAATCTACTGTATCCCCGTTAATTTGCTTATCTAGTTGCGGCATATTTTGACCGATCATTAAGCCTTCATTTCTTTTATGTTTGGCTGAAACACCTTCAGCCTTCCCACCTCCAGCAAACATAGGAACGATCAATAGGGCAATCAAAAGAACATACCGGATGTTTATTGATGTTTTCATATTACTAACCTCCTTCATATTTGGTAGCGCTTTCTTTCTTTGTCACTTTTCGGTAGAAAAAAAGCAGTTCCTGTCGTAAAAGGACAAAACAGAACTTAAGTCCTTTAAGCTACTAGGCCTAGTTGTCTATACCAGTTTTATTAAAAATACTTATAAGGTAAAAAAGACTTATATCCTTTTGTGAGAGAGTCATTTAAGCGAAGAATTAGAATCTTTAAGTAGTGAAAATTTCAGATGAAATTTTCAGATGATCAAAAGATTAAATATCTTAATTATTATTTGAAGTTTAGAAGGAGGATATGCAAATTTATCCAAAAAGGTCTTGCTCGATTTTCAGAATAATTATATACTTTTGTATGTCAGTATAAATTGGGGGCTTAGCTCAGCTGGGAGAGCGTTTGGCTGGCAGCCAAAAGGTCAGCGGTTCGATCCCGCTAGTCTCCACCATACATAACAGTCGAAAACCATTGAGGAATCAATGGTTTTGTTTTTTTATTAAAGGCAAATTTTTATCAAATAAAATTGTTTAATCGTATAGGTTCACATTTGGTTCACCTTTAGTTAACTAAAGGGAAAAATAGGATGATTATAATATATTTGCAGTAATTTCGGTGTTATAATTTGAAAAAAAGCACCTCGATCATCTGCTCTGGGCTTGCAGATAATCGAGGTGTTGTATTCTTTATTTACATTACTTTACTAATTTCTTTAAGAAGGAGATCTGCACTATTTTTAATTGAATTTATTAAATAAATGAGACGGTTAGTGGATTATTCAAGATCATTCACTTCCAAAATAATATTTTCATGTGATGACTCAATAATAGACCTAGGTATTTGAGTATATTTCCATTCAAGTTCAGTATAATTCGAGACAGAATTAGACAAATAGTTGCTTAATGACCTATCCGTTATATAATTTCCATTTACAATAGCACTCTTTTTTTTCCCACTTAATGCATTAATTAAATGATAAGTCCAAACTCCATTCATTAAAATATCCGAGGAATATGAGCTTTGACCTGTTAAACAAGATAAATATATAGAATAATTTGGATTTTCGTTAGTGTATATAACTAATTCATCATCAATAATATCCGATATATTACTTCTCTCATTTTCATCCTTAAAGATTTTGGCACATGCATCTATAAAAATTAATGCGTTATTACATTTTGATTTTTTTAAAGGATCCAATAATAACTTTGATAGTGATATTGCTGTTTCCGTTATACTAGAAGAATGCATATCATAAGTTGACAAGTAATTTGTTACTCCATTATGGAATCCATGACCTACATAATAAAAAATAAATCGATCTTTCTCAGTTAATGAATTAAATAGCATTTTAAGATCAAATTCTAAATTCGACTTTACTGCCTCTTCATTTTTTATAACAATAATATCTTCTTCCCTTATTTTCATATGATCAATTAATACATTTTTAAACTTCTCTGCATCATCGTTAGCATATTTAACAGGGGGGATTTGATTCTGATTTCTAGGAAAATAATTTTCTATAGAAATAATAAGAGCAACGTTTTTTTCATAGTGCGGTTTACTTAATGTTGTTACTGTTTTAGGTGGTCTGTTTTCTATAACATTTTGATTCCCCACACGAACATATTTATAATTACTAATTAAAACTGGCTCATCATTTTTTCCTATTTCTATAGCAAATATAATCTTTTCGTTATGTTGAGTCCAATCATACTTAATCTGTGGAACCTTTGATAATAATTTTACAGCTTCTCCTATAATCTCAACTACTTTAAATTCTAAACTTATACCTACAACTTCATTTAAATGTGAGTTAACTTCTTTAATTCCAAATATTAATTTACCTCCATCAGTATTACTAAAGGCTGCTATGGTCTGTGATAATATCTGTGGAGTATATGGGACTGGGTTAAAGTCTAAAACCTTAGACTTCTTCTCTTTTAATAACTTATCTAAGTCATCTGAAATAAATTCAATGTTATTAATTGGAATTTTATTCATTCCTGTTTTCTTAAATAATTGTCCCATAGTTATCCTTCTAACACTATGTAAACCACCATTTTCACACCACAGTTCAGCATCCATATAGTCTAGAACATCGAACTCAGAAGTATAGTATAATAAAACCTTATTTCCATCAGAAGGTCTGGCAACTACCGCTATTTCATTACCATTTTTATAGATCCCTCCAATTATACTTTTAGCTATTCGATAACTATTTGAACAATCATATTCATCTAAAGTTTTTAGATAGTTTAATACATTCGTAACTGCTCTATCGACTAAACTTTCAGCATGAACTAATGCATTATATTCCGATTTAGATAAATGATAAAAAGAAGGAGGCATTTTGCTATTTTCAATTTTACTTTCTAATTCTGCAAATGATTTTAACTTATTATCATTTGTAGCTCCTAAAATTTCGCAGTCATCCTCATTAATATGAGTAATATCAAATTCTTCAACTTCGAAATAATGCTTTATTTCTGGAATAGATGATCTTAAAAGAAAGTCAATTTTTTTGTCATGACCTCTTAAATTATAATAATTACCTAAATCCCCAGATAATTTTAATAACACACTGTTTGAATCCCATGGTTCCTTTACATAAAGTGTGTTATCCATAAAGTGAGTATAAACTATTTTAGAAAATGCTAATTCATCATAAGTAATTTTTAATTCTTCTGCTTCGTATAATTCTAAGGCATTTGTATTTTCTTCTAGCATACTTAAAGTAGTATTTATCAATTCGTTACTTTCATCATTTTCAATCCAAACTTTTAAGAAAGGTAAAATTTTATACAAATGACTCTTTAACGAATTTGCTGACTTTATTTCGGAATGAACTAATTTAAACTCGCTTTGTCTTAAAATTTTTACTTTAAAGCAGTTTAAAAATGTTTCTAGAGACCGATGCTGTTTATTTTCGGAGCTTAAATAAATGAACCCATATTGTTCTTGGAATATAGATTCATTTCCATCCCAATAATAATATAGACTATTGCATTCACTGAAAAACTTTTTACTATTTAATAAACAATTTTCTTCAGACCATTTTTCCACTATTTCAAGTTGTTCCTGATTCCAATACTCACAATTGTCCATAAGGTGGTGATATATTGACTGAATTCTTTTTAAATTATCTTCTTTAACTTGATTGTTATCGAGGGTGTCTATAGAAATTTGTGATAAAAGTTCTAAGTAGTCTTCAAGCTCAAGATGATTTTTAAAATTAAAAAATGATTTCCATTCTGATGAAAGCTCATTGCCATGAAAAACTGGCAGATATTTACCTGCGACTTCAATTATCTCTTCCGAATTAAGAATAATTGTACTCGATTTTAAACAATTATTCTTTACTGTAGGTAAACAATTATTGTTCTTAATAAACCAAGAAATGTAGTTTTCTATCTCATCACCACTAATTCTCCCATGACGCCCACTATATCCCCAAAATGCAAGAGCAGGTTTTTTTAATTCATTTGGAGAATATAAATCCATTATGTCTTCCCATAATATTTTGGCAACTTTAGGATTATTATTTATATTTTCAAGAAACTCAATTGAAACTATTCTTTCAAATTCATCCGCCCTAAATACAGAATGATAGGGTTTAAACTTTTTATCATCCTCATTAAAGTATTCATCTTTAATTCCTTTTGATAATAATTGCTGTTTAGTATATTTGTCTGAGTAGTTTAGAAGTGAAATTCCCTCCTTAGCACCGAGTTTCTTAAAAAAACGTTTCCATTCGTCAATTTCTAATTTATTTTCACAATACTCTTCACTAATAAAAAAATCTTTCTGAATTAACATTTCTAATTCCACTCTTGGTTTATAGTAATTAGATAAATAACATTCTTTTACTGGTATTAGTGAACCCTTTTGTGTAAGGATTTTGATTTTATTTAAGTCATTTAAAAGAGCATCATCCAAAATACCTTTTTTATATAATAAAAATAAATCAGTAATTAATTTATGTGTATTATCTAATGTTGAGATGCCTTCAATATTCGGTATTATATTTTGACGAATGTAAGTTACATCAGTTTTTTCCTTAACACCTAAATTTTCAAGCCATTTATATAACTCTTGGTTGCCTTTTATAGTTTTTTGAATTGCTTCATGTAAAAACATCAGATCACTTTCAGGGTTATTCCAATTTGTATCATCGGGAGTAGGAATACATACTTGATTAGGAAAGCTTAGCTTATGTTTGTGATTCCATATAAAAGGAAGACTCTGCATGAATTGATCATCAAATGTTTTAGTCTTTTTATCATAAAGTTTCTTCAAATGAGAAATTAAATTAATATTTTTAAACTCATTATGTTCCTCATAAAAATAAGATGAAAGAAGAAACTTACTAAATTCATTCCAAGCAAATTTAAAGGAACATAAATCATTTATATATGTTGAATAGGGATTACTTTTTATAAATTTTTTTTTCAAGGATTCTTCATAATCTAAAAATCTACATACATATGCTTTAATTGCTTTTTCCCCAACAAAAGCTTTTTCAGATAAAAAAGTTGTATCTACTATAGCATCCCTAACCGTTATTAATTCATCATCTCTTGTAAGTATAAATTTAACTTTATTAAACGCTTCTTTAATACCACCATTGAAACTATTCCCTAATTCATTTTTATACATTTCTTTTGGGATTAATTGATAAGCTTGATACTTAAACTCCGAGCATACTAACTCTGCAATCCAACAAACAATTTCAACAGGTAATGAATTAAAAATCCATTGATTCCATTTTGAATCACTATGTAATGATTCTCTATTAGCCGCAGTTAAAAAACTTGTATTTACCAAGACTGGAAGTTCATATTTAGATTCACCTGTCGGTAAGTAAGAATACAATAGATTTTCTTCTTTAGATAATTTCACTATTTCATTATTAATAATTTTTGCAGCTAAAGTAATCTCAATTTCAGTTGCTGCTGCTAATTTTTCTGGGATATTTCTATCTTCATTAAGAATTGCTCGCATACTCTCTGGTACTTTTAATGTAGTACTTTTAATTATCCATTCTGAATTGCTATGTCTATTCTCTAATTTTATTCTGTTTTCACTGCTACGATCTATCAAGATCGATGAACTCTGAGAAAGTTCAAAGTTAATTTTAGAGATATTTTTTAAGAATAAGAACATATTTGTGTTTTTAGTTAAATAGTTTATGGCTTCTTCAACGTCAGCTAAATTATGTAAAGTAATAATTGTTGCAACATTGATATCTTTACTTTTTATAAACTCCCTTATTGATAAATTTACTTCATTCTCTTTTGTATATATAGGAATTATCTGCCAAGGGTATTGAAACTTCCTGCCACTTTCAGTTTCCCATTCCTCCCTAGAATATTCCCATTGCCATTTAAAATCATAGTCTCTATCAAATCTAAAATACTCACCGTTCGAATAAATTTTTACCTTATCTGACTGACCAAATACAGATTTAAAACCTATTCCCTTATAGCCTGTCTTGCTAATGTCATTTTTTTTGGTTCCATTATTCACATTACAAATCCCCATTAAATCCCGCTTATCAAAAGCTTTTCCACTATGACCAAATATTAATTCTTGACCTATTATCTTCACCCAGACTTCGACAGGATTACCCTTCTCTAAAGAATCATCAGCATTTTGAAGTAATTCATAGATGAATCTATTTGCATCTGTATATAAATCACCAGATAATGCATTTAATGAGCTTGCCTGATTTACTGCTTGTGTCGGGTTTTTATAAGAAGAATTCTCTTCAAATATACGTATAATATCTTGATAGATTGTCAATTGTACCCCTCCAAAAATCACATTTATCAACAAATAATATAACCAATATTTTCTAATAACTCAAATTTTCATCCTACTTAAATTAGGATTAGAAATATGTACAATTAATAATTAAATCCTTTTTAATTAAATTAAAACAATTAGGAAAATTATAATTCCAGTCATTACTTGGCAATCTATATTTTGGTAGTAATTCTTCAAAAAATGATACATAACCTATTGATCATTATGACTTATAGTTTTCTCTTTTATATTCTTTGATTTTCTTAACATTCAATTTAAATAACATAATGTTTAACATCTTCATAGCTTTTAACTAAATTATTACTTTACCTCTATTAACTAACCTTCACCTAAAGTTTAAGTGAAACCCTCACAAAGTCATCTAAAGCTGAATTCTTTGCTGCGCAGTATGAGTCTCCTATGTAACACCAGAGTTACTCACAATGTGGCCAGATTCTTAAATAAGAGGATTACACGACCAAAATCCAATTAACATAAAAAAAGACCTTGGCATGTAACCAACGTCTCATAGATTATATTAATTGAACCTTCCATCTCGAACTTGACTAATTGAAGATTTCATAGTCCTATCATAGGTTTATAAGAATGTTAATTTATCAACGTTTTTCGAATTTTCTTTCCAAAGCTTTTTAAAGTTTTCCAAACTTAATCTGCAAAAATCGGGCACGTTGATAATATGGTTGGGATCCCAAGTATGAACTTATGTACGGAACATATCTCACCCTTTTTATCCTTTTAATTATCTTTCAAAAAAGCTGATATTAAAACCTTTTCAATTTAACGATTTTTATAATGTATCATATCTTTTTAAATAATTTTGGTCCGATTTTGGTCTGAATTTTGGTCGAACTAAATTATAGGTAAATTTTCAACAATCGCACCCGATCGGAGTACAATTTTTAAGAAATTTTAATCTGCAGACACTACTAAAAAAGGAGCTCTAATTTCCCATTTTTTATCTAATTTTTCTTGTGTTCTATCATTCCAGTCATCTATATGCATTGCAAAAACAAATAGATGTGTAACTCTACTCATTGCCACATATAATAAATTATGATTTGTATATAAATAGTTTCCATCTTCATTAACCTCATATCTGTGTAATAAAATATTGGTTAATGGCTTTTCATTAAAGTCCACTACTAATACTGATCTTAATGTTTCACCCTTTACTGAGTGAATAGTAAAAATATCATTTGTATTTTCGACGTCATCAACTAGTGGATTTAATAATAGAGTTTCAAGTTGGTTAAAAATATTATTACTTATATTAATACTTGCAACACCTTTTTCTTGCAGTATTTCATTAATAAATTCTTTTAACTCTGTTTTTGTAGTACTAGTTAAACCATATTTTATTATTTTAATTAGTATGGTATGTAGTTCGGCGAGTTTGTAATGACCACTAAACCACAATTTCGCTGTAGAAAGGTTTTCTGTGTTAGTCACTACTTTTTTTACTATAAAATCTGTAACAAAAGATTTTAAAATATCATTCACTGATTTTATTTTTTTCTTCTTCTTTTCTTTATATGCCACTCCTTTTTTCACTATAGATGACCAACTTCTAGCCCAAACAAGAACCTTGTCATCCATAGTATTTCCCCTAAAAAATTGATCCATCTCTTCATACTCTTTTATGATTTTTTGATATTCAGGGTAAATTTCTTCTTCATCTTTATATAATAAAATTATCGGCTTAAATGACCTTTTTTCAGGATATGTTTGGATGTTTGCGTTTGGCATAATGATATTTAAATGTTCTGCAATTTCGTTTCCAAAACGGTTAGTTATATTCAACTTAAAAACCTGTTGTTCATCAATTTCTGGTATTGGTTGGTTATATGTAATAGTTTGATAAGGGTCACCAATTTTTTGGAAAACATTACCCTCAATCCCAAAAAGGTCTTCTAATAAAATAGTTCCTGGTGGGGTTGTATCTTGAAATTCATCTAAAAAAACATATTTAAAACGTTGTCTCAACATTGTTTTAAATCGGCTTTCTAGTAAAAAAATACTCGAAAACAAAAAAGTATCTTCGTGAGTTAAAAACCCCTGTTTTTTTCTAGAATATTTTGCAGCTAACATTTGGGTTTTATATCTATCAAATTTGTCCCAGTTGGTAGAGTTATATAAATCCAAAGTATTATTATCTTTATTCAGGAATAATTCGCTGTTGTTAATTCTCCTAGATATTGCTTTTTTGACACTATCATTCATCCAGGGATATTTACGTCCCAGAAAAGCTTCATAATATTTCAAATCACTTTCATGTTCTTTATCAATTATTAATCCATTGTGCTTAAATTTATATTTGAAGAAAGGAAAAACACAATAACGATTAAAAAATTCATGGATTGTCCCTATAAAATGGGGATGGTCAATAATTCCTATACCAGCTTTGCTTAGAACATTATTTATTTCATCGACTGCAACATTGGTATGTGTAATAATACAAATGCCATCCTTGCTATTTAATGCAATTAAATATTTAAGTAATAATACTATCTTAGCAGCTAAGGCAGTGGTCTTTCCTGCTCCTGGTCCTGCAACAATTGTTTTCGACTCATTTAATTCAATAAATTCCTTTTGCTTACTATTAAAATGACCGTTTCCCAATAAAATTTTTTCGACTAATTCATAGTCTACTTCATTAATTTGCACCTTCCTCCCCTCCAGTTACATGATAAATAGCATCAATAAGATGTCTTAATGATTGGTCTGAAAGCAATTTTTCTTTTAATCTAGATTTATTATCTATCAAATATTTAGCAAACTGTTGTGCTACAACTGCCTTTGACACTTCCTTTTCTAATAAAAACCTATAAATAGCTGTTGCTCTTGTATTTTCGTTAGTATGTGTTTTCCATTCTTCCTTTTTAGTCAATCTATTTGTTTCTTGAGTATAGTGGCATTCTAATAAAATATTTTCAAAATCATCTCTCAATGTGCTTAATCCAATAGAATGTTCCAAAGTCCATGGATTTGAAATAAAAACTTTTGTTTTCTCAGTATCATGAAAATATCTTTCTTCTACTTCAGAAGCCCTGTTATCTTTATACTCTTCAAATTTTGGATCTATGTCTTTCAATAAATCAAAAACCTGTGATTGAATCTCTTTAAACTTTTTGCTAAGTTCATCACCCGATAAATTTTCTTTAATTTTTTTACCATATAATGTCTTAGATTTATTAAATATTTCTTTACTATCTATACATATCTTTTCAAATTCTTTATCTATAACATCAAAATCATATAAATCAGCAATTGCCTTGTTTAATTCATCATTTATTTGGATGTAACTAGGTTCATCATAATAATCCACAGGTTTTAAATCTAGATCAGTTATTATTGATACCGGAAAATTCATTTGTTTATTTTCATTTGTTCTTAGAAAAATAGATGTATATCTTTTAAATGCAAGATTCCCAACGTTTATAATTGAAACACCATATCTATGCAAAGGTCTTTCGATAACTTCCGAGATTGCTGGCAATAATAAATTCTCAGCATCTCCCTCTACAAAAATAACCCCTTGAGCAAAAAACATATTAGCTTTTGTAGCATCTAAAAAACGTTCTAAAAACTCATAATCATCTTCTTTTAATTTTGTATTTCCTTTTTTCATAGGATAGGCTTGTTTATTGTAAATAAAGATAATGCTTTCAAGTGAAATTGAAGAAGCCAAGACTGGACTATGTGATGTAAATATATATTGAATTCCAGTATCTTTAGAGGTTTTTTCAAAATACTTAATAACACGTAACTGAGCTTGTGGATGTATATGCGCTTCTACTTCTTCAATAAGCACTATTTTGGGACCAACTTCTGCTTCGCTCAGTAATAATAATTCAACTGCCATAAACAATAAATTTGAGCTTCCTAACCCTGTCCCAACTTCCCCTAAATTCAATTCAAGCTTTCTCAGAATGTCAACAAAACTCATCTCTTTACTTCTGATTTCAGGTTTCTTTTTATTATTATCTTCAAAAAATTGATCCACAGTTAAACCTATTTTATTTAATACAGGCTCATTTAAGATAGTCTTTAACTCATCAAACGCGTCAGTAAAGCTATCAATGATTTGCTTTTGCTCTTGACTATCATCAGCAAAATTACTTAAGTTTTTTACAACCTGTGCTATTCGAGAACGTTTTCCTGGATTTAACTCAATTGCTGCATCTCTTAAAGGTTTTAAATATGTCACTGACAGTAATTGCCTTACAATATCATTCATACCACTTTCTAGATTTTCCGGACCAGCTTTTATTATTTTTTTTATTTTTTTCTGTTTATTTATATCCTCATAAATATCGGCTTCCATTATTACTCGAAGTTCAGTCTTTTCTGAAGTTAGTGTTAACCATTCGTAAAAGAAGGATTCTTCTACCTCGCTTATGTCTCGAAATATACACTCTATTTTCATGCTTGTACTATCTTCGTAAAAATCTTGTTCCGTTATCCAGTTCACATCTTGATTATTTGTGGAAAGAACAGTTTTAATAGCATCAATGATTGCAGTTTTTCCGGAATCATTCTCACCTACAATCACATTGAGACCATTGTTGAATTCAATTTCAATTCCACACTCCCCGTTTTCTCTTTCAGCAAATTTCCTCCAGTTCCATAACTTTAAACTATGAATATACATTTACTTTTCCTCCTCTAAAAAAAGGGTATTAAATTTATTTGATATTTTTGTAGTATTTGTAATTGATCGTTAATTTTATAAAGGTTTATTCAACAATCGTTTGATTTTAAATTAAAGGATTATACGCCAACAAATTTAATTCACCATAAAAATATGATCTTTCAAAAGACTAGTTTCTCATGCTCGAAATTAATTAATGAACAGTTTTGTAACGTGCCTAAAAGATGAATAAACCATGTCAAGATTCCCGTTTCAATTTTCGATTCAAATTCAATTGGTACCTTGCAAACTAATAAGTTTTCAATATGCTAAGTTTAAGTTTCAAGGGTTTCTGTTCACTTGATATTTGACATATTTATACTGATTAAAATATTTTCCACATTAATTGATTATCTTTTTAAATCTTTTTCATGTTCTCTTATAAGTCTATAAAATGTGGTCTTTTTTAAACCTGCTTCTTCCATCGCTTTTACAGCTGTTAGTTCTCCTCTTTTCCACTTAGTGTATATTTGTATAAATTCCTTAGAAATTTGTATTCTTGGCCTACCGAAAGCCACTCCTCTTTGCAAGGCACTATCAATTCCTTCACGCTGCCTTTTTCGGGTTCTTTCTTCTTCAGCCATCCATGATAGTATTTGTAAAACTAAATCTGCAATAAATGTTCCTAGACTATCTTTATACTGAGACGTATCCAGCAATGGCATATCCAGAACCACAATATCAGCTTGGATGTTTTTTGTGATGTCATTCCATTCATATAAGATTTCTTCTTTGTTTCTACCGAACCGATCTAATGAATGTATATACAAAATATCTCCCTTGCGCAGAATTCTTTTAACAATTGATATTGGTCACGCTGAAAATCACGGCCACTTTGTTTATCGATAAAAATATCACGGTCATCGATTTCTAAATCTTTCATAGAAACTAGTTGTCGTCCCTCATGTTGATCTTTACTACTCACTCGAATGTATCCAAATCTCCGAATCACAATATATCCTCCTTCGTCGATTAGTGTCACATTATCTATATTTTACCAAAATGTTCATTTAAGTTGTAAGAAAAAAGAGAACGTTCATAAAATTAATTTACATATATACGTACATTAAAATCACTTACTATTAACATGGTAATCTTTCGTTCGCAAAAGTGTAGTTTCACAGACAAATAAGCCTTCTTTTCTATTATGAAAAGAAGGCTTATTTTCAAATACTTTATTGTGAAACCTGAAATCATTGATGTCGAATGCACGCTTAACAATGAGACAATCGCTATTTGTTAAATTTATTTGCATCTTTTAACAATTCATCTAATATCGTAAGATTTTTAATAACTGAAGATCTGTATTTATCTGTAGAAGATCTATTATCTTTTGTCCGTTTAATTAGCGTAGTTGTTTTATCAATTTTATAATTTTCAATTTCTTTATTCATATAGTCACCGCCTAGCCATTTCAAAAATTGTTGAAAAAAGATTCCTCTAACCTTAGTGCAGCTTCTTCTTGGATATCATCTGTAACATGAGAATACAAATCAAGAGTTATTCCTACGCGACTATGTCCAAGTCTTTCTGAAACAACCTTAGGATTTTCTCCATTTTTCAGTAATAAAGTTGCATGTGTATGCCTCAAATCATGAAAAGATATTTTAATTAAATCTGCCTTTTTAGTTAGCCTACTAAACTCACGAAGAAGATTCCTAGGATCTTTAAAGTTCCCGTTAAGTGAAGTAAACACTAAATCATTGTCTGTATAATCTTCACCTAGTTTTTCTTTAAAATTGTTTTGTTTTACTTGATGCTGTCTAAGAACATCAATTATATAAGGTGATAATGAAATTTGCCTCCTAGATTTACTCGTTTTTACATCTTTTAAAAATAGGCCTTTTTCACTTGTAAATGCTAAACTTCTTGTTACATATATCTTTTTTAGATCAAAATCTATATCCTGCCATTTAAGACCAAGAATTTCCCCCCGTCTCATTCCTGTAAAGATCGCTATAATATAGATGGTTGCCTCATCACTTAATTTAGCAGTATCTATAAATTTTTTAATATCGTTTTTAGACCATGTGTTTCTTTCTTTAATTTTCTCTTTTGGCGGCGTGGCATTAACTGCTGGATTAAATTTCAGCAAACTCCATTTAATTGCCTGTTCAAATGCTCTTCTCAAAAGTGAGTGTAATTCACGTATCGTCTTAGCAGCATAACCCTCTTCTAGCTTTTCACTATAAAAGCAATCTAATTGATAGGTTGTTATGCTGCTAATGACTTGTTTATTAAAATAAGGAATCAAATGACCTTTAATTAAACACCAGCTTATATCGGCCGTAGTTTCAGCTACGTTTCTTTTATAATAAGTATTAAACCAACGTTCTATGAAGACCGAAAATTCTTCATTACTAGGCTGGAGATAAGTTCCTTGGTTGACCTCATTAATAGCATTAACAAGATATTCTTGGGCTTCTTTTTTCGTTTTAAAACCACCTTTAGCTTTTTGAATCCTCTTCCCACTATTTAAACCTCTACCAACATCGAAGCGAATCATGTAAGTACTGCCCTTTTTGATGATTGAACCTTTCACCAATATTACCTCCATTCACCAACCTTTCTACAGTGTTTCCGATGTTAGATAGAATATTCTAATTTTATATATAAATTTATTTTTATTTTTAAAAACTAGCTTATTCTTCCTATATTAAATACCTGCTAGAATTACTTATAGATTCATCTCATGTTATCAATTCCTTTTAAGTTCATTGATAGTGAAGTAAGACCATGACTTTGTCATAAAAAATTGTACAAAGACAAAGAAAAAAGACTCCCTGATTGCCAGAAAGCCAATTAATTAAATTAATTTGTTACCTTTAGTTCGGGATTAAACTGATACTTAGTGATGAAAACCATTTTTTAAGTCGCAATTCATAATACCTTTTTACCCCGCTTTTTTAAATGTTTATAAACTTCCTTATTCACTTGTAATTCCATTCCTATATTCCGAATGTAGTTTTGGTCTATATAAGTTTTAGTAGACTGAATCTTTTTATGACCAAGTAGTTGTTGAATCACTAATATTTCTGCGCCACTTTCTGCCATTATTGTTGCAAACGAGTGTCGTAAATTATGAAGGGTTAAAAAAGGTAACTTAGCATCATTTAAAAAATATTCAAATACTCTTTGTAACTCTTGAAGGTTCATTTTCTGACCATCTTTATTAATTAAATAGTCATCATTTTTCAAATCAAACCTCTCGATATATCTCTGAAGTATTTGTCCAAATCCCTCCCTTAAAATTATATATTTACTAGATTTATTTTTTGTATGCTTTCTATATATTGTTTCATTAACAAAGTCGATGTCATATACCTTTGTATTTAATATTTCAGATGATCTGCAGCCTGTGCTAATTAGCAACAGGAAGAATAAAAGATCTCTTTCTAAATTCGAACTTTTGCTTAACAAACTCTGTAAAAACCTGAGTAAATCATGCCTAGTGGGGACATACTTGTCCTTTTTTTGAGGAGGTTGCTTATGATTTTCTATCTTAAAACACATCTCATCAGTTAGAACAGGAAAATCATATTTTCTATTGAGATAAAGAAAGAAACTTTGTAATGCGCGTCGAGTCTGGTGCAGCCAATGATAACTTTTATGAAGATTTGCATGAAAATACTGGTCAATTAGCACTGGGTCCAGCCTCGAAAAAAATAAAGTTTCCCCAACAAGACTTACTGTTTCATAAACCTTCTCTAAGTGAACTTCTTCAGAATTTTCTTCTGTTTCATTAGATAAATTAAGAATTCATATAGGCGTTTTTTATTATTCTCTTTATATAGATTGCTATAAGAAGAATGTGTAATGTAAGACTCAATTTCTTTTTTGAAATTTCTCAACCCTCTTAACCTCCCTGTTAAATCAGATCATTAAGAAGTTCTTCGAATGGAAATGGATAGTGCTTCATAACTTCTTCTTTTAAATCTTGTGGAATGAGCTGCGTGTAAATAGATGTAGTTTTAGGGTCATCATGACCCATCATTTGCATCAAATGATGTTTCTTTATTCCGGATTTCAAACACATAACTGCAAACGTATGACGAAAAGAGTGAACAGTGAAATCCAATCCCAAATCTACGGAATCAAACAAATCGCGGACTAACTTTTGAACACTTCTTTCCAATACCTTTTTCTCCCTTACCAGCCCTTCATCTTGGCAAAAAAGGTATCCTTTTAAATCCGGGCTCCATTTGTGGACACCACTCAATTTCAAATAATGCAATACAGTAGTTTTTACTTCTTTGAATATAGGAATGTACCGATCTTTATTACCTTTTCCTTTCCGGATAAAGATCAGATCTTCATGAACATTAAAATCACTCACTCTTATATTTGTAAGTTCACTTACTCTGCAGCCAGTACCTAATAAAAACATAAGCATAGCTCTTTTACGATAACCATATGTTTTTTGCAAAGCACCTTTAAGAACATTTTCAATTTGATCCTCATTTAAATATCTGGGCAATGTACTTACAGAGGTTAGAGAAAATTTATAACGCAGGTCCTTTTCTAAATACCCTTTCTCTAAAGCGAATTTATATAAATTGCGAATAATAGCCATATATTTATTTACAGTATTTATTGATAGTTTAGCCTCTTTTCTTGGAGAACTTTTTTCCAATATAGTGAGAATTATTTCTTCATTTAATTGATAAATCTTTAAATGGGGGTGATTTTCAATCACAAATGTTTTAACCCGATTTAAAAAATTTAAATAAGTTACTAAAGTGGTAGTAGTTCTCTTATTTGATTCTCCAAGCCGGTTTAGATTGTTAATATATTCATCAAGGATTTGAACAAAAGACACCTGTTGATGAGGACTGGGAATATAATTCTTCTTTTTTTCAACTATTTCCCGGAGTTCTTCAATAGAGATACCTAACTCTGCTACTAATGACTTGTAATCTATATTTGTTTGTTTTTTTATTGTCATTATTTTACCTCATTCCCATTAGTGGACTTTTATCTAAGGTATTGGTTAATAGCCGCTTTTTAGATCGACTTACATAATAGTTGGTAGACTTCCAATCCTTATGCCCGATTACCTTAGAAACGCGCTGAAAATTGTGTTCATCTAATGCATTTGTAATAAAAGTATGGCGAAACGCTAATGCTGGATAGAGAGATTCACCGAATGCGTTTTTATTAGCATTATAAAAAACGATATTAATACCACTTGGGGTGAGTTGACCACCTCTATGTCCCACAAATAAATGATTCGTTTTGGGCTTATATTCATTCCTACAATCAAGGTAATCTCTAATGACCTCCATCACTTCATGACTAATTTTCACTTTTCGTCTTTCCGTTTTGTCACAATGGAGAGAAAGGGTCTTTTCCACCATGTCAACATCATTTATAGTCAAGTTCGATACTTCAATTGGTCTACATCCCGTATCTAAAATAATTAAGAAGACCGACAAATCTCGTGTAACATGTAGGGAGGATTCATATATAGCGTTTATTAACTCAATCATTCTTTCTTTTGGTACATAATCATTTCTACGTTGTGCTCTTCCGCGCAAACCAAGAGGAATGGTGTATCTTTTGCTGACTAAGGATCGACTTATTAAAAATTTGACAAACAGTTGCACCGCTCTAAGATAGCATGTAGCAGTACTCAATCGGATTTCTTCCATAGAAATCCGCGACGATAGCATTTTTTCATATTTACCGATTTGTTCCCATAATAATTCTTCTTTATTTTCCTCATAGAATACATTTATGGATACACCATTCTTCATTAAAAATTGGTGGAAGTTCATAAGTTTTGTCTTATTCTTCGATGAATCAGAGTACTCCTCTTTTTTTAGAAATAATTGAAATTCTATTATGATTTCTGGTGGTGTAATTTTTCTTGATGCATGAGTATGACTTCTTTGACCTTTCTTAGTTGAATTAGACTTTATGTCTCGTATTTTGAGATACTGCTTAAAATTGGCATCAAGATAGATGATTTTCTTTCCAACTAAGTAAACCAAATACCGTTTTATCATTCCCTTTTTCTCGTTCACAAGTGATGATGAATACCCTTTATAAGCATACAAACTACCTAAGTAATCTATATACTTTTGATAATCTTGCAAAGTTACTTCATTCCACTCTTTTCCTAAAAAAAAAGAAAAGTCCATTATCGTATATTCATACTTTTTTTTCGTATTTTGGTAATAGATATTCTGACGAAAAAGAAAATCAGCGATTTGAGCTTTATCTTTACTTAAAGTCTTTAATTCCACTTCTTGCTTTAATAACATCTAATCTTTTACCTCCTTTAAATTTGCAAATTCTGGTATAATCTATTTAACAAAAACGTTGTTTGGATCAACCAAATAATGGCGGCGAACTAATTAACTCTGCGGAGCAAAAAAAAAATGCCTGGTAACATTGTTACCAGACATTTCCATAAATATTCGTGGAATCCCATTTCTACGAATATTTTCTTTATCCTACTAAAGGATACGGTAACATATTTTCCGAATTTTGGATACGATTTTTTTGTTAATTTTTGAAAGGAGTGTGGGAATGAATGATAATAGCTAATATTTATAATGAATCTTTTTATCCATTAAAGTTAAGTAAAGCCATATATCAACCCAGTCTTACATTAATTCATATCGTATCCTTTAAAGGGAAAAATCAAAAGAAGAGACTTTTATAAGTCTCTCATAGAGAAACTTCCATACATGACAGTAAACTTATCTTGGTGATACATATGAAGGAACCAAGATCTGCTTTTTTAGATTTTATAAAAGGGGAAATCTCAGAAGAAACCTTTTTTTCAAAGAAGACAGATAGTGCAGGAAGACTGTCTTTTGATTTAGAGGAGTTAGATTTACTAAAAATAGATATGGTCCTGTTTAGAAAATTTTTGCTCGCTCTTTCATTAGAAGGGCGGATGAGGATTCTTTTACACAGTCAGCTTCTCGGTATGACAAACGAGAGCTTAACAGATAAATATGGAATTCCGAAAGACCGGTTGAGAGTTCTTAAAGGACAGCATAAGACAAAAGAAAAATATAAAGGTGAAATAAGATCTATAATTAAAAATGATTTACCTAATGATTTATATGGAGCTCTAGCTATTTTCACACGATTACCTGTGACTTGGATTCGAGAAAGAAATCCTAAGCCTACCTGGTCCATCGATCATTTTGAAAATGTCGCTGATTGTTTATCGTTAGAAGAATTTCTTGTTTATTTAAATGAAACAGAGGAGAAAGCTTTAAAACCTAAGAAAGAGAAACATAGAAAGACGAATAATCAGTGGATATATGATATTAGAGGAGTCATCCTTAGATTGGACAACACCCATAAAATTTACCTAAGAGTTACAATATATGAATTAGGTGGATTTATTATTGAGGTATTTAGCGAGAACAATGTATTATATGATTTCAAAATTCTCAAAGAAAATTTAATGTGTTTTAGACCAACTCAAACCGGTTATTTTAAAACAATCATAAAAGAACGATTTAATCCTGTTATTGTTTGCAAAAGCCGTTCAAAAATAGTAAATACACCAATTGAATTAAAATCGCTTATCACCTTATAGACTTTTTAAAGTCTAACATTATACTAGTCTCTAATTATGTTCAACCTCCTAAAAAGGAGGTTTTTCTTATGGATAAAGAAGCTAATTCAAGCCAGCATAATTTAGAAAATCTAAAAAGAAAGCAAGCAATTGAACTGCTAGAAAATTGGAAGGAAAAACTGAAAGAAAAAAACAATAATAATGAAAAAAAGTGTACAAAATGATCGTTAAAGAACAGGAAGAAAATTATCCATTGGTTCTAACAGCCAAAGATATTAGCCAGATCCTAAAAATTTCAAAACCAACTGCATATGAGTTGATGAATCAAACAGATTTTCCATTACTCAAAATTGGTAGATGCAAAAGAGTATTCCGGTTTGAATTCTTTAACTGGCTAAGAAATCGAGTTTAATA
Source organism: Fictibacillus tiangongensis (assembly GCF_048083785.1). GTDB lineage: Bacteria > Bacillota > Bacilli > Bacillales > Fictibacillaceae > Fictibacillus. Next base: position 3,079,828 of record NZ_CP182294.1, read on the forward strand.
TCTAATCCTTTTTATAATATCAGTGTTAAATACTATTTTAAAAACAAATTGAAAAGCACTAAAATCAGTGCTTTTCAATTTTTTATCTTCAGCAAATGCAAACAAGTATATTAGATATTGAGGAAGCTATTTCCTTAAATGTAGAAATTAAAAAAGAACACTCTATTTAAGTATTCTTTTACCATCTTGATTTAAATATACAGTTCTAAATACATCTTCAATTCTTTTTACCTTCTGATGATCTGTCGTATGTTCTTCTGTAAGGGCAGCAAACGTTCCAAGAATAAAAGATTTCGATTCTTCATTGGTCATTTTATTATGAACATAGTTAGAAAATATTCTATGGATAAAATGCATGTATCCTCCTATTAATTAAACACTTTGTTAAGAGTGCTCATTTAATTACTTTTTTCACAATAAAAACTTTAGTTTTTTTACTAGGAATAGAATAGGAAAATCGTTCATTTTTGTGAAGAAAAGTCTCCATTTTATTTAAGACCTTATAATGAACATCGTTTGTTTTATGAAAATGACTTGTGTCTTCACATAGAACTATAGAGGTTTATAGATATTCGGTAGTAGGTGAAATAGAGATTTCCAAAGAACAAAAACAAAAAGCGATTAACATGTTAAAGGAATACAAAGTTTCTCCAACACTAATTGAAGAAAAAGAATTAAATAACTCGTATGAGGTTGCTCGTTCAATCAAAACACTTAAACAGGAAAAAAGTAATGCTGTAAATGCTGCTTCAGTAGTTCGACACTGGATTAATAATGATCCTGGAGTTGAGTTCGTCTATAGTACATTCATTCCTACACCGGAAGTTAAAATGGATGTACCCGGATCACCTTATGATTTATTTAAAGGTGATGACAGAGGATTTGACCAATATAATGTACCATGGAAAACTTATAGAACAAGAACATGGACAAGAGTTTCATTCTTACCAGCAGGAGGAAGTGTAGTTCGATTTTTTGCACATGCCAATCCAACTACAGGTAGAAACGAAGTAACAAAAAAATGGAAAACAGAACCTAATAGTCAAAAGAATATGTATTTAACATCAAAATATGAAGGAACTGATCGTGCCTCATTTTTAATTAATCATAATGCAAAAAATGAGATGCATGATGTAGCTGGTTTTTCCGCACCTGGAATCACATATCAAGTAAATGGAGATGTATATAGAAACGGATACTTCGAGATTTCTGGCTATCATGATAGAGCACCAAATCATGAAATTTCTTTTACAAAGGTACCGGGAGAAACACATATTATGGACAAAAAAGTACAATATAGTACACTACAACGTCTCCATAGAAGTGGTATTAACGGTTATACAGTAGAGTTTTTAACTTATTTAAGTGGAATTGCACAAGTACAATTTCATGAAAGCGGTTATTGGAATTAGAAGGTTTGGTCTGAAGAAGAGCTTATCATGCTCAGCTTGTTGAAAAAAGTGCTATTTTTAAAGATACTAAATATGTATTAATTTCAACAAAAGGTTTTAACATACTTAGCATATTTTGGCTAAGTATGTTAGGACCTTTTTAATGTTCTGACAGCGAGTCGAATATTGCTCTTTTTAGTATTTTTTGAACTAGGAAATTATATTTATATTTTAGGAATCCTAGGCTTACCCTTATTATTCGTTACACTCCAATTAAATGTATTTTTTGGTCGAAGAATCCCCATTATCTGGAGCATACATATTCCTTAATTCCTATATATAATTTAGAAACTGGATATCTAAGTGTTACTCTGTTTTTATTTAAAGTAATTGAATTTAAAGAGGAGAGACCTTGTACTATTAGGTCTCTCCTCTTTTCATATTAAAAGGCTAATTACTAAAATCTTCTACATACAAATTGTATTGCTCAATTTCATGAAATATAGGTTCAAGAGGTCTTGATGTGTGTACACTCATTAAATAATCGTATCCAATAAAGACTTTTAGTTTCCTTGGATAAAAAACTTTTGCTCCTATATCCTCTCTTAGCATTAAAGATAAAAGAAGTTTGCAGTTATCCTGCCTTACTTCATTAATATTTTTAATATCCAGATAAAAATCAATAATATCTTTTGTATATAATGGTTTATAATCAGCAATTAAATCAAAGAACATATCTTTAGAAAAACTTTGAATTGCGTCTTCTATTTTTAAATAAGGCGTCTTCATGTAACTCATTATTAACTGGATTGCGCTAATATAATTTTCCTCTGTTTCTTTATATTGTTCCATCGTTAGCTCTTTGCCATTAAATGATTTTCCTAAATCACTAATTCCTGTCCAATCATTTTCTAGGTATATCCCTTCATTATCTCTAAATACCGGATTATATTTTGTTATTCGATATTTATACATATTTAGTCTCCTATTCTTTTTAAGTTTTTATCATAAGTGCCTAGTCTGGACTTTTTACTATTAAGAGCATCAGGTGATTTAGCCATTTTCCAAACTCCACCATTATGAGGGGGGCTTCCATCACCACTGCCAATATCTTGACTTATATAAGTTTTATTTTTCTTTTTATAAAAGATTTTTTGATTATTTTTAGTATAGGAACTGGTAGGAGTATATCCTAATTTCCTCGCTGCTTCTGTGGCTTCTTTGGTGCTCATTTTTTTCCATGACGATTTCTTACTCTTGGTTTTTTTTGCTCCACCATTACCACCAACTTTCGGTGATGCGTAACTTGCTCCACCTCCACCTCTTTGTATTACTCCGTGTCCAAATCCATCATTTTGTTGTGCATAACCATTGTGATCTGAAAACATAACCGGATTATTGTGGGTATACGAATATAAATTTAAACTTAATGGTTCACTAACTTCACCTAGATAAGAATCTCTCGTTAAAAATCTTCCGATTTCAGGATTGTAATACCTTGACATAAGATAGTAATTTTTTGTTTCCTCATCGTGTCTATAACCTGAATAACGATACGGGTTACTCTCCGCTATTTCTCCTGATAGAGAAACAATATTACCCCAGGCATCATATTCGTATTCAGCTACAATATTGCCACTAGTATCTGTTAAAGCAGTTATATCTTTATGACCATTAAAATGATAATAATAGATTTGCCCTTCTTTAATCATGGTTACAGGGTTTCCTATTGCGTCCCACGTATACTCTACTAATAAATTACCCATTTCATCTGTTTCATAAATCACTTTGTTACCATTGTAGAAGTAATTAGTTGTACCTTCTGATGTTTTTTTGCTAAAACGTCTTCCTTCATGATCATAAGTATATTTAGCTATACTCGTTCCTAACAGATTTTTCACTTCTATTAACTGATTTTCCCCATCGTAAACATAAATATGATTATCATCTTTAGTTAAATTTCCATTAGAATCATATTGATTATTTTTTCCGTTTACTGAGATTAGTTGGTTGGCAGCATCATACTGGAATGAAAAAGTATTGATGCTACCATTTTTACTCTCAGTTTTCTTTGTTCGATTACCTACTTCATCATACTCATAAATTATTTCTGTACCATCTAGGAGTACTTCTTTAACTAATTGATTTAAAGAGTCATATACGTAGGTAATAGTTCCTTTATTGGTATTAAAAGAAATGATATTCCCGTTTTGGTCATATTTATAATTATAAGTATTTATTATGGAGCCATCTTGATGAATGTTGGTTATAGTACTTAATTGATTAGGCTCATTATAAGAGAAATCTGTACTAGTTCCGTTACTTCGAGTGATCTTCTTTTCATTGGATCTTTCATCATAAAAGTAACTTGCTTGCAGACTTTCATTAAAGTAGATATCACTTAAAAGAGATAACTTGTTTTTGGTGTTATACATATACTCTGTCAATGAGTTTAAAGTCCCTATCCTACTATTGAGAGAGATTAAATTATCATTTAAATCATAATTAAGTGATGTAGAATTTAATCCTTTTACTTCGCTAACTAAACGATTACTATCATCATAAATGTATTTTGAATCGTGTGTAGAATTAAGGATAACAGTGGTTAAATTTCCATTGTTATCGTATTCATAATTCCATTTTAGAGTATCTACTTCTTTAAATGTTTGTCGGTTTAACATATCGTATCCATATTTCACTGAATTTCCATTGGGATAGGCTATGTTATTTAAATTACCAAATTTGTCATATTGATACTTAATGGTCTGATTTAATGGGTTTTTGTGATCTGTGATTAAATTAAATTCATTGTATTTATACTCAATAATATTTTTTCTTGCATCTAATACTTTTTGTATATTACCCATTGAATCATAAGTATACAAAGTTTCTTTCCCTTTAGCATCTGAAACTCGAATTAATTCTTTGTTACTATTGTAACTGAAGTAAGTGGTATTTCCGTTTCCATCCCTTACATTAGTCGGAGCACCTAACACATCATTATTTATTATAGTTGGTTGTTGTTCACTTTCAAGCCGGTCAGGTATTTTTTCACTAATGACATAGTTCCCTTTAGAATCATAGGTAAAGAAAGTGGTTTGACCTTTAGAATCTGTAATAGAAGTAAGGTTTCCATACTGATCGTATCCAAAAGATGTTTTATTTCCTTCTGGATCTAACGTCTCTACCAGTTCATTTTTTATATTATAAGTATTACTCGTAACATTTCCTAAACCGTCTTTCTCTGTCAAAACGTTATTAAACTCATCATAAGTATAGGATGTTATTTGTTCATTAGGCTCTTGGATGGTTAGAGTATTTCCTTCAGCATCATAGCTATATTTAGTAATTTTATCTTTTGGATCTTTTACCTCTTCTAATAAATTGTTTTCATATGTGTATTTAGTTAATAATTTTAAACCTGTAACATCTTCAATTGTATGAACGTCATTGCCTTTAGTATTAAAGTAATGCTCTGTGACACTTAAGTTCGGATTAACAACTGACAATTTATGCAAATTCGGCGTGTAATTGACAGTAGTTGTTGATCCTAATACATCTTTAACTGATTTTACCTTATCACCTTCATATATAATATGAGTCTCTACAGGTTTCTCAGCTGTATGCGTAGGTTCTTGGATACTTTTTAGGACATTGTTATCATAAATGTATTTTGTACGAGCCTTTTCTGAATCTTGATATTCAGTTAATAAATCTCCGATATAGGTATAAGTAAAAGTTCGCCCCTCAGGATCTTTTATAGTATTGATTCTTCCTGCAGGATCATAAGAAACAATTGTAGTTCTACCACTTGCATCTTGAATGCTAGTTAACTGATTAGATATATTGTAACTAAAAACCACTTTGTTATTATGAGAATCGGTTATTTCTTTAATCCTTCCGTTTGTTCCAAACATGTACGATGTCTGCTCTTTATCTTTTAAATAAAAGAATCCACTAGTAGAATCTTTTGTTAATATTTCATATCTGCCAGGTGGTCTTTGATACCCACCATTTTTATAATCTTTGATATATTGATGATTGGAACCATCCTCATCCGTAATGATTACATTTCCTTGTGGGTTTTCTTTAACAGAAAAATCTAAGTTAGATGTCCATCCTTTTCCAAAAGCACCACTTACTTCAGACTGACTGTTAAAAGTCCTAGAAACATGTACAGATGGCCCTCTACCCTCAATACTTAAGTCTGATTCTTGAATCACTAAGTTACCAAATATATTAACAGACCCTTTAGGAACAGAAACTGCCATCAAATGATTCTCGACACCTAAATAATCATTTTGTTTAGGTAGGTTTGGCGTAAATGCAGTTGATGAATAAGGTGATTCACCCACATCATTATATGCACTAATGCGGAACCAAAAATTTGTACTTGTCGTGTACGTGCCACCGGAATTAATGTAAGTTTGTCTTGGATCAATGGGTAAATCAGTACCTACACTATTTTTAGGTGTTGTGTGCAACTGAAACTTACCTTCTTGAATTTCTTTATCACTTGGCCAGATATCTTGATCCTTGGTAGACCATGAGTTTACGTCACCAACATCAATTGCCTCGTAACTTTTTCCATTAAAGATCCAAATTTTATAACCCGTTGCATTGACTACCTTATCCCATTTTAATTCAACATAGCCCTTTTTAGGATCATTAAAGTTATTATATGCTTCTCCTATTGGACTTTTAGGTGTAGTAGGAATAGTAGTGGCAGGAATAGTAGGCATATAAGCTTCAGATACAGCACTCTCAGGATGTCCATCATTGCTATATGCTTTAACCCTAAACCAATAGTTGGTTCTGCCTTCATATCCACTCGCTGCATTTTTATATACTGGGGCAGGATCAATAGCTAGTTCAGTACCCTTTCCTTTAGTGCCCTTCTCTTCTGTATTTAGTTCAAATAAACCTTGTTGAATCTGTGCTTCAGTCGGCCAAACTGCTTTATTTTGTGTCGTCCAAGTCGTCTGGTTAGCTGAAACGTCATCTACTACCTGATACGTTTTTCCATTGAACATTAAGATTTTGTATCCATCTGCTTCAGTAGTAGGTGTCCATTGAAGGTTAACATATCCTGAATTACCATTTACCGCATTAGCATAGGCTTTCCCTGTTGGTAATTTTGGAGTTTCCATCGGCATATATGGAACGGCAGCACCTGATTGCGGACTGTCACCGCCAGGGTAAATCGCTACAATGCGAATGGCATAATTTTTTCTAGAAGCATAGGTGCCCCCATCTAAGGCAGCGACCTGATAGACAGGATTCGGATTAAACGCAAATTCTGTTCCATCTTTTTTAGCAATTCTTAAACCATAAGCGCCACTTTCATACTGAGCTTTAGTCGGCCATAGTTTCTGTCCCTTTGTGGACCACGTGGAAACATCGCCGACGTTAATCGCCTCGTAAGCTTTTCCGTTAAAAATTAATACTTTGTATCCTGTAGCACCAGGAACTTTGGTCCAGTTGATGTTCAGATATCCTGTCCCAGAACCTGTACCATTTGAATGAGCAGTCGCAGTTGGAGCAGGTGGAGCATTATAATGGTAAGTTACTGCTAAGAAAGGTTTATTCGTCGAATTGTCTGACGAGACTACCTTTTTCCAGTATGCTTGTGTGTTTCCATTAGTGTGCAGTTTAAATCCATTGTTCGTTTTTGTTCCTGCTGCCCATGCTTTAACAGTATTGAGAACATTAAATTCTCCCCATTGTTCACGCATAACATCAATCTTACCGATATTGACTGATGAAGGTTTGTTATTCCAAGTAAGACCTGTTTCAGTCCAACTACCCGAAACTTCATCTAGCCATAGACCATTTGGTGTTGTTGCATAATAAGAATGGGTAACAAAGACCTTTAGTTTAGCATCATCAATCACTGCATTCTTAATCTTAGCAATATCTTGTTTAAGGAAAGCATAGTTGGTACCCGTATTGCCATCGTAATAACCTACTTTTAGTACGTATTGGTTCTGACTTGAGTCCCATTTCTGTGTAGGTGTTCCATAGTTTGTTGTTGGATATGCACTCATGACAAATGCATCTGCACTTGTAGCAAGTGACGTAGTTGGATCGATATAGACCGGGTATTCCCGAGCCGGATCTTTAAGCCATTCTTCGTCAGCTGTAACTGTTAAAATGTATCCATTTTCATTTTCTCGTTCGAACGAATAACTCACGTTCTCTGATCGCACTGCTTCAGCTGATAAAGGGTCAATATTAGAATCCGTCATGAACGGTTTTGGAAGTGAGAAAACAGTTTTGGTTTCGCCACTCTTATGAAAAGTAATGGAACCATCTGCTTGTTCTTTTGCTTCTAAACCTGTACTTAATCTGAATTTAAAGGAATTAAATCCTTTGTAAGAATTTAAGATAATATCTTCTTTAACATTCTGATCAAATGTAAAGTTTCTCAGATCAGCGTCTGGGAAAATATTTCTGTGGAGAATCTTATTATCTTCAAATGTCGGCTTAACGTCTTTAACTGAACTCTTCTCACCATTACCTGAAGCTTCAAGAATAGAAAAAGTAATAGCATCTGTCCCTCTTTTAAACGTCGCATATTCACCATTTTTCATTTCTTGATTAAACACAGATTGTAATAATGTGTGTTCTGTTTCAATGACAGGCTCATTGCCCACGGTAGTCGTGTGAAGTTCAGGAGAGATTTCTTCCCATTCTTCTCCATCTTTTCGATGTACCGGTTCAAAGTAAATGTTTTTAGTGAACGTTCCGTCACCATTATCAAAAACTTTTGTGTTATCTGTCCGTTCTTCAACAATCTCTTCTATTTTAGGTTGAGCATTGTCATCTACTTTAGGATCTGTACTTTTTTCTGAATTTGTTTCGTTATTCGTAAGAACTGATTCACCTGTTTCAGCCTTAGAATCAATAGGAATAGAAGTAAAAACGAGTAGAAAAATAATGAACCAAACAATACCGTTATAAAAATTCCCCTGTTTCATGTAACTCTCCCTTTAAACATATTTGGTATATCAGGAAAATTTTAATAGAAATGCAGGGATAATGAAATAGCCTAATAGACCTAAGTGGAAATAGATTTGTACCTTGTTATCCCACTTAATTCAGAAAAAAAGGTGGAGTCAAAGGATACTCAACTCATGAAATCTCAATTAAAAGAGAAAAGATAGGAACAACATCTTTTTACAGCAAAATAACAATTGAAAAATGCGAAAATTACCACCAAAAATATAACGCAGTGATCTATTTATATTTAAATCGAACGTAAATTCATATATATGATTTCCAAAGGGGTGATTAAAAAATGAGATACGTTATTATGTCTACAGTAAAGAGTCTTACGAATTTTATATCGAAACGTAATGGTAATGGATTTTAAAAGAGCAAGGCAAATTACATTTACTATAGATGAGGTTGAAGGAGATGAAATGGAAGACGATCTAAAGGAATACATGAGAGATCAATTGGAAAAAGTCGCTACAGGATACTGGGATTATAAAAGTTCGCATTAAAGGAGCATGGCCCATTAATCTAAGAGCACCAATCTGAAGTTTACTTTTGTTTATTATTTTTTTAGGTTAATTCAAATAAATTGCAGTGCACAAAATGGTGCACAGACATAATTTATTCTTTTGGTTTAGATTGACTGAAATATATCTAAATTTCTAAAAAAACCTTATAAAGCAAGACTTATTTTATCGTAGTTAATTTGAATTAACTCAGTTTTATTTCAAGATTTCCTCTGGCAGCCAAAAGGTCAGCGGTTCGATCCCGCTAGTCTCCACCATACATAAACCTTCAAAACCCTTGATGTATCAAGGGTTTTTCTTTGCTTTATCAATACTAATATAAAAATATCAAACTGGTCAAAATATGCATTGTTGAATATCTTAATATTAAATTGAGAGAATAATAAAAGGACGTGCAAAACTATTTCTAGTTAGCACATCCATTATTAACTATGTTTATCTGTAAGAATCAAAGATCGCCCAAACATCTTGTGTTTCTGAACCGATATACCATGCTGCAGCCCCACGTAAATGATACTGGTTCACATAATTCATCCGATGTTGTATAGAAGTTTTATCCTCGACCCAAATCTGATGCTTCTCGCCATTTTCAGTGTATTCCACATAGTTTTGAGAAGTTTTTGAATCCCAAGTCTTTTGAAGTCCTTTGGCTGCAATAATCGCCTCGACCTCTTTCATCGTGCGATCATAACTCCTCACCTTGTTAGTAGACAAATTCGTAACCCATTCCCGTGTATAGAAAGGAATACCTAGGATGATCTTATGTGAGGGAACATCTCTCATCAATAATTCAATCCCGTCTCGTAGCCAAGGAAGCGATGCAACCGATCCAGCAACTGGACTACCGCCCCAATGCTCATCATAGCCCATTAGTACAATATAATCAGCTACTTTTCCAAGTTCTCGGCGATCGAAACTTCCAGACCAGAATGGATCTTCGTTCTCTCGAGTTACATCTACTGACACAAGAATTCCATAAGGTTGTAGTGCCGCTTTAAGCTCTCTGATGAATTGTACATAATCGGATTTGTTCTTAATGTCCATATTCTCGAAATCAACATTAATCCCATCACTTCCGTTCTGTCGTAGCGAGTCTCTCAGTGAAGTGACTAATTTTTGTCTCTTTTGTGCATCACTGAGAACAGAATCGGTCAGAACCGGATCAAACTTGTTTCCGAACAGCGGCCATACTTGTTTGCCTTCTGCATGTGCAGATTGAACAAGACGTGAATCTGCTGAGTTAGTTACTACAGAATCAGCATTGTTTAAAGTATACCAACGCGGAGAAACTACGTTTAGGTTTGGCTGTTTATTTTGTTGAATTAACGAATCTGTCGTCCCATTGTAGTTCCAGCCTAAAAGGATTCGTTTTTGAGTTTTTACTACAATCTTAGATCTTTGTATAAAACCTTTTTTGCCTTCTAACAACTGAATCTGATAGTAATAATCAGGAATCTTAATTTTTTGACCTATATACAAAGATGTAGATTTTAAATTATTCAACTTAACTAAATCGTTTACCGTTACTGCATACTTCGTAGCAATTTTCCATAACGTATCTTTAGCTATTACAGAATGGATCGTATACTTTTGGGGTATTTTAATTTTCTGCCCAATCTTTAAATTTGTTGAAGTTAATCTGTTTTCTTTTTGTAATTCACTTATTGAAACACCGTATTGATTTGCAAGGATCCATAACGTATTTCCTGAAACTACTGTATGAATAATAGGAGTTGTGGAATCTCCTATAGCAGAACCAACAATCGGATACTCTTCACCCTTTTTTAACACTGATATAACTTGAGAACTTGATTTTGATGTATTATAAACATTCGCTTTGTTCACAGTCACTGAGCTTATGGAAAGTGTATTATTTCCTGCTGCTTCAACAGTAATTGGAACAATTGAAAACAAGCTAAATAAAGAAATGATGGCTATTAATCGTTTCACTGATATCCCCCTGTAATAGTTCTGTAACCTTTGTAACTTTACTACATAATATCAAAAGGAAGATAGCGGTAAATTGTGGTATGAAACGTTAGAAAAATTAGAATCGTAGGACATCTCAATATAGAACATATCATTAAAATTATGGGGATGATGATAGGTGGAGTGTTTTTAATCCCGAGTATAATCATGTACTTATTCATAATCCTATTTCGCCGAGAAAACAAAAAAGAGTTGCTTAACAACTCTTTAAATAGTTAATATCCTTGGCATATGTTCTGCAAATTGCGATACAATCCACCATACATAAATTTTTAATCACTGAGAATGGTTCTAGGGATTTTTCAGACACAAAAAAGTATCATGCTAATACATCATGATACTTTCATCGTTCTATTCTTCTCTATTTTTATTCCTCGGGTCTTGTTCTTCAGCAAATTCCGTTGCATAACGAAATCCTGGTCTAAACCTTCTTTGCTGCCTCCCGTTTCTCTCTTTATTTTTTGAAGGCATGTGCTTTAATAAGTATTGATGCACAAAAACTTCTGTAGCGGTGATAATCCCCGCTGCGATTACACTTCCCCACGCGATCTGCATGTATCCGTTCAACAGGATCGATCCGAAAATCCAAACCACTAGATACGCTAAAATAAATTCTGCCATCAACGTGTTGTTCTTACCTATTCTCGGCAACAAAATGCGGTCCGCTACAATGTATGTGATTGCAGTTGTTGTAACCGCAAAAGAAACGACATCACTGATCGAAGCGTCAAAGAACAGATCGAGTCCGATCCAAAATGCGATCAGGCACACAAGAAATTTCATAATAATGACTTTTACTTGATCCATGTAAAAAACCTCCTTTATCTGTTCCTAGTTTGCAACAAATAATGGAGGTTCATACTTCTTCTATTTAATTGAATTTACATATGAGACTTTATTCCGGTACAGCAGGTATCATTGGTTCTTTTTCTTTTTTCTGTGTAAAGCTTGTTCTTTTATCGAGTAAGCTAACGATTATGAATACGGCTGAAGATAAAGGTAAAGCGTAGAATAGAGGATCGATGTGTGTCCATGGATAAGGAAATAGTGCTGCTTTTCCAAACCATGCTTGTGATAACCCGATAGCAGCAGATTCTTTAAGGTGTATGAATAAGAAACCGATGATACTTACAGTAAATCCGACGATCATACTTGCTGTAGCTGCGGTCTTCGTAGCTCTTTTCCAATATAGTGCTCCAATCAGAGCTGGCATGAATCCTGCTGCGCATATGCCAAACCAAAAAGCCGTTGCTTGAGCGATGATTCCAGCTGGTAGTATATAAGCTAAAATGACTGCAGCGATCACACCGATAAGCACCCCAATTCTAGAAGGGTTAAGCTTAGATCCAAAAAGGGATTTTACACCGAGTGTCTTTAAAATATCTTGGCCAAAAGCCGTTGCTTGAACATGAATAAGAGAACTAATTGTAGAGATGGTGGCAGATAATAAAGTGAGTGTAAACAGATAGATAAACCATTCAGGCATGATTTGGTTTATGAAGATAGGGATGATAAGATCGACGTTTCCTTTTGCGGCTGTTAATGCGATCTCACCCGTTTTTTCATAAAAATAAAGATTGCTTAACGGGCCGATCACAAAAGCTGCACCTGTCATAAAAAAGATAAAAACACCACCGACTAATACAGAACGATAAAGTGCTCGATCATCTTTTACAGTCATGCATCTCATCGCGAGTTGAGGCTGCGCTAACACTCCTATTCCAACACCCATGATTATGGTACTAACAATGGTCCACCACAGTGGAGATCCGAATTCAGGCATACTTGTCCAGCCTTGATGACCTTGATCGACAAGAGCTTGAGGCACAAGATCCTTCATTGCGGTTAATCCATTATGCCCCTCCATAATGCCTCCTACTGCTTGGTAGGTGACAAATAAGAAGATAGCCATCCCGATCAACATGACAACCGCACCAAACGCATCGGTATACATGACGGCCTTAATTCCACCTGTTACTACATAAATCCCAATGATTGCAGCTAGCAGAATAAGAGCGAGATTAAAGTTCATGGAAAGTGATTCTTGAAGAAATCTTCCTCCTCCGATCAAAACGATACTCGTATAGGCTGGCATTAAAATAAAAATCATAGCTCCTGAAAAAACTGTGATAAATTTTGAATCATATCTTTTTCCTAGCAATGTAGGAAACGTTGTAGCGTTTAGATCTAGTGACAACTTTCTAATCTTGGTTCCAAAAATCGCAAATGCGACAAATATTCCTAGTACGATGTTAAGAAAGGCTAGCCATAACAAGCTAAATCCATGAGCTGCTGAAACGCCACCGAAACCAACAATGGCCGATGTACTTATAAAAGTAGCTCCGTAAGACAATGCCATGATCGCAGGGTGGATATTTCGCCCTCCTACTAAATAATCTGATTCTGTTACAGTCTTTTTATATCCATAATAAGCAAGCCATGACATGATACCCATATATACGATAAGAATTGGGATAAGGACTGCAAAATTCATTTTGAGTCATCGCCTCCCCTGTTCCACATGAATCCACCAAATACAACACATCCTAATGCCGAAACAACAGTAGCCACCCATACAAATGCGATAAGTCCATCTTCCATTCCCAGCATAAGCATAACTCCTCCAATGCAATAAATGTGAAAACAAATTACTTTGAATGCGCTTTCATAATTATGTAAAATATATTACTTGCTTATTTCCTCCTAATACCGACGTATGTAATGACTTCTTTTTATCCATAGAATCCCCTTTAAAGTTCCTAATTTTTTCTAGAAAAAATCATTTTGTAACATCTATGAAATATTTATGTAATATTAGTGAAACCATAACAGCACTTCTCTCGTCTAATAAATATCAAGACATTGAGGAGGATTTAAATTGAAATTCAAAAAACGTACGGTAATCTTCACAGCAACAGCATTACTAACAATCGGGGTATTAAATAATAACGATTTTGAAAGCAAAGTAAGAGCAACAGAACAAAATGCTCCTCTTAAACATGAAGCAGTTACTTCTGAACGATCAAATGAGGTTCTGAAACATAAAAAAAATGATGTCGAAGAAAATGAACAACTGGCAGCAGCTTCGAAAGTGCACGTTCCTGTTCAATCTCAAATTGATAAAACAGTTCAAAATCCAGTTAAAAAAGAAAATGTAAAACAGCCACAGATTTCCGAAAAGCCTAAAGAAAATAAAATTGAAACAACAAAACCTGCACCAAAGCCTGCTGTTCAGCCTCAAACAAAAAATGTGGAGGAAAAACCTAAACAAGAAGAGCAAACACAAGCGAAGTTTCCGGAAACTAAAATCATCGACGGTTACACATACGTGAGCTTAATGGATGACACACATGAGAACTTAAAACATCTCGTAGCCATCGCAAAGAAACATGATGCTGCTCTTTATGCGATTGAGAATAGTGATTGTTTTTTGATGTTTGATAATTCTACCGATCAATTGATTATGGGCTTTAGTACGGGTATCAATACGGTTTCAATCGAAAACGTTGAAGTTCTATACGATATGCATCCCACGATTAAAGATCAAATTCAAGAAGTCATTAAAACGGGAGAACCTATTCAAGTCAAGGAGGGCGAAAATCAAGGCTACTATATTTCAAAAGTTGATGGAAAGATTAGAGTATCGTTTTAGCGACACAAAAAAAGCCCTACGTAGGGGCTTTTTTTATTTTTTCTTTATCTCTTTTAAAGCGACTACTTTCAACGCCATCAGCTCATCATCCGTAACTTTTTCGAGCAGCTTCTCATATACCGCTAGCTTTTCATCTTCGTTCAAGCCTTTACTTACTTTTTCTCTGATTCCTGCTAACTCTTGAACCGAGTATCTTTCAGATATTAATTGAACAGCATCATCTTTTGTAGTAAATGGCAACTTCTGCTTTGGAGGTTTTCCTGTTTCTATGTACTTTCTAATCTCTGGATCTTCTAGAAGTTTTGTGATCTCATCTTCATTGGACTTTAATTCTTTTGTAATTTCAATCATTGCTTTTTCGGAAGCGTAATCCATCGTGAAGACATACAATATAACTCCGGTTGTGATAAAAAACATCAATACAACACCTAACCACCATTTGATCATTTCATCACCCGCTATTTAATGAGATAATTCATTCATAACACAACTTACAAAGTTTGGAAAGGAAATGATATGATTTTTTATAATTCATACACAGACTTTACACGCGATATATTCCCTTATGCTATCATTTAATTTAGAATGGTTAATCTTAGCAACTTTTGGAGGAGTGTTATGTTCCGTCTAACCAATCATTTAGTTGTCATCTCTTTTGACTGTCTTTCATCCCTTGATTTTCCTTTATTAGAGCAACTTCCGCATTTTAAGGAATTTTTAAATCGAGGCTCCCATTGCAAAAAAGTAGAGACAATCTATCCTTCTGTAACGTATCCCTGTCATACCTCGATTGTTACAGGAAGGTACCCAAAAAACCATGGAATCGTAAATAACACGTTAACACAGCCGGGCAAAGCTTCGCCTGATTGGTATTGGCACAGAAAACATATTAAAGGAACTACTTTATATGATGAAGCTAAAAAAGCAGGTATGACTACTGGTGCACTCCTATGGCCAGTCACTGCAAGAGCGAACATCGATTACAACATGCCTGAGATCTTTGCGAACCGTAAGTGGCACCATCAGATTCCTGTTTCTCTCTTAAACGGAAGTAAAAGATACCAACTTGATTTGAACCTTCGTTTCGGACATTTGCGTAGTGGTTTGAACCAGCCTGAGCTTGATGATTTTGTTTTAGAGTCCACAATACATACGATTAAGAATAAAAAACCTCAGCTATTGCTTGTACATTTTGTGGATTTGGATTCACAGAGACACTACCATGGCTTTTCTTCTGATGAAGCAATGGATGCAATAAAGAGACATGACAACAGACTCGGTAGAATTGTCGAATCCTTAAAGGAAGCCGGAATCTATGAAGAAACGACGATCGCCGTATTAGGAGATCATAGCGCACTCGATGAGAACAAAGCTATTAAACTGAATGTGTTATTAAAAGAACAACAAATCATAGACACTGATTCTAAAGGGGTTATACGAAATTGGAAAGCCTATTGCAAAAGTTGTGATGGATCAGCATATATTTACCTTAAGGATTCATCTGATATACAAACAAAGGAGGTAGTGAAAAAACTGCTTAACCACTTATTGGTTGATGAAAGAAATGGTATTGAAAAAATCTACAGTCAAGAAGAAGCAGCTGCCACAGGTGCTGATGATTGTTGTGCGTTTATGGTAGAAGCCAGATGCGGCTTTTATTTTAACGAAGATCATGAAGGCTCTTTTCTGAATGAAATTACTGATCAAGATGTGAGAAGAAAGCGTTATACACATGCGTGTCATGGGTATTCCCCTGAAAAAGAAGATTACACAACTATTCTGTTATTAGCAGGTAAAGGGATAAAAAGAAATGTCGTTGTTCCTTCCATGCATTTAATCGATGAAGGACCAACATTTGCTAAGCTATTAGGTCTAGATTTAGGAAAAACGGATGGTAAAGTCGTGCAAGATTTTTTTAACCAGCTAGATTTTAATTTTTAGTAGAGAGAGGACAAAACCTATGAAACGGTTTACAAAAGAAGAGAATAGCTGGATGTATTATGATTGGGCAAACTCAGCGTATTCGATTATTATCTCAACAGCTGTATTTCCTTTGTTCTTTAAAGCAGCTGCAACAAATGCAGGAGTCAGTTCATCAGATTCAACCGCTTATTTGGGGTATACCATCGCGATCGCCACGTTTATATTAGCGATGCTTAGCCCTGTTTTAGGTACAATTGCAGATTATAAAGGTTTAAAGAAACGATTCTTCACTTTCTTTTTTGCACTTGGTCTTATTTCTACCGCATCATTAGCTTTTATTCCAAGTGATCAATGGCTATTATTATTAATTTTTTATACACTAACTGCAATCGGCTCTAGCGGATCTAATGTCTTTTATGATGCTTTTATAACCGATGTAACAACGAAAGAAAGAATGAACAGAGTGTCATCTAGAGGTTTTGGATTAGGATATATCGGAAGTACGATTCCATTTTTGATCAGTATCGCAATTATCGTGTTGGCACAAAATGAAGTTCTGCCAATTTCAACTACTTTAGCTAGCAAGATTGCCTTTTTAATCACTGCCATTTGGTGGGGAATTTTTACGATTCCTATACTAAAGAACGTTTATCAGAAGTACGGCATCGAACGAGAGCCGAAACCTCTTATCAACAGCTTTAAACGTTTAGGTAAAACAATGAAAGAAATACGAAAGTATCGTGCTTTGTTTTTATTTCTGCTTGCTTATTTCTTTTATATCGATGGCGTTGGAACCATCATAACGATGTCCACTGCTTACGGTTCAGATCTTGGAATCAGTTCTACTAATCTTTTAATCATCCTTTTTGTCACACAAGTGGTCGCTGCTCCTTTTGCCATTTTATACGGAAGGTTAGCAGAGAGATTTACTGGCAAGAAGATGCTTTATGTCGGAATTGTGGTCTACATCATCGTTTGTATTTATGCATATTTCTTAAAAACAACCATGGATTTCTGGATTTTAGCCATGCTTGTTGCTACGTCTCAAGGTGGCATTCAAGCGTTAAGCCGTGCCTATTTTGCTAAACTGGTTCCGAAAGAAAACTCGAACGAATTCTTTGGCTTTTATAATATTTTCGGAAAGTTCGCTTCCATTATGGGTCCGTTGTTAATTGCTGTAACCGCTCAAGTGACTGGAAACTCTGCTAGTGCCGTGTTCAGCCTTGTCGTTCTGTTCATCATTGGAATTACGATTCTTATGTTTGTTCCAGAACCGAAAGTAGATTCCTCTCATACGATCAGTGCATAGAAAAAAACTGCTCTCTAGGGTTCAGAGAGCAGTTTTTTTATGCTTTACTTAACAATCCACTTTGGTCCAAGGATGGTTTGAATGCGATAAAAATTACCATATGCTGCATTTGCTTTATACGTCCCTGGGTACAGGCTCGCTGCTGCCATCTTATGATTTACATGAGGACGATCATGTAAAGGAACTTTTTGAGTAAGCGTAACGGTTTTTGTTATTGGTGTTATGCGCTTCTCCCAACGCTTATCCCCTTCTACTGCCATATAAAGTCCTGCTTTTTTATTCCTTGTCCATTCTTCGTTAATAATCGTGATCGGCGGGTTCGTCTCGCCTGCATATGGAGCAAGTTCAAACGTAAAACCTGGGCGTTTGAAGGTTTGGATGAACCAGTCTTTGTATCCACCACCACTTGATAGCTGAGTATCAGGAGGAATGAGTCGATAGCCGGTCATGTTAGCCAGGGTTGTACCAAGCGCTTTGTCTCCCTCAAAGGTATTTGTTCCATAATTAAAATGGTAGTATAGTATCCTTCCAGCTGTGTGATAAGAATTAGTAATTTCAGGATCTACGAGATTCGTCAGAGCAGTCATTGCTTTTGCTTCTTTCGTCACAAGTGGAGCACTACCCTTGTAGTCTTTATAAGAAGGAGCTTTCGCATTATTTGAGATCTGTTCCCAACGCGCAGGATATTGTCTGTTCAGATCAACTCCTTGTGCGTTCGACTTCCATCTTTTAAAATCCTTGCTTCCACCATTCATCTTGATGAGGTTGGCATGAGCTGTTGCAGGAAAAGCAGATAGACCTTTTTGCTGAAGTGTGACACCGTCTGGGTTTGTCATTGGTACAAACCAGATCGACGTGTTATTCAATACATTTGCAACATTGTAACCGTCCATCGTACTGTTGGCTACATAACGTTCGCTATACTGATCGATCATCTCCATCACGATATTTGTCGTCATCCATTCTCTGGCATGATGAGATGCATTGTAGAGCACTGTCGCATCACCCCTACCCAGCTTCACTGCCCATATATCTCTGCCATAAGGTGTTTTCCCAAGAGAACGGTATTGGACTAATCCAGGATATTTTTGAGCGAGTGTTTTAATGTTACTCGTCATCGTTTCATATGTATACGTTTGATTTGGATTTACATAGCTTGCTGCTTCTCCCTTGTAACTCCAAAATGATAAGCTCCCAAGTAATATCCCCATAAACAACACTAAACCTTTTTTCAAAGTCTTCTCTCTCCTTCCAACGAAACCTATTATTATTTGAGTATATTAATAGTATAGATAAGGAAATGTATCGCTTCGCATGAGGATAGTCGCCTTTAATGTTTCAATTTGATTACCGTAATTAAGTCAAATCTCACATAAATTTGGTATATAAAAGTAAATAACAATTTTTATTGTATAAAATTATTCATATTTGGTTTTGCATACTTCAAATTATGGGAAGAGTAGTAGAACCAGGATGACATAATAAGAGGGAATGCAGAACATGAAAGAGAATCAAGACAATAATAATAGCAAAAAAGCAGCTGTTCCAGATCGGCAATACTTTTTTCCAGTTCAAATTATCGAATATTTTATTGAAGAGGGTAAGGCATCTTTACAAGTTTCAAACTTAGCACAATTCATTTTATCTTTTATGGCAGGTGCTTTTATCGCATTTGGCGCATTAGGTTCCGTTTTATTATCCATGGGGGTCGAAACTTCTGGTCCCTTTAACCTTTTATCAGGGGTTGGATTTGCTATCGGATATACGATGATCTTTCTATCCGGATCGATTCTATTTACAGAGATCAATGTCTTACTGCCCAGCTATATTTTACAATCTAAATACTGGATCAGTAAAAAGGTACTGAGGTTTTGGGGAATCTGTTATATCGGTAACTTTTTAGGAGCATTGTTTGTTGGGTTTCTACTTAATATGTCAGGTTCATTAGATAAAGAATTTTATGAGGTACTTTTAAAGTTCATGGAAAAAAAGATGGAGTTTACTGAACGAGGCACATGGGGTTGGTTTCAAGTATTATTCTCTGGTATTCTTGCAAACTGGCTTATTGGAATTGCAGCCGTTCTTGCCACAGCAGCAAGAGATGTAATGGGTAAAATTTTTGGAATTCTTTTACCTGTTATCATATTTGAAGCAGGGAATTTCCAACACGCCGTGGCGAACATGGGGTATTTTAGCATTACCGTGTTAGAAGGATTTGAATACAGTTGGTATGAATTTATCCTTCTTAATTTAATTCCTGCTACGATCGGTAACTTGATCGGTGGAGGGATATTAGTATCATTGTTACTTTCCTTCGCTTTTAAAGAAGACATTGATGATGATATCGTGAAAGAGGAAGAAGAGGAAGTAGAAAAGATAAAACATAAGATGGAATAATTGTGAAACACCTTTATTGTGATATACAGTAAGGGTGTTTTTTGTTAAAGTTTCAGTAGAATGTTGATTATTTTTTATAGGGGATGAACCAATTGCCTTATCAAACGAAACTTGCTTTTTTATATGTAGCGATCGGTGCGTCTCTTTGGGGAATCATCGGTTTTTTCGTTAAAGAACTCTCACATGAGGGATTTACATCCTTGCAGATCGTCTTTTTAAGAGCTGCCAGCGCATTTCTATTATTCCTAGCATGGATTATTGTACAAAATTCTAGCCTGCTAAAGATCGATTTAAAAGATATATGGTATTTCTTAGGGACAGGTATATTAAGTGTATCCTTTTTCAATTGGTGTTATTTTACGACGATACAAACATCCTCACTAGCTATTGCTGCTATTCTTTTGTATACAGCACCAGCATTTGTGCTTGTCATATCAGCTATTGTTTTTAAAGAGCAGTTGACCCGGCAGAAACTCTTTGCACTCGCAGCTACCTTCTTTGGCTGTACACTTGTCTCAGGTCTGTTCTCTGCTCAATTAGAACTCTCAATGTTGAGTCTTTTGATAGGTTTAGGGGCTGGTTTTGGCTATTCTCTTTACAGCATTTTTGGTAAGTTAGCTAGTCGAAAATATGAAACGTTAACCATCAGTATCTATACTTTTTTCTTTGCTATGCTTGCTTTATTTCCAATCAGCGGTATATCTTCTGCTGGCCTACAAGTCTTTAGCCCTGCCGTTTTAATGAACGTGCTCGGTCTTGGTCTTTTTCCAACCGTATTTGCCTATTGGTTCTATACTCAAGGCTTACAACAAATAGATGCGAGCAAAGCATCCATCGTGTCTACTATCGAACCTGTAGTAGCAACCTTGATGGGTATGATGCTGTACAAAGAATCCATCTCCTTTGTTAAAGGTATCGGTATTCTATTTGTATTAGGTGCCGTTCTTATGATCCAAGAACGAACGGGAAAGTCCGTACAATCTTCTGCGGCTCAAAGGTAGCCAATAGAAAAGGTGCAGCATCTTCGCTGCACCTTCTTCCCTTTATAGAATAGAACTTAAGAAATCTTTCGTGCGCTCTTCTTTTGGAGCATCAAAAAGCTCTTCTGGCTTTCCTCTTTCCCAGATCTGTCCATCGTGCATGTAAACGACCTCATCTGCTACCTCTTTCGCAAAGCCCATCTCATGAGTCACAACGACCATTGTCATCCCTTCTTGCGCTAGCTCTTTCATTGTGGCGAGCACTTCTCCTACAAGTTCTGGATCGAGTGCTGATGTTGGTTCATCAAAAAGCATGATATCTGGTTTCATCGCAAGCGCTCTTGCGATAGCAACACGCTGCTTTTGTCCACCGGATAATTTCGCTGGATAAACATCTGCTTTATCAGAAAGGCCCACCTTCCCAAGTAAAGCTTTTGCTTCCTGTTCTGCTTCTGATTTATTTTGGTTCTTTACTTTAAGAGGAGCTTCCATCACATTTTCCAATACCGTTTTGTGAGGAAACAAGTTAAAGTGCTGAAAAACCATCCCTACTCTTTGGCGCACTTCATTTAAGTTATGAGTTTTCGGATCAATTTCTTCTCCTTCAATGACAATTCTTCCACCGTTTTTAATCTCAAGGAAATTGATACATCTAAGAAGAGTACTTTTTCCAGAACCACTGGCACCAATTAAGACTACTACTTCGCTCTCTTGTACGTTTAGATTCACTTCTTTTAAGACTTCTAGATCTCCAAAGCTCTTTTTCAAGTTTTCAATGCGTATCATTTCTTTTTTCAACTCAGACACCTCCTATTCCCCAGCTGATAGTTTCTTCTCTAAAAGGTTAACCAATAATGTGAAAAGAAGAACGAGTATTAGATAGTATAGACCTACGATAATCAGGTATGTCATCTCATCAAATGTTCTAGATCCCTGTGTCGTTGCAATACTGAACAACTCGTTAAGGGCAATAAAAGATGCAAGAGATGAATCCTTTAGACCAATAATAAACTGGTTACCTAAAGGAGGTAACGCTCGTTTAAAGGCTTGCGGCAGGATGATTCTTCTCATCGCTAAACCATATGTCATACCTAATGAACGTCCTGCCTCCATCTGCCCTTTATCAACTGACTGAATAGAACCTCTGAAGATCTCCGCAATATAAGCACCATTATGCATAGCAAGTCCAAATGCCGCCGACCAGAAGGCAGAAATACCTAATTCCGCTAGACCAAAGTAAAAGATAAAAATCTGTACGATCAATGGGGTACCGCGAATAAGTGCAATATAAATGTTCGCTATCCAATTTAGAACTTTAATTCCTGAGATTTTAAATAACGCAAAAATGAGTCCGATTACCGTACCGATTAAAACCGATACAAAGGTAAGCTGAAGTGTGACCCATAGTCCCTTCATGAAGAGTGGATAACTTTCTACTAGTACGTCTAAAATGTGTGCGAGATCAAACATGCCATTGTCCTCCCCTTTTCATTCTCTTTTTTAATGGTGTGTTGTGGTGTGTTGAACTGTTTGTATAAAAGAAAGCCACCCTACACGTAACCTCATGAGGGCGGCTCCACCATTATTCAGGCTTCTTCGTGATATCAGCACCGACGTATTCTTCACTAAGCTTCGCAAGCTCACCGTTATCCTTCATCTTCTTTAATGCCTTATTTACCGCTTTAAGCAATTCTTTATCTTCTTTTTTAATAGCGATCGCTTGTTCACTCGTACCAAGCTGCTCTTGTTCAACAATCTTAAATCCTTTTTCAATCGCTTGTTTACCCGTGATTGCGTCAGTGATAACCGCATCGTGTTTCCCTTCACTCAACGCCCGCAATGCTGTCGCATCACTATCATAGTTTTTAATCTGATCTGTGAAATCCTGTGCAGATTTTTCATAGGTAGAGCCTTTTGAAACAGCAACTTCTTTTCCTTTTAAATCTTCTTTTGTTTTAATATCACTGTCTGGTCTTGTGAAGATTACCGGACCTGAGTAATAATAGGGCTCGCTGAAATTCACTGCTTTCTTTCGATCTTCAGTGATTGTATGGCTTGCCACTGCTGCGTCAAAACGATCTGCCTTAATAGCGGATACAGCGCCGTGGAATTTAAACTTTTCTGGGACAGGCTTTAGGCCAAGTTCTTTGGCAATCGCCTTACCAACTGCAACATCAAATCCTGTTAGTTCTCCGCCCTTATCAACTGAGCTGAATGGTGGGAACTCTCCTGATACGATGAAATTAAATTCACCTTCGTTTTTTAATTCTGGACCCCCGTCACTTGACTCACTGCTGCCACATGCAGCTAGAACAAACATTGAAAAAATGACAGCTAAAATACCAATCTTCTTTTTAAAATCCTTCATTCTTATCCTCCTTGAATATCCCTTTTTTGTACATCCCCCTACTAGACAAGGGTAGCATGAATTAGAAATGTTCTCAATTTTACGTTAATTCTCACCTATCAAAAAGATCAGATTTTTCATGCATCTTGTATATGGTTACCCTTTACAAAAAAACTGTAAACACTTATTTAGCAAGCAAAATAAAACACATTTCAGCAAGCCGAAATGTGTTTTATCAAATCTTATGGTAATAGCTTAGTGGGCAGCAATATCGTGACCGTTGTCCCAATATCTAACATACTTTCAAAGGTAATGTTTCCATGATGATTTTCAATGATCTTCAATGATACCATGAGGCCTAGTCCAATGCCTTTTTCTTTATTGGAATAAAAGGGTTCCCCAAGTCTTGCAAGCCGTTCTTCGCTTATTCCTACTCCTTGATCAGTAACTTTAATAAAAACATAGCCTTCATCATGTGCTCCTGTTTCTACAAAAATCGTGCCTCCGCTGTCCATGGATTCTATAGCATTCTTAATAACATTGATGATGACTTGTTTAATTTGATTTCCTTCACAAAGAATCTGAGGCACATTCTTTAAATGCGTCTCAAATTGAACGTTATTAAGATTTGCTTCTGAATCTAACAGCGTGATTGTCTGTTTAATAAAATCATTCACGTTTCTCTGCTGAAAAAACGTTTCCTGATGTGGTTTAGCTAATACTAAAAATTCAGTAATAATCGATTCGATCCGATCCATCTCTGATAAGACGATCTCGCTATGAAGATCTTCCATATCCGCTTTCATCAGTTGGACGAACCCTTTGATACTAGTGAGCGGATTACGAATCTCGTGAGCGATTCCTGCAGCAAGCTCACCCACCACAGTGAGCTTATCAGATTTTCTAAGCAGCTCTTCTTTTTCTTTTAAATCTGTAATATCTTCAGAGATTCCTGCTATTCGATAGATCTCGTCCTCGTCATTGGTGATTGGAAATGCTCTTGTGCGAATCCAGCGAACTCTGTTATTTTTGCCGTGTATACGGTATTCGATCTGTGATTCACGTTGTGCGATCAGTTTAATGAATGCTGAGACTGCTTCTTGATCTTCTGAGTGAACGTCTGTAAAAACTGATTCAATGAGATCACTACCTTCAGTATCCCATATTTGCTTAAAAGCCTTTGATATGTAAAGAAGCTGATGCGTTTTGTAATCTTGCATCCAAAAGATGTCTTTTGCATTCTCAGCAAATTGGCGGAATCTCTCTTCACTCTCTCTGAGTCCCAGTTCCATCCTCTTACTTTGAGTGATATCTCTAGAAACACCCACAATTCCTTCAACCTGACCTTGATCATTATTGATAGGAGACAGGATAGCCTGATAATAGAGACGTTCCCCTTCACGGACATTACTCCACTCATAAAATTGAGATTTACCTTGTAGAACAAGACGACATGCTTTTTCTTGCCCTTCGGCAATCTCAGCGCCAAAAACTTCTCGGACGGTCTTACCTAAGAAATAGGATGGCTTCACACCATGTTTTTCCATCCATCTTCCATAGATGCCTGTATGTACAAAATTAGTATCTAACGTAAAGACAGTGTCTTCCATTGAGTTGACAAGTGAGTAAAAACGCTGCTGACTGCGATTCAACTTTTTTTCTGTACGTTTTAACTGCTCATAATCCGTTAACGTAATAAGGGATAGATCGCTCAAATTATTCTTAAGAGGAACGATTGAAACAGACAACGATGACGAAAAGCCTGTGTTGTTACAGATTAAATCTATTTCGACCTGATATTCTTGTGTTTTGTTTTTTACATGTTGAAGGTAAGCTTCTTTAAGTGACCATTTCTCACTGTTTGAATCTGTAATAAAGAAAGGAAGCTCATATAGAAATGCGCCTTCAACTTCAGAATCAGTCAATCTTAACATGCCACACGCTTTTGTATTGGCATATAGAATCGTGCCACAAGGTTCTATTACGATAATCCCGCTATTAACCGCTTCATAGAACGTGTGCATCATCTGTTTTTTATTTTGTAATTCAAACGAAGTCTTTCGCATGTTCTACATCCTTGTTGAATTATTTTTAAAGTATTTACAAGAAATGCCTTTTCTCTATTTTTCTATTAAATACAAAAAAACACAAGAGTTATTTTCCTCTTTTTGGGTTCGCATTAATGTTTATCCTTAAACAAAACAGATGGAATTGTCCAGGTTGATACTTCAAATGAAAAACAACTCTTATAGAACATTGCTGAATTTTTTTACTTTCAATTAGGAATATAGAAAAACACACTGACTATTTATCAGTATGCTTCAATAAAGCTTTATTAAACGATAGAGAATCTCCTAGGCTTTTAGAGTCGGATAAAATCTCATGAGGTGCATTTGCTTCTCCTATTAAATAGCCAACAAATTCAGTACCTAAAAAGTCAAATATATATTGAAATTGCTGAATTAATGGTAATCCCTTTATTCGAGGATTGTCTCCGCCCACTGTAATAACATAAGCCTTTTTTTTGCTCATGCTATCCTTAAAGTTCAATGTTTCATCTCTTAAACTCTGTGAGAACCGATCTACAAAGTTTTTCATAACTCCGCTCATCCCATACCAATAAACAGGTGTAGCAAAAATAAGTATGTCATGCTGCAGGATTTGATTGATTAACTCTTCATAATCGTCATCAACCTTATCAAAGCCTCCTCTATCATGGCGCTGATCATCTATAGGATTTATTTTGTGGTTTTTGAGGTAAAAAGAAGTATATTGAATCCCGTCCAATGCCTTTTGTGTTAAAGCATCCGTATTTCCGTTTTCTCTAGAGCTTCCGTTAATAACTGCGATTTTCATCTCTATCACCTTTCTGTTATGCATCATTTTAATTGTAGAATTTCATTTCATTGCATCGTTATCTCATAAAAAATAAAAACAAAGAATAGAGTAAAAGATACCAGATTAGGAGGTCTACAATGATTGTATTCACCATTATCTGCATGATTGGTTTCTACCTTCTAACGATACATGATTCTAAGAAGGTGAAACAAGTCATCTGGCCTTTATATGGAATAATAGACATCGCGTGCTTCATCTCTTTATTCTCATTAACACCTGATACCGTGACTTATGTATATTGGGTAAGATTATTCTTTCTTCTATTGACCATACCTTTGTTCATCCTTGTGGTTCGCAAAGTGTGGCAGCTCAGTTCAGAAACAACAAGATGGATTCAGTATACCGTGTCTATTCCAATCTCCATTCTATTTATCTTTACACTATGGTTATGCTGGAACATGTTTCCGATCTTTATGTATGTTCTATGATATGCAATCCATAAGAAAACCAAACACCCGCCCTCTGAAATGACTGAAGGCGGGTGTTTGGTTTTGAAGGTTACGACTGTCCTAGTGAGATGGACAAAGAAGCACTATTTGTCTTTGTCGGGGGTCTGACCCCCCTGCATGAGTGAGAGCACTTCTTTAACAATCGTGTTTATCTTTTGGTTGATAAAATCCTCTCCAAAGCTTTCTTTCGCTTGCCTGATTGCCGCTATGACTTCTTCATCATACTGAATCAGCTCTTCATCATCTTCTGCTTCGTTGTACAAATCGATCATGTTGTCTAAACCCTCTTGCATGCGATCTATCGCTTCACTATATTTCTCTCGATCTTCCTTATTATATTTCAACTTCATCACCCACTCTCAGTTTTTCCATCTATGAGCGCTATCAAACTTCATAAACATCTGCTCTTGTGACTTTCTTCCCTATTTTTTAATAGGAAAGTATACTATAATAATTTGGTTATTATTATCTTGAAATATATTATTTTACATATTCGTTGGAAGGAGGGGGAACAATTGATCCGCCGTTGGTTTTCGAAAAAAAATAAATCATTTCAGCCTGCATTTGAAACACCGTCTTCACATTCATCGTTGAGTCTATGCACGAAGGCAACGGATGAACCAGATCCTGCAAAAGAAATATCGCATTTTAAAATGCGTCTAAAAGAATATGGAATAGAGTTTAGTCACTTAGTCTCCAGCACTCCTAAGGATGTTGAAAACAGACAACAAGCTATAAAAGTTGCTGAAGTAATCTCGAAAGATCCTGAGATGCGGAATTACTTTTTAACGTGGAAACGGTTGCCCCTTCTTCATAATGAAAGTACACAGCATCAGAAGCACACCATGAAAAAACAACGAGAATACATAACCGCTCTTACCCTTATTTTTATAGAAAATTATCAAGTGTTGCTGCAATATGTTCCTGGCACGGGAGGAAAACACTAATGAACAAAGCGATTATTGTAGAAGTTAACAAACGCCATGTCATCGTTCTTGCTGAAGGCGGAGAATTTAAAAAGATTAAGAATACCAACGCTGCCTATATGGTCGGTCAAGAAATCCGTCTTCCAGTAAAACAAGAGAACAAAAAAACTGCTTTTTCTATCTTTAACTGGAAAACCGGAACTGCTGTAGCTTTAGTGATCTTCCTCTTGTTCTTTCAAGTGCTTGCACCGGTATCTGGACCTGGAGCCTATGCATATGTCGGTATAAACATGGATCCTAGTCTCGAGTTAAAGATCGATGAAGATATGAAAGTTCTTGATATCTTTGCTTATAATCAGCAAGGACATATGGTTCTTGATCGGTTGAACGATTGGGAAAATGAAGACATCGAACATGTAACTGACCTTATTTTTGAAACATGTGAAGACCTAGGCTATCTGAAGTCAAAGGAAGAAGTATTGATCACTACAACTTTATCTGAGGAAATACCTGCTGATAAGGAAAAAGAAATCAAACAACAAGTGAATAAAGTCATGACGGAGAAAGCTAGAAAGAACTCAATAGAGATGACCACAATCGTGATGAGTTCTAAAGAACGTGAACAATCAAAAAAGATGAAAATGTCACCTGGTCACTATGCTATATATAAAGCAGCTAAGAAGTCAGGTAAGAATATCACAAAGAATGAAATCTCCAGTCTTACTATTGAAGAAATATCTGAAAAGGTAGGACCGATCAAAGAGCTTTTAAAAGAAGACATTGAAACAGTAGAAGCCTCTGATCGTAAAAAAGAGGATCTTGTATACGAACCACCTCTTCCTATCTTAGATATAAAAGATTCAGGCAATGAAGTAAAGATCGAGAAGGAAGTACTACCGGTTCAAGAAAAAGTACAAGAACCCCAACAAAAGAAAACGTTCGAATTACCTGTCAGTCATGCTGAAATTCCTTCTGCTCCAAAAAAGGAAGAAAAGCCCGCTGAGAAACCTGTAAAAATCGAGCATGAAAAACATGTAAATACCCCTGCCTCTTCTGCAGGAGAACAAGACAAGAATACACACAAAAATCCTACAAAGAGTGTATCTGTAGTAACAGCACCAAAGGATGAGAGACCTAAGCAGGAAAAGCCTGCAGAGGATAAACCAAAACAGGAATTACCAAAAGAAGAAAAACCTAAACCAGAAGTACCGAAAGAAAATATACCTAAAGAAGCACCTAAGGAAGATAAGCCAAAGGTAGAAACACCTAAAGAGGAGACTCCTAAAGTAGAAACTCCTAAAGAGGAAACTCCCAAAGAGGAGACTCCCAAAGAGGGGACTCCTAAAGTAGAGACCCCTAAAGAGGAAACTCCTAAAGAGGAGACTCCTAAAGAGGAAACTCCTAAAGAGGAAACTCCTAAAGAGGAAACTCCTAAAGAGGAAACTCCTAAAGAGGAAACTCCTAAAGAGGAAACTCCTAAAGAGGAAACTCCTAAAGAGGAAACTCCTAAAGAAGAGACTCCTAAAGAAGAGACTCCTAAAGAACATTGGATTTACATTGAAATTATTATTGATGGTATCATAATTGAAGTACGCATCAAAGTAACATCGAATGTTACTGATTCTGAGTTAAAACAAAAAGCATTAGCCACTTATCATCAGAATGTTTCAAAAGAACATTCATGCCTTACACCAATTTCTGCGTTCACACAAGAAGTTGAACAAGCTGAAGTTTCTAAAGCACCACAACAATCTGTGGAGAATGAAGTAGCATCAGATTCTCCCATTGAAGAACCTCTTTTAGAAGAAGCTTCATAATGGAAAAACCCCAAGACTACGATTAGTCTTGGGGTTTTTGTTTTGCATACCGTATAGATACCTAACTTTTATGGCAATAGTGAGAATAGGAGGAGAGTGTTTGTATGCGATCAATTTACTATGCTTATTTAAGAATGCCGATGCTGATTCGACTTGCTATCATTCTTTTTAGCATTCTATTCTTAAGCGCTAGTTTAGCTCACCTCTTAGAAAAGAAAACATTTCCGACGTTATTTGAAGGATTCTATTGGGCAGTTATTACAGCAGGAACGGTTGGATACGGAGACTTCACTCCAGAAACAACGCAAGTAAGATTACTAGCTATCTTCCTTGTTTTCATTGGCGCATCCTTTTTTGCTTTTTTAACTGTTCATCTAGCAAGTTCTGTTGTGAAAAGAGAAAATCGTTTTTTCGAGGGGAAAAGTATGTATAAGAACAAAGATCACTTTATTATAGTCGGCTGGAACGAAAGAGCTAGACATACGATTCAAGCCCTTAAAGAAAAACTTAAATCGAACCATATTGTTCTAATCGATGAATCTTTAAAAGAAAATCCATTATATGTTGAAGGTATTCATTTTATTCATGCTAAGCCTAGTGAAGATCATACGTGGTTGATGGCACATATTCAGCAGGCACATACCATCCTGATCACAGCAGATGCAAACTTAAAGGAATATGAAGCCGATACGAACACGATTCTATCCATTCTAACAGCTAGAGGCTTAAATCCTACAGTATCCATTCATGCAGAAGTGTTAACAACAGACCAAACGACAAACGCAAAAAGAGCTGGTGCAAATCATATTATACACACATCGAACTTGGCTTCTCATGCAATGGTTTCTAGCCTTGCAAAAGAGATATGATAAGAAAAACAGATAGCAGTCACGTCTATCTGTTTTTTAATTTAAAACGGCTGTTTCTACCTTTTTTACTAAATCTTTGGCGATGCCAATCCACTTTTGATCAACGGTTGCGTCAGGATCTTGTGGTTCTGAAAACTGATTAAAACTTCCTGAGATGTTACCTGTTTCAGCATTATCATCAAGCCCTACTTGATATTTGTGAGCCAATAGAAAGGGTTCTCCAAATTGAATCGTCGTATCCTTTTTATCTAACTGGCCATCAATGGCTTGAAAAGGAATTCTTAAAAACGTGTACCCTACTTCATCATCCAGCTTATAATCAAAATATCCGTGATCATAATCCCAGTTTCCTCCATAAGAGAAGCCCATTCCTTTCAATACATCTTCAGCTTCGTTCAGTGCACAACACTCATTTTCAAGACTGCTTTTTATCGGTTTCATCATCGTCACCCCTTCATAATCTATTTCTTAGCGTTTCCAAAGAAAGAGAAGATTATTTGAGCTTTATTTTAGAAGAATATAAAAAAAAGCCTGACTCATGAAATGCTCCGAGTCAGGCTAGAAAAATTGATTATAGACGTTTTTCTAATTCTTCTTTTTCTTTTTCAAATCCTGGTTTACCAAGTAAAGCAAACATGTTTTTCTTGTATGCTTCTACTCCCGGTTGATCGAATGGATTTACACCTAACAGGTATCCACTCACCGCACATGCTTTTTCAAAGAAATACACGAGATAACCAAAATGATATGGTGTCATTTCAGGAATACTTACGACCAAGTTAGGAACCCCACCATCTGTATGAGCAAGCATTGTTCCTTGGAAAGCTTTCTTGTTAACAAAGTCCATTGTTTCACCAGCTAAGAAATTAAGTTTATCCAAATTCTGATCATCTTCTTCGATCTTAATTTCTTCTCGTGCTTGATCCACGTACAATACGGTTTCAAATAGATCACGACGTCCTTCTTGCACGTATTGACCCATTGAGTGAAGATCTGTAGTGAAGTCGACAGATGCAGGATAGATTCCTTTGTAGTCTTTTCCTTCACTTTCACCGTAAAGCTGTTTCCACCATTCAGATACATAGTGAAGACCTGGCTCGTAGTTAACCATCAGTTCGATGGTTTTGCCTTTATTATAAAGTGCATTACGAACTGCGGCATATTGGTACGCTTGGTTCTCTGCAAGGTTTGGATTGTTAAAATCAGCTGCTGCTTCTTTTGCACCATTCATCATCTCGTCGATATTTACTCCACTTACTGCGATCGGCAACAGACCTACAGCAGTTAGCACAGAATAACGCCCACCAACGTCGTCAGGAATGATGAAGGATTCGTAACCTTCTTCGTTCGCTAGCGTTTTCAATGCACCTTGAGCTTTGTCAGTCGTTGCATAAATACGCTTACGAGCCTCATCTTTTCCGTACTTTTCTTCTAAGAACTTTCTAAAGATACGGAACGCGATTGCTGGCTCAGTAGTAGTACCCGATTTAGAAATCACATTTACAGATACATCTTTATCTTTTAATACATCGAAAAGTTCTTTAACATATGTTGAAGAAATGTTCTGTCCTGCAAAGAATACTTGAGGAGTCTTGCGGTCTTCTTTCGCTAAAAGGTTATAGAATGAATGATTTAACATTTCAATCGCTGCACGTGCTCCTAAATAAGAACCACCAATTCCCACAACAATCAATACATCAGAATCACTTTTAATTTTTTCCGCACTTTTTACGATTCGGCTAAACTCTTCACGGTCATAGTTTTCTGGAAGATCAACCCAGCCGAGAAAGTCATTCCCCGCACCAGTTTTTTCATGAATCGCTTCATGAGCTGTTTTTACCGCACCTGTCAGATAATCTACTTCATGCTGACCAATAAAAGTAAGGGCCTTGCTATAATCAAAACTAAGCTTTTTTGTCATATGTAAGCCTCCTAGAACATCATTATTCTTTCACTTTATACAAGTACAAGGACCAAATCAAGAAACCAGCCAAATGTAATCGTTTTCTTTACAAAAGACGAAATATTCAAAAAGCAGCCATATAAAAAGAAAGGTCACTCCCCTCTTTTTATATGGCTTGCATTACAGATAATTTATAAAGACATTCTCAAAATCTTGAGTACATCTTCTTTATTCTGTTTCTTGAAGTTCCCAAACTCACCTCTTGCCATTGCTTTATCTGCAATAAGGTCTAGTTTTGAATCATCAATGTCATAGTCTTTTAGAGCATTTGGAGCCCCAAGAGACGTCCAGAACGCAGAAAGACGATCAATTCCTTCTAGAGCGACTTCTTTATCTGACTTTCCTTCTGTTTCAACATTAAAGACGCGAACAGCAAGCTGCTTAAAGCGAGCAACATTCGTATCCACATTATGTCTCATCCAGTTAGGGAAAAGAATAGCTAAACCGCCAGCATGCGGAATATCATAGACTGCTGAAACCGCGTGTTCAATGTTATGACTTCCCCAATCACCTCTAACTCCCATTTGAAGTGTACCGTTTAATGCCATCGTTCCATTATAAAGAATTGTTTCACGCAACTCATAGTTCTCAAGATCATTTAGAAGCTTAGGTGCCGTTTCCATTACCGTTAGCAGGATAGATTCAGCAAAGCGATCTTGTAGAGGTGTGTTTGTCGCGTTATGGAAATATTGTTCAAACACGTGCGACATCATATCTACTATTCCATAAATCGTTTGATCTTTTGGAACAGAGAAGGTATAAGTTGGATCTAAAATTGAAAATTTCGGGAATACAAGCGGACTTCCCCAGCCATATTTCTCTTGCGTTTCCCAGTTCGTAATTACAGAACCTGAGTTCATTTCAGACCCTGTTGCTGCAAGTGTAAGCACTGTTCCAAACGGAAGTGCCTCTTCTACTTGAGCTTTTAAAGTTATAATGTCCCATACATCTCCATCATACTTTGCCCCAGCTGCAATCGCCTTCGTACAGTCAATAACACTTCCGCCACCCACGGCTAATAAAACATCAATGTTTTTTTCTTTACAAATTTCTACGCCTTTACGAACAGTAGAAACTCTCGGGTTTGGTTCAACACCTGAAAGCTCACTAACCTCTGCATCCATCTTATTTAGTTCATTCATGACTTCATCAAACAAGCCGTTTCGCTTAATACTTCCTCCACCATACACAACGAGGACTCTCTTTCCGAATTTCCCTAGTTCGTCTTTTAAAGTTTGAATTTGATTCTTACCAAATACTAATCGAGTCGGATTGTAATATATATATTCGTTCATCGATATCTCTCCTTCTTACATGGTTAATCCGTATTATGTGGGACAAGAAATGTAATGTAAAGTTATTAGCTTACCGAATACTAGCATGTGTTTTTATCCTTAGTTTCATGCTACAGAATTAGGGAATGAATAAAGATAGGCAATAATTGACACCCTAAAGAGGCTTTTTCTATTCATATAAAGAGGAGGGAATGACATGAGTGGATTACAGCGCTTCGCACTTGCTTTAGTTATTATTGGAGCCATCAATTGGGGTCTGATCGGTTTCTTCCAATTCGATCTAGTAGCCGCTATTTTTGGAGGTCAAGACGCTGCTCTAGCCCGAATCGTTTATGGCCTAGTTGGTCTTTCAGGTCTATACTGTTTAACATTATTGTTTAAACCTTCTGAAGAACTTAGCCCTGAAGGCCGTACTGAACATAACCGTGTATAAAAGGATATAAAAAAACCTCTCAATCGAGAGGTTTTTTAATTACTTTTTAAGGCGCTTGTTAAGTTGAGCCTGACGATCTGTAGACTCTTTCAACCAATCTTTAAGTTTTGCTTCAAGAGTGTTGAAACCTTTGTTAGCGTCTTGATTGTTTGTGTTGCTCTTTTTGTTATTGTTGTTGAATCCACCAGGACGGCGTTCTTTTTTAGGTGCAGGAGCTGGAGCTTCCTGTGTTTGTCGGATGGACAGTGAAATCTTCTTGCTGTCTTCGTCAACAGAAAGAACCTTTACTGACACAACGTCACCAACACTCAATGCATCGTTAATATCTTTAACGAAACCATGTGAAACTTCAGAGATGTGTACAAGACCTTGTACATTATCATTTAATGCAACGAACGCACCAAAAGGCTTAATGCCTGTAACTTTACCTTCAACAATGCTACCTACTTCAAAATTCATGAAAACACTCCTAACTATTTTTTAACCTGTTAAGTATAACATAACTAAATCGTACAAGCAAAACTAATAAAGAGAGTGTTTTATTGACTTGAGACCGTCATTTCAAGAATTTGTTCATGCTTTGGTGTGTGGTCTTTACCAAATTGATATATTTTCTCTACATTTATTTGATGCCATAACATAAACATGAGCACTGTCCATATTTTTCTGCTATAATCGCCTCTGCCATTTCGGTGCCCTTCTAACAGATCCAATACCACATCTTTATTTAGATAATGTTCTGTATGGCTTGAATGAATCAGTTGTTTAGCCCAATCGTACATCTCATTTTTTAACCAGTGTCGAATTGGAACAGGGAATCCTAACTTACGGCGGTGCAAGACAGTATCTGGAACAATTCCGTTCATCGCTTCTCTTAATGCGTATTTTGTTGTTCCGTTCGTTACTGTGAGACTAGGGTGCAATCTTGAAGCTACATCAAATACTTCTTTATCAAGGAAAGGTACCCTCAGTTCAAGCGAATGAGCCATCGTCATCTTATCAGCTTTAACGAGAATGTCGCCTCTCATCCAAGTATGCAGATCAATGTATTGCATTTTATGAACATCGTGAAAAGCTCTTGCTTGATCATACAATGGCTTTGTTACATTTTTATAGTTATAAGCAGGACGATACTCTTTTAGCAGCTTGCTCTTTTCATTCTCTGAGAACATTTTCGCATTACCAATATATCGTTCTTCGATGGTCATACTTCCCCGTTCCATGAAACTCTTTCCTTTAACACCTTCAGGCAGAACACTCGCAATAGCAGCTAATCCTTTTGCAAGACCTTTTGGCAATGAAGAAAGATGTCTTAACGAATGAGGCTCGTGATAGATGTTGTAGCCTCCAAACAACTCATCTGCACCTTCTCCTGAAAGAACAACCGTCACATGTTTGGCTGCTTCACGCGCAACAAAATACAGAGGAACAGCTGCTGGATCAGCAACTGGATCATCCATATGCCAAATGATCTTAGGAAGTTCTTTAATAAATTCGTCAGGTTTTACGAGATAGTGAATGTTTTCAACGTTTAGTGCAGCCGCTGTTTGAACAGCTACATCAATCTCACTAAACCCTTCTCTTTCAAATCCAACCGTAAATGTTTTTAACGAAGGATGCAGTTCACTTGCTAAAGCGACTATTGCACTTGAATCAATTCCTCCTGACAAGAAGGCTCCTACCGGAACGTCAGAACGCATATGAACTTTTACAGAATCGCGCATTACAGAACGAATTTCTTTCTTTGCTTCTTCAAGCGTCAAGTTACTTGGTTTAAAACTAGGCTTCCAATACGAGTGGATAGAAATAGGTCTGCCTGCTTTTTTTACAAAATAATGCCCTGGTTCAAGCTTTTTAATTCCTTTTGTTAAGGTCATAGGCTCAGGCACGAATTGATACGTTAAATAATGATGAAGTGCTTCAGCATCTACATCTTGTTTCTCCTTAACAACGGTTATACTTTTCTTTTCGGAAGCACAGTATAGACCTTCCTCATCCTCAAGATAGAAAAAAGGTTTGATCCCAAAACGGTCTCGTGCTCCATAAAGTTCTTTCTTTTCTTTATCCCAGATTAAAAACCCGAACATTCCTCGAAGCTCTGTAAATGCTTTTTCTCTTCTTTCACTGAATAAGGCAAGAATAACTTCAGTATCAGAGTGGGTTTGAAAGCGAAAGCCTTTATCTTCTAACTCTTTTCTTATTTCAACATAATTATAAATTTCACCATTGAAGATAATCCAATAACGGTCATCTTCGTACGAAAGGGGTTGTTTACCACTTTCAATATCAATGATGCTCAGACGGCGAAACCCGAAACGAACATATTGATCTACAAAATGACCACTATCATCTGGACCTCGGTGAGTAATGATATTTGTCATATTAATTAATTGTTCCGTTTCTTTTTGTTCTACCGTCTCAGGCGTGTTTAACATATATCCAATAAAACCGCACATTTTCAAGTACCTCCCCAAAAACAGTTCAAATGTCCACTTTTCATTTATTAAACCAAGTTAACTAATTGGTTTTCCAGAATATTATTTATTTCCCTTTATATGTGAATGAACTTCTCTATTATAACTCTGTAAATTCCAATCTTCACTAATTATTTGTTAATAATATGAAAAACAAGGAATCTGTACTAGATTTGTCGAGAAAAGCGATTTAAAAGTTACAATACGTTTTTAAATCATTGAATTTGGGTCTAAGATTCGGTCTGCATCTTCTATAGATAAAATCTTTTTTGTTACTAGCACTTCTTTTAATGTTTTGCCTGTCTCAAAACTTTCCTTTGCTACCGCTGCTGCTCTTTCGTAACCTATATGAGGGTTTAAAGCGGTTACAAGTGAGAGACTCTGCTCGAGCCAATTTTGAATATTGTCTTCATTTGCTTTGATATCCTTTAAACATTTTTCAGTAAATATCGTCATTCCATTGCTTAAGATCTGGATGGATTGAAGTACATTAAAGCCGATGACAGGCATCATTGCATTGATCTCTAGCTGACTTCCAATCGCTGCTGTAGAAACACATCCATCATTGCCTATAACTTGTGAACAGATCATATACATATTCTCTAATATGACCGGGTTGATCTTCCCTGGCATGATCGATGATCCTGGCTGAACAGCGGGCAGCGTGATTTCAGCAAAACCCGTTCGAGGGCCGCTGCTTAACAATCTAAGATCACTTGATATTTTGATAAGATGAACAGCTAATTCTTTTAGATGGCCGCTTACTCTAATCGCTGCATTCGTGTTCTGCATAAAAGCATATGTATTATCACTTTTTGTAAACGGCAGATTGGTTTTCTGAGCGATCTGTCTTATCGCGAGTTCCGAATAATCTGGGTGAGCATTGATTCCTGTTCCTACTGCATTTCCACCCAAACCTAGTTCATATAAAAAAGTTTCTGAGTGTTTCAAAGCCTGTTGAACTGCTTCTAGCGTTCCTCTGTAACCTTTGAATTCACTTCCTAGTCGAATAGGAACAGCGTCCTGCAGATGTGTTCTGCCCGCTTTAATAATCTCATGAAACTCAGTCTCTTTTTCCCTTAACACTTGAATCAAACGACTTAATGCAGGGTAAAGCGTTTCATGAAGTTCAGATGCTACAGATATTTGTATAGCTGTAGGAATCGTATCATTAGTGGATTGTGACATATTTACATCGTCGTTTGGATGAACAAGTGAATAATCTCCTTTTTCTCCGCCTAATAATTCAGAGGCGCGTGATGCAAGTACTTCATTCATGTTCATATTCTGAGAAGTTCCAGCTCCTGCTTGATAAGCATCTACAACAAATTGATCTCTCAACTCTCCTTTTATAACTTCATCAGCTGCTGAGATAATGGCGTTCGCTTTTTCATCGCTTAATGCCTTACATTCTTTATTCGCGTGTGCTGCACTACCTTTAATAATGGCTTGTGCTTTAATAAAAGAGAACGGTAACCGAATACCGCTGATCGGAAAATTTTCAACCGCACGTTGAGTTTGAGCTCCGTAATAAGCCTCTTTTGGAACCTTTACTTCACCTAATGTATCTTTGGCAATCCGAAAGTTATCCAAAGTTTCTACCTCCTTTAATATCCTTATTTCTTGTATCCCCTTCTTAAAAAAGATGTAACCCTTTTCCAAAAACCGCTTCCCTTAGTAATCGATTTTATTTTACAAACCAAAAAAACCGCCAATTAGACGGTTTTTGCTTTGTGCAGTGAAACGACCACAGCAGGCTCTTTTTTAATAAATTTATGCTCAGTTTGATAACCTGCTTTCTTCTGTTTGAGAAAGGTCTTTTCTGATATTGGACGGGGCCTTGACCAGGAAAGGGAGTCAAGATTTTTCCAGTTATCATGTGTAATGATTTCACTCTTGTAATAATAACAGTTGCCGCTCACGTATTCTTCGCAAATATAGCGCACTGTTTGTCGACTATGCATAACATCTCTCCATTTTTTCTTTCATTATCCCCGCATAACACTTCATCCATACTTAAGCAAAAAAAGGCCTGAAGACCCTACCTCCAAGCCTTAATCTGTTAATCTCTAGTGTTCCACCACCACCAGCCACCAAATATCAAGATGAGAATAAACACTATAATTACTACAGCCCAGACCCAACCGTAGCCATAGCCGCCATAACCGTAAGCTCCGTAAGCATACGGGTAATAGTAAGGATAATATGGAAATGCCATCCTGCTACCTCCTCTTATTTCTTTATGCGTTCTTACTCCTTATTAAAATATGTACGAAGTGGGTAAAGAGGAATAGAGGCAAACGCACAAATTTTGCATTTCCATTACTTTTATAAGTTTTAAAAGGCATTTTTGTATGTATTGTTGCGCCCAGAAAGTAGTTGATTTCCGTTCCAGGGTGCACGCTTTCCATGGGGCGATCGGTGAGCCCCATAGGAGTCGGCAACCTTACGCTCCAATCAACTTGCATAGAAGAGAAAGAAATTTGAAAGCAAAAACCTTTTAGAAAGGATTTTACAAAAAAGAGGAAATAATTTCTCCTTGTATCTTAAGGGATGTTTGGTGAAACTACTCATAGAATTCTGCGGACGGAGGTAAGACATTCATGGCTGTTAATGAAAACCATATTTTTTCTCCAGGATATCGAATATGTGTTAATGATGTTCAAATTTATTATGAATACTTCGATCATGAAGATCCGGATGCAAAAGTAGTTGTTCTCGTGCATGGGTTTTTATCTTCTACGGTCAGCTTTAGAAAGTTACTTCCATACTTGACGAAAACATATAAAGTTGTATCTCTTGATCTCCCAGGATTTGGGCAGAGTGAAAAATCAACGAGGTTTATCTACAAACTATCTAATTATGGTCAACTGATCATCGATTTCTTAGATAAACTAAACATTCAAAACGCGATATTGATCGGTCATTCTATGGGTGGCCAGATCTCTATGCATGCTGCGAAGAAATCTCCAAAAAGA
Source organism: Fictibacillus tiangongensis (assembly GCF_048083785.1). Classification (GTDB taxonomy): domain Bacteria; phylum Bacillota; class Bacilli; order Bacillales; family Fictibacillaceae; genus Fictibacillus. Next base: position 3,119,444 of record NZ_CP182294.1, read on the forward strand.
ATCGAGAAATTAATTCTTCTTGGCTGTTGTTCATACGTAAAAAGAGCGAGCCGCTCTTTAATCGCATGCTCTTACCTTCCATTGTTTACTTGGGGAATGCGCAATTGGATTCAAAGAAAAGATGTAAAAGAAAACCTACTCTCTGTGTTGCATGATTCAAAGCTGGTTACGGAAGAAATGATTGAAAGTTATAAAAAACCCATTAGCGAAGTAGCGTTCATCCATTCTTTGATTAGGTTGTTACGCCAACGCGAGGGTGATATGTGCTCTCAAGATTTAAATCAGATTAAGCAACCCGTTTTAATGCTATGGGGGAAAGAGGACAAAGTTATGCCAGTTAAAACAGGTTATCGTTTAAAACATGATCTTCCAAGTGCTGAACTCATCGTATATGAAAAATGCGGCCATCTGCTGATGGAAGAAAAACCTCAAGAAATATGTAATGAAATTCAACGTTTTATTGAACTAGGCATCACTCAAAGCTCTGCCTTTCAACAAGAGACATCATAATTATCATCATTTTTGATGTTTTCATACGAAAAAGAGGCAAAGCCTATGTGTTTATAGGCTTTGCCTCTTTATTATTGTTCACGACTCTTTGTCATCTGTTGCCACACTGTACCCGCGGCTTCTTCTCCGCTTTGGATACGTTCGATCGCAATTTTCACTTGAAGAGATACTTCAAACTCAGGATCTTCCTGAGCAGCTTTTAATGCAGGAAGAGCTGTCTCATCTCCTACTTCAAATAAAAAGCGAGCTGCTCTCCATCGCACAAGTTTGTTCTTGTCAGACAATGCATCACACATAACCGGTATCGCTTTTGCATTCCCTAGGTCAGATAGAGCATCACCAGCTGTACGTCTTACCGATACATTCTTATCCTGCAGAGCTAGATAGAGAAGAGGGAGCACAGCTTCATCCTCAATCATCCCTAAGTAAACAACAGCCAAACGCCTTATAGAAGGCTTTTCATCTTTTAAAGCCTGTTTTAATACCATAACATCATCGATCGATGGGTTTATTCGCTCTAAAGCCGCATAGCGTGTCTGCCAATCAGTGTCACGTAGTTGTTTCGCTAATTCTGAAGTGGAAAGACTTTCGACGCCTATGTCTTGTTCGGTGTTTGAGCTATATGCTTGTTTTACTAACTGATCTAAACGTTCTTGCGGATAGACGGCTGACAGTTCTTCAGCCACTTCACTGCCTACTTGTTCAAACGTTCCATAACGAACACCTTGCTCTTCCCATTGCCTTTCCATAACAAGATTATCAGAAGAATCTTGAGCCTCTAATGCAGCTTTGGCAAATCGTTCTGCAAGACCTACTCGTCTCTCTTCTTGCTCGGTTTTAAGTTTGATCTGCATAGGAAGACCTCTAAACATTTGAACAAGAACTGTAATTTCTTTTATTTCATCTTCTTGTTGAGTTTGTTGACCAGAAGGATCATCCAATTCTTCTTCTTGGCCAAAAACAGATCGAACACCTGACAAAACATCTTCCCATTTCGCACGCGAATTTCTTTCCAATGCTATAAAATCAGCAACATGGTAAATGCTTTTAACTCCATCCACTTTAAGAATCTCTTGTATAAATGCAGGAGCATGCTCTGCCTGTTCTTTTGTATAGTTATAACGCTCCGTGCCTTGCAATGTTTCAGACAGATTGATCTTCATTGAATTTGGGCTTGGAGTTGGTTCAATTCCTGTAATTTTCATCTTCACTCACTCCTTTTCATGTTTAAAATCTATTTGCAGCAGATAGTTGTTGATCTGCTCTTTTTCTTTATCTGTAAACTTATATTCACAATCGACACCCTCATCGTGAGCAATAATTTCTTGTAGCTCACCATTTCCATCATAGACAGCTAAAGCACTCGGCTCATGAAGTCCATCGGGCAGTACCTCGACATTTTCTATCTCAAAAGAAAGATATACATTTGTCCAAGGTCCAACCTGAACAACATCATGTCCTATAAAATGTAAGCTTCCTTCAAAATAATGGGTGAATCCATATTTGTACATAGCTGTCCTCCAAGTAAAATATCTCTTGTCTATTATAAGGAACAATAGATAAAATCTCAAAACATGCAGGTTTTCATTAGACATCGTCGCATAAAAGAAAAACAAACACAGCCATTTCGTGTTTGCTTTTTATACTAGTTATTTAGTTAGTTCTCTAAGTATGGCTCTCACTGGACTTCCGTCTGCCTCTTTAAGGAAAAGTGGCAGAGCAACAAGTTCATATTCCCCTTCAGGAACTTCATCTAATACAAGACCTTCTAAAATATGAATGTTGTGTTCATAAAGAGCATGATGTGCATCGAGCTCTTTGCTATCCAAAGGATCGACCGATGGCATATCCACACCAATCAATCCAACTCCACATTCCCTAAGAAATGGGACAGCACCTGGTGATATAGCGACTATTTCATCCGGAAACACGGAACGATCTTCCCAGCATCTTGTCTTAAACAGAACTCGTTTCGTACCTGCTTGCAGTTTATCTTTTACGATCTCTGCGGTTATCTCTTTCATATTCGTCACATCAATAACCATTGCTCGGCCAATATATAATCCGAGGTCCAAACCTCCAACTCTTTCGCCGCTATCTAAAAAATGGTATGGTGCATCAATATGAGTACCAATATGTGTACTCATCTCCACTTTTCCAACGTTCACAGATCCAGAGTCGTCTTTCTTCCAAGCAAGATCGAAGTGATATGGCGTATCTCCTGGCCAACCCGGTACCCCATTATATAGCGGCATCGATATATCATATAATTTCAAGTCCACCACTCCCTTATGCGATGACTTCTCTTTTATTTTCATATTTCTCATATTCACGATTATTCATGATCTTACTTAAAATTTGGACTGCCTCGTATACATCGCGATAAGAATTATACAATGCAACTGGAGCTAAACGAATAATGTTTGGCGCTCTAAAATCTGGAACGATGCCGTTTTCTTTTAGTGCTTTACAAATTCGTGCAGCGTCATTGTGCATAAGAGCCACATGACCGCCTCTTCTTTTATCATCTAGTGGATTTACGATCGTAAACTCATTTTCAATCTCTTGGTTCAACAAATCCATAAGCAGAGTCGTTAATTTTAAAGATTTTGTTCGGATCCGATCGATCTTGGCTTCTTCAAAAATAGATAACGAACCGATCAATGGTGCGGTACTCAGCATATGCGGTGTTCCAATTTGGAAACCACCCGCAGAATTCTCCGCATCAAAATGGTGGTCCATATCAAACTGCGTTTCTTTTTTGCTGCCAAACCATCCAGAAAGCCCTGGTGTTTTCGTAAAATGGTTTTTATTGACGTACAAGCCGCCGACTCCGCCCGGTCCAGCATTTACATATTTGTAATTGCACCAAAAAGCAAAATCTACTCCCCATTTACTTAATTCATGAGGAAGAGCTCCAATCGAGTGACAAAGATCAAATCCGATCGGTATATTCCTTTTGTGAGCTTCACGCGTTAATCGTTCTATATCTAACAATTGCCCGCTTCTGTAGAGAACAGATGGAAGTAAGATAAGAGCTACATCCTCTGTCATCTTATCGATGATATCTTGTTCATCCAGTGTTAAACCATTCTTGCTTCCTACTTGGATCAGATCGGTATCAGGATTTAATCCCTTTAATTTCAACTGACTTTGTAGGCCATAAATATCAGAAGGGAAAGTGAGCTCATCTGCTAAAATCTTCGTTCTTCCGTTCTTCGGTTCAAAAAACGTAGCCACCAATTGATGAAGATTTACAGTAGTTGAACCTGTAACAATGACTTCTTTATCTTCTGCTCCGACGAGTAAAGCTAGCTTCTCAGCAAGTTTTTCACTAAGTGTAAACCACGGGTATCTACCACCCATCCATCCGTCTATCCCATGCTCTTTCCAGTCATTTAATACATCTAACAAAGACTGTTCTGCACGTTTAGATAGAAGTCCTAGAGAGTTTCCATCGAGATAGATCGATTCATCCCTTGTATAAAACTCTTTTTTAAAAGAAGCTAGTTCATCATTTTGGTCCATTTGTTCTACTATTTGCGCTGTGATTTGTCTCATTTTGTACTTTCCTCCCGAATGCAAGAATTGGAACCGTTTTCAATACCGAGTAATTTGACATATACATATCCCCACATCTTCCATTATGATAGACACAAAGGGGGTGTTACCACTGAAACGTCTTTGGTGGTTAACAGGAATTATAGTCGTATTCTTTTCGACAATCGCATTTATATATATGTATAATAACGCAGATTTACAAATGGTAGAAGAAAAAAAGATACCGAATCAGGAAAATAGAGCCGAACCAAAAGAAATAAAATCAGAGCCGATCACTCCTCAACCTGAAGAAAAAATAACGGATCTTACACTTGCTGCGATCGGTGACATCTTGATTCATGATACGGTCTATAATAAAGCAAAAACTGCAAATGGCTATGACTTTAATCGTAACTTTTCTTTAGTAAAATCCTATTTATCTGAGCCTGATATTACGATAGCAAACCAAGAAACCATGATTGGTGGTACCCAGCTTGGTCTATCATCCTATCCCTCGTTCAATTCACCACATGAAGTTGGAGATGCGTTAAAAGCAACCGGCGTAGATTTAGTTACGTTAGCTAATAACCATACACTTGACCGGGGAGAAAAGGCTATCATTAGTGCTTTAAATTATTGGAATCAAATTGATGTGATGTATACGGGAGCTTACTTAACGGATAAAGATCGGCTGAATATCAGGCTGATCAAAAGGAACGACATTACAGTATCCTTTTTGAGCTATACATATGGAACGAACGGGATTCCAGTTCCAACAGGAAAGAATCATCTTGTCAATCTGATCGAAGTAGAACGGATCAAGCGGGACATTAAAGAAGCGAGAACTTTATCAGATGTAAATGTCGTATCTCTTCATTTCGGTAATGAATATGAACGGATGCCAAATGAGTTTCAAAAGAACATCGTGAAAGTCGTAACCGAAGCCGGTGGAGACATCATCATCGGTCACCATCCACATGTACTGCAACCCATTAAATGGGAAATCGCAAGTGATGGTTCAAAAACGTTCGTCGCCTATTCTCTCGGTAACTTCTTATCTGGTCAAAGACGTGCATATAAGGACATCGGCGGGATCGTTCAACTGAAAGTTACTAAACGTCAAAAAGGACCGGAAAAAACCATTGAATTATCTGAACCGAAATTTCTTCCAACTTATGTAGATCAACCATTTGTGATCCATCCTATGAAAGACTTACCTGCTATGAAAAAGCCTTATGAAGAAATAAAAACACACATGAAGCAATGGGTTCCGGAACTTACTTTCTTCGAATAATCTTCTTAAAAAAAACTGACTCCGATTTTCATTGGAGTCAGCTTTTTTTACTTTCCTTTTGATCTTGGGCTTTGCGTATCTCTTTTTGGAAGTTCATCACTGAATTTTTCATCAGAAAACTCTACATTCGTCATGCTTTCAGTTGGTGTTGAGTTATTTTTCTTCGCTGCATCCCAAGAGTGTTTACGTTTAGTCATGGTCTATCCCTCCTTGTTTTTAGCATGTGTATTTTTCATAAAAATAATAAAAGAGACAGATTCTTAGAATCTGTCTCTACAAAATGGAATCGTTATAAAACCATCGCTGCAATAAATCCAAAAGCGATCAATGGGATGTTGTAATGCAAAAAGGTCGGTACACATGTATCCCAGATGTGATTATGCTGATTATCAACATTCAGACCAGAAGTAGGACCTAGTGTACTATCAGAAGCAGGAGAACCCGCATCACCTAAAGCAGCGGCTGTACCGATCAAGGCGATTGTCGCCATAACACTTAATCCTAATTCTCCAGCTAATGGCACAAAAATGGTGGTTATGATTGGAATGGTAGAGAACGAAGAGCCGATTCCCATTGTTACGAGCAATCCGATAACTAACATCAACAGTACGCCAAGAGCCGTTGAGTTTCCGATGAAAGCAGCACTGTCTTTAACCAATGTCTCTACTTCCCCTGTCTCGCGCATCACGGCTGCAAAACCAGCGGCAGAGATCATAACAAATCCAATATACGACATCATTTTCATACCTTCAGTTAATATTGCATCTGAAGCATTTAACTTTAACTGTCCACTGAAATACAGAACGATTATCCCTGATAATGCTCCGAAGATCATTGAATCTGTTTGTAGTTGTACAAACAATGTAGCCACAATAGCTAAAACAGCTACAAAGATCGAACGAGACGTATAAGATACATCATCAGTTTTTGTCATTCCTGTCGTTCTATCTTCATAATTACGTGGTCTACGATACGTAATAAAGACAGCGATCAATAGACCAACAATCATTCCTAGCGATGGAATCGTCATCGCAGAAGGAATCTGATCCATCTTTACAGATAGTCCACTATCTTTCATGTTTGTTTGAAGGATCTCATGAAAGATCCCTCCGAACCCCACTGGGAACCACATGTATGGTGTTATCAATCCAAACGTAATTACAGTCGCAACTAACCTGCGGTCAAGCTGCAGTTCGTTTAAAACGTGCAGCAAAGGTGGTATAAAAATTGGAATGATCGCAATATGAACAGGAATTAAGTTTTGTGAGAATGAAGAAATCATAAGGATGATAAATAAGATAAGTACTTTTGATAATGACTTCTTTTTAGATTCCCCTTCTTTTCCGACCAAGACGATTGCTTTTTCTACCATCAGTTTAGGAAGACCTGTGCGAGATAACGCAACGGCAAAACTTCCTAATAACGCATAACTTAATGCGATGACTGCATTTGATCCTAACCCTTCAGTAAATACTGTTATTGTTTCTGTTAAACCCATTCCTGCTACAAATCCGCCTACTAAGGCTCCGATCAGCAAGGCTACGACAACATGTATACGTAAAAGGCTAAGTACTAGCATAACAGCTACCGCTAATACTACAGCATTCATTTCATTTCCTCCTTAAATAACTTTATCGCTTTATTTCGCTAAATCACTAATATGTTAAACCTTTAACAAATTAACATGGATAAAGGGGATTTGTCAAACACAAAACAAAAACTGGCTCTCAACAGCGAGAACCAGTTTTTCATCGTTCCTATTAGGCTTTAAAGTTTCTTACGAAGTTAACGAGAGTTCGAACCATAACACCAGTTGCTCCTTTAGGACCTAACTCTGTTGATTTTCCAGAATAGGCGGTACCTGCTATATCCAAATGGACCCAAGGCGTATTTTCAGCAAACTCACCTACAAACAATCCACCAGTAATAGCATGGCCAAGTCTGCCTGTTGAGTTGTTAAGATCTGCAACATCACTTGTTTTTAACATATCTTTAAATGGCTGAAAACTTGGAAGGAGCCACAATAATTCCGCTTCATCCGCTGCAGATTGCTTAATATGTTCATAGAACTCTTCATCGTTTGTTAGAGCACCAGTTGTACAATCTCCTAGTGCAACGACCACTCCGCCAGTTAAAGTTGCAACGTCCACAATATACTTTGCCCCTTGTTCCTTGGCATACGTAATCGCATCGGCTAGTATGAGACGTCCTTCAGCATCCGTGTTTCGAACTTCAATAGTCTTTCCACTCAGTGAAGTGATCACGTCTCCTGGCTTCATAGCCTCTCCGTTGATCAAGTTCTCTGAAGATGGTATCACAAACATAATATTAATCTCAGGCTTCAATCGACCGATTGCCTCCATCGCACCCAATACTGCTGCACTTCCGCCCATATCGCTTTTCATCTCATGCATGTTGAGAGCAGGTTTAATGGAATAACCTCCCGCATCAAAGGTTAACCCTTTTCCTACTAAAGCAACATAAGAATCTTCCTTTTTCCCACCTTGATATTTTACCGTTATCAATTTAGGAAGCTGATCTGAACCTTTACTTACTGCAAGTATCGCTCCCATTCCCAGCTTCTCCATGTCTTCTTTTTCAAGGATCTCATATTCCATGCCATATTCAAGCGCCACATCAATCGCTTCTGCCGCAAGGTCTGTTGGTGTCAGAAGGTTCGCAGGTGTGTTCACAAGATCTCGAGCAAAGTTAATTCCTTTCGCATAAGCAAATCCACTCTTCAACCCAGCTTCAACTTCACTGTTTTCTGTATAAACGGTTACAGATTCTAACCGCTTTAGTGGTTCATTCGTTTTCTTTTTATAGTCTTCAAACTTATAAACTGCTGTACCCGCTGCTTCACTAAAAGCATGGGCAAGCTTTTCGATCGAAAGCTGGTCCGCATGGAAAGTATCCAGCAATACAGAAAAATGTGTTCTCTTTTCTTTTGTGATCTCTTGTACTGCTCTTCCGAACGTGCTTCTAGCTTTGTCATAAGAAAAATCCTCACGCTTCCCTAGACCTGCAAAATAAACTCTTTTCGTGCCGAGCTGACCAAGTGTATTCAGCTTTTTTATACTTTTTAGGCGATTTGAAAGATCCCCTTCTTTTATAAGATCAGTAATTGTTCCACTTAATTCCTTATCCATATCTGCCATTACACCAGTAAGTTTTGGTTCTTGAAATAAACCGACCAGTAGGACTTCTTCTTGTTCGCTAGTATTCCAAAGTTGTTTGATCGTAAACATGTTAAAGTTCCCCCTTATTCGTTATAAAGCTCTGCATCTCATTATACTCTTTCTTTTAGAATATTTCGAATTCACGATGCTTTATTCTTCTAAATTTAAATAAAGTTTTGGAAGAACAGGCAGGTGAACAACTTCTTCAAATTCCACTCTGTCTAGTTCATCAGGGATGACTTTAAGGCACTGTTCAATAAATAATAGTACTTTCTCCACATTCAACTGCCATTGAATTGGTCTATACGGAGTTAGATATTCTTTAGCCACTCTCATCATTTGTCTAGCTCCTTTTAGGTTTCCATATTCATAATGATAAATAGCAACCGTCATCTGGAGCAATCCTTTAATAAACAGGTTGCTGCGGTCAGTAAGCCACACTTCTTCTAACAAGTCGTGACCTGTGTAATAATCTCCATCGTTAAAAACAATAAAGAATTCATAATACTCCTCCGGAAAATACTCCATTCTTGTTTCCTCCTTCAATCCATGTTACTCAAAGATTGAACTAGTCCTAAATCGGGTAACAACTATCTAAAACAGCCATACTATAAACCACCCAATCGAAAGGATAATCCTCATGCCAGATATTCTATTGAACTTCCCATTAATAGCAGCTTTACTTGGTGTATTTTCTGCACAATTCTTAAAAATCCCTATCCATTTTTATCATACTAGAAAAATTAGGTGGGAGTTATTTATTAGTACAGGAGGAATGCCTAGTTCACACTCAGCAGCAGTTACTTCATTAGCTACCGCCGTTGGAGCCTTACACGGAATGGGTTCAACTCTCTTCGCCATCGCTGCCATGTTTGCAATCATCGTCATGTACGATGCAAAAGGTATCCGTTGGCATGCAGGAGAACAAGCAGCCGTATTGAATGACTTAGTAGAAGAATTCAGAAACCATGTTAGGGAATCAGAGAGATTTCAAGAAAAAAAGGTAGAAGAACAAAGAAAAGAATTAAAAGAACTTCTTGGACATCGTCCTAGTGAAGTATTCTTCGGCGGACTTCTTGGAATTCTTCAAACATTACTCTTGTCATGGTTGTTCATATCATAGGAGGTTCTTCTCTTTGAGAATCATTTCAATTTGCCCAAGTAACACCGAATTGCTGCATTATTTAGGATTAACTTCACAGTTGATCGGAGTCGATGACTTTTCAGATTGGCCAAAGGATATCGAAGAACTTACGAGATTAGGTCCAGATCTATCGATTGACATGAACAAACTTCAATCTCTAGAGCCTGATCTTGTACTTGCCAGTTTAAGTGTACCTGGAATGGAGAAAAACATAGAGGAATTGGAACGACGCAGGATCCCACATGTCATTTATAATCCACAAAGTCTTACTGATATCCAAAAAGATCTGCTTGATCTTGGTAAAAGAACAAATAAGATGGCAGAAGCTATAAAGGTAAGTGAATGGATGAAGAATGAGATCAGTCAATACGAGAAAATAAGCAGCTCTATAAAAAACAGAAAAAAAGTATATTTTGAATGGTGGCCAAAGCCCATCTTTACGCCAGGTAAAGTGAATTGGCTCACAGAGGTCGCTTATCTTGCTGGGGGAGAAAACTTGTTTCAAGACGTCGAACTGGCAAGTGTACAAACAACATGGGAAGACGTGGTTCGCCGTAAACCAGATATCATAGGAATGGTTTGGGTCGGTGTTAAAACAGATAAGATGCAGATTTCACATATTCAAAAGCGAGAAGGCTGGGACCATTTGGAGGCTGATCTTCGTACTGAGATCTTCAAACTTGAGGAGTCCCTCTTCTGCCGTCCATCTCCACGCTTAATCATTGGTATGAAGCGATTAGCTTGCCTTATACATCCGAACGATTTTCCTGTTTTCCTACCAGAGGAAGAAGAGAGCTACATAAAGAAGCTTCAGGTCACGTGAACCTGAAGCTTTTATCATTTGTATAAGTATTGCTGCCTAAACACTTGCATGGACTTTTCTTCGTTTAGATCATTCAGTTCATTCTCTGTAATCTTTCCATCTCCACGCTCGACTATATAAACATCAATATTTTTCTTGCCCCATTTCTTATACACTTCGTCTACCGTGTTATAAAATAGATCTAACCTGTTCCCTTTAATGGCTGATCCCGTATCTGCAACTACTCCATATCCGTATCCGGGAATCCATAGAACCGTACCGATCGGAAAAACTGCAGGATCTGCTGCAATGGTAGAATAAAGGTCTCTTCTCACCTTTAAACCTGATTTGGTGATTCCGTATGCAGGATGACTTTTCGACTTACCTGTACTTTCCTGACCTGCCGTGTAGCCTGTTGCTGTCACATGAACAGAAGGATATTGAGTAAGGTTCATCTCATCTTCAAGAGATCGCTGTTTCACCTCAGCAGATGAAAACATCAGGTTCGGCTTATAAATGGTAGGCAAAGTTTTTAATGACTCTGTTAAAACATTAAGTGTCGTTTCAACAATCTTGTTGTCTGATTGTTTTTCATCTAACCAAGTCGCTAGATCATCTGCCTCTACACCAGAAATGGAACGAAATGTTGTAAATACAGCACAAATAAATAGGATAACGATCGTGGTTCGCTTTACAATTTTTCTTAAAATCAACAAAAATTGTCCACTCCTCTCCTATCTATTCCTTCCCCGGCTGGTTGTTATGTATACCCGTTTGAAATAAAAGGAAAAAAAGTGCAAATAAAAAAACCCCTATAAGAGGGGCTTTTAAAACATCTGATAACCGCGTACTCGAAGCATCTTAATAGCAACTCCGGATAAAATCGCACCGATCAATCCGAATGCAAGTATCGTAATATCTGATGCTGATAAATTTAAAAGATCACTTCCAAGTAATTGAAAGCTCGTACCTGGCTTTGTAAAATATTCGAAAAAACGAATGTCATCTACAATCATTATGACGACTATTGGGTATAGAATAACCATAAACCAAGTAGCACGTAAGAGCATGTTAAACAAGAAACCGATTCCAAAGAAGAGAACCATAAACAGCAACATTGAAATAATGAATTGCGGCAATAGCAAATCCATGATGTAGACACCCCCATATATCTGAAGTTAGTTTACTAAACGGGGGCATATACGTCAATCGTGTTTGAGAGCGTTACAATTCTAAGCTCTTTTTTTGCCGCTTCCGCAGCATTCCACACACGTTTCAGATCCTCCAAGCAAGAGCTGAAAATAACCTTTTCCCTCACAGTATGGACATTGATCATGTTTTTTCTGAATCGCATGTTTTCTCATGTTGTAACACTCCCTCTTTTTTGTTTAAATTTTCAGATAATAATAACAAGGAAATGAAGGATTGAAAAACCTGTTTTAAAGCGAAATATTGCAATGTAAGCGTCATCATCATGAACATTCTTTAATTTTCAGAATATTTCGTACATTTTTGTTGTTCCTTCTATAAAATAAAAAAATCAGAGCTTTACCAAAGGCCCTGATCGAAACTTTCTCTGTATGTAAAACCAGCCTATTCTTGTCTGCAATCCATAATCTTATAAGTGGTATAACCAAATACATCTCCAGGGTTAATTGTATCTTCTAGAAACTTCACTTTTTTATCTATAAAGTAATGAATCATTAGAGAAGTATCCGGATCTATTCTTAGTTCTTCAGGCTTCATGAAAGCAGCAGTTTCAATTTCATTTGAATGCTGTGAAAGGTCTCCCTGCTTTTTTTTCAATAAGAACACAACCATATTATCACTAATTGTTTCTTTTATAACCCCTGAGCGTATACCAAGTATTGTACTAACTTCTCCAACGATGCCTGTCTCTTCATAAACTTCACGAACAGCAGCCTCGTCAACCGTTTCTCCTGCATCTACAAAGCCAGCTGGTATGGACCATTTCCCCTTAAGGCCACCATAGTTCTTTTTCACGACAAGCCACTTTCCATCCTCGTCGATCAGTAGGCCAGCCGCTGCAAGCCACACGTTTCCTCTGTCTTTTTTCGTCATTTAGCACGCTCGCCCTTTCTTAATATAATAAAAAAAGAACAGAAGCTTTACGCTTCTGCTCTTAGTTTACCATTATCCATTAAAACAGTTTTAACTTACCTTTTTTAATAACCATCGGTACCCCACCAAGTAAGAACAGGTAACGGTTATCAATTACTTTTTTCATTGCAGATGCAGTTGCACCGAATAATTTCTTGTTTCCAACTTTACCGATCGCTTCACCTTTACCAAGGGACGCAACTGTACCTTTAATATCAGGTTTAAACTCTTCAAGCTTTCCACCGTTCATCAATGCTTTGATGTTACGGCCGATTGTGTAAGCTTGTTGAATAGCGATTTGAGCAGTTGGAGGATATGGACGGTTTGCTTCCTCATCGATGATAAGTGCACAGTCTCCTGCAACAAAAATATAATCAAAACCAGGCATGCGAAGATCTTTGTCAACTTTAACGCGTCCACGCATCGTCTCGAATCCAGCTTCTTCAACTAGGTGGTTACCACGTACTCCACCAGTCCAAACGATTGTAGCAGCTTTGATTTCTTCCCCATTTGCAAGGATTACACCATCTTCATTACACTCTTTAATCGGTGTGCTTACAAGGAATTCAACGCCACGACGTTCTAGGTTATTGATCGCATACTCAACAAGTTCTTCATCAAATCCAGGAAGTACTGTTGGAGCAGCCTCAATGTTTACGATACGAACTTTTTCACGAGGAATATCATACTCACGGCAAAGCTCAGGAACACGGTCAGCAAGTTCACCAACGAATTCAATTCCTGTAAATCCAGCTCCACCTACTACGATTGTAATAAGTTCATCAGGTTGTCCTTCGTTATTGTAACGAGCAAAAGAATAATCAATATGCTCACGAATTTTACGAACAGAGTTGATGCTGCGAATGCTGAATGCATTTTCTTTAAGACCTTGGATACCAAACGTTTCAGGATCAGAACCAAGCGCAATAATTAAGTAGTCGTATGTTAATTCTTGATTATCTAAGATAACTAGCTTTTCATCTTTCTTGATTTCCTTAACTGTATCTTGAACAAAATTCACTTTGTTCATATCGATAATGTTATCGATCATGATACGAGTTTTGTCATGATGTAATGTTCCCGCTGCGTTCTCATGAAGCCACGTTGTTTGGTAATGATAGTTGTGCTTATTTACTAATGTGATCTCAGCTTCGTCAGAACCAAGCTCTTTTTGTAAACGTACAGCTGACATGATTCCGCCGTAGCCGCCGCCTAATATTAGAATTTTTGGCTTACTCATTTAAATTCACTTCCAGTTCTCATTTTTTTTAGTTTGACCTTTTCAATCATTAAATATGATGGAAAGGAATAGATTGTGATATATTTCACGTAATAAGATATAAATAAATGCAAAAAACGTTCGAAATATCGACATTTTTTAACCATACACCCTCATCTTATTCCTTTTTTCTTGTTTTTTCAACCCTTTTTTCGATATGATGATGTTTCAAATTCTTGTGGAGTATGCCTTTCTCATCATTGTTTCGATTGTCAAAATCTACAAACAAAAAGAGGACTTTCGGCTTCCTTCAAGAATGTAAAATGAGAGATAGCACGTTCTGGTCAGAACATATTCCATGTTCATCAGTCATAAATCTAGAAGAGGTGAAAGTTATGACAAAAGAAATTTACGATATCACAATTATTGGCGGAGGACCTTCAGGCTTGTTTGCTGCATTCTATGGTGGCATGCGCCAGATGAAGGTGAAGATCATTGAGAGCATGCCTCAACTTGGCGGTCAGTTATCTGCTCTCTATCCTGAAAAGTACATATATGATGTTGCCGGGTTTCCCAAAGTACTTGCTCAAGATCTCGTTAATAACCTGAAAGAGCAAGCGATGCAGTTCAACCCAACAGTGGTCTTAGAGGAATCCGTTCAAAACGTTGAAAAGAATGAAGAAATCTTCGAATTAACAACAGATAAAAATGTTCATTACAGCAAAGCAGTATTAATTACGGCTGGCGTAGGTGCCTTTCAACCTCGTCGTTTAGAACTAGCGACGGCTCAACAATACGAAGGCAAAAACCTGCATTATTTTGTGAATGATCTGAACGCATTCGCAGGAAAACGTGTATTAGTTTGCGGCGGAGGAGATTCTGCTCTTGATTGGTCATTAATGCTTGAACCTATCTGTCCAGAAATTACTCTAACCCATAGACGCGATAAGTTTCGTGCACACGAACATAGTGTTGAGCAACTTATGAATTCAAAAGTTGCTGTTAAAACACCTTATCAAATAAAAGAGTTGATCGGTGATGGAGATACGATCTCGGCTGTTGTTTTAGAAAATGGGGATGTTAAAGAAACGGTTGAAGTGGATGCTGTTGTCGTAAACTATGGTTTCATCTCATCTCTCGGTCCAATTAAAACGTGGGGCTTAGATATACAAAAGAATTCAATTGTTGTAAATTCCAAAATGGAAACAAATATTAAAGGAATTTATGCGGCTGGTGATGTATGTACGTACGATGGCAAAGTAAAGTTGATCGCTTCAGGTTTCGGAGAAGCACCTACAGCGATTAACAATGCTAAATCCTATATCGATCCAAACGCGAAGACGCAACCTTTGCATAGCACAAGCTTATTCTAGACTTAAGTTGGCGCGGGGAGAGTTCCTGCGTCTAATTTATTCATCAAGTACCTATTGTTTTAAAGGAGAAAGCAGAAAATGAACAGACAGTTTACTGAAGAAGAAATGCATATCGCTGACTGCCTTCAAGAGATGCAAAGGATCATCAATCAGTTACATATCACAGACGAATCCTTTCTAGAAGATACGAAAAGAGAACTTCCACGTTTAACAGAGTTATTGCAAGACCTAGAAAAATACACGGTGGAATAAATTGCTTATGGATAGCAAACGTCCTATCTGTTATGATTGTTTGTGAGGCGGACAAGTGCCGCTGACTGATATGAATTTTTACCCGGTGTTGGCGCGCCGGGTTTTCTTTTATCCTTTTTTAGTTAAGGAGATTTACATAATGGAGACTAACTTAATACTCGGAATTGTTTTCTTTATACTAGGCACCTTTCTAATGCCAATTGGTTTAAGAGAGCAACAAAAGCAAAAGAAATTTTTACTTATTGGTGCTGCTGTCTTATCAGATATCCTTGGCGTATTGTTTATCTTTAATATTCTTTAACAAAAAAAGCTCCCGCCTTTTCTTCTAAAAGGCAGGAACTTTTTCTTTTGTTTAACACTCTTCTGGTGTGCCAGCGTTTGTTGCTGTACGGAATGATGAGCCACAGCCGCATGACGCAATTGCGTTCGGGTTTGTAATCGTAAACCCTCCACCCATCATGTTCTGTTTAAAGTCAACAACCGTTCCTTTTAGGACTTTCGCACTTTCTTCATCCACTACTACGCGAATTCCTTCAATGATCTCTTCTTGGTCTGAGTCACTCTTATCACTATCAAAACCCATACCATAAGAAAGACCTGTACATCCTCCGCCTTTAACTGCTACACGGAGAAATTGATTTTGATCTTCTTCATCAGCAAGCATCTCTTTAATTCTACTCGCTGCACTTTCTGTTATTTCAACGATCATCATGATCACTCCTCTAATAAGGATCTATATCTATAGTATAACGACTCTTAAATAAGGCCTCAAGGAATCGGCTTTACATTAATTATCAGTTTGCTGCATCTCCATGATTTTATTATGTGTCTCATCAATTTTCCTACTATAATTTAGCACCATGGGATGCTGCAGACCTAACGCGTTCGCCGCCTTTATCATTTTATTACGCAATGCCTCTAATTGTTCGACCTTCTCAAGTCTAGTGGCTGGTATTGTGGCTTTCATTTTTGTCACTCCACTCTTTGTTTTGAACATATCCGTTCCTTTTATTTTACATTTTTTCTATATATTAGACAACGAGTCGCTCGTAAAAAAACAAAACTTTTTATTTACAACCTACCTGTAAAAAGCAGCTTCCCTTGTCGTACAGTTTGAATAGGATTATAATGATTATGCAATTAAGACGTGTATTGAATCTTCATAATACATAAGTATTCGTATAAATTTGGTAAAGAGAGAGTGTCGCTTTATGCCTATCTCTTAAAAATTGTGTACATCATCCGAACATTTCATTTGAAAAATTAGGGGGATTAGTAATGGCAAATATATTAACGCTAGATACGCGCATGGAGGCAATCGCTGAGAAGGTTACTCACGGTGAGCGCCTTTCTATTGAAGACGGATTATATCTTTATGAAACGAGCGATCTTTTGAGCGTTGCTTCTTTAGCAAATGAGGTAAATACCCGTAAGAACGGGGACCACGTTTACTTTATCGAAAACTTGTACATCAATCCAACAAACGTTTGTGAAGCCACTTGTAGTTTCTGTGGATTTAAGCGCAAGCCTGGTGAAGAAGGCGCTTATACAATGAACGATGAGCAGTTGTTGAGCTATGTTGAAAAACGCTGGAACGATAATATTCGAGAGTTTCATATCGTTGGTGGTCATAATCATGAAGTGCCATTCGATTATTATCTAGATACGATTCGTACTTTAAAGAAACATTATCCGCAAGTCACAGTTAAAGCGTATACAGGTGCTGAGATCGAATTCTTCTCTAGAATTGCTGGACTTTCAATGAAAGAAGTATTAGAAGAATTAATTAAGGCGGGTCTTGATACGATGCCAGGCGGTGGGGCTGAAATTCTTACAGAACGCTACCGTTTAAAAATGAGCCCAGACAAAGCATCGACTGATCAATGGCTAGAAGCACACGAAATCGCTCATGGATTAGGCTTAAAAACACATGCAACCATGTTGTACGGATCTATTGAGACGAAAGAAGAACGTCTCATTCATATGGACCGCTTGCGTCAACTTCAAGATTCAACCAACGGATTCATGGTATTTATCCCGCTAGCTATGCAGCCTCGTACACAATCAATGGGGTTGATGAGAAGAACTTCCGCTTTTGATGACATGAGAACAATCGCGATCAGCCGACTCATGCTAGATAATTTTGATCATATCAAAGCGTATTGGATCAACATTGGCGTTCAGTTAACTCAAATGGCATTAACGTTCGGTTCTAGTGACATTCACGGAACCTTGATCGAAGAACGTATCTCTCATGCTGTTGGAGCATTAACATCATCAGGTATCACGCGTAAAGAACTTGTTCATTTGATTAAAACAGCTAACAAAGTGCCTGTAGAACGCGACACATTCTACAACATCATCCAAAAATACTAAAAGAGTGGAGGCGAGTGTGCCTCCACTTTTTTCTGTCCATTACTTAATCCATTTCACAACATCGTCCATACTTTGACGAACTTTTGGACGAGGCTCGTTTACTCGATAACCGAACCCTGCCATAACGGCTACTTCAAAGTTTCCGTCTTCAAGCACACCTTCTTTTTTTAAGATAGCCTGAACTTTCTCTTGATCAAATCCTTCGATTGGGCAAGAATCAATACCAATCTGTGCAGCTGCTGTCATCATGTTTCCTAGTGCGATATAGACTTGTTTTGCCGCCCAATCGAACATAGCACGATCGTTTCCAAGAAGCTTAAAGTCAGATTCTAAGAATGTCTTGTAGAACCCGCTGATCGCTTCATACGCTTCTTTCGGAAGATTCTTTACATCTTTTTTTATATGCTCAATGTATTCTGAATCGTACACCATATCTTCTGCAGTTCTTGCGAGCATCACTACATAGTGGCTCGCAGTCGGTAATTGTTTTTGTGCTCCCCATGAAACAGGCTTTAACTGTTCGCGTAACTCTGGGTCTTGAATGACAACAAAACGCCAAGGCTCAAAACCAAACGAACTCGGTGAAAGACGTCCTGTTTCTAAAATAAATGCAAAATCATCTTCTGAAATTTTCTTCCCAGGATCAAATTCCTTTGTCGCATGTCTAAACTGGAATGCTTCTAAGATCTCTTGTTTTTTAGCTTCTTTATTCATGATAAATTTATCACTCCTTCACTATTTATGAATGTAATTAAGTTGTTTTGTCACCCTACACCATATATTATAAAAGTAATAACAAAAATGAAAAGTACGCACATTTTTGTGTCATAGTATCATTTTTTATACTAAAGGAGCATTTCTATGACTAGTAAACAGCAATTCGACTTATCCAATTGGCAATCTCACGGCTATTCCTGTCCAGTCGAAGCGACTCTTGATATTATCGGTGGTAAGTGGAAAAGCGTAATTTTGTATCACTTAATCGATGGAGAGATACGTTTTAATGAACTAAAGCGTCTTGTACCTGGAATTACACAGAGGATGCTTACCCTACAGTTACGTGAATTGGAGCGTGACGGCATCATACACCGAGAAGTTTATAAACAAGTCCCTCCCAAAGTGGAATATTCTCTTACTTCGTTTGGTGAAACACTGATTCCTATTATAAAATCCATGCTTCAATGGGGAATTGAAAATACTGATAAAATCGTCCATCATCGTGAGCAGGCTGATGTTAACGACTAAAAAAAGAAAGCATCTCTGCTTTCTTTTTTTTTTGGTAAGTGCAAACTAATCGTCTGCACCCTCTACCTGTTAGTATGATATTCACCCGTACAGATTATTTCAGCTGGACCGGTCATCCAAACATCTCCATCATCTTTCCAATTAATGATAAGATCACCGCCTGTTAAGTGAACGGTAATGTCTGTATTTCTCATTGCTTTTTTGTTTAGAACAGCGGCTACAGCGGCTGCACATGCTCCTGTACCACATGCTTGTGTAATACCTGATCCTCTTTCCCAAACCCTAAAATGCATTTCACTGTTAGACACCACTTCAACAAACTCTGCGTTTACCCAATCAGGAAACATGCTGTCTTTTTCGATTATAGGACCAAGCGAATGTAAGGGTGCTTCCTCAATGCTATCGACAAAGAACACCGCATGGGGATTACCCATTGATACAGCAGTTAGTTTTAAAGGTGTTCCGTCAAAAGATACTTCCTCATTCACTATCTGGTGAAGGTGGTTGAATCCGGTTACAGGAATTTGTTGAGGCTGTAGGATCGGATTCCCCATATTAACCGTAACGAGTGATACTTTGTTGTTGTTATCTGTAGTTACTTTAGCAGTCACTAATCCACCAAGTGTTTCAATCTGAAATTCTTTTTCTTTAACTAAGCCGTTTTCATATGAATATTTGGCTACACAACGAAGTCCGTTTCCACAGTTCTTAGCTTCAGAACCATCGTTATTAAAGATTCGCATCTTAACTGGCGCTAACTCGCTTGGGCAGATAAGTATCATTCCATCTGATCCGATACCTGTGTAAGGATTCGAAACGGCCGTTGCTAATCTCGACAGATCAGCCTCATCAATCGACTCTTCAAACATGTTTATATAGATGTAATTATTGCCTAATCCATGCATCTTTGTGAATTTCAACGTATCCATTGCTTTAACCCTGCTCCTTATGATTGACCTCTTAGTTTTTCGTCCGTATAAAAATAGTCATCGTCTGCGTTCAGTATCGTTAACTTGCCGTGGCAGCAAGGCATGATAAGGATCTGCTTGATCCCCTCTTGAGCCAAACTCAGTTGTTCTTCTTTAAATGAAGTCAAAACATTGTCTTGTTGGCAGAACGGACACTCCGAAATATAAATATCTTTCATCATTCTTTCATATGGCCATGTATATTCAAATGTTAACTTCATATCGGTTCATCCTCTATTTGGAAGGTATGGTTATTGCATATTCGTTCACAACTTACATTTTTTAAAGTATAATAGGTGATGTAACAAAATACAATAGCGATCCATCTTCGGGGCAGGGTGAAATTCCCGACCGGCGGTATTTGAAGATTCCCTCTTCATCAGCCCGTGAGCGATGTGGAAATGCCGAAACAACCGTTTAGGCTAGACATCATATCGATGTCACCACATTGCTGATCTGGTGTAACTCCAGAGCCGACAGTATAGTCTGGATGGGAGAAGATGTTGGTACAGCGGTTCATTTACATGAGCCTTTGTTTAAGTGCGCATTTTACCATTTCTGTAAATGCTTCTTTTACATGCTGTTTATCATACAAACTCCCTTAGTCCGTTCTTTATCGACTAAGGTTTTTTTGTGTAAAACAGGCTGTGCTGCATTCGAAATCATGAGATGGCGCAACACAAAAGAGGAGAGATTTCAATGCAAAAGGGAAAAATTAAACAAATGGTAGCGGTATCGATGCTCAGTACAATTGCATATGTACTGATGATGCTCGACTTTCCGTTTCCAGGACTGCCTCCATTTCTAAAAATTGATTTTAGTGAGGTGCCTGCACTGCTAGCTGCCATCATTTTCGGACCAGCAGCAGGAATAATGGTTGAGGCTATAAAAAATGTACTTCATTACGGAATTGTGGGAAGTTTTACAGGTGTTCCCGTTGGTCAAATTGCAAACTTTGTGGCCGGAATTCTTTTCATTCTTCCAGTATCCTACTTATTCCGCAAAAAGCATACGGTTAAACGTCTTTCAACGGGCTTGATCTTAGGAACGGTTTTGATGACATTTATGATGGGACTGCTCAACTACCTGATCATCTTACCAGCTTATACGTGGTTCCTTGGTGCTGATCCGATGTCTAGCCAGATGATGCTTGATCTTATATTAAAAGGTATAACACCGTTTAACTTGATAAAAGGTACGATCATTACACTGTTATTCGTAGCATTATACAACCGAATGCAGCCATGGGTGATGAAACAGATCGCTCAGCAGGCTTAAATAGATTAAACCGCAGTTGGGAATTCCCACTGCGGTTTTTTTATTGTTCACCATAGGGGTATAACGGTTGTCAGGATGTCAAATCGGTTGTCGAAATTTAACGAAATGCCTTTATTTAAGAATTTCGACTTAATTGAGCGTCGTTACGGCTTAATTAACACTCATTTCAACCTAATCTTGTTCATTAAGACTTAATTATAGATGAACATACCCTCGTCGGTATTCTTCAGATTACGCTCAAAAACAGCTCCTATCAAAAAAGATGCTCAAGCATCAGCTTGAGCATCTTAAAATGATTCTTAAAGAATGAACATACCAGCGATTGCACCGCTTAGTAAGTTAGCAATTGTAGCTGCGATTACAGCACGCATTCCAAGTCTTGCGATGTCTGGACGACGGCTAGGTGCCATTGCTCCAAGACCACCTAAAAGGATTGCAATCGATGAAAGGTTCGCGAAACCACATAGTGCGAAACTTACAACCGCTACCGTTTTCGGCATTAAGTCTGGAATTTGAGGTGCGAATGATGAGTAAGCTACGAACTCGTTCAAAACGATCTTTTGACCGATAAACGTACCAGCTTTAACCGCTTCTTCCCAAGGTACACCAATAACAAATGCGATTGGAGCGAAAATATACCCTAGAATTTGTTGAAGAGTGATCTCATAACCGAACCATCCACCGATTCCACCAAGGATACCGTTAACTAAAGCGATAAGTGCGATGAAAGCAAGTAACATCGCTCCAACGTTAAGTGCGATTTGAAGACCATCTCCAGCACCTTTTGCTGCTGCATCGATAACGTTTACTGTATCTTTGTCACGTTCTAATTTGATCTCACCCATAGTTTCAGGCTCTTCTGTTTCAGGAACAATGATCTTAGCGATCGCAAGTCCTGCAGGAGCACACATAAAGCTTGCTGCGATCAAGTATTCTAACGGTACACCTAACAGATAATAACCAATCAATACAGAACCTGCTACGGATGCTAGTCCACCTACCATTACAGCAAAAAGTTCAGATTGAGTAAGACGGTTCATATATGGACGAATCACTAGAGGTGCTTCTGTTTGGCCTAAGAAAATATTTGCAGTAGCACTCATTGATTCTGCTTTACTTGTTTTTAATAGCTTAGATAAAGCTCCTCCTAAGATTCTTACCACCCATTGCATGATACCTAGATAGTAAAGAACTGAAATTAGAGAAGAGAAGAAAATGATAACGGTTAAAACTTGAAACGCAAAGATAAACCCTTTTCCTTCTGCAGGAATCATACTTCCAAACAAGAAAGTAATCCCTTCGTTCGCGTAAGCTACAACGTTTGAAACTTTTTGTGAGACACCTTGCAACGCTTGTTTTCCAGCATCCCATTTAAGAACGATCAACGCAAAAGCAACTTGAATTGCTAGTGCACCAATTACCGTTCTCCAGTTAATCGCTTTCTTATTTTGAGAAAGTAAGAATGCGATTACAAGAAGAACGAGCATACCACCTAATCCCCATAAAATTTGCATATTCGTACACCCCTTTTGTAATTTGGAAGAAAACGCTTACTATTAGCACGTTAGTTGTCAGACATCCAATGACTGACCCTTTTCTAATGTAACAAATTTCGACAAAAATGCAATCGTTTTTAAAAAATTATATGCTAGATATTTTTCCCAATCGTAGAGTCCTTATCCATGAAAAAAGCAGCTATCCATTTTTTGAATAGCTGCCTCTTAAAACATTCCGTTTTCTTCTATATGAGTGTATATATTTTTAACAAGTTCATCTGAGGTTTCTCCGTGAACAATTTCTCCATTTACGAGAGCAAACAACGATTTGGCACAATGTCCACAATAGCCTAGACACCCATACTCGATTACGTCGAGATCATAGTCTTTCTCAAGTTCTTCGAGCGCTTTTTGTGCACCACTCGCTAAATTACTTACACAAAACTCTATAATCGGTCTCATTTAATTCTTCACCTCTTGATGAATCCATCCTAACGGTTTCTATAGTTGTAGTCAATGTAAACACTCATTCTTCCTATGTATTTTCTATAAAAGAGTTGTGAAATTGTTGCAAAGTGCTATACTTAAACATGTCAAAAACGTGTAATCGTTTACTTATTTCGAGTTAAGGTTATTTACTTATATAAACCATTCTAAAAACAGATAAGAATTGTCTTGAAAGAAAAGGGGAAATGACAAATGAAACACCTCGTTTTACTTGGCGGAGGATATGGAAATATGCGTGTTCTAAAGAGACTTCTTAATTCCTCAGACCTCCCTGAAAACATTCAGCTTACGCTTATTGATCGTGTGCCTTATCATTGTTTGAAGACTGAATATTACGCACTTGCTGCAGGTACGATATCTGACCATCATGTTCGTGTAACTTTTCCAGACCACCCACGTCTGAATATTAAATATGGCGAAGTTACTTCAATTGATGTAAAAGAAAAGAAAGTTCTATTAAAAGACCAAGATGCGGTTTCTTATGATGATCTGGTTATCGGTCTAGGCTGTGAAGACAAATATCATAATGTCCCTGGTGCTGACCAATTTACGCTTAGCATCCAGACCATTGATAAGTCTCGTCAAACGTATCAAATTCTAAATAACTTGCATGCTAATGCGGTTGTTGCAGTAGTTGGTGCCGGTCTATCGGGTGTAGAGTTAGCATCTGAACTTCGTGAGAGCCGTCCGGATCTTACGATTAAACTCTTTGACCGTGGAGATATGATTCTTTCTGCTTATAAAAAGAGACTAAGCAATTATGTACAAAACTGGTTTGTTGAACACGGTGTTGAAGTCATCAATAATTCCAATGTAACAAAGGTTGAAGAAGGTGCTCTTTATAATCATGACGAAAAGGTAGAGTGTGATGCTATCGTTTGGACGGCAGGAATACAGCCGAGCCGAATCGTTCGTGATTTGGATGTTGAAAAAGACAGTCAAGGACGTGTTGTTCTAACTGAACATCATCATCTTCCAACTGAAGAGCATGTTTATGTGGTTGGTGATTGCGCGAGCCTCCCTTATGCACCAAGTGCACAATTAGCAGAGGAGCAAGCCGAACAGATCTCACAAGTTCTTTTAGCTCGTTGGAATGAGCAGCCTCTTCCTGAGATGAACGAGATTAAACTAAAAGGTGTTATGGGATCTCTTGGTAAGAAGAGCGGATTTGGTACGATGGGTAGTACTGCTCTTATTGGAAGAGTTCCGCGTTTATTAAAATCAGGAATTCTTTGGTTATATAAATATCAAGTATAAGAAAATCCCCATGCAAAGCTGCATGGGGATTTTTCTGTATTTTACCAATAATAAGGACGGAATCGACGAATTCGGTAAAACGGGAAACCAAATACTCCGAAGCCTGGAAAAAACGGCCCGACAAAAATGATACGGCTATTTCGATCAGCTTTCTCACCTGGCATGATCATATACATATTATCTTGATCATAGCTATGCAATTGACCGTGATATACATTCCCATCATTTAGTTCGATCGTAACCTTCTGCCCCATATACTTGAGACAAAGATCATGATAATGATGGTGATGATGTCCTGCAAATGAGGAAGACTCATCTTTATGACTTTTACCTTTTAAAGGGTTCAACAATACAATTTGCCTCCTTTTTTCTCTATACATCTTATTCTTAAGAGAAGTACAAGGCGTGTGTACAAACCCAAAATATAAAAAATAGGCGCTTAACTTACAGCGCCATAGCCATTCTGTTCTATAATTGCATAGATTGTTTTTAAATTCGGATTACCTTCTGCTACTACCTCTCCATCAATCACCACGACAGGATAAAAAAGGTCTTCTTCTATAATTCTTTCTGAAAATGCCTGATCGATCTCATTTTCCGTATTTTCCATGTCTATATAAAGAACATGAAACACCAAGTTCGGAAATTTTCTTGAGATTGCTGCCTCTAGCCATTCAGCTGTTTCTTTTGCTGAAGGAAGATGAACACAGCTGGCACATTTTTGTTCAGCTCCATATACTTTAATATTAAATGAGTTACTCATGAAGAATCACCTCAATGTATGCGCTTATTTGCTTTCATCATACCTTATTTTTCATAAAAGAAAAAGGAGCAAATATCATGATGCTTGCTCATGGATTTTTTATTCCATATCCCGTATACTAGAAGTAAGTTCTTTTTAAGAAAGGGGCCTTGATTATTATGGCTGAAACTCAAAACTTAGAGATGCGTGAACAAGTTGAAGAAGTTCTTGATAAATTACGCCCATTCCTTCTTCGTGATGGAGGAGACGTGGAATTAGTGGATATTGAAGAAGGTGTAGTAAAAGTACGCCTAATGGGAGCGTGTGGTAGCTGCCCAAGTTCAACAATCACACTAAAAGCAGGTATCGAACGTGCACTTCTTGAAGAAGTTCCAGGTGTTGTTGAATTAGAACAAGTATTTTAATAAAACGCAAGAAGCCGCTCAATCAAGAGCGGCTTTTTTTTTGCTTGCAGTTTTTAATTGTTTTATGAAAGCATAGCCAGAATAGTTATGGTATAGCCTCCTCGCAAATATTATTTATGACTATTTGCTAAACATTGTTGCTTCTCAGAGTTCTTTAAGAAGCTTCAATGACGAGTTGATTGGAGTGTAAGGTGCGAGACTCCTGGGGGATCAGCGGGACAGGTGAGACTTCTAAAAGCGCAGAGCGCTAGAAGGCTCACCGCACGCCCCCCGGAAAGCGAGCAACCTGAAACGGAAATCAACTCCTCCTCAATACAACAAAGAATAGGCTAATTAATCTTTGTTTGTTAACACATCAAACGAACAAGCAATGCTTTTTGAGCGTGAAGACGGTTCTCTGCCTCGTGAAAAACAACAGAGTGAGGACCATCAATAATCTCCGCCGTCACCTCTTCTTCTCGATGCGCAGGCAAACAATGCATAAAGATATAATCACTCTTCGCATGTGACACAAGCTCTCGGTTCACTTGATAACCTTTAAAATGTTCCAAACGTACCTCTGCCTCCGCTTCTTGCCCCATACTCGCCCAAACATCTGTGTAAATCACATCGCTATTTTTAACACCTTCAATCGGATCATGAGTTACTTCGACAACAGTTCCGTGTTGTTTCGCAACTTCTTTTGCATAAGAAACAATCTTTTCCTTTGGTTCGTAGTTCTTAGGGCAAATAATGGTGCAATCCATCCCCACTTTTGCAGCTCCAATCATTAATGAATGTGCCACATTATTCCCGTCACCGATATACGCTAGCTTCTTCCCTTTGAATGATCCTTTATATTCTAAGATCGTAAGAAGATCTGCTAGTACTTGGCACGGATGAAAATCGTCCGTAAGCCCGTTGATTACAGGAATTGATCCGCTCTCTGCAAGCTCTTCAACTGTGGATTGATGAAACGTGCGGATCATCAGCGCATCTAGATAACCGGACAAAACTTTCGCAGTATCAGAGATTGATTCTCCTCTGCCCATCTGAATATCACGAGTGGACAGATGGATAGCATGACCGCCGAGCTGCAGCATAGCAGCCTCGAAGGAAACGCGCGTACGAGTCGAGGATTTTTCGAAGATCATCCCTAGTATCTTTCCTTTTAACAAAGGTGGCACAGATGGTCCTTGTTTTTTTAAGTCTTTTGCAAGGTTCAATAAATCGATAATTTCAGATGTAGAATAATCCATCAGCGTTAGAAAATCTTTCTGAGTTTCCGTTTGGCGAAGAGGGTGTACGATAGACATCAGATCAGCACTTCCTTTCTCATTTTATTCGAGGTGCGTATGGCATCTAAATATGCGTTAGATGTTTCTTTTCTTGTAAGCACATGCACTCTTTCTAGAACAGCACGTTTAGCATTCTGGCTTTCGCTATCATTTGAAAAGTTTATATATATCGCTTTGTTATCTCTTTTTAACCACTCATCAAATGTCAGATCATTTGCAGTTAGTACGGAATATCCACATTCCTTCCAGGCTTTTGAAGCAGCTTCAGCGAGAGTTCCTTCCACAAAAATACTTCCTTGATGATTCCAGAGATCTGCTAATTGAAGGCTTGAGCCTTTTAAAGCTTTTACTAAAGCTCCATGAAAATCGGAATCACTTCCAATCACTTCACCTGTGGATAGCATCATCGGACTTAACACCGGAGTGACACCAGGCAGTTTTATGGTGGAGAAAACAGGTGCTTTCACTGTAATTTCTGGTTGGCCATTATGCTCATTTTCAATGTTTAATGATTGTAGTGAGTGCCCTAAAAGCAATTGTGTTGCTTTCTGGACAAGATTTACATTTGTGATTTTGCTCATGATCGGTGCTGTTCGAGATGCTCTTGGATTTACTTCAATGACATACACACTGTCATTATTTATGGCAAATTGAACATTGAATAATCCTTTATATGATAAGTTGAGTGCGATTTTTTTTGAGTAAGTCGTTATCTGATCGATCACATGGTCTGATAAAGATTGCGGCGGCGTAACAGTCAGGCTATCTCCTGAATGAACCCCGGTTCCTTCTAAATGTTCAAAAATACCAGGAATGAATACATCGGTACCATCACTTAGAACGTCTACTTCCGCTTCTGTTCCTTCTAAGAATGTATCGATCAAAACGGGATAATTTATTTGTTCATGATTCAAATAATTGGTCAGTTCGCTTTCAGAATAAAGCACCTTCATCCCGCTACCACCAATCACGTATGAAGGACGCAGGAGGATTGGAAACCCTAGTCGGTTTGCATATTGTTTAACTTCTTTTTCGCTCATTGCCGAGAATCCTGGAACTTTAGGAATATTTAATGTATCTAAAAATTGATAAAAGAGATCTCTGTCTTCCATTTGATCTACCGTGTCTGCAGGACTTCCAAGAACAGAATACCCTGCCTCTTCTAACTTCTTAGCCAAATTGATAGAAGTTTGGCCGCCAAATTGCAGAATGACATCTGAAATGCCTTCAAACTCCAAAACATGATTGATGTCTTCAAAAGTTAGAGGCTCAAAGTAGAGAGAGTCAGATACTTCATAATCCGTGCTTACTGTCTCGGGATTATTGTTGATCAGTATCGCTTCATATCCACATTCACGAAGAGTGATAGCACTGTGCACGCAGCAATAATCAAATTCAACACCTTGCCCGATACGAATAGGGCCAGACCCGATAACGGCAACCTTCTTCTTCGTGTCAGGAATTCTGTCGCTTTTTCCGCTCCAACTGGAATAAAAATACGTCGTTTTTGCTTCAAACTCAGCTGCGCACGTATCCACCATCTTGTACGATGGTGTGATGGCCCATTCTACTCTTTTATTTCGTACCTCTATTTCTGATACAGACCAGATTTCTGATAGATATCGATCTGTAAAACCAACCTTTTTAGCCCGTTGAAGCTGTTGTTTTTCTATATTTTCCAGATTCGCATTTTGCAGCATTTTATCCATAGAGACCAACTCTTGAAAAATAGATAAAAAGTAAGGTGTGATCTTTGTTAATTCCTGAATTCTGTCTGTAGTTATTCCTCTTTGCAATAATTCCATCACAACGAAAAAGCGGCGATCATCTGCTGAAACAGCGAGGTCTATGAGTGTATCCTCATCTAGAACAGATAGTTCTTTTAAATATATGCCGTTCGTTTTAAGTTCAAGAGAACGAATAGCCTTTTGAAAAGCAGAAGCCATGTTTCTCTCTAACGCCATCACTTCACCAGTTGCTTTCATCTGAGTTCCGAGTTTTCGGTCTGCATGAGGAAACTTATCAAACGGCCATCTTGGCATTTTTACAGCTACATAATCTAAAGCTGGCTCGAAACTCGCAAAGGTCGTTCCGGTTACTGGATTCTTCAATTCATGCAGGTTATATCCTAGTGCAAGTTTAGCAGCAATCTTTGCGATCGGATATCCGGTCGCTTTTGAAGCTAAAGCAGAAGACCTGCTCACACGCGGATTCACTTCGATCAAATAATACTGTGAGTTATCTGGGTGAAGCGCGAACTGGATATTACATCCTCCCACGATTTCAAGCGCCGAGATGATGGTCAATGACGCCTTTCTTAATGACTGGTATTCATCATCTGTTAACGTCTGACTAGGAGCTACTACTACAGAATCACCTGTATGAATACCCACAGGATCAACGTTTTCCATGTTGCAAACCGTGATGCATGTTCCGTTCTTGTCACGCATCACTTCATACTCAACCTCTTTGTAGCCTGCGATACTCTTTTCGATCAAACATTGATTGATCGGACTTGCCGATAGACCTTGTTTGACCAAAGTCGCCAGTTTCTCTTTCGTTGAAGCAATTCCTCCCCCAAAACCTCCAAGTGTATATGCTGGTCTAACAATCACGGGGTAACCAGTCTCTTCGGCAAAATGGACCGCTTCATCTATTGAAGTGACAATCTCACTTTCTGGTACAGGTTCTCCAAGATGCTTCATCAATGAGCGAAACAGATCTCGGTCCTCTGCTTTTTGTATCGAGTTAATATCCGTACCTAGAAGCTGAACCTCATACTTTTTTAAGATTCCCTTTTCATGAAGGTCCATCGCCAAGTTAAGTCCTGTTTGACCACCAACTGTTGCTAGTAGTCCGTCAGGTTTTTCTTTTTGAATAATTTGTTCAGCATATTCTGCTGTTAGGGGTTCAAAGTATATAACGTCTGCAAACGTGTTGTCAGTCATGATCGTAGCAGGATTGTTGTTGATCAGGACCACTTCTATCCCTTCTTCTTTTAATGCTTTACAAGCTTGTGTTCCGGAATAGTCAAATTCTGCTGCCTGCCCGATCACGATCGGTCCTGATCCGATCACGAGCACTTTTTTGATGTCTTGTTGTTTAGGCATAACTTCTCACCTTCTCTGTATGTTGTACATCCTTAATAAAATTTTCAAAGATTTCTTTGTGCTCGTTTGGTCCAGGTGCTGCTTCAGGATGGAATTGTACACTCGCAATATTGAATGAACGATGCCACAATCCCTCGACACTTCCATCGTTCACATTCTCAAACCAAATATCGAACCCTGTTTGTGCTAAACTTTCTTTTTGGACCACATAGCTGTGGTTTTGAGAACTCATCGATACTTTCCCTGTCTTCAAGTTCATAACTGGCTGATTCGCACCTCTGTGACCAAATTTCAGCTTTCGCGTCTCACCACCGAACGCTAAAGCAAGAATCTGATGACCGAGACAGATGCCTAATGTGGGATAGCGCATCGCTAGATTCTTGTATCGATGAAAATAGTTAGAGAATCTCATAGGATCACCAGAACCGTTTGAAAAAACAAGACCATCTGGATTTAGTTTTTCGATTTCGCCAATCTCTTGATCGAACGGAACAATTGTTACGCTGCATCCTTCATTAACAAGAGCATCAGCGATGGACTTTTTATATCCAAAATCGATCAAGACAATGTGCGTCTCTCCTGAACCTGTCTTTTTAATAGATGTCGCTGGCCAATATTCTTCTAATTTAAAAGAATCTGGGAAGATGTCTGGTACGTGCATCACGGCAGGCAATGATCCTTGTATTCGAATTTGTTGAATAAGAGATCTAGTATCCACATTCGTTAACGCTGGGATTTGGTGGACGTTTAGCAAGTCAACGATCGATTGACGCCCATCTTTTGCAGCAAATCCAAAGCACTCTGCCATCACGACTCCTGCCACTTGAATCTTTTGAGATTCCATACTCTTAGGATCAAATCCATAATTTCCGATAAAGGGATAAGAAAACACGACGATCTGACCTTGATAAGAAGGATCTGTTAATACTTGCTCGTATCCAGTCATTCCTGTATAAAATACAACTTCACCTGAACCATATTGGTTGTCACTAATCCAGTCACCATCAAATGTATGACCGTTAGATAGCGTTATACAGCCTTTCATGTTAAGTTCCACTCCTTGTATAAAACATATAGTTTAATGTATTTTTATTCATACGTAGCAAAAAAAATATCTAATTTCTTTTTTACGTCACTTTTTCATATTTGTTATTAAACACTGCTAAAATCGTGTTTAATGCTGATGTTAGTTCTTCATCCGTAACGTTCAACGGTGGTAATAATCGAATAACATGCTTCCCTGCAGGTACAGTTAATAAGCCTTTTTCTTCTAAGTTGGCTATTAATACGCTAGCTTCCTCACACTCAATACCTATCAATAATCCTTCTCCTCTTACTTCATAAACGGAAGGAAGTTTTATTAACTGATTCTCTAATTGCTCTTTAAAGTTCTTTCCTTTTCTAGCAACCTCGTTTAAGAATTCGTCGTTGAAGATAATATTCAAAACACTCTGGCTGACTGCACTTGCGAGGGGATTACCACCAAACGTTGTTCCATGACTTCCTGGTCCGAACGCTTCAGCTAGTTTTCTTTTACCTATCATAGCCCCGATCGGAAAACCATTTCCTAATCCCTTGGCTAGGGTAACGATATCAGGGTCTAATCCGAAGTGTTCATACGCATATCTCCTTCCTGTTCTGCCGATACCCGTTTGGACTTCATCTATGATTAATAAAATATCGTTTTTCTCACAGATCTCTTGCACTTGTTTATAAAAATCTAGGTTAGCGATTTTGATACCGCCTTCTCCTTGGATGACTTCCATCATGATCGCAGCTGTGTCGTTGTCTGCCTGTTTCTTCAATTGATCAATATCGTTCCAGGGCAGGTGTAGAAATGTAGATACGAGCGGTCCATACCCTTCTTTTATCTTTTGTTGACCAGTCGCCGACATGGAACCGAATGTTCGACCGTGAAATGAGTCGTTAAACGTGATGATCTTATTTTTCTTTGTGAATTTCTTAGTCAGCTTGATCGCAGCTTCGTTCGCTTCAGCTCCACTATTGCAAAAGAAAGCTAGATCCAAATGTGTGTGCTTCACAAGAGTCTCTGCAAGCAGCTCTTGCTGTTGGATCTCAAAGAGATTGGAAGTATGCCAGATGCAATCGCTTTGCTTATGGAGAGCTGCAACCACTTCAGGATGACAATGTCCTAGACTTGTTACAGCTATTCCGCTCGTGAAATCAAGATACTTTTTATTGTTTTGGTCATATACATACGTTCCGTTTCCTTTTTGAAGTTGTATCTGTTTTCTTTTATAGGTTGGAAAAAGTGCACTCATGTGATCAGTACCTCCTTCAGCAACTCTGTACCAGACAGAGTTTGATCGGTGATTCGTACTTGCTTGATGTTTAGGTCCAGACATTTAATAGCTGCTTCAACCTTCGGTACCATGCCACCGCTAATGTGTCCTTCAACAATACTGGTTAAAATGTCAGTGATCGTTAAGCATTCCTTCCACTCTCCATTCACGGAAACACCAGGGGTATCTGTAACAAAACAGATTGTTTCGGCGGATAGTGCAGCTGCAGTTTCTCCTGCTGCTGTGTCTGCGTTAATATTAACTGTTTCTCCGGATTCTGTTACACCTAAAGATGCTATGACTGGAATTTTGCCATCATCTAACACGGTTTGGATAATCTCTGTATTTACTTGCTGAACGTTTCCAACCCAGCCATAATTCTCTTTATCTAAAAAATCACAAATGAGTAAGTTATCCTCTGCTCCAGAAAGTCCTTGAGCTGATATGCCTTCTTTATTTAATCTCTCTACTAGGTTTGCATTGGTAATGTCCTTTAACGCCGTCTTCACACAGGAAAGAGATTCTGTGCTTGTTACTCGAATGCCATTCTTCATTTCTAACGGCAACCCGGACTCTGACAGCTTTTTATTAATTTCCGGCCCTCCTCCGTGAACAATCACGATCTTTTCCCCTTGTTGAATCCTATTTTTAAGAGCTTCAAAAAAAGCAGCCTGTAAGTTAGCTAGCGTACTTCCTCCGATTTTCATAACATGAAACACAACTCTCGCCTCCTTTTAAGTACGGTAACTTGCATTTATCTGAACATAATCATACGTAAGATCACATCCCCAAGCTCTTCCACTTCCTAAACCTTCAGATAGTTCAACCGAGATATGAATCTCGTGGCATTTTAAGTAAGTACGAATTTTCTCTTCCGAAAATAGAACCGGTTCTCCATCTACTACAACTTCATGTTCGCCGATCTGTATTTTTACGGCGTCGGGATTAAACGAAACTCCACTATATCCAGCTGCAGCAAGAATTCGGCCCCAGTTGGCATCGCAACCAAATACAGCGGTCTTCACTAACGGAGAGCCCACTACAGTTTTTGCTATGATTCTCGCCTCTTTATCGGATGCTGCGCCATTAACATGAACCTCGATCAGCTTGCTCGCGCCTTCCCCATCCTTTGCAATAAGTTTGCCTAAATCTTCACAAACGAGTACGAGTGCATCTAAAAATAGTTGCCATTCAGGGTGATCTTTGTTCAACTCTTCATTCTCACCCATTCCGTTTGCGAGCATGAGTACCATGTCGTTCGTCGATGTATCACCGTCCACGGTAATACAGTTAAACGTACGTTCCACGGCAAAAGACAAAGCATCATGGAGATCGTCTTGTTGGACAGCTGCATCTGTCGTGATGAAACCTAGCATCGTAGCCATATTAGGATGTATCATTCCTGATCCTTTCGCCGTACCTGCTATCGTAATGATTTTATTATTAATCTTTAGCGAGTAAGCTGTATTCTTGGAGACAGTATCTGTCGTTAAAATGGATTGAGAAAAGTCGATCGAGCCTTTCAACTCAGAATCTAGCACTAAGTTTTCAATACCCGTTGATATTTTATCCATCGGCAGATGTTCACCGATTACCCCTGTTGAGGCAACTCCAACATAGTGCGAAGGGATATCCAGCTTTTCAGCGGTCTGCCTCTGCATGTGCTCAGCATCTTTTAAGCCTTTTTTTCCTGTACAAGCATTTGCATTACCAGAGTTCACGATGATCGCTTGAAGCTTCCCTTCTTGAGAGATGCTATTCTGAGTAACTTTTAGCGGAGCAGCCTGTACTTGGTTCGTTGTATAAACACCTGCTGCGTTTGCCGGAGTAATACTATACAACAACCCTAAGTCGAGCTTTTTATGTTTCACTCCACAATGAATTCCACTTGCGTAGAATCCTCTTGGCGTAGCGATGTTAATACCTGTAATCTTCTGAATAGCCGCTTTTGTTGCCTGCATCTATCTTGCCTCCTCTAGTTAAGGGAACATTGGTGAAGCTTTTAATCCCTTCGTTTCATCCATTCCGAACATTACATTCATATTTTGAACCGCTTGACCTGCCGCTCCTTTTAATAGATTGTCAATACAAGAGATCACTGTGATTCGATTTGTCCGCTCATCGACGGCAAACGTTACATCACAAAAATTCGACCCGTATACTTGCTTAGTAAATAGATTGGCTTTTTCCCTATGAACTCTGACGAAGTACTCACTGCCGTAATAAGATTCATAGATTTCTTTTACAGATCTTGAGGTAACGGGGTCTGTGAGTTGTGCATACATCGTAGTCATGATGCCCCTTGTCATTGGAACGAGATGTGTATTGAATGTAATTTTTGTTTCAGTATCCGTACACGACTGTATCGTTTGCTCGATCTCTGGAATGTGCTGATGTTGATTGATTTTGTAGATACCGAGGCTATCATTTACTTGTGTAAAATGCGTTCCTTTGCCCGGAGTGGCACCCGCTCCTGAGATCCCGCTCTTTGCATCAATCACAAGTGAAGATGGATTGATCACGTTTTCTTTTAGTAACGGGAGAACACCTATGAGAGCTGCGGTCGGATAACATCCTGGGTTCGCGATCAGCTTCCCGTTTCGTACCTCTTCTCTCTTCCATTCTGTTAATCCGTATACCGCTTCATTCACGAGTGATTGTGGAGGTGGTTCTTTTTTGTACCACGCTCGATAGGTGTCAGCGTCTTTCAAACGAAAATCTCCTGCTAGATCAATGATTCTCAAGTTTTCATCGACTAGCGAAGGGAGAAGCTCTGATGAGACGCCGCTCGGTGCGGAGGAAAATACGATATTTAAGCCATCGGTTGGCAGTTGTTTCAGTGACCTTAGCTTCTGATCATGAACATGAGACAGATGCTGAATTTCTTCTGAAAGCTCATTACCTGCTCTAGAGGATGAATAGAGAACAACTTCGGTA
Source organism: Fictibacillus tiangongensis (assembly GCF_048083785.1). Lineage (GTDB taxonomy): Bacteria > Bacillota > Bacilli > Bacillales > Fictibacillaceae > Fictibacillus. The sequence continues at coordinate 3,154,799 of NZ_CP182294.1, forward strand.
ATCTCCGTATGTGCAGATAGCAGCCGGAATAGTTCCATCCCACCATATCCGGTTACACCAATAATTCCTGCTCTCATTCCATCACTCCTTAAATAAGTTATGGTTCATTATAGGACTGTATAAAAATTAATTCAATAGTATATTTATAAATAATTTAATTTTAATAAAAAAACTGACTTTTTGGGTACGCGTAGTTACCACTAAAGTCAGTCTCAAAAAATCTTTCTATTGTCTTAAGAATCCACCTTCTGAATGGATGATCTGTCCGGTTATCCATTCTGCTTCTGGTGTTGTTAAAAATGCGACTAACCTTGCCGCATCTTCTGGTTTCCCGATCCTTCCTCCAGGAAACTTAGGCAGAAGAATTTTTTCTAAATCCGGGTTGATCCAGCCCGTATCTGTTGGACCAGGGTTCACTGCATTAACAGTAATTCCTTTATGTCCGATTTCAGCAGCTAAGGATATCGTTAACGCATCGACGGCTCCTTTTGTAGCCGCGTATGCTAACTCACCGAGCATCGGACCTTTCGACTGGCCGGATGTTAGATGAACGATACTTCCTCTGTCCCCTGTAAAACGTTTGGCAAACTCTATACTTAAAAGAGTTGTTGCACGAATGTTGATTGCATAATGAGCATCTAAAATCTCACTTGTTGTATCTTCCCAGCTGTGATTTTGTGACATACAGGCGTTATTCACAAGTATGCTTGCTACTCCTAATTCACTTTCAACTTTTTCTAGAAGTTTCGGAACGTCTTCTGCAGCACTAAGGTCAATTTCTTCATACAAAGATTTTACTCCGAAATTTTTTAGTTTCTCCACAAGCTGTTCTGGGTCATTTGTATGGTCACCTGTGCGCATGGTTGTGTCATATGTACCCCAAGTCGTAAAGAAAATATTAGCTCCCCTTTTTGCAAGCTCAACACAAACGGCTGCGCCAATTCCGTTTAAACGGCTTGCTCCCGTAACAATGGCTGTTTTACCTTCTAAAGAACGATACATCTTGTACCTCCTTATGTAACAGGCGTTTCTGCGCCTTTTCCATCCAATATATTGGTTATGTTTCTGCATGCAAGTTCAGCCATCTTCATTCTTGTTTCCACACTTGCACTTCCGATGTGAGGTAGGGCTACCACTTGTTTCATCGACAGAAGAGGATGATCGACTTCAATTGGCTCTTGCTGAAATACATCAAGCCCTGCACCCGCGATTTCCTGGTTATGTAATGCCTCAATAAGCGCAGATTCATCAACTGTCGCACCTCTGCCTGCATTAATGAAGATCGCGCTATCTTTCATGCTCTGAAACGCTTCTCGGTTAAACAACCCTTTTGTCTCAGGTGTTAATGGTGCAAGGGAGACCACAAAATCTGATTGCTTTAAAAGCTCATGAAATTCTTTGTATTCAGCTTCTAGCGAAATTTCTGCATGAGGCTTACGGTTTCGATTATGATACAAAATCTCCATATCAAAGCCCTTTGCTCGTCTCGCTACGGCTTCACCGATCCTACCCATTCCAACGATTCCGATTGTTTTATGATGTACATCTGCTCCAGCAAGCAATAAAGGTCCCCAGCTGTTCCACTTTCCTTCTTTTACATAATTCGCTGATTCAACGATCCTGCGAGCTGTTGCAAGAATTAAAGAAAATGTTAAATCCGCTGTTGAATCGGTTAATACATCTGGTGTGTTACAAACCTTTATCCCCTTTTGCTTAGCAGCTGCGACATCGATGTTGTCATAGCCTACTGCTAGATTTGCTATTACTTTCAGTGAAGATGCTTCATTCAATACTTCGCTACCGATTTTGTCTGAAAGCATCGTTAGCAATCCATCTGCTTTTTTGATTTCGGAAAGAAGCACTTCCTGTGGTACAGCCTCTTCTTCATGTGGCCACATGTTGATCTGTGCAACCTGCTCCAACTGAGTTAAAGTTTCTTTAGGTAATTTTCGTGTAATAAAAACATAAGGTTTTTGCATACGCTTTCACTCCTTGCTTGCTATTTTCTCATGGGAAAGAGAGAAAATAAAGCAATGGTACTTATGCATGGTTGTTTTCGTTACATTGTTGTCTTCGAAAGTGGTTGATTTCCGCTCCAGGTTGCTCGCTTTCCATGGGGCGAACGGTGAGCCTCCTGCCGCTTTGCGCCATTAGGAGTCTCCACCTGTCTAGTTGCAGTGGCTAGCCCCTCGAGGTCAAAAGTTTAATGGTCAAGAAGACAAAGTGCGCCTTCCTAGCCCATTCAACTTTTGCTAGTCGGGGCTGAACGAGCCACTTCCACTTTTCAGACTGACCGCTCGTCCCATAGGAGTCTCGCACCTTGCGCTTCAATCAACTTGCAGATGAAGGGTAAAAGTACCTACATAAGCTCTATCTTTTAGAAGATATGAAAAAGGCCAACAAGTAACCAATAAAAAAAGAGGTAAAACTCAAAAATCTTACTTTTTGAGCCACCTCTTTCTTTAGATCATTGGAACGAGCCAATCGACCATTGGAATATTTAACTCTTGGACCGGAAGACCGATCGATCTGTAAAAGCTTTTTAAGAAATATTCATTTTGCTTTTCATACGAGATTAAGTCAGTAAAGCGGCGCACATATAGTTCTTTTCCGATATCTCTCTCATTATTATAATGTTCATCTACTGTATCAAAGTACTGTGAAGGAAAAAGGAGTCTGCCGTAAAGAAGCCTCCAAGCTCCCTTGGATAATGGCTTAACTTTTTCATAATCGTCGATCAACTGCAGCACTTCATGACTTCTGAATTCTGGCTGATAGATCTTTTCTCTGATACATTCTGCAAGATCTCTCATCGGACTATCGATCACCCAGCCAACAGGCAGCTTAACAAAACTGTTAGACGTACGAATCCATGACCGCTCGCTGAATCGATCGTAACAGATGGCAGCAGAACCTATTCCTTTAGGTCCTCTCTCTAATTGGTAATCTGTAATATATTGAATCGCATTTTCAGCCATTCCCTCATAATAAGGAAATGTCGTCAAAAACAATTGATCAAAATCATTCTTTTGTTTTCTCGCTGAAATTTCTGCATAACGATTATGCATCTCATCCACTCGATTGATCCATAATAACGGCCATTGTCCGTATGCGATTTGTTCCACTGGATAATATTGTTCTAAACCTTTTCCTCGCTTATGAAACTCTGCAAGTTCAGAGCCCATTTCAAAGCTGCGATGCTCTCCTTTTTTCGGTTCCACTTTAAAGATGATTACAGACTCTCCATCAACATAAGCACTAGGCATATTGGTGATCGTTGGCTGTAGAACGGGAATGTTCTCCTCTCCTCGTTGCTGCAGATAATCACTGATGTAAATCATTTCTTGCAGTTTTTCATATGACATCTGCTGCTGTGGTATCACGATGTATTGGTTTCCTTTGCAATAGAAGGTCCGATAACCCGATTCAGATCTTCTGTCTTCACAAACTAGTTGATAATGATGAAATATATCTCTTTCAAACAAAGCCGATCCCCCCACCCCTTCAGCTTTCCAGCGGCAGATCATCTCTTTTAGATCAAACTTGAGCACACCACCGCATGATTGGATACAACATTGTATGCCCATATAGGCGAAGTGGTTAGTACTTTTTATAAATTCATAACTTTACTATGAAAACATATACTATACAAAGCTAAGGAGACTAACAGAGAAAAGGAGTACAAGGATGCCAAATAAAAAAGTGGAAAAAGTCGAAGAAACTGCTCGCAAACAGCTGAACGAACGGGGCGTTACGGTAAACGATATCGCTGAGCTTGTTTATTTTCTCCAAGTCCCCTACCATCCTGACCTAAAAATGGATGTATGTAGAGAAAACGTTGAAAGAGTCATCGCAAAACGTGAAGTTCAGAATGCTATTCTCACCGGTATTGCACTTGATGTATTAGCAGAACAGAAAAAACTAGAGCAGCCGCTTCAGGAGATATTGGCTCGGGATGAAAGTCTTTATGGGATTGATGAAGTGATTGCACTCTCAATAGTGAATATATATGGCTCGATCGGCTTTACCAACTACGGATTCATCGATAAACAAAAACCAGGAATCTTAGAGAAACTTAACGATAAGTCTACTGGGATGGTTCATACCTTCTTAGATGACATCGTGGGCGCGATTGCAGCAGCAGCATCGAGCAGATTAGCACATCGTGCAGCAAATGAAGAATAAAAATAAGGCTTAAGAACAAGAGAATCCTCTTAGACTTAAGCCTTTTTTATTTTGACCTGCCACAGTGCCATTTTCAATTCAGAGAATTATTGAATCGTCCACTCATCCAACCCATTAACGGTATACGTAGGATGCACATCAATTTCTTCAAGGTGTTTCTTTGTTGTGACCCCTGTGTGAACAAGCAGCGTATCAATTCCAGCACGAATACCAGCTAAGATATCTGTCTGGTAGTTGTCCCCGATCATGAGTGTTTCTTCTTTTTTCGTTCCGAGTGTTTCTAACGCCATCTCCATGATGATGGACTCAGGCTTACCGATAAACGTTGGTTCTGTTTGCGTAGAAACAGTAATGACAGAAGTCAGTGATCCGTTTCCTGGCAGAAGTCCTCTTTCCGTCGGAAGAGCGATATCACCATTTGTCGAGATAAACGTCGCTCCGTTACGGACTGCAAGGCATGCTTTTGCTAACTTTTCATAGGTGATCGAGCGATCGATCCCAACCACCACATAATCAGGGTTTTCTTCTACAAGCTCTAGTCCTTGTTCTTGAAGCGCTTCTCTAATTCCATCCTCACCGATACAATAGACTGTCGCATTTTTCTTTTGTTCAGCAATATAGTTGGCTGTTGCCATACTCGTCGTATACACATGTTCAGCAGATGCTGGGATATCAAATCCTGCAAGCACATCTGCCACTTGTTTTTTTGTTTTAGAAGAATTGTTTGTCACGAACAAATAGGGAAGGTTTTTTTCGTTTAATTTTTTCACAAAATCAACAGCCTCAATAATTCGTTCTGTTCCTCTATACATCGTTCCATCTAAGTCGATCAAGAATCCTTTATATGCCTTCATCATGCTCTCTCCTTTAATGTACCTTCTCATTCTACCCACTTCAAAAAAAAAACACACCTGAAGCATTTAAACTTCAGATGTTTGCTTTTCTTCTTTTATCACATAACAGCAATAATCTCCGCCTTTTGCCATACACGTCTTTCGCTCAACAGCTTCTGTTTGCAGCATGCGCTTAAAGAGTGAAAGCTCGCAGGAGCAGGCTTGCTGATATTCATTCGCAACCTTTGCGATCGGACAGTTGTACTCTGTTAATACATACGTATCGGGATCTACTCCTCTTTCCCAGTCCACCATGTACCCTGCTTCATTTTGAATATTAGCCAGTTCATTTACTTTTTGTTCAAACTCTGTGAGTGTGTTCATTCGATCTTTATATCTATCCTGCAGACGATTTTCACGTCGTTTAAATAATTCATCAATTGTTTCTGTGCCACTCACTTCTTCTATATCTTTTAAAAAATCAACGGTAAGTCCTGAATAGTTTCGTGGAAATTGTTCGTCACCGCTTGCTGTAAGATGATAAAAATGGATTGGTCTTCCCATAGCCTGTCGTACAAGAGTCGTTTCAATCACATGGTCACGTTCTAGTGTGTTGAGATGACGACGAACAGCCATTTCGGTTATTCCGAGGGATTTTGCCATTTCCGTAACAGTCATCCTCTTATTTCTTTTTAAAAGATAGATGATTTCATCACGGGTTGAGGTGTGATTCTTCATGGTCATCACCATCCTTTGTCACCATTTTATCGTAAAAAAGGGTAAACGTACATTTTTAAATATAAATGTATAAAAACTCTTGTATCCTTATTCAGGTAAAAATGCAGAAACTGGCCCCAACTCTTCCTCTAGGTACCTTTTAACGTGTAACGGAAATGCTGAGAGTTCTTTTTCTTTTGAAGCGATGGTATCAAATATGACTTTACAATCTGCAGAAGTATAATCTTGAACAAGTGATTTTCGAAGGTTCACCACTTCTTTCAGTGATACTGCTTCATCGTTCGGTATTACTTTTTCATCGATCAGGATATCAAGAATGTCTTCAAAGCTACCTGGATCCCTCATGATAAATCCATCGATGATCATGTTTCCAACGTCCATCATCGATTCGATCAACATATGTCCGATTCTTTCCACCACAAGCGTTTCAAGCTTATTTTTGGGAGCTGATAATTCTTTGAACGTATGGATTAATTCATTCATATACACTAAATGTTCATTGATTTTCTTTCGATCAACAAAATACATAGTCATCACCTTTTGTAAGTTTCTCAAGTAAAGTGTAACATAAAGTAAGAGCAATCATATGGACTCAAAATTTAAATTTTGCTTAGTACGAAGGAGGAACAAGATGAACGAGGAAACATTTTTCTTATATGATGATAAAGAAACAACAGAAACGCGCTTTGTAAGCTTTATGGGACGTAATACTCGCTTTGATCTTGCCATCACGAAAACTACGAGACATTACGGCAAGTCATTAGTCTTGAACATGTTAGGCAGTACATATGCCATCATCGGTCAAGATGATCTTGAAGAAGAAGGCTATTTAGAACATGCGTTTAATCTAACTGAAGAGGACGCGATGGAGCTTCGTGAATTTTTAGCTGAAGTTGTTTAAGATGTAATCAAAATGTACCAAAAAAGAATCATGCTTTCTTGGAGACACTTTAGATAAGGATACTTTTCTTATCCTAAAATGGCCGAAGAGAGGATGGTTTTTTTGTTCGAAAAAGAAAAAGAACAATATACTGATTTTTCGAATGTAGAGACAGGTCGTAATTACGTACTTCCTGAGGATTTACCTGAAGGTCCATATGGCTCACCAATCAAAAGAGCTTTAGGAAAATCGACTCCTTGGAGAGAAGAACAGCGTTATTATAGCGCCTTTAACTATGAAAACAAAACCCTTCATGAAGGTCTGGAAAGACAAGATCCTGGGGCACATCCTACACACGATGATCCAGAATATCATACGGAAAAGCCTTATGAGGATGTTCGAGGGTCATAAGGCAACTTCGCTTATTCTGTACTAGCATACATGCCAGCCGATCATTGCTAAAAATAAAGAAAAACCCCTGAATTTCTCAGGGGTTTACTTTTTTGACTACAAAATACGGACAGCCGAAATTACAATATTCATAAATGTATTCCGGCAATGTGCTGATCTTCGTATCAAACGTAGCCTTCTCATGATTGTCCTCAAAGAACCCACGAAGTCGAAGCTGCTCGTAACCGAGATCACCAACAATATAATCGTATTTATGTAAGATTTCACTATAGCGCGCTTTAAATTGTTCCTCGTTAAAGGCTTCTTTTACATCTTCAATCACTTCATAGGAATAATTACCAACTGTAATCAAAAATGCTTCACCTCGTTTCCTGATACTTATTTTACCATGCTTGTGCTCGTTACAGCCAACAATTTCTTCGTAAAGATCTTCTACTTTAAGGCACTCTATAGAATAAGGAGGTGAAACACCTGTGAAAAAATTAGGAATGTTCTTATTGATCGGCTTGATGCTTGCTGGATGTGGCGGCGGTGATCAAAAGAAGATGGGGCAAGAATATAAATTTTCTAAAACGAATGTAAAAGATGAGAATCGAATTGGCAACAACATGAATTATGGGGACTTTGGATATATGCGTCATATGTCAGGTGACAAAGTAAAAACGGGAAATGCTGTTCCATACTTAAATCGTCAAAAGCTAGCCGACATGATCTCTGATATGGTTCTGCAATTACCGAATATTAAAGATGTCGGTACATTAGTTACAGATGAAGAAGTTTTGATCGGATACAAAACAACAAACAAGGACAGAAACGCAGCTGCAGATCAAGTAAAGATGACTGGTTTCTCTGTTGTACCAAGATATTATCATGTGTATGTGTCAGATGAAAAAGGAATGATCGATAAGATCGAACAATATCAATCCTTAAACAATGATACCGAACAGATCGAAGGAATCATGGACCAACTGATCCTACAAATGAAGAAAGCCCCTCAAGGGAAGAAGTGGAACTATGGGGAAAATGAAAACGGTGAGATGAACGGCGAAACAAACAATATGCGCGGTCAAATGGAAGGCAAATAAAAAACCAGAAGCAGATCATTGCTTCTGGCTTTTTTTTGTTTAGCTGTTTTGGGCAGCTGCGTTTACTTGTTCATCAGCATGGTAGGAAGAACGCACGAGTGGTCCTGACTCACAATGCTTGAATCCTTTAGAGAACGCGATATCACGCAATTCTTTAAACTCATCTGGTGTATAGTATTTTTGTACCTTTAAATGTTTCTTAGTAGGTTGTAGATATTGTCCGATCGTCATGATATCAACGTTATTTGCACGAAGATCATCCATCGTTTCTACAATTTCTTCCCACGTCTCACCTAATCCGATCATCAGACTGGATTTTGTAGGAATGTTAGCATTCATTTCTTTTGCACGACGCAAAAATTCCATCGTTCGATCATACGTTGCACGTGCACGAACTCTTGGAGAAAGACGTCGCACCGTTTCAATATTGTGGTTCATGATATCGGGTTTTGCATCCATCAATGTTTTCAGTGCATCAAAGTCACCTAACATGTCAGATGGAAGAACTTCAATAGAACAGAATGGATTACGAGCACGAACAGAACGAACGGTTTCGGCGAATACATGAGCACCGCCATCTTTAAGGTCATCACGCGCAACCGCTGTGATAACTACGTGTTTCAGACCCATTTGCTCAACAGATTCTGCAACACGTTCTGGCTCTTGAAGATCAAGTTCTGTTGGTAATCCTGTTTTTACTGCACAAAAACGACAAGCACGGGTACAGATATCTCCAAGGATCATAAAAGTTGCTGTTTTTCTTACAGCCCAGCATTCATGAATGTTCGGACACTTTGCTTCTTCACATACCGTATGTAACTTTTTCTCGCGCATCATCTTTTTGAGTTCTTTATAATTTTCATTCGTGTTTAACTTTATTTTTAACCACTCGGGTTTACGTACATATTCTTCTTTCTTTGCCATCATCATCACCCCAGATTTTCTTGGTCTTTCGTATAATGAACGTTCGTATTTTAGTTTCTACTTAAACATTATTGTCCCATCAATACTCTACCATACGACAGGGCAAAATTCCAAACAAGAGTTTTTTCCAACATTTTTCCTTCATGTTTTTTTATAACTTCAACAAACTATAGATAAATGAAAGAAAGGAGTGGATTGGGACGTATGAGGAAATTTACAGTCCTGTTCCTCACTCTGACAGCCCTTCTAATAACCTTTCTTCCGGAAAGCAGGAGCACGGCAGCAGAGCGATTTACGAAAGAAGATGTGGAAAGGCTTAGCCTCTATAAAAAAATGGAATCCGTCACCCTCATTCCATGGCACTACTTTGCGGGGGTAGACCAATATGAAAGAAGCGTAAGAAAAGCGAGAAGTGATCTACCTGCCAGAAAAGGATTGGTCGGCATTTATTTTTCTCCCTTACAATGGTCTGGTCCAATAAATCCAACTATGGACGATACAAACCCTGAACGTATCTCCATGTTTGGAGGCATAGGAAAAGATGGCAACAACGACGGAATTGCTGATCGGAACAATGATGAAGACATTCTATACACCTTTAGTGAGATCATAAAAAAGCATGGACATGATATAGAAAATTTCAGAATCGGCCTTTGGAGCTATTACCAACGAGATAAAGCCGTTGATATCATTATGGAAAACGCGAAGATCTATGAGACCTATGGAACAGTTTCTCTAGACAAACACAGTTTTATCGTTCCATTAAGATCCAACTATAGCTATCGAAGCACTTGGGGTGACCGGCGAGGATTTGGCGGATTACGTATTCACGAGGGCACAGATATATTTGCAGATTACGGTGTTCCGGTAAAAGCGGTATCTTACGGAATTGTAGAGATTAAAGGGTGGAACCGTTTTGGCGGATGGAGAATCGGTGTCCGTGATATTAACAACGTGTATCATTACTACGCTCATTTAGGAAGCTTCAATAAAGCAATTGAAAAAGGTACGATCGTCGAACCTGGGACGGTGCTTGGATACGTGGGAAGTTCAGGATACGGTCCTCCCGGAACTTCTGGGAAATTCCCTCCTCATCTTCACTTTGGGATGTACCGTGACAACGGATATACAGAATGGGCATTCGACCCATACCCTTATTTAAGAGCATGGGAACGTCAGGAGCGAATTAGCAACAGGCGAAGATAAAGAAAGTGAAAAAAAGAAGCTTAAGGGCTTCTTTTTTCATATGGCGCTCGTATTTTTCATATGGCGCTCGTATTTTTCATATGGCGCTCGTATTTTTCATATGGCGCTCGTATTTTTCATATGGCGCTCGTATTTTTCATATGGCGCTCGTATTTTTCATATGGCGCTCGTATTTTTCATATGGCGCTCGTATTTTTCATATGGCGCTCGTATTTTTCATATGGCGCTCGTATTTTTCATATGGCGCTCGTATTTTTCATATGGCGCTCGTAAATCTCGAGCCTTGCTCTGATTTACGTGCGCCAAAGTCATTAAAAAAGCTGATTCTTCAACAGAAGAACCAGCTTCACTCTTTATTTTTTTCTCGAAACGCGAACCACATTTGCAATACTTGCGAGGAGGCCGCCCCATAGGATCACCATGCCAATCACCATCATTGTAATCGCACTTCCTGTCATATTAGCTGACCTCCTTTTTCTCTACTGCCACTTCAGATTTCCACTTCACTAGACCTAGCACGATGCCGAGTACGATTACGCCGACTGCCACGGATACACCATACGTAAGGATCAGTTCTGTAGGATAACCTTCATAATTTTCTTTAAGGTTTTGTCTAATGTTATCGAACATCATGTAACCAAGAAGAATCGGTGTGATCACGCCAAGACAAACTTTCCACCATAAACCTGTTCGTAAGTCAGAGATGGCGTTCGCATGGTTTTGAAGTCCAGCCAATTGTCTTACGAACCAAGCGACGATGACTACTTCTACAAGACCTGCTAATGTGATACCGAAGTTGTTGATGAAGTAATCCACGATATCAAGCATGTACAGTCCGCCTTTTGTAGCGAAAAGTAATGAGATAACAGATGCTACTCCTCCACCCATTAAAACGGCTTTTGTTCTTGAGATTCCAAATTTATCTTGTAGTGCTGCCACATACGTTTCAACGATCGAGATCAACGATGTCATTCCAGCGAATACAAGGGTTAAGAAGAACATGGTTCCAAAGAAGGCATTTCCGCCTGGGAACTCGTTGATGATAGCTGGGAATACTTCAAACGCTAGACCGATTCCGCCTTTTACAACTTCATCAACTGGCAGACCTTGTTGCATTGCCATGAAACCTAATGCAGCAAACACACCAATACCTGCAAGTAGTTCAAAACCTGAGTTTGCGAAACCAGTAATAAACGCATTATTGTTAATATCTGATTTCTTAGGCAGGTAGCTCGAGTACGTGACCATGATCGCAAATGCGATAGATAAAGAGAAGAAAATCTGACCGTAGGCTGCTACCCACACCTTACCGTTACTGATCATGCTCCAATCTGGAGTAAAGAACGTGTTCAAACCTTGAGCTGCACCGTCGAGCGTTACGGCACGAATAACGATTAACGTAAACATAATGACTAAAGCTGGAATAAAGATTTTGTTAAAACGCTCGATTCCTTTCGATACACCTTTATAAAGAACAAGAAGCGTCACGACCCAAACGATGAGAAGTGCGATCAAGATACCTGGTACGATACCACCCATGTCACCAGGTGTCTTACTTAATTGAAGAACCTCTCCATAAAAGAAGTCAGAAGGCTTGTCTCCCCAAGTTAAGTTCAATGAGTAAATGGAATACTTAATCGCCCAAGCGATGATTACTGCGTAGTATGTGGATATAACAAACGCTACAAATACTTGCCACCATCCCAGCCATTCCGCTTTTTTGTGAAGACGGAAATAAGAAAGTGGAGCAGAGCCACGGTACTTATGACCTAACGTAAATTCTAGAATCAGTAAGGGAATCCCTGCCGTTAAAAGTGCTATTAGATATGGGATGAAGAATGCTCCCCCACCGTTCTCATAAGCAACCGCTGGAAATCTCCAGATATTGCCTAGGCCGATAGCTGAGCCAACCGCTGCTAATATAAACCCATAACGGCTTCCCCATTGCTGCCTATTTTCCATTGTTGTATCCCCCTTTTTTGAAGTCGAAAAGTTTACAATTATTACTTTTTTCTGATAATTCTGTGTTCAGTATATTACAAAACATGAAAACCTGTCAAAATGTTTTTAGTTATTTTGTCGGAATAAGGGGGAAAAAGTCGTATAAATATAAGAAAAAGTGCCTGGTTAACTACCAGACACTTTCAAGTTTACGCGTTGTAGGATTGATCACTCATGCTATTATTACTAGACACTTTTTTTATGATGAAAAGTGCGAGGATAAAGATAACTCCAGATGCAACAAGGCCTATCCAAACACTTTCTGTTAATCCGAGTGCAAGATACCCTACAGCAGATACTCCTGCCGCTACCAGGCTATATGGAAGCTGCGTCATGACGTGGTCGATGTGATGACTTCCTGCTCCTGTTGAAGAAAGAATTGTAGTATCTGATATTGGAGAACAATGGTCACCAAAAACAGAGCCTGCAAGTACTGCAGCAAGAACTGGAAGCATTAAATCAATATTCGTTGATGCTGAAATTTCTGCTGCGATCGGAAGCATGACACCAAACGTCCCCCAGGAAGTTCCTGTCGCAAAAGCCATTAACCCTGACAATACAAAAAGAACAAATGGCAGATAAGCTAAATTCATATGCTGATCAACTAATCCTGCAAGATAGGTTCCTGTTCCTAAGCTATCGATGATAGAGATGATCGTCCAAGCAAAAAGCAAAATCGTAACAGCACCGATCATAGACTGAACACCGCGTCCGAGTCCTTTACCTAATGATGCAGCACCCATCTTCTTTGGAAGGAAGAATAAAATAGCTGAAGCTAAACCTAGCAGTCCACCATATACTAATGATTTTGGTACGTCTGTATTTTCAAAAATAGATAAAAGTGTGATGGCCGTTGGTTCTTCTAGCCCCTTCACATTTTGAATACCTGTATAGATCATGAATCCAACCGTTGAAACAATCAATATCACGATTGGCCATACAAGGTCTCCCACTTTTCCTTTGTCACTTTCTTCGAGCTTAATACCCTCTCCGATTGCTGCTTTTTTATCTGCTGAAATCACTTCACCTGTAGCAAGAGCCGTTTCTTCATGTTTTTTCATTGGTCCAAAATCAAGTTGAAAATACGCAACGAAAAATACAAGAACGAGTGCAAACACTGCATAAAAATTCATAGGAATCATTTGAATGAATGCACTAAACGCAGACATATTTGTAATCTCATGTGTAGCAAAAATCGTTCCGATAATACCGATGATGTACGCTCCCCAACTTGAAACAGGCGAGATCACACAGACTGGTGCAGCCGTTGAATCAAGATAATAAGCAAGTTTCGCACGTGAGATGCGGTGTCGATCTGTGATCGGTCTGCTGACATTTCCGACTGCTAAAGAATTAAAATAGTCATCAATAAAAATGACGAGTCCGAACACAACCGTTAAAACCTGTGCACCTCTTCTTGTTTTCACTCTAGAGATCGCCCACTCACCAAATGCGCGGCTTCCTCCGGCTAATGAGATAATGCTTGTCATCATTCCTAAGATTAATAAGAACAGAAGAATATAAACATTCCACTCATTTAATGCACCGTCTGAAATAAAATGACCTTTTACGATCGTACCAATCTCTTTCAGTGTGGCTCCAATACTAAAATCATGAAGCAGTAATGCACCCGCTATGATTCCAGCTCCTAGCGAGATTAACACTCTTCGCGTTAGGACAACCATTAAGATTGCCAATACGGGTGGTATTAATGAATAAATCGAATTCTCAAATTCCATGATGTTCCTCCTTCTTTTCATTCAGCCATCGATATTGAGGAGTTCTTACAGGACGTTGAGGAAAAAAAGACAAAATAAAAAGCGATCAATAGACAAGGAAATAACCTGCTATCAATCACTTAAGTAATTTATGGTTTTCCTCATCGATCAGTAGTCCTCCACTGCTTTTAATTCCCAAGCAGTGACAGTTTTACACTTCTTTAGTGTAAACCCAGCAAAAGTGAACAGACGGTTTTCTTTTGCTTCGGCGAAAGTTCCTTTCCTTTTTCTTCACAGACGTCACTCTCTGAAAAAGTACTTATAAAATCCGCTCCTCTACCCCATCGGTGATAGGCTTAAAGACATATAAAGTTTTTAATTCAATACTAATTATAACAAAGACGGACGAATGGTCAACCTAAACAACATTTGTTAAATGAAGGAAATACATTTATTCTGCTGCTTCATCCCCACCCGTTTCTTCTGTGGGGCTATCCTCAGAAGGCTCCAATTCATCATGAGCTTCCTTTTCTTTCAGATCTGGAGTAATCGGTACAGTAGGTTGTATCGGATCTCCAGATTGATTGTAATAGACGGGAACTTCTCCTTTTATAAACTGTGCGGTTATTTTTATCGGTCGTTTCACAACTGTCGTTTCTGTTGCGAAAGGAATAACGATTCTCGTCTTAACTGTAACCACGATATCAATATTGATCCACGTATTGTTGATCCCTGAATTCTCTATTCTCTCCTCGATATCTGTGTTCGCTTCACCAATCAGCATAAATTTAATCGGAATCTTAGGACCTAAGTTCGCTAAGAGTGAATTTCTTGTTGCTTGCCCTAGTGGTATTTCCATAATAACACCTGGTTCATTCTTATAAGCAGTTATTCCTAACTCATCGTTGGTGATCACTTCATGTGCTTTACCTTCTTCAATTTCCTTCAGGTATTTTTGAACGACTTTTTGTGACTGGTTCGCAACCTGGTTGACAACACTCTGATTGATTCCAGCAAAGACGACATTTCCTTCTGTATCCGTTTTATATTCGATGATGTCATTCATTTCTGAAGGCCCTAATATTTCATTGTCGATCGCTTCACTTATGGCAAGAGCAGCAATTTCCTCTGTTTTCTTTTGCGCGATCAGCATGAGTGTTGGTTCGATTCCTTTGTTTACAAGCCATAATCCTTGAATCGTTATAAAAGTAAACAGAATAAATGAGATCAACAGTACAAATCGGAATGGAAGCGGCCCTTTTCGAAGTTTCATTTTTCTGCGCTTAAGCAAAAGGTAACCCCCCTTTATCTACATATACATATGTATGCAGACAAGAGGGGGGCTCATTCAAACTTTATGTTTTTAATTTTTTTCGTACACGACAAAATCGTGTGGATATTTGTTCTTTTCATCAACGATACCAGGTTCACGAGAGACCTCACGCCACTCAGCACGATTGATTTCAGGGAAATACGTATCTGCGTCAAAGGTATGATGGATCTCTGTCACATACAGGCGGTCTGCAACTGGCATGAACAGCTTAAAGATCTCTGTCCCACCGATCACACATAGTTCTTCTGTCTCTTTCTTTAGCACTTCGTCGACAGAATGAACGACCGTCGTTCCCTCTGCTTGATAGTTTTCATCTCTTGTTACCACGATATTTTCTCGTCCAGGCAAAGGCTTTCCAATGGATTCATATGTTTTACGACCCATCACGATCGGTTTTCCCATCGTTACGTTCTTAAAATGCTTGAGATCGTTAGGCAAGTACCAAGGTAGATCATTGTCTTTACCAATCGCGAGATTTTCATCCATCGCTACAACAAACGAGATCATACGCTCACCACACCTTTAATATGTGGGTGCGCTTCATAGTCGACAAGCTCAAAGTCTTCATAAGTGAAATCAAAGATACTTGTTACATTCGGATTGATCTTCATCTTCGGAAGCGGCTTTGGCTCACGAGTAAGCTGAAGCTCAACTTGTTCAAGATGATTGGTGTAGATGTGCGCGTCACCTACAGTGTGAACGAACTCACCTGGTTTAAGTCCTGTTACTTGTGCCACCATCATCGTTAACAAAGCATACGACGCAATATTAAAAGGCACGCCTAAGAAACTGTCTGCTGAGCGCTGATAAAGCTGGCAGGAGAGCTTTCCATCCGCAACATAAAATTGGAATAACAGATGACATGGAGGAAGCGCCATATTAGGAATATCAGAAGGATTCCATGCAGAGACGATTAATCGTCTTGAATCCGGGTTCTTTTTGATGTCTTCGATTACGGTTGAGATCTGGTCGATCGTCTCACCGTTCGGAGCCGACCATGAGCGCCACTGATGTCCATACACTGGACCAAGGTTTCCATCTTCATCTGCCCACTCATCCCAAATCCGTACACCGTTCTCTTTTAAATAAGCAATATTCGTATCACCTTTTAAGAACCAGAGTAATTCATGAATGATCGATTTAAGATGCAATTTTTTTGTCGTAACAAGCGGAAACCCTTCTTGTAGGTCGAACCTCATCTGACGACCGAACACAGAAACGGTTCCCGTGCCTGTCCGATCCTCTTTTTTTGTACCGTTATGTAAGATATCTTGAAGAAAATCTAAGTATTGTTTCATCCTTCATCGCCTCCTCATTTTCTTTGACTCTTTTTTATAAGATTGTTGCTTTCAAACCTCATTTTTCTTTGCTGCTGTGACAGTTGGTTGGAGTGCAAGGTGCGAGACTCCTGCGGGACAGGCCGGCGGGTGAGACACTTAAGAGTGAAACGTACGAATGTGGCTCACCGCCTGCCCCGCGGAAAGCGAGCACCTGGAACGGAAACCAACCACTTCCATAGGCAACAAAGGTTTACCTATAAGAGCCATTTTCTTTTAATCGTATCATATCCGACTCCCTTTTTGTTCATGAAAAAGTCATAAAAATAGCTTCAACACCTAACACTTTTTCCCTTCTGTACACATAAAAATAATAGTGAAGAAAGGAGTGGAAGCATGTTAGAGATGAACCCGATCTTAATCGAAGGACATCCGTTTACCGCTGTCACCCTTCGTTTGCCAAAAACGAATTTTATGGCTGTATTCAACGACAATGGATATATCATGTGTGGAGCACTAGACGTGGCACTATTGAACGAAAAGTTAGCAGACCGTAAAATTATCGCAGGACGCGCTGTTGGAGTAAGAACGATCGAACAGCTGCTGGATGCACCTTTAGAATCTATTACTCTTGAAGCAAAAGAAAAAGGTATTGAAGTTGGTATGCAAGGGCGTAAAGCACTTTTAAAAATGATCTAGAGCATTTTATCGGCGAGATTTGAAAAATATCGGCAAGAAATGAAATATATCAGCAGAAAATCATTTATATCGGCAACTTTTTAAATTTATCGGCGAAAAATGAAATATATCGACATTTGCAATAAAACGACAACACCCTCTGCCAAAAAGGCAGAGGGTGTTCACGTTATGCTTTAAAACGATCTCTTGTTATTTTTAATGAAATAAGATTAATGCATAAGACCAAGGATAAGAACTGTATGCGCTTCGCATCATTGATAAATATGTAGACACATAGCAGGTAAACGCCACTGACGATAAAGGCAATCTGTAAGCAGTACATCATCTGAATCAATTTTTTAAAATTCAAAGTGATCCCCACTTTCTTTATCCAGTTCACGATATTTCGTACACCCTATTAGTATATCAGTCTACATTGAAAAGTGAATCGTTTCCTTCTTTTTGAAATGGATTTGTAATATAAGAAAATCTAGAACAAATCCAACTGCCTTGGTGCCAAAAAATCATAGTGAATATCCAGCAGATCTATCATCTGCTTCGCATTATCAGCAGCATCTCCACCTGAATTGTTGTTGAATAGAATGGTCAGATCTTTTGTTTCTGAAGCGAGCTGTTGGATTCGTTCTCTCCATTCTTGAAGCTCTGTTTCATTATAACGATAAAGATAACGAACTTCTCTCCAGTTCGGCTGTCCTTGGTTGTTCCAGCCATATACGTTTCGGCCATGCATCCGAACAAGTGTCTTATCAGGTGTTGTGTGCATGACGATCGGAATGGAACCTTGTCCTGCTTGAGGTTCATCACAGACCGTATGAATCCAGTTCTCTTGCCGGATAAATTGTAGCGTCTTATCCTTCATCTCATCACTGAACCACGTTTGGTTACGAAACTCAAGTGCTACTGGAATTTCACCCATCATTTCTTTTGTATAGCGGAGCATCTGAACATTTTCTTTCTTACATTCAAACCACGGAGGGTATTGAAACAAGACCATCTCAAGCTTGCCGGATGTAATGACAGGTTGAATAGACGCGATAAACGCTTCATACATTTCTTTAACCGACTCAAAAGGCAGCTTGCCTCTTGAATGTCCGGTCATCCCTTGATAAGCCTTAACAACAAATGAAAAATCCTTTGGTGTAGAAGCTACCCACTTCTCATAGTTTTTTACAGGCTGTACCGCATAAAAGGATGAATCTACTTCTACAACAGGAAAGTGGCCGCTGTATACAGCGAGCTTATCTCTTGCAGGAGTACCATCTGGGTAAAGAGAATCATGATCTCCCCAGCCTGTTACACCGATTTTTATCATTCTTTGAAGTCACCTGCCTATGAGTTACAATTTATTTAATCCTTTTGATCGGACAAACTCTTTCATATACGTTCGTTTAGGAGTCGCCATCGAGGCTGTAATCTGCGTGACCCAGCCTTCTGTACGTTTCCCGCCTGTTCTTTCTGAGTAATATTCAGCCGTTTCTTTTTCATATTGTTGAAGGAGATCTTGAGTTTTCTCTTTACTTTGGTATTGATTCTTATGAAAAACAGCTTCCATTGGCAGACGTGGCTTTATCCCAGGCTCTGCATCTGGATACCCTACAGCTACACCAAATAACGGAAGAACATGGTCTGGGCAACCCAATAGCTCTGACACTTCTGGCAGAGAATTTCGAAGTCCACCGATATACACGATTCCAAGTCCTAGCGACTCAGCTGCTATAGTCAGATTTTGCGCAGCAAGAGCGGCATCCACTGTCCCTACGATAAACGCTTCTGTCGATTGAATCGTTTCGTGAATATCTATTGTTTTCATATCTGCCGCTATTTGATGTCGGTTGTAATCCATACAAAAAACAAAGAAATAGCCGTTGTCTGCGACGTACGATTGATTACCCGCAAGCTTAGCTAGTTGTTCTTTCTTTTCCCGGTCCTCTACCCCTATAATCGTGCAAACTTGTTGATAGCTTGAAGTAGATGCGGCCTGAGCGCATTGTACAAGTGTTTTAACCGTTCCTTCATCTATTGGCTTGTCCTTAAACTTTCGAATCGATCGATGAGCTAATATCGTTTCTATCATCTTGTTCATTGCATATGCTCCTTCTCTAAAGTTATGGTTGATTGCATTATATCTTTTTCGTCTATAAAAAAGCGAACCATTTGAAGTCTCAATAATATCTTCTTCTCATTTATTCAAAGTGGTGGTATACTAATCTAGCGATGAGCTAATTGCATAAGACGAGATTGACGCGCCTTTTTTGGCAATGCACTATGTGGAGTGCTGTCTCTCGCCGCAATATACGCAAAAAAGACGTCCAATCGGGCGTCTTTTTTCTATATATTCTTACCTGACACACGAAAACAAAGAATACGTAAGGAGAGAAAGATGAAAAAAATTTATTTAACCTTACTTCTCATTTGCTTGTGTATAACGTTTTTATTTGCTTGTTCAAAAAATGAATCTTCAAAATCAGCCGACAAGGAATCCAATGTAGAATTAACAATTTCGGCAGCAGCCAGTTTACAAGATGTATTGAATAAAATAGCGAGCAATTATGAAAAAGAGCATCCAAATGTTAAAATTACTTACAATTTCGGAGGCTCTGGAGCCCTTCAACAGCAAATCTCTAACGGAGCACCTGTTGATCTTTTCTTCTCAGCGGCAGAAGATAAATTTGACCAGCTTATTGAAGAAGGACTTATTGAAAAGGAACGAGGAAGAGATCTTGTAGGAAACGAACTTGTCTTAGTTGTTGGGAAAGATTCAACACGAGCTATTAACGGATTTCAAGATTTGCCTAAAGTAAAGAAAATGGCGATTGGTACACCGGAGACTGTTCCAGCAGGGAAATATGCAGTAGAGACTTTAGAACATTTAAACCTCCTGAAAAAAGTTGAAAAGAAAATCGTTTATGCAAAAGACGTTCGTCAAGTGCTTACATACGTAGAAACAGGAAATGTCGATGCTGGTATTGTCTATAAAACGGATGCAAAAAATTCACCGAAAGTAAAAGTCATAGCCGTTGCAAATGAAGATACACATGCACCCATTATTTATCCTGTAGGTGTACTAAAAGACACTCCCCATAAGAAAGAGGCAGAACGATTCTATAACTATTTGCAAAATGACGCGGCCTTAAAAACCTTCGTACAGTTAGGGTTTAGAAAGATTGAAAAATAGATCACATAGAATTTTTATCTGATAGAGCTTAAAAAAAGCCTTGGTGTATTCTAACACCAAGGCTTTTCTTCATTAACCGATAGAACCTTCCATCTCAAACTTGATTAACGAAGACTTTCATAACATATTAAATAGATGTAAAAACTCTGTTAATTCAAGGTTTTCCATGTATTGATTTTTAAACTATTTCAATGCTTTTCAAATTCAGTTGGCACAAAGTTGGCACGAAGCCTTCCTTCTCCTAAGGATCTTAATTTAACCCTTTAACTTCCTTATGGCTTTTGCTTGTTAAACTTATTGTTAATGTTCAATTGATTTATGTTCCATAGATCTAGTAACAATTTCTGAATTACGATTCGTATTTAACACTGGCGTAACAGGTTTAAATAAATTCTTATCAACTTTATTAGTAATAATAAAGTTATACATATCCATATCCTGTTTGAATTTTACAGTTTTCAATGGTATTGCGATTAAAGTTAAAATAATGATCTCAAATATCGCTTTTTCACCTACTAACAGTATCCCTATTAATGGCATTGTCATTAACAGCTTTCTCAATGAAAAATCCCCCTATTTATATTTTCATAATTTTTCAAAAATAACCTGATTATATTTTACCACATTATTACAAATTTGATATCTACTATCCTTACCAGATTAAATTAAAAAACAAAAAGCACTCCTAAATGAGAGTGCTTTTAAATCTTTAATTTTAAAGGTACTTGCGATGTACCGTCTTCCCGTCATACGTGAACAACACAGGCTTTTGCTCAATCTTTGTCTCCATGTGAACAGGTCTTCCCCAGAGATGATGAAGATGCGGCAGTACTTTTTCAAGATACTTCACATCAAGTTCCATATCCTCATAGCTATGATTGAGGTATAGCTCCCCATTCTTCATGTAATCTGCGTCATTTACTGTAATGTATGGAAACCCTCCGTTCACACGCATACTCACGAGCTGGTCACGTACTTCCTCCCACTGCTTGTCGACAATCTTGTATTCCTTCCCTTGCTTTTGGAACAGATACATGTCTTCTCTTTGTGCTAAATCTTTAGTTAAATAGTTTCGGATAAACGACATGTCGGATTCCAGTTCACGGACCTCGAACATTTTCTCTCGTCCTGATCCTGGTTTAACCCCTTGTCTGATCAGCTCTTCATCTGGGTTGTTGTAGCGTTCTTCGATGTTCTTGAAGATCTGTAACCCTAAGTAATATGGATTGATCGATGTTTTCGATGGTTGGACAACACCCGCGTTTAATTTAGCGAATTCAATCGTTTCATGAGAGGTCAAGTCCATTTCTTGTAGAATTTTGGCGTGCCAGTAGCTAGCCCAGCCTTCGTTCATGATTTTACACTATTCGATTCAAATGCCACCAATTATGAGAAATTATTGTTTTTTTACATTAGACATGAGGTTAATTTTCCTCTGCCTTTCTATTGATATGTCTAAATGGTTACAGATTCTTTGTTTATCTTTATAACTTGTCTCAAACATATATAGGTGGTTAATTACTAAACCCCTAAGTAAACTATAACCAATTAAATTATTTTTATCTGTTAAATCTTTTTTTAAAGTTGCAATATCATTAAATGGTATTGTCTGAATATGGTCTAACTTTATAGATAAGTCTATTAATCTAATAGCATTGGTATAATTCTCATCTAAAATATGCTTAAATATTTCCGATAGTTTATCTGTACCCACGGAGGTTGATATTTTTTTAATAAAATGAAAGGACATAGCAGTACAGATATTGAATACAAAACTCCTTGCTTCATTTTCAATTTCTACCTTACCAGAAATCCCCTTCTCACTTATTACCTTTTCTATTTCCTTAACGATGGAGTCCATATGAGTATTTATCATATTTAGAAAGGAACTTAAGGATCTCAATCCAAGGAAATATGCCTCACTGCCTAAAATGATTTTTTGGGTTCGTTTAATTGACCCATAATAATTTTTTAAGACCAAACCAACAATTTCCAAAGTTTTAAATGACCAATTCAATTTCCCTAAAATGTCTAATTCTTTTGCCTCATCATCCCTTATATCATAACCAGTAGCAGCTATTTCATTTTGACTTCTTTCTATTTGGTCTTTCATTTCTAACCTTTGCGTTCTATGCTCTTTAACTTCTTTGTTATCAATTACTAACTTAGGTACATCACTAATAAGTTGATTCAAATTATTAATTTCATCATTTAATTCTGTAGGTTTGAATTCATTAAATATAGACTGAGCATTAATTAAAATTTCATTTAAAATAAAAGGATCTTTTGATATATGTGTTAAAAACATTATTATATTTGCGTATTCTTCATAATATAGGTTTTTACACATTTCAGATACTTTTTCTCTTATACCTGGTTCTGAAATATTAATGGCTAAGTATCTTGCTACAAAATAGTAGTACGTATAATTATATTTAAATTTATAAGTTTCTTGTATAGATTCTAAAATAGAAGCTTCAACTAGTTTAGAGAAATACTTATCAAATTTATAATCAAGAGCATACTCATCACAATACCAACTATTAAAATTTTCTAATTCGATTTTAGATTTTTCAATAGTTTTATCTTCAAAATAGACGTAGGCCAACTCAGTAATATAATTATAAAAAGCATCAATATCTTCATTTTTCATATTAAGATTAATAAGAGATTGTTTAATTAAATGTTCATAATAATAACCATAAGTACTTTCAGCAAGGTTATGTGATTCACCTGACTCTAAAGTCTGTAACATTACTAGAATAAAAAAAGGATATGATGGAACGTAATTATTTCCAATAATCGTGTTAATAGTGTTTTCAAAATAATCGTTTTTTGAGATTAGTTCCTTTTCATCCAAAGTTTCTAAATCACCTATACTATTCCATTGATTAATTAATTGAGCTCTAAGTCTATGACCAA
This sequence comes from Fictibacillus tiangongensis, assembly GCF_048083785.1. Lineage (GTDB taxonomy): Bacteria > Bacillota > Bacilli > Bacillales > Fictibacillaceae > Fictibacillus. The sequence goes on from NZ_CP182294.1 coordinate 3,178,186, forward strand.
AGTGCATAATCTCAAGTTTTTGAAATCTCTCAAGTAATTCTTCATGTGTATCATCATTAAATAGTAGTTCTAAAAACTTAAAAAGTTCGTTTCCAGTAATAATAATATTGTCAAAGTATCTATCTAAATTAGCTAGTAGGTTTAAAGAAAATTTGTTATTCAATTTATTTTGATCGTAATCATCTATAATAATAATCTTCTTATTATCTGGTAATTGTTTAAATTCATCTAGAGATTCTTCAGAATATTGGTTGTTGTAAGCTTTATATAGCACCTTATTAAAATCATCAATGGAAGATTTTTTTATATCTCTTCCATTTACTAAAACTGGAACATAGCCATTTAACTTATAATGCTTATAAATAGTTTTACATAGTGTACTTTTACCAGATTTCTCTTCCCCTGTAATAAAAAATTTATTTTCACTTCCAATTTCTTTTATAACTTCTAAATTAACATATTCACTTATGTCTTCTTTTAATTTCACTTCATATTTTATGACTTTTGCATCAGGAAAGATATAAATATCATCTAGTGAAATTTCTGATTTTTTTGGATGTTTCAAAGTTAACCCAGGATCATTTAAATAATTATTAAAATCTTCGTTGTTTTCATTAACAGATGAGTTTGTACTTCCTATCCTTAAATCCGTCCAATTAATCTGCTTATTTACATGATATTTATTAACTTCCCAACTAAATTTTAATATCTTTTGTTGTTGAAGATCCATATCAATAAGAATTAGATTGAAATCACTTTCAACTGGATTTCCTGTTTGTAGTGCACCACCTTCGATGTAACCAGTATAATTACCATCAAAGTCTAAGGACTGCTTATAAGTTGGAAAATGCTCGTGGCCAGTTAGAACAAGGTCTGAAAAATCTTCAATAATCTCTTTATTTGCTCTATTGTTAATAGGATCTAACCAATGTAAAGGATGATGAAGAAGAGTTATATTAATATCACCACTTGTTCTAATTTCATCTTTAAACAGATGCAAAGGATAGTACATTTTGCTAGGTTGCTCATGTCGTTCAGAAATCCAAGAGGTATTTAAACAGTTAAAGATTATCTTAATATCATTATCCAATTCAAAAAGATGTTTTTTAAATAATAGATGATCATAAATAATATGTTCTTTTTCTGTATATAAACTTGCGAAATCAATATAATTTAACTGCGGCGAACATATTTCCTTAATAATTTTGTCAGAAGGAATGTCAGTTGAATGGGTTCTTATATTTTCAAGTAACACCTGTCTTAATGATTGATCAGTAGAAAAATCACAATCATGGTTACCAGGAATAGTAATAATATAAATATTTATTTCCCTTTCCTTTATTAAAGAGTTTTTTAATCCTTCTAGAAACTCTACTCCAATTTCATATTCAACTTGAGACCCTGAAAATGCCATATCACCAGTCATTACTATAAAAAGAGTCTCTATATCATATAATTCACTTTTTATTGCAAGACTAATTTTTTCAACTTTTTCTAAAAGACTATTGTTTTCATTTTTAAAATGTATATCACTGATATGTAACATAGAAAATTTCATTTCACTTTACCCCTTCCTAAGAAAATAGACAACTAATACCAAATATTCGACAAATTGTATTATTTTTCCTTTAAAATAACAAAATTGAACACTTAATAATTAAATCCAACAATATAAAAAAGCCCCTGTAGGGAGATTTCTAAAGGGACTTTTGAACATTTATAGCATTCTTTAATAGCCCATATGAAACCTATTGAATTACCAGACCTTATTTTGCGTTATGTAGAAAATATGTAAAAAAAAGTTAGGATTAATCCCTAGCCTTTTAATGGACATTTTCGCAAGTTTGTTTCCGAGTAAATAAAAATTTGATAAAACAAATTTAACGTACAATCCTTCTAATGAATACAATCCTATTTGATCTCCGCTTATTTTTTCTGATCTTGCACGCTGAACTGCGATATCCAATGTTCTTAGAACTTACCTTTTTGGAACATGAAAGTGAGACGTACCAAAGCCTTTTAGACTGTTTCTCGTAAATTGTCCCCATAGAGTCTACTTAATTGAGACACTTTCTCTATTTCACGAGACTCGATGCAGTTCTTAATTGCATCAATTTAAAAATGCCAAAACCACCAAAAAGGTGGTTTTGGCTTGTAGCTATGGAATAATAAAAAGTTACCAAACAGATGAAATTTACTTTCTTTAATTACAACTCATTAACAAAATGGGCTGTCTACTATCGGATAGAATCGTAATTATCTTTTCTTAATATATGATAAAAGTATCTTTATACTTTCATCAATTCAACCTTATTTATTTCTAAATATGCATGGAATGCAGGATTTATTTCATATCGTTGATTTTTTTTATTTTTTAAAACTAATTTACGAGCCAAGTTTTCAGTAATTTTCTTGGGTCTTTTTTCACTAAAATACTCAAACTTATTTTCTGCAACTTCCAATCCCAAAAAAGTCAATTCGCACAAGACTTCAATAATATGCTTTGTATCTTTATCAGCTGTACACCACTCTACTAAACAATTTTCTAATTCATTTTTATCGATAATAGAATTATGTCCTGCAAATTCATAAAATACTGACTCTAATTCCGGAATTCTATTCCCGTTTTCAGGAAGTAAAGACTGCAAAGCATATTCTGAATATTTAAATTCAGCTGCCTTAAAATCTTCCTCTTCTACTTTAGCATGCTCTTTGTTTATCGCTTCTTGAAAAGCCATTTTAAACAAAATTATAATATCACGTGGTCTAGGAAGAATAAAACTAGTTATATAGTCTTTTAAAGCTTGTCCATTAACAGTCTCACAGAAATAATCTCTCCAAAGAACTTCAGGACTTGGAATTTCATCAATATTATATTCAATCCTCTGCTCTATAACCTTAAATAACAGATTAGGCTCAGTCCATGATAGATTTTTATATGGTATTTTATCTCTTTCGTTTGCATATTTCATAACTCTAGTAAAGATATCACTTCTTAAAAAAGCAATAAGTGATAATTCTACATCAACCTGCTTATAATTTTTCATTCTAAACTCATCAGTAATTCTTTGGCCTACATTTAACAATCCAAACAATAATTGACTTAATCTTTCGAGATTAACATTGTCACTCCAATTCTTGTCTAGATTATCAATTAAAATACATACCCTCTCTTTTGAATGAAAAACTTTACCTAGTTTTTGTCTTAAATGAGAAATTATCTTGCTATGTAAAATTTCACTTACTTTAACTCTTTGCTGATCAATTTCATTATTGTAGTCTAATAACTTTAATTTAGTGACTGCATTTTCAAGTCTAAGTGTGAAATCAGCATTGATAAGTTTTTCATTTTTTTTAATAAAGTCCTCTAGTTCTAATTCATCATTGGTTTTAGGTATCTGAGGGGGTTGGTTACATAAATATTCATAATATGATTTTGCTAGTTCTGTATAAATCAAAAATTTCCAAATGCTTTCGATTAAATGTCCTTGTTCAGAACTGGTTAATGTTTTTTCTAATATATTTAATACACCTTCGAATTCATGACCTTGGGGTTGTATGGAACAAACAAAGTTTCTTTTATCTGAAGATAGCTCATCTTTAATTTTTATTAAATTTGCTGTTTTACCAGTACCTTTTCTACCTACAAAAAGTACCTGCTGTGATTTGAGTGCTTCCTTGTATTCTGCTGTTTCAACAAAGTATTCTATTAAATCAACTGGCTCGTTTTCCGCTACATGGTCACCAATGATTAAACTCTTTATACTATTAAGAGCTTTTTGTCCTGCTTTGTGCTGTCTGTTTTCTTCCTTCATATTATTCCGTTTATTTATCAAGGGTTCAAGCCAAGTCTCCGAAATTTCAACACACTTTTTACTTGTTTTATGTGTATGCAAATGGTCATGATAATCTAAAGGTGTTTCATAAGGTTCATGAGCTAAAATGAGCAAATTTAGATCCAGGCCTTGTGCAATTCCCGCTACCATTGCTTTTTCTGATGACCAAAAAATATCTTCACCAACTTCTCCATCTTGATTTAAAGTGTGAAAATGTACTAAAACTCCTAAAGAATTTTGCAATGCTTTAACATACCAACTTAGTGGGTTACGACCTTCATATGGATCTGCTGTTAATAATGGTAGCTTTGAACTTTGTACTAGTGAAGTTAACTCTGTTGAAGCTGTTGTTCCTGTTCCACACTTCAAATAAACCAAACTTTTGGTGTTACCCAAATTTTCATCTTGAATATTTATTGTTTCTGCTAATTGATGTGGATTTTCTTTGAAAAATTTAATTTTAAGTTCATCTGCGTTATTATATCCTGCATATCCAATGGTTGTTAATGATTTTAACTGACGGTAATTGCTAGTAGATTTATTATGGGTTTCATTGAGAGTTATCCAAATTTTCTTTTTCTTACCAACTGCATATCCAAGTTCAAACAGTACATTGAAATTTAAGAAAGTTAAGTCGCAAATAAATAAATCACTATCATCAATAGTTTTTAATATTACATCTATCATATGTTTACCTGTTACATTTAGATCTTCCCATCTTGTTATTTTAACTGCTTTAGTAGCATTAATATTTTTTACTGCTTTAGCAATGTCTTCTTTTAAACTCTCGTTTCCTGATGGATAAGCATAAAATGCTTTAACAGTAGCCATAACAAGAACCTCACTTTATTTTAAATTTCACAGAAAATTAATACTGTTAAATCAATTATACCAAAATCCAAAATATGTTAAAGAAGGAAGTTTTGAATACTTTCGTTAAAAGTACGTAAAAAAGTCTTAGAAATTTTCGGCATTCTTGTAATCAGACTGTTTAATATTTGGTAATTCTTAGCTATGATTGAATCAATTGTACTTCAAGCTTCGAAGGCTGCAGATTCCAATTAAGAATGAGAAGTAACTAGATCCTCAAACACATCATTATAAAAAAAAATATACTTTTCCCAAGAACTGAATTTTTTATCAAACTGTATTAATTGATTATTCTTCCGAAATTGTTATAAAAAGAGGTAAACGTTCATTAAGTCTATTTACACATATTTGAACAGCTGAATGGGCTTAACTCTCTGCAAGATTAACAGTTCGTAAATGTGTACATTTTCGAATTTTATAATCTTAGAGATAAAATGAAAAACCCCTTGCAATTTAGAAAATTATTCAATTTATTCCGATAATCCCCACAATTATTACTCTTTCACCTTAAATATGTAATCATTTTTAAAATCATTTACGGTCCTGTAACCATTTTTGCATTATTTCTCGACATTTAATATTTACTCTTGTTTTATAACGATTCTGGAGGTGTATTAAATCCCTTTAAAAGTTGGTGCTGAATATGAAATTTTTAAACACTATTAAAAACATTTTCCCATCTTATTTAAAACTACCTGTCATCGTCATTCTTTTGTTGCAGTTTATATCGTTTTTTACTTTTTTTATGTTTGTTCCTTTTATATCCACTTACTTTAATCAAAATGTCGGCTTTTCTTTAGGTTTTGTTGGTTTCATTCTCGCAATAAGAATTTTGAGTCAACAAGGTCTAATGATTGTAGGAGGTGCCCTGGCTGATCGATTAGGATATAAAAAAATAGTGGTAATCGGATTTTTCTTTCGCGGAATTGGATTTGCATCGATGGGATTAACCACAAATGGTTTTTTGGTCATAATTGCAGCTATTTTGAGTGGACTAGGCGGAGCATTATTCAGTCCTGCTCTTAAAGCAAATTTAACTTCGCTAACACCAGAAGGAAAGCATAAGGAAATATTTTCTCTAATGAATATCATAGAGAACGCTGGAACTGTATTGGGACCATTAGCCGGACTTTATTTTTCAATAGATGACTTTAAACATCTTAGTGTTCTTTCAGGATTATTATTTCTGATTCTTTGTATAGTTGCTATATTTCTCCCAAAAGTATCTAAGCCACTTAATACTAAGACTTGGATCCAAGAATTTGCTGAAATTATTAAAGATAAGTCATTTGTAGGTTTGACTGTTAGTTTGATTCCTTTTCATTTTTTATATCAACAGCTGTATCTAACATTACCAATCATTTCAACGAATGTGACAGGGTCTTCTGGTTGGATTTTTACTTTTGTAACTTTAATAATTATTATTTTCCAGTGGCCTGTATTCTTAATGATTAAGGATAGAACGATTCATTCATTATTCTTTTTCAGTTATGTTACTATTCTAATTTTTATTGTCCCCATTACGTTTGGAAACAATATAGCTACTCTATTATTAGTGCTAACTGGAATTGCTATTGGATCGATTACATTACTGCCATTGTTCCAAAGCTATATTGCCCACAATTCCCCTAAAGAATCACTGGCAGCCTATTTTGGTTTTTCAAACTTAGCAATGGCAATCGGGGGATCATTAGGTAATTTGGTAGGTGGAGTTATATATGATTATTTTTTAAAAAACGGTCAACCAGAAAAATATTGGATCGTAGTCAGCTTCTTAAGCCTTTTGCCTTTATTCATTCTTTATAAAAAAAACAAAACAAAAAAGACATTAAAACCTAAGGAGGAATGGTAATGAATTTAAAATCATCCTTACAATTAATTGATATTAATAGAATTATGCTTCATGAACCATATGAACCAGCACGTCTTTCTAAAATTAAGAATGCCATAAAACTAGATGGTGTAATAAGAAATCCGATCATAGCTCTACATTTAGAAAACGAAAAATATTTAGTTTTAGATGGTGCACATCGATTAAACGCACTAAAAGAAATGGGGTGTTTGAGAGTTCCCATACAAATTGTGGATCCCAATCATGTAAGAATAAACGCATGGCATCACATAGTTCCAGCTGGAAAATGGTTTGAAGAATTAACAAAACATCCATCAATAGAAGTAACAAAAAAAGTTCGAGCAGATGAAATCCCTCTTGCAACTCTGTCGTTTCATGACCATTCCGAACTTTATATTTATGCGAAGTACTCAACAAAAGAGCTATCTAAAAAGTTGGATGTTTGGCACGCCATTGTGAATGCTTACAGTGAATACCAAGAGGTACGACGTATACCTGCCCATTCTAAGGAAAGTCCAAACCTTGGTTTTATTCGATTTAACTATCCTGCAACATGTTTGGATACCATAAAAAAAGTTGTGAAACTTGGAAAACTCTATCCAGCTGGAGTTACTCGAATTCAAGTTAATGGGCGATTGTTAAATTTAAGGATTCCCTTTGAATTTTTAACATCTAAAAGTTTCGATGAGTTTGAATGGGAATCACTCTGTAAGCACCGAGAAGATAATTTACGTTTATATTCTGAAAATGTTTATCTTTATGAGGCATAATTCTGCAAAAATTATTGAATCTCATTTAACTGGAGGTATTTAATGTTACACACTATACAAAAAGCACCTGTGTATAACTCACTCAACCAATGTATCGGCAACACACCTATGGTTAGATTAGAGAGTTTATTTCCCCAACAAAATGTTTATGCAAAACTTGAATTTATGAATCCAGGTGGTAGCATGAAGGATCGCCCTGCGAAGTATTTCATAGAACAAGGACTGCAAAATGGACAAATAACTTCTGCAACTCACTTAATAGAAAGCAGTTCTGGAAACCTTGGCATTGCACTAGCAATGATTGCCCGTTATCACGGTTTATCTTTTACTTGTGTAGTCGATCCGAAAATTTCAAAGACAAATCTAAAAATCTTGAGAGCGTTTGGAGCAAATATCGTTATGGTCGAGGATAAAGACGATCAGGGTGGTTATTTAAAGACTAGAATAAACAAAGTTAAAGAAATTCTTGAAGAGTTACCCAATGGATATTGGATAAACCAATATGCCAATGAAAACAATTGGAAGGCACATTATTTAGGGACAGGTACTGAGATTATCGAACAGATTGATGCGAACATTGATTATTTAGTAGTACCCGTAAGTACTACAGGTTGTATTATGGGTACTAGCCGTAAACTTCGGGAAAAACATCCGAATTTAACGGTAATAGCCGTTGATGCTGTCGGATCAATAATCTTTAATACTCCTCCGGGAAAAAGAGAACTGCCTGGGTTCGGCGCTAGTAGAGTGCCGGAGATTTTAAATAATAACGAAATTGATAGGGTCATTCATGTTAATGATTTAGAATCCGTTAATGGATGTCATGAATTGTTACAAAGTGAAGGAATCTTTACTGGGGGTTCTTCCGGTGCTTCAGTTGCAGCTCTTAAAAAGTTAGTGAATTCTTTAGATAACCGTGAGAACATTGTAACTGTATTCCCTGATAGAGGAGATCGATATATTGATACAGTGTATGATGAACACTGGGTCTCACGGTTATGTTTATAATCATAAAAACTCTATTTATATGAAGAAAATGAGCTTTTCCTAGGATAAGCTCATTTTGTTGTTCATAAATTTGATTGTCTAAGAATATTCTTAACCCTTAAGACTAATTCTCTTGGGCTGAAAGGTTTTTTCATATAATCACTTGCTCCAATCGACAAACCATGTATTCTATCATCTTCTCCATATTTAGCTGATAAAATGAGGATTGGGATCGAGTGATTGTCTCTAATCATTTGGCAAAGTTCTTCTCCACTAATATCTGGAAGCATTAAATCAAGTATGACAAAATCAAATGAGGAAACTTTCAGATGATATAACGCATCTTTTCCATTAAATACACTTACTGTTTGAAATCCTTCCTTTTCAAAGTATGAAGAGATAACATCTACTAATTTTGGCTCGTCATCTATGATAAGAATTCTTACCATAATTCCCCTCCATTTTTAGTAAGATAGTTTAATTATTGATTATACTTACGTGATATTGAAGTTTTCAAAAAACGAGAAAATTTTGATTCTAAGATTTTTAATTTTTCATCTAATAACAGAATATCATCTAAATTGTTTTGTTTCTGATTTTTTATGTTATCTAAGATACTTCTCATTTCTGGAAGTAATTTAGAAAACGCTTCGAGAATTTCCTTTTCCTATTCCAATTTACACTCACCTCTTATTTGAAAAGCATTCCTTTAAATTGAGAATAAATAGTTATACTGGATCTATCTAATGGTGATATTTGAATGAAGAATATTTTTGACTTTTAAATTTAATGCTTCTCAGTCGAATTAAATAAATCAAGAAGAGTAGAAAAACAATATAAAGTGCTACTAGAAGATAAGTAATTATTACTAAAGGACTACGTTTAACCTCTTTACCATCTTCATTTTTTTTCGTTTTTTTTAACTCTTTAGTTAAAGAATACTCTAATAATACCTTCTCATTTTGGTCTTTAATAACTAATAAGCCATCCATGTTAACTTCTGAAATGATCGGAATGTTAACTCCTGCTGTAAAAAACAGATCTTTATCAATATTATATCCTTCTGCACCTTGAATTGTTGTAAGATCTACTTCAGAAAATTTCTGCGTTAGAAAATGAGTAAAACCAAAATCTAATAAACTAGTGGTGTCCGCATATGCAACTTCAGAAGAGTTCGCTTTTAAAGTGACCGCTATTAATTCAGTTTCTCCACGTTTCGCCGTTGTGACCAATGTAGTCCCAGATTGATCAACATAACCATTTTTGCCGCCATTAACACCCTCATATCTCCATAACATTTTATGATGATTATAAAGCGTTGTATCCCAGCCTTCTCCAACCCAACGTAGTTCTTTTGTTCGGAAGATTTCTCTAAACTCCTTATTTTTCATTGCATACTTAGTAATCATTGCCATATCATAAGCAGTTGTTTGGTGATTAATATCAAACAAACCATGAGGATTTTTAAAAGTACTGTTAGTAATTCCGATTTTTTCTTTTGTGAACCGATTCATTTCATTACTGAACGATTCCACACTACCTGCCATATGTTCGGCAATCGCCACTCCCGCATCGTTTCCTGAATTGATTAATAACCCCTGCACGAGTTTTTTTAAAGATACTTGTTCCCCTGGTTCAAGGTATACTCTCGTTCCTTCTGTATCTCGAGCGTTTTGACTAATTAGAACTTTATCTGACAGGTTACCTTCTTCAATAGCAATTATTGCTGTTAAAATTTTTGTGATACTGGCAGGATACATACTTTGATAACTATTCTTCTCATAAAGAATTTCTCCTGTAGTTCCTTCAATTAAAATCACAGATTCACTGGATATATTACCTGGAGAGTTACTTGAAGCTGCAGTAGAAAATGGGCTTAAGAACATGAGTAAGATTATGAAAAATAAAATACTAATGACTAAGACGATTCTTTTGCTGAATTTCATTTTTCGTTCCTCTTTTGATTAATTTCTCAGGAGTATAACATTTAAATATGAATTTTTTATGCAGTGACGGTTTGTCCATTTAGATAAATAATGAAAGAATTATGCAGTTTTTATGGATTTTCGCAAAATACGTTTATATGACCACTCAATGGGTACACTTTTTATGTAATTAAATCCCTAATAACGAAAGGATGATGATGTATGCATGACACGTACCAACAATGTATTGATGAATGTCTGGCCTGTATGAAAGAATGTAATCATTGTTTTGACGCATGTTTAAATGAAGAAGACGTAAAAATGATGGCGGAATGTATCAGGTTGGATAGAGCCTGTGCAGATATTTGTTCCTTTGCTGCTACAGCGATGAGCAGTAACAGTCCGTTCATAAATGAAATCTGTTCCCTTTGTGCTCAAATTTGCGAAGCATGTGGAAATGAGTGTAAAAAACATGATCATGAACACTGTCAGCGATGTGCAGAAGCTTGTTTTAAATGTGCGGAAGCTTGCCGTAGGATGGTAAGTTAATAAAAAGAATCACTAACGAATCGGAGTGGAAAATTCTTTTTACGTGCAATCTCAACTGAAGAAAAGCAAAATATTTAAAGATAGAAAAAGAAGCTGACATTTGTCGGCTTCTAATTTTTTAAGGGAATATGCATTTGTTATTATTTGTCCTGTTTTTTAGATACGTTATAGTTTCCTTATCGGATGAACATGGCAATTCGAAAACTTGCTCATACCTCTCAGAACCTTTTCCTGTAATAAACACCCAATCTTTTGATCCATTAACTTTTCTCCAAGCAAAACTAATCGCTTGGGTTCGGTCTGGAATTACAACAATAGGAAGATCAAGGAACCGTTCTTTTAATTCATTTAAGGAACTAATCATGGACTCTTCTTTTTCTCCGTTTAAATCATCTAGTGTTAGTATGATTAAATGACTAAATTCTTTAGAAGAATCTATCATAACCTCTCTCTTTGTTACGTCTCTTTTACCTCTAAAACCAAGAACATGTATGATTTGTTCTGCTTGTTCGCGCTCTGCAATTTCTAAACAGTAGTGAATTGCATCAGCAGTATGTGCATAATCAATGACAAATGAAGCCCCATTATGATGCGTATATGTTTCAAATCTACCCGGGACACCAGAGAATGACTGTAATGAATGATGAATGGATTCGATGTTATGACCCATTATATTACTTGTCAATATCGCAGTCATCATGTTCCATCCGTTATGGATACCTGGAATGGTACACTTTATTAGATAAGGATTGCCATCCATATAATATTTGAACTCAGAAAAGTACGAGGGTATTATCTCTTTGACTGTTAAACTATTCTCACCTACCCCCATTGTGAAATGAGGAATTTTAGATGTAGTCAACATATCTGCTAGCTTGTTTCCCCAATCGGTGTAAGTAGCTATAATGGCTTGTCCTGTTGGTTTTAACTGAGCAAAAAGCCTCGCTTTAACCTGAAAATACTCCCACATATTTTTATGATAATCCATATGATCATGACTTAAATTGGTGAATATAGCAAAATCAAAGTATATGCCTTCTATACGATTCTGTTCGATGCCGTGTGAAGAAACCTCCATGATTACAACATCATCATTACTTTTCGCAATCAGTTGGTTTAATTCAATCGAATCAGGGGTCGTATTTTTAGATTGAATTACCTCGTTGTTAATAATCGTATTTACAGTGCCAATTAGTGAGCAGGTTTTTCCTTGCATTTCTAAAATATGCTTAAGCATATAAGCAGTGGTAGTCTTGCCATTCGTTCCTGTAATACCTATCATTATATGTTTTTTATAAGGGTAGCCATAAAAGCAGCTTACTAGTTTTGCTAGTGCCTTTCTGCTGTCTGTTACTCTAATATAAGGAATTTCAGTTGATTGATAATCTGATTCTCCTATGATAGCAACTGCTCCGGAATCGACTGCATGTTTAATAAAATCATGACCATCTACTTCATATCCATTTATAGCGACAAACAAATCTCCTTGTTCAACAAACTTTGAATTTGACTTGATCCCTTTTATGCCTATCCTGCACGCTTGTGGATAATCCTCTATTGATATATTTAATTCTTGAAGTAATGTTATTAATTCCATGGATTCTGCTCCTTATTTGTTTAACCAAAAATGAAGTATACCTGATAAAAGATAATTTATTAATTAACTGCTTTTCCTTGATTAACAAGTTTGATCCATCTTTCACCATTGTAAAAAAACACATCTTTTTTAAAGGTAGTAAAAACGATGTTTTTATCCACTGGATTCTTAGCTAAATAAGATATGGCATCTTCCTGGAGTGTCGGAATACTTATCTCCTTTTCCGAACTATCATTTATATTGATTTCTGTAAGGAACGCTTTATTCTCAAACCCACCTACTAAGAGTGAATTTTTATTAGTAAACGTAAGTGATGTAACTTGTTTCATGTTCGTCAGTTCTTCAAATGTTTTACCCTTATTTCTTGATAGATGAACCTTATTTTGAGAACTTATTGCAACGACATTCGTATCAGTAGGATGGACCGCAATACCTGTGATCTCCCCCTCTACATTTGTTAAGTCACTTTCATTCCATGATTTAGCATCGTCATTGGAATAATAAAGACCATCTGATGGCATTCTTGAATTAGCCATAGAAGTATAGGCATACAAGACATGGTTTTCGTAGCCTGCAGCGAGAAAATGGAAATCCGTTTCGCCTTCTAAGCCAAGCAGTTCGATTTCCCCACCTATCTCTTTACTTCTTACGATTCCTAACGGGTCTGGTTTGTCTGAATCATTTCCTGGATGGCCGCTGCTATAAAAACCATCATCCACCATTGAAAAACCCATATAATCATTTTTCTCACCAGGTGTTGCTTGCCATTGTTTGTTCATCGTATCGTACTGCTTGATTCCATCATGTGCAGGTATAAAGATCTTTTTTCCGTCATTTGAATATCCTACCCCATGGATATCCGTGAACGTTACACTTGATTGTTTATCATTGAATGTAAATAAAAGTATTAAAACCAAAACTAAGCTAATCGCTGCAATAATTAAAATACCCTTAACTTTAAATGGCTTTTTTGTTGTTTTTTTCTTTTTAGCCATAATTTACCTCTCCTTCATAAACAAAGAGAAAAACCTCTTGAGCGAGGTTTTTCATTCTGAAATATTATTTACTTTACCTTCATCCTTGTAAAAAGGTTTGAAGTTATTATATTTCACCATGGTCATCATACCAGCTGAGGCATGATGTAAATCATGGCAGTGGAACATCCAGTTACCTGGGTTATCAGCTACGAATGCAACCTCATATGTTTCTCCAGGCTTTACATTTAGTGTATCTTTCATTAATGGTGCTCCTTCTACAGGTTTTCCATTCTTACTTAATACTTGAAAGAAATGGCCATGTAGATGCATTGGGTGATCAGATTTATCCATACTTTTGTTTGTTAAAGTGACTTTGACTTTATCACCCTTATCCACCTTTATATTTTCAGTCTTAGGATAAGTATTCCCGTTTATGGTGTACTTCATCTCACCGGAATCCATATCAGTAGCAAGGTCCATTTTGTATTCTAAATCGAAAGAATCGTTTAATGAGAAATTCCCTTTAATCTCTTTACCAAACTCATCTGGTTTCACCATGCCCGCATCTTTTTTGTGAGCAACAGGCTGCACCGCCTCTTCTTCGGCTTGGATATTTATCCTCATGTCTTTAGATGCATCCATCTCACCATGGCAATCGATTGTTACGGTTTCACCTGTTGCAATGAACTCTATATCATACCTTTCACCAGGTGCAACTTCAAGTACCTTATTTTCCTGTTCGATTGGTTGATTCACGGGCTGACCATCAACGTTGGTTACTTTAAAATTCAATGGAATATGAATTTTATGAGACATATATCCGGCATTTACAAATCGGAGTTTTACTTTTTCTCCTTTTTTCGCTATAAGGGGTTTACTTTTATCATATGACTTACCGTTTATTGTATATATATCATAAGAAGACATATCATGGTCCATACCATTCATTGAACCGTTATCGGAAGATTTGCTGTCTTTATTTTTCTTATCCCCCATGTCCATATTGGAATGATCCATACCTTCCATATCTTCTGTATCTGACTCATTCATATCCATGTTTGAGTGATCCATTCCATCCATTTCTTCGGATTCTTGCTTTGGATTGGACTCCCATTCATCTAAAACAAGTGAATAATCTCGATCATACTGTTCATCATCTTTAGATTCAACGATAAAGACTCCATAAAGCCCCTTATCAACCTGATTTACGCTGTCTTGATGGCTATGATACCAATACGTTCCAGGGGTATCTGCGACAAACTGATACGTATACTCCTTGCCTGTTTCAATAGCATCTTGTGTGACTCCGGGAATACCATCTTGTGTATTCGATAAAGGGACACCGTGCCAATGTATACTTACAGGCTTCGGAAGTTCATTCTTGATTGTAACCTTTACCCCTTCACCTTCTTTTACTCTAATCTCTTGCCCAGGGACGCTTCCATTATAAGTCCAAGCTTCAATGGTCTTACCGGACTTCAATTCCCAATTCTCTTTTTTTGCAGTAATGGAGAACTCTTTAATTGTTTTACCTTCTAAAATTTCTTCTTTTGCTTGTACCTTATTTTCATTAGATTGATCTTTTGAACCCTCTTGGCTACAACCTGTTATAACCAAAATGAGTACCAGTAACATTAAAGAAATCAACCATTGCTTTTTCATTGGTTTTCCCTCCTCAAATTAACCGTACTAAAAAAATATGCAATTTTTATGGAGCAACCTAATAAGTTCATAACTCTTCAAATCACGAAATAAATAAAAAAAGTACCGAACAATAAATCGGTACTTTTCATAAAGAGTAACCTACTCTTTAATAGAAATCCTTCATCCACCTTTGATGCAGGTCATCTTAGAACTATTTACTCTTCTATTTAACTCATCTAATAAAATAGTTAGAGTTCTTTCATTCACTACTGAACATAGTTTTTCGCCATTATTAATGGATATATTAAACCTTTCAAAAACTTCACTAGTATCTTGCCATACCTTAACGATATCCACTACAGACATGTTCGGCTGGATAACCATCAACTGCTCCTCCTATGAATAAAGTATTTTATTTATTATCCTGAAATCTCGCAAATGACTTAACGTCATACGTATAAGCTAGAGCTTCATCTAACTTTTCGTCAGACTTAATCTTATCGATCAGTTGTTTTCCCTTTTCAGGAGTCATCTCTTTATACCAGTCTCCATCCGGGTAGACTACGACTGTCGGTCCCTCTTTACATCTTCCGTTGCAAAAGGTTTTAGTAGTATGAATTTTGTTTAATAACCCTTGATCTTTAATTTCTTGTCGAACGGTATTCGTAACTTCCTCAGCCCCTTTTTTGATGCAGCTAGCTCCGTTACACAATAACACGTGTTTTGAAACGCCAGAAAGTTCCATAAAGTGCTTCACCTCGTTCCCGAGAGATAGAACGTAAAATTTACTTAACTTCTACTACAAATGGATAAACATTCACTTTTCCATTTATCTTAAATTCACCCCAAATTTTATATATACCTGGCTGGTCAAATTTTGTGGCAAACTTTGTATCTGTTTCCGATGCTGGGTGGACGTGAACATACTCATCTCCACCTTCGTCTAATATGACTACATGACCAAGCGCTCCTAGATAGGGCTCGGGTTTGTTTTCTTTTAGATCAAAATCCAACACAATTTCTTCACCTGATGTAAAGGTTTCAGGACTCATGGTTAACTTGTAGCCATTGACTGTTTTAGTGAACTCAGTTTCTGGCTTTAACGAATCATGTTCACCGTGGGCATCACCAGCGCCAACCTCGATTGGAAGTGGCTGCACCTCATAGTTTTTATCTTTTGGTTTAATGTCTATGAACGCTTTATAGCTTCCTTCTTCCAGTTTGTGCTGTATGGTAAACACACCATTCCCTTTTTTCTCGGGATGAATGTGGTAATACTGCTGCAGTTCATCATTTACGATGATCAAATGCATCAGTTTCTCATGATTGATCTCTAATTCCTCTACTGGGTTTCCCTCTTTATCTTTCAACTCAATATGGATTAAATTGTTTTCGTAATGCAGAGTTGGTGTAATATCACTATTTTTTGATACATTGCCTTGGCTCTCCCCATGATCACCATGTCCAGCCTCCTGCTTTTCCTTATCTTTTGTATCAGATGAATCAGATGTATTCTGTTCTCCAACATGACCAGCATGTTCACTAGTCGATGGTTCTGCGTACTTTGCAAATACGGAATAGCTCCCGATCACTATAACGAGTATCAATACAGCCGACAATGTCCACCTTAAAACGATATTGTCCTTCATAGAATTCCCTCCTTACAGTTTTACTTTTTGTAAACGAAGTGCATTAAGAACAACTGACACCGAGCTGAATGCCATCGCAGCTCCTGCAAGCCATGGGGCAAGAAAACCTAGTGCAGCAACAGGGATGCCTAACACGTTATAAGCAAAAGCCCAGAAAAGATTTTGTTTGATGTTTCGTATTGTCTTTTTACTCATGTAGATGGCATCTGCAATGCTGTTCAGATCGCCACGAATCAGCGTTACATCAGCTGCCTCCATCGCAACGTCTGTACCTGTGCCAATCGCCATCCCAATATCCGCTACAGCTAGTGCTGGAGCGTCATTGATTCCGTCTCCGACCATGGCCACTTTATTACCTTGCTCCTGTAGCTTTTTCACCTCATCTGCTTTTCCTTCAGGAAGAACTTCAGATATGACATGATCAATCCCCACTTGTTTAGCAATGTATTTAGCTGTTTGCTGATTATCTCCTGTGATCATGATAACTTTAAGACCCATTTCTTTTAATCGAGAAATCGCATCTTTTGATGTTTCTTTGATCGTATCGGCTACAGCGATAATTCCTGCATATACTCCGTCTATCGCCACGAGCATCGCGGTTTTACCGGCTTTTTCAAGTTCCTCCATCTGATTATTAGAATCATAGATGGTAACGTTGTTTTCTTTCATTAATTTTCGTGTACCGATGAAAAGTGTTTTACCTGCAACTACAGCTTTGATACCAAACCCAGGAATAGCATCAAAATCCTCCGAACTCGATAACTGGATTCCCTTATTGGTGATTCCTTCTACAATAGCTTGCGCCAATGGGTGTTCAGAATTTTTCTCTGCTGAACCTACTAGTCTTAACACTTCTTCTTCACTGAATGATGGTTCCACAATAATATCTGTAAGTTCTGGAGTACCGTTTGTAACCGTACCCGTTTTATCTAAGATCACAGTATCGATTCGATGAGTGGTTTCTAAGTGTTCTCCACCCTTAAATAAAATACCAAATTCAGCTGAGCGGCCAGAGCCTGCCATGATTGAAGTAGGAGTCGCTAATCCTAATGCACAAGGACACGCGATAACAAGGACAGCAATCAATTTTTCAAGCGCAACAGCAAATTCTCCGGGACTTACCCAAACAAACCAGATAATGAAGGTAAGAACAGCGATGCCTACAACTATAGGCACGAATACACCAGAGATTTGGTCAGCTAGACGCTGGATCGGTGCTTTTGAACCTTGTGCTTCCTCAACGACTTTTATGATTTGAGCCAGGGCCGTATCTTTCCCTACTTTTGTTGCCTTTATTTTTAGGAACCCGTTTTTATTAATGGTTGCACCGATTACCGTATCCCCTATTGTCTTATCGACAGGTACACTCTCACCTGTCAGCATCGATTCATCTAATGCTGAACGCCCTTCGATGATTTCACCATCGACCGGTACTTTATCACCTGGTTTTACATATACGATATCACCGGCTTCCACTTCTTCTATCGCTATTTCGATTTCTTTACCATCACGAACCACGATAGCTGTCTTAGCTTGCAGTCCCATCAGTTTCTTAATCGCTTCAGAGGAACGCCCCTTTGCTTTTGCTTCGAAAAGTTTTCCCAACACAATAAGTGTAATTAATATTGCCGATGTTTCAAAGTACATTTCCACCATCCCTTGATTGGTACCGATGGAAAGGATAGATAGGTACAGGCTATAGAAATAAGCTGCAGAAGTTCCTAATGCTACGAGTACATCCATGTTCGCACTTTTATTCCGGAGCGCTTTATAAGCTCCTACATAAAACTGTTTCCCTACAACAAACTGTACAGGTGTCGCGAGCGCCAATTGAACCCAAGGATTCATGAACATCTCAGGCAAATAGATAAAAGATGTAAACTCAAAATGACTAACCATTGCCCACAATAAAGGGAATGAGAGGATGACAGAAAAGATGAATTTTCCTTTCTGTTTCTCAATCTCCATTGCTCTATGATCAACCGATTCTTTGTAGTCTTCCTTTAGGGTTGCACCATATCCCAATTGGTCAACTTTTTTAATCATATCTCCAATAGAAACTTCAGATGGATTATATTGTACTGACCCGGTTTCTAATGCTAGATTAACGTTAGCTTTAATCACTCCGGGAAGTTTGTTTAACCCCTTTTCAATCCTTGTTGCACATGCTGCACACGTCATGCCAGTCAAATTGAATTCAGCTTTTTCAGTGACGACTCCATATCCGAGATCTTCTATTTTTTTCTCGAGATCGGCCACCTTTAAAATTTGAGGGTCATAAGAAACGGTTGATTTTTCAAGAGCAAGGTTTACGTTCGCTTTCTCGACTCCCTCTAACTTGTTCAAACCTTTTTCAATTCGGATCGCACAGGCTGCACAGGTCATACCTGATATTTGTAATGTCGTTTCTTTTGTACTCATGGTTTTCATCATCCCTTCGATATACCTATATGGGGTATATTTCAACTGAAAAGAAAGCGTGCTATGATAAGCACGCGATTTATTTTACATCGTAACCCTGATCATCGATCGTCTCTTTGATCTCATCCAGGTTTACTTTTGAAGAATCATATTCTACCTCAACGATACCTTCTTTAAGGTTTACTTTAGTGTGTGAGACACCGTCTAACTTTCCAACGCTTCCTTCAATAGCAATTATACAGTGGTTACAAGACATACCTTCTACTTTTAATGTGGTTTTTTCCATTGATATCTCTCCCTTTTATTTCATCAGTTTTTTAACAGTAACTAGAAGTTCATCCAATACTTCTTGATCGCCTTCTTGAATTCTCTCTACAACACAACTTTTCAAGTGGCCCTCAAGAAGAATTTTTCCAACACTATTTAATGCTGATTGAATCGCTGAAATTTGAGTGATAACGTCGTCACAGTAAGTGTCACGGTCAATCAACCCTTTAACACCTCTAATTTGCCCTTCGATCCGATTTAATCGTGTGATCAGATTGTTCTTTATTTTATCGGAATGATGACTCTTCCGTTCGTTCGTATCACAACATTGATCATTATTTAGATCATCTGGTTTTACTATTTCCATCAGATAACCTCCTTTATTTACTTTAATTTTACTATACCCCCCTACCCTATGTAAAGCCCGATTTTAATTTTTTTTTTACTCATATAAAATGTGCATTTTTTTTCGAGTTTATAATGAACTTGCATAAATCGATATCTTCCTCTCATAACTTAGAATGAAGGAATGGACAAGGAGGGCTTAAATGTCAATTTACATTTTAGGGGTTTTAGTGATTTGTACAGCTTTAGTTTTTCTATCATCTTTTTTTTATAAGTCTAAAGATTCCTTAATGAACAATATGGTTTACGTAATGGCTTACACTATGAGTATGGGTCTGACCGCTGGATTTTATTTAGGCGTGTACTTTAAAGATAATTTGCTGTATGCCACACTTTTCTCAATATTATTAAGTGGTCTAGCAGGTTTATTAATTGGGTCTAAACTTCATTTCCATCTAATGATTGAAGGACTTTTTTCAGGTATAATGGCCGGGATGATGGGTGCCATGTTAACAGTAATGTTAAGTTTTAAACAAGCACAGATATTGGTAATGATAGGAATCTTACTTACTGTAGGAATAACAATTTTATGTATTCTACAATTCTTATCAGAAACACTTAAACATCAAATTGAAAGATACTTTAATGTCATCATGCTTTTTGGCTGCGGACTGCTGCTTATGGTTTTTTTAAAATTTCCTGATGATATTATTAAACCACATGAAAAAGCTCAAACGCAGCACGAACAACATTCTTCTACATCAGCTAATAAGAATGAGGATAAAAAACTTGAACAGGAAGAAGTTTTCAATTGGGAGGTAGGAATAAAAGATTATAGATACCTTTCATCAAATGCTAGTTTAAAAAAAGATCAAAAAGTACTCTTAACATTATTAAATGATGATTCAGTTGAACATGATATTGAAATTTCTTCTTTTTCGTATGAGAATGTAGAAACATCAAACACTCAATCGGAACATGATCATGCTATGTCAAATGAAGATGATTCTGTCTTTCATCTACACGTTGAACCAAATCGATCCAATCAGGTATCGTTCATTCCTAAAGAAGCGGGTGTCTATACGTACTATTGTACAATCCCGGGACACAAAGAATCTGGCATGATAGGAAAAATAAAAATTTCGTGAAAAAACCCTCCGGAATGGGGGGGTTAAATCTGTTTATGATTTTGTAAATTGATGGATTACTTTCATTAACTCACTTACAGCTTCAGTTCCTTGGTTTGAAGAAATAGCATCCTTAACACAATGGTGTGTGTGGGTTTCTAATAAGTTAAAGCCCACTTTTTTTACCGCTGCGTTGATTGCACTCAATTGTACGATAATGTCAATACAATAGCGTTCATCGTGAATCATGTTCTGAATGCCGCGTACCTGACCTTCAATTCGTTTCAATCTATTCAACATTTCTTCTTTTTCTTTTTGTGATCTAGTTGTGTGTTTTTCTTCTGCAGCAGTTGAATCACAGCAACCGTGTTGTTCTTCCATAATGTTTTCTAGTGCCATCTTCTCACCTCTGAGTGTTTTTACATAATCTTTTTCTCTTTATTTTTAATAGTTAAAGGACTTTCCACCATGGGAGCTCTTTCGTCATTCAGCCAGCATGAGGCATGATGACCTTTATCGATCATAAAAGAAGTCGGTTTTTCTTCTTCACAAACATCTAGTACATATGGACATCTAGCTGCAAAGGAACACCCCTTTGAAATTTGTGACAGATCTGGGGGGGAGCCATCAATTCCTTTTAACGGCTTTTTACTGTCAACATCCGGGATTGATTGTAAAAGTCCCCATGTATAGGGGTGTCTTGCTTTATAGAAGATCTCATTTACTGTTCCGCTCTCTACTATTTCACCAGCATACATGACTAAGATTCTATCTGCCATGTTTGCCACGATGCCTAAATCATGAGTGATCAGTATGATGGACATATTTAACTTCGGTTTTAACTCTTTTAACAGTTCTATTATTTGAGCTTGGATGGATACATCTAATGCTGTTGTAGGCTCATCTGCTATGAGGATGGAAGGTTCACAGATGAGGGCCATGGCAATGCCTACCCTTTGGCGCATACCTCCGCTTAGTTCGTGAGGATACTTTCTACTATTGTATTCTGGTTCTGGAATTCCAACAAGTTTGAGCATCCTGTGAACTTTTTCCCACACTTCTTTTTTCGGTAACTTATCGTGAACGATTAATCCTTCTGCGATCTGCTCACCAATTCTCATGGTCGGGTTTAATGAAGTCATTGGGTCCTGGAATACCATTGCAATTTTTCTGCCGCGGTATTTGACCATTTCTTTCTTTGAAAGCTGGGTTAGTTCTGTTTCTTTATAAAGAATGGATCCATCAACTATTTTAGCGTTTTGTGGCGGTAATAGTTTAAGTATACTTTTGGCAGTCACGGACTTCCCGCTGCCAGACTCGCCGACGATCGCTAGCACTTCTTCTGTTCCTAGACTAAAAGATACTCCTCTCAAGGCATTTATCGTTTTCTTTTTTGCGTAAAACTCGACATAAAGGTTGCTCACCTCTAAAAGATTCGTCATCTACTCACCTACGTTCTCATTTTAGGATCTAACGCATCTCTTAATCCATCTCCGACCACATTGAAGGCAAACATCGTTAACGAAATGAAGAATGCAGGAAAAAATAATATCCATAGGTGACCCGTCAATAGTGTCACAAGTGCCTCGGATGTCATCGTTCCCCAACTGGCCAAGGGTACTGGTACTCCTAAGCCTAAAAAGCTTAAAGTCGCCTCAGCAAAGATAGCTCCGGGAACAGATAGAGTCATAGCAACAATGATAGGACCTAAAGTATTGGGAAGAAGATGTTTAAACAAAATCTTATAAAAACCAGCTCCCAGTACTCGAGACGCCATAACGTATTCACATTCTTTGAGCTGGAGAATCTGTCCCCTTACAAGCCTGGCGATTCCAATCCACCCTGTTGCTGCCATCGCTAGTATGATGGTCGTAAGTCCGGGCTTGAGAACAACCATCAATAGAATGGTTACCAGTAGATGAGGCAACCCGTATAGGATATCTACTAGTCGCATAAGAATCTCATCCGTTTTACCACCTTTTAACCCTGCTATTCCACCGATGATTATTCCTACAATAAGATCGATTAAAACAGCCATTATTCCTATGAATAAACTAATCCTTGCTCCCGTCCATGTTCGGGCAAAAATATCTCTTCCTAATTGGTCTGTTCCAAACCAATGCTCTTTTGATGGTGGTTGATTGGATTCTAGTAAGGATTGATCAGAATATGAATAAGTCACTAACTTAGGACCGATAACAGCCATAATGATTAACAATAAGATGATGATTAGCCCAACGACAGCGAGTTTGTTCTTGGTTAGATAATATAACGTTTCTTTAAACTGTGAAAAAGGTTGGACGTTGATTTCTTCAACTATTCGAATGTTTTTTTCTTTGAAATGAAATTTTCTCTTCTCGTTTAGCGCTTCCATATTATCTCCTCCTCGCTAGTTTGATTCGAGGATCTAAGAATCCGTAAGTCAGATCGATTATTAAGATGAAGAGTATCAATATTGCACTGTAAAATATGGTTGTGCCTAAGATGACCGGATAGTCCCGATCAGAAATTGATTGAACAAAGTATTTTCCGATCCCAGGAATACCAAATATTTGTTCGATCACAAAACTCCCTGTTAATATTCCAGCTGATATAGGACCTAGTACAGTAACAACCGGTATCAATGCATTTCTTAATATATGACGAAAGATTAACCGTGAACCCGTTACACCCTTCGCAATAGCCGTTTGAACATAATCTGAGGTAAGAACTTCTAATATGCTCGACCTTGTTAATCTAGCTATGTAAGCTAACGGACCAACTGCCAACGCTAAGCTTGGAAGAACAGTATGTCTCCACGTACCCCAAGTAGCGACTGGGAGCCATTCAAGCTTTATCGCGAAGTAATTAATAAGAACAGTTGATAGTACAAAGCTCGGTACTGATAAGCCTAAGATGGCTATAACCATTGATAGATAATCTAACCAGCCGTTATGTTTGATCGCGGCTATGATACCTAGAGTCATCCCGAAGACGACTGCAATAACCAGTGCCTGTATGCCGAGTACCGCCGAAACAGGAAACCCACTTAATATTAATTCATTGACTGTACGTGTATCCGATGTAATCGAAGGTCCAAAATCTAAAGTAATAATTCCTGCCATGTATTTGAAATACTGGATGATAAGCGGCTGATCAAGGCCATAGTGAGCCCTCAGATTTTTCAGTACTTGTTCAGGTATGCTCTTTTCATTCGTGAATGGGTCACCTGGTATCAGATTCATTAACACAAAAGTTAGAGTGGCGATGACAAACAACGCAAGGAGTGCAGTCATCATTCGTTTAATGATATAGAAAATCATAGCTTACCTCCTTGAAAGAAAGAGGAAAACCAAAACGATTTCCCTCTATCAAATCATATTTCTTTACTCCACAAAAGCTTCCCTATAATCAACCGCTTGTATAATGTAACGGTGAACATTTTTTACATTATCTTGTTGCAGGTAGACTTTGTTGTTAAAGTAAAGTGGAGCGATCGCCATGTCTTCTAGTAATACTTTCTCGGCTTCTTGCATGTATTCAGCCCGCTTGTTTAGATCGAGTTCGGTATCTACTTTCTTAACCAAGTCATCATATGCCGGAATTGAGATTTTACTATAGTTATAGACATCTCCCGTTGTAAACTGACCGAGCAGGTTCTGAGCATCATTGTAGTCTGCCCCTGTGCTATAGATGGCTATCTCGTAATCTCCTTTTTGAACATTTTGAACAAACACTTTTCTCTCCATCGTTTTAAGCTCGACTTCTAAACCTAGATTCTTCTTCCACATTTCTTGCATCGCTTGAGTTAATTGGTTGTATAAATCGCTTGTATAGAACAATAGGCTCACCTTTGGCAGACTACTTAACCCTAACTCAGCCTTTCCTTCTTCTAATAGCTGTTTTGCCTCTTCAACCGATTTGTCCTTATAGAGTGAATCTCCTGCCTGCTCCCTGAACTCTCCCACACCATTTCCTAAACCGTTTGGTATGAATGAGAACGCAGGTGTTTCTCCTCCTTGAGTTACTTTATCTACAATCAATTGTCTATCCAGTGCCATACTCAGTGCTTTTCTTATCTTAGGATTACTGAACACCTTGTTCTCATGATTAAATCGCAAGTAGGCTACGCTTGCACTTGGTAGTTTTTCCGCGTCTCCGCTCTGAATGAGCTGGCTCTTGATAGAGTTTGGTATCTGTTCAGCAACAGCGATCTCCCCTGATTTGTACATACCATATTCGGTGTTTTGATCGTTTACCATCACCCATTTCAGTTCGTCTAGCTTTACGACCTCTTTTGCCCAGTAATTCTCATTCGGGACCATCACTAGCTCTTGATCGTGTTTCCATTCTTTAAGTTGAAATGGGCCGTTTGAAACAAATGTTTTTGCATCTGTCGCCCATTTAGCATTTGCTTCTGCTACCTTTTTGTTCACAGGCAATAATGTAAAAAACGATGTCAGTTCTAAAAAGAAGGATGTCGGTCTTTCGAGTGTGATTTCTAAAGTTTGTTGATCGGGGGCTTTTATACCAACTTCATTAAAATCTTTTACTGTCCCTTCATTATATGCAGCGCCGTTTTTGATGAAGAACAGATTACTTCCAAGAGGAGCAGCTACTTCTGGATTCAATACTCGTTCCCACGAAAAGATGAAGTCTTCCGCTGTTACTGGATCTCCGTTCGACCATTTAGCGTTCTTATTTAGATGAAAAGTATAAACTGTTTTATCATCAGAGATATCCCATGATTCGGCAACTCCGGCTACGACATTTCCTTTTTCATCCAACCTGACTAATCCTTCGAATAATTGGTTACTGATGTCTCCCGCGATCTGATTATCAATTAACGCCGGGTCTAGACTAGGAGGTTCTGATATGGCATTGATGGTTAGTTTTTGTTCCTTTTTTGTTTCACTATCGCTTGCAGCCGGTTCTTCTTCAATCCCCTTACTGCTGCAACCACTTAAAATAAGACTTACAAGTAAAATAAATGAAAAGAAAACACTTAACCTTTTTTTCATCCCCATGCCTCCCATAATCATATTTAACAACTAATCAATAACGTTGTACCCCTCCTCTTCTATTATTTCTTTGATTAGTGCTGTGTTAGTCTTATTAGACAAATAGGTTACTTGAACGCTGTTATTTGAGGCACTTGCTTTTACAGATTCAACTCCTGGTGATTCCATAAGTGCATCTTGAATGGCTTTCTCACAATGGCCGCAGCTCATTCCGTTTACTTTAAATTCGAATTTTTCCATGTTAGCCTCCTACAATGCCCCTCAAAATTTTTAAGTTTTTTTTTATATATTAAGTTGTTGTTTTATTTGATCGATACCAAACCGATTAAGAAACTTTGAAAATTTTTCTCTCCTTTTACCGTTTTTAGCATAAATATCAATAATTTGTTCGACTAGTTTAAATAATTCGTTTGGTTGTAGATTATTTTTGAAAAGTTGACCTGTTCGTGCATCAAGACCATTTGCTTTGCCACCTAAATAGAGATCAAAGGTGTCTCTTTGTTTTATAACTCCAATATCGTTTACTAATGGTTCACCACATGCGGTAGGACAACCAGTATATGCGGGCCGTAGTGTAAAAGGCACTTCCTTACCTGCGATACGATTGTTCAACTCGATGGCAACTGGCATACCCTCTTCTTCTGCCCCTTTACAAAAACCGCAAGTTCTTAAGCTCTTTACATAGTTTCCTACTGAATAACATGAAAGACCTATAAGCTCCAACTCATTCCTTATTTGTTCCAGGTTATCTTCTGGTACTTGAATAATAAGCTGTTGGAATGTTGTTAATTCAATTTCTGAATCCTCAGGTAAGTACTTGCTCAATAGAAGTAATTGTTTAGGTGATAGTTGTGCACCAAAACCAATTCCTCCGTTGACAGCTAGCCTAACTAACTTTCCCTCCAATGAAAAACCCCCTCTTATACCATACCCTCCCAACGTATAATATGTAGTATAAAAAAAACCTAGTACCAGCTAGGAAGAAATAGTATATAAATTTTCTAAAAATTCAAAATAATTGTAATTGATTCCATTTTAGTATTCCAATTTTTATAAGTCAATGGTTTTTTTATTTTAGTTTTAAAAATAATTATCTCTTATTTTGGTATATTTTTTTCAGTAGATATTTTAAAATAAGTTATCCATCTAACATATAAGTATATAGCTCTTATAAGTAAATCTAGAGCAATTGAAATCCATATCCCTGCTATTCCATAGCCGAGTACGATTCCAAAAAGGTAAACACCTAGGACTCGTATCACCCACATACCGACTGCTGTGCTATACATGGGACTTTTTGTATCGCCAGCTCCCTGAAGAGCCCCTGCCAAGATCAATCCTACAGCAAGTGCGGGTTGGGCAAATGCATCGATTCTTAGAGCAGTTACCACCATTTCAATGGCATTTTTATCTGTCGTGAACCAGGATGCAAAATATGGAGAAAAAACAAATAAGATGATCCCTATTATTGACATGAAGAAGATTCCGACCCCGGTTGTTAAAATGCCATATTGGTAGGCATCTTTTAATTTTCCCGCTCCTATACTTTGGCCTACTAGAGTAGTAGCGGCGATAGCTAATCCATATCCAGGCATGTAAGAAAAGGTTTCGATGTTTCCTGCAATGGTATGAGCTGCGAATGTTTCTGTTCCTATATGCACAATCAATCCGAAGTATAGAACTTGGCCAACTCTCATTATTAACCTTTCGATCGCAGCAGGTATGGATAATTTTATGACGGATAGCATGACGCCCCTTATCATGTTCAGTGTACCTTTACGCAGGGAAAAAGAAACGATTGATTTCTTAATATAATGATAGAGCATCCATGTTCCCATTATTCTTACTAATACTGTAGCCCAAGCGGCCCCAGCAACTCCTAATCCTTCCCAATCGCCTACTCCAAAAATCAGAACATAATCAAGACCAAGATGGATTATATTTATCCACCAGCTTACCTTCAATGGTGTTTTCGTATCACCAGAAGCTCGCAGGATGCTTCCGAAGATGAACATGAGAGAAATGAATATGGAGGGTATAGCGACGATTCGGAAATAGACAACTCCATCCACTAAAACTTTTTCATCAGCACCCATTAATAAAAGGAAAGGTTCCGCCAAAAATATACTTACGGCTCCAAAGAATAGACCTATAAACGCTGTTAAGAGAGTCGATTGTTTAGCGATTGATTTCGCCTGATCAATATCTCCGGCTCCTAAACTCCGTGCGATCAGTGATGAAGTCCCGACGCCAACCGCCATAAAGACGGCTATATAAACGGCTATTACCGTATTAGCTACACCTACTGCAGTTACCTCCTCTAGTCCTATCTTTGCTACGAAGAGAGTATCTACGAATCCTACAATCGTTTGTAAGATGTTCTCTAACATGGCTGGAATTGCTAAAGAGAGAATAATAGAGATTTTTCCCCATTTTGTCTGTTCCTTTAATGAACCATCCGATTTCAGTGACATTTATTCACTTCCTTGGTTTTTATGTTTTCAGCAATGCATTAAACCTCCTTTTTCACATGATTGTTCTAAAATTTCCACATATACTAGTTTTCACCTTCTTTCTTTTATCTAAATTTTATTTTATGTTCATTCAAGAAATATAAAAACCAAGTACTCGAGCATGAGAACTTGGCACTTGGAAATCCTTTACACTTTTAATAACTTAGCATCATTATCGTTCAAAATTTTATCTTTCGAGAAATTATATTTCTTCTCAATATAAATTTTATGCCAAATCATAAACGTTAAAATCGTCCACAACTTTCTGCTATAATCTTTCTTTCCTTTTTGATGGTCATCTAAAAGATTCAGCAAATACACTTTATTAAACAAACAATCCGTTTCACTTTCGACAATCAAAGAATATGCCCAATCAGACAGTTCATTTTGAAGCCAATGGCGTATGGGGACCGGAAATCCTAACTTCTTTCTAGTTAGAACAGAGTCTGGTACGATTCCTTCCATTGCTTTTCTTAGTATATATTTTGTCGTTTGATTTGTTATGGTCTTAGACGAAGAAAGCTGTGAAGCAACTTTAAAGACTTCCTTGTCCAAAAATGGGACACGCAACTCTAATGAGTTCGCCATCGTC
The DNA here is from genome assembly GCF_048083785.1 of Fictibacillus tiangongensis. Taxonomy (GTDB): domain Bacteria; phylum Bacillota; class Bacilli; order Bacillales; family Fictibacillaceae; genus Fictibacillus. Next base: position 3,207,107 of record NZ_CP182294.1, read on the forward strand.
ATCTTATCGGCTTTCACTAGAATATCTCCCCGCAGCCATGTGTGCATATCGATATACTGCATCTTATGAACATCGTCTAGGTGTTGAATGTTACGATATAGCTCTTTTGTAACGTTTTTATAATCCCATTTCGTTTGATAGTTCTTAAGGAGCTCCTTTTTTTCAGCTTCTAAAAATATCTTTGCATTTCCGATATAGCGGTCCTCGATGCTGGTTGTACCTCTCTCAAGAAAGCTTTTTCCACGTGTACCATCAGGTAGCATTTTTGAAAATGAGTTTAGTCCCTCTTTTACTCCTGTTGGAAGTTTTTTGAAATGTCTTAATGAATATGGTTCACGATAGATATTGTATCCACCGAACAGTTCGTCTGCCCCTTCACCGGAAAGGACTACGGTAACGTGCTTTTTGGCTTCTCTTGCGACAAAAAACAGTGGGACTAATGCAGGATCCGCGACGGGCTCGTCCAAATGCCAAATGATTTTAGGCAGTTGTTCAATAAACTCTTCTGGTTTTACAATATAATGAATATTCTCTACCCCAAGATCTGAAGCCGTTTCTTTGGCTAAATCTATTTCACTGTAACCTTCTCGTTCAAATCCTACAGTAAAAGTTTTAATTTTAGGATTAAACTCTTTAGCTAACGCTACAATACTTGAAGAATCTATACCTCCAGACAAGAATGAACCAACAGGAACATCACTTCTCATGTGCACCTTTACAGATTCTCTCATTACATCCCTAATCGTATTGATTTCCTCATCAAAAGGTTTGAAAATAGGAGTAAAGCGAGGTTTAAAGTAATTCTTAATATTCATCTTTTGACCGATTTTTTTTACAAAGTAATGACCTGGCTCTAACTTTTTTATTGAACTGGAAAAAGTGTATGGTTCTGGAACGAATTGATATGTGAGATAATAATGTAGAGCTTCCTCATTAAAGCTCCCTCCATTCGTTGCAAGCAGGATGCTTTTTTTCTCAGATGCACATAATAATTCATCCTCAGATTCATAATAAAAAAATGGCTTAATACCAAAATGATCTCTAGCACCAAACAATTCTTTTTTTTCTTTATCCCATATTAAAAAACTAAACATACCTCGCAACTCATTAAGAGCCTTTTCACGCTTGATACTATATAAAGCCAGGATAACCTCCGTATCAGAATCAGTCTTAAAAGATAGCCCTCTCTTTTCTAAGCCCTCTCTTAATTCAAGATAGTTATAAATCTCACCATTAAAGGTTATCCAATACCGATCATCTTCATATCCTAATGGCTGTTTCCCGCTATCTAAATCAATAATACTCAATCTACGGAATCCTAGACGAATATGTTCATCAAAATAATATCCAACATCATCTGGTCCCCGATGAGAGATAATATTAGTCATGTTCATAAAATCATTAACTTCTGTATTCGTTCCTTGTATCTCGTTATTACTCAAATAACCGATAAAACCACACATTACTAAATCCCCCATTAAATATAATGAAAGTTACCCATTTACTAAATTTGATGTTATTTATTATTTCAAAATATCAATTCTCGAATAATGGAAACTTAATCAATAAATATTAATAACTTAAGTAAATTTGTTATAACAAAAAAATATGCATAAATTATGAAGTAGTACCACATTCTAGTTCAAATCAAAAAAGAACTACCTTTTGATATGATAGTTCCTTCAATAAAATATAGATTAAATTTTTAACAATTGTGCATTGATGGCTACGATAATTGTACTTAATGACATTAATACTGCTCCCACTGCTGGATCTAATAAAATTCCATAGGGATAAAGAATTCCGGCTGCGAGAGGTAAGGCAAAAATATTATAACCAGCGGCCCACCATAAATTTTGTAACATCTTTTTATATGTAGCTCTTGAAAGATCAATTATTGAAACGACATCTTCTGGATTACTTCTTGCTAAAATAATATCAGCTGTCTCCATAGCAACATCTGTCCCAGCCCCTATCGCTATGCCTAAGTCTGCACTAGCAAGGGCTGGGGCATCATTTACACCATCACCGGTCATTGCAACTTTTTGACCGCTCGATTTAATCTTCTTAATTTGATCGGCCTTTTGATGAGGAAGTACTTCTGAAAATATCTCGTCTAATTTCAACTTTTTTCCGACCCAATTCGCAACTTGTTGATTGTCTCCAGTTAACATTATAGTTCGAATATTTTTTTCTTTAAGTTTCTCAATCGCCCTATAGGCAGTATCTTTAACTTGATCAGCTAGCGCAATCATTCCGTATAATTCGTCATTAATCAAAATAAAAGAAACTGTTTTGCCCTCGTTCGATAGTTTTTTATAAGTTGTTGAGTCAAAAGCTATGCTCTCTTCGATTACATACCTCGGACTCATAACTTTCACGGCCTTGCTTTTTATTATTCCTTGTAAGCCTTTTCCTGTTATTGATTTAAATTCTTCTACTTCCAACAGTTTGATATTCCTTTTATTCGCCTCTTCTACAATACCCTTCGCAATAGGATGTTCTGATTGAGATTCTATTGATGCTGCTAGTTGCAATAAATCATTTTCATCTTTATTAGCCTCAGTTATTATATCTGTAACTCCAAATTCCCCTTTTGTTAAAGTTCCTGTTTTATCAAACACAATAGAATCTAAGTTTCGAGCGTCTTCAAAACTTGTACGGTTTCTAATTAGAAGACCATTTTTAGCAGATAAGGTTGTAGACCTTGCAATTACTAATGGAACCGCTAACCCTAAAGCATGCGGACATGAAATAACTAAAACAGTAACCATACGTTCAAGTGCTATGTAGAAATCATAACCTAAGAGCAACCATATTATTAAAGTCGTTAAGCTTGCACACAGAGCTATATAAAACAACCATTTTGCTGCCCGATCAGATAATGCTTGAGTTTTCGATTTTGTTGCTTGGGCATCTTGAACCAGTTTAATGACTTGGGATAAATAGGTTTCTTCACCAATATTCTTTATTAATATCGTTAAAGACCCTTCACCATTAATGGAACCAGCAATTATGTTGTGATCCTTCTCTTTTTCCACAGGTACTGATTCGCCGGTTAACATGGATTCATTAACATTTGAAACGCCTTTAATGACTACACCATCGGCAGGCACCTTTTCTCCAGGTTTAATAAGGATTTTGTCATGTTTCTTTAATTCTGAAACAGATACATCCATTACATCACCGTTTTCTTGTATTAGATGGGCTTCTTGAGGCATTAACTTAATTAGTGCTTCCAGTGAGTTGGATGCCTTCATAATTGATTTCATTTCTATCCAGTGACCTAGAAGCATAATATCCACTAATGTCGCTAATTCCCAAAAAAAGTTTTCCCCTTCATATCCAAAAACGGTAAGAGTGCTGTAGATATAGGCTGATATGATAGCAAGCCCAATCAATGTCATCATACCTGGATTCTTTTGTTTTATTTCATCAATCAATCCTGATATAAATGGCCATCCACCATAAAAAAATACTACTGTTGACAATGTAAACAGGACTAACATCGAACTTGGAAAAGTTATGTTAAAACCAAAAAACATCTGAATCATCGGTGAAAGAATTAATATGGGTATAGTTAATAATAATGAAATATAGAACCTTTTCTTAAAATCATCAATCATATGGTCATGGTGTCCGTTATGATCCTCTTGATTAGTATGATTTCCTAACGAATGATTATGTTGTTGCTTATTTTCTTCAGTATGATGTTCATTCATGTGATGGTGATTCATTTTTTACATCCCTTCATTTATAAATTTAAACCCAATGCAATAAACACATTGGGCTTAAAACTATAATTTAGCTTTTACAATTACTATTTTTCCGATTTTTATATTAATTATTATCTTTATTGTCATTTTTGTTCTACACATCATGAATCATATCATCCATCACATTCACTACATTTTCAGATTGTTGTTCTAATTATTTTCCCATTTGTATCCTAAACCCCATACTGTTTTAAAATAGTTGTCAATTGGAAATCCTGCTTTTCTGAACTTTTCTCTAATATTTCTAACATGAGAGTCTATAGTTCTACCTTCAGTTTCAGATTCCATACCCCATATAATCTCTATCAACTGCTCCCTATTAAAGACACGCCGAGGAAATTTGATTAATAAGTAAATCATTTCGAACTCCTTTGGAGTAAGAATTATCGATTGATTATTATAAGAAATATAGTGCCTTTTCTTTTCAATAATCAATCCTTCAATTCCATAATCCTCTTCATTTTCTTGCTGCGACCTTCTTAAGACTGCTTCAATCCTAGCTAATAATACCTCTTCATCAAATGGTTTCGTAATATAATCATCCGCTCCAAGTCTTAACCCCTTTACAATGTCCATCTTTTCGTTCCTTGCAGTCAACATGATAATAGGTACTTGCAGCCATTCTCGAATCAGCTTAATTGTTTCCCAGCCATCTATATCTGGCATCATAACATCTAATAGAACTAAATGAATTTTCTCTTTTTTTATAATTTCAATCGCTTGATTTCCTGAATAAGATTTTACTATTTCAAAATTATATGGTTTTAAATATAATGAGATCAAATCTACCATTCTTTGTTCATCGTCTACTATTAATATTTTTTTCATTTTTAACTCCTTTTTAAAAATACTGAGATGGTTGTTCCTTTCCCGATTTGACTCGTGGCAGTAATCTTTCCATCATGCTGTTCTATAATCTCTTTCACAATAGCTAATCCTAAACCGGAACCTCCTTTTTCTCTAGACCGGGACTTTTCGACTCTGTATAAACGATCCCAAATCAATGGCAATTCATTTTCCGGAATCCCTTCACCCTCATCTTTAATCTGAATTTCGATAAACTCCTTGTGTCCTGTGACACTGATATTGACCGTCGTATTTTCTGATGAGTATTTCATTGCATTATCCAAGAGGTTGATTAGAACCTGATATATCCTTTTCTCATCAATCTCTAAAATATAATCCCCGTCCGAGAAATAAACCAATTCGATCTTTTTTGAAGAAAAAACTGGTTTTATATTATTAAGAACTTTTTGAACCAGTTGGGAGACCGACACTTTTTCCTTATGAATCACAAACCTAGTTTGGTCCATCTTTGCAAGTTCGAACAAATCCTCAATAAGTTTGGTCAGATTATTTGATTCTTCATTTATGATGGTTAAATATTTTGCCTTCTCTTCTACTTGGATATTTGGACGCTGCAGGATTTTAGTATAACCAGTGATGTAGGTAAGGGGTGTACGTAGTTCATGTGATATATTAGCTAAGAATTCAATTCGATCTCTTTGTAATCGATTCAAGTCCTCCGATAAAGTAGTAATCTGCAGGGCAAGTTCACCGAGTTCATCTTTTCTGTTTATATCTAAGGTGACTTTGTGATAACCATCACTTAATTTTTTTGTTGCTTCTTTCATTTTAAGTAAGGGTTTAGTAATCGTTTTAGATAAAAAGCTTACTGCAATAATCAGTATTATTAGTGAAATGATACTGATTTTAACAAACTCATCTATAAGATGGTTATTCATCTGTTGAATAAATTTTGTATCTAAAAACATATATACGAATGCCACGTGCTTGCCATCAATTACAATAGGTGAAACCGATGCAAAATAAGCTTTCTTCTTCCAGTCATTCTGTACTAAAAACCCATGATGGCTTGGTGTGATATTTTTATTCAGTATCTCTTTCATCTTAGTGTCGATATCACTTGACCTAACTAAAATGTTATCATCCGAATCCATTACTACAACTTTTGTTTTCGCTTTGGACTCCATTAGACCAACATGATGGAGTGTAACATCATCAAACTTTCTTTCTAAAACATCTCTATGATTATTTCCACGCGCGACAAGATCTCGTGTTTCCTCTTGAATACGACTTGTCAAAATGCCTTGATATAAGATTAAAAAAAGTAAAAACTCTATGATTAACATGATAACCAATAGAATTAACCCAAGTTTTATTGAAATCTTCATAGTCCCTCCTATTAGAGCCAGTAGACAAAGATATCTAGAATACCTAGAACAGTAAACAAACATCCAAAAGTCACCTGGATTACATTGCCTATTTTCTTGCTTTTCTTCAAAAGTACTCCATATAAATTAAAGTATAAGATTAAAAAGATTAATAGCAGAAATGGAAAGACTGTTCCTAAAGCGAAAATCCCCGGCAGTATGATTCCATAGGAAGTAGAAAGTACTAATGGCATTAAAAGTCCAAAAAAGAGTAGAAACATTGTTGGACAAAAACCGAGTGTCAGTACAACTCCTAATAAAAATGAATTAATAATGCCTCTTTTTGAAAAAAAGGAGTGGAAATTGAATATAATACTCAAGTTCAATTTTATGATACCAATCAGGTAAAATCCGATGATTATGAGTAACGGGCCAATCAATTTTCTGACAATAGGGAATATTGTAGTTAAGCTATTTTCTAAAGTACGACCAAATATCCATATCAGTAGTCCTAACATAATATAAACAAAAATTTTTCCGAATATGTAAGCGGAGATCTCTGGCCAAATTTTTGAATCCCTTAGAGACTTATTGCCATAATACATCATGGTACTTATATTTCCAGTTAATTGACAAGGAGCTACTGCCCCCAAAATCCCTAAAAAGAAAGCACTCAAAAGTGGTATGCCTTGGTTATTATAAAAGAGAGTAGTTAAGGGTTCATTTAAAAAACTACTTAACAAATTAAAAATATCATACATAATTCTCCCCCTCTCCCTATTAACATTACCTTAAAATTATCAAGAATTTATGCATTAAATTCAGAGCTCAATATCATCCATCTACCTAATCATACTCCCTATTTATTAATAGAAGATAAGCAATACTAAAGTTAGGCATAATTTTCTAAGTTAAGAGCTTTCGTTTAATGTGAAAAGAAGCTTCCATTGTTCACCTCTAAATAGAGGTAAAAAAAGAGTACCTACTATCGTAGATACTCCTCCCACTATTAAAATCTTACTCAGGTGATAACTCGCTTTCAGTTAACCATTGATGGTTTGTTACTTTGTCCCCACCGGTCGTAGGGGTAAAATCGACCATATAAATTGTGGTTTTCACTACAGAGTCTATAGTAGCTTCAGCATCTTTCATGCCCTCCATGTGGTCTGCATTAAGCACGACTTTTGCACCTGGTTTTAAAGGTTTCTCATTTGCATCCTGAAGCTCTTCTTGAATAACCCATTTATGATCTGTTACTTTTTCCCCACCTGTAGTTGGCGTGTATGTTACTTTATAAACATATGTATCATAAGCACCTACAATTGTTGCCTCTGCCCCTTTCATCCCTTCCATATGATTTGCATTTATAATCGCTTTACTTCCTACTTCATATTTAGGATTTTTTGCTTCTTTTAAACCTTTTGGTACTTCTCCCGATCCGGAATGGTCCATATTCCCATGGTCCTTTCCTTCTTCCATTTTCTCATCATTTTGATTTGTATCTTGGTCATTATTACCACACGCAGCGAGAGTAAGTGTGAAAACCAGTAGTAAACTTCCAAGAAAGTAATTTTTAAATTTCATTAAAAACTCTCCTTCCTTTTTTATTTAAACACTATATTACCCTTTAAATTGCAACAGTATGCATGACGATTTTTTCATTCAAACTTCATTCACACTTTTAAGTATAAGGTATCTATTTTGATAAGAAGTGTACTAATAAAATAAGAACTTTTTGTGTATTCTCTTTGCAACAAACATTAAATATTAAGTTTTTAATAGATTGTGAGATTAGAGTATCCTTTGAGGAGTATTTAAAGAAATAATCAAAGAAACAAAGCGAAGAGATAATTTAGTCTCGCATGCTGGTTTTGGTTATCTTTTAATAACTATGATCTAAACCAAGTTCATTTCAGGACTTTCCGCTAAATAATGCAGCTGAAGATGATTCCGATATATGGACTTATCTTTTATATATAAAGATAATTATTGATTAAATGAGTATAAGTCAATTAAGTCATAATTACGGTTCATCTTCAAAAAAACTCCTTATTTTTCTCTTATAATCTAATCAAAGTGGTTTTAATAGAAAATTAGAGGAGTGTTTAACTTGATTGAATCTTCAATGCAACCCATAGATCGGGTGGCTCTTGATTTTGGAGTAATTCAGATTTATTGGTATGGGTTAATCATAGCTTCAGGAGCATTTTTAGGATTTCTCCTTGCAAATAGAGAAAGCAAGAAACGTGGCCTCCCAAAAGACACGTTTGTTGATTTGGTCATGATAGCCGTACCAGTCTCAATACTTACAGCCCGATTATACTACGTTATTTTTGAATGGCAGAAGTATAAAGATAGTATTGCCGATGTATTTGCTATCTGGAATGGGGGAATCGCAATCCATGGAGCACTCATAGGTGCCTTTTTAACAGCATACATTTTTACAAAAAGAAGAGAACTATCCTTTTGGACTATTGCAGACATCGCAGCTCCAAGTATCATCTTAGGACAAGCGATTGGACGATGGGGGAACTTTATTAACCAAGAAGCCCATGGAGGACCGGTATCAAGGTCGTTCCTGGAAAATCTATGGCTTCCGGATTTTATCATTAATCAGATGTATATTGACGGTGTTTATTACCAGCCCACTTTTCTTTATGAGTCGGTATGGAACATGATTGGTTTTTTTGTCTTAATAACCCTTAAAAAGTTCAATCTTAAGAATGGCGAAGTGTTTCTAAGCTATATAATCTGGTATTCCATAGGAAGGTTTGCCATTGAAGGGATGAGGACTGACAGCCTTATGTTAACTTCCTCATTAAAGATGGCACAGATCATATCGATCGTTTTGATCGTTCTTTCCTTCTTCTTAATTGTTTATAGAAGAACGAAGAAAAATTCTCCAGTATCTTAAAAATTAGCAGGCCTCAAATATATGGCCTGCTTTTTTATATTCACGAATCCCCAGTAATAATCGGATTCCCAATGGTGATAATTGTACGTTTCCTTTCTGTATGATAATAACTTGAGATTTGAAAATTAATCTTGTTCTTATTTATTTTAATGGTCCGGTTAAGTTTTGGAGAGAACCCGTTGGAACTGATGAAGTACTTGTCTATGTACTTATCGGTTATTTTTCCTTTCAGTCTCTTTGTCATCTTATTAATGAGACTGATTTGTTCATCCTGGACTAATTTTCGCTCGATGGCTCCTTGAACTGTAGTATTGATGTTAGGATTTAACTTTAACGTGATTAACTTGTTGCGTAAGTTATCGTAAAGTTTTTTCATGTTCTTTGTTCCTAAGTCCTGACTCGTAATATTAACCAATAAATAGGTTTTGTACAAATTCGGACTTGTTTGAACTTTCTGTCCCAGCCATTTTATTGACAGTGTTGTCTTTTTACTTTTTTTATGAGTTCCTATAAATTCTATGATTCCATGATCATCGTGATCTGTGTAAACTTTTAATTGGACTGAGAATATCTGGTTTAGTTTATTTACCATTCTTTGAAAATCATTCAACGTTTGCTTTTCAGAAATGGTTGTTCCATATGTGAGAAATAATTTTTCTTGTTGTATAGATTCATTGTCCATTAAATTTTTTACGACTATTGAGTCCGTTGGCTGTTTATCACTAAAACCAATCGGACTATCTATAAGTATGAGAAAGATTGTAAGTATAATAACAAATGCCTTTTTCATTAATGTATCCCTCCCTACTAAACTAGCATCCCCATTTATGCTAGTTTTATACCGTCCATACTTATTTAGAGCATTAGAATTTCCCCATAAATAAATCCGTTTCCCAAATGGAAAACGGATTGTGTGTATATTTTATTTCAAATAAACCTCTACTCTTTTTGCAAAGGTAAGATTAAAAATTCGACCCTTCTGTTCTTAGCTCTCCCTTCAGAGGTTGAGTTAGATTCCAAAGGTTTATGTTCCCCATAAGCTTTTATACTAAAACGAGCAGGATCTAGATCTTTGTTAGAGAGCACAACATCTAGAACATGAAGAGACCGCTGCATGCTTAATTCCCAATTGGAACGAAAATCGTTATTATGTATCGGTACATTATCGGTATGACCGCCGATGATTATATCTCTTGCCGGGTGGGTTATTAATAAAGGGGTTAATTGGTAGATTATTTTTTTTGCCTCCATTTTGAGTTGACCTCTCCCAGAATCAAAAAGGATATCATTAACAATAACAATATAAAGGCCATCATCACTTAACTTCGTTTGAACAATCTTCTGAAATCCGTTTTCGTTTATATAATTCTCTATTTTTATATGTAATTTTTCAAGTTCATTTTTCTCGTATTCTATTATCGATTTTTGCTCTTCGGTTAGCATACTTGTAGTCTGGTAACTTTTAGTCTCATTTAGTACCCCTTTATTACCAAAACTTGTACTTAAGGATATCATCATGGCATTAAATTTTTTTGCATCAATACTACTAGAGGCAAAAAGTACAATAAATAATGCCAATAACAAAGTTAACATGTCCGCATACGGTATGAGCCAAGACTCATCTACTTTTTCTTCATTCTCTTGTTTTCTTTGTCTCATAACCCTCCCCCTCTTTAAGTACATTTTACATATTAGATATGGATTTTTTTTGCATAAAAAAAAGCCGTGAAAACGACTTATGACTTATTTTGAATTGGTGTTTTTGAACAATAAGTATCCCAAATAGATAGCAGTTAAAACCAACAGGATCTTTCCTATCCAGGTAAATTGCGTGATTTGATAGACGGAGAATGCTTCGAGTAATAGGGCTGGGACTTTCCCAACAATGGTAGCTGCAGAAAATACTAGAAAAGAAGAGTTAGTAAATGCTGCAGCTAATGTTACAATACCTGACGGAATAAAGGGCATCAATCGTAAAGAAAAGATTAAATAAAAGGCGTCTAACCCTTTCGCTTTTCTTAATGTATTTACCCATGAATACATGGAAATTTTGGTGAGCTTAAATTTATTTAATCCCTTTTTATATAACCAAAAAGAAATCAGGGCACCAAGTATCTCGCCTAAAAACGAGATAAACGTTCCTCCCCAAAAACCAAAGAAGATGATGTTCGCTCCGGTTAAAAACACGCTAGGAACGATCCCTAAAACAGCAATAATAATATTTAATGAAAGACTGATAGCTACTGTCAGTATTGGATTACTGCTATATAAGTCGAGAATAAAACCTTGGATATCCATATATTTTCACCCGAATTAAAATTCTTACTATCTGCTAAGAAGCGGCATAGGATTAATAGCGTTTGTCTTGCCTGAGTTCCAAGGACCTTTGTGAAGCTCAAAATGTAGATGCTGACCAAATGAATTACCAGTATTTCCTTGATACCCGACCAATTGACCTCTGCTTACTGTTTGACCATCCTGTACACTTCTACTATTCATATGAGCATATACGGTTGTATATAACTGCCCATTTATATAATGCGATATAAAAACAACATTACCGTAACTGCTTGAATAATACGACCGAAGAACTGTACCAGATTCAGCAGCTACAATAGGTACTGTACCGGCTTTTGCAATATCAATGCCTGCGTGCTCTTTCCCCCATCTTGGACCCATCGTAGATGTTAGAGTCCCTTCTGTAGGAAAAAGAAACATGCCTGTCTTGCCCTCTCTTTCATCTGATGTTTCTGCTTGAACTGGTGATGATGATGCACTTTGAACTCTTTTGCTTTTCTCCATTTCTTTTTTCTTACGTTCTAATTCTGCTTTTCTAGCGCGTTCCATTTCAGCTTTAATTGCTGATTCTTGGTTTGCTAAAAGTTTATTCTTTTCATCAAGCTCTATTAGATAATTATTAATTTTCCCCTCCTCAATTTTCAATTCCGCTAGGATTCTATTTTTTTCATCTCGCTGGGCACTTAATTGCTCTTCTAACGTTTTCATTTCAGTTAGCGTTACTTCGAGTTGTGAAAGTTTTGAATCAACTTTTTGTTTTTCCAACTTAAGGTTCCTTTGATCAAGTTTATGTTCTTCAATAATTTCACGATCTTGTTCTGCAATTAAATTTAAAGCTATTATCCGATCTAGAAAATCACCGAAATCCTTAGAACCTAACAGTACATCAAGATATTGGATGACTCCACCATCCTCATACATTGCACTTACTCTATTTTTTAAAAGCTTGTCTCTAGTCTCGATACGTTTTTCAATGATAGCTATTGATTTTTTCAGACTATCAATAGAAAGAATAATATCTTCTTTTTCAGTGCTTTTTTCCTTAATATTTTGTTCTAGTTCATATATTTTGTTGTCTATCTCTTGAATTCCATCTTGGACCTTATTTTGTTCATTTTTGACTGAATTCAGCTCTGATTTTTTTTTCTTTTCTTTTTCACCATTCTGTTCTCTCTTCTTTTTTATTTCTTCCAGTGATTCTCCATGTACAGTACTTACATTACTTGAAATACTGACAAAAGTTATATTTACAGCTAGAACTGCAGCTAACGAAACAAATTTCCTTTTCAAATTATATTCTCCTTACCCTCAGATGCAATATTTCGATTTACTTTGACAAGAAATACTATAAAAAAGAAAATTGCAGGAAATATGCATTTTAAGCTTTGTTTACATTTCAGTTCTATTACAAAATCTATAATCAAATAAGATTTCTTCTATAAATTAATGAAACAAGTATATTTATAGGATTATTATCCAAGAGGCTTTGTTTATCCATTTCATAAGAAAAAGCCCAGGGAGCACCTGAACTTTTTATTATAAACCATTATTATTTTCCAAAAATCGTAAGAGATCTCCATAAATGATTTTATCAGATAGATTAGTTCTTGTTTTGCAGTATCTGAATAATTTCAAGCGCTTAATGAACTCACAACAGTTATTCCTTGTCCATATTTCCGTGGTCCATCCCATCCATATTTTCTTTATCCATCTTCTCTTCATTTTCTTTATCATTAGAACATGCAGATATAATTCCGACACTGCTCATTAATAGAACAACAATTGATAAAGACTTAAGCCATTTTTTCATACATTCGCCTCCCTAATAACGAGTTAGACCTTTTTAAATATGATTGAAAAAGGTTAGTGGTTATTTCGATAATTAACCCTTTCTAAAAAAACTTACAACAAATATATGAAGAATTTATGCATAGTCAACTACTTGAACAAGAATTTCTTTAACAAACTTTTCTCCCAAAAATCTCCATATATGTTTTTATAATTAAAAGAAGTTGCAATATCATAAGTAACGGAGGAATGTAAAAATGAAGAAAACTATTTTTGTCACTATTCTCCTTGCTGGAATGATCGCTTGGACATTGTTTAACAATGGTATTCTTAACGCCAAGGAGGAAGTTCAAAACAATAATAATACAAGTGAAGTAAAAAAAAGAATGGAACGTAACAAAGGTGAAGAAGAGCTTAAAACCCGAATTTCAAAAGGAAATATCGCTCCTGAATTTGAATTGATGTCTTTAAATGGCTCGAAAACAAAATTGTCAGATTTCCGCGGGAAGAAGGTTCTCCTAAATTTTTAGGCGACTCGGTGTCCCCTGTCGAGAGGAAATCCCTGAAATGGAACGATTTCACAAAGACAGTAAAAATAAGGAAATTGTTATCATTGGAATTAATCTTATAACAAGTGAAAGTAGTGTATCTAATGTACAAAACTATATTAATAATGAAGGGATAACATTTAACATACTGTTAGACCAAGAAGGACAAGTAGGAAGTATCTATCGACCTATCAGTATACCAACCACTTACTTTATTGACTCTAATGGTGTGATTACGAATACGTTTATAGGACCCCTGTCATACAAAATGATGCAAGATTTTATGAATGACATGGATTAAAGCCTTCATAAACCGTAGATTTTAAAACGTTCATAGAATCCTTAAAATGTACAGAAATACTAGGTGCAAAGAATAGTGGATTTTAAATTAAATTCTTAAATAGATCGTTTGCCTTTTCTATATATGCATATATAATAGGTGAGCAAAATAGATCCAATGCTTAGCCAAAAAGTAAAATAACCTATTTGAGGCGTATATTGATTAAGTAAACTGTATCTTGGCATCATAAAAAACACATAATCGATTACATCGTTGTGCAACGTCCAAATTGCTACAATTGTTAAATGAAGTGGTTTAATCTTATAGAATGGGGCATACAACAATCCTTGTATTGCCATACCCAGATGAGAAAGGATTAACATCATACCAACAATATTAAGAGATTCATTAACAATAAACACAAGTATGTTCATAAAAACAGCCCAAATTCCGTACTTAAACAAAGTAACGATTGCTAGTCCTTCAAAGATTGGCAGATTTTTATTTACTAGAAATGCAAATAATACGATAACAAAGAATAAACTAGCAGTGGGACTGTCAGGTACAAAAAGTAAAAACTTGGATGGTGTTTCAGTTAACTGGACCCCGTACCAAATATAACCATAAATTGTACCTAAAATATTAATTGTTAGCAATAAACTAAGAAACGTTTTACTTTTTAAAATATAAAACACTTGATTCAAAATAGTCCCTCACTTCATATAGAGTCATGTTGATGTACCGGTAAACCTCTTAGTCTATAATAAGCTACAAATGTGAAGAAGCTATGCACTCTAAAATCATCTGAAATAAAACACTTTTTTGTAAGAGTGATTTTGATGCTCATACTCGCTATCAGCGTAAGCTATTACTTTGATTAGATTTTTTCCATATCAAACAAAGTTAAAGAGGGCTGTAACTCCTCGGTTTCAGCCCTTTTTAACTTTGTTTATATAATTTATATGTTGATTAACATTTCAGTTTTCCAATAAAACTCACTAAAAACTTCCCCAAAAGCTTCAGGAGTTTTATCAATACACCCCCATTAATATTGATTTCGCATTGTTTGTCAAATCTAAATTATTAATCCCATTACCTTCCTTTTTTCTTTTAATACCTATCCACTCTATTTAAAATTTAGAGGTTTAAATATTTCTCTTACCCTGGATGATCCTCCCCGCCCACAAAAACAGATGTTTTATTCAATAAGTAATTATTCACCAGTAGCTCGTAAACTAAAATTGGAAATAATGTCGAATATCCTCAAATTCTGCACAAATTTGTAATTATTAATTAACCTAACCATAATACCTTTGATATAAAAGATTGCTAGAATAATGAGAGCAAAAGAGAAAACAGGAGGAATTAAGAAGTGAAAAGATTAGTTATAGGAGCAACAATTGCAGGATTCTTAACATTAAACCCATCAATCGGTAAAGCAGCTTTAGGTGATCAGACACTTAAACCAGGAATGACACATTCTGAGGTCAAGGATTTGCAAACTCATCTAAAGAGTAAAGGTTATTTTACATATTCAGGACAAACTACCAATTATTTTGGTTCATATACTAAAAGTGCAGTCATCAGTTTTCAAAAAGCTAAGGGACTGAAAGCGGATGGTATTGTGGGGTCCGATACATTTAAAGCATTAGGTATTAAATCGCCGGTATATGCCCCAACTTATAGTAAAGCAAAGTTGGTTAATACAGCTAAGAAATATATGGGAGTTCCTTATGTATGGGGAGGTACCTCCTCAAAGGGTTTTGACTGTAGCGGATATCTGAATTATGTATATCAGGAAGCTACCGGAATTAACCTTCCACGCACCGTATCGGAAATTTTCTTAAAAGGGACAAAAGTGAACACGCCACAGGTAGGGGATATGGTATTTTTTGAAACTTATAAACCAGGCGCATCTCATGCGGGAATTTATATTGGAAATAATGAATTCATCCATAGTTCTTCATCAAAGGGTGTGAGTATAAGTTCCATGAAAAACTCATATTGGTCAACAAGGTATCTTGGAGCCAAAAAATATTAACAAATTCAAAATTAATTAAAAATGGCGCAGACTCAAAGTGTAAAAACTTTTGAGTCTGCCTCTTTTTTCTATATTATTCATAACAAATTGTCTCTAAATGTTCTTGACCTCAAACTGCCACAGATAGCTACGGTCATCGTATTAAATGACAGAAGCACCCACCTATCGTTTGAACTAATATTTCTACCAATCAATCATATTAATTATCTTTCTTACTCCACTGTAATATATTTACATGCAATAAATATATTCTAGACTCTAAATCCTCTATTATTATAAGAATACTTTTCGGTTTCTAGTATATAATCTACTAACTAGACGCTGAGGTGAATGTTATGAAAAAATTACATCGATGGTTAGTTTTTATCTTTTTTTCTTCTATTATTAGTTTTTTTTTATTCCCATGGGTATTTACAATAGGAGTATTCATAGCTGGAATTACATTGTTCTGCTTTCACATTGTTCAATGTTCACTAGAGGAAAGTGAAAACTCTTATGAAAAAAAATAGATATCTACAAGCCACTGTTTTGTTGGTAAGCCTAACTTTTCTATTTGTAATTATGTTTTCAACGGTAAAAAGTAAATGGTTTGATTCTACGCTTCTTACTAATGGCTTAGAGACTTTAGTAGTGAAGCACTCGTATATGCGATAGGTTCACAAAACGGTTACTTTACAAAAGCTTTACCAGCAGAAAGTGAACCTCCTAAGTTATCCTCTATCTTCGTTCAACTCGCTACCAATATTCGGCCTGGGGATATACGTAGTTTATTTGGAAATGAGTTACCTGGCTTAGCAATATATGATTCAGAAATCTATTTAGCGAGTAAAGGAACCAATTTTTCAACATTACCTATTGAATCAACACCTCCTATCGAAGAAATCATGAAAATGACTGAGCCGACAGATGAAAATAAACAAATTTTAAAAGAGAATGAAGAAAAACATAAAGCGCCAAACACTAATGGCAAACCCGTGGTTCATATTTATCACTCGCATAGTTATGAAGCGTTTAAGTCTTTGTCAAAAGATGGAACATATAATAGTTCCAACCCTGAAACTAACATCATAGCAATTGGTGACCTTTTAAAAAGAGATCTTGAAGAACGAGGAATTGGTGTATCCCATGATACGTCTAACATTGGTGAAAAACTTAAATCTAAGAACTGGGGTACTGGAAAAGCATATATTGCAGCGAGAGAAAATGTTATTGACGCAATTTCTAATAATAAAAGCATTCAATACTTGATTGATATGCATAGAGATTCACAACCTAAAAAAGTAACAACAATCGAAATTAACGGTAAGCAATATGGCCGGTTGTTCTTAGTGGTTGGAAAGGAACATCCAGGTTACGAAAAAAACCTTGTTCTAGCTGAATCAATGCACAATAAGATTAACGAAAAATACCCTGATCTTTGTCGTGGAGTAATTATTAAAGATAAAAATGAAGGAAACGGTGTATACAATCAAGACCTTTCAAACAAATCATTGTTGATTGAAATGGGTGGAATTGATAACAATCTTCAGGAACTCATTAATACTTCGGAGGCATTTGCTGAGGTATTCAGTGAAATGTATTGGGAGAATGAAAAAGTAAATACTGTTAATTAAATTTATGAGGCATTTTACGAATTACTCCTGTTTTAGATAAAGGCCAACAAGATTGTAGAGGAGGTGTATATTGGGGCTTTAAACATTCACTCAAAAAAATTACTGTTTCTAAAAGGTCACATTCCCCCTAGCTTTCTCTAACATATCTATGTCCAGATAAGCTAGCTCAATTATTGATCTCCACTAGATTTATATTTTAATAGTGACAAAAAGCCAGCAAAATTGTTAAATGAGAGAGGGAACTTATCTCCTCTTTAATAATGGAACTGAACCATTACTGCAGGAGGGATACTAATCTCCCTCCCATAATTCATCCACCTTTACCTATTCTTGATTCTTTTCATTTACATAAACAGATGCGAACAACATATTTTTCAAGCCAAAAATATGAGGTATACTAAGTGGAATTGTTATGTAATAGGGGACCGTGAATAGAAGGTAGAAAAACAGGCAGCTAGTATCCCTTAGAAAATGATTTTTGGTATACAGCTTACTGCTAAAACGGCCCTATTTAAAACCGATAATAAAATGAATTTTGTTTTTTAGAGATTGGTTGAATTATTACTATCATTTTTATCATTATCAACTGTAACCGTGTAACTTGGTCCATTGAAGATCATTTTATTATTTCCAACATTCAAACTTCCAGAGCCTCCGTGGAATTTAGAACTATGGTTTGGTGAAATTGAGAATGCATCTCCAAACGAAGCTACTGAATTAGGTGCTATACGATTAATACTAATTCCTTTTGTAATGAGTGAAGACATATTTTTTCCCCTTTCTTACTGATGAATAACAGTATTGTTTAAAAACATGAACATCCATCTAAGTACCTAAAATAATATTTATTATTTTTACTAATGAGCCTATCACTTTACTTGCTTAAATTATATGTAAAAATCTTTACTATGTTCTTAACTCTAAAAAACACATTTTTTAAGCTTTATTCATTTTTTCTCTTAAAAAATTCTTTCGGCTTATTGATTTTCTATATAATCTCTCTTGATTGATTTCAAAAAAATAAAGGGAGTTTTGATATCTTCTCAACCCTTTTACATTGTAACCCATAATTAAAATTAAACATAAAGTAAAACTAAAACAAAAAGTAAAGAACTACACGCGCCAAAACAGACAGAAACCACTGCGTCAACCTTCAGTAATGAAATAAAAACAACTGTCATCGATGACCAATTAAACGATTAATTGATTTTATTTAATGATCTCTGATGGCGTCACGAATCTGTAATCTAAAGAAATGTTCAAAAGAACAATGCTCGAACAGAACCATGCGGTATGGTTTCTATATATGATGACATCAAGTATAGGGGGACATATATGGAATACAAAGAATATGGCCAACTGTTAAAGGAAATCGGAAAATATATAACTGATGATTGCGAAGAGATTACATTAACAAGTGATATTCATACAATCGAACGATTTTTATTCTTAATTTTAAAAAAGTTCAACAAAATCATCTCCTTGCTTCAAAGTATAACTCCCCCTGAAATCGTAAAACGAGAAAACGAAGAGCTCTTGCTGTTATTTGAACATCTAGCCGATGTTACGAAAAAGGGATTTAGTCAAAAGAGGCGAGAGGAGGTATCAATAGAGACGGGACGGATAACCGAGGAAATCCAACTCGTGTGTCTCTCAATCATGACCAAGGTGCTTGAGTTATGCGACACCCCCAAAAATGAGATATAAGAGTAACATATTTATCTGCTCAGGTGTCAGCAATTTCTTTCCCTCTCGTACAACACTTTCTTGTTGGCAACCTTCTACATGCTCTTACATACCTAGATTCCCACATAATCACCGCTATTATTGTGCAACATCTACGGTATTGAAAATTCATTTATACGTATATAAATGGATTAGCGTAAGAAATGTGATAATGATTTAGAGGTACCATGAAAAAGGCTGATGTTCATTTGAGATTAAACTCTTGCATAAGATAATTAATAGCCTATTCAGATTGATAAATTCATGATTTTCTTATGACTGGGGGTATTTCAATGTCTATAAGGCATTATGTTTTATTTGCAACGGACGGATTTGTTTATCTGCCTATTGATAAAACTCTGTGTCCCTCTCCAAAATCAAGAAAAAAGGTTTATATTCTTGGATTTATTGGAGGTCTTTTTAAAGTAAATGACAAAATTATTAATCCTAAACTTGATTGGTCCAATCGTAAAAATTGGAAAAATATCCTTGATATGAAGGGTAATGCAACAATTCCTTCTCCTCTAATTTTTGGAGAAGTTGGTGATCGCATCTACATTACACTCATAAATTTAGGAATGAAAGAACGTCCTAATTTAATGGACTATCATACTATTCATATGCACGGGGCTCACGTCCCTACTCAGTTGGATGGGTTTCCTGAAACATCTTTTGGTGTGCCTGTCTGGACTAATTATAAAAATCCTCCACCAAATATGACTTATTTTTTTCAACCAGAAATTCCAGGAACATTAATGTATCACTGCCATGTAGAGGCATCTGAACACATTCAGATGGGTATGTATGGAGGCTTAATCGTTTATCCATCAAAAGAAAGCTTATTTAAAGCAGGTATTAAACAAAATAGTAATGGAGTATGGTTTTTTAAAGGGATACCACAACCTCAAATTCCCAAGTCAGCTTCAAATAGAAATTTTGCTTATAACAACATTCATACATACTTTGATAAAGAGTATGTTATGTTATTATCTGATGTAGATTCGGTATGGCACGATAATGTAAATAAGGGTATATTCTTTGATGCTGCCAATTACAAACCGGACTTTTGGCTAATTAATGGACGTTCATTCCCCGATACTTTACTACCTCATCCTTTATCTCTATTATATAATGAATCAGAATCTGATTTTGTACAAATCAATTATGAATCATTTGTCCGCGTGGAAACTGATCAAAAATTTTTGCTCAGGATGATTAATATGGGATACCAGGTTGTACCCTGGCATATTCACGGATGGCATTTCACAATTATAGGAAAGGATAGCCATCTTGATCCATTTATAAAGCTTTCATCACTCTTCCAACTCGATGAATCATTCCATAATGAAATCAAAAATAAAGGTTTCACTGTAAGCATAGGTTCGGGAGAAACTTATGATTTACTACTAAATGCAGATGATAAACGATTTGAATATTTAAATTATATTACTAGAGGGCAAGATGGCTTTCCCTCATTTTGTTCTCAATTAAAAAAATTGTATAAAGCCGATTCTAAGTCAGTTTTTAATATTCCTACAGAACCTGTTAAATGCAAGTCACCAGAGTTAATTAATTATCTTCAAATTTGTCAGCAACCAATTATTGATTTAAATGATAAATTTTTTCCGCAATTTTATCCTATGCATAACCATGATGATTATAAAATCACAAATAAAGGGATTTATCCTGGCGGTCAGTTAACATATATACAAACTGATACACCTGACTATTATGTCGATGATGACATAAATTAAGACAATAAAGGTTATTTTTGTTAAAAATAATTCGATGGACTTAGAATAGTTTTTGCACGTTACATTATTACCCGATATTTGTATTACAGGATTTAGTTATTGGAAATGGAGAATTATGCTGATTAGTTCTGATATTATTCTTGAAGAAATAGTCCCGTAAGTATACCTGAAGTTTCTTTATGGTTGGTATTACGAACTAAAAATCCAAATGAAACCCCGTATCGAAACGCAGCATCAATACCTCCACGCTGCCGTTTCCAAATTCTTTCCGGTTCTTCTTGTGCCACCCGGGATAGTATTTGTAAAATTAAATCAGCAATAAAAAACTCCAAGACTATCTTTATATTTAGTCGTATCTAACATGGGTATATCGAGAACCACTATTTCGGCTTATATGTTTATTGTGATGTCATTCCTTCCATTCATTTGAGATTTCACTTTATTCCTTCCGAAACGATTCAAATAATAAATGTACATAACTCTCAGTATTCGTTTTTGAAGGTGATATTGTTCACGAGGAAAATCCCAACCACTTTGTTTATCGATAAATATATCACGTTCGTTAATGTCAATAGCTTAAAGAAAGCAATTTCAAATTTTCATTTTGGTCTTTACTACTCACTCAAATATATCCAAACATTCAAATTTTAACAGAACCACCGTCCTGTTACATTTTTCCTTAATTAAATGAAAGTCCATATTTTATTAACGTAGTTTTATGAATACTTTAATTTACTAAAACACTACAGTTCTACAGTTCATAAATGTGTGTATATTTGAATCGTATTATTCCGTTTCCACTCTACAAATTTCTTTAAAATATAATGGAACATGTTTAATCAAAATAGATTAGGGAAAATTATTTTTGATAAAGTAAAAAAAGAAAGGAAGTAAATAAAAAATGCAACAGACACAAGACTTGCACAAAACTAATGAAGAAGTTTTAGAAACAGGGAAATATATCTGTGCAGAAGGCGAAACAAAAGAATTGCAAAAAGGAGATCATTTTCCTCCTTGCCCTAAAACAAATGAATCGACTTCTTGGAGACATGCCGATCACACCCATAAAACTGGTGATGAGGTCACAGAATCCGGACATTACATTGATAAGGACGGAGAACATGTTGATTTAACGCATGGAGACACTTTTCCTAGTTGTCCTAACACAGGAGAACCTACTTCGTGGAAACATACTGGTAACAACCACTAAATTAAATTAGTTATAAGAAAATTTTTTAGTAACTCTTAAAATAAAAGAAAATAAAAAGAGGAGCCGTTACACTAAACGGCTCCTCTTTTTGCATGTGAAAATAATGAAAGTTACTGTAACCCGTAAATCAAATAGGTTTATTAATCATGGTTCATTGATCCAGAATCCATTTTCATCTCGTGTTCTCCATTAGTCGGTTTCTTTTCTGCATGACCAGAGGATAGAACCCATACCGATCCTACTACAATAACAATCGCAACAAAAAATCCAAATAATATATTCCCGATTTGAATTCGTCCCGAAAAACCTTGTGTTCTAGAATTCTCCGTTAAGTGCATGAACATTAAGAGTTGTAATGCTGCTTGTATAATTGCAAGCCCAAAAATAACAAGCAATTTTATATTCGTTGATAAATCGGTTTCTAGGGCGAACCATATAGCAAACAGTGTTAACACAATAGACAATACAAAACCAACCACATGCTTCCAAGGAATACCTTTATGTTGAGCAGCTGCATGATTAGCCATGTTGCATCACCATCCCCATGAGATAAACGGCTGTGAAGAGAAAGATCCAAACAACATCAAGAAAGTGCCAATATAGACTTGAAATAAATACTTTAGCGGTTGTTTGAGGTGTTAAGCCCCTTTTTGCAACCTGTATCAGAATCAATATAATCCAGCCAATACCAAGGGTTACATGCAGTCCGTGTGTACCGACCAATACGAAGAATGCTGACCATGCTGCACTTGTGCCTATATTCGCTCCTTCATGAATGTAGACAAAGAATTCATAAATCTCGAAACCAAGGAATCCAAGACCAAGCAAGATGGTTGTAATCATCCAAAAGAATAAGCCTTTTACATTGTAGCGACGCATTTCATGGATTGCTAGTCCACATGTGAAACTACTGGTTAATAACAAGAAAGTCTGTATCAACAATCCTTTTACTTCAAACAATTCTCCTAATGCAGGACCATCTGCTGTCCTGTCCATCAAAACCATATATGTCGCAAACAGTGTTGAGAACAAGGCTATTTCGGCCCCAAGGAACAACCAAAACCCTAAAATATTCAATCTTCCAGTCTCTGATTGATATTCCATCGGCGTGTTGAGGTCTCTTACTTTTGATTGTGCCATGTCCACGCCTCCCTTTATTTAGTTATGTTTTCGGTTTCTTTTATTTCTTCAACCGAAACATAGTAACCATTATTGTAATCGAAAGAACGAATAACTAGCGTTGCCAATACACCGATCAACCCTATGATCGCCATCCAATACCATTCAAAGACAAGTCCAAAACCTGAGACAAAGAAGAAGCTGGCCATAACGAATGGTACACCGGAATTATTAGGCATATGGATCTTTTGAAGATCTTGTGTCGTCAATGGTTTGATCTCTTTGTTCTGTTTTTCATTCCAGAAATGATCTAATCCTTTGACCACTGGAATTTTAGCGAAATTATAGAATGGCGGCATCGCTGAAGGTGTCGACCACTCCAATGTACGCCCGTTCCATGCATCTCCTGTTTTTTCACGTGGTTCATAGCGGAAACTATAGTAAATGTTATAAACAAGAACTAAGAACGCAATCCCCATCATGAACCCGCCTACTGTTGAAATCATGTTTAGTGGCCCCCAACCTGATTCTTCGCTGTACGTATATATACGTCTAGGCATTCCGTCTAATCCAAGGAAGTATTGCGGGAAGAAACAAATATTGAATCCTATGGTAAATAACCAAAATACCCATTTACCGATACGTTCGTTTAGTTTATGACCGAACATTTTTGGATACCAATATACAAGTCCTGCAAAACAAGCGAAGACCGTACCTGCTATTAGTACATAATGGAAGTGAGCGACTAAGAAATACGTATTATGGTATTGGTAGTTTGCTGCTGCCATGGCGAGCATGACCCCAGTTACCCCACCGATTACAAAATTAACGATGAACCCGAGTGACCAGAGCATTGGCGTTGAAAATTCTATCTGACCTTTACGCATCGTAAAGAGCCAGTTGAATATCTTCACACCAGTCGGTACCCCAATAAGCATCGTGGTAACTGAAAAGAAAGAATTAACCAACGCACCAGAACCCATCGTAAAGAAGTGATGGACCCAAACTAAGAAGCTATATGCCGCGATTAGAACCATCGACCAGACCATTGCTTTATAGCCAAAGAGTGTTTTTTTAGAGAACGTAGCTATTATTTCTGAAAATATACCGAAAGCTGGTAGTATAACGATATAAACCTCAGGATGACCCCAGAGCCAGAAAAGATTAGCCCAAAGCATATCCATTCCTTCTCCTTGAAGTGTAAAGAAATGACTTCCGAATAGGCGGTCAAAAGTCATTAAAGCTAAAGCAACCGTTAAGATCGGAAAAGCAAAAATGATGATAGCCATCGTAACGAGTGCTGACCAAGTGAACATTGGCATACGGAACAATGTCATTCCTGGTGCACGCATCTTAAATATAGTGACCATAAAATTGATACCTGTTAACAAAGTACCGATTCCAGAAATTTGTAACCCCAAGAGGTAATAATTCTGACCAGGCCCAGGACTTAGTTCATTACTCGCAAGCGGCATATAGCTCGTCCACCCAGCAGATGGAGATCCGCCTATAACAAACGAGATATTAAACAGCATCGCTCCAATAAAGAATGTCCAGAAACTAACAGCATTCAGATAAGGATATGCTACATCCCGTGCACCTATTTGTAATGGAACAACCACGTTGATTAGTCCAATTAAAAACGGCATCGCCATAAATATAATCATAATCGTGCCATGTGTTGTAAATATCTCGTTGTATTTCTGTGAATCGAGAAACTCCATTTCAGGGACTGCGAGTTGCGTTCTCATTAAAAGAGCATCAACTCCCCCTCTGAATAGCATCAGGATAGCAGAGATGATATACATGATACCTATCTTTTTATGATCGACGGTAGTTAGCCATTCGGTCCATAACCACTTCCATTTTTTAAAGTATGTCAGAAAAAAAACAATTCCTAACATCGTGATAGCAATCGAGACATCCGCCCCATAAATGAGCGGATCACCTGTTACAAAAAATTCATCCCATTTCATTGATAGTGCCTCCTCTTCTAATGGGGCAGTTTCACCCCATTAGACTTTGCCTTACTATATTACTTGCTTAAGCGTTCACGCACTTTAATAGCGTAATCTGCATCATTTTCATGTTTAACCCACTTTAGATGGGTAGATGAGAAAGTCATTTCTTTCGTATGACCTTGAAGCATAAGTTGATCGTACTGCTTCTTAGTCAATTTTGGTGCTTCTTGCTGGGTTTCTTTCGCCCATTTATCAAAAGACTCTGATGTTAAAGCAGCTACTTTAAATGTTTGGTCTGTGAAACCTTCACCATTAAAGTTTGAATTTCGGCCATCAAAAACCCCTGGATCATCGGCTTGAAGATAGAGCTCAGTCTGCATACCAGCCATAGCATACTTTTGTCCACCTAATGAAGGCACCCAGAACGAGTTCATTGAATCAGCTGATGTAAGTTTGAATAGTATAGGACGGTCTTCTGGAATATTGATATAGTTTACTGTCTCTATATTTTGCTCTGGATACGTGAAAATCCACTTCCAATCCACCGAGGTTGCTTGAATAACCAACGGCTTTTTATTCTCACTTCCCTTTGGAGCTTCCTCTAAAGAATAAATAGTTTTTACCGTTGGAATAGATAACGCAACAACGATAATCAACGGGATAATCAAACAAATGGCTTCAATTAAGTGACTTCCTTTATTTTCAGGATCGTACCCCTTATGACCCTTATGATCACGATACTTATATACGATAAATCCAAACAACACATAAACGACCATTATAATTCCTATCATAAATATGATTGAATACATGATCAGGTCTTTCTGCTGTTGAGCTACCGGTCCTTTAGGATCAAGTACGAGCAAATCACTGCATCCACTCAATAAGAAAACAGTCAATAACATACCCAAGAAAACAAACGGTTTATACCGCTTATACACTAAGGCCACCTTCTTTCTGCTGTAATTCGAAATATGTTTTATAACACTATCAATTTAGCAGAACAAATACCTTTTGTATTAAAATTTACGTATGTGTCATAGGAATTTCACCACATTCACTAAAACCACATACTCTGTGCAAACATTGTTCACAAACTTGGGTTTTTCTTCCGATTTCCCAACAAGTACTTGACCTTCAAAAAGAAAAAAACCTATCCGTTTTTTTGGATAGGTTTTATTTTAATACACCATTATTTATTTTTCGTTAACAGTAAAAGCAAAGTTATTAAACTAAACGCGGTTAATGCCAAGAATGGAATAGTTACAAAGCCGAACCAATTAATATATTCCGTACTACAAGGAACTCCGTTTTTGCATGGTTTGATCGCAGCAAAACCCGGCACTTTCTGTTCTAAATAATGGAAAAGAGAAATGCATCCCCCTAAAATCGATAACGGCAGAACGTAGTGCTTTATAGATTTATTATTTTGATATGCTGCAATTCCTAAAATAATGGTCAAAGGATACATCATGATCCTTTGATACCAACACAAATCGCATGGAACGAATTCCCTAACTTCACTAAAATAGAGACTTCCAAACGTGGCGAATATGGATATTACCCATGATAGATACAGCGTTGATTCACGTAGCTTCATATTATTTTCCTTCTAATTCTTGTTCGATTAATTTGGTTAGCTCTTCATAGTTAAAAGGATCAGTAAGCATTGTTCCATTAACCATAATACTTGGAGTTTGTTCTACTTTGTATTCTTTTACCAGTTCAATATCTTTACTTACTTCTTCTAAAGTGGCTTTACTCTCCATATCTTGTTTAACTTTCTCTCTATCTATTTCAGGCGTGTTTTTACTTAAAACCTCTAAGATCTTGTCTGTTGTAATCCATGCCCCATCATGGTTTTCTGCTGGTTGTTCTTCAAACATCTTTTTGTTAAAAATCCAGAAGGCTTCTTCATCTTGTGCAAATACCGATTCGCCAGCGATGGAAGCTAATTCGGACTCTTCTCCATGAAATAATACATTGATAAACGAGAATTTAACTTTACCAGTATCAATAAAATCTTTTTGTAATTTAGGGAAGATCTGAGCACTCCATGCTTTACAAGCCGGACATTTGTAATCTCCAAACTCAACAACTTGCACGTCCGCTTTAGCATCACCTATAGTCGGCTGTCCTTTAATGGATGGAGAGGATTTGTAGCTGGATTGTGTGTTCAAATCACTATCTTGATTAGCATTGGAAATTAGAAAGAGACCTAATATTATGCCGAATAGAACAAGCGTACCTAATACAATCTTCTTAAAGGGGTTACTTTTTTGTTTCATATAAACACCTCTATGATTTTTTAATTATGTCTATTGTATCAAATTCCTTATGCATATGAATGTAATCCTGCGATTACTAAATTTACTGCTATTAAATTGAACATGATGATTAAAAAGCCAACAACACTTAGCCATGCAGATTTTTCCCCATGCCAGCCTCTTGATAGACGCAAGTGTAAATAGGCTGCATAAAATAAAAATGTGATTAAAGCCCATACTTCCTTAGGGTCCCATCCCCAAAACCTGCTCCATGCTTCTTGTGCCCATATCATAGCAAATACAAGTGCACCTAATGTAAAGACAGGAAATCCAATTGCAACGCCTCTGTACGATATTTCATCCAATAACTCAGGGTCTATATGCTTTAACTTTGGTTGAATATATGCAGCTATTCGTTTACGGCAGAGCATCGTTATCAAAATGTACAATAAAGAGCCGGCAACAAACGACCACAATAAACTATTTAAATTTTTTGCTGCGTTTTTCCCATCCATCCAAGAAGGGGTTTCAAAAAGTGAGCTCGGATTATTACTGTTGACTTCTGAATCATCTGGACTTACAATAGCTGGAAGTTCGTATGTGACAGTAATCATACGTTCATTTTTATCATTCCAAATAAATGTAGTACTATAATCCATAAGATTAAACGAAAAACTGATTAAAATAAATCCAACAACAGATAGCAATGAATAAAGGATAAACTCTAACCAAAATGTCATTTTATTGAATTTTGATTGATCCACATTACGTATTAAATATATAAGTCCAGCAACAAAACTAATAGACAAAAGTCCCTCACCAAGAGCTGCTGTAGTGACATGGATTTTTAACCAGTCACTTTGAAGCGCTGGTATTAATGGTGAAATTTCTTTAGGAAACATACTTGCATATGCGATGATCAATAGTGCAATCGGCATTGTGAATATGGCTAAAATATTTGTTTTATATATTCGATAGATGATTACAAATGCAAAAACGAGCATCATACCAAAGAAAGTGATGAATTCAAAAAGGTTGCTGACAGGTGCATGACCACTCGCAAACCATCGAGTTACAAAATATCCAGCTTGGAATAAAAATCCTAAAATAGAAACAAAATATCCGATTTGCCCCCATTTATTAGATTGTTGTTTCTTTTTTTCACTTGGCATAGCCATCGAAAAAGGAATTATTGCAATTAAATAGACAAAAAATGCACAATATAATAAGATACCGCTTACTTCTGCCAAAATTTTCTCCCCCATCTTTGCAAATTCATAGGAATCAAAATTCCAATTTTAAAAGCCAGTAAATCCCCCGAATATATTATTTGTAAGAAACGAAATGATTTTAGTCATCCAATCAAAATACAAAAAGATTCCCATTATAATCATTAGATAACCGCCAATATTCATAAAAATACCGCTGTGCACTTTGAACCATTGAATTTTTTCAACAAAGAAAGTGAGTGCAAAAAAAGGAATAGCAAATCCTAAGATATAAAAAGACATGTAAATTAACCCCGACCCAGGATTCGTAATTCCTAGAGCCATGACAGCAGCGAGTATCGGCCCTGTACATGGCGTCCACCCAGCCGCAAAACCTAATCCAATCAGGACAGACCCAAAATATCCTGAAGGACGTTTAGTAAAACGAACTCTTTTATCCTTCATTAAAAACTTAATACTTAAGTTCCCGGTTACAAGTAGCCCGAAAAATACGATGACCACGGCTCCAACTTGACGAAAAAGATCTTTATATTGCATAAACAGTTGGCTGAATAACGAAGAGGATAATCCTAATACAAGGAAGATAATTGAGAATCCAGCAAGAAAGAACAAGGTATGAAGAACCGCATGCTTTGATATCCTGTTTGATTCTTTCAAGTCCTGTAAAGATACACCAGTTATATAAGACACAAAGGCTGGGTAAAGCGGCAAGGAACAAGGCGAAAGAAACGATAAGAGTCCAGCAGTAAACGAAAAAATCAGATTTATATCATTCATAAAAGTCACCCTATACTTATCCTATATTAACAGGTAAAAACACCCGTTGAGATTCGGGTGTTTATTACCTGCAGGTTCAAATTTTATATAAACAATACCAAAGAGGGAGGTATTGGGAATGGAAATGGATTATTCTTTTTGTTATCTGCTTAGTAATGGTAAAGCATCAATTGCATTTGATTTACTTGAATTCCATTCCCCTTGATGAAGCTCAAAATGGAGATGTTGACCTGTTGATCTGCCCGTATTGCCTTGATAACCAAGCTGTTGCCCTTTTGTTACCGTTTCTCCTGAATCTACAAGGCGGCTTTTCATGTGAGCATAGACAGTAGTATACAACTGACCATTGATATAATGTGTTAGATATACTACATTACCATAGCTCGATGAATAATAAGAACGCAGCACTGTCCCATTAGCTGCAGCAACAACTGGTACGGTTCCTGCTTTAGCAATATCAAGACCCGCATGCTCTTTTCCCCATCTAGGACCAGTCTTTGAAGTAATTATACCTTCAGTTGGAAATAAAAATGAACCGCTCCCACTATTTGATTTTGGCTGAGAATTGTTGTTTTGGCTCATTGCAGATTCTCGTTTTGCACGAGCGATTTCTGCTTTCTTCGCTTTTTCTTGGTCGTCTAGAAGTTTATTTTTCTCCTCAAGATCTAAGATATAGGAGTTAATCTCACCTTCTTTATTCTTCAAATCTGATAATATTATATTTTTTTTATTCCGCTGATCGTCAAGAACTTTCATTAGCTTTTCAAGTTCAACTTTGGTTTCTTCCAGTGTTAATAGCTGATTTTCGATTTTAGCCTTTTTAATGTCCAATACATTTAGATCTGCTTTATGTTCTTCGATGATAGATCGGTCTTGGTCAGCAATCGTATTTAAAGCTATGACTCGATCTAAGAAATCGCCAAAGCTTTTTGAACCCAATACAACTTCTAAATAGCTGGTTGCACCTCCATCCTCATACATGGCAGACACTCTTTCTTTTAGAAGTTTGTCTCTCTTTTCAATTCGTTTTTCTATAATAGCAATCTCTTTCTTTAAAGTTTCTATATTTTTGGTTATCTCTTCGATTTCTTCCTTCTTCGATTCTAATTCTCGCGTTTTATCCATGATCGATAAATCGAGTCGTTTAATCTCAGAAGAAATGGTTTCTTTTTTAGTGACTATTTCATTCTTTTCTGCTAATTTCCCTTGCCGTTTTTTATCATTCTCCTCTTTTTTTTCCTTTATCTCATCCAAGGTTGTTGCGTTTACAGTTGTTAATTCATTTGCAATACCTAACTGCAAGGTAAAGAATGCAGTCATTAAAACTAGTTCTTTCTTCAAATTCCGAGCCTCCTGACACCAAAATCTGACACTATAATTGTTTATTCGAGTTTCTAGGACACACTCACTATAATTGAAAAATGTGTGGAAACTGTGAAGAAATGCACCCTTTTATTTTTCATTTTTATTACAAAAAAAAGAGAGGATACATATACCTCTCTCCAATTCTAATTTTTTTGTGTTTAGTGTACTTTTTGATTAATAGGGATACTTACTATAAATTCTGATCCCTTACCTGGATCACTTTTAACTTCTATTGTTCCATCGTGAAGTTCAACTAACTTTTTTACGATAGATAAGCCTAATCCAGAGCCACCGTGTTGCCTTGATCTTGATCGCTCCACTCGATAAAAACGGTCAAAAATAAAAGGAAGTTCTTTTTCTGGAATTCCTTTTCCAGTATCTTTGACACGAATTCCAATAAATTTTTTTGATTTGTTTATTTCCAATATAACACTTCCGTGATCTGTATAACGAATGGCATTTTCTAAGAGATTTAATAATATTTGCTCGATTCGCAAGGCATCTGCGTAAAGATAAGCTTCTTCTGTATTTTTAATAAACTCAATTCCTATATCTTTATCTCCTGCCCGCAGTTTTACTTTAACAAGGATAGATTCGGCAAGTTCAATAATATCAATTTGTTGTTTTGTTAGCTGAAATTGGTCGATATCCATTTTTGATAAATCAAAGAGGTCGTTAATCAAGCCTTTTAATTGCAAAGAAGCCCGATTAATGGTATCTAAGTATAAAACTTTTTCATTATCATCTTTATAAAGTTTATTTTTAAGTGCCTTTGAATACCCTTCAATATAGGTGATAGGTGTACGTAATTCATGCGAAATGGAAGCTAAAAAATCTTGCCTCGAATCACGGTACTGTTTTAGTTCCACTTTCAATAAATTTATTGCCTTCCCGAGTTGACCCACTTCATCATTGGAAGAATATTCAACCGGTACACCGAGATTACCTTTCGCGATTTCTTTCGTTGCTTTTTCCATTTGTAATAATGGAGCAGCCAGTTTTCGTGAAAGAAAATAAGTGAAGCCAAGCATAAGAAAGAAAGCACCGATTCCTACAAGTGTAAGTAATAGGCGAACCTTTTTTATCGATTCATGAATCTCTTCAATCGATGAAAGTACAAAAACACTGCCTTTAAAAGTGTGGTTATTCTTTATTGGTTTTCCTGCCATTAGATGATGAGCCTTCGAAATAGGTTCTTCATATTCTTTATTTATTGTCTGCCCTCTAGATAACAAATTGTTGTTTTTTGTTGAAATCTTTTTGCCTTCTTCCAAGCCCTCCACGCCAGTACTAGCAATTATATTCCCCTTAGAATCTGTGATGAATATATCAGTCCTTGTTAGTCTGGACAGAGATTCAAACATACTAATAAACTCTTTATCATTTGTGTTGTTGATTGAATGGGCATACTGCTCAGATAGTTTATTTATATTTTGTCTTACTTCATTATAATAAAAACCCGAAAATCCTTGGTAGATTACAATACCTGTAGGGAATAGCACAACTAAGAAAAGTAAAATAAAACTTCCACTTATCTTAAAGATGATACTATTCTTCATTACACTTGTTCTCCTGGTTGAGAGAATTTGTAACCTACGCCCCAAACCGTTTTTATTGGATCAAAAGAAAGTCCCTTTTCTCTTAGCTTTACTCTAATATTTTTAACATGTGTGTCTACGACCCTGCCATCATATGAGTAATATTCACCCCAAATTTTGTTTAAGAGAACTTCTCTCGTCATAACCTGTCTAGGATTATTAGCTAAAAATATGAGCAACTCTGTCTCTTTTGGCGTAAAGTTGACACTCTTCTCGTTTGCGAATACTTCTCGAGCTCTAATATTAATCGTTAAATCCTCAATTATTATTTCATTTTCTTTCTTTTCCATTGTATTTAAGTAAGACACTCTTCGCAGCAATGCCTGAACTCTAGCCAACAACTCATCAGGTTCAAATGGCTTTGTTATATAATCATCCGCCCCAATATTCAAGCCCATAATCTTATCCTGTACATCGGATAAAGCAGTAAGCATTAGGACAGGTGTTGTACTTTTCTCACGTATTCTCATACAGATTTCCCATCCGTCTATTTCTGGCATCATAATATCCAATATAACAAGATCTACTTTATTTCTTGTCAATACATCTAGAGCGCGCTGCCCATTATCTAATTCAAGAAGGTGATAATAATCACGAAGATAGATACGCAATAAGTTTCTCATGTCCCAATCGTCATCAATGATCAATATGGTTTTCTTGTACATTCTTTTTCACCTCAATTAATATGATTTCAAAATCGCTAAGATCCAATACGCACTTGCAGTAACAAATCCAAAGGCCGTCAGGAAAAGAAAAAGTTGTAAATTAGTAAGTTTCATATCGCCCACCTCCAGTACATTAAACTCAATTTTTCAATATACATGTGCATATATTCATATATTCATTCTATATGAATTCTAGTAAATTTAAATATTTGCATTGGAACAATAACGTGACAGTTCAATTTAGAATATTGTGATTAAATACATTGTCTTTAATAGAATGTGGGTTTTCATTTTATCCAGCCCTAAATTAATGATCAACATAATAAGATATACTATGGCTACTTAAAAATAACTTACCTCGATAGTATAATAATATTTTTAATGCTATTATATGAACATATGCACATAAATACCATGAAGGGAGTGATCATATTGTTTAATATTTCAAAAGAGACGATGGAGTTTGTAGGACCTACACTTTTGATAGTTATAGGAATTGTATTCTCATTTATCTTTGTCGTTTTCATAAAGAAAGTGTCCAAGAAGCAAGAGGAGCATGCAAATCGATTTGAGCAAGAAGTCTTAGCCTCTAAGTGGCTCATGGAGGAAAAGAAAAAATCAAGTTAGATTATAAAAAAACAGTGCGCTGTATGCACTGTTTTTATTGTAAGCTGTTCATATGATTCATTAGATACTCTGCATCATTTCCGACTCCATAGAGCAGCCCTGATCCTCTTCGATACTGCCAGGGCAAACCTAAAAAGTATAGCCCTTTAACTTTAGTAACGCCTCTTTGATGAATAGGTTTTCTATCGTAATCGAATAAACCCTCAATTTGTATCCAGCTAAAATCGGATTTAAAACCTGTCGCCCAAACAACATTATCAACCATTACCCTGCTCACATCTTCAAACATGATCTTGTCATTTTCTACACTAACAGATCGTGATTTTAAAATTACCTTCTTTTCTATTATCGCTTTTTTCAGTTCAAGACCAAAAATTGGATCAGGCTGACGGCTCAAAAATCGCCCTATTGTGGTATTTACGTGTGATTGTAGAAGTCCTAACTTTTGAAACCACCAAAAGATGCTCTTATTTCCGATTACTTGCGGAAAGAACTTCATTTTATGTCCTACAGACAAGTACACTTCTTTGGTCTTGGACAACTCAACGGCGATCTGAGCACCAGAATTCCCACCACCAACGATCAACACTGATCCACTTTTGAGCTGTTCTGGAGATCGATAACCTGAAGAATGTACTTGAAAAACCTCATTGGAGAACTGATGTGAAAACTCAGGTATAAATGGGACCTGAAACGGCCCCGTAGCCACAACTACATTATCTGAAAGAAAATCGCCTTGGTTCGTTTTAACTACAAATCGGTTATCCTCTTTATGCAAACTATAAACGTTAGTGTTTAATTGAAGGGGTAATGAAAATTTTTCAGCATATGACGCAAGGTAGTCTGCTACTTCATATTTTGTCGGATAAACGTCTTGATCCCCTTCAAAATAGCATCCTGGAAGTGTACTATATGACCGCGGCGTGAACAGAACGAGAGAATCATAACGCTTTCTCCAAACATCCCCAACATTCTCTTCTTTACCGATTATTAAAAATGAATGTTTTGCCTTCTTTAAGTAATAGCCCATCGCTAATCCTGCTTGACCAGCGCCAATCACAATCACATCATAATTCATGCTTATTCCCCCCAATTAGAACAGAAATGGCTATCCCTTTGGGACCCGATAATCCTCAGCTGGTAATTCATCAATGCTATATAACTTATCTTTTTTGAACCAACCGATAAAGATCCTCAACAATACCGTTCCATATATAATCTCTTGTCCGATTTTCATGATTACTCCTCCAAGTTGCTGATCATACAGAGGTGTATAGGAGAGGTAAGTGATCGACGATCTGTGTTGATACATCTGATACAATATGTCTTTTGCAAAAATGATTAACGCACATGCTGGTGTGAGCAGTACGCCCATGGCAAAGATGTATCCTGTCTTTTGAAGGCTTGATAATTCTTTTCCGGTTTGAACATTTGATATTATAGGAAACCACATCATAATTGATGTAATAAATAAAACAATATGATAAAAATCCATCGCCCAAGGGTTAGCCATCAGCGTGTCAAAAACATTTGGAAAATGATAAATCGAAAACAAGGAATTGAATACTAGTATCGCTAACAAGGGTCTTGTTGCAAAGTGGACCATTTTCTTGATGGATGATACCTGAAAGAGATAGGTAAACACCCATTCCGGGAGCCCTGCAATTAATAATGGTGGTACCATCAGATAGGTAATTGTCATCTGTACCATATGTACACTGAAGAGATAATGATGTCCGATCAGACTTAACGGACTGCCCTCTGCAATAGCCCAAAGAATCAACCCACTACAAAAAAGTGCCCTCTTCTTAATGCTTACACCATCCAAATGTGGATTTAAAATTAAAACTCTCTTAGTTACTAAAGAAAATATAAAGCCTAGAAAAACAATTAAAAGTAAAATGTCAATCTTCCAAAGCTCAAAGAATGGATAAGTTGTTAAAACGTTATTCACAAGTACCTCCTTGGTCTAAATCGTTGTTCATTAGGAAAGATTCTCTTATAATAGATTCATGTATTAATAAAGAAGGGGTTGCACATGGGAGAACAGGAACAACATAATAAAAAGCTGTTTATTGATTTAGATGAAGAAACACTTTTTATGGTCGGTCAATGTTTTAAAGCATTATCCGATCCAACAAGGTTACGCATCTTAAATTTGTTACTACATGGTGAGCAGTCTGTAAATGAGATTGCCGACAAACTCTCTCTTTTACAATCTACAGTTTCCCACCAATTACGATTTTTGAAAAATGTTAGATTAGTGAAATCAAGAAGAGAAGGCACAACAATTTATTATACTACAGATGATGAACATGTCATTGACTTGTTAAAACAAAGCATTGACCATGCAAAACATACGTAAAAACGAGCCCTGAAAAGGGTTCGTTTTTTAATTGCAATGCCCTTGGTGCTGATGCCCTTCTCTTTCTTCATCCACTTCAATCGTCGTATGATGAATATGGAATTCATCGTGCAACACTTTTTTCACTTGATTCAAAACTTCCTTGTAATCAGCTGATGTTTCTTTTACTACATGGCAGCTGAGTGCAGGAAAATCAGATGTGATCGACCATACGTGGAGGTCGTTAACTCCCTTCACCTCGGGAAGTGATAGTATAACTTCTTTTACTTTTTCTACGTCTAAATTTAATGGTGTTCCTTCCATTAAGATATGGAAGGAATCTTTTGTTACTCTCCAGCCACTTATGATGATTAATACCGCAACAATGATACTCGCAATCGGGTCAGCGATACTCCATCCCAAGAACATGATGAGTAATGCTGCAACGATTGCTCCGACTGATCCTAACATGTCGCCAAGCACATGTAAAAATGCACTACGCACATTTAAGTTCTCGTCTTTATCGCCTTTCATCAAAATATAGGCAGCTGCTATGTTTACAAGCAATCCAATGAAAGAGATGATTAACATTCCTGAGCTCACCACTTCTGGAGGATCTACTATACGGTGATAAGCTTCCCAGAAGATATAAAGTGAGATTAAGATTAAGGTAATACCGTTTAAAAACGCCGCTAGAATCTCAAAACGTTTGTATCCAAACGTCTTTGAATGGGTGGCTTTTCGTTGCCCCATCGTAAGAGCTAAAAAGCTAAGTCCAAGTGCCGCAGCATCACTCAACATATGCCCTGCATCGGAAAGGAGAGCCAAACTGTTAGTCCAAAGGCCACCAATGACCTCAACAATCATAAAGCTCGCAATTAGAAAAAATGACCATTTTAATGCGTTTTTGTTATTACTTCCATGATGGTGATGTCCATGATCGTGAGAGTGTCCCATAATTTCCACCTTCTTAAATATGAATATGTGCTCATGTATATTATGCACAATATCCGCTCAGCGTGCAATCATACAAAGAGAAAAAGTTAATACATAATTAGAATAAACAATTGTAAATAAACTTAATCCTTTGTGTCTATCGATCATTTTTTCACATTAAAAAAAGCCCAATAAAGGGCTTTTGAATTAACGAAGAAAATAAACTGTTTGAGCAATGGTGAATGTAACCGTAATTGCAATAACAGTTGGTATCAGAAAAGCTAAAAACGTCCATTTTTTACTCTTGGTTTCTTTGTATATGTTCACGAGTGTTGTCCCGCATGGAAAATGCAACAATGAAAATAGCATCATATTCAATGCAGTAAGCCACGTCCATCCGTGCTCTACAAAGATTTGCTTCAAATCTACCAGGTTATCGACTTCTGTTAATGACCCGGTGGAAAGATAGCCCATTAATAAGATTGGCAAAACGATCTCGTTGGCGGGCAATCCAATCAGAAAAGCCATGAGTATGAAGCCGTCTAACCCTAGCATCTTACCGAAAGGATCTAAGAAGTTTACGATATACATCAAGATACTTGTATCCCCAACATAAATGTTAGCAATGACCCATGTTAAAATTGCAGCTGGCGCAGCAACTTTAATTGCACGGCTAAGAACTGATAAAGATTTTGTCAATGATGATCTTATGACTGTGTCAAAGAATTTCGGTCTTCTATATGGCGGCAATTCTAGAGTATAATGCGTAGGCACTCCTTTTAGAGCTGTTTTGGAAAGAACCCAAGAAACAATAAAGGTTACAATTACACCAACCATTACAATTCCAACGATAACAGAAGTCGTCACGAGTGATTTAAGACCACCTGTATATCCTGCTGCCATAAAAAGTGATGCAAGAACAATCAGGGTACCCCAACGACCGTTGCAAGGAACGAAGTTGTTCGTAAGGATGGCAAGCATCCTTTCTCTTGGAGATTCAATGATTCGAGACGATAACATCGCTGCAGCATTACAACCGAACCCCATCGCCATTGTTAAAGACTGTTTTCCATGTGCCCCTACACTCTTGAAAATTCGATCCATATTGAAGGCAACACGTGGTAGATAACCATAGTTTTCAAGCAAGGCAAAAGTAGGAAAGAAAATAGCCATAGGAGGAAGCATTACACTTATCACCCATGTAGTCCCCCGGTATAACCCAAGTACCAATATACCATGAAGCCAATCAGGAGAATTCATATACATAAAAAAGGCAGTTAGATGATTTTCTAGCCAGCCAAAGAAAGTAGCAAGCATCGATGACGGTATGTTAGCCCCTGCGATAGTTAGATAAAACACGATTCCAAGCATTATAATCATAATCGGGAATCCAAATATCGGGGAAGTAAAGATGGCATCTAGTTTTTCTGTTCTTTTATCATTCTTCTTATTTTTATGAATGACACTAGATTCGCATAATTGTTGACTCTTTTTATACAGATTTTGAACGATCTTATCCCGCATATGATCATCAGAGATTTCTTGAGCATACGCATATAAGTTTCCCAAACTTACTGAAGTTTTCTGTTGGAATCCATTTTGCATGATTATCCCCCCTTGACCAATAAGCGTTTTTCCATCTGCTGAAATAATGAATCATCTCCGTCAAGCAAGCGTAAAGCTACCCATCTTGACGAAATACTATCTTCAAGATACTCCCGTACGAGCGGTTCGATCTGGCGAATCTTTCTTTCGATCTCTTCATCATAAAAAATAATTTCAGGAGTACACACGATCTTTCCCGTATGGATTCTATCAATCGTATCTAATAAAAGGGTAAAACCTGTTTTATTTCTCGCAGATATTTTTATAACAGGTACACCGAGTTTCCTTGTTAACGCTTTTTCATTTATAGATATGCCTTGTTTATCTGCTTCATCAATTAAATTGATACAAATGATCACATTCGTTGTCATCTCTAAAACTTGTAAGGCTAAATTAAAGTTGCGCTCTAATGATGTAGCATCTAAAACGACCAGTGTTACATCTGGCTTTTCAAAAACGATATAATTCCTTGCGACTTCTTCATCGGTTGAATTTGAGAATAAGGAATACGTACCTGGCAGATCAATTATTCTTACCGTTTTGCCTTTATGTTCAACTTTACCTTCTGCGAGTGAAACAGTCTTACCAGCCCAATTACCGGTATGTTGTTTTAAACCTGTTAACGCATTGAACAGCGTGCTTTTTCCTGTGTTTGGGTTGCCTGCTAACGCAACAGTATAAGAGTTTTTCATGTTAGACCAACTCCCCTTCTATCCTCTGGCTTTCTTCTTTTCGTAAAGCAATGGTAGTTTGGCTTACACGGAATGCCATCGGATCCCCTAAAGGACTTCTTCTTATCACTTCAACAACTGCCCCTCGAACAAAACCTAGATCCAGTAAACGTCTTCTCATCACACCTTCTAAATCAATTGAAGTGATCCGGATGAAGCTTCCGATCTTGGCATCGTATAATTTTATTACTTTAGCTTCGTCCATCCGTGTTTCCCCCTGTCCCAATTGTTTCCCATAGGCAACTTTTAGTATCATAATAAGAATGTATTCATACTTTGTCAATTGATTGCTATTAAATCACCAAATCCAAAATTATCCATAAAAAGGACTGCCTTTTATGGCAGCCGGAGAGTTCAGCATTTGTGGTTTTAGTGAATAAAAAGCAACGAGTATGGAATTAAAAAACCAAAGCTAGTGTATAAAAGCCATTCAAAAATCGTAACATCTTTACTTTTCCTTAAAAACTCATGGAGGGTTACAAAACTAAGTGTTCCTATCGATGTACCCATTAAAAGCGTATTTACTTTTATATTTTGAAGATATAAAAACGCATTGCCAATTAATGCGCTAATACCGAAGAAAAACGCAAGAATCAAACAAGTTAATGTAAAGAGATAGAAAGAAACATTTCCATATAAAGCAGATGACATAAGTGCTAGTCCTTCCGGTATGTGATGAAAAAACATGGCAAGTAAAAATGGTGAAGAAAATATGGAGTTTGAACTCTCGTTTATTAACAACCCTACACCTACGCCAGTGGGAAGGTTATGGAGGATTAAAGCAACTACTAAGAACATAAAGGATTTTTTGTTCCCCTTATGGAAAAATTGATCAGTAATTTTCATTAAAAGTGCACCAGCTATAAATCCAAGAATAATTCCCTTTGTCTCAAATAATTCAATGGCTTCTGGGATGATTTCATTTAGTAATAAACTTAGGATGATTCCTCCTGAAAACAATAAGACTAATTTCCTCCTTTTGAATACCACATCTTTTAGAAGTTGGAGACTACCACCACCAAGGAACGTGCCTAAAAACACAAAAACAAAAACCCCTAACCCAATAATGATTGAATTCATCTCGTTGTCTCCTCTTTTTTTGTCCCACCCACTTTCACCATATTCTATTGGCTTTTTGTTCATTCCAAATAAGAATTTTATAAATAGGATGTACAATAAATAACCTTACAAAAAAAAAACAATTGACAGGATACTTGTATTAGGCATAAAGTGTAGTTATTAATCATAAAAGTTGCATAAGGGAAACTTTTTAAGAGGAGGTCAAGTATGGATAAGGAACTGGAAGAAAAGGAACAAGTCTCTCGTCGTGATATTTTGAAAATGGGATCTGTCGGAGCCATTGGACTTGCAGGAAGTTATTTTTTGAACAAGGTTGCTCCATTTACAGGAACGGTTAACGCCTCATCTCACAACAATCACAAGAAAAAGAATAGTCATGCTAATCACGCGAACATGTCGGATAAATCCAAAACAAACGGCTATAAGATGGCTGAGAGATTGCTTACTGAATTTGATTATGGAAAAGTCAGCACCCTGCCGAATGGGCAAACACTAAGAACGTACGAAGTCGTTGCGGTTGATAAAGAGATCGAGATCGCTAAGGGAATCAAGTTTCCAGGCTGGACGTACAACGGAACCATCCCTGGACCAACATTCCGTTGTACAGAAGGTGACATGCTGCGTTTCAACTTTGTTAACAAAGGCAGTCACCCGCACTCGATTCATTTCCATGGCATCCATCCTCCCGAGATGGATGGGTTAGATCCGATCTATCCAGGTCAATCTTTCACGTATGAATTTGAAGCGAAGCCTTATGGATTACAGATCTATCATTGCCATGTACTCCCTTTGGCACGACATATTCATAAAGGACTTTATGGAAACTTTATCATCGATCCTAAGAAACCGAGAAAACCTGCAATAGAACTGAACATGGTGATGAACGGTTTTGACTTGGATTTAGACGGAGAGAACGAATTTTACACCGTGAACGGTTATGCGTTCGCGTTTATGAATCATCCGATAAAGATAAAAAAGGATGAGCTTGTCCGTATTTATTTGAGCAATCTAACGGAATTTGATTTGTTGAACTCGTTTCATCTTCATGCCAATTACTTTACGTATTATCCGACTGGAAGAGACGACAACCCTTCCCAGTTCACTGATACGATCATGCAATGTCAAGGTGAACGCGGGATTGTTGAAGTCCGTTTCCCATACAAAGGAAAATATATGTTCCATGCTCATGTCAGTGAATTCGCTGAACTAGGTTGGATGGGATTCTTTGAGGTCGAGTAAAAGGAGGGGTGAAGATGAAAGCAAAATGGTGGATTGCAGGACTTATTCCGTTGATTTTATTAGTTGGCGTATTAGCTTGGGTGTTAAAAAACGGGGCTGGTGTTGAACAAGATCCAGCCGCACCGATTGAAGTCTTAAACATCGAAAGAATACAAGTAACGGTTTCTGGATTCGAAGTGGATGTGAGCAACACAGGACCAGAAACCCTAAAGATTTCACAGGTAATGGTGGATGATTCGGTATGGGATTTTACGGTCTCTCCTAGTCAGACACTAAAGCGATTTGACGAAGGTACCGTCATGATCAATTATCCTTGGGTCGAAGGTGATCCTCATGCTATAAAACTGATTACGGAGAACGGCATCATCACGGAAGGTGAGATTCCAGCTGCAACGTTAACACCCAAGCCGACTTTGGAAAACTTTTTGAAATATGGCTTTATCGGATTTTATGTCGGGATCGTCCCCATCACACTAGGCTTGTTGTGGTATCCGTTCATGAAGCGTTTTAAACGTAAATGGATCAATGCAATATTAGCATTAACGGTTGGTTTATTGCTGTTCCTTTTCGTCGGAACATTAGCAGATGGATTCGAGATTGGAGCTGAAGCACCATCTGTCTTCCAAGGAAACATGGTGGTCATCATCGGAGCTGCTCTTACCTTCCTCCTTCTGATCGGCTTTGACCAGTATCAGCATAAGAAACAGGAATCTAAAGGGTATTCTCCTTATGCTTTAGCTTTACTCATGGCAACAGGGATAGGACTTCATAACTTCGGTGAAGGTCTTGCCATCGGCTCTTCTTTCGCCTTAGGTGAAGCCGCACTCGGAACCTTTTTAATCATCGGGTTCACATTGCATAACATCACAGAAGGCATCGGGATCGCTGCACCATTGTTAAAGACCAAACCACGGTTTAGGGACTTCGTACTCCTAGGATTGATCGCAGGGGCACCCGCCATCTTGGGCACTTGGTTCGGAGGCTTTGTCTTCTCTCCGATCTGGGGAGCATTATTCTTAGGAATTGGAGCAGGTGCGATCCTGCAAGTTATCTTTGTCATCACTAAGATGCTCATCGAAGACCATAAAAAGTTCAGAGAACCATCTGTCTCTTGGTTAAACCTAGCTGCATTCTCAGTTGGGATGCTCATCATGTACTTTACGGCGTTTTTCGTAAAATATTAAGGAGGGATAGCGATGTTAGGACCAGGAAGTTTGGTATTAGTAGGAGCTGCTGCTCTCATCGTCTTCGGGCCGAAAAAACTACCCGAACTAGGTAAAGCAGTAGGAGCGACACTGAGAGAGTTTAAAAAATCTACCAATGAACTTATGGATGAGGATGAAAGAAAAACGCAAAACAATAAAGATTAATACCACTAAAAAAATAATCAAAACATTAGAGGCTGCTAAGAATTTAGCAGTCTTTTATTACAAATATAGTATAATTTTACAATCACCTAAAAGGCTAAACTTATAAAGGATTAAATAAATTCCCTAAAGAAACGGAGGATCTAATAATGTTTCGGGATTTTGGCCAGAGAATGAGGGTTTATAGAAATCAAAGTAATGTGACTTTAATGGAACTTGCATATAAGTTAGGGGTTTCTAAATCGTATTTAAGTAAACTTGAAAATGGTAAGACGACTACTATTAAACTTACTAATCTTCAATTATTACATGATGAACTTAATCTGTTTCCAAATATTCCAAACGAATGGAGGCACGATAACATTTCTTTACGATTGTTACGGGCAAACCAACAATTACATTCCATTTACAAACAGCAACCCCATCTAGTTGAATCCATTTTAACCAATCTAGAGCAAAACATTCAATTGCAGCTGGACAACGAATAATGGCTCAATATAAATAGTAAAAAAACGCTTGGAAAACCTACTCCAAGCGTTTTGTAATTTAATTCTTGTCTTTTATACTTAAAAGTCTCAAACTATTTAATGTCACGATTAGGGTCGCACCCATATCTGCAAAAATCGCAATCCAGAGAGTAAGCCAGCCTGGAACGACTAAAAGCAACGCTAACAGCTTGATGCCAAGTGAAAATGTGATGTTTTGTTTAATAATCGTTAATGTTTTTTGGGAGAGTTTCATGGCGAATGGAAGTTTTCTTAAATCGTCTGCCATAAGAGCAATATCCGCAGTTTCTAATGCCGTGTCGGTCCCTGCTCCACCCATTGCTATCCCCACATTTGCTGCTGCAAGGGCGGGAGCATCGTTCACACCATCTCCTACCATCGCTACTTTTTCATAGGATTTACGAAGTTCTTTAATAGTTCCAAGTTTCTCATGTGGTAGTAGTTCAGACTGAATATCTGTAACACCTACTAGTTTCCCGATAGCTTCTGCAGTACCTTTATTATCCCCGGTCAACATGATTGTTTTTTGGATTCCTTGAGAATGCAACTGTTTTATGACTCCAAGACTGGATTCTCTTATTTCATCTGCAACGGCGATTAGTGCTAAGATTTCATTTTCGTTTCCAAATAATATTACAGTTTTCCCTTGGTTTTGCAATTCACTGATTTGAGCAGTGAATGATTCTATTCCTGATAAGATGCGCTCTTTGCTCCAAGTTGGACTTCCAGCGAAGTATGTTATACCGTTAATGGTTCCTTGGATACCCTTACCCGTTATAGATTGAAAGTTTTCAATATCAATCTGTTGGTAAGAGCAATCTAAATCATCCGCTTTCTTTACAATTGCCGATGCTAGGGGATGTTGAGACGCTCTTTCTAGGGCGGCTACTAGAGAGAATATCTCTTTAGTGTCACTTTCAATTTTAAGATCTGTTACAACAGGTATCCCCTTCGTTAACGTACCCGTTTTATCAAATGCTATTGCTTTAATCGCCCCAAGTTCCTCTAAATGGATACCGCCTTTTATTAATACACCGTTCCGAGCAGCGTTTCCGATTGCCGTTACGATAGAAACTGGTGTCGATATGACTAACGCACAAGGGCAACCAACTACGAGAACAGCTAATCCCTGGTAGATCCACTTCTGCCAGTCACCATCAAATAGGGGAGGGAGAACAGCGACAAGAAAGGCAACAAGGATGATTGCTGGTGTATAGTATTTTGCAAACCGATCCACGAAAGC
The DNA here is from genome assembly GCF_048083785.1 of Fictibacillus tiangongensis. GTDB lineage: Bacteria > Bacillota > Bacilli > Bacillales > Fictibacillaceae > Fictibacillus. Next base: position 3,251,887 of record NZ_CP182294.1, read on the forward strand.
CTGAGAAGGTGCTCTTTCTGCTTGAGCTTCTTCAACCAGATGAATAATTTTTGAGATTGTCGTGTCATCGACATGTTTGGTGACCTCAACCTCTAACAACCCTTCCTCGTTTAGTGTGCCTGCAAAGACTTCATCATCCTTTTCTTTTGTAACTGGAATGGATTCTCCTGTAATTGCCGCTTGATTGACAGAAGAGATTCCCTTTATTACACGTCCATCCATGGCAATTTTTTGTCCTGGTTTTACGATCATGACATCCCCTACCTCAATGTCATCAACCTTTACCATTTGTTCTTGGTTACCACGCTTGATCAGCGCTTCTTTAGGTGCTATATCCATCAAGGATCGGATCGATTGTCTTGCTTTATCCATCGAATAGGATTCTAAGGCTTCTGAGATAGCGAATAGGATGACAACCATCGCCCCTTCTCCCCATTCACCAATAAATGAAGCACCGATAATCGCGATTGTCATCAGAGTCCTCATATCAAAGTCAAGATGGAGAAGATTCTTAAATCCTGTGATAAACAGTCGATAGCCACCGATTACAATTGATAGGACATAGGGAATTATGGAAGTGATCGATTTCTCCCCATACATCTCAGCTGCAAGCCAACCCATGATCAGAAAAATGCTAGAAGCGATTAGGGAAGCATGCCGTTTATAAATTGCTTCATTATTTTTTTCAAACTCCTCGTTCTCTGGAACAACTTTGATATTCTCAAATGCTCCTGCTTTTTCGATTGATTTAATAGTGGTTTCTCCATATACAGTCAGTTTTAATGCTCCAAAATTAACACTTGCATCTGAAACACCATCCAGGTGTTTTACGTTCGTTTCGAACTTTTTCGCACAGCCCGCTCAAGTGAATCCAGACACACGGTATACAGTTTTGTTACCTTGCTTCGTTAAAGCTTCTTCCACGATGTTCCACCTCCTCCTGGTGTGTAAAAGTAATTTTAATCAGTTGTACTACATGCTCATCATCTAAAGAATAAAAAACCAGTTTTCCTTCTTTTCGGTATTTCATTAAGCCCATACTCCTAAGATGTCTTAGATGATGGGATGCTGTTGCAGTTGTACTTCCTACGATGTTAGCAACATCACAAACACATAGCTCCTTTTCAAGTGTAAGTGCATAAGCTATTTTAAGTCTTGTTTCATCTGAGAGAGCTTTGAAAATACTTGCTACGTTTAGCGAATTTCTTTTATTGATTTCATCTTTAACTCGAACAACTTTTTTCTCGTCAAAACAAGTTACTTCGCATACGTCTTGACTTTTCAACTTTTATCCACCTCATCCCAAACATTCAAACATCCATTTGAATGTATTATATGTAAATTGAAGAGGACGTGTCAACATTCAAGAGTAACTCCAGCATTTTGAAACCCTTTAATCTCAATTTGATGTAGTTTGTCGTGGTTGCACCATCTTTTGTTTGAGTAGTTCAGATATAATTCACCATAAACATTTTCATTTTGTTGTTTGTAATAAGTATGGTTAAGGTTTTTTTTATTAATTGGACACACATAAATGGTTTAGAACGGATTGATTCCCACATAAGAAAGCCCGTTTTTAACTTATTAGCAAAAACAGGCATTATCCAATAAATTAATTAGGTTACATTAAAACCCCATTCAAGAGTCAGTAGTCAGCTTTGGTTTAACATTTTTTATTACTACTTTGCTTTTTGGAATACTCGGCATGCTCACCAAGCTGTAACTTAAATCCTGATCTGGAACTTCATATTTCATTTGATTAACCAGATAATCAAGACTTACTTTCATAACTTCAATTGTGACCCATTCTCCAGCACAGCGATGACCCATAAATTGATCACCACCACCTTGTGGAATGAAGCTAAAAGGGCTTCCTTCCCATCTGGCAAAGCGCATCGGATTGAATAAATCAGGGCTTTCCCATACTTCTGGATCATGATTGGTACCATAAAGATCAAGTAATGTTAAGGTATCTTTTTTAAACTCATAGCCCTTCCAGACAAAATCTGTTTTCACCAGTGCCGCAACACAAGGAAAAAATGGAAAGAATCGGCGCACTTCCTGTATAAACATATGAAAATATTTTTTATCGCAGGATTGAAGTTTTTTCCTTTCTTCCGGATAATGATGCAATGCGAGCGCTATGAAATTGATAAATATAGCGTTCGCGACAATTGGTCTCAAGATATTGATTACTTCAACAGCAGCGGTGTTGATATCCAGAAGCTTTCCTTCTAGATCTTTATGCCAGGTAAATACATGTAAAGCAGTATCTTCTGGAGGATTTATTTTCCCATTACGCACCTTATTAATTAACTCGACAATCCACTTCTCCACGTTATTACGTGCATGTCTACCAAGCCAATGATTAAGGCCAATTGCGGCTGGAGTCTCGAACATCGCTGCTAAGTCTTTTGTCATTTTTTTAACATCAGCATCTTCTATAGGAACTCCCGCCCATTGACACGCCGTTCTGCACATAATTTCCTTCACTTCTTCATAGAGGGTAATTTTGTCTTTCCGTTCCCATTTATTTAGAGCTGTCATCCATTGAATTTTTGTAATGTTTGTTAGTTTTCGGATTCCTTGGGTAGTCATAATGGACATAAACATTTCTTTCCGATGTTTGTGATCTTGTCCATCCAATGCCTGAACACCATTTTTCCCAAACAATGTTTGAACTGCTCGATTTGGTGCTGCACTTTTCCTTTTGAATTTCTCAGGGTCATAAAAAATTTCAGTAGCTTCCATCCCGACCATGCATATTGCTTTTTTTCCAAGTAATCGTGTCTCAAAAACATTAGAATTAAAGCCTTGACGTCTATTTAAAATGTATCTATAACCCTCTCTAATGAAACTTAATGAATGATCTATTCCTTCCTCTCGAGGCATTTTACGTATTTCTGACATATCATTTACCTCCACTTCAATTAGTAATGGTTTATTTATTAACTATTCCTTATTAACTTTTAATAAACTTACACATTCTATACGGTGCTCAAATTGATATAATTTAACCTTATTAATGATAAGGATAAGGTCTTCAAACATGAAACTTTTGCATCCAAACTTGCAGCAACGGAAAGTCTTCACAAAATAAACATTGAACCGCCACACTTTATTAACGTTTTTAAAAAGAATTACATCTTTCTATTAAAGATGGAAGATGAATGTTATCTTATAGCCATCCCTAGAACAACTTATGCAAAAGAAGCCTCCCACGAAAATTTAGTGGGAGGCTTTTTTTAATTTCTTCTCTTATTCATTTAGCTAGTAAAATGCACTTATTTCTTCTCTTTAGGTACGATTTGATTCATAAAGGAAATGATGTCTTTTTCACTTAAGCTAGCGGTAGTCTTTTTTACAATTTTTCCGTTCTTATCAATCAAAACCGTTGTGGGTATCGGTCCAATCCCAAAAGCTTTAGTTACTTCTCTATCTTTATCCATAGGAATTGGGAAAGACAAGTGGTATCTATCTACGAAGTTCTTGACTGACACGTTAGACTCAGCTATGTTAACGGCTAGAATCTCAACCCCCTGATCTTTATATTTTTGATATTGTCGTTCCATATAAGGCATCTCCCGCTCACAAGGTTTACACCAAGTACCCCAAAAATTCAAGAAAACTCCTTTGCCACGATAATCAGATAATTTCACAGATTTTCCGTTCAAGTCTTTCAATACAAAATTAGGCGCTTGATCTCCAACCTGAACGAGAGAATTTTTTTCCTTAAAAAGGTTTATATAGAGCGTGTATCCAATTACTAGTACAAAAACACCTAGAATCAGACTCCTGTAAATAAATCGATTTTTTTTCATTTTTAACCCTTCGTTATCATATTTTTTTTCTTTAAAACTAATGTGGCCAAACTTCGATCACTCCTAAATAAAATATTACCTTATACATATTGCTCATTTATTTCAAACCCTTATTGAAAATATAGCAGTTAAATTTGTATAAAGTGTGAAGAAATAAAAATTAATACACATAAATAAAAACATCCTCCGGCTTTTCAGCCGAAGGAAAACACTACAAAGTTATATTAAACATAAAACCAAAATATAAAGTCACGATAAAAGCTAGACCAAAGGACAAGGCTAAAACTGGTTTCGCATTTTTTCTAAAGCTGATTAATATCAATAGCAAGAACAATACAGAAAGTAAACCTAAAATAACACCTAACATGGTTGGTTCTAATTGAATTTGGAAAGAAGACGGTATTTTACTTCCAAGGAAGTGCAGCATCCATGGAGCGGTCTCCACCGATTCATGAGGCGGTGACAAGGTTCCTAGTCTACTTGTAAAGAAAAATACGATCAATAATATAAGGCTTTCGATCCTCATCCAAGAAAGGGGTTGAAAGGACCAATCAGCCTTTGTTTTTTTAGCCAGTATCCCGTTGATGACAGCAAACACGAGAACGGGGATTATGCTGATATGTTTAAGCAGTAACATCTGACCATATGGAATAGCCCAGGAGTTAAGATATTCGCTTGGTTCCACGACTTTAAACATGATAAAGATGCCACTCATAAAAAGGATAACCACACATCCTATGGCTACCGGATTAAACCATCTTAAGAACTTCGCCCAGTTTTTTGCTTCCTTTGAAAACCAAGCTACTTGAAGTAGAATCCCTACCCAAACGCATACACTTAAGAAATGTACCGTATGAAGGAAAAAGCCTGACCAAAAAGATAGTGAGGCAACATGGCTCGCATATCCTACAGAACCTATCAATAGGAGCAGCCAAAATGCTTGCAAGTGTTTGGAACCTTTTAAGAATAAGGTCACCCATAGCATTACAGAAACAATCGCTGTGATAATCCAGCCTTTTCCAACGTTGAATTGTGTGAGAACCAAGTAAGTGGTATGTCTAAAACCAAAATCCTCTGCAAAATAATTGATGACATAAAGTACCGGGCCGAAGGAAAAGAGTAAAACCCCTAGTGGCATGATTAGCAATAGTGTTCTAGAAGTTATGATCTTCGGCTGTTTGGATTCTGGAACGTACTGTAAAATCACATGTCCAACGAGTAACGAAAAGAAAACATAGTTTAAGAATTCAGCGAACGGAATGAAACCGGTCATGACTTCATCTTCTTGATTCTGAAGAAAAAGACGATAGTGCCAATCACAAAGCCGATGATGATAAAGAATATCGGACTAAGACCCTCATCCTTTTTTGTATTCTCTTTGGTTAACCCTTTTTCTTCATCTTTTTGTTTATCAGAATCCGTTTCTGTTTCGTTTTCCACTGGTGAATCTACTTTTTCTTTTTGTTCGACTTGAACGTTGAACGGGATTTCTCCGTCAATAGGATGACCGTCCGTTCCGATTATCTTCCACTGGATCTTGTATGAGCCATTTTCTAATGAACGAGGCAACATGCCACTCATTGACTTTTCTTTGATCTTAACGGAATCAAGTTCAATCTCTTCCCCATCATCCTTAACGACCTTCATCGTACTTAAGTTCTCAACCTTTGTTTCGAATTGAAGGGTTATCTCTTTTAGTTCCTCTTTCACTATATCGCCATCTGCAGGACTTGATGATTTTAGTCCTGTATGAGCACTTGTGAGAGTTGGTACCATAAACGTAAGTAAGCAAAGCATTAACACAAATTTTTTCATATAAAATCACCTGTTTCTTTAAATTTCTGGAGTGGGTGTTGGTTTTGCATATCCCTTTTCATACGTTGAGTCAATTTTTTCTCGAATTTCTTTTATGGATTTGCCTTTGCTGTAATCAAGTACGGATTTTGCGGCAATTTCTAAACATACTCCGCACTTTGTCCCATGATCATCCCATACCAGAGAACCATCTGATTTATTTTCATTTATAAAACAATCGTAGTTATTCTTATGACCCGCTTCTTCACCACAGCCACAATAACAGGGCATCTTCTCTAATAACTCTTTATGCATAGCAGCAGCTTTATAGATAATCTGCATGTTTTCTGGTTTTTCAGATAAAAAAGAGGGAAGCGTCTCCATGTTCTTTGTTTCTTCTCTAATATCTGAGACCCCATGATCTGACTTTTGACTGCTTGATTCAGATTTATGATTGCTATGTTCAGCATTGCTCTTCTTAGGCTCATCTTTTGAACATGCCGTAGCTAATAAAAGGCATAAAACGAGCAGATAAGGTACTATTCTATTTATGTTCACAGTTTCTCACTCCTAAACAGTTAGCGGTTTAGCTTCAACGTTATTGTAATAAAAGAAAAGCCCCTCGTATAGACGGTTCACAATATATACATATATAAACAAATAAAAAAAGCAGTGAGTTGTCTCGCCACTTTTCACAAAGTAGTAAATAAAATTCACTTATTATTTTGTTTATAATTTCAGCAATCTATAAGATCATTCCTGCACACTTTTAAATAAACATATATAATCATTGTTTTTTACTTCGATTTTCTTCTTCTCGTTTATGACCTTCTAATAACAAATGGAAGAAGAAGTCGATCCCTTTGTTAAATCCTAAATATTTCGCACAAAAATATGGAATGATTTTAATGTTAGTGAATCTAGTAAACTTGTATAATTTCATCTCTAGCTGGTAATCCTTTAATTATGGGGTGAATACGATGTTAAACAAGAAGAGAAGGAATTTATTTTTAATTGTATTTTTATTTGGTATTTTTTTATTGAATGAGAAAAATGCTTTTAGTTTCTTTAAGGAAAATCAATTGTTGGATATAATAGAAGGGGTAAAAAAACAGGAAATAGAAATAAAAAATTGGTCTATGTTAATAAAGAAACCTATTGTTCAAACGAAAAGCAAAATTGAAATTAATAAAAAAATAGAGCAAATTAAAACTGAACAAAAAGGATTTACATGGTCGATCGAACCTTCACAAGGAAAGCACTATAAAATGATAGGGATGAGGAAAAATTTTACAGGGAATGTCAGTGAGAGAATATTGATTATCTTTTATCCTGTAGAAAATAATAGATATAATTTGAGTGTCACATACGCTGTACTTGGTAAAGGCTGGAACAGAAATGAATGGAATCGCATTTCAAAGGAATACGAGTCGGAAATGAATCGCTTTTCTGTATTTGAAGGTGTTAAAAAGCTTAAGGAACCACTAAAAACGGAAGCAACAAAGTTATTAAATCGGTTCTCTGCAAATACAGTAGAGGGTTTGTATGAAAAAAACTTCATATCAGTATCTGCTTATAATAAGATTTGGAAATCAAAAATTCCATTAGGAAATCAAAAATTTATGAATCTACACATTTCTTATCGAACTTCAAACGGTAATAATAATGATACAACCGTAACGATCGGCACCCCTATTATTACATCGGAGTATTAAAGCTGTTTTTCGGTTTGCTTCATAAATTTTTAACGTGTTAAAAAACTTTTACATGTTTGATATCATTATTATAAGAACATATGATAAATAGAACTTATCCCAACCCCATTTTTGTGTAGATATAGAAAGGTCATGCCTACTTAGAGGCATGACCTTGTTGTTTACGCCGTATATAAAAAGTTTAAGATTTGAACACTATTTTAATAACATCTTCATCATCACTCTTTAATCCTTCGTTAAAAATTAATTTTGTTTTAAAGTAATAAGACTCTTCTTGTCGAGACGCTACAAGTGATGAAGGCAGTTCGAAGGTAAATGGAATCCTAGTTTCTTCGTCTGCGTTTATGATTGTAGAAGTATGAATAGTGAAAGACTTAATTACTTGCTCCGTCTGCTTATTTATATTTTGATAAATAAGATCGCAATCTACTCTTCTAATTCCTTGTTCGATAATCCCTCCGTTTATATTGAAGTGCCCGACTACAATCTCACCAGGATAATAAGTGTCCTTCTCTAACAATAAGTCAATTTTCGCTGAACCAATTCCAATTAATGCTGTGTACTTTCTAATTAACATATAGGTCCCTCCATATTAAAAGATAAATTTCCAGTTTCAATAGTGACAAAACATTAGCAACAGCCTAGTGAAAGAAAAAAGACCTATGCTATTTTGCGGCATAGGTCTTAGAATTCAAAAAAGACCTCTACCAACAGGTAAAGGTCTTGCTAACAACAGCGTGTTGCCAATACAGCCGAGAGTAAACTCCGAATTGACGACTATACTGTAAAAGCTACTCCCCTTTAGGAGAAATATATTTTTTTCTGAAATCTCTTTAGATAGATATCGGTCATTAAGCTGTTTTACTGACCGTGTTAGAATAAATTTTTTCCAGAATGAAAGTGCATAAAGCACTGCAAACATTAACTGAATACACTACATCTCTCATGTAATCGCTCTCCAATTCATACTCTGCTAACAATTCTTTCAGAAAAAAAGATACGCTTTCTTTAGAGTAATCCTTTACCGCAGGCAAGGTCAGTCGATTTACCAAATTCAAAGTCTTTACCTTATTATCTAATGTTGCTTCATACTTCACGTGAGGTATCATGTAATCTTTAAATTCCCACCTTTGATTATGTGGAACGCAAAAAAAGTCAGTAACAAAATGGCAAATGACACCCATTTCAATTTCAATTCTTTTTTGTTTTTGTTTATCTAATAAATGGATTGCTGGTGTATTAATAAGAGCAACAACTTTATCTACGACAAAATCAAAACTCTCTTCTATATAATGTTTTCGTTTGGCAAGTTCAGGAACAAAATCTGGTTTCATATTAGCCCAATAGAATGTTGATTTGTTTAAGTCATACTGAACATTTTCTTTAACATGTGTCTTTATATGAAAAGCCATCACTTTATGTGAATATGCAAACAGAATAAACAGTCCTTTCTAATAGAAACATTATTTTCATAAACATAGTACATTCGTGAAATTTAGTCAACTTGTGTAATGTTTTTATATGTTATTAATTAATCGATTACCGATAAATGTCCCGGTCTAATAAGCTATGTTAAGGAAACATGAAATGGATAACCTAAATTCGAATAAATGATAAAGTACTGTATACACCGTATTTTGGTTAATACTCATTGTAAGCTCTGGCTTCTCTATGTGTGCGTATATTGCCTTTTTGATTGAATAAGATAATTTAAAACCCTCTTTAAAAACTTTGTAATTTCTCTCATATTCCCAGTTTAGAATCCCAAAATGATTATGGTATATCTACAAACACTAAGAAAAAATGACCTTGGAGGGTTTATAATTGAAAAGATGGATGCTTTCGTTAGGATTAATGACAGGACTCCTTGCATTGTCAGCTTGTAGTTCTGGAGAAGCTTCAGATTCAGAAGCTATTGTAGAGTCGAACGTGGGAGAAATCACGAATGAAGATCTTTACGCTAAATTAAAAGCTCGATACGGAGAACAAGTTCTTAGCCAAATGGTTGACCAGATGGTACTTGAAAAAAAGTATAAGGTAACTGACAAAGAAATAAAAAAAGAAATAGAAAAGATCAAGAAAGAATCTGGCGGGGAAGATGCGTTCAAAAAGCTTCTTGAACAGAACGGAATTACTGATGAAAAAGCACTTGAAGATCGTATAAAAACTATGCTCGTCAGCCAAAAAGCCACAACAGATGGCGTGAAAGTTTCAGCAGAAGAAATGAAGAAAGCATTTGAAGAAAAATTCAAAACTGAGGTTAAGGCTAGTCACATCCTTGTTGACGATGAAAAAACAGCACAAGAAGTAAAAGAAAAACTCAATAATGGTGGAGATTTCGCAAAGCTAGCAGAAGAGTATTCAAAAGATCCTGGATCAAAAATGAAAGGTGGGGATCTTGGCTTTTTTGGTAAAGGAGCCATGGTACCTGAATTTGATAAAGTTGCTTTTACAATAGAAAAAAATAAAGTAAGCGATCCGATTAAATCTAATTATGGCTATCACATCATTAAAGTGACTGATAAACGAGAGAATACTTTTAATGATAAAGAAAAAGAAATAGAAGAACAAATAAAACAAGAAAAAGCAAAACCAATTACTGAAATCGTAGAGAAGCTTCGCAAAGATGCAAATGTAAAGGTTAATGACAAAGAGCTAAAAGGGATCTTAGAGAAGAAGCAAGAACAAACTCCTCAAATGCCTCAATAATTTTTTTTTCAAAACTCGTTTTCGTAAATAAATAGCAAAGAATTCAAAAGAGCATCTAATACGATGCTCTTTTTTGATGGGATCGTAAAGGTAAAGACCACCATTTAGTAAACATCATACGTATAAAATAAAACTTAAATTGTGCTGGTATTGCTTTTATTGTGTCAGCACATTATTGTGCGCTTCAAAGCATTTCCGATTGTGAATCACAGTAAAGATAAGGGGAGCGTTTTCTCTCCTTTAAGGTACTTGGACATTCCATTTCTGAGAAAATAAGAAATAAAGGAAGAGATTTTCATCTCCTCCTTCTATGCTTTACATGCAGCCTTTTTCTTTTAAGCTTGTATAGTCTGCATCGGCATTTACTATCAGATGATCTAATACATCAATGCCAAGCATCTTGCCGGCTTCTGCTAATCGCTTCGATACTGCAATGTCTTCTCCGGATGGTGTGATATCTCCACTTGGATGCTGGTGCGAGACGATAATCGAAGCTGAGTTGTTTAAGATCGCCGCCTTGAATACCTCTCTTGGGTGAACAATACTTGAATTAAGAGCTCCTACATGACATCGGTGGACGGCTACAACTCTATTTTTCGTATTGAGACACATCACGAGAAATACTTCCCTGTCTTCATCTCCTATGAATGCAGCTGCAATCTTTGCTCCATCGATTGGTGAACGAATCATGTGACTCTCTCCTTCTCTCACCTCTGCGATAACTTGCTTGATTTGAAGAATTTCATACAGTTTTTCCATGCTTCAACAGCTCCCTTCTTTGTTTGAAGGCCAACTAATCTTTGCGATAAGAGCTGTCAAGGGACTTGAAGTTTGTGCAAGTTTTTTGGAGTGTTATCAAAAAAGTTCACAAAGTTTGCGGAGAGATAGCGAAGCATCCCTTTACTGATCTCATGAGCGAACGATTACACTTAAGAGAACAAAGAGGAAAGAGAAAATACTTTTTATTTTTCGGTTAAAAAGTACATCTAATAATTTAATTCTTGCTATTGACCTTCAACAATCGCACCAGTTAGTTGAAAAGAAGATCTTTGATAAGGAGTAACCTACCCCATTTTAATTGGTATTTGTCAGCCACCCTCTATACAAGTTGCAGTAGAGCTCCCAACAGCAGTATTTAATTTTTCAAGAAGTATAGATAGATGTTGTTCTTCCACTAATGTTTCTAAGGATTGATTTATAATTGGGATACGATATTTATTGAAAATTTCTGCCGTCATTTCCCAAACTTCAACTATTGCTCGGGGGGACATATTTGATTGTATAACCACTCTATTCTCCTTTTGCTTAATTTTATTTTAGATCTGATTCAATAAACCTCGCCTTTTGTTCAATAAAATAGTATACTTCTCCTTTTTGAAGAATTCACAAAGTTAGTGCAATCTAATTTAAAACGTTGTTTTTTACTAAAGCTTTATAGTAAAAATACAATAAAAAATAAGGTGCAAGATATGAAAGAAAAGTCCAACCTATATTCCAATTGTTACTGTATTCAACCCTTCCAATTATTAGATAAATGAACTCTAGTCCTGTTGTTACTAAAGAAAAAACTAATATAGTGAATAAAGCTTTTTTGTATTTTCGTATTAATAATATAAGTAAGAATGCCAAGATACTGTATAAACCTAAATTGAATGGCAGCTCAGCAATGGTATCATCATCAAATGGTTTTACGTTCCAAAAACCAAAATAAAAACCGAGTTCATCAACAAAAAAGGCTAATACACTTCCGAATGGAGCTATCGTTAATAGAAGTGCTTTATTCATTTTTTTGTGAAACATTAATATTATAGACCAGGGAACTAGGAAGGCAACAAAAATGTTAAAGAACATAATTAAATAATCACCCCTATCATTTTTCCTCTTATCCTTTCTAAATTTGACTGTTTCTATTGGTAATTAACACAAACTATCCCATAAAAGAGTTATTCTTGAGTGGAGGACTAAAAAATGTAAAAATATTATTTACTCCCTGCCATAAAAGGAACTTTATTCATCCCTTATGCTTTAGGTGAACATTCTACATTATTCATTTAACATCCTGCTTTTCAACTAACCCTTATTCTAATATCTGGCCCATTGAATAAATATAAGAAAAAAGATGTCCTTTTTAGCAAGACATCTTTCATTTTTATAATGGTTCAGCATCTAATTGTTCAAATCGATTGACTAACCACTTCTCTCCTTCCTTTTGTAAGAAGACTTCCAATGTAATTCGTGAGTTTTCTTTTTGGTTGTTAGCTAAAGTAGTTATTGTCTCCTCAAATGTAACGACAGCACTTCCGTTCTCACCTTCATTTTTGATGTAAACCCTAGAATTATTGACTTCATGTTCATATAGAAGCTTTTCCCATTCTTCAGTTGGAAAGTACTTGTTGAACAGTTCTTGTGTTAAAACCGTTTTTGCTTTTTCACGTCTTTGTTCAAGTTGATCATCTTTTATATGAAACATGGACTGTATAAAGACATTAATGCTCTCTTCAATCTTTGCAGTTTCAGTTTCGTTTACTTTTTTTGTGTTCATTCTGGTATTCGTTTTTAAGAATTGTATTTGATCTTCTTTTCGTTCAACTTCCTTTGTAAGTCTATTAATTTGGACAACTTGCTGATCGATTGTTCGAAAGCCGAACCAGATAAGTAGAATTAATATAATCGTGAAACCTAATAAACCTGTCTTTACTATGAATTCCTGTTTCAAATTTTCCTCCTCCCTATAAACCCAGTAGAGTATGTGGATTTAGGTGATTACTCCATTTGGATTCTTTAATTTCAAAATGGAGATGGGGACCTGTTGAATTTCCTGTGCTACCGCAAACTCCAATATTCTGACCGCTTTTGATCGATTCACCTTTTCTAACATTCGCCTCCGATAAGTGAGCATAACCGGAATATAAGTTATCTCCATGTTTCAATATAACTAAATTCCCATAACCTGCAGCTCCGTTTTTATTTTTATGAAATCCAGAATAAACGACTTTCCCTTCACTTGCTGCATGAATAGGTGTTACATGATTAATACAACCAAAATCGATCCCCTTGTGATGCTCTCTTCTACCGTCTGACCAGGTTCTCCATCCGAATCCACTCGTAATGCCCTTCAAACCCTTTAAGGGAGATGACCATTCTCCGTTGCCTGAAGGAGGCATTGTGAAATCATAATATTGTAGAACAGCATCGACATATCCAACATCACCATAACACGCGTTATTAGCTAACGACTCGGATCGTACGCAGCTATACAAACCCGTATGTGCGAGTTTTTCATACTGCTTCTGCGAAAAAGACACAGCTAACTCTTTTGAATATTTCCCTCCATTTCGGTTCACATAGTCGATGAACCCACTTCCGAAATTATAGCTTTGAATGGTCGTTTTCAAATCACCCTCTGCTTCCTTAAGCATTGCAGAAAAGTACTTTACACCTTGCTCAATAGATTTTTCAGTATCTTTAATACACCCAACACTTCCACATAAGCTTTCACTCGCTTGCATTGGATCGTCACCTTTTCCTCCCGACTCTTGCATCATAATAGCAAGTAGAACACTGACATATTCGCTCACTTCGTATTCTTTTGCGTATTTCTCTACCGTTGCTTTATGTTTAAGGACATTTTGACTGACATTAGCCGTTCCTTCTTCTAACGTATTGTTTTTACCACCAAATAATTGATCAGCCATCATTAATACCATAAAGGCACTTCCGAAAAGCAGTCCAATAAATAGAATGATAGGTAGCAGATATTTCAGTACCAATACCCATATGGCTGTCTTCACTTTTACTTCTACAGCTTGTCTTATCAACTGGCATCCCTCCTAATCCTTGCTAGACGAACGAAGTCGGGGTGTTCGATTTAACTTTCCATGGGTCTGCTCCAATTGATTTTCGAAAGTCTTATCTTTTATTTGGTACGGGTTTCTTGCTGAAGATTGAGTCCGTTTAGGAGAGGTCATCGATTCTATTTTTTGTTTACGTGCATTTAATTGCTCGTTCTTGTCAGGGTTAGTGATTTGATTGGATGGTGAAGTTTTCTTATTTTTCATTAAGAAATTCTGTTCATCCTTATTGAATGATTGATGTTTTAATTTCTTCGGTTTCCGGTATTGGGATGGTAAGAATGAAGAATGGGAAGATGATTGTTCCATGGCAACAGCGGTGTCTTGTTTGGGTTGGTTGGGATATTTAAAGCTTCTTGAATGGGAACTACTAGTCTTTCCATTGGGACGAATAGGATGAACGTTTCCTGAATGTCTGCTTGAAGAGCTGTCTTGATCATTGGTATTTGTATTTTTTATTGCTGAGAATCTTCTTATAGGTTGACGAAGTTGTGAAACAGCACCTTGCATACCTCGTTTTGCTTTACTAATAGATTTACGATTTAAAGTAGATGCCCCCATTTGATGAAGATTTGGTGTAGCACCCTCTAACATACTAAGAGCAAACTGACGCTTGGAGTACATGAAGACGATTGCCACACAAAACATGATTTGAATAAAGATTCTGTAATAAATGTCATCCGACATGTTTGTCATCTCATACCCCAATGAAATAAAACTAGTCGCCACTAGTACAAAGAACATCGTCACTGACTTAAAAAGAATGAGAATGGTTGTCCCTTTCAGGTATCTGCCAACCAGTGCTTCAAAACTTGGAAACAGACTGATAAAAATCATGATGGGTGCTAAAAGCAGCATCATGATAAAAGCGAACTGCAGCATCACACGAATTAATGCGATAAAGAAAAACACGACACCTTGTATAACCGTTGAAAGTATCATAACGAGAATGTAACCGGCTTGCTTCCATCCATTACCCGCAAAGATATTTTTGTTATCGTATTGATCATATTCTTTCTGAGCAATTTCTTCTCGTTGTTTTACCCCTTCCTCAATTCTTGGGTCTGCTTTTAAGTAGTCACTGATTCGATTAGTATCTTCGGCCAGTATCTTCTTTTCCTGTGTAGTCCCATACTGTAGTAGTAGGTAAGGTTTATAGATTAACGCATCAAATACTTTATTCTCAATGCCAATAGAAACATTTTTTGCTGTGTTCTTATCAAAGCTATTAAACTGAAAAGCATCATCATCATTAAGAGTTGGATTGACACTCATTACAGCATTTTCTAGTGATGTAGAAAGACCATGTGCAAGGTCGATATAATTGAACTTCTTAGATTGAATGGAAAATAGGAGAGTAAGGCTTAGTAGAATTAGAGTTAATAGTTTAAAGAACGCCTGCCAGTTTTGTTGAATATAGGATCTTACAACGATTCCAATGGAAGCTACAGACAGTGCAAACAAGCCAAAATTAAATGTAAGGGTGCCGGCAGTTCCAGCTGTTATTTCATGGACGGCATCCTTTGTCATGTCCACTACATCGAGCGAAAAGAGTTGATAAACGACCATCATCGTGATTTGTGAAAGTACAATATTGATCATCCAAAAAAAGTTTTTCACCGCAGTTGCAGTCGCCGAACCTGTTTTCGCTGCGACATCCCACCAGCCATCATCCGCGTATGACATTAACTCATACGCAGATTCATCTCGTTCTTTCGCCTTTCTTTCCGTTTCTTCTGCAAAAACCACACTCGATTGAAATATGAGCAGAAGTAAGAAAAAGAAGGAAAAGAAAAATGGATGTTTCACATCCTTCACCTCCTCTAGTAATTAACACATTGATCGGAGTTAGATTTATAATTATTTGTTCCATAGGAGATTTTATAATCTTTCATAATAAAATCTCTATTATATTTATCATCCTTCGTTTTCCAGGAAACAATATAATCGCCCTTAAATTCTGATTTTCCATTTTCGATAGCTTCACAAGCTTTTACTAGCTGAATATCTTCTGCAGAATAATTCCCATCCTTAATTACTTTTTGTTCCAGTGCTTTCTTTGAAACGGCTTCATGAGTCTTTTTTCCATCAAGTCCAAGTTCGTTTGTCCCACATCCTCCTAAAAGGAAAACCCCTAATCCTATTAAAATCATTTTTTTCATAAGACTCTCTCCTCTCATGTTCAGCGAAAAGCTTCTTCCATTTGTACGGCTTGTGATTCTTTTTCAGTCGTTTTGAATGCTTCAAACCATTCGTCAAACAGGATATCAATTGCGATGGCTTGATTGCGGCCAAGATGGTCTTGGAATAGACACATACCCGACTTCAGAGAACTGACTACTTCGATATTTGCTTGGTTTTCCTCCATATCATAAAAACGTAAGATAGGTCTGATCGAATCATCTGACTTAGGACGGAACGAAAACTTGATTCCGATCTGTTCTTTAGTGGTGTCTACATTGAAGTCATCGAATGCTTGTGTAACAAGAACAATGTCTGTTCTCAGTGATCTGCCTGTTCGTAACATTTCATCGATAAGGTTCTGTCCATCTGCTGATCGTTTGAGTGTCCATGCTTCATCAAAAATGATCATGGCTTCTTCCTCTTGATTGGTAGAAAAAGTATGAACATATTTAGAGATTGACATCATCAGGCAAAGACCGATACGTTCTTCCTCGTTCATGTTTTCAGATGCAGGCAAACGCAGCCCCTGTAGTCCTAGTACATTAATCTGCTTTTGAAAATCAAGTCCTTTAGAATCTTCCTTTCCAAATAACATTCTCCCTAGTCCGTGCCGATATTTTTCAATGAATTTCCCAAGCGTATGATCTTTCTTCTGAATTCTTTGAAGTACTCCTGTTAGAGTAGGATTACTTTCTTGGTTAACTTCGTCAATGATGGCGTCATAGATTGTTACACTTTCATCACGAGATCCTCTAACTTCTGCTAACGTATTTAAAATCATCATTGCTGTTTGAATCGCTTGGTCGCCTTTTAAAAAGACGAGTGGATCTAGAGCACCGTGATACACACTATCTTCAGAAAGATGAATAAAGTTGATACGTTCGTATAGCGAGCGAAATTCTGGAATTTCACCAAATTTCTTGAGTGCCCTTTGATAATACCGTTGAAATTCATTCTTCGGATCAATATAGAGCACTTTTGAACCAAAAAAGGTACTCCAAGTAAAGAAATTCTTAACAAGCATCGACTTTCCGCTGCCTGGGGGACCAGTTATCAGGATGTTCCCATTCGTATGATCAGCTCCTGAGATTGCCTTTTTGGTCAAAAGGGGATTAAAGATGACTACGTTATTATTGATCTCTCTCGCTTGTTCCACATGAGATAATTTCTTTCCAGTTACCACTTTCCCTAGAACCATGCCAAACCGATTTCCTACACGATTGTTCAAGTTCATCCCAGTTTGTGCCAGATAAGATTCATCGACAACTTGTTCGAAGTACTGATAATCCACATATGAAGCTGGTAGGCTTTGTGAAAAAAGAGTAAGTTGGTCTACCAGAGGTTTTGTGACTTGAAACCCCGTATTTTTAAATAATGTTTGAAGAGCTCCTATCTTTTCATCCAATCCATTTTTACTAACGTCTGAGACAACAAGCGTAAATGTCATGAACAATAGCTGCCGTTTATTGGACTTTACATCATCAAGTAAGGTTGTTAGTCTGTCAGATGCCATCTCGACAATTCGGTCATCGTCTGCGGTATGAGTGGATTGAATTTCACGATCAAAGTTTGTGAATCGACGTTTTAATTTTCTCACTTGCCGAGCATTAGATCCGTTTTCCTTAAAATGATATCGAATCTGTATTTCAACAGGAAACGAAACACTCTCTAATATATCTTGAATGAAACGATAACCTTCAATAAAAGCCGGCATTTCAATGAAAGGCAGAAACGTTAAAAATTCTTTATGATTTTCGTGTGTAACGGTTAAGTAGCCGTACTCGTTCTTAATGACACCCTCTGTTAGATTATAAGAACCTTCAGGTATCGAAAAAAGATCACTGGTCCGATGAAACATATAATAGATCAGTTTATCCATCTCATCTTCACTTAGCTTTTGGAGGTGTTTAAGATTGGAAGCTTTAGAACTAAAGGTACGTTCCAACTCTTCGTAATAGCTAAAATCATCTTCTGCCTGCGTTTGAAAAAACATCATTTTAGAAACATCTTCTCTTACTCTCTTAAAAAAGAGGGAGATTAGTTCACCTGCGTTTGCGGATACTGCATCATCTGTTTTGTTCAAATGAACGCCTACATATACATCGTATTCATGTAAGAACACTTCTTCCTGTAATACCCTTGAAGCACGGTTGAAGTACTTATGTCCGATATCTGAAAACTCACCTTGAACAATATGCTCATTTACCACTTTCGTAAATGTGTCAAAGTCAAATCTCTTTGGAAGAATCATAATGTGATAATCATATTCTTCTTGTGTTAAGAATGCAGCCGTGTTTTCCATATAGCGTTTAAAGTCGTTATCGCTGTTTAATCTGACATACTCTTCATCGAGCCGATAAAAAGCCCAAACCTGCTTGCGTTTGTTAAACGCCATATTCATATGACGGTGTGCGATTGGAAATTCCAATACGTCTTTCAATGGCTCTCACCTTCTTTTTTTAGAAGAAATGGTTCAAACGTTATTTCTTTCTCCAATTGGTCACTTGCTACTTCGATAAAATGTTCATAAGACATGTTCTTTGTTCTGTAAAAAGTAATACGGTCTCTAACAAAAGGAATAACCCCTTTATGGTCATACTTCAGATTGAAAACAATGAATGTAATCAAACCTGGGATAACGGTCAAAAGTATCAGCCAGTTCTTTACGAAAAAACGAAACAGATTGGTGTCATTTTTAATCCCAACAAGTACAAAAGATAATAAAAGAACGGCTGCAAGAACGATAGCAAAGATCATCTTTCTGACTTCAAGTCCGTTGGCGAATTCAATCGACCAGATTCGGTAGATTTTGATGGGGTACTTGTATTCCTGCGTATAATTTTCTCCCTTCATCCCACTCTCCTCCATCCATTTTACGAACCAAAATGTTTATTGAAACAACGCATTTCCGAGACCTTTTGCTAGCTCTTGTAGTTGCGGACCGAAAAAGACAACGACCAAGCAGCATAAACCAAGCGTTAGACCTGACCAGAACTGACCCCAATCTTCTCTTGTATAAGCGACTAATGCCCGAATGACCATGATTAAAAGGACTAAGAAGCCAATCTGCGAGATCAGGTTTTGAGTCACTTCCTGAAGACTAAAATTTATCATCGTTTTTCCCTCCCTATTCGATTCGAGTAATAAAGAACTTATTGTTTTCTTTTTCAAGCTTTAACTCATAAGAATAAAGATCACTCATTGATGTCTCACTGTTCTGGTAATGAACATCAGCATTTACCGTGTATCCAGAATCCATTTTCACGGCTTCACGCACATTCACGTCTTGAAGTGTCTGGTCTTCTAACCCCCCAGTAACGTCAGCCATGAATGGCAACTTCTCATCGCTCACTCCATATGAAGTGAAAAAATCGTTTAAGAAAGACTCCAGGAGTTTTGTTTCAGTAGAAGTGACCGGTTCTCCTTCCGGCATTTTCCCTTCATAAGACATGGTAGTCTTTAAATCTTCTTGAATCATATTGGGGTTCTGATAGACCGCAAAACCCTCTCCGTTACTTGTTACTGGAACTATGATATCTGTTTCGTATTTAGTAGTATTCGGAATTGATCTACCGTCTTTTTCTTGAACCTCAGTAATTTCATAGACAGTCTGAAATTTGACCTTCGCTTCACGGTTACTGAGGTGTTTTGTATCAATGTATTGCAGATCAGTGACTCGTCGCTCTCCTTTAAAATCTTTCAAATCTGCGACACGTTTTAAATCAAATCCTGATACAAAGTACTCTGAGAGCTCACCTTTACGGTCTTGGCGTTCTTTTTCGTCTTTAGGTACAGTTAGATAACTTTTTAGAAAATCTTCGGTAAACACTTCGATAGAATCAGAATACAAAAGATTAGTTTTCTCTACTTCTTTTAGCTGGTCATGAACATTTTCTTCAGAGGCTTTGACGGAATTTCGGATGGCTTGATATTTCGTAAAGAAAACCACATTGAATAACAGTGATAGAAACATAACAGAAAAAAAGAGGATAGACGCTGTTTTTGCAGCGTTTTTTCTTGAATAGGATAAACGGCGTTTGTTTTTTGAAGTGGATTGTTTTTGTTTAGAAAAAAGCATAGACTGATTCACTCCCTTCAACCTTCTGCCAACGGATGGCGGACATAAATGATTTCTGGGTGAACTGATTCTCTTGATGCCTTTCTAGCAAAAATAAATTGTCCTTGACGTAAATCTCTTATTTCGTCGGGGGATATCTTAAATTTTTGAACATGCCGCAGTGTACCTTTGTCGGCTTTTAAATCAACTCGTTTTAAACGACCTTCTTGTTTTTCAGTTGTGATCGTCAGATCGATATCTTTGAATGTGCCAAGTGTGTTTGCCCAGGAATCAACTTCATCTGGATTGTTGGTCTGGCCGATGGCATACGTATTCGTATTCCCTACAACTTGCTTGGCAAGGTACGGATCATTCTTTTCAAGATCGGCTAGCGTTTGAGTCGCGATGATGCAATGAAAACCGGCAGAACGTGATTTGTTTACGGTATCTACAATTTTATCATTTGCATAGACTGAAAACTCATCATAGATTGCGAGGATGGGTTGATCTTTTAATTGATTACGGTTCCGATATGAAACCAGATAGTTAATATCTAGTATTAAAAAACGTGCGATGACTTTGATAAACTTGTCATAGATCAATCCATCAAAACTGACAAATAATGCTTCCTTCTCTTCACTGATTCGGATTAGATCCAGACTATTATCGGTCTCTTCAAAAAGATGACCTAACTCACTGTCTAACAAGAGATAGATCTGCGTACGAACGGATGAAGCATTTTTGAATAAATGATTCTCTCCTGCCTCTTCATGACGGTACCGTTTAAACAAACGTTCATAATTTTTTTCAGCCCGTTTGCTTCTTACTGGTTTTACTTTTTGTTTTGGAGCTTTCCCCTCTGGCTTCTTCGTATCTTTAGTTGGCAAAAATGAAGAATAGGAAGTGCTTACCACTGCCATTTCTGCTTGTTCTTCTTCTTCCACTTCGATAACATCTTGATTTAATACTTCAAGAATTTCATTTGGATCTAAATATTTTGCAAACGTCCATAAGTCCCGGGTAAATTCATAATCATCGATAAACTGAATAAGAGCCTGAACGAGAGACGTTGAAATGGAAGAATAATAATCACTCTCTGTTTCAATTAACTGCTCCAGTTTATCTTTAATAACGGTTGGTCCTCCATACTTCAAAGGATTGTATGTTAATTTCCCTTTATCAGAAAACACTTTCAAATTTCTGTCGTATCGTTTACATAAAGTTTCCACTTCTTCAATACTTTCAGATGATCCCTTCCCATCGATAAAGATAAAGGGCAGGTTCTTTATCAGTGCGTACTCTACAAAATTTAAAAGTAAAATTGTCTTCCCACCTCCTGTTGTGGCAGGAATAAACATATGTTGATTGATCTCTTTAAAATCCATGTAGTATGGCTTCCCATTTTCGGTTATTCCAAGAAGCAGCTGATCTTGTTCCTTCTGGTTCCTCCATTTCTTTTGCGCTTTTAGTGTCAGTTGGAACCGGTTCTTTTTCACTTTTTGATAGTGTGAAGACGATTTAAATGTATCCCGTTTTTCCTCTGTTGATTTTACTCGTTTTGAACGGTGGTAATCCGTCATCAGTGACCAGCCATATGAAACGAATAATCCCCCTGACATATACAAAAACAAAGAAGTATTTGTAAACTCCATCTTCTGTTTTACGATTCGCTCTAACCATGTAACATCAAAAGGCAGAACGCCATACAAACCTAAATAACTATAAGGATTAGTGTAGACGATAAAACAAAAACTGATCAATCCTAACACAGCGCATGAAAGGTGAATCCTGTTTTGTTTTACGATACGAAATAAGATAAAGAAAGGTAGAGAAAAAACTAATAAAGGAAAAAAAGCAAAAACACCTATCAACATCGCAATGCCTAATCCGAATTCTTTTCCTAAGTCTTCATTGCTTTTCGGCAAAGTGCAATAACCTCCTTATCAACTCCAGCTGCAACATATCGCTGACTATTCCTGTCTGTTGCGCATAAGAGATGACGGTATCACGGATACACTCATTCTCACACAGATACCTGACTTGGTTATACTGACCGTTAAGAATCTCATTTCGGTAACGATTCATTTTTTCGATGTAGCGCTTTGAAGATTTTCGGGTGAGTTCTACTTCACATGCGATCCTTTCACCATTCTCCAGAAGTACAAAATCCGGAATGCGATCCGCGATTCTCTTTAACAATGTTGTGTTTCTTCGGTCTGCTTTAGTAAAGTTCTGCTCGATATACTCACTCCTAAGTTCACGCTCTGTGATGAACTCAAATGGCTGGCCTGTTTTCTCAGCAATATTTTTAAGTGCTAGGATACAATCGATCATGACGAGTTGATGATTAAGGGTAGAGTAGTTAAATTTTGTAAACCGCGTTAATGAACTTCCGAGATATTCGACACCGCTTGGGCGCATGGCTAAGATCAATTGATAACCGATCTTCTCTTCAGTCAAAAAACCTAATGATAGCAATTTGCGCTTCGTTTGATAGACCGTGACATGTGAAATATTACCCTTTAGAAAAGCTGAGAGCTGAGTTGTCGTAATGACTCCAAAGCGATTGATAACTTGCAGTACTTCTTCTTGTTTTTCGGCTAACAGATTCATAGGCATCATTTCCTCTCCAAAGAAATCCTCCCTTCAATCTTTAACCAAATCGACAATTGATCAACAACTAAAAATCATTAGCTTCTTTTAAATCTCTTGACCTTGAACTTACCCACCTCCTCTACTCAAAAATCACTTCTCTTTAAAATCTATTAAATCCCTAAATTATACTGGAATAATATCACAGTCAAATATATACAACAATAGGACGTCCGCTCTATTTATACATCTGTCTTTCCACCTTGTGCTCCCGTGACCTCACAACACATGATGTTGGTGGTGTGAGGTCACGGGATTTCCACGGCGATAGCCTGGAAAAACAAGGTGGATTTTCCTTACTAGTCAATGGATACGGACGTCCTTCACCTTTAAAATGAAAATCAGGCTGATTTCGCACATTTTAAACACATTTTTAATGACCTTTGGAGAGGAATTTTAGCACAAACCTGTAATGTATTAAAAAACAAGTAAACATTTTTATAAATTATTTAATTATAAAAATAAATGAAATACACACATTTGTTTCCTAGCTTAGTCTCCGGTTCAAAATCTTCTTATCCCCTTTGATGATGACCATATAGTTCCTGCACATCTCATAGAGTCGCGATCCTAACGCTTCGTCCACTGCTTCTATTTCATCCACTGTTAATTCGGATGAAATTAATACTGGCAGATGGTTTAAGTAGCGGTAGTTGATAAGAGCATACATTTTTTCAATCTGCCATTCCGTTGCTCTTGGTCGTCTTAGTTGCCCTACTGGTTTGAATAGATCATCAATGAAGAGTACGTCTACCTTTTTCATCCGAACCATCTTTTCTTCTAGCTTTTCAAAATCGTCTTTTAGATCATCAAAGCCTTCAACATATGGAAAATATAGAACAGATATTTGCATCTTCTTGATTAAATGATTAGCTATAGCAGTCAGAAGATGCGTTTTACCCGCACCTGGTTGTCCGAGCAAGGCAATACTGTTTGTTCTCATTCTCCGGATATCACTAAAGTCTAAGATATATTCCTGGGTACATTGATAAGCATCTTTTATCAATTGATCCTTTCCTTCTGTGATAAAGTTGCTAAAGCTGTTATTACTGAATTCATCTGTGATTTCTGATGACCGAAGAAGTTTTTCAACATTTTTTTGTTTGATGCAGCTGCACCTTTCAGAATAGCTATCATGCCATTCCCATGCATTATCAGGACCACAGACTTTACCAAGATAATAATCAGACTCAGGTACTTTACTGGCAGGAACACAAGATTGTGTACCTGAGTTCCAATGCCATTCTGTATCTTTGTGTACACGATAAAAGATGATCTCTTTGTCTTTACATTTTGTACAATGATAATCATCTAGCCTTTCGGATGCGACCAACCTTTCCGCCGGTAATTGAAAATGCTTTTGACATAGAGATTCGATTATATGGTTCAGACGACTTTCCATTATTAATCTCCTTTCGATGACTTGCAAATTGAATATCCAGGGATTTCACATCATCTAAACTTTGAACATAGCTTTTAACCCATTTTGAAAGTATGCCTCTTGTATATGTCCACGAAGCTTTATCACAAGCAACAGACCTTTTTATTGCCTCTATCACTAGCTCTTCATTCAATACTTTTGTCCAAACATTTATCTCATTTATAATTTTTTGAGATGCCTTTCCTATATGCTTTTGGAAGTATTCATGCACTTTTGTAGTTTTGTTCTCATTCTTTTCTTCTTTCGTGTTCTTAAATGCATTTTCTATATTTATATCTTTATCTATTTCTATATCTAATTCTTTATCTATATCTGTTGCGTTACTATGCGTTACTGTAACGTTACATGTATCGTTACCTGCTTCAAGCTGCTTTTTTTCTCTATGTTTAGCCACACGATTTCGTGTCTGCTGCCTAATCTTATCAAGCCCTTCGACATTTTGATGCTTCTCCCAGTTACTGATAGCGATAAAGTTTTCATGACTGATTTCAATCATCCCAAAGTCTTCAAATGTCTTTAGTGCAAGTCTGACAATATTCAGCGGACGATTAAAAATGGTAGCCAGCATTTCATCTGTATAGGGAATGTTTTCGTTCAAGTAGATGTAACCATTGGCGTTTGTTTTTCCGGCTTGAGACAAAAGCTTTATCCAGATGATCAGAAGCATATCAGATTCAGGCATGTTCTCAATCAACCGGATCTTTTCATCCTCAAACATGTTCGTACTAAGTTTGATCCACTTCACTTCAGCCATTTTGAATCACTCCTTATTCAAATGATTTATCTTAATTGTAATAACCACTTGTTCAGGAATTTTTTCGTTTCCGCTGCTGGAAAATACCACTTCCCACCAACTTTGATTTTTGGAAATTCATTCTCATAAAAGAAATTATTAAGAATGGTATTCCAGCTCATACATGTTCGCCTTTTTAGTTCTTTTGTATCCCAATACACCAACTCAGTATCAAGCTTCTCCATTCTTTTTTCGATTGCATCGTAATACATTTCTTTGATTGCTTCCTCATCAACTTGTACTTCTAACAACTTAGGGGATCTTTCTAACTGCATAATACGATTTGACATTTAGAATCCTCCTCTTTTCAAAAGTCAGCTCCTGTTGAGGTAATCAAATGGAACGTTTATAATAATGACAATACGATTCTTTAACAAACCTTTTAACATTAACGTCAGCTAAATCCGGAAATAAATACTCAGGAGTTGTATTTAAGTAATTCGATAACTTAAATAATAGTTTTGCGTCAGGATTACCTCTGCCACTTTCAATATTTCTAATATGGCTTTCGCTAACATTAAGATCTATAGATAATTGGCGTTGGGAAATATTAAGCTTTTGGCGTAGTGATCGAAAACGTAATCGGCGCACATTAGCGTTCTCCAAAATATCACCTCATTTCATTTTGTGTTTTTAAATGACACTTAAAGCTTAACACGTCATTTAAAAGCGTGTCAATATATAAAACGTCATTTAAATAAACTTTTTTTAGTTGGGGGTATACTTATGAATGAAGAAAGAAAAAAAGTGATTGGATTACGAATTAAAAAGTGTAGGCAGGATAATAAGTTGTCACAGGAAGAGCTTGCACAGAAATTGGATATGAAGAGATCAAACGTAGCAAATTATGAAGCCGGAAGAGTAGTACCTCCTGGTAGTGCGTTGCTGGAGATGTCCGAAATCTTTAATGTAACAACGGACTATTTGCTGGGAAGTACAAATGATCCTTATTCAAAATTCTCATTAGAAGACAATGATTTAAAACAGATTCAAAGACAACGAAACAAACTTACCGGTAAGGACAGAGAAAGATTTGAAAATATGATAAAAATGTTAAAGCTTTCATTTCTAGACACTGAAAATGAAGAAGGTGATGAATTTGACGAAGAAGACGACCTATAAAGCCGACTTCGTTAAAGCACAGAAATCTGCAGATAATGTCTTAAAGAATAGTACTATAAAAGAGTTGCCTGTTCGGGTGAAACAAATCGTGAACAGTTTCCCAAATCTCAAAATAAGAACTTATTCTTGGTTTGCAAAAAAGAGAGGATTTTCACATAAAGAAGTTTGTAATCTCGTAAACAGTCATGAAGGATGCTGTTTATATTATGAATCCTTAGATGAGTATTTGATTTTATACAACGATAAGATACCTAGTAAGGGCAGAAAAAGATGGACTCTTGCCCATGAACTTGGACATTATGTCATGAATCATAACAAAATCAGCAATAATTCTTCCTTGGCTAGAAGTTCACTTACAGAAGATGAATACAACGAATTTGAAAGTGAAGCAAACTGCTTCGCAAGAGAACTATTAGCCCCTCCTCCAGTCTTAAACGAACTAAAGATCAATGACCCAAATGACATTTCTAATTTATGCGACATATCAAGTGAGGCTTCTATAAATGTATATAAGTTTATAAAGCAAGGTGCTCAATTTGGTATCAAGTATTCTCCAAGCCATCCTGTTATCCAATTATTTCAAGAATTCATTTTTAAGATTAAGAATACTCAACGATGCATGAGCTGTAATTATCTCTTTTCAAATGCTCAAGCAGTCTTTTGTCCAAGCTGCAACAGCAATAATCTAAGAAAGGAAGAAAATATTTACCGTAGTGATTTGAAGAATACGGCAATTATAACAAGTCAAAATTTGAACAAGACTCATAATGTGTGCCCTAATTGCGAAAATGGAGATTTACCTTCAGGTTCAAATTACTGCAATAAATGCGGTGTTTATTTAGTAAACAAGTGTTCTGGGTATGCTTATGAAGATTCACACATGAATATTAAATGGCATGATTTCCATGGAGGTTGTGGTGAATTACTTCATAAGACATCTCGTTATTGTCACAGATGCGGTTCATCCTCTACATATTTTGCAGATGGGTTATTAAAAATAGAGAATTAATCATAAAAATTAATTGCTTATTAAAAGCAAATTTTATTATTAATCAGGTCTTGTTCAGAGCAAAAATAGAATAAAGGAGATACATGAATGGCTAATTTCCGAAAATTAAGCAGCGGCATGTGGCAAGCACGTGTTTTTAAAGATGGAAAAGTAATGAGTATTGGGACTTTTCGTACCAAAAAAGAAGCCCAAATAGAGGCAAATGCTGTAGAAGAAAAAATTTATTATGGTCACACACTAAATGACAGGGATTTAATGTTTGATGACGTTGTACATGAATGGTTATATAATCATAAAAAATCCTCTGTTAAAGATTCTACTTTTCGACAATTAGAAATCATCGTAAGAATACACATACTCCCTTACTTCGGGAATAAAAAGTTAATTCGAATTAAAAGACCTGAGATTAAGAGATGGATGAATCATTATGCTGAGCTCAAAGATGAAAGCGGACATGAGGTTTACTCCTATGGATCTCGATTAAAATATTTATCAGTACTCAAAAGCATATTCCATTATTCGGTTCACGATATGGAGATATTAGATAAAAATCCAACGAACAAATTGAAAATACCAGTTAAAGATAAAATACAAATTCATAAAGATATTAAATATTATTCTTTAGGTGAGTTACATCGATTACTTGACTTTATGGAAACTTATCAGCATCAAAGGTATCAGGAGTATCGTCTGTACTTTATGCTAATTTATTTACTAAGCCAAACCGGATTAAGAATAAGCGAAGCACTCGCCTTACAATGGACTGACCTTAAGGGTGATAAATTAACGATTGAAAGACAAACTAGCCGTGATGATAACAATAACGCAATGATAACTTCTCTTAAGAATTCATCCTCATATAGAACAATTAAACTTGATGAAAGTTTAGTAGCTGAACTTAAAAAGTTCAAGCTGTTACAAAACCAGATGATTTTACAACACACTCAATTCAAACGCAATAACGACGGAATTATATTCCAAAATTTTCTTGGAAGGTATCTTACACCCTCTATAATACGTGAGACATTTCAGGGGTATTGCACAAAAGCAAATGTCAGTTACAAAGGTACACATGTTTTCAGGCATACACATGCTGTTTTATTACTTGAAGCTGGAGCAAGTATTAAATATGTTTCGCAGCGCCTCGGACATCAAACGATAAAGACGACAGCTGATATTTATTTAGATGTTACGGACAAAATTGAAGCAGATGAACTAAATAAATTCTCAGTTTATACAAAGAGAAATAAAACCACACAAAAAAGAAACGATCCATTCTCTACGTAAAAGACCTTGGTATAAATAAAATAATCCAGGTCTTTTTTAAAACTTAAAAAGCAAAAAAAATTTCGAGTTGGCACAAAGTTGGCACGACATTAATTTACACATAAAAAAGCCTTGGTATATTGCTTATATACCAAGGCTTTTCATCATTTATCCGATTGAACCTTCCATCTCAAACTTGATCAGACGGTTCATCTCTACTGCATATTCCATCGGAAGTTCTTTCGTAAACGGCTCGATGAAGCCCATTACGATCATTTCCGTTGCTTCTTGTTCAGAAACACCACGGCTCATGAGATAGAACAACTGATCTTCAGAAACTTTGGATACAGTCGCTTCATGCTCTAATGTGATGTTGTTGTTAAGGATCTCGTTGTACGGGATCGTATCTGAAGTGGATTGGTTATCCATGATCAGAGTATCACACTTGATGTTGGATTTAGATCCGTCAGATTTACGTCCGAAGTGAGCGATACCACGGTATGTTACTTTACCGCCGTGCTTAGAGATCGACTTCGAAACGATTGTTGAAGAACAATCTGGTGCTAAGTGCAATACTTTAGCTCCAGCATCTTGGTGCTGTCCTTTACCAGCGATCGCGATAGAAAGGATCGTACCTTTCGCACCGCGGCCTTTCATAATAACGGCCGGATATTTCATCGTCAGACGAGATCCGATGTTTCCATCTACCCATTCCATCGTTGCGTTCTCTTCAGCTACAGCACGCTTTGTAACAAGGTTGTAGATGTTGTTTGCCCAGTTTTGAATCGTTGTATAACGGCAGTAAGCGTTCTTTTTAACGATGATCTCTACAACCGCACTATGAAGTGAGTTTGTAGAATAAACTGGAGCCGTACATCCTTCTACGTAGTGTACAGAGCTATCTTCATCAGCAATGATCAGCGTACGTTCGAACTGACCCATGTTTTCAGAGTTAATTCGGAAGTATGCTTGAAGTGGAGTGTCACATTTAACGCCTTTTGGTACGTAAATGAAAGATCCACCAGACCATACCGCAGAGTTTAGTGCTGAGAACTTATTATCAGTCGGCGGAATGATCGTTCCGAAATGCTCACGGAAGATCTCTTCGTGCTCTTTTAAAGCTGTATCCGTATCTGTGAAAAGAATTCCTAAGTCAGAAAGGTCTTCTTTCATGTTGTGGTAAACAACCTCTGATTCGTACTGTGCAGAAACACCTGCAAGGTATTTTTGTTCAGCTTCTGGAATTCCTAGCTTGTCAAAAGTCGCTTTAATTTCAGCAGGCACTTCATCCCAAGACTTCTCAGATTTCTCAGATGGCTTAACATAATACGTAATATCATCAAAGTTTAAGTCCTTCATGTCTCCGCCCCATTGTGGCATCGGCATCTTATAGAACTGCTCTAATGACTTCAAACGGAATTCAAGCATCCATTCCGGCTCGTTCTTCATGCGAGAGATCTCTTCTACGATCTCTTTTGTTAACCCACGCTTCGATCTGAAAATGGAAACGTCTTTATCTCTAAAACCATATTTATATTCGCCGATATCAGGCATTTTCTTAGCCATTACAGAATCCCTCCTTACTGGATTGGCACTCTTTAAATCATTATCAAAAGGAACTTATTCTTCCTCTTCCTCATCTTTTCCTACTCCTTGCTCCATCGCCTTCCACGCAAGTGTGGCACATTTGATGCGAGCTGGAAACTTGGAAACGCCAGAAAGAGCTTCGATGTCACCCAGATCATAGGATTCATCATCATAGTCGTTCCCTAACATCATATCATAAAAAATCTTTGCAAGCTTTACAGCATCTTCGACAGGAAGACCTTTAACAGCCTGTGTCATCATAGAAGCTGATGCTAAACTGATCGAACACCCTTCACCGTCGAACTTAGCCGATTCGATCTTTCCATCTTCTACTTTTAAAGTGAGCTGGATGCGATCGCCGCATGTTGGGTTGTTCATATTAATCGTCAGGGCATTATCCTCAATAACCCCTTTATTGCGCGGGTTTTTGTAATGATCCATGATGACCTGACGGTATAGCTGATCTAAATTAGAAGACATGACCGAAATACTCCTTTGCTGTTGTTAAGCCTTTAAGAAAAGCATCGATGTCATCTTCAGTGTTATACAGGTAGAAGCTAGCACGCGCTGTTGCTGTAACATCTAACCATTTCATGAGCGGCTGTGCACAGTGATGGCCTGCACGAACAGCAATTCCCTCAGAATCTAGAACGGTAGCTACATCATGCGGATGAACATCATCTAAGTTGAACGTTACAAGTCCTGCTCGTTCTTTAGGACCAAAAATCGTAACACCATCTAACTCTGAAAGACGCTCCATCGCATAATTAGCAAGTACATGTTCATGTTTTAAAACGTTATCTAGACCGATGTCCTCTAAGAAATCAATCGCAGCACCTAGACCGATCGCACCTGCAATAATCGGTGTACCACCCTCAAACTTCCAAGGCAGCTCTTTCCACGTTGATTCTTGCAGTCCTACAAAATCAATCATCTCTCCACCGAACTCAACAGGATCCATCTTGTTTAGGAGTGCTTTTTTTCCATAGAGCGCGCCAATGCCTGTAGGTCCACACATTTTATGTGCTGAAAAGGCAAAGAAATCACAATCGAGATCTTGAACGTTTACTTTCATGTGAGGGGCGCTCTGTGCGCCATCCACTACCATAACAGCACCGTTCTTATGTGCGATCGCTGCGATCTCTTTGATCGGGTTGATCGTTCCTAATACGTTCGATACCTGCATAACTGAGACGATCTTAGTATGCTCTGTAACTGTATTTTCAACATCCACAAGATCAATCGTGCCATCAGGCTGTAAAGGAATGTACTTAAGCGTTGCACCAGTGGTTTTCGCCACTTGCTGCCATGGAATAATGTTACTGTGATGCTCCATCGGAGTAATTACAATCTCATCACCTTCTGAAAGGTTAGCCATACCATAGCTTCTTGCTACCGTATTGATCGCTGTTGTTGTACCACGTGTAAAGATAATCTCCTGAGTGGATTTAGCACCGATAAAACGGCGTACCTTTTCACGTGCCCCTTCATAACCATCTGTAGCACGAGTTCCTAGTGTATGAACACCACGGTGAACATTCGAGTTGTACTCTTTATAATACTTGTCTAAAGCTTCAATAACTTGTATCGGTTTTTGTGAAGTGGCTGCACTGTCAAGGTAAACGAGAGGTTTGCCGTTAACTTCCTGATCCAGGATAGGAAACAGCTTTCTCCATTCGTTTGCACTCATTAGCGCACTTTCCTTTCAATAACCTCGACTAAACGATTTTTAACAGATTCTAAAGGCATCTGACTAACTACTGGTGCTAAGAATCCATGAATGATCAAACGTTCAGCTTCAGCTTTCGAAATACCACGGCTCATCAGATAGAACATTTGAAGAGGATCGATTCTTCCTACTGAAGCAGCATGACCTGCTGTAACATCATCTTCGTCGATCAAAAGAATCGGGTTCGCATCTCCACGTGCTTTTTCACTTAACATGAGTACACGTTCTGTTTGCTCACCATGAGACTTTGTAGCACCGTGCTCAATTTTTGTAATACCGTTAAAAATAGAGCTCGCATTATCTTTCATTACCCCATGAGTCAGGATATAACCTTCAGAATGTTTTCCGTGGTTAAAGATTTGCGCTACGAAGTTTTGCTTTTGATCACCGCGTCCGATTGTAACAGTCTTTGTATCTGTAAAAGATCCATCACCAATCAAGTGAGTGGTGTTGTCAGAAACCGTATTTCCGTCGTTAAACTGACCAAGCGCCCACTCGATGCGAGCATCTTTCTCAGCACGGCCTCTGCGGTTCACATATGTTGTCATTCCTTTTGCAAGGTTATCTACAGCACCGTAAACGACTTTTGCACCACTTCCAGCAAACACTTCAGAAATGATGTTTGCTACTGAATCTGTAGAATCGTTCGTTGATAAGTAGTTTTCTACATACGTTACTGAGCTATTATCTTCTGCAGCAACGATAACGTGGTTGAAGATCGCTGCTTCATCGTCTTGATAATAAACAGCTTGGATAGGAGCAGAAAGTTCAACGTTCTTTGGAACATAAAGGAACGCCCCATTTACGAAAAGTGCTGCATGCAGTGCTGGTAAACGGTTCTCATCAACCGCAACAGCTTTCATAAAGTACTTTTTCACTAGATCTTCATGCTCTTTTGCAGCTGTTAGAAGGTCTGTATAAATAACGCCTTGACCCTTTACAGACTCTTCAAGTGCAAAATAAACTGGTGTTCCATTATGGATAACAAGAACATTTTTCGCTTCTTCTTCAGAACCGATCAATGCCTTAACATCTTCAGGAAGTTCATTGAACGCAACAGGAGTGCCAGTTGCTTCATGTTTAAATTCTGTAAAGTTCCATTTATCGATCTTAGTTTTGTCCGGTTTAGGCATCGGAAGCTCTTGAGCCATTTCCAATGCTTGCAAACGAAGTTCCTGCAGCCAAGCGGGTTCCTGTCTGCTGTTTGAAAAACCGGTTACGTAGTCCTTATCAAATCTTAGGCTCGTATCAACTGACATGTATAGTCCCCCTTAATGCTTACGCTTCTTGACCAACAGTTTCGTCTTTTATTCCTAGCTCTTCTTTAATCCAGTCGTACCCTTCAGCTTCTAGACGTTGAGCTAATTCAGGGCCGCCAGATTTCACAATACGTCCTTGCATCATCACGTGTACCTTATCTGGAGTGATGTAATTCAATAAACGCTGGTAGTGAGTGATGATTAAGCAACCGAAATCAGGGTTGCGCATTTCGTTAACACCTTTTGCAACTACTTTAAGAGCATCGATATCAAGTCCTGAATCGATCTCATCAAGGATAGCTAATTTAGGCTCAAGCATCATCATTTGAAGGATCTCATTACGCTTCTTTTCTCCACCTGAGAATCCTTCGTTTAAGTAACGGTGAGCGAACGCATTGTCCATCTCAAGATGATCCATCTTTTTATCTAACTCACGGATAAATTTCATTAGAGAAATTTCGTCGCCTTCTTCGCGCTTAGCATTGATAGCAGAACGTAAGAAATCAGCGTTCGTAATACCGCTTACTTCTGATGGGTACTGCATAGCTAAGAAAAGACCAGCTTGCGCACGCTCATCAACTTCCATATCTAAAAGATCTTCTCCGTTGAACGTAACTTTACCAGAAGTTACTTCATATTTCGGGTGTCCCATTAACGCTGCAGAAAGAGTAGACTTTCCTGTTCCGTTAGGTCCCATGATCGCATGGATTTCTCCACCATTTATTTCGAGATCTAAACCTTTAATAATCTCTTTATCTTCAATAGACACACGAAGATCTTCAATCTTTAAATTAGGTGCTGACATAATACAACCTCCATTAAGAAATCATTCTCAAGATTTTGATAAAAGGCACAAAATAGCCATTCTCAATTTATTCTCATTCTAATCTTATAACAAATGAAATGTATGTTCAAGGGAACGAGCTGTTTACTTTTCCATTGTTGTCATAATATCTGTTCAACAATCTGCTTATTTGAAAAAAGGCTGACTCATGAGGCGGTATACCACCTTATGAATCAGCCTTTTGTAATTTTAAGTTCATATGTTACGGCGTATGGTTTCTATTTGCATCTGCCGCTATTTCTAATCCTTTTTTGTATTCCTTATCTCGGACCTTCTCAATGTCTAACCTTTTTTCCAAATCCCTCTCATACTCTGCAAAACCACAGCCATGTGACTGGTGCATTGCTTTTTCCATCTCGGACGTATGTTTTACTTTAATGGGGTGGATAATGAATCAATCCTTTCAAAGTTAAAGTTATTTACTAATGTTAGCGTATCAGCAACACATATTTTGCTCAATCCGTTATCCGATTGAAATCACCCTGCATACACGTGCATATTGATTCCTATTGAAAACAGATGTGACGTTCTATGTTATCCTGCTAAATGCGCTACATTACTTCCATTACCTTTTAGGATGATTTCAAAACATGAAAAGTGTGTAAAGTAAACATTTCATTAATGACGAGGGTTATTTAATTCTTTAATGCACTCTTGAACGAGGGTCACACCTTGACTCATAGCGGCTCCACCACCAAAAGCAGCAGAAACTCCTATAGCCTCAAGAATTTCATTTTCTGAACACCCTTGATCTAAACATCCCTTTGTATGATAGATGATGCAGTACTCATCTTGCGAATAGATGCTGATGCCTAACGCGATCAACTGCTTATACTTCTCTGAGATCTCGCCCTCTTTAAAACAATGGCGGGTAAATTCATTATAAGCATGGGTAAGTTCAGGCATGTTCTCATTATATTTCCCTAAACCTTCTTTATAGCGGATTAGGTGATATTGCGTTGAATTCGATCCTGGTAGCGGCTGCTCTTCTTGTTTCATTTCATTCACTCCTGTCAAAATAGTAAACAGGTTTAGTATGAGTTATTCAGAAGCCGGTTATGTAATAAACATTCGTAAGTTTTCTTTGTCGAAAAGCCTATAAATTATTTTGGAGGACTATAAAAATATTTGTAGGCCTTTAAATAAAGTTTAAGGGCATATAAATGGAATCGCACGGTCTATAAGTTTGTTTGAAGGACTATAATCAATTTTACTAAAAAAGAACTGACTTTAACATTAAAGTCAGTTCTCTATAAAGAATTATTTCGTTATTGGCACTACTGCACCTTCATATTTCTTCTTGATGAATTCTTGAATCTCTTTAGAACGAAGAGCTTCTACTAGCGCTTTAACAGATTTCTTGTCTTTATCTCCTTCGCGTACTGCGATAATGTTTACGAATGGAGAGTCAGATCCTTCTATAGCGATCGCATCTTTTTGAGGATTTAATCCAGCATCGATCGCGTAGTTTGTGTTGATCATAACCGCATCGCCTTCACCGTTCTTATATGCTTTTGGAAGCATTCCTGCATCAACGTCTGCTTTAAATTTAAGCTTCTTAGGATTTTCAACAACATCTTTAATCTGTGCCTCTGCTCCGGCACCTTCTTTCACTTTGATCAAGCCCTCTTTTTCAAGTAAGCCAAGCATACGGCCGTGATCTGCTACAGAGTTAGACATGATGATTGTTGCACCTTCAGGCAGTTCATCAAGTGATTTGTATTTTTTTGAATAGATACCGATCGGCTCAAGGTGGATGCCACCCGCGTTCTCGAATTTGTATCCATGATCTTTCATTTGAGACTCTAGATATGGTACGTGCTGAAAATAGTTAGCACCGATTTCTTTTTCATCTAAAGATTTGTTCGGCAATACATAATCTTGGAACGTTTTGATCTCAAGTTCAATGCCTTTTTCTTTCAAAAGAGGCTTTGCTTCTTCCAGGATTTCAGCATGTGGTACGTTTGATGCGCCTACTACGATCTTCTCGTCGCTGATTCCGCCTTCTGTTTTGTTCCCACAAGCAGCAAGTGCTGCAACAAGAACGGTTAATACAAGAACAGATAATACTTTTTTCATATGAACTTCCTCCTTGTTGTTAAAAACAATTATCTCTTATCTAACGAAGTTGTAATTCGATCACCGATCCACTGGATGACAAAGACGATAACTAAGATGAGTGCTGTTGAAATCAACGTAACATCTGCGTTGTCTCTTTGGTAACCTTCCATGTAAGCCAAGTTTCCTAAACCGCCAGCACCAACAACTCCAGCCATTGCTGTATAACTTACTAATGCGATAGCAGTAACAGTGATTCCTGAAACAAGAGCCGGTGTGCTTTCTGGAATTAAAACTTTAAATATAATCTGAGCATTTGTAGCACCCATTGATTTGGCCGCTTCAATAACCCCTTTATTAATCTCTCTCAAAGCGATCTCTACCATACGTGCATAAAATGGTGCAGCACCTACGATAAGAGCAGGTAGAGCTGCTTCAGCACCTAACATCGTTCCTACGATCAAGCGTGTGAATGGAATCAATAAGATGATTAAGATAATAAACGGAATCGACCGAAATACGTTAACGATTATGGCAATGACACTATTTAAGAACTTATTTCCCCACAGGTTTCCAGGAGACGTTAAAAATAACGCCAGACCCAGGGCAAGCCCTAGAAAAAATGTAATGACTACTGAGATAGCAGACATATACAATGTTTCTTTTGTCGCTTCTAATAGAACGTCCCACTGTACGTTTGGGAACCATGTACTAAGCATTATGAATCACCTCTACTTCAACCTGCACACTGTTTAAAAACTCCATAGCACGAGCTAGTGCAGATTCTGTACCTTTTATCTGAATAAACAACGTCCCGTAAGGTCCATTCTGAGTTTGTGTAATCTTTCCTTGAAGAATATTAACATCCACTTCATACTTACGGATCAGTTCCGTAATTAATGGTTGACCAGCTCGTCCACCGATAAAAGTCAGCTGAACGATACGTCCTTCAGGAAATTCAGAAATGAATTGTTTAATCGTATCCACTGTTTCTTCAGGTTCTGTTACTTGTTTCACAAAATCCTTCGTGATCGGTTCTCTCGGATTTTTGAAGACATTTAAGACATCGCCTTCTTCTACGACTCTCCCCTGCTCCATTACAGCAACACGGTGACAGATTTTTCTGATCACGTGCATCTCATGTGTAATAAGAACAATTGTCAGACCTAATTTTTGATTGATCTCAACCAGCAGATCAAGGATGCTGTCGGTTGTTTTAGGATCAAGTGCTGAAGTTGCTTCATCACATAAGAGTACTTTCGGCTCATTTGCGAGAGCACGCGCAATACCTACACGCTGCTTTTGCCCACCACTTAGCTGTGACGGATAGGAACCACCACGACCTTCCAATCCAACAAGGTCGATCAACTCATCGACGCGTTGTTTGATCTTAGCTTTTGGATAACCTGCGATTTCAAGAGGAAACGCAATGTTTTCTCTAACTGTGCGAGACCATAACAAGTTAAAGTGCTGAAAGATCATTGAGATTTCTTGTCTTGCTTCTCTTAATTTTTTCGGCGACAGTTCAGACATGTTTTTGCCGCCGATGGTAACCGTACCGCTAGTCGGACGCTCTAGCATGTTAAGGATTCGAATCAGTGTGCTTTTACCCGCACCACTGTAACCGATGATTCCGTATATTTCTCCTTGCTGTATGTTTAAATCTACCGTATCAACAGCCTTTACTTCACCATCTTTGGTTTGAAAGACTTTACGGACTGACTGTAAATTAATCAAGTTTCTTACCTCATTTCTTGTATAAAATAATGCTTTTTCCCGCAACCAAAGTTGCTATTGAAAGTTGTTGATTTCCATTTCAGGATGCTCGCTTTCCTCGGGGCGACCGGTGAGCTCCTTGCCGCTTTGCGCCTTTAAGGGTCTCACCTGATTGATCGTCCTAGCCAAGAGTCTCGCACCTTACACTCCAATCAACTACTCAATGATGTCTTATCTAAACATCAACTTGTAGTTACATTAGGATAGACAAACAAAAAATGCCTCTCTGCTTCAATATGAGCAGAAAGGCATATTATATTCTATGCACGTTCTCCTCATCTCCCAAGACCACTTAAAGCCTTGCAGGAATTGGCACCTTTCTAGTTCATCATTCATAAGAATGCAATGATCTAGCGGTTGCCGGGTTTCATAGGGCCAGTCCCTCCACCTCTCGTGATAAGTAAAAAAGTGTTACTTTATTAAGTTAAAGCGATGCATATTTGAATCACTGTGAAGAATATTATCATCCTTGTCGATTCGTGTCAAATATTTTTAGCAGTTCGAACTAATACGCCCGCAGAGATCTCTTCCCAGTGGGAACTCAAGTAAAAAATGGCTTCCCATTTTAAGCGTTGTCTTAGTGTACCTTGAAACTCAATCATCTCTTGTCTCAATAATGTGCTCAGCTTCATTTTTCCTTCAAGGAGCATGGATAGATATTTCGGATTCCCTGTAAACGTAACTGTTCTGTTTCTCTCTCCTTCTCTATATTCAATTTTCAGCGTGGTCTCGTCCTTACACTTAAAGCTAGGCTTAACAGGAATATTATAAAGAGAAAGATATGGACTTTTGGCGATTTGACTTTCGAAGTAACGAATATCCAACATTAAAAATCCCCCCGAATTGGTTGTTACTTCACCGATTCTAGAGGAATATTCATATACCTTTATAAACCCTTCGACAGCTACAAGAAATCGTAACCGCTTTTACGACAGGTTATTTCATAATTAGTGCTTATGTTTCTTTTCTTGCTTCTCATCATCTTTATTCTTGGAATGTTTTTGATCATCTTTATGATGTTTTTCATTATTCCATTGGGGTCTCTGATTATCTTGCTTACGATCATATTCGTTCTTTTCTCTGTTGTGGTTCTGATCTCTATTGTGCTTCTGATCTTTCATTTTGTTTTCTTTTTTGTGTTCTTTTGGAGGTTTAGATTTCTTATCCTTTTCTTGAGGCCTGACAGGTTCCTTTATCGTTTTAGGTTCTGCCCTTTGCTCTTTTTGTTGCATATGTTCTTTTTTCTTAATAACCTTATTTCTTTTTTCTCGCTCTTCATTATTATGTTTTTCATTCGAATGCTTTTTAGGCTTTACAAAGTTTTCTTGAGGTGGATTAGCCGAGCTGCGTTTATCTGATTTTTCCCCGTGATGATCTACAGGCTTAGCCTTGACCTCATGTGGTGCAACCTTTATTTTCCGAGGATGTGGAACGGATTTAATGTCCTTAGAAGAAGTCGCATTCACTTTGAGTTCTTGAAATTTCACTTCTTTAATTCTTTCTTCTTTAAGGTGTTTATCGTTCTTCGTAGCTTCTTGGAAGGCTGTATATTTACCTGATGAAACACCTAATTGTTTGGCTTTATCTCGAACTTCTTCGTTTGTTTCAGAAACAGTAATGGCTACAGGATACTGTACGACTGCTTTCTTAACGATAGAATTCAGCGCATGATCTAGTTCCTGCTTTGTTTTCTTATCACTTGTTTTATCTGCAACAGTAGTGATCAGCATGGATTGATTCTCTTCCATATAACCTTCTGTCTGATAGGCTTTGATCAGTTGATCTGCAAAAACTTCAAACGGCATACGATCGTCTGTAGAAAAATTATATTTCTTTATGATCTGTTTTGCTTCATCGTTAAAAGCATCCATTTCAACGACTCTCATTTCATCGTCAACCCCAACCTCAAGGCTGGGATTGATATCAAAGCTAACATAAGCAGCCGCAGCAGAATGACTGCTATTAGGCATTAAACCCGAAAGAAAAAGAAAGGCAATTAATACTGCAACTGAAAACGAAATGGATGGCAGCACAAAAAGACTTCTTTTTTTGTTTGAAAAATAAGAAGCCTGATACTCATTTCCTACAAGAGGTCTTTTTCCTGATGGTACTCTTACTGTAACGAAGGTTCCGTCCTTCATAAGAAGAGTTGCTTTTTTATTCTGAACTTCAATAACGATGCCGCTGCCGTTCTTCAATGGTATCCCTCCCGCATGTAGCAGGATCAGTATAAATTACAGGCAAGAGAACATCCCATTCCCTTGCCAAGTAACCTTATTTACCTCACCTTATGGCTGAATGTATGATTTCAGCGCTTGAAAATCGCCTAAATATATAAGTGAAACTGCTATTATATACTTTCGATTTCTCTCTATGGTTTTACGACTACAGGATACCATATTTAATAAATCTTTTATTGGTAATTGCTTTTTTTCTTTTAAGAACGCGGCAAGTTCTTCATTCTCAGCTAAAAGACGAGCAATCTCTTTTGCATTTTCACGTGCATCTACATGTTTTGGACAGTGTTTACTTAGAACTTTAAAGTTTAATCCGAACGTCTTTAATAACTTTTGGTACTCTTCAATCTCATAAACACGATTCTCAACTTGAATCTGGTCTTCAAAATGATCCATTGCAGCTTTTTGCTCTGCATAACTTTCTTCTAAACGACCTTCTTCATCTTCTTCATCTGGTTGTAGAAAGATCAGTCTGTTCTGACGGACTTCTTTACGAATATAATCGATGACTCTGCGTCTAATCACCATATCAGCAAAAGACAAGAAACGGCTGCCTTGGCCTTCTTGGTATTGATCAATCGCTTCGTTGAAAGCAAAAAGACCTACACTAAACTCGTCCATCGTACGATCTATATATTGACTGCACACTTTAGAAGTTACTTTTTTAATAAAGGGTTGGTAATCACCAATAAGTTCATTTCTAAGTTTTTCATCGTCTCTTTCTTGGATCGTTAGAACTTTATCTTCTATGCTTGTTAATTTATTGCTAGATAATTTATTTTTTTGCAATCGGGAATACTGCATTTAAATTTAAAGATGCCATGATTATCAATCACCTCGGTTTAAAAATTGCTTTGCATTTTGTTTCGTTTATTAGTGAATCGTATATTTTTATTTTAAAAATAAAATCATTCTTATTTACCACAATAAGCTAGGGAGCAAACATGCAAACAAGCTCTCCTATTCATTTATACCATGACTTTTGACATTTGTAGGATACAGTTCTATAACAATATTACAACGCCCGTAACATTTGTGACGTTATCGTTAAAGTACTGAATTGACAAAACAAACTGAAAATTTGTCTGTATCCCTTAAAAACCCCTCTATCAAAGTCATCAGCGTTATTTTGAAATAAAAAAACACACCCTTAATTGTTACAAAAGGGCGTGTCACCGACATTAATTTCCCATATTTTTCTTAAGATTTAACCCCCGAAAAATATATTTTTTTGTAGAATTAGGCGATAAATTAAAAAATGTGGGGTAGATCCCACATTTTTTTCACGCTTTATATTCCTTTTCAACTAGTTTTAACATGGATTTATAGATATTTCCCGCAGATTGAAGCGCATAAATACGATCGATAGCAATTCCTCTTGAAAGAATGAGTAAACATGGAACGCTGGTTACCCCGTATTTGGCAGCAAGCTCTGGCATTTCATTAATATTGCTAACACCTACCGCTATATTTTCGCCTTTTTGAACGCGTATCGTTTCGACTGCAACCTCAAACATTTTCTTCCCCATCTTACAAGTTCCGCAAAGCGGAGTTTCAAGATACAAAAAATATGGATTTTGCAGCGACTGTTCGATAACGGTTTCCCAATTTTTCCGAGTGATTTCTTTCATGGTATTACTCCATTACTTTTTCTAGTGATACATTTAGCAGCACATCGTCTTCGCTTGATGGCTGCCCTCTTCCATCTTT
This sequence comes from Fictibacillus tiangongensis, assembly GCF_048083785.1. Lineage (GTDB taxonomy): Bacteria > Bacillota > Bacilli > Bacillales > Fictibacillaceae > Fictibacillus. The sequence goes on from NZ_CP182294.1 coordinate 3,293,501, forward strand.
GTTGTTCGTTACAACAAACATTTTGTTATCATCAATAAGGATATCACGAATCCGCCCTTGATTGGGAACAATTGAGGTTATCTTCTTCGAAGAAGTACTAACCCTCATGACTTTTTCTCCTCTAAGAGCTGCCACATATAGATACCCGTTTTTATAGTCGATGCCAGACGGAGCCCACGTATCATTTCCAGAGTGAAACCACGGTGATTCTAAGCCATCGCCTTTTTCATCTCCACGAATAATGGGCCATCCGTAATTTTTTCCCTGCTGAATTTTATTGATCTCATCATAGTTTGATGATCCATGTTCCGCAGCAAACATCGTGCCTTTTTCATCCCATGTCATTCCTTGTGGATTACGATGACCGTATGTATAGATCGGAGAAGGAAAGAATGGATTATCTTCTGGAACAGAACCATCCTTATTAATTCTTAGAATTTTCCCAGCAAGGCTTTCTAAACTTTGAGAGAGATCCTCTTCTCCGCTATCTCCGGTTGTGATGTAAAGCTTCTGATCTGGTCCCCACTCCATCCTTCCACCATTGTGTGTGTAGCCACCAGGAATATCATCAAGAAGGATTCTGCTCTCTTTCCATTCTTCATTCTCAAAGCGCATCTCAACCACTCGATTTACTAAACGACCCGCCTTTTCATACGTATAATATCCATAAGCTAATTTATTGCTCTCGTAATTTCGATCTAAAAGAAAGCCAAGAAAACCTCCTTCCCCGCCATCAGCTAAAGCTTCTGAAAATATTGGAGAATAAGAGGTCTTTTTTTGATTTTCCCCTATTAAAACAAGCCCCCCAGTTCGTTCACTGATCCACATTTGTTTTGGGGTGCTGCTTATCTGCCAAGGGATATTTAACTTTGTGCTAACAACATCTTTGGAAGAAATACTTACATCATCTTTATTTAAAGGACTGCAACCACTAATCAAGCAAAAGGCAGTTAGAAGACTGTACCAATTTTTTTTCATGGCTTATCCTAAACAATTCTTTTGAATATTAAAGTGTGCACCTACCAATACCTTTGCGAGGTACATCAGAGGTGTTTTTGCAACTTCTCTGTACATCTTATTAATATATAAATGCTCCGCATTCGGTAATTCACGTTGCAGTTGTTTTCTTAGTTTATGACCAGCATCATCTGCATCAACCAGGATATAAACATCCCGATCTTCAATGGCTAATGCCAGCTCTTCTAATTTATCCAAACCTAAAGTTCCATTCGTACAAATAATTTCAACCGGTTCATCCAGGATTGCAGCTAACTTATCCTTATCTGATTTACCTTCGACAATGATTACTTTGTTTTTGATTTCATTCATTACTCATCTCTCCTATACTTTGAAGACTATAAAATGAATGCATCGCTTAGATTATATATTTGCTTTATTTTATTAAAATCCTGCAAGAGATGTTCTTTATTACTATACCCCTTTTTCCTATTTTCCTACCTATTTGTATTTGATGTATGCGTTTTGTACTAATTCTCCCCAATCGCGTTTGACACCCTGTTAATAAAGGGAATTTAGGAGACATAAAACGAATAGGGGAGGAGTCATCTCATGGCAAAAACAGAACCTAAAATGAGCCGAGCTGATGCAGGCAGATTAGGCGGAGAAAAAACAGCTAAATCACGCGGGAAAGAATTCTATCAACAGATTGGAAAAAAGGGCGGTACCTCCACATCAAAAAAACATAGCACAACTTTCTTCCAAGAAATCGGTAGAAAAGGTGGCAGTTCGACCTCTAACACACATAATAAGACGTTTTATCAAGAAATCGGAAAAAAAGGCGGTAAGGCTACTTCCCAAAATCAGGATAAGAGCTTCTATCAAAAGATCGGATCGAAAGGCGGCAGTGCTGAAAGAAGCAGACTAAGTTAATATGAAAAAGAGGATGACTGCCACGGTATCTCGTTGACATCATCCTCATCGTGCTGAAATTAGCACCAACCTTTATCACATTCATCCACATACTTTGTAGGATTCGGTAATTCTACAGGCTTTTCACGTTTATAAATCTTGTCAGCATCAAATTCAAAACCCTCAGCCATCTCATACATGTTTCCTTGGTTTGTAAAGCGGATCTGTCCAATTTCATCCTTATCCAAATAAAGGGACATAGATCCGCCCTTCATTTTACCAAAAACCCTTGATGTAACATCTCGTCTATCTTGGTTCATAAAAATCCCTCCAAAAAAGAATAGCAGTATGTCTATTCTTTCCTGAAGGGATTGATTTCATTAATCTTCTTTAATTAATTCTTCGTACTGTTCTGCAGTCATTAACTTTTCAACCTCAGAAGCATCTGAAAGTTCTACAACAACCATCCAAGCTTTTTCATATGGAGACTCGTTAACAAGTTCAGGGCTATCATCAAGGTCTGCATTTACTTCTACAACTTTTCCAGAAACAGGCGCATACAATTCAGATACAGTCTTAACCGATTCTACGCTTCCGAAAGGCTCGTCCGCAGTAAGTTCGTCTCCTACTTCAGGAAGTTCAACGAACACGATATCTCCTAGTTCGTCTTGAGCGAATGCTGTAATACCGATACGAACTTTATTGCCTTCTTCTGTTTTTGTCCACTCGTGCTCTTCTGAATAGCGTAATTCTTTTGGAAATTCCATGTGTAATCCCTCCAGCTTTTCTTGGTTTTATAATAACTACAATAATTGATTTATTATAGTCAGTAACAATGTTATTTTTTCCACGTATTTTCGTACTGCTCTTCTTTAAATCCTACTGTTACCTCTTTGCCGTTTGTCGCGATCGGCCTTTTGATCAGCATGCCATCACTGGCTAAGATTTCAAGCAGCTCTTCTTCTGTTGCTGTATTCATCTTCTCTTTCATACCCAACTCACGATACTTCATGCCGCTCGTATTAAAGAATTTTTTGATCTCTAGACCACTAAGATCGATCAGTTTCTTCAGTTCATCAGCAGAAGGCGGGTTCTCCACAATATGTATAGGCTCAAAGGCTACATCGTTTTCTTTTAGCCATTTTTTTGCTTTTTGGCAAGTTGAGCATTTTGGATATTCATACACTTTCAGTAGCATTATATCACCCCTTCTCATAGTACCACAAACTAGTGTTACCAATAAAACAAGAAATTCTGCACGGTGTGTATTTGTTTTATCAGGGGCTGAAAATGAGATCCTTTAGGTTGCTCCCTTTTTATAGTGCGAGGGTATATTCAGACTTGGCAATTGTCGAAGATTGTAGACTCGCGGATAAACTGCCAAAACTTTTGGATTGGGAGCTAATATACGTGGATAAACTGCCTAAATTTGTGGAATGAAGGCATTTATTTATGGATTCAATTAACAGAATACAGCTACATACCCCATTAGGTATCATCCTAAATCCGTTTTGGCACCTGAACCTGCACCATATTTGGGCATTTTTCGATGTTTAAGATCAAAACTAGCTTTGTTAGGCTTCTTATCTTCACGATTGTTACTTCAGAACTCATTTTTACTCTTCTGTAACAGTTGAATGAGCTCGAGGCACGAGAATCCTGCGGGACGAAACTCACGGGATGATGGCTCACCGGGTGATCTACTTAAAAGCGACAGCCTCAAACGGAAAACAACAACAGAGGCCTATTACCAACAAAAAAAGCCCTCCTACAAATTACAGGAGGGAAAGATAAGATATTTTGAAGGTTAGCGTAAATAAATACAGATTAATTAAACGATATAGCGTTCTTCTTCAAGAAGCTGAACCGCGAGTTCGCGCTTCTTCTTAATCACATTAATAGGTGTGTGACGCGTCAGTTTCTTTAACGCGGACAGCATCATACGGAGCATGTCGCCCTCTTCAACAGCAATGATAGATTCTTTTGCGTGAGCTTCAATGCGGTTGAACGCTTCTTGACAATACACTTCTGTGTATAAAAGTTTTTGTTTTGCCTTTTCAGCTCCAGATCTTTCGATTGCTTTTTCTGTACGTAAGAGAACAGATTCCATGTTGTACACTTCACTGATGATATCTGCTAAGTTTGATAATACTTCTTGCTCTTGCTCTAACTTAGGTCCAAACTTTTGAACCGTTAATCCTGCTGTCATCAAGAAAATCTTCTTAGCCATAGACACTAGGTATTTTTCTTGATCCAAGCTTTTCGTACCTACTTCAACAGGCATTAACATCATAAGCTCTTGTTGAAGCTGAGTAGCTTTTTGAATAAGCGGCAGCTCGTTCTTCATTGCTTTTTTCACAAGCGTCCCTGGAACTAATAAGCGGTTGATCTCGTTCGTTCCTTCAAAGATTCGGTTGATACGAGAATCGCGGTAAGCACCTTCGATCTCATATTCAGACATAAAGCCGTATCCACCATGGATTTGAACGCCTTCGTCTACTACATAGTCCAACACTTCTGAAGCTGATACTTTGTTCAGTGAACATTCGATCGCATACTCTGCGATCGCTTTTGCTAATTCACGGCCGTCTTTTTGTTTTTCTTCAGTTAGAGTGCCTAAGCGGTTTTCAAAAAGACCCACTGTTCGGTACACAGAACTTTCAGCAGCATACGTTTGAACAGCCATGTTCGCAAGCTTTTCTTGAATAAGACTGAAAGAACTGATCTTACGCTTGAACTGTTGACGCTCGTTCGCGTATTTTACAGAGACTTCAAACGCGCGTTTTGCCGCTCCTACACATCCTAATGCGAGCTTGTAACGGCCGATGTTCAGAATGTTAAAGGCGATCAGATGCCCTTTTCCTGCCTCCCATAGAAGATTTTCCTTTGGTACTTCTACATCTTCTAGGATAAGAGTACGTGTGGAAGAACTTTTAATTCCCATCTTCTTCTCTTCTGGTCCTGTGGAAACGCCTTTATAATCTCTTTCAACGATGAATGCTGTGAACTGTTCACCATCGATCTTTGCATATACTACGAAAACGTCAGCAAATGCAGAGTTTGTGATCCATTGCTTCTCGCCGTTCAATACATAATGAGTGCCTTCAGCATTCAGCTTTGCTGTCGTTCTTGCGCCGAGTGCATCAGATCCAGAACCCGGCTCAGTTAATGCGTATGCCGCGATCTTTTCACCTGTTGCAAGTTCAGGCAAGTATTTTTTCTTTTGCTCTTCGTTACCAAAAAGAACGATAGGAAGTGAGCCGATTCCTACATGCGCTCCGTAACTGATTGAGAAACCGCGCCCGCGAGCGAATTTCTCTGTGATAAGTGAAGAAGAAATCTTATCTAGACCTAAGCCGCCATATTCTTCAGGTACATCTGCTCCTAAAAGTCCTAGTTCTCCCGCTTTTGTTAATAACTTTCTGGAAACGGTAAAATCATGATCTTCCATCTTCTCAAGTTGAGGTACAACTTCTTTCACAACGAAATCTTCCGTTGTTTTTGCGATCATCAAGTGTTCTTCTGAAAAATCCTCAGGTGTATAAATATCTGCTGCGGAAATGTCTTCTATTAAAAAGCTTCCACCAATGATTTGTTTTTCTGCTGTATTCGACATGCTTTCTCCTCCTCGTTATCCTACTAGTTCAAATACGCCTGCTGCTCCCATTCCACCGCCGATACACATCGTTACAACTCCGAACTGTTCGTTACGACGCTTCATCTCGTGTAAAAGAGTTAATGTTAGTTTTGTTCCAGAACAACCTAGCGGGTGACCAAGTGCAATAGCACCGCCATTCACGTTTACTTTGTCTTCTGGAAGGTTCAATTCACGAATGACTTGAACACTCTGTGAAGCGAATGCCTCATTCAACTCGAACAAGCCGATGTCTGAAAGTTCTAGCCCAGCCATTTTCAATGCTTTCGGAATAGCTGCTACAGGACCCACTCCCATAATATCTGGAGCTACCCCAGCCACTGCAAAAGAACGGAATTTTAATAAAGGGATTAAACCTTCTGCTTCTGCTTTTTCTCTGTTCATAACAAGAACCGTTGCGGCTCCGTCACTGGTTTGCGAGGAGTTCCCTGCTGTTACAGAACCAGTCGGTGTGAATGCCGGACGAAGTTTACTGAGTACATCAACGGTTGTTCCAGCTCGGACACCTTCATCCACAGACACAGCAATCTCTTTTTCAACTAGCTTTGATTGCTCATCTAACCAGCGTTTCATCACATGTACAGGAACGATCTCGTCGTTAAACTTGCCGTCTTTAATCGCTGCCGCTGCTTTTTGATGGCTTCTTACGGCAAATTCGTCTTGATCTTGTCTTGAGATTCCAAAACGTCTCGCTACTTCTTCTGCTGTATGACCCATGCCCATATAATATTGCGGCACCGTTTCAACTAAGTAAGGGTTAGGCTTTACAACATGACCTACTACAGGAACAAGGCTCATCGATTCTGCTCCGCCTGCAAGAATGGCTTCCGCTGCACCTAGCATGATTTTTTCTGCACCATACGCAATACTTTGCAAACCAGATGAACAAAAACGGTTAATCGTAATTGCTGGCACCGTCTCAGGCAATCCTGCTCTAGCACCGATCAAACGAGCCATGTTCATCCCTTGTTCTGCTTCAGGAACAGCACATCCGATGATCAAATCATCGATCTCTCCGTTGTAATCACCTGCACGTTTCAACGTTTCCTTTATGGTTACCGCTGCTAGTTCGTCTGGTCTCATATGTGCAAAAGAACCTTTTTTCGCTTTACCAACCGCTGTTCTAGCACCTGCTACTATTACTGCCTCTTTTAACATTGAGTTCTTCCCCCCTTAGTTTCTTAGCGGCTTGCCTTTAACAAGCATGTGCTGCATTCTTGCCTGGCTTTTTGGTTCTCCAGCAAGACTTAGGAACGCTTCTCTCTCCAAATCTAGTAAGTATTGTTCGTCCACCAATGTTCCTTCTGGCACTCTTCCTCCAGCTAAAACAAAGGCTAGTTTCTTTGCGATCTTTAGATCGTGCTCTGAAATGTATTGGCTGAAGTGCATCGTCTGAGCACCTAGTGCAAGTGTTGCATATCCTGCTTCACCAACCACTGGAATCTTCTTTCTTACAGGCGGTGTATAGCCAACACTTTCTAACGCAAGCACTTGTGTTTTAGCATCATGCAAGAGATGATCACCGTTTACAGAGATGCTATCTTCATTTCGTAAGAATCCTAGTTTGCGTGCTTCTTGAGCGGAAGTCGAAACTTTAGCCATCGCAATCGTTTCAAAAGCTTGGTTCGCAACTTTTTGCAGATCTCCCTTTGCACCTTCTGGCAGCTGCTCTAATAAACGAAGGTAAAGCTCTTTGTTTCCGCCTCCGCCTGGGATCAAACCGACTCCTGTTTCAACAAGCCCCATGTACGTTTCAGAAGACATTTGAAGTCTAGCAGCAGGAAGTGATACTTCAACTCCACCACCTAGCGTCATTCCAAAGTTAGCGGCAACGACAGGTTTTGCACTATAGCGAACTCTTGCCATCGCTTGCTGGAACTGACGAACCATCATATCGAGTTCAAAGAAATTGTCATCTTGTGCTTCCATGAGGATAAGCATCAAGTTGGCACCAACACAGAAGTTCTTACCTTGGTTACCAATCACAAGTCCTTTGTAATTCTTTTCTACTTCATCGATCGCCTGATGAAGCATCATGATAATTTCAGGTCCAATCGCATTATTTGGAGAATTGAACTCAAGGCCCGCAACATCATCACCAAGATCGATCAATGTTGCTCCACCATTCTTTGTGATCACATTCCCTTTTTCTTTTAAACGGCTCAAATGAACAACTTTTTTGTTCTCTTCCACAGGAAGGTAGCTTCCGTGGTGATAGTAAGAGCGGTCGCCTTCTGTTTTTGTATAGAATGAGTTTTTCTCGGATTGAAGAAGTTCTTCTACCCAACCAGGAATTGTCTCTCCTTCAGATTTCATTCGTTCTACAGATTCTGGTACGCCGATCGCATCCCAGATTTCAAATGGGCCATGCTCCCATCCGAATCCCCATTTCATCGCTTGATCGATCGCGACAAGGTCATCAGCAATTTCATAACATTTTTCTGCAGAATATAATAGAACTGGCTTAATAATGTCCCATAACAGTTTTCCTGCACGGTCATCACTGTATAAAAGCGCTTTCACTTTTTGGTTTGTTGTCTTCATCTGTTTTGCAGCTTCGAGTGTAGCTGTTTTCATTTTGGAGCGCGGTTTATATTCCAATGTAGCTGGATCGAGCTCTAAGATTTCACTGCCTGCTTTACTTCTTTGTTTCAGATAGAAACCTTGACCTGTCTTACTCCCAGTCCATCCTTTGTCCACCATCTCGTTTAAGAAATCAGGTATCTCAAACACTTCTTTTTCTTTTCCGTCTACTTGCTCGTAAACATTTCTCGCAACATGAAGGAAAGTATCAAGTCCGACAACATCAAGTGTTCTAAACGTTGCAGATTTCGGACGGCCGATTAATGGACCCGTAACAGAGTCTACTTCACCGACACTGTAACCTTGTTTCATCATCTCTTGCATCGTGATCATCAGTCCATATGTTCCGATGCGGTTCGCGATAAAGTTAGGCGTATCTTTTGCTTCAACTACACCTTTACCAAGCACGTTCTCACCAAAGCTGCGCATGAATTGAACAACTTCTGGTTTCGTGTCCTCTGTAGGAATGATTTCAAGAAGCTTTAAGTATCTTGGTGGATTGAAAAAGTGCGTTCCTAAAAAGTTTGCTTTAAAATCTTCAGAACGTCCTTCAGCCATCGCACGAATCGAGATGCCTGATGTGTTTGAAGTGATGATGCTTCCAGGTTTTCTATATTGATCTACTTTTTCAAAAAGTTTTTGTTTCACATCTAGGCGTTCAACAACTACCTCAATGATCCAGTCTACATCTTTTAATTTTTCAAGGTCATCGGTAAGATTACCGATTGAGATTAATTCGAGATTTTCTTTCACGGCAAGTGGAGCCGGCTTTTGCTTTAATAGTTTTTGTGTGGCAGATAGAGTGAATTTGTTGCGGAATGCAGGATGATCTTCAGTGATCCCTTTTGCTTTTTCCTCTTCACTTAAAGAAGGCGGTACAATATCCAATAGTAATGTTGGTATTCCGACGTTTGCTAGATGAGCGGCTATGCCTGATCCCATTACACCAGAACCCAGTACGGCAGCTTTACGGATTTCACGAGACAAGATGGTCTTCCTCCTTTATTGAATGAATACTCATTCATTTTTTATCCATAAAAAAATTTGTTACCCTATATCCAATATAAAATATATTCTGAATTTTAGCAATAGTTGAGGTTTTTTTCTTTTGTAAACTTTCATCTTCCATCTTATGCAGGTTAGATGCCTATGGTTTATTTGATGGATCGTTGCCAAAGTTCTTCGTATAACTTTGTTGGTTTTGTAAGTAGTTGATTTCCTTTCCAGATGCTTGCTTTCCGTGGGTCAGGAAGTGAGCCACATTTGTATGAGTGTCTCACCTGCCAGCCAGTCCTAGCCGAGAGTTTCGCATATTCCACTCCAATCAACAGTCAAAGAAGGAAATGACAACAATCTTTTAACCTATAAAAAAAGAGGAGCCTGTGTTTAAGACAAACTCCTCTTGCATATTACTATTTATTTTCCAAACACACCTTTTAATACGAACACTACGTTTGCCGGACGTTCAGCAAGACGTCTCATAAAGTACCCATACCAGTCGTTTCCGTATGGTACATAGATTCGCATCTTGTAGCCTTCTTGCATCAGCTGATCTTGTCGTTCTACACGAATTCCGTACAACATCTGAAACTCAAATTGATCATATGGAATCTTGTGTTTTTCAACCAGGTCTTTAGTATATTGGATGATCTCATCATCATGTGTTGCAATCGCGGTATAGTTTCCGTTTAAAAGATGAGTTTCGATCAGCTTTTTAAAGTTATTATCAACATCGCTCTTTTCAGGGTATGCGACAGTTTGCGGTTCTTTATAAGCGCCTTTTACTAATCGCAAGTTCGGATGATATTCGTCTAACGTTTGTACATCTTCTAATGAACGATACAAATAAGCTTGGATAACTGTTGAAATGTTATCATATTCACTTTTTAGCATCTTGAAGATTTCAAGCGTTTTTTCGCAACGAGAATAGTCTTCCATATCAATCGTAATGAAAACGTTATGTTTTGTTGCTGCATCCATTATCTTTCTCATGTTGCTCAACACAAGTTCGTCACTAATGTCTAGCCCCATGGAAGTCATTTTTAAAGAAAGCTGTGAATCCAGCTTTTCTTTGCTGATGGCTTTTATTGCATCTATACAATGCTGAGTCATTTCAGCTGCTTCGCGTTCGTTATCGACAAACTCACCCAGATGATCGATCGTAACGGGCATTCCCTTTTCGTTCAAACGTTTGATAGCAGAAATAGAACTATCAAGTGTTGCACCTGCCACAAAACGACCTGCTCCAAAACGTAGACCGTATCTTTTAGCAAGGTTGGTTAACGATTTATTTTTAGCAAGAAATAAGAAAAAATTGCGCATAAGTTGTTCCAATCCAATTACCCCCTAATACCTTTAAAATATAAAATAAGATTGGTTAAATTCTTTCTCTGTTGTAACCGCTTTAAATATATCATTTTTTTTGCGAATATTGTCGATTTTGAAATATTAAAAATATTTTTCAAGTAAAAAGTGGTTTGAACATGTCTACTGATTTGGTCTGATGTTTACGGTACGTGTTTTTTATATTTCTTACACGTTCTCTGGTAAATGGCTCAGTTTCACCGATACAATATAATGTTTCACCGCCAACACCTTACGTTCCACCTAAAAACGTTCTCTCACCACCTGTAACTGCTGTCATATCACCGATAGTAGCAGAAAATGAATAGCTTGCAATAAAAAAGACAGTCTATATGACTGCCTCATGCTACAACTTATTTATTTCTTTTGATTTCGGTGCTTTTCATTCAATTCTTTAATCTCTTGAACAAGATTTTTCATGGCATCCTTAGCATCTGGGTACTCTTCGTTCCAATGCTTAACTAATGGCGGCATACTTTTAGCGATAAACGAATATAGAGCATAAGCCTTTACCATTTCTATATGCTTTGAATCTGAAGTTCCCAAAAGAAGCTCAGCGTATTTCTCTATTAAACCATCCAGCTGCTGCTGTAATTTATCATCCACGGTTAAATACCCCCTAGATTATTTTAGTACACTTAAAGTGATACGGAAGACATGATAGCTATATAAATGGCGCTCACCGCTAGAATAGAAGCGACGACTGCAAGTACCATACTTTTGTCACGCTTTATCGTGACAAACATCGATAATACAAGTACTAGAGCAGATGCCAGCCAAACAAGACTCATTATCGAGAAGCTAATTGAGAGCATAGGATTATCGCCAGGAATTAAACCAGTGGAAAAAGTAAACAGCTTAGAAGGATCCTCCATCTTTAACGTATCCGCTACATCATGAGGTGGAGTTTGCTGAGTCATCAATGCTGTTGCTACAAAAGCTAGAAACAAGAAGATTCCTTCTGTTTTTATCCATTTATTAAGCGCTAATCCAGTCGTACCTTTCATTAATCTTTTTTTCAGCCAGATTCCGTTGATAACGCTATAAATCACGATGATAAATAATAGAACATGTTTGATCAACAATGCTTGTCCATAGTCTAACAAATAACTGTTCACATACTCAGGAACAATATAGTTCATCAGCCACAATCCAGCACCGATAACGGTTGCTAAACAGGCAACTGCCAACGGCGTGAACCATTTATAGAACGAAAGACTTGGTCCCTCTCCTTTGCTGAAGTAACCACTTACGAGAAGCACCCCTGACCATGTGATTACAGCTATAAAATGCAGAGAGTGTGCTAAGAAGCCTAGCGATTCTAAACTAGCTGCATGACTTGCATAACCAACAGAAACTCCCATACCTGCTACCAAAAAGACGGCTAACCCGGAAAAAAATCGATCTTCTTTTATATCATTAAATAAAACCATGAAGAACAAAAGAACGGCAATTCCGGTTAAGAACAGCCAACCTTTTCCTACTTCAAAACTAAAAACGATATTCTGGAACGTCAACCAATATCCAAAATCTTCTCCTAGATGCATCGTAAGTCTTACAAGCTCCCCAATGCCAAACAGTGGCGTTAATGCTATTAATATCAAGATGAACTTCTTAGAAATAAATATCTCCGGACGATTTCGCTTTTGAACTGAATATAAGATAAAAGAACCCATCAATAAAGCAAAACATACATATAACAACGCCTTAGCAACAATAAACATAAAATTAAGCTCCTTCACAACAATCTATGCTTATTGTATCAGGGATTAGGAAAGTAACAAAAATTAAGAATGACAATAAAATGAAATCTCAATTTAAATAGAAAAAAGCTAACAGAACAGCGTGTTTCTCGCCTCTATTAGCTTTCGAATGAAATTATCGGTTACCTCGCTGCACGACTTTTGATAAGAATTTGACTCCATCTCCATAGCTGAATTTTCTTGCAGCACGTCTAAATTCTTTCAATCCTTTACGCGTGACATTGAAATATGGATCAATGAGTCCCTGTTCTTTTAATTGATTGGCGGTTTCAATCGTGATAGAGTGTTGAATTTCTCTCATCTTATGATTGAATTGCTCTAGACTTGCATTTAATACAAACTCTTTGCCCAGTAACTGCACAATATCTCTAGCGTTTCCAGTCTGAGCTGTCTCTTCATCTATGTATTCTTCTTCAATATATTCTTGTTCAAACTCTTCTTCTACATTGTCCTGCTCTTCTGAAGGTTCTAATAAAGTTGTGATTCGAATAATCTCTTGTTTTGCCAGCAAGATCTCTTTCTCTTTTTGCAGCAAATAGTCTATATAATCTTTCTTATCTTCTTCATGAAGGTCTTCTATTACTAAGCGATTTTTAACTTCATTCTGAACTTGTTTCATTCGTTTGATCTGCTCTTCATAAGATAACAATTCACGAACAAGTTCTTCTTCTTCAGATTCTGTTAATGCGATTTCATCATCTTGTATGTAATCTTCTTCTACTCTATCTTCTTGCACTTCTAGCTCGGATTGCGTTTTATTAGCCATCGGTAATACAGATTTTCCAGCAGAAACAAAAGCCATAAGTGCTTCATTTACTTTCACATAAAACATACTGCAGATTCCTATTGCAAAAACAGCTACAAGAAATGCTAGCAAGTCTGAAAAATGAAACGTAAATTCAGTAATCACTAACTTGTACATGAATACAAGCGCTATTAAACTAATTAAGATAATTTTGAACCAATGATTACGGATCTTAATTTTCTCATCTGTTGTCTTCAAATCAATTGCCCCCTTTAACTCGTTATCCCTATAAAGGAATAACCATATAAACATTCGCGATGGTTTTCTTTTTTTGTCCGCAGAAAGGAGAATACAAAAAAAACAGCTTTCACAATAAACGGAAAGCTGCTTGTATAAATTATTCAATAACCCCTGTTTCTACTACATCAACTTCAGTCGATACTTTTATTTTCATAGAAGGATACTGCTTTTTAAAAACCTCATAGTCCCAACCTTTTTCTCGTCTTCTTACTTGGTCTCCTAAGCCCAGTGGATCAACTTTTAATTTTTGAAACTTCTTCACAATACCTTGTGCTTCATCTTGTAATTGTTTCTTCAACGTCCTTTCAATAAGGGCAATGTTAGCCGGCTGTTCAAGGTTTAACCAATGCGGATACTCATGAATCTCTCCAAGAATCTTCATCTTTACGTTAAACTGGGGAACTCCGTTCACTTTTTTTATATCATAGGTTGTCGTTCCTTTAATATTACGAATAACCGCATGGCCCTTCCTTTTTTCTTTCTTGACCTCCACCTCATAGTTACCTGATTTCGATCCGTCCAGAAGAACTTTAAACGCAAAAGATTGGCGGTGATTCAGCTTTCCAACATACTTATCTCTATTAAAGAGAGCTATACCTTCAAGCTGGATCGACTTTTTATGCGTTTTTACGATCGGTAAGAACGGGTCCATACCTTCACCGTAATAGCTATAAAGAAATACATGCAGATTCGTTTTTGGCAAATTCTCACTCTTAATATTCTGATCGAGCAAATCGGCTAAATACATGGATGGGAGTGCAGAAGCGGTATACTTCTTCGTTAAAAGTTCATTTGTACTGCCATTAACCACAGTCAGAAAAAGTCGATTTCCAACGTTAGGGTCTCGGTAAAGGGAATTTACGATCTCTATAACTCCTTTTTCTGCAAAGCGGTCATTGAACAACACCACACGCAGCTGTCCTGTCGTAAGTGTCTTAGGAGATTGTGTATTTAGTTTCGAACGTATAAACCGACTCGTGTGAGATACTGCTGTTAAAGTCTCAACTCGAACATTTCCATCCATATTAAATATTGGATAAGTTATGGTACCTTGAATACTTTCATCGGGTTTTTTGTCAAAACCGATCGCATGTATCAGCTGGACTTCATCAATGATCTCTTTTGGTACACATCCTGCGAGAATAAATATGAGAAAAAGAATACAAAGCCTATACTTTTTTTTCATTCGTCAATGTCCTTTTTCTTTCTCATTTCTTTCACTTTGTCTTTAGATGGCAGATTCGTTCCTAACGAGATCGGACGCTTTAATAGTCGGTTGTATGGAAGTCGGAAGATAGTATCAGTCATATCTAACAAACGAGGCGGATAGATCGGCTGTAGATAAGGTCTGCCTAAAGACTCTAGTCGCAAAAGATGGACAAGAATAAAGGACATCGCCAGTACGATCCCCACTCCACCCCAAAGTGCCGCAAAAAAGATAAATGGAAAACGAAGGATTCGAATCGTATTCGCCATTTTATAAATCGGTGTTGTAAATGATGCCAGTGCAGATAGTGATACGATAATTAATAGAATGTTACTCGTTAGGCCAGCTTCTACCGACGCCTGTCCGATTACAATACCTCCAACGATACCGAGGGTTTGACCAACTTTCGTAGGAAGACGAGCTCCCGCTTCCCTCAACAGCTCTATCGTCAATTCTAGAAACAATACTTCTAATATAGGTGGAAAAGGAATGTTTACGCGCGACGAGATTAAAGGTGCTAATAGATCTTTAGGTATCATCTGATAATGATAAGTTAGTACGGCTACATAAAGCGGTGTTGCAAAGGTTGAGAAAATAACTGAAATAAAGCGAATGAACCGGAACAATGAACCTAAGAGCCATGACAAATAATAATCTTCTGGTGATGCAAAGTATTCTGAGATGCCCGTTGGTCCTAGGAGAGCTTGGGGTGAACCTTCTGAGAGGATCGCGATTTGGCCATAGTTCAACATCGCTACAACCCTGTCCGGTCGTTCAGTCGTTATGAGTTGCGGAAACACTGACTTCGTATTATCGGATATGATCTGCTCTAAATAAGAACTATCTGGAATGACCTCCAGTTCAATATCCGTTATTCGCTGCATCACAGTGTTCAGGTTCTCTTTTTCAGCAACCCCTTCTATATAGGCGATAATAACACGTGTCTTAGAAAATTTTCCAAGCACGACTTCTTTAAAACGAAGTTCAGGAACAGGCAATCTTCTTCGGATCAAATACAGATTGCTGTCTAAATTCTCAATAAAAGCTTCTTTCGGTCCTATTACAGAGAACTCAATTTCAGATACAGATACTGGACGGTTTGTTGCAAAGTTCTCGGCACGAATGACTGCACATTCTTCATCGTATTCTCCTAGTTGAACAACGATAAAACCACGTAAAAGCTTATTTTGAATCTCTTTTATATCATTTGTGATCGTAACACTTTCGATCGGTAATATATCTTTTAGATCTTTGATGTTTCTAAACTCTTTGCTGTGTATTAAATATGGAAGCAGGTCTCGATGAAGCAGTTCTCCATCGATCATCGCTTTATAATAAGAAATGTAAATGTGGTGATGCACCGTCTTTTGAGGATAATGGATAAAATCAGCAGACTCCTTCGCATTATCCACAAGCTCTCTAATATCGCTATACGTGTTGTCAGACAGATCAATTGTATGACTCTGCTCTTTCGGCTTCTTTTTAAACCATTTCATCATGAAGACTCACACCTCTTTTCTACTTCTTAATATGAGATGAGGTGAATGGAAATATACAAAAAAGCATTCCAATCCTTGACCGGAATACTTTTTGATAATCATTATAAAAGCCTCTAATGAAACCAACATTAGAGGCTTTATGCAAAACCAAAACATATTGTTTCTTTTGCAAGTTGATTGAAGTGAAAGATGCGAGACTCCTATGGGACGAGCGGTCAGGTGGAGACTCCTAATGGCGCAAAGCGGCAGTCCGAAAAGTGGAAGTGACTCGTTCAGCCCGACAAGCAAAAGGGAAATGGGCGAGGACGGCGCACTTGCCTTCTTGACCGGTTACCTTTTGACCTCGAGGGGCTAGTCACTGCAACTAGACAGGAGGCTCACCGCACGCCCCATGGAAAGCGAAAGCGAGCATCTGTAACGGAAATCAACTACTCTCAAAAGCAACAAAGGATAATACGAAATCAGCTTTTTAAAAATAATTTACACAAGAGCTGTTTCTATGTTGTGACTGATGAATGTGCCTACATCTTCACCGTTACATATCTTCAGAAACGACCCTTCTTGATTAAAATCAAAGAGATGGATCGGCAATCCATGATCACGAGCGAGAATGAGAGCAGATTGATCCATCACTTTTAAATTGTTCCTGATAGCCTCATCATAGTGTAAAGTAGCATATTTCCTTGCCTGTTTAAACCGATTCGGATCGCTGTCATACACACCATCTACTCCCTGCTTTGCACAGAGAATGGCATCGCAGTTCATCTCGAGCGCTCTTTGAACTGCAGGATAGTCCGTCGTCACATAGGGCTGACCATTGCCACCAGCAAAAATGACGATATATCCTTTGTTTAAATGATGTACCGCTCTTAAACGAATGTATGGTTCTGCTACAGCACTGATTGGTACAGAGCTCATCACTCTTACTTCTTGATCTATTTTACTTTTTAGGACCCCTCTAAGCATCAAGCTATTAATGACTGTTCCTAACGTTCCAATCTGGTCAGCTTCAACTCTTTCAATGCCCCAATACTCTGCTAAATTCCCTCTAAAAATATTTCCTCCACCTACAACGATAGCCACTTCAATCCCTTTTTCAAGAACAGATAATACTTCTTTTGCAATATGGTTTAAAGAAAGATGATCAAAACCTGATCCTTGTTCGCCAGCGAGCGCCCCACCACTTAATTTAATCAGTACTCTTTTATAACGCATCTGCTTTTTCCTCCTTCTTCATACACATAAAGAAAACAGTACAAAAAAAGAACAAATGACAATAAAAATGTCATCTGTTCTTTCGAATAAGATGGATTGTAAGAAATTGAGTACTTTTATATCGAGTTCCCTTCATTACAATCCCTCCTCTTTTCTTCTTTTCAATCATTATATACAAAAAATTGGATTTGGGTGAAATTTAACTGCGTTTTTTAATGAAGTATTATTTTCTAATCAATAAACATGCAAAAAGTAAAAAAATCATTTTAAAACTTCTATAAATAGACAAGTGTCACATGCATTTTCAAATCTCGCTACATATAATGCATGGACAAGAAATAGTCAATACCATTACCAGGAGGCAATATTTTGAATTGTAAAAACAAACTCTCACCTCGAGAGCTTGCGAATTTATTATGTAAGCACGTTACAGTCAGAGCAGGGGAAGATGTAGAAGAGTCTGGCAAACTCGTCTGTGTTGGAAGAGACTTTATAGCAATCAAGACAGATGACAGAGAGGTTCTTTACTTTCCTTTAAATAATGTAAGATCTGTATCAGTAGCAACTGACAGAAACTGTTGCAACACGGATCGTAAGAAAGTCTGTAACGATACGTTCCAAAGCATCTTACGAAAGCTGATCAACTGTAAAGTAAGAGTGAATGATGGAAGTGACGATGATGGCGAAGTGGAAGGCGTCTTAACTCGTGTTAACCGCACATCTATTCAAGTAGTAGAAGACGACGAACTTGTAATTATCGCGATCGGCTCTATCAACTTTATTACGCAAGCAGGCGAAATTGGTGACGACGAAAGCAGCAACTGCAGAATCTTATGCTGTAAGAAAGAAAAGCCTTGCTGCAAAAAGAAAGAAGAATGCAAGCCAGAATCTTCTTCAAGTTCAAGCTCAAGTTCAAGTTCATCAGTTGTATGGTGTAAACCTGAATCTTCATCCTCGTCATCCTCTTCATCCTCCAGTTCTTCTGTACTGTGGTGCAAAAAAGAATCATCATCATCATCTTCTAGCTCGTGCAAAGAGTCTTCCTCAACACACGATCATTGGAAGAAAAAGAAGCACAAGAAGAGAAACTCTGAAGATTTAGAATCTAGAGGCTGGTTCAAGCTTTAATTATTAAGAAGCTGTTTAAAAGTAAGGAAACTTACTTTTAGCAGCTTTTTTTATATCATTTTAGCAGCAATCTATGATAAATGAGTCAGAAGCATCGAACATAAAAGTCCTAAGGATGTAATAAAGCCAACAGCTACTCCAGCATCTTCATGTGCTTCAGGAAGCATGGTAGATGCTACCATCGCCATGATGGCACCTCCAGCAAAAGCACCGATCAACGAAAGTGAAGCTACAGATGCATTTTCCAGCAAGAGAAACCCAAGAAAAGCGGCGAGTGCAGAAATAGCAAAAACCGAAAACCACATTCCAAGGATTTTCCGACGTGAGAAACCTTCTCTTAACAACCCGATCGAGCTCGATAGTCCTTCTGGAAAGTTACTTAAGAAAATGGCAACTACAAGGAGCCAGCTTACTTTGCTATGATCGATCAAGCTTGCACCAATCAACACAGATTCTGGAATAGCATCTAACAAAGTTCCCAGGAAAATCGCCATTCCTACACCCTTTGTTTTTTTATCGCCGGACTTCTTCCTTTCATGTCCACCCTTTTTAGCAAGTAAACTATTGATACCAGTAAAGATAGCTGCTCCTAAAATAAAGCCAGCGGATGTAACCATTAAATCGCTCTGCTCTACTGCCTCGATCAAAAGCTCAAAAGAGACTGCACCAATTAATATCCCTGTTCCAAAAGCCATAATCCAAGCTGTCCATTTTTTAGGAATACGAAAAGCTAGTGCTGTAAAACATCCTAAAAGTACAGCAGAACCTGCTATTCCTCCCCAAAAGGCGGCAAGTAGCATACTGTTTATCTCCTTCCTCATTTATCATCATATCTAATAGGCAATGTCTTAAAAGTACAGCTGCAAAACAGATTAAAAACGACTCATAAAGGGATAGTTTCACCTCTATGAGCCGATTTCATTCTATGATTTATTTATTCATTTCGTTTTGGTTTATTGTTTATACCAAATTCATCACTTGGTGTGTTTAAATGATCGAACTGGCGATCTTTTGCAATTGTATGGGGTTTATTAATATCTACGTCTATAAGATTGCTTTCCGGTTTAGAAGAATCTGTACGGAAATCTTTTAAACTCGTCTTGTCTTTCCATTCTGCTGGGTCTGGACTTTGAATCGTCGTCTCTTCCATCTTACGGCTCCATTTATTCAGCGTCCGTCCAGCCGCCTCACGACCACCCAATCCGAATGCTAGTCCAAACGCAATCGTAAAGCCACCTAAAATGAGGATGAATGCAGCATTTACGATTGTTTTCGCTACTCCAAGCTGATCAAGAGCCATAAAGAATGCTAGAGTGATTATCGTATACTTTGCGATATTGCCAAGAAGTTTTCCTTCTGTTTGTTGTTTGATCATACTTTGAACAACACGTTTCACAAGGTCTCCAGCATAAAAACCGATTCCTAGTATCAACACAGCTGTCAACACCATCGGGATATACGCAAGTACAACTGATAGTATGTTTACTAAGCTCTCTAGCTTAACGAGCTGAAGTGCTTCAATCGTAAACAGCAGCACAACAACGACTTGAGCCGCATATCCAATCATTTCTGAGATCGTGAACGTCTGATTTGTTTTATGAAGTGAACCAAGGCCCATCTTATAGAAGATGCCATTGAATCCAACTCGTTCTAATAATGAGGTAACTGCTTGTTTCACCCATTTGCCAAGCCATAATCCAACAGCTACTAAAAGGATGGCAACAATGATATTTGGAATCATGTCCATGATCTGACCTAACATTCCGATGGCAGGACCTGAAATCCCATTAATATCAAGCGTTTCTAAAGCTGAAATAACAACTGGAATTAAGATAAATACATAAACGATTGTTCCAATGATCTGAGAAAGAGATGTCTTTTCCAGTGCACGTTCGGCACCAAGTTTTGAAGCTAATCGGTCTGTACCAATGCTTTCTAAGAAGTTAACAATAATTTCTTTAACGATCTTAGCAACTAACCACCCTACAAAAAGAATGATTGCTGCTCCTAGAAGTTTAGGTAAAAATGCGAAGAGACCTGTCAGCATACCCTCTAATGGTTCAGAAATGGCTTCAATTCCTAAAGCAGATAACACAGCTGGCAGGAACAATAACAATGTAAGGTAGAATACTGCTTTTGATGCAGAGAGTACAGCTTTGTCAGATTGACGAGGATCACGAGTCAGTTTCCAACGGTGTAGTAACCTCTCAAATCTTGTGTTCTGACCTAACTTTTTAACTAGGATTGATAAACCAGAGGCTATCAACCAAGCCACTGCCGCGATTAGGGCTGCTTTAAGTAGGTTAGGAATCGCTGCCGCAATCACACCTAAAGCATTTGAGATCGGTTGTGCGACGTACGGAAGACTGAGCATGTTCAAAAACATAACAATGGCTACTGCCATCAGAATCCAAAATACAACCTTACTAATTACTTCTTCAGAAGAATACTTGCTTGTACGGGTTTGTTCTATTTGGTCTTCATGGATATCAGGTTTCATCCACCTCGCGACTTTGTTATCAAAGTTTGTTTTGTGTAATGCTTTTTTTACTGCTTTTGCAACCAATGAGGCGATCAGCCAACCAATTAATAAAACTAAAATAGCGAGAAGCAAATCTGGCAATCTACCTAAATAAGCCATCCAAGAATCTGTAACTCCATTGTAATCGTACATGTTCGTCCTCCTTTTTCTCATTTGATAAGGTTGTTTTCTATTCATGTTGCACTCTGTAGTAATTGATCTCCGTTTCAGATGCTCGCTTTCCGCGGGGCAGGCGGTGAGCCACATTCGTACGTTTCACTTTTAAGTGTCTCACCTGTCTAGTGGCAGTGGCTAGCCCCTCGAGATCAAAAGTTAAATGGCTCAGAAGGCAAAGTACGCCTTCAAATCCATTCACCTTTTGCTTGTCGGGGCTAAACGAGCCACTTCCACTTTGAGGACTGCCCACCTGTCCCGCAGGAGTCTCGCATCTTACCCTTCAATCAATATTCAAAGAAGAAAAACACAAATGATAGATACAACAATTTTCTAGAAAAGAACCTTTTATAAAAACGTCTACATTAGCTCTACTTTCCCAAAGCTTGATTTCGTTAAACTAGCACCTTTATTTGAAAACAAGGATATATTTTACATTTTCTATTGTTTTCGGTATACTTAGTGCAACCGTTTTCAAAAAGGAGAAGGATAACATGTGGATTTCTATCATACAATCAAACTAACTTCATATCCCTTCGATTTATAACCTGGCGTGTTTTTTTGGTGAGCAAAAATTATATATGCACACACATCCGCAGGTATTTGTCTGTGGTTTTTTTGTGTCCATTTTTAAGGAGAACAATTATGATTGTCGTAAAAAATTTAGAAAAACATTATAAGATTGCAAAACGAGATCCTGGACTAAGAGGAGCCATTAAATCATTGTTTCATAGGAAATTTGAAACAAAAAAAGCTGTGAAGAAGATCAACATGCATATTAATGCTGGAGAGATGGTTGGCTATATTGGTGCGAACGGTGCTGGAAAATCTACTACGATTAAGATGTTAACAGGCATTCTCACTCCGACTTCAGGAGAGGTTAAGGTAAATGGCATCATCCCTTACGAGAACAGACAACAAAATGCAAGTCATATTGGTGCTGTATTCGGTCAGCGTACACAATTATTCTGGGACATTCCGGTCAGAGAAAGCTATGAGCTTCTTAAACACATTTACGAGATTCCTCAAGCTCAATATGAAGAGACTTTAAAAGAGTTCGTAGAAGTACTTCATTTAGAACCCTTGCTTGGTATCCCTGTAAGACAGCTTTCATTAGGACAAAAGATGCGCTGTGAACTTGCTGCTGCATTTTTACACCGACCAAAAGTAGTATATTTGGATGAACCTACAATCGGATTAGATGTAGCTGTAAAGGTTCGAATTCGTGCTTTCATCAAACAGATGAACGCTAGATACGGCACAACTGTGCTTCTCACCACTCATGACATGCAGGACATTGAAGAGATCTGTCAGCGAATCATCATCATCGATGATGGAAGTGTGATCTATGATGGGTCTATCCAAGATATCAAATCGCAGTTCGGTGATAAGCGCGTAATTCATTTTGAACTAGAAGATGCTGCTGATTCTTTTGTGTTGCCAGAAACCATCAGTGCGGTAACAGAGGTTCTTCCAAGAAGCGATGAAGATCCTCATCTTGTATCTCTTTCTTTCAGCAATAAAAATATCTCTGGTGCAGAAGTCATCCATACGATGATGAATCATTATTCTGTTGCTGATTTAACCATCGCCGATGCAAAGATTGAAACAATTGTAGAAGAAATATATGGAAGAGGCATGAAGAAGGAGGTTCAGCATGAGGAAATACATTGAGTTTGCTAGAGTGCAGATGCAAGTACATGCTGCCTATTCAGCATGGTTCTGGGCTAATACTTTTTCTATTCTGCTACGGATGCTTGTCATCTATTTCTTTTGGAAAGCCGTATACAGCAGCCGAACGGAAATAGAAGGACTGCCTTTTGACGGCATGATTACGTATATTATCATTGCAATGTTTCTACAGATGTTTGTATCAGGCGTAGGACAGGAACTGGCACATACGATCAAAGACGGAAATGTTGCCATTGAACTGATGAGGCCATACAACTTGATTACTCGCTTAGTTGCTATGGATCTAGGTGATAAAGTGATTCATTTCATACGCGGTGCTCTGCCACTTAGCATTCTTGCATTTATTTTTATGGATATCACATTGCCAACAACTTGGCAGAGCAGTCTTTTATTCTTTCTTAGTGCATTCATGGGTATTTGGATTGGTACATTTTTTGATCTATTGATTGCTATTCTAGCATTTTGGACTATAAATCTTTGGGGTCTTCAAGTCATGAAAGAGGCGGTTATCTCCTTCTTCTCTGGAGCGCTTGTTCCACTTATTCTATTTCCGGAGTGGTTTCAAACGATAAGTCATTTTCTGCCGTTTCAAGCGATGGTCTATGTACCAGTTGCGATCTACACTGGCATCCTCTCAGGAACAGAAGCTTGGCTTGCGCTCGGATCACAAGTATTTTGGGCGGTTTCACTCTTTGTCCTACTAAGAGTGTTATGGTCAATCGCAATAAAAAAGGTAACTATTTTTGGAGGTTAGGAGGTACCGCTGATGCTATCACGATACGTAAAATTATATTATTTGTTCTGCAAACAAAACTTTAAAGTCATGTTGGAGTACAGGATGGATTTCTTACTTGGTGTCCTCTCTGTTATGCTTCAGCAGTTCGCAGGAATTTTCTTCGTTAAAATTGTTTTTGACCATATCCATGCCTTAAACGGTTGGACCTTTTATGAAATTTTATTTATTTACGGAATTGCTGCTACTGGCCGTTCCATCCATCATATATTCTTTGATAATTTATGGACGCTTGGCTGGCAGTATATTCGACCAGGAAAATTCGAT
This sequence comes from Fictibacillus tiangongensis, assembly GCF_048083785.1. GTDB lineage: Bacteria > Bacillota > Bacilli > Bacillales > Fictibacillaceae > Fictibacillus. The sequence goes on from NZ_CP182294.1 coordinate 3,317,276, forward strand.
CGTCTTTTGATCAGACCGATCAATCCTCTGTTTCATTTTATCGCAGATCGCTTGCAGCAAGATGGTTTTGGTCAGCTGTTCATCGGGATTATCGTCATCAGTACCGCAATGCCACACTTAGGCATCTCTTGGGGCGTCCTTGAATTTTTAATACTGGTTGTTATGATCATCGCATCTGGATTCATCTTCGTGGCGATCAACCTCTTTTTTGCGACTCTGTCGTTTTGGATGGTCGACAGTCTGCCAATTGTATGGACAGTCTTTAATTTAAGTGATTTTGCTCGTTACCCTTTAACGATCTACCATAAAGGAATTCGTCACTTCCTAACATGGATTGTTCCTTATGGATTTACTGCTTTTTATCCTGCGGCTTATTTTATTAAAGGTTCAGGGTTTGAAAGATTGGCTCTCTTAACACCCGTTGTCGCAATTGTCTCTTGTATCCTTGCGTACTGGTTTTGGAATAGAGGGCTGAAGGCATTTACGAGTACAGGAAGTTAATTAAAGAGCTGGCACCTTATCAATTATGATGAGGTGCCAGCTTTGTTTTAGTGGTACTTGCAAAAAAGATACCAACACGATAATAGCCTTACTTTTTAATAACCCCACACAACACACGGTCTCCTGAATTCCCTGATGGATCTGTTTTATAGTCGTCGGCCTTGTCATGGATAACAAGTGATGTTCCACCGTTAGCAAAAAGAGAGTTCTTACTGTCTTCAGAAAGTGTCACGAGGTTGGATAGAACTTCGTCTTTTACGACTCCGCTTTTATCAGCCTTCACATTTTGAATATCTCCTACGTGTGGTCCTTTTGGATTCAGAAATCCATGCTTCTTTTCGGTAGGATTAAAGTGTGCTCCTGCAGACTTGAAGTCAGGTGGTGTACACTTTGCTGTTTCATGAAAATGAATGCCGTGTTCACCTGGCTTTACTCCAGTCGCATTCACTTCCACCTTTACTCCATCTCCGGTTTGGGTTAACGTTGCTTCTCCTGCTTTATCTCCTTTTGCATTAACAAGGTTTACGATATATGAACCGCCTTTCACCTTACTTGATGCAGCTTGAGATTGTGCTTTGGACTCTTCCATATCATGATTTTTATGCTCGTTTTCTTTATCTTTGTTACCACATGATGCGAGTAAGAGTAAGAGCATCATATAGAACAAAACTAATCCTATTTTTTTCAAAGCGATTTACCTCCTGATGATTAACGAATAGTACATTTTCCGCCCAATCATCAGAACTTTAAACCTTTATTTTAAAAAAAGTGTCTCAATCTCCTGCTCGTTCACGTTCTCACCATCAAACTCTACCAAATAGGCTTTCGCGTTTTCCCTTGAACTGACAACGGTATGCAGTTCGCCATCCACAAAATGCAGTCCCGCTCCATCATCTGCAGCATATCCCGCTTTCAGTCCATTTTCGATAAGTTTATGATAAGCAGGTCTTCGCTCTGTTTCTCCATCATAATGCGGACAATGACTTCCTTGGATGAAGCCTAAACAGTCTAGCTTAGCCAGTGGACCGAAAGAATCGGTTACGCCTTCTTCAAACCAGCAGAGAGATCCCGCGCTGAGTCCCGCTAAAATCTTTCCATCTTCATATGCTTTCTTCAAAAGAGCATCTAGACCCCATTCTCTCCATAGGGCTAGAAGATTTTTTGTATTGCCTCCACCTACATAAAAAATATCCTGCTGCTCTACAAAACTCGCCAAATGTTCAGGTGGTGAAAAGAGTGAAAGATGTGCAGGTTCACAGTCTTCAGATTGAAAAGCTTTATAAAATCGTTCGATATATCCATCTGCATCACCACTAGCTGTAGGAATAAAACAAATGCGAGGTCGATCAGCTGTACTCTGCTTCAAAATATAACGGTCTAATCTTTTATTCTCGGGCTCCATGGAAAAGCCTCCGCCTCCCATGGCAATAATTTGTTTTCTGCTGTTCTGTTTCATATGCTCGTTCACTCCTCTGTTATATCCCTTTCGATAGTGATTTATAGTTATCCTCTAAAAAGAGGTAATCTGTTTTGATTGCTTATACTAAAAGAAAACATCAGCCGATTACTTAATATCGGCTGATGCTTCTTTATACATCTCTTCTTAACGCTTTTAATACATCAACGGTGGTAGCTTTGGCTGCTGGCCGCCAACCAGAAAGTAAAGTTACGCTCATACAGATCGTAACAGCGATTACAGTCAGACTCCACGGGATATAAGATAAAATAAAATCTTCTGGTGGCTTTTCGTTCATAAACTGTTCTACGATGATAGGAAGAGCGAAATTGATTCCATAGCTGATGAGATACGCTAAAATGGTTCCTAAGCCCACTCCCCATAATCCGATGTATCCACTCTCTAAAAGGAAGATGCGCTTGATCGTTTTTGGTGTAGCGCCGATCGCTTTCATGATTCCGATATCTTGGGAGCGTTCAGTAACAGCCATCGTCATCGTATTAAAAATGCCAATAGAAGCAATAAGTACAGCGATAGCACCGATAAAGATTAAACCTGCTTTAAACAATGTAAAATAGATGTTCAGTTCTTTTAGTTCGCTAACAACAGAATAAGTAAGATATCCTTTATCTTTAATCTTTTCGGACACTGCTTTTACATCTTCGGCTGAAGACGTATATACTTTGACAGAAGTGTAAGAATCATCACTGTTCTTAAATTCAGGATCTATTTCACTTAATAGAGGCATAATTTCAGTATGAAGATCGTCTGTAATCATTACCGAACTGTCTGTCATCCATTCTTTTTTTGGTTTCTCTTTGATTCCTACAACTTTTACTTGTACCGTTTTTATCTGTGTTTCTGTTTTGATGTCTGGATTATCTACCTTCATATGATAGGTTAATGTTTTATTTAATAAATCTCCTTCATAAGCAAATTTCTTCATCTTCTTTTGTGCTTCTTCGTCACTCATTCCTTCTGTAAAGTTTTCTGGCATCTCTTTTCTTAATTCTTGAGCAAAATGGTGTCCGATTATAACCTCATTTTTACTCTTAGGCATTCTCCCTTTTTCAAGCTGCAAACCCGCTTTTCTCTCAGAAGGCATATTTACGCTGTTTACTTCAGCATATACTGTGTATTCCCCTAGGGACATTTCGCTCGCAGGTACATATTTCTTTCGACTAACCGCTTTAACATTCTTAATATCTTGGAGTTTTTTCACGTCTTCCTCAACCAAAGGACCGTTTTCATTCTGTATTTCAATCTCGTTCATCAATCGATAACTCATCACATCATCTACTGCAGTCTTATGAATCGCAAAGCCTACAGAGGCGAGCATGATCAAAAAGGCACACCCCATCGTAGATGCCAGGATTGTCATCCATACACGAGTCTTGTTTCTTTTCATATTACTTCTTACGAACCGATGTTTATCTTTGAACTTCATGAAGCTTGCTCCCTTCTCTTAAGTAACCGTCTCTGATCTCCACTTTTCGGTGAGCAATCGAAGCTACTTCATGGTCATGTGTAATGATTAAAAACGTAATACCATCTTTTTCATTCAATTCTTTTATAAAGTTTAATAGTTCTTTTTCGTTCTCAGAATCAAGACTACCTGTTGGTTCATCCGCTAAGATAAGAGGTGGATTCAGGATTAATGCCCGGGCTATACTAACGCGCTGCTGCTGACCTCCTGAGAGCTCTCCCGGATAATGACTTTGATACGGCTCTAATCCAACCTTCTTTAACATTTTCATCGTTTGATCTTTTCTCTCTTTTTCGCTAACGCCTTTTAATACTAATGGAAGCTCTACATTTTCAAAGGCTGTCATACTAGGAATCAACTGAAAGCTTTGAAAAATAAATCCTAGATGCTCTAAACGAAATTCAGCCCATTTTGATTCAGACAATTTGCTTACCTGTTGTCCATCAATCGTGATCTCTCCTGTTTGCGATTTAATAAAACCAGAAATCAGGTTTAATAGAGTCGACTTTCCTGATCCGCTTCTTCCTACGATCGCTACGATCTCACCTTCAGCTACTTGCAGATCGACATGATGCAAAACAGGTACAATATTCTCTTTTTCTTTCTTACCAATTTTAAATGCATAAGATAGATTCCTTACAGTGATCATGCTGACACCCCTTTTGTCCTAAGTGTACTACTCGTTATAATACACATATACCATTTTCTCCGATTATCTGTCAATACATTCCAAGAAACTTTTTAAAGAAGGATTTACAGGGAAAGAAGAGTATAGGTAACAAAGACATACATCTAGGAGGTACACATATGTTAAAGTGGCAAACAAAAGAGGGATATAAGAAATTATTAAAAGATCTAGTTTCGATCCCCAGCATCACCCATCATGATGGAGAATTATTTATGGCCGAACATCTGCACCATACGCTCTCATCACTAGACTATTTCACGAAGCATCCTGATTACGTTCGCCATCATCCTCTTCCAGATGGTCGAAAACTGATCACTGCGTTTGTACAGAATGATCCTTCGATTAAAGAAACCATTATTCTGCTGAGCCATTTTGATGTTGTTTCCGTAGAAGACTTTGGTGAATGGAAGCATCTCGCTTTTCGCCCAGAAGAACTGACTGAAAAGATCATCGAGAACAAAGAGCTGCTGCATACTTTTGTTCAAGATGACCTTAATAGCGGCGATTGGCTCTTTGGTCGCGGCATCATGGATATGAAAGCTGGCGTCGCTCTTCATATGTCGATGATCGAAAAAGCGACAACCGGTCATTTTAAAGGAAACGTACTCATGATTTCTGTTCCGGATGAAGAAGTTCATTCTGAAGGAATGCTTGCGGGTGTCAGTGTCTTACGGCAGCTTCAAGAGGAGTATGGTATAAAATACATCACATGTTTGAACGGAGAACCAAGCTTCACAAAATACCCAGGTGATACTTCTTCCTACATGTATACAGGATCAACAGGCAAGATTCTTCCTGGTTTTCTTTGTTATGGTAAGGAGACACATGTAGGTGAACCACTAGCAGGTATGAACGGAAATGTGATGGCTGCTGAGATTACGAGAGAACTAGAATGGAACGTCGATTATGTAGAGAAGTTTCGTGAGGAGGCTACTCCTGTACCGACGAACTTGATTCAAAAAGATTTAAAAGATCACTACTCTGTCCAGATTCCGCACGCAGCTGTAACACTGTTTAATCTTATGCTCTTTAATCGATCGCTATCGGATATCACGGATATGTTAATAAAAAGCGCAAAAAGCGCTGCGCTTCGATTAGAAGACCGTCTCTTTGAAAGAAGCAAAAATGTCTCTGAAATCATACCGTTCACGCCGAAAAAAGAAAGTATTAAAGTACTTACTTTTAATGAACTATATGAACACGCCGTGACTAAATACGGACAAGAAGAACTTGATCGCAGAGAAAACATGCTTCAGACGAACAATCCGAATGCGGATGAAAGAGAGCTGACGATACAATATGTATTTGAGCTAGCAAGTCTTTGCAGAGATATCTCCCCGATGATCGTCTTGTTCTACACGCCTCCTTTTTATCCAGCAGTGTGTTCAAGCGACCACCCGTTGATTAAAGCCACATCGGATATGGTAGTCAGTCATGCGAAAAACACGTTCAACAGTGAACTCGTGAATGTCCACTATTTTAGTGGCTTATCTGACTTGAGCTATATTGGGTTTCATGGAGATTCTCGTGATCTTTCATCTTTCACAAGTAACTTCCCATTACTAGGGTCTCGCTATCATATTCCGTTTGATGATATGAGAGAACTTGATATTCCGGTTATTAATATCGGACCTCTTGGGAAAGACGCACATCAATGGACAGAGCGGCTTGAGATCAACAAAGTAATGGATGAAACACACCCGTTAATCATCTTTGCGATGGAAGCGTTATTCGATCAAGCAAAAAACCAGATCTGAGGAAGATCTGGTTTTCTTATGGTTTAAAGTAAAGGTCTTTAATACTTTGTGCAATTCCCTCAATATTGTTCGCTACTTGCTGTACACCATACCCCATATATAGAGGTGAAGTCACAAAACGAGGCATGATCTTGCAATATGTCTTTTCGTTATGTTGATAAAAGAAGAGATTGTAACTTGTACAACTTCTATGAAAATGATTCAGCAAAAAATGAGTTCCAGCTTGAATACAATCCGCGAATAAAGAAAGCTCTGCCTCTTTATCCCATATGACATTCAGTTCATAGAACCCTACTCTTGGTTCAGTCGATACTGTAAAGCTGACTCCCTCTTCCTCAAGAATAGTAAGTCCTCTGAACTGATTCTCAGAAAAATCGTGAAGACAATCTACTTCGTTTAATCCAATGATCTGCATATGAGGATGACGGATCGTTCCGCCCGATAAAGGACCGTGGTTCTTAAAGAACATCACCGACGTGTATTTGCCGCTGTTCAACATGTTATTCCAATGTTCAAGCCCAAAACGAAGGACTTTATATAGATGATTCTTCGAATAGTTTGAGAGCTCACCTTCACATTCATCTGTTTCGATCAAGACAGTTTGAAAGGCACCATCGAGAACAGTATATTTATTCTTAACAAGAATGATCGAATCCTGCTTATCCAAAACTTCCTCTAACTCATCAATACGACAAAACGGACAAGGTGTTTCTTTATTTCTTATACTATTAGGCTTTTGAGCTCCTACTTCTGTAAAAAAATTAATATGTGTTTTTTTCATTCTTTTCACCGCTTTTGCTTGTTTCCTATATATTTTCTAGCTGTTGTAATGAAAACCTTTTAACATGTAGATTAATTATAATATCCAAGTATGCGTTCCCATTTCAATATTCCGTCGTTTTTATTGATTGAACCTTTCCACTCGAAGTTCTGCTCAACATGCATCAGTTGTCTCAACATCTCGTCTTCAGATTCTTTTGTTGTATAGACTTTTACATTAACATAGTTCCATAGCTCTCCCAAATTCTTTTGCACTTCGTATGGTTCATTTAAGGTAAGGTGTGATACTTCTTTTAAATACGATTCGGTAAGAAATATTTGTTTCTCTTGTGATAGATTCTTTGGAAACGTAATAAAAACGGTAAGGATATCTTTCTTTTGATCAGCCACAACACCTGAAATCTTGTGATGGTTTCGCATATCATGTCTCGCTTTTGTTAAGATCGCTTGATTAACATAAGGGATTTTAGCTATTGATTGAGCTTCTTTTTGTTCTTTGAGTGGAAAAGGCATGCTTTCGGCAAATTGTATAAAAATAAAGATGAACGCTACTCCAAGAGCTAGACTTAAACTTTGATGAAACCAGTGATACCATATGCTTTTTGGAGCAGGTGGCTTGTGAAGATTTCTTGTTCTCTGAAGGACTTTCTGTCTATGTTCTTCTTTGAACGTTATTGTTCTCATACGGCCGTTGTTCATAATTTCAGGCAGCTGCTTGAAAGGATCTTCCATGATCTCACCTACTCTTCTCCAGTTTTCGTCGCAATATTTCTCTACCCCGCTGAAGTAATGTTCTGATCGTTGCTTCTTTTTTGTTTAAGATTTGGCTGATTTCGCACACGGTTAGTTCTTTATAATAGAAAAGAAGAATCACTTCCCGATATTTAAGAGGCAGTTTTAATACTTGATCTGCTAAGGCTTCATGTTCACTTTTCTGGACGATTGAAAGTTCTGGCGTTAGAACAGAGGATGCTCTCGACTTTCCAAACCGGTCTATCACATGAATGTATTTCTTCCAACCGCTTCTTAAGTAATCTTTACACAAGTTTACAGTGATGGCGTATACCCACGTTTTGACTGATGAATCATTTCTAAAATTGTCTTTATGTATGTAACACTTCACAAATACTTCTTGTGCTAAATCTTCAGCCAATTTTCGATCCTTAACATAGGTGTATGCTAGTCTTATCACCTTGTCTTGGTATATATCCATAATCTGTACGACCCATTCTTCCTGAGTAAGGAAGCGTGAATCTATGCCTTCGTTATGGAATTCCCGATTAAACTTCAAGTGCATCCCCTCCTTTACCAACAACCTATCCTTTAGACGATTGAATATGATTTTTTTATTCATCGTTATGTGAGATAGAAAAAAACCAAACCTTAAGTTATAGAATCTTAATCTATTAAACTAATGTGGCAAATATTTTTTTGTAATGAAATCCCATTCTATATACCTACTTCCTTTTTCGATTACTACGCTGATTTAACCTTTTTATTTCCTAATACAGACAAATCTCTACAGAGTTTCCGTCGAATTATGTTTCAATCTGTAATATTTTGAAATATAAATGTAATATTATTTCGCAATAACTGATGATTAATCAATGGTATAATCACTTCAGAAAAGAAATTGGCAACATTTGCACTTACAAGGAGGAGTACCCATCTTGAAACGTAAGCTAGTTATGGCTACACTGTCTCTCAGTCTAGTATTTAGTACATATACCGTATCGGCAGAAACTCTGTCATCTATAAAAGAGAAAAAAGAAAAAAATCGCTCTGAGCAAACAGAAAAGCAGGGTGAATTAAAGAAGAATCAAAATCAGCAAGATCATACATTGAATCAGATTGAAAAATTAGAGAGTTCGATCGACAAGACTCTTGAAGATATCGGAAACAAAAAAGAATCCATTCAAGGAACAAAAGCTTCTATCGAAAAACTAAAAAGAGAAATTGATGTTCTTAAAAAGAGAATCAAAGAACGTGATGCACTTCTTAAAGAACGCGTAACTTCCATGTACGAAAGCGGCGGTGCGGTAAATTATTTAGATGTGGTATTAGGTTCAAAAGATTTCGGTGACTTCCTTGATCGCGTGTTTGCACTAAACGTGATTGCTGAACAAGATAAAGCCATCTTAGAAGAACACAAACAAGATAAAGAGTCTGTTGAAATGAAAAAAGGACAAGTTGAGAGTGAACTCTTGTCTCTAAATGAAGATTTAACGGCTCTAGAAGGATTAAATCAAAAGCTAACGGACCAGAAAAAACAAAAGAATGCGCTTCTTGCCCAACTAGAGACGGAAGAAGACCATCTACATGATCATATTATGCAGTTGGATGAGACGAACGAACTTCTTTCCGCACAAGAAGCAGCGATTAAAGCTGAAATAGAACGCGCGAAACGTGAAGAAGCTGAACGTAAGAAGAGAGAAGCTGAAGCAAGAGCTGCAGCTGCGGCGGCGGCGGAAAAAGCTCGTGCTGAAGCAGCGGCTAGAGAGAAGAAACAATCCAACTCTGGAGGCGGCTCTAGTTCTTCACCTGCACCAACACCACCACCACCACCACCTGCACCAACACCTGCTCCAGCCCCAGTGAGTCGTGACTTTATCATGCCTTCACAGGGATTCATCACTTCTGGTTTTGGTAACAGAAGCGCAGGCATGCACTATGGAATGGATATCGCTCAAGGCGGAAGTACTGTTCCAATCGTAGCAGCAGCATCAGGAACAGTTACGAGAGCTTACTATTCAAGCTCATATGGTAACGTTGTTTATATTACGCACTTCATTAACGGGCAGCTGTACACAACACTATATGCTCACATGAGATCTACGCCTGCAGTTAGTCAAGGTCAATCTGTCTCACAAGGGACATTCTTAGGCTACCAAGGTAATACAGGGGCATCTAGAGGACAGCATTTGCACTTTGAATTGCATAAAGGCCCATGGAACGGCTCAAAATCAAATGCAGTCGATCCAAGACCATATCTTCAATAATCAATAGATAAAATACAAAAGACGCAGAGATGACAGTTCTCTGCGTCTTTTTGTATGTCTCAATCCTAAAAGTTGTTGCTTAGGGGGCGACCTATATAACTCCACCAAGCAGTCTTCGAATTGGATGACGTGTGTATTCCGACATGAGGCGATAGTTTGGCCTTATGATTTCCGCTGTTAAAAAAGCCGAAACCGTTGCACCTGGCATTCTTTTTTGGTTAAGCACATCGATAACCTCTCCAATTGTTCCCGTTCCGATGCCGTGACCAAAAAATTGTCCGTTTCCAAGATCGATTAAATTTTCACCTTGCCATTGCGGCGTATTCGGATGATGTTCTGGATTTTTAACATATCTCACATCTCCCGGCAATGAATCCCCAGATGGTACAGCGATAATCTGTAGATCTTCATCATGTTCCGTACTGTAGAGAAGCAATCCGTTAAACAATTGATCAAACATACCCGTTCCAATTGTTTCAAGAATCGCTTTGTACATCATGATCATTATAGCTGTAGTACATTCGAACCCGTACTGTTTTCCATTGATAAAAATATCTGAGATGGCGTCAGAAGGACGGGCATCGGATCGAAGCAAAAAACCGCCATAAGCTGTTCTTCTCCAATATTGCGGATTGCAGCGCGAATTTACGAACGTCGCGAACCCTGCTCCACTGTCACGCATAGCGTTTGCAGCTGCTACAATATTTGTACGCATGACCACTTCAAATAAAAATTGATGTGGACTTGTGTAATAAAACGATTCTCTGGATTTTTCAAGCTTTTCGCCTATTTGTTTCTGTGTGGATGTAAGTGAATTAAAACCAGAGATTTGAGCCGTTTTTACCGGATACCCATTAACAAAAATCATTTCTCTCCCCCCTGTCTGCACAGGATATTACATAGTATGGTGAGAAGAGAAAAGTGGTGTTTTTTTAAGCGCTTCTCTTATGCACGAATCAAAAGATGATTTCGTTTTATTCACAAGAATTTGTTTTTCCAGCACGCGATTACGGTTCGTCTTTTTATAATGTCTTGTTTGCAGGTGATGTTGAAAACCTTCACCTATTAACTGAAAGGCGTAGATGGCGATCCCGAACAATCTATATCTGTCCCTCCGAAGAACAGTTTAAAATAGCCAAGATGAGTAAAAATAATCAGTACTTGAACACAATGTTGACACCTTACAATTACAAGTTTAGGCAGCATGTGAGGGATAACATGTTTTGTGAAAATACGCCACCTGCTCGCACCTAATAACTTTCCTCCCTCTATAAATTCAAACACACGATCGGCACCATTTAAACCGTTCTTCAACTCCTAGTGAAGCTACATTTGAAACAAGTAATCCTTTCTTTTAATTAGAAACAGCTGCATGAACAATTTTTTAATAATCTTCATAAAGCTCCCCCCTTTCCTTGTTAGACGAACCATCTCATCCTTTTTATTCACTTCATTATTTTTGGAGGATAAAAAGGGAAAAACAATCCATATTAAGGAAGAGAAAAACATACGGAATTGAGGACTGACTATGTGGAATAAGATCAGGATTGGAGTTCTATTAACAGCTTTTCTAAGCTTCTTCTTTCCCCTCACCTCTGAAGCAAAAGAACCCCTAACTTATTTCCCAATCGTAAAAAAAGGGGAAGTTTTGGAGTGGGAGAAAGTGAACAAACTCCTTCCAAAAGGTGCTACTTTTAAAGTTGTTGATCTAGAGACAGGCTTTTATTTTCAAGTACAAAGAAGAGCTGGCAACAAACATGCTGATGTACAGCCGTTGACTCGTGACGATACAGCTGTTTTAAAGCATCTGTATAACGATAAATGGAGCTGGAACCGACGAGCTATACTAATCCCCGTAAACGGGAGAATGCTTGCAGGCAGCATGCACGGAATGCCTCATGGAGCAGGTGCATTAGAAAACGGATTTCCTGGCCATTTTTGCATACATTTTTTAGGCAGTTCAACACATCGTTCACGCAATATTGATCCTTCACATCAATTTATGATCTTAAAAGCTGGAGGACAACTTACCAAATATGCAGCTGGAGCAAGCGCGAAACAAGCCGTTTCGATGTTTTTAGTCGGAATGAAACAGCAAGACATCAAATTAGCTATGCCTGTCCTAAACAAGGCTCTGCTTGAAGACTCAACTATTACAGAGCTGTTCAAAGGAATCACAAGCATGAAGTATGAGATCAGATCTCCAAGCTCCAGGTATCCTCCTGTTGTTCGAACTGAAATAAGAGCTAGAGTAAAAAAGTACGATGATAACGGATTACAAACAGATACCTTTACCTTTTTAATGGAACGAAAATCGATGACAGACGGCTGGAAGATCATGAAGATCAGATTCTAAAACCTGAAGAAGCTTTTTCTTTAGGTTTTTTTGGGGCTGTTTTCATAAACTTTGTTGCTTTTTGGTGTGTTGATTTCTGTTCCAGGCTGCTCGCTTTCCGCGGGGCAGGCGGTGAGCCACATTCGTACGTTTCACGTATAAGTGTCTCACCTGTCTAGTTGCAGTGCTAGCCCCTCGAGGTCAAAAGTTAAACGGTCTTGATGAGCAAATTGCGCCTTCATAGCCCATTCAACTTTTGCTTGTCGGGGCTGAACGAGCCACTTCCACTTTTCAAACTGCCCGCCTTAAGAAGTTCCTTGCTCCTGCGTCTACAAGTGATGCTTCGTAGTAAGCTTCCTCGTCGCATGCCTTGCAAGAAGTATCTCATTTAGTAGGCACGCACCTTCCACTCCAATCAACAGTCAAAGAGGTAGACAGAAGATATTAAAGCAACAACCTTTAGAAAATTTGAAAATCGGTTACTCTTACCTGTTTTACATTGTAATCTTATTACCTGATTTACTGTCAATCCTCATAACAATCACCTTTCTAATCCAAAACACGAATAAAAAAATATTTTTTTAGTTAATTGTTCGTATTTTAGTTGAAATCCACCTTAATAATTGTTATATTTACCAAGGGGAAAAACAATTCAAGAAAAACTACCAAGTATTTCAAGGGGGATTATTATGAATACCCATTATGATGTAATTGTTGTTGGCGCAGGTCCTGCAGGAATCTTCACGAGCTATGAACTAATTAGACAGCTTCCAGATGCAAAGATTTTGTTAATAGATAAAGGACATGATATCTATGCACGTTCGTGTCCGATTTTAGAGAAGAAAATTCAAAAATGTCCGCCTGCAGCAGGCAGAAAAGAATTTGCCGGTTGTTTACCAGCTTGTTCGATCACAAATGGTTTTGGCGGAGCAGGAGCTTATTCGGATGGAAAGTTCAATATTACGAGTGAATTCGGAGGATGGATGACTGATTATCTTTCTGAAGAACAAGTGGTTGAACTTATTAAATATGTAGATGCGATCAACTTGGAGCATGGTGCTACAGATTCAATTACTGATCCACTGACACCAGAAGTTAAGGATATCGAAAAGCGCGGTTATGCAGCTGGGTTAAAGCTGTTACGAGCTCAAGTTCGTCACCTTGGTACAGAGCAAAACCTTGAAATACTAAAAAGCATCTATGAATATTTAAAAACGCGCATTGAGATGAAATATAAAGCTGAGGTTGAAGATCTCATTACAGAACGAACGGCTGAAGGTTATGTAGCCAAAGGGATCCTTCTAAAAGACGGAACTTCTCTGACTTCTGAGAAAGTTGTTATTGTTCCTGGCCGCGATGGTTCAACTTGGCTAACGAAAATCCTTAAGAAACGCCGTATTAAAATGACAGCTAATCAAGTGGATATTGGCGTTCGTGTTGAAACTTCCAACTTGGTGATGGAAGAGATCAACAAACACCTTTACGAAGGAAAATTTGTTTTTAATACATCTGTCGGCACAAAAGTAAGAACGTTTTGTTCCAATCCTTCCGGACACGTCGTCGTAGAGAATCATTCTGGCATCATGCTTGCGAACGGACACGCCTATAAAGATCCTAAGCTAGGCAGCGAGAACACAAACTTTGCGCTGCTTGTGTCTCATCAATTTGCTGAACCATTCGATCAGCCTACTGAATATGCTCATGAGGTTTCAAGACTTGCCAACCAGCTTTCAATGGGTGGACTTGTCGTTCAGAAATATGGTGATATCTTAAAAGGACGTCGCTCTACGGATAAGCGTATTAAAGAAGGCTTCCTTCGTCCCACTTTAAAAGAAGCAGTTCCTGGTGACTTAGGACTTGTGCTTCCATATAACACAATGAAAAGTTTGATTGAGATGACTGAGGCTTTGGATAAAGTAACACCAGGTATCGCATCAGAACACACATTATTTTATGGTGTAGAAGCTAAATTTTATTCTGCACGTCCTAAGCTCGATGACAAGTTTGAATCAGAGATCCACGGACTTTATGTTGGTGGAGATGGTGCTGGGATCACGCGTGGTCTAGCCCAAGCAAGTGCATGTGGCGTATGGATCGCTCAAAACGTTGCAGCGAAGATAAAAGAAAAAACACCAGCTTTGGTATAAATGAAATAAACAAATGCCTTAGGATTCTGATCCTAAGGCATTTGTTTTTGCTTAATTTGTAGAGAAGATTACGATTCTACCTCTTAATACGGCGATGATAAAACCTACAACTGAACCAATGATCGCTGGAAGCAGCCATCCGATTCCATCTGCATAAAGAGGAATATGGGAATAAATCTGTTCGATTGCACCAAGTTTAAGTCCAAAAGCTTTTAATCCATCTGCTATTGAGACCAGTGCAGTTGCAACGATTCCTCCGATGTATACTTCCTTTCTCCCAGAGAATAAATCATGCAGGAAAGAAAGCAGGATCAAAACGATCGCAATCGGATAGATCGCTGTTAAAACAGGAACAGAAACTGAGATGAGCTGTGTTAATCCTAAGTTTGCAACTCCTGCACTAAACACACTCATCGTGAGTACAACGGTTTTATATGAAACATTTGGGAACATTTTTTTTGCAAATTCACCACATGCAGTGACAAGACCTACGGAAGTTGTAAGACAAGCTAGTGCTACAGCAAGTCCAAGCAGTACATTTCCGAAAGGTCCAAATAGCTCTGCTACAACATTTGTAAGAATCTGACCACCGTTATCCGTCTGACCAAGTGCCTGGCTTGTTGCTCCTAAATAAGCTAAGATGCCATAAACAGCGGCTAAACAAGTAGCTGCGATCAAACCCGCTTTAATAACCATTTTCGTCACTTGTTCTTTTTTCATATCTGGTCGCTTGACTGCTGTGATAACCACAATACCAAACGCAAGTGCCCCGAGTGTATCCATCGTTAAATATCCATCCATAAACCCTTTAACTAACGGATTACTCGCATAATCAGGAGATGCCGTTCCTAGCTTTCCAACCGGTGTAATAACCGCCTTAACTAAAAGAGATACGATAATGAGCAATAATAATGGCGTTAAGATATTACCGATTCGGTCTACAAGTTTTGATGGGTTCAACGAAAGCCAGTATGTTACCGTAAAGAATACAACGGTAAACAAGAAAAGGGTTAGGCCATTGTTCATAGATTCTGGTAAGAAAGGAACAACTGCCATCTCATAAGAAACGGTCCCAGTTCTTGGGATCCCGAAGAACGGCCCAATGGCTAGATACAGGATGATCGCGAAAACTGAACCGAATAACGGATTCACTCGTTCCGTTAACGTTTGAAGGCCCCCACCGGTACGCGCTAGCGCGATTACCCCTAATAAAGGTAAACCAACTCCTGTTATAAAAAAGCCAATCATGGACTGCCAGACCACTTCACCTGCTGACTGACCCAAGGCTGGCGGAAAGATTAAATTCCCAGCTCCAAAAAACAAAGCAAATAACATTAAGCCCACCGAGAGCGTTCGCTTCTGCATATTAAATTTCCTCCTCCGTGGTCATCTATACGACTTCATTAATAGTTTTTATCGAATTTTGTCGAAATATTTTTTTATCCATATGTATTTGTAACACGATATGAGATTGGAGTCAATATTCAGATATAATGAATTTTCTAACAAATGTTCTCGTAAGGAAAGGACTGAGAAATCTCAGCCCTTAAATCATGATTTAACGGTTTGTTGGGAACACACGCTTGATCGTATCGTTAAACTCTTTTACGAAACCAGAAACAGGGTTTCCTTTGTTGATCTCGTCTGCATATCCGTTCATACGGTCGATGAAATCAGGGTTTGTTGAAACAAAGACATCATTGATATCAGGATCTGTTTTACGAACTGTATCAGCGATTTTCTTTTCTGTTTCTCTCGAAAGCTTCATGCTCTCGCCGCCTTTTAGCTTGGCAGCTACATAAGCATTGTTCTCCGTAACGATAACTGTCGCATCGTCAACTTCTTTAAGATCTGTTACTTTATTAGCCGCTTTATCAGCTACATCCATACGCGTGTTTTCGTCGTACTGATTATCCATACCCATATCCATGTTGTTATTCATGTTATCCATATTTCGATCAGCTCGGTTGTCGTAATTCACTTCAGTCATATTGTTACGCGCTTCTTTTCCCATGTCCTTGTCGTTGTTGTTCGTTCCACAAGCACCTAGAAACGATGATAGCATAACGGCCATTGAAGTAACGAGAATAGTCTTTTTCATTTAATGACACTCCTTTAAAAATTTTTGACTGTCATCTAATAAAATTTGTCTGTTGAAGAGAAAATATACATAGCAATGATTTTTGTTAAAAGCTGTTTTCGTAAGCTTTGTTGCTTTGGAAGTGTTGATTTCCGTTCCAGGCTGCTCGCTTTCCACGGGGCAGACGCTGAGCCACATTCGTACGTTTCACTCTTAAGTGTCTCAGCTGCCCGCCTGTCCCGTAGGAGTCTCGCATCTTCCACTCCAATCAATTTTCAAAGGTGACAAGGAGTTCAAAGCAACAATCTTTTAGAAAAGAACGTTGTTAAAAGATATAAAAAAAGCCTTCCAGTATTGGAAGACATTATTATTTAAACCAGCCACTTGAATAGGACCCTTTATTTTTCGGCTTAAAGATGATCCACGCAACAATACTAAGGATTACGATTGTAAATGCGATCAGGCCAACCTTATGGATCACTTCCATAACTAGAGCCCATCGACCTGCCAATTGATAGCCGATCACGATAAAGAACGAGCACCAGAATAAAGCACCACTATAAGCGTAAAGTGCAAATTGTCTCCAATTTAAAGAATACATCCCCGCAAAGTAAGCGGTCAGGTGTCTGATTCCCGGCATAAAGTAACCAAAAAACAATGCTGATTTTCCATACTTTAAAAAGAAATTCTGTGTTTTATCTATCTTTTCTTCCGATATTCCAAATTTCGGACCTAACTTTTTTAATAGAGGTTTACCACAGATGTTTCCGAAATAATAGCTGCCCGTTATACCTGTGATCGCTCCAAAAAAAGCACTCAATACAGCCGGTAAAGCTGGAAGATCTCCTGCGAAAATAAAGTATCCTACCGTGGCTAAAAGAATCTCATCCGGAATGGGCAATCCGATAATCCCTAATGCCAATAATAAAAAAATACCAAAATAGCTATATTGATGAATGATATTTATTAAGTCAAATTCCATGACGTCACCAACTTCTTTTTTTACACCTTCTACCATTGTAACGATAAATTGGGTAATTTGGAAAGAGAAAAATGCATTTCAGTAAAACCCAAAGATGTTTTTTCTATGTATTTAGCTTGTGTATTCCGTTCTATTAGTTAGTAATGCGTTATGTCATCCCATGCAAAGCATTCTTCAAACAAGTGCTGCGTTCCTACTGTAATTTGTTCTTCATCTATCTTTTTCCCACCCATTGAAATATATGCTTGTTTCGATGGATTATCTTTCAATACCCACACGATCATACTTTTCTTGCCTACAGAAGTAAGTTCTTTCAAAAACGCTTTAAGCATTCTTGTTCCATGTCCTTTTTGTTGCACAGCTTTTAATAAGTAAAAAGCATATATCTCCCCCTCATATTGATGCTGCGACCTGATCGAACCTCCAGAAATAAAGCCGCACAAATGGTGATTCTCATCTTCTAAAACAAATACAATATGCGCTTTCTGCTTCAACCATTCATGCCATCTTTGTTCTCTTTCTGTAACTGCCATCTGAGAAAGATATTCGTCCTCTATCAAGCCTCTATACGATTGCTGCCAGCTTTTTACGTGCACTTCCGCAATTTCTGCTGCGTCTGTTATTTTTGCTCGTCGAATGTTCATGTCTTCCCCCACAATCATCTCTATACTTTGTAAATCAAACCCACCATTTACTTTGAGGCAATAGCGTTACAGGCAATTGAAACTTATCTTCAAACCAAGATTTCAACTGTGTAGCATGCACTAAATATTCAGAAGCAGAATGCGATACTCCGATTAAGCTCATTGTCGTTTGAGCTATATAACTTTTCATCTGTTCATACTTCTTTTTACCGTAGTCATTATTGATGTGACAGTGCACCTCACCTGTCAGATAGGCTTCTGCTCCCATCTTCTCTGCCTCGATCATCGCTACTACTTTATCACCGCACCCGGCTACAATCGCAATCTTCGTTATGTTCTTACGAGATGGACCATGTACATCTGCATAAGGAATTCCGAACAATTCGGTTGAATGATGAATCAAGTCCTCTGTGGAAGTAGGATCTATTTCACACAGAATACCGCAAGCCCCGTTATCATCCTTCAATAGTTCTCCAATCACTTTTCCGTTCAATGCTTCTGCCCATGCATCACTTGTGCTGATTACGCGGGAATAATCGAGTGGAACATGTAGGGTAAATACCGACAAACGCTTTTCCTTCATCTTCTGAATAAAACGAGGAGGTATCGGCATAAAGCCTCTTCCCCATTTCCCTTTTGGATCTCCGCATTCCATCACTATGGGATGATGCATAAATAACAGATCTCCTGGATTACTTTCAGAAATGAATCTCTCTAAAATTTCTTCTGTAGGAAATACAGCCAAAAACACTCGATTGACCTCTTCATCACCTCTAAGCATGAGTCCGTTGAACAGTTTTGTAAACTCTGGTTCAAACTCACGGCGCCAATCAAAACGGATTGGGTCGTAAACCATCGGAATAAACCTACTAAACGCTGGATCAGTTCCAATATTTCTATATGTAAAAAGTTCATCGATCGCCTGATCTATTCTCTTTAGTTCCACCATCTTTGTTCTTCCTTCCTCTTTTAAAAAGATGTGTGTTGAAAGGCTTTAATCTATGTTAGTAACAGTTTTTAAAATAAATTATCTCTGGATCTCCTTCGTCTAAGTTATCGACAAAACCGCTCTTCTTAAAATGGTTCTTGATAAACGCTTGTTTCATTGATTCATTAGATTCATTTGTTGATGAAAATAGCTTGTTTGTTGGAGAAATTTTAGTCATATGCGTTAATAAGCTACTTCCTATTCCTTTTCTTTGATGATCAGGGTCAACCATTATGAGCGATATAAAACAGGAATCAAAGAAATGTGTGTGGTAGATTAAAAAGGCAGCGATTTCATCTTCCTGATATAGAATCAGACATCTTTCTTCATTTATCGCTTGATTGATCTCTTCTTTTCTATGATCACTTCCTATCATTTTTTTATCTAGTTCTATTATTTTATAAAGATCGTGTTTCTTCGCATTGTGTATTTTCATATGTATCATCCTTTTGTTTGTCATTACGTTTGGGTTTGCTACAATAAAGAAAAAAGTTGAGGTGTTCTATTCATGGCTATTGTTGATATTACGATTATTCCGATTGGTACTGAAACTCCGAGCGTTAGTGAATATGTAGCTGAAATACAAAAGGTGCTTCAGCAAAACAAAGATAAGGTAAATTACCAGCTAACTCCGATGAGTACATTGATCGAAGGCGAGCTTCCTGATCTTTTCCATGTGATCCAGCAGCTTCATGAAGTACCATTTTCAAAAGGCATTCAGCGAGTTGCAACAAACATTCGCATTGATGACCGCCGTGATAAAAAATCCTCGATGGCAGGGAAGCTGGAGGCTGTTGAGGCTCGGATGAACAAGGAGTAATAATTGAATCTGGCTGGTACGTGGAATCTCTGCGAAGGAGCATATATCTCCGCGAACGAGCATAAATCCCTGCAAGCGAGCATATATCTCCACGAACGAGCATATATCTCTGCGAACGAGCATATATCTCCGCGAACGAGCATAAATCCCTGCAAGCGAGCATATATCTCCGCGAACGAGCATAAATTCCGCTCAACGTCTCCTTGCAACCATATTTACAAAAAAGCTTACTCTTACAGGGCTATCGGCCCCACTCAGAGTAAGCTTTTCTTTATTTATTCGCCTTTTGAAGTCTTTACTTCTGCTTTTTCCTTTGTTGCTACTGCATTTGGTTCTTTTTTTGCAAATTCGATGCGAAGATCGTCGATGCTATTACGCACATTCCCTTTTCCAGAGAAATTTTCTAACAGTTCTTTAACATCGATGCCTGATGAAGCTTTTAAAGATTCTTGAAGTGTGGACATTAAGTTTGTCGCATAACCTGTGATACGGTTTGCTCCACCATTCTCACCGCCGCCTGTATCCACGACTGTAATTTTATCGATGTTAGCAAGTGGTGCTGCTACTTGCTTCGCGTATTCAGGAAGCATCTTAATCATCATATCCATCATCGCAGCCTGACCATATAACTCAAACGCTTCAGCGATCTTCTGTTTCGCTTCGGCTTCAGCAAGACCTTTCAAACGGATAACATCTGCTTCGGATTCCCCTTTTGCACGTTCTGCTTCGGCTCTTGAAAGTCCGTCTAAGCGCACTTTCTCAGCTTCGGCTTTTGCCATGGCTTCAACACGATACTTATGAGCATCCGCTTCAGCCACTTGCTTACGCTTATCCGCTTCGGCTGACTGCTCAACCGCATAACGGTCTGCATCGGCCTTCTTCTTAACTTCTGAGTCGTATTGCTTTTCACGACGAAGGATCTCTTTTTCTTCAAGCTCGATCTGTTTTTGACGCTCGATGATCTTAATCTGCATCTGTTGTTCTGTAACTTGCTGCTTTGCGATCGCTTCTTCTAGGTGATAAGCCTGGTCAGCACGGGCTTTAGCAACATCTTGCTCACGACGGAATTCAGCAACTTTCAACTGATTCATCTTTTCAGCTTCCGCTACTTCAGTCGCGCGACCTAACTCAGACTGCTTTGCTTCTTTATCTGCTTCAGCACGTTTAATACGCGTTTCCTTTTCAGCTTCTGCCATCGCCATGTCAGCGTCACGCTTAATTTGTGCAATTCGAGGCTTACCAAGAGAATCTAGGTATCCGTTCTTATCACGAAGATCTTTGATCGTAAATGATACGATGATTAATCCCATTTTAGCTAGATCTTGAGAAGCTACACGTTGAACTTCCTGAGAGAATTTTTCACGATTCTTGTAGATCTCTTCCACTGTCATCGATCCTAGAATGGAACGCAAATGACCTTCAAGGACTTCACGCGCTTCATTCTCACGATCTTCTTTTAACTTACCTAGGAACTGCTCGGCTGCAGTCGCGATCTCACCGATTGAGCTACCTACTTTAATGATTGCTGTTCCGTCAGCCATTACAGGAACACCTTGCTCTGTATATACTTCTGGTGTTTGAACGTCTAACTTACTCGTTAACAAACTAAGCGGCTTTGCTTGTTGGAAGACAGGAAGTACAAACGTACCTCCCCCGCGAACGATCTTGATACGATTACCTGATTCATCAATATTTACGTTCTTGCTTCCTAAGAAGCTTCCTGTAACGATTAATGCTTCATCTGGGCTCGCCGTTCTATACTTTGTAATAAAAACACTAATAAGAGCAACGACTAAGAATACAGCAACCCCGATAACGATAAACAACGGTGAAAAACTCATAATAACCCCTCCAGTTTAATGAATATATGTTTGTTCCACTTGCTCATAACGCATGACAGATACGACACCTTTTTGGATATCGATGATTAACACCTTTTCTCCTTGAGAGATCGGTTTGTTATCCATGCTTATTGCAGATTTAGAGATCCTTCCGCTGATGCCCTCGATTAAGATCTCGCCAAACCCATCTGTCGGAACCGAAGTTAATACGGTGCCCACTCTTCCTTTAAGATCTTCATCTCGATAAGCTAAAGATTCTTCAGATGAACGGATCGGCATCAGTACGAAAACATTTAATAGCGTCACGAGCAATAACGATAGTAAACTACTGAATACCATGATGAACCAACTGTTAATACCCGTCATGATCTCTAATAAATAACCTGATGCTGTTCCTATCGTAAAAAAGGATAAGATAAGCGCTGGATGCAGGAAGTCTAAAGCTGCATCAAGCATGTCACCAAAAAGGATGTACACGAATGTAATGCACCCGAAAACAATAAAGCTTCCTAAATAGATCGTAGACAACGGATATCCGAATAATTCCATGGTCTTCTCTCCTATCTTCATAAACTTTTTATGGCAAAGCTAAAATTAATCACGCCCTTTTGTCGAATTTGATATAACCTTAACAAAGTAAAACAAAAAAGATTGTAAAATTTTGTCGACTATAATTAATTTCCAATATTGGTTTTATATAGATAATTACGACTACGAAAGAAAAAAGTTTCAGTTGGTTAATAATATTTTGTATAATTTTGTTAAAAGGAGTGAAATCCCATGTATGAAGAAAAATTGTGGCGGTTTTTAAACAGACAAGCTAATCAAGATGATGCAGAGCCAATGAAAAAGTATATGCGCGATCAGTTCGAATTTTTCGGAATTCGTTCTCCGATTTTGAAACAAAGTATGAAGGAATTTTTAAAAGAGTATGGATTACCTTCTAAAGAAGAACTTCCATCATTTATTAAAGAAGCATGGTCTCGGCCGGAACGGGAAATGCAGTATGCGACGTTTACGATTGTTGAAAAGTTAAAGAAGCAGATGACAAAAGAAGATATCGAATGGATCGAGTATACCATCGTGAATAAAAGCTGGTGGGATACGGTCGATCACATCGCTAAACATATCGCAGGCTATTATTTGATGAAGTTTCCCGAAGAGATCGAACACGTTACGAAACGGTGGGTTCAATCAAAAAATCTTTGGCTTATGCGCTCAGCAATTCTGTTTCAACTCGGGTACAAAGATAAGACCGATAAAGAGCTTCTAGCACAAATCATTAGAGATACAAAGTATAATGATGATTTCTTTATTCGAAAGGGCATCGGATGGGCGTTGAGAGAATATGCCTACACAGACGCTGATTGGGTATGGGAGTTCGTTCATAAAGAAGAGTTAAGTCCACTCTCCTATAAAGAGGCGATAAAAAATATTAAAAAGATAAAGCAGCCGCATTAAAAACGGCTGCTTCTTTATTTTTCTTGTTCGGAGACAACATAACGAATAGCATTGCGAAAAGAGACAAATGAAAGTTGATTCGTATGTACACCAAAAGAGACCATATTTTTGACCATTTCTTTTGGGAAGCCACAATACAATACATCTGCACCCATCAATTTTATCACATCTGTAAGCTTTTGAATCTCGATCCCAAGTTCAGAATCTGTAAGGGTAGTAACGCCTGAAAAGTCTATTATTACGTAATCTGCTTCATTGTTCAGACATTCTTTCAGTAGTTTTGTAGTCAAGGTTTCAAGCCTTTCAAGGGTAAGTTCACCAATCAGGGGCACTAACAGGGTATGTTCTGCAACTGTTTGAAGGATGGGTGTTGCTAGCTCATTCAGAATTTCTTTTGTTCTTTCTCTTTCCTGTTCGCGCTCTGTGATATCCTTCCACGTTAACAGATAACCCCGTTTCTGATTCTGCAGTATTAGTTCTTTCACAATTAATCTTGCAACAAATCGATTAAAAAGAACAATCTGCATATCAATCGGAAATTCACCTTTTTTCATCAGCTCTTCTTGAAAAGAGCTTTTATGAAAACTTCTAATATGTAAACCTAGAATGTCTTCGGCAGATTTTATATTAAGGTAAGTCTTCATCATTTCTATTAACTTTTTGCTGCTATCATTCATCCATGAAATATGGAAGTCTTGATCTATATAAAAGATATTCTCTTCTAAACAATTCAGTGTGTCCTTAATTGTTTCTTCTAACTCATTAGACATAAGAAGCGCTCCTCTTTTTTTACTGTCCTGTCCCTATCATATCTGAGATCATCCTATTACTCTATAAAAAAGACTAAAGAGTTGCCACTAATGTAAGCGCTATCTAAATCTTTACAAAAAACACTGTTGTATGATGTTCTAACTCCATGTAAAATGTCCATATCAAACGAACAAGTGTACTTTCCATAAAAACAAAGGGGCGGATAAAATGGTTACTCACGTTTCAGTAGGACTTTTAGGATTAGGAACTGTCGGCAGTGGTGTTGTTAGAATGATCGAAGGAAATCGCGAAGAATTGCAGCACCGAGTTGGATGCCCTGTTTTTATTGAAAAGATACTCGTTCAGAATGTAGACAAAGAACGTCTCGTCTCCATTAACAATGAATGGTTAACACAGCATCCGGAAGATGTTATTCAAAATCCAAATATACAGGTTGTTATTGAAGTGATGGGCGGTATTGAACTAGCTCGGGAATATATCACACTTGCTCTTCAAAATAAAAAGCATGTGATCACGGCAAACAAAGATTTGATGGCGCTATACGGTGCAGAGCTTCTACAAGTAGCACATGAAAATGAATGTGACCTTTTTTATGAGGCAAGTGTAGCAGGAGGCATCCCTATTATTCGTTCACTCGTTGATGGGTTGGCTTCAGACAAAATTACGAAGATGATGGGAATCGTCAACGGAACAACAAACTACATTCTTACAAAAATGGATAAACAGCAGCGCAACTATGAAGAAGTATTAAAAGAAGCTCAAGATCTTGGATACGCAGAAGCTGACCCTACATCAGATGTAGAAGGCATCGATGCAGCGAGAAAAATGGCAATCCTCTCAACACTCGGTTTCTCCATGCATATCCACTTGGATGATGTAACCGTGTCTGGTATTTCAAAGGTTACACAAGAGGATCTTGAATATGCGCGTCAGTTCGGTTATACGCTGAAATTGATCGGAAACGCAAAAAAGGATAACGGAAAAGTGGAGATCAGTGTTGAGCCTACTCTTCTGCCTGACTCACATCCGTTAGCAAGTGTCCACAACGAATACAATGCAGTATATGTGTACGGTGAGTCTGTTGGAGAAACCATGTTCTTTGGACCAGGTGCAGGGCAGCTCCCAACTGCTACGTCAGTTGTTTCAGATTTAGTAGCTGTAGTGAAGAACATGCGGCTTGGTGTGAATGGGAAAAGCGTGGTTGCTCCACAATTTGATAAACAATTAAAGCAACCGAATGAGATCGACGGAAAATTCTTTTACCGGCTGTACGTGAAAGATGAGGCAGGTGCTTTCTCTTCTATCACTTCTCTGTTTGCACTGCATGACATCTCACTTGAAAAGTTAATTCAAAGCCCTGTAGATCATAAAGGGGTCGCAGAAATTGTAATCGTGACGCACGGAACGAACAAGCAGCAAGATAGTCACGTCTACAACCTGCTTCGGGACTCTGAAGTCGTTCAAGAAATTAAAAGTCACTATCGTGTGGAGGGAGCTTAATATGCATTGGAAAGGACTACTACATCAATATAAAGAATATTTGCCGGTCAATGAGTCTACTCCCCTTCTATCGTTAAACGAAGGGCACACTCCACTTATTCCGCTTCCACATCTTTCAAAGGAATGGGGCATCAGCCTTTATGCGAAGTACGAAGGAGCGAATCCTACAGGCTCTTTTAAAGACAGAGGGATGGTCATGGCTGTAGCAAAAGCAAAAGAAGAAGGAAGTAAAGCAATCATCTGTGCTTCTACAGGAAACACCTCTGCTGCAGCTGCAGCCTACGGAGCTAGAGCTGGTCTCCGATGTATCGTTGTCATTCCTGACGGTAAGATCGCTCAAGGAAAACTGGCTCAAGCGAAAATGTATGGAGCAGAAATCTTTGCCATCGAAGGAAATTTTGATGAAGCTCTTCAGATGGTACAGAAAATGAGCGAAGAAGAAGACTTCACCCTCGTTAACTCTGTAAATCCTTATCGTTTGGAAGGACAGAAAACAGCTGCTTTCGAATTGGTTGATGCGCTAGACGAAGCTCCCGACATCCTGGCAATACCCGTTGGAAACGCAGGTAACATTAGTGCGTATTGGAAAGGGTTCAAAGAGTATGATGCAGTAAAATTCTCTGGACTCCCCCGGATTCATGGGTTCCAAGCAGCCGGTGCTGCTCCAATCGTAAACGGCTCTGTTGTAAAGAATCCTGAAACGATCGCAACTGCCATACGAATCGGTAACCCTGCCAGCTGGAAGTTAGCTTCATCTGCTTTAGAAGAATCAGGTGGAATCATTGATTCTGTTACAGATGAAGAGATTCTAGAAGCGTATCAGATGCTCGCTTCTAAAGAAGGTGTTTTCGCTGAACCTGCTTCTTGCAGCACGATTGCTGGACTGTATAAACAACACAAACAAGGATTACTACCAAACGGCGCTTCCGTTGTAGCCATACTAACAGGCAACGGTCTTAAAGATCCTGATATTGCACTAAAAACTGTAAAACAAGAACCGATCGTGATTCCAAATGATTTTGATCTTTTACGTCAACAGCTAAAAGGATGTGTTGTATAAATGAAAGCAGAACCTTTTTCTATCCATGTTCCAGCAAGTACAGCCAATCTTGGTCCGGGCTTTGATTCTGTCGGTCTTGCTCTAAACAGATACTTAACCGTTCATGTTCAGCCGTTCGCTCCGCGCAAAACAACATTTCACGGAGAGGAACTTCAAGCATTCAATAAAGATGAAAACAACTTAATCATGCAAGCGGCATATTTTACCGCAGAATCTTTTCGTAAGAAACTGCCTCCGTGTCAGCTAGATGTGGTGAGTACGTTTCCAACATCCAAAGGGATGGGAAGTTCCGCATCAGCGATCGTTGCAGGCATTGAACTCGCAAACATCCTTTTAGAACTTGATCTTTCTAAAGAATCAAAATCACTTCTTGCAAGTTCATTAGAAGAACATCCTGATAATGTGATACCCGCCATATTTGGAGGACTTACGATCAGCTTTTACAATGGACAAGTGGTCGAAACGGTCCATGTTCCAGATGTGGCAGTTGAAATGATCGTAGCCATTCCAGATGGAGTTCTTCATACAAAACAGTCTAGAGGCTCTCTGCCAAACCTTCTTCCTTTCAGCAAGGCGGTTGAAGGCAGTGCGATCAGCAATGTTCTTGTTGCAGCATTGATGAAGAATGATTGGAAGAAAGCAGCCGATATGATGAACCGCGACTTGTTTCATGAACCTTTTCGTTCGAAATGGGTTCCCCTGTATGCTGAACTTAAGGAAAAAGCGATCGAGCTCGGCGCTTATGGTGCATCTATAAGTGGTTCAGGTCCATCCATCATCTGTTTCACTCCTCATCAAAAGGCAGCAGGTATCACAGAACAGCTTTCTGTATTGTTTCCTCAGTACCACTTTGAGACGGTTTTCCCTGACCGGAGAGGTGTTGTTGTTGAAAAATGTTTGTCTGCTGCTTTATAAATTTTACAGGCAAAGGATTAAGCACCAAAAATGCTTAATCCTTTTTGTCTTTATTTATGAGCGATCTTAAATTGGTCTCTAAGTAGTGTCCAGTTCTCCGGGAACGGTTCACCAAGTACCCAATAAGCAAGACCTCTTAATTTGTATTTCTTCACGAGCTGATTCTTTGCTTCTGCACTTTGTTCGTTCTCAAACCAGACAACATGTTCTTTTCCGTTGTCATCTTTGTAATTAAAGAACGGTGCTTGAGACTCGTTATCGTATTTTACAGTCGCATCTTCTTTTAATGCCAAATCATGCGCTTCTGCCGGTGCGACGCGTTTTGCGAATTTATTTCCTTTTTTATAAGGAAGTGTCCAATCGTATCCGTACAACGGAGCACCCATCACGATTTTTTCAGGAGGGATGACAGATGTTGCATACTTCACTACTTTCTCTACTTGAGGTATTGGTGCAACAGCCATTGGAGGTCCTCCAGACCAACCCCACTCATATGTCATAAGAACAACAAAGTCAGCCAGCTCTCCATGACGTTTATAGTCATGTGCTCCATGCCACGGTCCTTTTTGTTCATCACTTGTTTTTGGTGCCAATGCAGTAGAAACTTTAAATCCTTCTTTTTGAACTTGCGGGATGATTGTTTCGAGAAAACCGTTATAAAGTTCTCGATCTTTTTCTTTAATATGTTCAAAATCAATATTAAGTGCTTTATATCCTTTTTGCTTCATCGTACTAATAACGCTTCCGATCAGTGTTTTTGAAGCTGTTTTATCAGTAAAGATATTATGTGCGATCTCTGGCGAGAAGTTTCCGTCTATAAAGTTAGTTAACACCATCATCGGCATTGCTTTAGATTTCTTCACTTCTTGAAGTGCCGCATAATCTTTAATCGGCTTAAGTGATCCATCTTTATTTACTTGATAACTAAAAAACGCTACGTAAGTTAGATCGTTTACCGATTCTTGTACATCTTTAATTGATTGTTTTGCTTCAATAGGCTCTAAGAACCCTAAAGTCTCAATCTTCGTTTTACTATGATTTGTTTCAGCTTTTGAGATGTCTACTTGTTTTTTCTGTGGTGAATGAATCTGTTCTAACCTTGGGCTATTCCTCGTTTCGTTACTCATGTTCTTTGGAGCGGCTTCGCTTTCTTTCATGTTGTTAGAGTTGCCGCATCCGCTTAGTACAATCGTAAACGCCGCTAAAAGCGCGACTATCTTTTTCATAAACAAACCTCCTTCATTTTCGTTATTTTTCCATGAAGAGGTTTGTCCTATTCGCTTTTTTAAAAATAGCCCGCACCAGCTATTCCTCTTATCTTTCATAAGTCATAAAAAATATAGCTACCTTTTTTCTTAATCTGGGCTAATTTCTTAAAAGGTTGATGCTTTATTAAGTTTTCTTTTTTCCTTCATATGCAAGTTGATTGGAGCACAAGGTTGCCGACTCCTATGGGACGAGCGGTCAGGTGGAGACTCCTAAAGGCGCAAAGCGGCAGGAGGCTCACCGGTCGCCCCATGGAAAGCGAGCAACCTGGAGCGGAGATCAACTACTTTCATAAGCAACTAAGCATAAACATCCAAAAAAAGACCCCAACAACGTGGAGTCCTTTAACCTTTATATCGCCCAGTTTCCATTTTTAAATAACGAAATACGTCTACCATCCTCATATTCAGCCTCAATTTCAAGATCTGCAGAACCGATCATAAAATCAGTATGGCCGCGGCTGAAGTTGATTTCTTTTTCTTCCATCTGCTCTGGTGAAAGATTTCCTGCATCCTTCACTGACATCGTAATAGATGTTCCGATCGCTAGATGGCATGAAGCATTTTCATCATACAACGTGTTATTAAAGGTGATGCCTGAGTTTGAGATCGGTGAATCGTGAGGAACTAATGCCACTTCACCTAAATATCCCATTCCATCATCGATGCTAAGCAGTTGTTTCAACGTGTCGTATCCTTCCTCAGCTGTGAAATCAATCACTTTTCCGTCTTTAAACGTTAAACTGAAATTATCGATGATATTCCCCATCGCTGAAAGTGGCTTAGAGCTTGAAACTTTACCGTTCACACCATATTTTCTTGGTGTTGTGAAAACTTCTTCCGTTGGCAAGTTCGGGATATAGTACGTTCCGAACGTTGAATGGTGTCCTCCACCGATCCACGTGTGATCTGGATGAAGATCGATGCTTAAATCGGTACCTTCTGATTTATAATGCAGCGTTTTGAACTGCTGTTCGTTTAAATAGTTCACTTTTTCTGTCAACGTTTTCACATGATCGTCCCATGCTGCTACCGGATCATTCTGATCAACTCGAACGGTTTTGAAGATCGCTTCCCATAAGGCATCTACCGCTTCTTCATCATTTTTGTCTGGGAAAACGCTCTTAGCCCAGCCAACAGTAGGTGCACCCGCGATCGCCCAGTGCATATCTCCTCTTAATTGTCCTGCTGAGAAAGCTTGAAGTTTCTCACCACGATTTTTTTGAACGAACATCATACGCTCAGAAGGGACACCTTTATAAGCGTTCGGATCATTTCCTGTAATCATCAAAAAGCAATCATGATTTTCCACAAGACTGTTATATTTGTCAATCTCCCAAGAAGGCAGATCATTTTTAAGAACCTCTTCTGCCGCAAGCGTTAGGTGAATGCGGCTTGTTTGTGTATCCGTCCAATCCACCATCACTCGTTTACAACCGTTCTCATAGGCATGCTTCGTTACCTTGCGCGTAAACTCTGCCGTTTCAATTGGCGAACTGATAAGCAACCTTTGCCCTTCTTTTAAACCTAATCCAACCTTTATCACTAATTCAGCGTATTGATCCAACTTCTCTTCAAACGACTTCATCATTTCCCCTCCGATTGGTAAATACATAAAAACGACTGATAAGTTTATATTATTTTAATTATATAAAAAAAAGAATATTATGACTACTGTTTTCTTTATTACCTTTCCTTAAAAGCTGAGAAACTGCTATGTTAAATTTGAGACGAAGGTGATCAACGCCTTATTTAGGAAGCAAGCGTTTAAACGGTACTCAATTTCTTAATAATAAATGACTAAAAAAAGAAAAGATCACATAACGCTCTGTGATCTTGAATGATTATTTTCGTTTTTGTTTAGGCTGAATCCGATTTGAGTCAGTGCGCTCTCTAAATTGTTCGTGATCATGATCCCTTTGAAATCCACATCAACATGTAAAGTGGTTATGGCAAGATCGGGTCTGAACCCTGTAAGAATTGGAGTGACTCCTATTAATCTTAACAACTTCACGATGTTTAACAGATATTCACTAACAGAGTTATTGATTCTGCTTACTCCTGATAGATCGACTATCATGTGTTCGAGTTCTAAATTCATGCTGCTTTCAAGTGTGCTTTGAATGATGAGTTCTGCTCGATATTCATTAATATGGCCAATGATCGGAAGGATCGCAACACCTTTTGTTAAAGGAACAATCGGCACTGAAATTTCTTTTATCTCTTTATTCGCTTTATCAAGCTCTAAAACGTAAGTTAACAATGAAGACATCGTCTGGAAAAGCTCGATATGCTGATCGGTAAACTCAAATGTTTTCGTATCGAGACCACAGATGGTCCCGTAATTTTCACCATCTTCATAATAGATCGGAATCGCAATAAAGCTTCCCCCACCTAAGTCCGCTGTCACATTCAGATGCTTCGTCCGTTCATTTTGCGTAATATCTTCTATAAGAAGAATATCATTGCCTTTATCTACGCTCACTTTACAGAACGTTTCTTTAAAAGGCATTGTTGCACCTTCTTGAATCAATACCGTATTCTTATTTACAGCTTTTTTGATTTCATTTACTTGTTTGTCATTCTTCGCAATAAACAACGTATTGATGTTGATAAGTTTGCTCATAAAATGAAGAATGTTTGCAGTTGCTTCGTCAAAGTTTTTAACCGATTTATTTTTAAGTGCTGAATTTAGATGAATAGACAAAGTAAATGACCAACCTTTCATTTCTAAAAATCATTCTGTCTCAATTCTTTGATGGTCCACCCCTTTATTTACCCTAAGTAAAATGAAATAAACATTTCGGTAAAACATTTATAGTGCGTTAACTAAAAGATCAATCAAGACTTAGATAAAAATGATCAGAGACAGTTCTTGTGTGAGGGATGTTGTTCTTCCGTGTCTAAAGGACTATATGAAAACTCCTAAATTAAAACATTCTTCACTATTTTTTCAAATTAAAAGTGTTTGAAAATAGTTCTTTAAATAGTAAATACTCCCTATTCTAAATTAAAAACACGGGAGTTATCTCCTATTCTAGTAGAGTGATTATCGTGGTAACATTTTGAATACACGGAATTATCCGACAATATATGTCGATTTTCGGTAACTACTACGATATAGGGGGAATCTTGGTGAAAAAAGGGAAATGGGTATCTGCTGCACTCGCTACAATGTTAAGCTGCTCTGCTTTTTCAAGTGTTAGTGCTGCACCAGCAAATGTTTCATCTGATGTGAAAGCAACACATCAACACGACGATCATAAAGGTCATAAGCATGGAGGCGGTCCTTTTGATTTAGGAATCGCCAATGATGAAAAGTTGATCGAAATGTTGAAGAAACAAGGCGAAATCAGTAAAAATGCATCTGAAGCAGATGCACAGAAAAAATTACAGCAATTCTTACACAAAAAACAAGAGAACGCTTCTAAATTCTCTGAAGGTGCACTAGAAGACGAACATAGTGAAAAACGTAAAGAAATTAGAAAGAAGCACAAAAAAGAAGGACTTAAAAAAGACGGTAAAAAAGAAGATAAGATTAAGAACGTAAAAGAAGAAAAATGGAAAGGACAAAAGCGTGTAGATAACGTTCTTGTTCTTATGATAGAGTTCCCAGACTACCCTGCTACGAACATTAAAGCAGATGAAACAGATATGTTTTATGAAGAATATCCTAAGAAACACTATGAAGACTTAGTGTTTGGAAATAAAGGATATAAAGGACCAAATGGAGAGAAATTAATCTCTATGAAACAATATTATGAACAGCAATCTGGTGGAAGTTATTCTGTAACAGGTAGTGTTGGAGGTTGGTATAAAGCTAAACATCCAGCAGCTTATTATGGAGGAAACGTACCTACTCCAGACGGTAATGATAAAGACGCTCGTTCTCTAGTAAAAGAAGCGCTAGAAGCAGCTGCAAAAGATCCTAACATTAACCTAGGAGACTATGACCAAGAAGATCGCTACGACCTAGATGGTGATGGCAATACTCGTGAAGCTGATGGTTTAGTAGACCACCTTATGATCGTTCACTCAAGCGTTGGTGAAGAAGCTGGCGGAGGCGCACTTGCTGGTGACGCAATCTGGAGCCACCGTTGGAACCTAGGATCACCTTTCCCTATCGCAGGCTCAGAGTCTGAAGTTGATTATTGGAACGGCATGATGGGAGCTTACGATTATACAGTTCAACCTGCTGATGGAGCAGCTGGCGTTTTCGCTCATGAATATGGTCATGATCTTGAGCTTCCGGATGAGTACGATACACAGTACTCTGGCCAAGGTGAGCCTGTTGCATACTGGTCGATCATGTCTAGTGGAAGCTGGGCTGGTAAAGTTCCTGGTACTGAGCCGACTGGATTCAGTGCTTGGTCTAAAGAGTTCTTACAGTCGTATGTAGGAGGTAACTGGTTAAGTGGAGAAACGTTCGTTTACGAAGAGATCGACCGTAAAGGAATCGACGTTCTTCTTGATCAGGCAAACACGAAAGGCACGAACAATGATGCCGTTCGCGTTGATCTTCCACAAAAAGAAACAGTGGTTAACAAGCCTTATAGCGGTGAGAATCAGTATTTCAGCGGCAGCGGAGATAACTTAGATAACTCATTAGTTACATCTCTTGATCTTTCAAATGCTTCAACAGCTACACTAAACTTTAAAACATGGTATGACATTGAAACAGATTGGGATTATGCTTCAATTCAAGTGAAAGAAGAAGGAGCAACGAATTGGGTGACTGTTAAAGGAAACCTGACTACGGATACGAATCCGCATGAACAAAATCCTGGCCATGGAATCACAGGAAGTACGAACGGTGAATGGGTGAACGGAGCGTTCAACCTATCTGCTTATGCTGGTAAGAAGATCGACCTGAAGTTCAACTATTGGACGGATGTAGCAGCAACAATGCCTGGATTCTTTGTAGATGACATTTCTGTAAACGTTGATGGAACTGAAGTATTGTTTGATAACGCTGAAGGAACGTCTACATTTAAGCAAGAAGGCTTCACGAAGAACCAAGGTAAATTCTTTTCTGATCATTACTACTTATTAGAATGGAGAAATCACCAAGGTGTTGATAAAGGGCTTGGGCACATTGCTCGCGGTAATAGCTTGATGTCTTATGATGGCGGACTTGTTGTTTGGTACGTAGACAACAGCTACTCTGACAACTGGACAGGCATCCACCCTGGAGATGGTTTCTTAGGCGTAGTCGATGCGAACCAAGAGACACTTAAATGGAGCGATGGAAAAGTAGCTTCAACTCGCTACCTGGTCCATGATGCTGCGTTCAACACGGATAAAGGAAAGCCAATGTTCCTAGATTACAAATCAATCAATGGAACATCGCTTACAGATAACGCAATCCATCCAAACTCCGTATTCAATGATAAGGATGACTACTCTAACCCTGGACTTCTAGACGCTGGACGTAACGTTCCACAATACGGCTTAAAGTTCTCAGTAGAAGGAAAGAGTAAAGATAATTCTGTAGCGAAAATCAAGATCTCTCGCAAGAAATAAACATTCATCTATAAACCCAACTGTGTACATGCAGTTGGGTTTTATTTTCCTAGGGTAAACTGTTAATAAGGAGGGTATGAGATGAAAAAGTTTGTACGCGTATTTTTAACGGTTTCTACATTGATTTTTCTTATGAGCTGCAGCACACAAGAAAACGATAATCTTCCTGGGAAAAAGGAATCAGAAGAAAAGGCTAAATCTGATTCAAAAGATTCCTCTGATTCTAAATCTGCAGAACAAAACGAGGTGACTGCCATGATTGCAAACGATGAAAAAATAATACAGATGCTTAAAGAGAAAGGCGAAATTCCTGAGGATGCCACAACAGAAGAAATCAACAATGCCCTTCAAAAATATTTGCAACAAAAGAAGCCTGGCAATCTAGAGGATGAAAAGGCTAAAAAGAAATACATCGAGGAATTGAAGCAAAAGATTCAAAAAGAAAGTAAGACAGCTGAATAGCAAACAGCATATAAGAGGCTGTTTTCGTATTCAGTGTTGCTTTTGAAAGTAGTTGATTTTCGTTTCAGATGCTCGCTTTCCGCGGGGCAGACGGTGAGCCACATTCGTACGTTACCGTATAAGTGTCTCACCTGCCCGCCTTTAGAGGTTTCTTGCTCCTGCGTCTACAAGCTAATACTACGTAGTAAGCTTCCTCGTCGCATGCCTTGCAAGAAGTATCTCATGCGGTAGGCACACAACTTCCACTACAATCAAAAAGTCAAAGAAGGAATAGAAAAAGACTTAAAAGCAACAATCTTTTAGAACGCATTCAATATAAAAGATTTAAATCAGCATCATTCTAATAAAAAGACAAAAAAAGATGGTTTAAAGTGTCTAATCTTAGAGCACTTTACAACCATCTTTTTATTGCTTAGCTTCGTTTATACGGCCACCAGTTTGCTTCTCCAAAGTTCTTAACGAGAACCGGGATGAGCAATGGCAGAACGACAAATGCGTATAAAAGCAACCCTACTAAGATGATGGACGCGATCTGCAGTAATGAAAGCATTCCCGACGGCATCATCGCAGCAAACGTTCCACCTAAGATGATAACGGCGGAAATGATAACCGTCCCCATCTTTTTCATAGCGAGAAGCATCGCATCTGCAACCGTAAGATCTTTATACTCATTAAATCGATCCATTAAGAAGATGCTGTAATCAACGCCGAGCGCCACGAGGATTACGAATCCAAAGAATGGTACAGCCCAGCTGATTCCTGTATATCCTAATAGGTTTACATAGATGAATTCGTTGATCCCCATTGACGTGTAGTACGTTAAAATGAGTGAACCGATCAAGTAGACAGGCATGATCAAAGAACGGAACAAGAATACAAGAATGATCGAGATACCTACTAGCATGAGCAGAACAGTTCTTGAAAAATCATTGCTAGAAACAGTTTGTAAGTCAGCATTGGAGCTAGTGATTCCCCCCACTGCCACTTTTGCGTTCTCTAGTTCCGTTCCTTTTGTCACTCGATTGATTGCTTCTTTCATCTCATCTACTTCATCTATAGACTCGTTAGAATAAGGGTTGATTCCAAACACAACATCCATCGTCATCGTTTTGCGATCTTCTGATAGATAAGCATCCAGTGCCTGTTCAAAATCCTTACTTTGAAGCACCTCTTCTGGCATATAAAAAGCACTCTTATCTTTTGTTTCGGCTAGGTTGTTCAAATAATCTTGAGCAGAGCCTAAACCATCTGAAACTTGATTCAACCCGTCAGCACTCTGATCTAAGCCAGTCGTTAACTGACTAAACTGTCCACCAAGATCCTCAAATCCTTTTAACAGCTCTTGTTGGCCGTTATTAATACCGTTTAATCCGTTTGTTAGCTTAGGTACATTATCAATGATCTGACCTTGACCGTCAGCTAACTGCCCGAGACCTGATTGAAGTTGATTCGTTCCATCGATCACTTGCTGAAGTCCGCCAATAATGCCTTGTTGGTACCCGTTTATCTCTTGAAATTTACCATTGGCT
Source organism: Fictibacillus tiangongensis (assembly GCF_048083785.1). Classification (GTDB taxonomy): domain Bacteria; phylum Bacillota; class Bacilli; order Bacillales; family Fictibacillaceae; genus Fictibacillus. Next base: position 3,353,266 of record NZ_CP182294.1, read on the forward strand.
TGTTGAACGCCAGATGAAACTTGACTCAGCCCATTGTTTAATTGATCTAAGCTGCTTTTGATACCGGGCAATTGATTTTGAGCAGCTTTCACTGTGTTTTTTATCTTCTGATACTCTGCATCGTTTTCCGGAATTTCATAACGGTCTTCCAACGCTTGAAAGTCCTGATCCGTAATGGATGCCAATGCAGTATTCAAAGTTCCTAAGCCTTGCCCTAGCTTTACGTAGTTTGATTGGATCGTTGATAGGTTTGATCCTGCTTGTTCATAGCCTTGCTGAATCTTTTGATAACCAGACAGCAGCTCTTGTTGTTTAGATTTTATCTGTTGTAATCCCTTTTGTGCGTCAGCTGCTCCCATCGTTCCTTTTCGAATGCCATCTTCTATCTTCACCAGATTCTTTTGAATCTCAGTTAAACCAGATTGAGTAGCACTCGTTCCGTCGATAAGCTGCTGAATGCCGTCAGTCGCACCAGTCAGCTGCGGCTCAGATTTTGATAACTCTCCGCTCGCTTCCATAAGCCCACTGCTGATTTTATTGATCCCTTCTTTTCCATCACCAAGGCCATCCTCCAAGCTTTCTGCCTGCTTGTAGACGAAGAAATCTTCAACAGGTTCGCCTGTAGGTCTAGAAACAGATCTTACCGAATCAACATGGTTAACCTTTTCTAGTTCCTGACTAATCTTTTCAGCAAGTTCCATGTATGAAGTCGAGTCCATCTTTTCATCATTTTTTATAACGATGTTGGTTGGCATCGACTCTCCCGCTCCGAAGCTTTTTTCAATCACATTAAACGCTTGGATGGAAGAAACTTCCCCTGAGATTTCCTCTAAAGAGTTAAAGGATAGTTTTCCATCATACGTTACAAGAAATGGTACGCAAATGACCGCAACGAGTATGAGTGACAACAACGGACGTTTTAACGAAAAGTTTCCAGCAACGGCCCAAAGCTTGCTCTCACCATGCTCTGCTTTTTTCTTAGATGGCCAAAAGATCTTCTGACCTAAGACCATCATAAAAAATGGCACGATCGTGAATAGAGCAACTAATAGTATACCTACACCAACCGCGACGGCTGCTGCTGATTGATAGAGAATGAACTGAGAAAATCCGATCGCAGCAAATCCGATCATTACTGCCAAACCGCTAAAGAAAACGGTACGCCCCGCCTGACGATATGTCGCGATGATCGCTTCCGTTTTACTTTCTGTGAGCGTTAATTCTTCTTTATATCGACTTAGCAAAAGAATACAATAATCTGTCCCGATTCCAAACAATACAGCGACTAAAAAGATCTGTGTGTAGTTAGAGATCGGAAAGTCGAACGAATCTACTAACATCGCCACGATCGATTGTGAAGCGAGATATGTCACACCAACGGTTAGCAATGGAATAAGTGGCGCTACGACAGATCTAAATACTAAGAGCAATACACCTAGAATGAATACTACCGTAATGCCTTCTGTCTTTTTAAGTCCCTCTTCAGAACTTTTCACAAGATCTTCGTTGATCATCCAGTTACTTGTGTAATAGTGCTCGACTCTGTTGTCTTCAATCGTTTTATATAGAGCTTCATTCACTTCACTTGGCTCTCGATCGTTCCAAGCGACTTTTATAGACGTTAAGATAGAGTTTCCATCTTTTGATACTAACTGTTTCTCAAGACTTTTTTCGTTAAAATGAGTCAGAATCTCCGTGATTCCTAGCTCTTCTTTATTCTTTTCAAGTAGGCGGATCGCACGTTCAACTTCTTTTTTATCTGCAGCACTAAGCCCTTTTTCATCTGTAAAGACAAGTGCTACAGATGACTCATCTCCACCGCCTTCTTGTTCCTGGACTTCGCTCATAATGTCTGAAGCTAGTGATGATGAATAGCCGTCTGGTACATCGACTTGTCCTTTTTCTCGTACCAGTTCTGCCATATTTGGTGCCGATAACATAAGAACGGCAACGACAGCGACCCATACAACAAGCACAAGCCATTTTTGTTTTAAAATAAACCGCACGATTTCTCCCCCTGCCTATTGTTTTTCCTGAAGTGTCGTTAAGATATTGTTGATCTTTTCGTACGTGTCAATAAACTGTTTAATCTCCTGCTCTTCAAACTGAGTAATAATGGATTCTACCAAGTTATAGATCCTTTCTTCAGTTTTCTTGTAAAGTTCAAGTCCCGCTTCCGTTAATGTGAGATAAACGACGCGGCGATCATTTTGATCTCTCGTTCTCTCGATCAAGTCTTGATCCCACAATTTTGTGATCACAGCTGTAATCGCGCTTTTTTTTACATCAAAAACTTTCGCTAGCTCTGTTGACGTACAGTTCTCTGTCTTGTAGATGTATTTCAATGTATAAAATTGATCATTTGAAAGTTCACTCTGTAGCTGTTCTTTTACAAGGGACTCCCCTTTTTTATGAACCGCAAATGTGAGATCGATATAACGATCAACAAGTTCTTTAATGGATAGTTGTGACATGCAAATCCTCCTGTTGGTTCATTTTTTTAACTGTTCAATCATTGAACTATCTATTTCCAGATTTAGATTACATGGTGGACAAGCAGCTTGTCAATCACTCTGCTATAACTTTTACAGAGATCTGTTTAAACGTAACAAAAAAGACATATCTCTTTAGATATGCCTTCTTCCTCTTTCTTATACGGTTTGGTTTTTTTCTTGTAGTGAATAGAGATAAAAAATATAATCGATCGATGCTCCTTTAAAGCCCAGCTGGTTGACGATTGCAGATAGATGACCTCGGTGGTACGTGCCATGATTTACGATGTGCTGTATAAGATCAGCATAGGTTGAATGAAGTGTTCCAAAGTGTGGATGTTGAACCGTGATATCAGCAGATAAATCTTCATTTCCTCTGATGAAGTTCTCGTAGTCTTCAGACATGGCTTCAAACTTCATCTGCATGTTTTGTAGATCTGCAGCATTTAATTCTTCGTGTAACTGTTTTATGGAGGTAAAAATATCTTCGAATGTTTTCCCTTTAAGTACTTGCAGCCATACATAATCGACTTGATACATGTGAACCAGAGCATCAGCGATCGTTGGAAAAACACTTTCTACCTCTTTTCTATACATTTCGGCTGGGAGTTCTTTTAGTGTGTCAAAGACTCTCTCATTAGCCCAAGCGTTGAATTGGTGAAGCTGCAGCGATTTATCCATCGTTTATACCTCCAAGTTTGTTATTCAAGGTAATCATTTCGATATCGAGTTGTAAAAATCCTTTAAAAATGCAAACAAATGTTCTTTTTTTATGAGAAAGCTGTTTTGAACGTAGTTGATATCCGTGGCTGCTTCCTTTCTGCTGGGCAGGCGGTGAGCCACATTCTGTATGTTTCAAATCTGCAAGCGGGATATACCCAGCTAGGTATCAGAAAGTCTCAACCCTTCAGTTTTCACTCTTAATCCAAAAGTTTTGCGGTTTTATCCACGAGTTATGCTTCTCAATCCAAAAGTTATCCGCGAGTCTACAAACTTCGACAAGCACAGTAACTCAAATACCCCAACAAAAAAGCGCACTCCTTGAAGAGTACGCTGATTACCACAGACATTCTATTTTACGATCTCAGATAACAACTGGAATGAACGCAATCTCGCAGCATGGTCATAGATTTGGCCATTTATGATGACCTCATCTGCCTGTGTTTCGTCCAAGAACGCTTGCAGCTTAGCTTTAACCGTTTCAGGACTACCGATAAAGGATGTACGTAACTGCTGATCGAGTGCCGCTTTTTCATAAGGACTCCAGATGCCGTCCATGCTCTCAACAGGTGGTTTCAACTTTGTTGGGTTTCCACGTACTAAGTTAACGAACTGCTGCTGCAAGGATGTAGCGATTCGTGCTGCTTCCTCATCTGTATCTGCTACAACCACGTTCGCTCCAACCATCGCATACGGTTGCTCAAGTACTTCTGATGGCGTGAACGTATTACGGTATAGCTCTAGAGCAGGAATCGTATTGTCTGGCGAGAAATGACTTGCAAATGCAAACGGCAGTCCTTCTCTGCCTGCCAAACGTGCACTAAATCCGCTTGAACCTAAAAGCCAGATCGGAATATCTTGTCCTTCTCCAGGAACCGCTCTAACTTTCATCGGCGAGTCTGCTCGTTCTGGATCCAGGTACGTACGCAGCTCATCTAATTGATACGGAAAATCATCACCCATGTTGCCGAGATCACGGCGAAGTGCTTGTGCTGTTACCTGGTCCGTCCCTGGTGCTCGGCCGAGTCCAAGGTCAATTCTACCTGGATACAGTGCATCAAGTGTGCCAAATTGTTCAGCAATCACGAGCGGTGCATGGTTTGGAAGCATGATCCCGCCTGAGCCGACCCGAATTTTAGAAGTACCTCCTGCCACATGTCCGATCACTACCGAAGTGGCAGAGCTCGCGATCCCAGGCATGTTATGATGTTCAGCCAGCCAATAACGGTTGTATCCCCATTTTTCAGCATGCTGAGCGAGATCTAACGTATTCTGGAACGACTCAGTTACCGTTCCGCCTTCAACGACCGGTGCAAGGTCAAGGACTGACCATTTTACATCACTTAAACTTTTTTTATTGGACATCGTAACGTCCTCCCTATTTTAAGCAACAAAAAATTAGCTACTATATTTTAATAATTCGCTACTAGTATAACAAGTTTGCTTTCTTAAATAAAAAATACTGCTTATGACGTTGTAGATAGGACATGGTTAGCTATTAATTCGTATGACTTTACTCGGTCCTCATAAGAGTGAGTAATCGTCACAATCATTATTTCATCTGCTTTATACGTTTCTTGAATTCTATATAGTTCTTTCTGTACCTCTTGCGGGTTGCCGATAATCATTTTTCTTTTCGCTTCAGATATGAAGTGTTTCCGTTCTTCTATAGAAAAAGAACGATGAGCTTCATCTATCGTTGGAACGCCATTTCCTTCACCAGAAACATTCTGTTTTTTCCAAAGAATGCCTGGTAATGCGATTTCCTCAGCCTGATCTGTTGTCTCTGCACAGATCACAGACACAGCAACAATCGTATTTGCTTTTTTTAAGGAGACACTAGGTTTGAACGTTTTTTGATAAGAGGCTACAATCTCGTGTCCTATTTTTTCACTCATAAAATGACCGAACGCATAAGCTGTTCCATACTCAGAAGCTAGATCCGCACTTCTTTGGCTTGTTCCGAGAATCCATGGAAAGGGTGTTATATCAGGGACTGGAGACGGCTGTATTTTAGAAAACATATCGTCTTCTGGAAAATCGTTACGCAAAAAATGCAGCAGTTGTTCAGTCAATTCAGGAACTTTTCGAACATTCTCCAGATAATTGCCCGAAAGAGCGATTGAAGCTTCTGCCGATCCTCCAGGAGCACGACCGATACCCAGATCAATTCTATCCGGAAAAAGTGTAGCGAGCATGTTATACGTTTCCGCAACTCTGTATGGTTTATAATGCGGTAAAAGCACAGCTCCTGCCCCGAGACGTATCTTATTTGTGTTTGCTCCAATATAGCTCAGCATCACTTCTGGTGCTGAACAAGATAAGCCGCTAAAGTTATGATGTTCCGCGATCCAATAACGTGTATAGCCAAGCTTTTCTCCCTCTACTGCCAGTTGCATAGAAGCTTGAAGAGCATCTTGTGCACGTTTACCGGATGAGATTGGGGATTGATCGAGTATGCTTAATTTCATCGCCTACCTCCTCCTATACATGTTTGTATTTTACTCCAAAGTCTCATTCTTTACTTTCTTGGGGATTTTCAAATAAAAAAAAGAACCCCAATTTGAGGTTCTTGTCTCCTAATAATGCTAGACTTTCACTTCTGTATCCGCCTTTACAAATTGATCAGCAGATAATGTACTTGCTCGGTAATGCGTATAGAGCTCAGCTTCTGTTAGATTCATCGTGCTGCATATCGACTGAATTTCCAGCCATGAACCTCTCTCCAAACCTTGTACAATATTTAATGCAAGATTATAGGAAGCCTTGTTGCCTAAAAGAGCTTCAGCCAGTTCGTTCGTTATCGGAAGATCAGCGATCACATCTTTCATGTCTTTACTGAGCAAAGTGTCTATAAGAGAAAACATTCCGAACATGTAGAGATGATTTTTGGATACACCTACGTATTTGGCGATGCGTTCAAAAAAGAATGCGCGCGTAAGACTCATCTTTACAATTTCTAATCCATTATCAACTCTGTTCAAGCTCGACATCATCAAGATCATGACGAGCTTTTTGATCTCATATAGTCCGACTAAGACGACAGCTTGTTTGATCGTTGTGATCTTACTTTTAAAAAAGTAAGTACCAGAATTCATCACTTTTAAAAGCTTATAAGAAAGTGAGAGATCTCGCTGGATCAAGCTGCTGATCTCATGAATGTCCGGATCTGAACTGTTCAATTTTTCTAATAGCAAAAGATAGTTCGTTGGAATAGGAGCGATATCCTTTCCTTGCAATATGACGGGTCTGCTAAAGAAATAGCCTTGAAAGTACTCAAATCCAAGCTCTTTAGCTTCTTCAAATTGGTCACGCCTTTCAATCTTTTCTGCTAGAAATGTAATCTGCTCGCGGTACGTTTCAATCATGCTCTTCATTTCTTGAACGTCCATTAACAAATAATCTACTTTAATAATATCGATATATGGAAGCACTCTATTCAAGTTGCGGTTTACCGATACATCATCGAGCGCAATAATATATCCTTTACTCTTCAACTCTTTACAGACCTCAAGCACTTCGTCCGTTAAGCGGACATCCTCCAAGATCTCGACGACGATATATTGAGGTGAAATATACGTTGGAATCCTATTTAACAACAGATTTTCCGTAAAGTTGATAAAACATTTCTTGCGTTCTCCGACTTCTTTAATCCCGATTCCAGCAAAACTGTTCACCATAACATCAATCGTTGCACTATCATGATCCAACCCATCATATCTATTGTTCTCACTGTTTCTATATAAAAGTTCATAAGCAACAACGTTCTCATTTTTGTCTAGGATCGGTTGTCTGCCAATAAAAATATCCATTTCAATCCCCATTCACATTCAATAATCTTTTTTCCTTTATATAGACATCAAACCATAAATTGTAAACAAGCACAATATGTGTATTAGTGTTAAATACTTCCAAATATTACATTAAATCTTTTTGTATACTTTTGTCGAACCTGCAGTATCATGTTTCATCTTAACCGGCAGTGGGAACACAAACTACGTACTAATCTTCTACAAAAGGAGGAAATCGATGGATACTCATGGTAAAGTAGTTGGCGTTTTCCGTTCAGAAGATGATGCGATCGATGCCATTAAAAAACTGAGAGAAGAAGGTTATGGTGACAATGAAATCTCAGTGATCGCAAAAGACAAAAAAGAAGTTAAACACATTCAAGAAGAAACCGGCTCAAAAGCTCCTGAAGGGGCTGCCACAGGAATGGCTACAGGTGGCATTCTTGGAGGACTTGGCGGGTTATTGTTAGGTGCAGGTGCACTTGCTATTCCAGGAATCGGACCAATCGTAGCAGCAGGACCCATTGCTGCAGCACTCGGTGGAGCAGCTGTAGGAGCTGGAGCAGGTGGAATTGTCGGAGCTCTTGTAGGATTAGGAATTCCTGAAAATGAAGCAAAAGAATACGAACAATCAGTGGAAGCCGGGGACATTCTCGTTCTCGTCGACACGAATGAAGTAAGCCGACATAGACAAGTTAATGATACATTCCGTACGTACCGTTCTACAAATGCACATCGTTATGAAGATTCATATTCCAATAAATATTAAAAGGAGGATGATTCAACATGAAAAACGATACAATGGAAGGCAAATGGAAACAGTTCAAAGGTGAAGCGAAGAAACAATGGGGCAACCTAACAGATGATGATTACGATCAAGCACAGGGTGACCGTGAAAAGATGATCGGAAAGATTCAAGAGAGACACGGAAGAAAACGGGAAGAAGCTGAACGTGAATACGACGATTGGTATAGCAGAATGGAGCAATATTAAAAATAGCAGAACCCCCACTAAATCAGTATTTAGTGGGGGTTCTTTTGCATTACATGATAACAAAAAAGATAACAGCTACTAGCACTAAGCGATAGATCGCGAATGGTGTTAGTTTAACTTTTTCAATAACGTTTAAGAAGAAGCGGATCGATAACATAGCGAATACGAACGCACTGATGAATCCAACTACAAAGAACGGCATAGCGTCCATACTAAAATATTCTAAGTTCTTTAATAGGGAGATACCACTCGCACCTGCCATGATCGGAACAGCCATAATGAATGTAAAGTCAGCAGCAGCACGGTGGCTAAGCCCTAGAAGGACACCACCTGAAATCGTAGCACCAGATCGGGAAAATCCTGGCCAAAGTGATAAACACTGAATCAATCCGATAGAGAAAGCTTGCTTGTACGTAATCTTATCCACTGTATCAATAACAGGGTTTTGATTTTTAGCAGCAAATCGATCGGCAAAAATCATAAGAACTGCACCAATCGCGAGTCCTATAAGCACTGTGTTTGTCGTGAAAAGGTACTCGTCGATATAATCTTCGAACAACAATCCAAGAACACCTGCAGGCAAAAGACCTACGATGACTTGTGTTAATTTTAAACGGCTGCCCGTAATTTCATTTGTTGCTTTGTTTCTGCTAAGTCCAAGCATGTCGATGAAACGCTGTCTAAAGACAACAATTACGGCCAATATCGAACCGAGCTGGATGACAACTTTAAATGTATTTGCCGGGTACTTACCTAAAAAGTCTTGTGATTTTAACCACATGTCATCGACAAGAATCATATGTCCTGTAGACGATACAGGAGCAAACTCCGTCAAACCTTCAACGATCCCTAGAATAAGGGCTTTTAATAACAATAGGATGTCCATAAAAATTACTGATCTCCTTTAACAACTTATAATCTCATCTCTATATAATAGACGTTTTTCTATGATTAGCAAAGAATGATGTAAAACTTTTTATAACACTGTAACATATTGCGACAAAGTGAGAAACCTCGTCGGAATGAAATCCAACGAGGTTTTTGAGGTAGTTTTTAGTAATCCAAAAGTGAATGAAGTTTTTCTTTATCTAAAACCTTCACCAGCTCTACTAGAAGCTTTGCGCTATTTTCTAGGTCGCTTTTACTGATCATAGAGGTATGGCTATGAATGTAGCGAGCTGCCACTCCCACCACAAGGCTTGGAATTCCCTTTTTGAAAAGATGGAACTTACCCGCATCCGTTCCTCCGCCAAGCATCACGTCTACTTGATAAGGTATGTTATGTTTCTCTGCTACTTCTATGATAAAGTCTCGAAAACCGGTATGCGGAATCATGGATGAGTCAAGGAATGTAATGAGCGGCCCTTTTCCGAGCTTCGCCTTGTTAGCATTCCCACCAGGACCATCTTCTGCAACTCCTACATCCAGTGCGATCGCAACATCTGGCTCCATGATCGCAGGTGCCGTAATCGCTCCCCTTAGTCCTACCTCTTCTTGAACAGTCGCGCCACAATACACAGTGTTAGGATGAGTGACGTTTTGAAGCTGCTCTAGAACCTGAAGCGCTGTATAGCAGCCTGCTCGATTGTCGAGTGCTTTTGCAAGAATCGTATCACCGTCGGGCATCAATTCAAATGGGCATATTGGCAGGATTGGATCGCCTACTCTAATCCCCCACTCCTTCACCTGGTCCTTATCCTTCGCACCAATATCAATAAACATCTCTTTCATCGGATAAACCCGGTTTCGTTCATCCGGCGTTAAGATATGAGGCGCTTTTGATCCAACGACCCCAGTGAACGTTTTACTTTTCGTCTGAACGTGTACACGTTGCGCGAGAAGAACTTGTGACCACCAGCCTCCTAATGGAACGAAGCGCAAATAACCTTGCTCTGTGACCTCACTGACCATGAAACCGACTTCGTCCATGTGACCTGCAAGAAGTATTTTAGGACCGTCATTCGTAGATCCGTGTTTTTCACCAAATACACTACCGATGTGATCGTTCATAAGCGTAGCACCTGTTTTGCTGATCTCGCGTTTCATAATCTCTCGGATCGCTTTTTCAAAACCAGGAGCACCATTGGTTTCGGTTAACTCTTTTAATAAGTCCATTATTTTTTCACCTTCCTATTTTATAGGATGGGGAAAATATAAATATTTATTACCAAAACTTTTATTAACTAAAAAGGGAACGTTTGTTCGATTTTCATGATACAATAAAAGGAAAAAGGTGAATATTATGAAAAAATTGGAAGCCTCTTATATAGCAGGGGTTATTGACGGAGAAGGGAGTATCATGCTGACAAGAATGCATAAAAACGAATTTAGAAGACCCTGTATCTCAATTGCATCGACCGACTTGGAGCTATTACAATATGTTCAATCACACACTGGAGGTATATTAGTTTGTAAAAAGAATTACTATCCTTTAATGCATAAGAAGTCATTTACTTTGACTATCAAAAAGAAAGACATTGTTTTTTATCTCTTGAATCAGATAGTACCTTTTTTAAGAATTCATAAGAAGAGGAAAAGAGCTCTTTTCATTCTTAAAGAATATAATAACGTTACCTCTCGAAATGGTAAATATACACCTGAGTTATTGAATCAGAAGTTATTATTTGAGAAGAGATTTTTTGAATTATAACAAAAAAGACCAGCATAAACTGCTGATCTGTTATCCACCTATGTATGGTGGAGACGGTGGGACATGTTATTCCATGCTTTCGTCATGGCACTGACTATATCTTGAACCTGAAAATTCCAGGTCCTTCGGCGTATTATACGAAACATAAATTTACTTGAGACCAAGCAGAATTTCGTATCTTAGTACTACCAGAATGGCAGCCTATAAGTCGATACACGGCTGTTGGATTGCTCCACATACCGCTCGGCATTGCCTTGCAACGATAAATGTTGGTTAGGTTTCACCGATAAAGCCGAATTATCACTTATGTGTTACCACATAAGGCGACTAAATATTAATCGAACCCACGTCCAAAGATATTGGCACTTAAGCTTCTACGAGTGTAGTCGGTTTATTCGCGTTTCGCGGATCCGTCTGCCAGCCGACAGGCGCCTGGACCGCTAGCCTGATTATTCTCTTCCATCGTCCTCAGGCGGAGGACAACCGGCGTAGCCCACTAAGAGTGAGTCCCTTACCCTACCACATGGGCGATGGAGGGAGGAACAGCTAAAGTGCTATTACGCAGCTAAAGCTAAGTTGTTGTTTTGTTTGCCAGTTATTGGCTGTGGCGTTTTAACGAGGCCGACCCCCTCGACTCGCAACTTAAGCTCAAACTACCCCTGTCGAATCCGTAACGTCCCCATATAAAATGGTAAGCAGAAACTTAATTCTGCCGAACCTCGGAAAGAGATAAAAGCTCAATCGCTTCTATTCACTTGTGTACTCAGTATAACATTTTTACTTCATCGTCTCAATTGTAACATCCTGTAAAAGGAACCAATTAATCTTTTTGGCGATCTCGGAATGCACGTTCGATCTCTCGCTTTGCATCCTTCTTCTTCAGATCGTCACGCTTATCGTAATGCTTCTTACCTTTAGCAAGTCCGATCAAAAGCTTTGCAAAACCATTCTTCAGATACATCTTCAAAGGAACGATGGAATAACCTTGTTCTTTTGTTGCACCTAACAGCTTATTGATCTCTTTGCGGTGTAAAAGCAGCTTACGCGTACGAAGTGGATCATGGTTGTACCGATTTCCTTGCTCGTATGTGCTAATGTGCATGTTGTGTAGGAACAACTCGCCATTTTGCACACGTGCGAAAGAATCTTTTAGATTAGCCCTGCCTGCGCGAATGGATTTGATCTCCGTGCCCTGAAGGACAATTCCTGCTTCAAATGTTTCTTCGACGTGGTAATCGTGCCGCGCTTTCTTATTCTGTGCGACTACTTTCCCTTCTCCTTTTGGCATGTAAAATTCAATCCTCCCCACAGCAAGTGAAGTTTAATTATATCAATATGGTCAAATAACGTCAAGGTCCACCATCGAAGATGAACCTTGACTGAACTTGCTCATTATTTCTTCTTTTTCTTGCCTTTTTTCTTAGCTACTGGTTTATAGAAAGGCTTTTTCTTCCCTTTCTTTGAATCTTGAGGACCGCTTGAACGCTCAGATTCACTTGTGCGGTTCTTGCTTCTTCTTCCTCGTCCGCGTTTTGGTGTATCTCCAATGTCGATCACTTTTTGGCGATCTTTAAAGCGTTTACGAGGTGTTCCTTTCATTCCGACGATTTCGAAATCGATCGCACGCTCATCTACATTTACGTTCGCAACTCGAATGGAAATTTCATCACCGATTCGGAATACGTTACCTGTCCGCTCACCGATCATCGCCATAAACTTCTCATCGAACCGGTAATAATCGTCTGTTAGATAGCTAACGTGTACGAGACCTTCAATCGTGTTAGGAAGTTCAACGAACAATCCAAAGTTCGTTACAGAGCTGATCACGCCGTCAAACTCTTCACCGATCTTATCGAGCATGAACTGTGATTTTTTCAGCTCATCTGTTTCGCGTTCCGCATCAACAGCACGGCGTTCCATTGCGGATGAATGCTTTGCGATCCCAGGAAGTTCTGCTTTCCAATGACTGACTGTTTTTGGACCTGTGTCTTTTTTAAACAGATACGTACGGATGAGGCGATGTACGATTAAGTCTGGGTAACGACGGATCGGTGATGTGAAATGCGTATAGAACTCAGTCGCCAGTCCGTAGTGACCCAGTGACATATGATCGTACTTCGCTTGCTTCATAGATCGAAGCATGATTTTTGAGATCACCATTTCCTCTGGTTCGCCTTTTACGGTCTCCAAAAGCTGTTGAAGGCTGCGCGGGTGAATATCGCTCGCGGTACCCTTTAACGCATAACCAAACATACCGATGAACTCTAAGAAACGCTCTAATTTCCCCTCATCAGGGTCTTCATGGATTCGGTACATGAACGGAAGCTCGAGTTCATGGAAATGCTGTGCAACCGTCTCATTGGCACATAGCATAAATTCTTCGATCAGTTTTTCTGCAACCGATCTCTCGCGAAGAACAACATCCTGTGGGTCGCTGTTTTCGTCTACGAGTACTTTTGCTTCAGAGAAATCGAAGTCAATCGCACCGCGCGCAAAACGTTTTTTGCGAAGAACTTCCGCAAGCTCTCCCATTAACTTAAAGAATGGAATAAGGGATTCATACTTCTTGTTGACTTCCTCATCCTCATCCTGCAAAATTTTACGAACATCTGTATACGTCATTCGCTCTGTTGTTTTGATCACACTTGGGAAGATTTCGTGTTTAATGACTTCCCCATCATGGTTGATCTCCATCTCACATGAGATCGTTAAACGATCAACTTTCGGGTTCAATGAACAGATTCCATTTGATAAACGATGTGGGATCATCGGGATAACACGATCGACTAAGTACACACTCGTACCACGTTCTTGCGCTTCTTTATCAATTGGAGAATCTTCAGTTACATAGTGCGTAACATCTGCGATATGTACACCAAGCTTATAATGGCCATTCGGCAGCTTGATCACATGAACCGCATCATCCAAGTCTTTTGCGTCTGCTCCATCAATCGTTACGATGGTTTCGTTTCGAAGATCGCGACGTCCTTCAATATCTTTCGGATCGATCTCATCTGGTGTGTTATGAGCTTGCTCAAGTGCTTCAACCGGAAACTCTCTTGGCAGTCCATGTTTGAAGATAACAGAGATGATATCCACACCTGGATCGTTCTTATGTCCGATAATGTGAATGATCTCTCCTTCGGCACTATTTCTGCCTTCAGGGTATTTTGTGATCTTCACAAGAACCTTATGTCCTTCTACAGCTCCGTTAACGCCGTCTGCAGGGATAAAGATGTCGTTTGGGATCCGTTTATCATCAGCAACAACAAAACCGAATTTACGGCTCTCCTGGAACGTTCCGACGACCTCTGTAACACCTCGTTCCAAAATACGAATGATCGTGCCTTCAGGACGTGATCCTGAAGATGTTTGGTTTAAGCGCACGAGCACCGTGTCTCCACTCATTGCACCATTCATATCAGATTGTGAGATATACACATCTTTTTGTTCAGATTCTTCAGGGATAAGGAACGCAAAGCCTTTTGCGTGACCTTGAACACGGCCTTTGATCAGGCTCATCTTTTCTGGTAATCCATAACGGTTCGTACGTGTTCGAACGACAGATCCTTCATCTTCTAATTCATTAAGTGTTAAAACCAGTTTCTTGAAAGCTTCAGCGTCAGGAAGTTGAAGAGCTTCTTCAATCTCTGTTACTGTCATCGGTTTTTCCGATTCTTTCATGAGCTGGAGTATTTGCAGTTTATCCAAAAACTGACCTCCTTTTTAAGGAAAAAAAGGTTCTATTCTGACCAATCAAGGTCTTCTAAGAAAGCATAAACATCTTCATGCAGCTGTTCTTTTTCCTTGTCTAATGTAATAACGTGTGATGAGTTTTCATACCACTTTAAATCTTTCGTTTCACTCTCTACTTCATCATAGATAATATTTGCAGAATCAGTGTTTATCATTTCATCATTTCTAGCCTGCACAACAAACGTAGGTGCGTATACGAGATCTACCGAATTTCTTACACTTTGAATAAGATCTTGAAGAGCTTTTAACGTATCCATCGGTGTTTTTTTGAATTCTTCCATCTCTTCTTGAATCTGTTCTGCTGATTTCTGTTCACGCTTTTTATATTCTTCAGCGTACGCACAAACCCCTTTATACATCACTTCTTCACTCTTGATAGACATGGGTGCGCACATCGGAATAACTGCTTTCACAGGATGTTCAGTAGCAAGTTTTAAAGAGAATACGCCACCTAACGAAAGACCGCAAACAGCAATCTCGTCGTAGCCTTTTTCTATTAAATGATTGTAGCCGCCAATCACATCTTCCCACCAGTCTTTGGGCCCTGTGTGTACTAGTTCTTCAGGGGGGACGGCATGTCCTTTATACTGAGGGGCGTGACATGTATAGCCCTTCTTCTGCAGAAATCTCCCCATCATTCGTACATCTGCTGAACTGCCCGTGAACCCATGAAGCATTAAGACTGCCCGTTTTCCTCCTTCAAAGAAAAACGGTTTTGGTGCTGCGATTTTCATGTTGTACCTCTCCTATTCATTCGTTAAAAATTGATATACTTCTTGAATTAAGTCATCTTTCTCTACATCATGACAGATCATGTGCTTTGATTCTTTAAAATAACAAAGACGTTTGTTAGATGCTGCTATCGCTTTATATAAATATTCAGCACTTCTTCTCGGAACAAGGCCATCACATTCTCCTTGAACGATTAAAGTTGGTGCCGAGACTTGTGAGAATTCAGGTTTGATCATCCTTACAAGCTTTTGAAACTCTCTCGTTGCACTGAGAGGTGTATCAAGGAACTTTTTTCGATACCTTTTATATAATTCATGATCTCTTAGTTGACCGTTCAGACCAGAGACCATCATATTGGCTATATCTTTAATCATCTGAGCGGGGTTAAGATAGTAGGCACTTGCATTCAACAGAATTAATTTGTCGCACCCGTACTTTGAAGCGAGATACCCTGCGATCATTCCACCCATTGAAAAGCCGACAATATAGATCTGTTCAACTTTTTCTCGCAGCTCCAAATAGGCATTTTCAGCTTCTTGAAGCCATTCTGTATGTGTTCTACCTCTTAATGAGAGCTCAGTTCCGTGACCAGGATAAGTGGGCACAGATAACAACCAATCTGTATGCTTCTCAAGATATTCTGTAATTGGCTCGATTTCATAAGGTCCGCCTGTGAACCCATGCAAACAAAGACACCCGATCATGCTACCACCTTTTTTGTCTATAGGTTACCCTTTTATCCCCGTATCAAATCATATCACAACCACTCTCATAAAGGTTATGCGGTGTTTCTACAGACAAAAAAAACAACAAGCAGTAAATATGCTTGTTGTTTTTGACAGTTCTTTAGTTCATGGGAATAAAGTATGCTACTGAAATCGTTAGAATGAAGAACAACACTGCAAGAATGATCGTTAACTTACTTAGCAATGCGTCGATTCCACGTGCTTTTTGTTTACCAAAAAGCTGTTCAGCTCCACCTGTAATCGCACCTGATAATCCTGCCGAACGACCTGATTGAAGAACAACGACAACGATTAATGCGATCGATACTAAAATAAGAAGGATTTTTGCTGCTGTTAGCATGTATGTTACACCTCCACCGTTCCACGTTACATTACCCTAAATGTACCATAACTTGAAGGGACGAGGCAAAGCTTTTTTCAGAACCTTCATTAATTTGTTCCTGAATAGTTGATATCAAATTCTTTATGAAAAATATAGAGGCGAACCGCTCTAATGACATTCAGTCTTTTGTTTAACATCCCTACTACTTGAACGGTAGCTCCTGGCTGGACGGCTTCGTCTGGCGCGATATCAAGCGTCTTGTCTCCATCGAGCAGCTCTGTCTTAGCATCTAGTTTTACTTTCATCACGGTTTTTTTATGAGAGATGGTAAATACTTGGCCATGGGTTTCTTTCACTTTTCCAATAAAGCTGATCGGATTCAAATTTTCCAGTTTGTTATCTGCACCATCCGAAGATTCTTGTTTAAGTGGTTGCATCATAAACATCCCCTCTTCGTAATAATGGGGACATCCCCCATATTCATTTTACTGTTACTTGTTCAGTTTTATGTCTGTTTCTAGTGGTGTGTCTTTTTTGGACGAGTAGTAGTTATCATTGAAAATGGATTTTTTGATTACAACATCTTCATAGGTCTCAGATTTCAAACGAGCTTTCTCACCATTTGTAATCTGCAGGTCATAGGTTCGTATATATAGAATCGTAAATAATAGAATGATAAATGCCCGGATTAATCGAAACCGAAATGATCTTCCTCTTCGATCCCGTCTAGTTTCCTCTACCCTCATTTTTTCTTCACCACACCTATTTAAAAGAAACAACTAAGTTAAAAAGGAGTTTTTTCCTTTTATTTAATTTACTCTCTTTTTGTCTAGTCTAAAATGGATTTATCATGACTCTTTCCTCATACGGAAATGATAAGGTTCTGAAAACTCAAAGGGATTTTTTAGAATTAAAAAAGTCTATCAGAACGATTGTGTTCTAACAGACTCTAGGGAGTATTCCTATTTAATTAATTTGCAGCATGTATCCATAACGAGGAACGGTAACGATCGAATCACCATATGGACCAAGCTTCTTTCTGAGACGGTAGACAAGAGCATTGATCTCATCGTTTCCAACGTCAGGGATGTCGTTCGAACCAGCAACCATTCGCTCTGGCCATATTTGAATCTTTATTTCGTCACTGCTGACTGCCTGATTCTTTTTTCGATACAAAAACACAAGAAGATCGGTGTGTTTTCCTGAGAGAAATAAAGGCTCTCCATCAATCGAGATCTGGCGGCGTTCAGGAATGATATGCAACCCACTCGTGATCTGTGATTCTGCAGGTTGAATAGGTGAAGTGAATTCCATCGTAAGATCTGATTGATCTGCTTCAGTATTCAGATAGGTTAACAGAATAACTCCTTTTGCTAAGCTGATCACATCTCCAGATTGAAGCTGTTTTGGCATATGTGGTTCGAGAAGCTGATTATTGAGCTCCGTTCCGTGCTTTGAATCTAGATCACGAATAAAAGATACCCCGTCTTGCATGTAAATCTCTGCATGCTTTCGGGAAACGTATGGACTTATAAATGACACATCTGTTTCGTTCGTTTGAGAAGAACGGCCGAAGACAAGTGCTTCTCCCTCAGGTTTCAATGGCATGAGGCTCCCCGTGTCATAAGGATCCCCAGCTTCTACGCGTATGTATAAACTATCATTCATCAAAAATTCCCCCGTACATCAAGCAAGTACTTGTTATAAGCATTTTAAATGATTTTCATTAAAAATAGAAGGATTATGAGATTTTGTGAGAAATTCGGTATGAGCTGTGTTAGATATTTGGTGATTACAGAAACCGGGAACGCTATTGAAGGATTCTAGTGACATTGAAATTCTGAGAAGGTCGTGAAGGTCTCGAATCGCTCACAAAATCCTGGAATCGCTCATATAACTTTTGAATCTCACAAAACTTTTGAATCGCTACAACCCCCATGAAATCACTTTATGTAATTAATCATGAAATCCTTTAAGCAATAAAGACAAGCCTTATTACCTATCTTTCTCTTTTTAGGTATAGGACAACCCTGCTTTTACGAATCTTAAGGGTAACACGATTGGAGGGATCAAAAATGACTGTTTTTGAAACGATGTCGCTCATGATCAGTTTCTCGATGCTCATTGTTACTATCCTTCATTCTAACAATCGCTCTCGATAAGCAGCAGAGTTGGCTTAATCCCCTTTAAATGAAGACAGCCCCCGGATTAGCGCTTATCGTGCTTGATCCGGGGGCTTGTCTTTTTCACAAAGACAAAATGGCGAGTTTGTCTTTGTGTGGGGTCAGACCCCAATTATTTTTTTAGGTTGTAGAATGCGTTCATTCCTGGGTATACAGCTAGGTTGCCTAGCTCGTCTTCGATGCGAAGAAGCTGGTTGTACTTCGCAACACGGTCTGTACGAGAAGGAGCACCTGTTTTGATTTGTCCAGCGTTTGTCGCTACAGCGATGTCAGCGATCGTGCTGTCTTCAGATTCACCAGAACGGTGAGAGATAACTGCTGTGTAACCAGCACGTTTAGCCATTTCGATCGCGTCGAACGTTTCAGTCAACGTACCGATTTGGTTAACTTTGATAAGGATCGAGTTACCGATTCCTTTTTCGATACCTTCAGAAAGCTTAGTCGTGTTTGTTACGAATAAGTCGTCACCAACAAGCTGTACACGGTCACCGATACGCTCTGTTAATAGCTTGAAGCCATCCCAGTCGTTCTCGTCAAGACCGTCTTCGATTGAAACGATCGGATATTTGCTAGCAAGATCTTCGTAGAATGCAACCATCTCTTCAGAAGTCTTAACAACACCTTCACCAGAAAGGTGGTATTTTCCGTCTTCTTTGTTGAACAATTCAGAAGCAGCAACGTCCATTGCAAGGCGAACTTCTTCACCTGGCTTGTAACCTGCTTTTTCGATCGCTTCCATGATTGTTTGAAGAGCTTCTTCGTTTGAACCAAGGTTTGGAGCGAATCCACCTTCGTCACCTACAGCTGTGTTCAATCCTTTTTCTTTAAGAACTGCTTTTAAGCTGTGGAAGATTTCAGTACCCATGCGAAGTGCTTCAGGGAAGCTTTCAGCACCAACAGGCATAACCATGAATTCTTGAATGTCTACGTTGTTATCCGCGTGCTCTCCACCGTTTAAGATGTTCATCATTGGAACTGGAAGAGTTTTAGAGTTGAATCCTCCAAGGTACATGTAAAGAGGTACGTTTAAGAAATCAGCAGCAGCATGTGCAACAGCCATAGAAACACCAAGGATTGCGTTAGCGCCTAGTTTACCTTTGTTTTCAGTACCATCAAGCTCGATCAACGTTTGGTCGATTCCGACTTGGTCTAGTACGTCAAAGCCGATAAGTTCTGGAGCGATGTTTTCGTTTACGTTGTTAACTGCATTAAGTACACCTTTTCCAAGGTAGCGCTCTTTGTCACCATCACGAAGCTCAACTGCTTCGTATTCACCTGTAGAAGCACCAGATGGAACGATTGCGCGTCCAAAAGCACCTGATTCTGTATAAACTTCTACTTCAACTGTTGGGTTACCGCGAGAATCTAGAACTTCGCGAGCGTAAATTTCAATAATAGCTGACATAATTGTCTCTCCTTTTAAAAGAAAATGTAATTTGAGAATAAGGCATTTTCGGCATTATGCACAAGAGTCTCTGTACATATTCCGTAAACAAACTTATTTGATTAACGATTTACCTGTCATTTCTTTCGGTTGCTCTCCACCTATAAGGTTTAAAACCGTTGGTGCAAGATCGGCCAAGATTCCGTCTTGACGCAGTTCTAATCCTTCTTGTGTCACAATTACAGGAACAGGATTCGTTGTGTGAGCCGTCATCGGATTGCCTTCCATCGTAATTACTTCATCAGCATTACCGTGGTCAGCAGTAATGATCGCAGCGCCACCTTTTGCAAGGATCGCATCGACCACTTTTCCTAAGCACTCATCCACTGTTTCAACTGCTTTAATCGTAGGCTCAAGCATGCC
Source organism: Fictibacillus tiangongensis (assembly GCF_048083785.1). GTDB lineage: Bacteria > Bacillota > Bacilli > Bacillales > Fictibacillaceae > Fictibacillus. Next base: position 3,373,458 of record NZ_CP182294.1, read on the forward strand.
TGAGTGACCTACCATGTCAGGGTTGGCAAAGTTTAAGATGATCGCATCGTGCTTATCTGCTTCAATCTCTCCAACAAGCGCATTCGTTACTTCATAAGCACTCATCTCAGGCTTCAAGTCGTACGTTGCCACTTTTGGCGAATCGATTAGGATACGCGTCTCACCTGGAAACTCTGCTTCACGTCCTCCACTGAAGAAGAACGTTACGTGTGGATACTTTTCAGTTTCAGCAATACGAAGCTGTTTAAAGTTTTGTTGTGATAAAACTTCACCCAACGTGTTGTCTAGGTTTGTAGGTTTGAATGCTACATCTCCATCAACCGTCTCACTGAAGTGTGTCAAACATACGAAGTGAAGGTTTTTCGGGAACGCTTCACCGCGGTCGAATCCACGGAAATCTTCGTTCGTAAACACTTGTGAGATTTGGATCGCACGGTCAGGACGGAAGTTACAGAAGATAACTGCATCTCCATCTTGAACGGTTGCAACAGGCTCTCCGTTTTCTTGTTTTAAAACAGAAGGAAGAACGAATTCATCATGAACACCATTGCTGTATGAATCTTCAACAACTTCAAACGGATCTTTGTAATCCGGTCCTTCACCATAAGCCATTGCGCGGTATGATTTTTCAACTCGGTCCCAACGCTTATCACGGTCCATGGAGTAGTAACGACCAGAAAGAGTTGCGATCTCACCAACACCGAGTTCATTCATCTTGTCCACTGTTCTTTGAATATAGCCTTTAGCTGATTGCGGTGGTACATCACGCCCGTCCAAGAATCCGTGCAGATATACCTTTTCCACGTTCTGCTTTTTAGCTAGTTCTAATAGTGAAAGAATGTGTTCGATGTGGCTGTGAATACCACCATCAGAAAGCAATCCAAAGATATGAAGTGCTTTGCCAGTCTTTTTCACATGATCCATCGCATCAATAAACGTTTGATTTTCGTAAAAATCTCCTTCTTTGATCGATAGATTCACGCGTGTCAAACTTTGGTAGACGATACGTCCTGCACCAATGTTTAAGTGACCTACTTCCGAGTTACCCATTTGACCTTCAGGAAGTCCAACGGCTTCCCCACTAGCTGTTAGTTGAGCGTGCGGATACGTTTCCCAGTAGCGGTCAAAGTTGGGCTTTTTCGCTTGTGCAACAGCATTACCTTTGTCTTCATTACGGCAAGCAAAACCGTCTAAGATGATTAAAGCTACTGGTTTTTTACTCATCGGCTAACGCCCTCCAGAAGCTGAAGGTAAGATTTTGGCTCAAGGCTAGCTCCGCCAACCAAAGCGCCATCAATATCAGACATATCCATTAATTCTTTAATGTTGTCAGGTTTAACACTGCCGCCGTATTGAATACGAACAGCATCTGCAACATCTTGAGAGAATTGATCTGCTACAACACTGCGGATGTAAGCACATACTTCGTTCGCGTCTTCAGAAGAAGCTGTTTTGCCTGTTCCGATCGCCCAAACTGGCTCGTATGCGATAACCGTTTGTTTCATTTGCTCATCTGTTAGACCAGATAAACCTTTTTCAGTCTGTTCTTTAACAACATCCTTCGTCTTGTCTGCTTCACGCTGTTCAAGCGTTTCACCCACACAAACGATTGGAGTCAGACCATGTTTGAATGCAGCATGTGTCTTTTGGTTAACTAGCTCATCTGTTTCACCAAAAAGTTCACGACGCTCAGAATGTCCAAGAATAACATATTGAACGTTTAGATCTTTTAGCATAACAGGGCTGATTTCACCTGTGAACGCACCACTCTCTTCAAAGTGCATGTTTTGTGCACCGATCGCAAGCGGTGTACCTTCTGACTCGTCTGCTAAGCTGTCAAGGAACAGAGCAGGAGCACAGATTACAGAGTCAACAGTTTCAGCTGAAGGTACAAGACCTTTCACTTCTTCTACAAAACTGCGTGCTTCGGTTAACGTTTTATTCATTTTCCAGTTACCTGCAATAATAGGTTTACGCATTCTTTTCACCTCTTAAAAGTGTTTCTTTTAGGGTAGTGCTAAAGGTTATCCACTTACTTCTTTGACAAGTTGATTGGAGTGGAAGGTGTGAGACTCCTGCGGGACAGGCCGGCAGGTGAGACACTTATACGTGAAACGTACGAATGTGGCTCACCGCCTGCCCCGCGGAAAGCGAAGCACCTGAAGCGGAAATCGACCGCCCACCAAAGCTTACTTGTCGTTTAAAGCTACTACGCCTGGAAGCTCTTTACCTTCCATGAACTCAAGGGAAGCGCCGCCGCCTGTTGAGATGTGGCTCATTTTATCAGCAAGACCAAACTTCTCAACAGCTGCAGCTGAATCTCCACCACCGATAACGCTGTACGTGTCAGTTGCTTCTGCTAGTGCGTTTGCTACTGAACGAGTACCGTTTGCGAATGCGTCGATCTCAAATACACCCATCGGTCCGTTCCATATTACAAGCTTCGATTCTTTAATAACCTTTACGTACTTTTCGATCGTTTTTGTTCCGATATCAAGCCCTTCCCAGTCAGATGGGATAGAATCGATCGCTACTACTTTCGTGTTAGCATCGTTCGAGAAGTCGTCGGCTACTAAAACATCCTCAGCAATCAGGAAGTTCACGCCTTTTTCTTTCGCTTTTTCCATGAAACCGCGAGCTGTTTCAATCTTATCTTCTTCTAAAAGAGACTTCCCTACATCATGGCCAAGCGCCTTAATGAATGTATACCCTAAACCACCGCCGATGATCAGGTTGTCAACTTTGTCTAATAGATTGTCGATTACGTCAATCTTATCCTTAACTTTTGCACCACCGATGATAGCAGTGAAAGGACGGTCAGGATTTGATAGAGCTTTTCCTAGCACTTCAAGTTCTTTTTCCATCAACAAACCTGAAACGGCTGGAAGGTGCTTTGCAATTCCTTCTGTTGAAGCATGCGCTCTGTGAGCTGCTCCGAAAGCATCGTTTACGTACACATCAGCGAGTGCAGCAAACTTTTGTGCTAATTCAGGATCATTCTTTTCTTCACCTGGGTAGAAACGAACGTTCTCAAGTAAGATCACGGCGCTTTCTTCTAAGTTAGCGACTGCTTTTTCAACTTCTTCTCCATAAGCTTCATCCGTTTTTACAACTTCTTTTCCAAGAAGCTCGCTTAAACGTTCTGCCACTGGAGTTAGACGAAGTTCTTCAACAACTTGTCCTTTTGGACGTCCCAAGTGACTTGCTAAAAGAACTTTAGCGCCTTGCTCTGTTAAGTATTTGATGGTAGGAAGAGCAGCGTTGATACGCGTTTCATCCGTAATGTTTCCATCTTTCATAGGTACGTTAAAATCAACACGGCAAAATACGACTTTGCCTTTTAGATCAATGTCACGAACACTTTTTTTGTTCATAAGTAATGCAGCCTCCTGACTAGTAAAAAGATTAAAAGAATCAGCAATCTCCCAGGTTTTACATGGGAAAGAGGAGTAGAAGCCTGTTTGAAACGACTTCTCCCCCTCCTTATTGTTCTTCTCTATCTATTAAAGTCCTTTTTTAGCGATATAGTCAATTAAATCTACAACGCGGCTAGAGTATCCAGTTTCGTTATCGTACCAAGATACAACTTTAACCATGTTTCCTTCCATAACCATCGTAGAAAGAGCATCGATTGTAGAAGAGTGAGTGTCGCCATTGTAGTCAGTAGATACAAGCGGCTCTTCAGAGTAGCCAAGGATTCCTTTAAGGTTACCTTCAGCTTCAGCTTTAAGTGCTGCGTTTACTTCGTCAACAGTAACTTCTTTGTCAAGTTCAACAACTAAGTCAACTAGAGATACGTTTGGAGTTGGAACACGCATTGCCATACCGTTAAGCTTACCTTTAAGTTCAGGAAGCACTAGAGAAACTGCTTTAGCAGCACCAGTTGATGTTGGAATGATGTTCTCAGCTGCCGCACGAGCACGACGAAGATCTTTATGTGGAAGATCTAGAATTTGCTGATCGTTTGTGTATGAGTGAACAGTTGTCATCATACCGCGCTTCACGCCGAATTTTTCGTGAAGAACTTTTGCGAATGGTGCAAGACAGTTAGTAGTACAAGATGCGTTAGAGATAACATCGTGGCTAGCTGCATCGTACTTGTCTTCGTTAACACCAAGAACTACAGTGATATCCTCATCAGAAGCAGGAGCAGAAATGATTACTTCTTTAGCGCCAGCTTCTAAGTGTTTAGCAGCGTCTGCACGCTTAGTGAAACGTCCAGTAGATTCAACAACTACTTCTACACCAAGGTCTCCCCAGCCAAGTTGTGCTGGATCGCGCTCAGCTAAAACTTTGATTTCTTTGCCATCTACAATAAGTGCATTTTCCTTAACTTCAACAGAACCAGCGAATTTGCCGTGTACTGTGTCATGCTTTAATAGGAAAGCAAGAGTGTCAGCATCTGTTAAGTCGTTTACAGCTACAACTTCTACCTCAGGGTTGTTGAATGCTGCGCGGAATACATTACGGCCAATACGACCGAAACCATTAATACCAATTTTTGTTGCCATGTAAAATGACCTCCTTGATTTAAGAGAGAATTTATTTTTTATATAAAGGGAAATCCCCTTAATAACGAAATGGAAAAGAACTATGAGTTACCCAATAGTTGCCGGGCAGCTCCTTCGTCCGTGATTAAAACCTTTTTCGGACCGTGTTTCATGAATGCTGCAATCGCATCGGATTTAGAAGATCCGCCTGCTACTGCCATGATGAAATCACTATTCTGCAGCTCATCTAGCTGCAAGCCAATCGTGCGTACGCGGTGAACCACTTCACCCTGCTGATCGAAGTAATAGCCAAATGCTTCTGCAACAGCTTTTTCTTCCTCCAGCTTTAGTAAAACCGATGGGTTAGAGTTTCGGCGTACTGCCATTGTTTTAGCATCGCCAATCCCGTGAAGCACTATACCAGCGGAGTGTATGAGCTCCATGACTTCTTTAACTCCAGGCTCAGCCATCAAAGAAAGATACGTTTCTTTGCTTAACTGATCGGGCAGATGAAGCAGCCTGTATTCCCCGTTCGCTTTTTGAGCCATCGTGGAACAAATGGTGTTCGCTTGGTTCTCAACTTTCTCACCAAGTCCGCCTCGGGCAGGAACGAACAATAATTGTTGTCCCTTTTGTATAGGTGTCATCATCTCTGCTACTGATGCGAGTGTTGTTCCACCCGTTACAGCAATGATGTTCTTTGCTGACAGCTGACGCTTCAATCGGTCTGCTGCTGCTTTACCCATATCATTTTTTACCCAAACATCTTGATCACTGTCACCCGGTACTACGATGACTTCTGACAGATTTAACATATCCTTAAGTTTCGATTCTAAAACATGCAAACCAGACAATTCTTTCATCATCTCAGATAGCTCTACTAAAATATCATGCCCCTCTGATGTTAGTGACATGCCAGCGGTCTGGATGTTTAGAAGTCCTTGATCTTTTAAAAACGAAACTTCAGAGCGCAGTACGCGTTCTGTCAGGTTCAAGGTTGATGCTAAACTTCTTCTTCCAATAGGTTCATGGATTCTTACAACATTTAAAACGTTGTATCGCTTTCGCATCGTTTCTAGAAGATCTGGCAGCAACTTCTTCTGTATCTCTATAAGTTTTTTCATTGCACATTCTCCTGATTCAATGAGATGAACGATTAAGCTTTTAAGGAAGTTTAATGATAAACCAGTTGGACTTTTTATGTCCCGGTTAGTCATTTTTTGTCCCATTAACTTAAGAAAATAACTTGGTTTAACCCAAGTCCCAATATTACCTATTGTAGATTACCCTGAAAGTGATCTTTTAAAACGTGCCAGCCTTCACTTTTTGTCATAAAAGTGTCAGATTTCTCTCTGGCAAGTTTATATTATCAAATAGTCTCCCTACATTTCAACAACTTTTACTTATTAAAAATTAGTAAGCGCTTTCTTTACTTTACTTTCGGATAAAATTCCAAAGTCGACTTCTTTTCCGTCAAATTCAACAACCGGAATCATCAGACCGTATTTTTCAAGAAGGAGATCATCTTGATAGATGTCGATCAATTCTAGAGAAAACGGAATCTCCTGCTGCAGCTTCTGTAATAGTTTATGCGCCTCATCACAAAGTGGACAATGTATTTTCGTGTAAAGTATGACTTTTTTTTCACCCATCTTTAGTGCTCCTTTGGTTTTTATTATGCTGTTATGTATGCGCTGTTGCTTTTGAGAGTTGTTGATTTCCGATCCAGATTGCTCGCTTTTCATATGGTGGACGGTGAGCATCCTGCCTAGAGGCAGGGGCTAGCCCCTTCCACATTTCGGACTGACCGCCCGTCTTGTAGAGTCTAGGTAAACTTGCGCTCTTTTTAAAAAGCAAGGCGGCAAATAAAAAGGACTTCTCCGTGAGGAAAAGACCTTGTTTTAAGAGGTATACCTTTTCCGTTTTGAAGAAGATGGTATGTTTAATTCTTCCCGGTATTTTGCTACCGTCCTTCGGGATATCGTGAGACCGCTGTTCTTTTCTAAGAGAGAGGCGAGCATCTGGTCGGATAAAGGTTTTGTTTTATCTTCGCTCTCTACCAGTTTCTTAATCTCCGATTTAGCAGAGGTTGCCGAAACGCTTCCTCCATCTTGCGTAAAGATTTTTGCTGTGAAAAATGATTTTAGTTCAACAGCCCCTTTTGATGTTTGAAGCACTTTATTTTTGACGGCACGGCTTACCGTTGATTCATGTACACCAATTTCATCTGCTACTTCTTTTAAAGTGAGTGGTATCAAATCCGATCGGTTGAATGTTACAAAATACTTCTCTTGTACTCTCACGATTTCTTTCGTTATGTTAAGCAACGTTTCTTTTCTTTGTTCTAGCGCCTTTTTTAACCAATTAAACTTTTGGAACGAATCATCTAAAAACTTCGATGTTGCGTTTCGTTCGTTCAAGAGTGTGCCATAGCTTTCGTTCAGCTTTAACATCGGTGAGTACTGCTCGTTCACCGCAATGTGAAACTTTCCGTTCTCTTCGGTTACAGAGACATCTGGATACAAATAAGCTTGATCGCTGGCAGGAGCGTATGCTGCTCCTGGGCGAGGATCAAGGGTTTGAAGAAAATCAGCTGCTTCTTCAACTTCATGAGGTGTTACATTCAGATGAGTAGCGAGCCATTTCATCTTACGCTCTGCAAGCTGATCAAGATACTGATCGACGATTATGTAGCTTAACGTGTGTTGGAGATGCTGGTCTTCAAGCTGAAGCAGCAGACATTCCCTTAAATCCCGCGCCCCGATTCCAACAGGTTCTAACGTTTGAAGAAGAGCGATCAGTTCTTCACATTTTTCAACCGTCGTATGAAATCGATCAGCCGTTTCTTCAGCAGAGACAGTAAGGTACCCGCTTTCGTCTACACTTAACAGCAAATATTGAAAGAGTTTTTGATCCTGCTCTTGAATCGGTAGAAGGATCGATTGCTTATATAGATAATCAAAAAGAGTTTCTTTTTCTATGATTAGATGCTCAAGTGGCTGATGATCTCCACCCGATCGGCCATTGACTCCATTTTTTCGTACGTTCTTCTTTAATGTCGTGAACATGCCCTTTGGTTCTGCAATTTCAATGAGCGGGTTTTCTAACGCCTGCTCTTGAAGATATGAAGTCAGTTCATAACTGGGAACTTGTAAAATGGCGATGGCCTGACGCAATTCAGTTGTCATGACAAGGTTCATGCTCTGTTGTTGAAACAAACCCATTTCCATTCTAGATCCCCCCTATTTCTTCATCATACTACAGATGTAAGCGCTATACATCCTACAAAATTTGGGGTCTGACCCCACACAAATACAAATCCCTCGAATATGTATTTGTGAGGAAGACAAGTAGCTCTTCAACCTCCCCATGGGAACCATGAATTCTCAGCCTACAAAAAAATGCCAGCACCGCCCGAAGGCAGTCTGGCATTTTAAACTTTACTATTAAAGTTTTGTTACGTTAGCAGCTTGTGGTCCACGCTCGCCATCAACGATTTCGAAAGATACTTCTTGTCCTTCTTCAAGAGACTTGAAGCCTTCTGATTGAATCGCAGAAAAGTGAACGAATACGTCGTTTCCGCCTTCAACTTCGATGAAGCCGAAACCTTTCTCAGCGTTGAACCATTTTACTTTACCATTTTGCATGGGTGTTTCCTCCTTACAAACGCTATGTAAGCGTTTTAACTCTTTTAACCGACTTACTATGTAAATAAAAAGGCATAAAAAAATGCGCACTCATCTGAATAATTCTGAAGTGGATTTTAAGTGTTCCACTTCTTATTCAAAAAGTACGACCGCTTTAAATCCAAAAGATATTCACAACGTAAATGGTTGAATTAACTATAACATGCTGAAATGCAATTGTCAAAACAAGGGATAGAAATTTTATAATACTTTTGCATACACAATTGATAGGCTATGATAGATAAAGAACATGAACCTTTCATGATTGGTTTTACGAATGAAGGAGGAACACCAAGTGAGCGAAGCATTTTCAGTACCTTATTTTAAAGAGAACTTTCAGCAATACATAGAACGCAATAAAGATGTTTTTACGAAAACACATGCGATGAATGCGTATTACCGTTCGATCGTCGGCACGCTGATCAACGACAATCTTAACAAAAACAGTGAAATCGTCCGACGCATACGCAACCTAGAAACCGCTTATATTGAAATTAAAAACGAAAACTAGCGCTTATATTTCTGTAATAAGGGTATTGTTTTCTAATCTAGAGGTTTAAAATCCTGCTTCAAGCGGGCATTATGATGATAGCCCATACATAAGGTGTAAGAAGGATATTGAGCATTGCTGGCGAAATGAGTTACATACAGCATATTGTTTGACCTTGTTTGACCTTTTTTGTATGATGACAGTACAGTTTAACTTGAAAAAGGAGAAGGAGGATTTCCATGAACTTAATTCCAACAGTAATTGAACAAACGAACCGTGGGGAGCGCGCTTACGATATCTACTCCCGTCTATTAAAAGACCGTATTATCATGCTTGGTAGTGCGATCGACGATAATGTTTCAAACTCAATCGTAGCACAACTTCTATTCTTAGCGGCAGAAGATCCTGATAAAGACATCTCGTTATACATAAACAGCCCAGGTGGTTCGATCACAGCTGGTATGGCGATCTATGACACGATGAACTTCATCAAGCCACACGTTTCCACGATCTGTATCGGTATGGCAGCATCTATGGGTGCCTTCTTACTTGCAGCAGGGGAAAAAGGAAAACGTTATGTGCTTCCAAACTCTGAAGTTATGATTCACCAACCTCTTGGAGGAACACGTGGTCAAGCAAGTGATATCGAAATTCACGCTCGCCGTATCATCCAGATGCGTGAACAGCTGAACAAGATCCTTTCTGAAAAAACAGGCCAGCCGCTTGAAGTCATCGAGCGCGACACAGACCGTGATAACTTCTTGCTTGCAGAAGATGCGGTTAAATACGGATTGGTTGATAAACTGATCACATCAGTTGATAGCACAGATATTAAAAAATAATAAGGCAATATAAAAACTGGACTGCAGAATCTGCAGTCCAGTTTTTTGTGTGGCTTATAAAACAGCAACAATCTTTCCTTTAACATGTCTTTCAGAAAGTTTGATGAGTCCAGCTGGTACTTCTTCAAGTGAGATCTTTTCAGAAATAATAGCTGAGATCTTTCCTTCAACGACAAGCTGAGCTAATTCTTCATTCATTGTTGCTAAATCCTTTAAAGCTTTTACTGAATTCGAGAAATGCGCAGCACCAAGTGCGATCTCATGAAAAGAAAGAGCCTGACTAAAAGGTTTTACTGCAGAATAATCAGGATTTCCTGCAATAAATGCTATTTGCCCATTAAATCCGATGCTTTTTAGTGATTCAGTTGCATTTTCGCGGCTAACCGTGTCAAGTACAGCATCGACTCCAACTTCGTCTGTAAGTTCCATAACACGTGCATGTACGTCTTCTGTTTTATAAAAAATCACGTGATCGGCACCAAGACTTTTTACGTACTCCTCATTTTCAGGAGAACATGTTGTGAATATGGTAGCTCCGATCTGTTTAGCCAACTGGATAGCAAATCCGCCGACACCACCAGCACCACCGTGAATCAGAATCGTCTCACCTTGCTGGAGGTTCATTTTTCTAAAAAGTGCTTGGTATGCTGTCATCCCTGCACAAGGAAGAGCCGCTGCTTCTTCAAAAGATAGCTCATCAGGAATTCTAGCTAAAGAATGCGCGGTTGTCACAGCATATTCAGCAAAGCCGCCATTTTTCATAAAATTCCCATGAAAGAACACACGGTCTCCCTGCTTGAATTCAGCTGCGCCTTCCCCTGCTTCTTCAACAATCCCCGCTGCGTCAACACCAAGAATGTGAGGATAATTCCAGGCAGGATTGCCGTTTGTAGCAGTCTTGTAGTCCACAGGATTGAGGCCAGCAGCTTTGATACGAATTAAAACTTCACCTGGTCCTGGGGAAGGTTTTTCAGTTTCTTGAACCTTCATCTCACGCCACATGTTTTTATCTTCAAGCATTAAAGCTTTCATCTATACTCGCCCCTTTAAGTTCGTCATTTAAAAGAATATAAGGGACAGTATATCCATTTTCAACATTTGATAATAGCAATCTGCTCAGAGGAGGATGGCTTCCTGGCCCTTTGTGTTGCTTATAATTGACGTGAGTGTCCTTACCGAATAGACAAAACGGGAGTTTGTATTTGTCTGGGGTCTGTCCCCCCCTCGATTGCTTTCAGCATGGCTTTCGCTTTGTTGACCGTTTCTTCGTACTCTCGCTCTGGAACCGAATCCGCTACGACGCCAGCACCTGCTTGAACGTAGGCTTTTCCATCCTGAAACACAATCGTCCGAATCGCGATGCAAGAATCCATCTGGCCGTTAAATCCTAAGTACCCGATGGCACCACCATACACGCCCCGCGATTGTTGTTCGAGTTCAGAAATGATCTGCATGGCTCTAACCTTTGGTGCACCTGAAACGGTTCCGGCCGGCATACAAGATCGGAGCGCATCGAAGAAGTCTTTCTCTTTTTGTAATTTACCTTTCACGTGTGACACCATGTGCATAACATGTGAATAACGCTCGATCTCCATATATGAATCTAGTTCTACGGTTCCGTACTCGCTCACTCTGCCTACATCGTTTCTTCCGAGATCAACAAGCATGACATGCTCTGCTCGTTCTTTTTCATCAGCAAGCAAGTCCTGTTCATAAGCTAGATCCTCCTGAAGCGTCTTTCCTCTTGGACGTGTTCCCGCGATCGGTCGGTTCTCCACACATCCATCATCCACTTTTACAAGAAGCTCTGGAGACGCACCAACGATATAAGCATCCTTTGATTTGTAATAATACATATACGGTGAAGGGTTCATGGAACGAAGAAGTCGATACACATCGAAAGGATCTGCTTCGGTCTCTTGTTCGAATCTCTGTGATAATACGACCTGAAAAACATCTCCGGTTTTGATATACTCCTTCGCTTGCTTCACCATGTAACAAAACTCATCTTTTGTATGTGAAGAACGGACTTCATTTTTTTTCATTTCCGTTAGTGGAGTTTCTGAAGGAACAGCTTTCTTTTTTACAGGCTGCTGCAGCTCTTCATATGTTCTCCGAATTCTGTTGCACACTTGTTCATATTTTTCTTGTAAGGTTTTTTCGTTATCATCAGGAGAAACGTGCAGATTGCACACAATCGTTGTTTTTTGCTTAAGATGGTCGAATACGATGACCTCATCTGTAAACAAAAATTCCATTTCATGTTCTTGTTCAGATGGAGATTTTGGCCTTGGCACATTTTCAAACGTATGAATCAAATCATAGCCGAAAAAGCCAACAGCGCCTCCTGTGAACGGAGGCAGAGAAGAGTGTTTAGGAGATTTGTATCGTGATACATACTCTTTCACAATATCTAACGGAGAACCTTGCTTATGGATCGTTTGTTTTTCATTTATAAATGTGATATTAACTTTCTTTCCTGATGACGAAACCACCAAGAAAGGCTTTCTGCCAATATACGAGTACCTCGCCCAGCGCTCTCCGCCTTCAACACTTTCAAGCAAAAAAGCATGTTCTTCATGACGAACTCTCTCAAACTGAGAGATGCACGTTTCATGGTCAGATAGGTAAGTAAAACCGATTGGAATCACATTAAAGTTTTCTTTTGATAGAGAAATGACTTCCTCTACATTTGGCATAAACATGTTTAATCCACCTCTTTCAAAAAATAAAAAACCTCTCGCTTTTTACAGCGGAGGCTGATGTTTGCATCATAAATAAACTAAGAAAGAGGTTTAATCGGAGGATTAAAATACTCTCAACTCAGCTCAAACTATGCTCTCTTTTCTCCACTCATCTCAACTCTTACTATTCTCCTGATTAGTGATTAATATATAGGGTTACCCACATGTTGTCAACTCTCATTTAAGGAGAGATCTCAGCAGTTTAAAGTAAGCTGTTTGATATCGATTCTATAGATTTATTTATCGATAAAACGAATGCCGAATCACCCATACCCAGCACACACTAAAAAATAGAATGAGACTGAAGATGATTGTAATCATAAACGCAAGGCCAAGGAACAATCCTGAACTTGCTGGACCTAGCAGCGAAAATCCAGCTAACGCCAAAGGATATAGAAATATAAAGATCAGCATCAGAACCCAAAAGATCAAACGTGCCGTACTTCTTCGAGGTCTTATCAGGTAAAGTGTAAGAAGGATATTTACAATCGTTAATCCTGCGGCAAACGACCAGTCATGCATAAAACTTGTATGATGCAAAGTAATCGCCTCCCTTTTCCTCTTATACAGTATATTGAGAGAACGATAGTGGCCAACCCTGTAAAATTGAAAAACCGCTATTTTGTCCTTTCCATATGGACAAAATAGCGGTTTGTAATTGTGTGGGGTCAGACCCCTATTATTCTGCTTTGGAAACAAAAGCTGCTAGGGCTTCGACAGCTTCGTTCTCATCAGGGCCATCAACAGCGAGTACAAGCTCACTGCCAGACCCTAAAGCTAAGCTCATGATCCCCATGATGCTCTTCGCGTTCACTTTCTTGCCTTCCTTCTCAACAAATACATCAGATGTGTAACGGTTTGCTTCTTGTACGAATAATGCTGCTGGTCGTGCTTGCAGTCCGCTCTTCAACTGCACGGTTACTTTCTTTTCAACCATTCTACCTTACCTCCTCTAACCTTATCTCTCTATAAACATCAATGGATGGGTTGACCGTTTCTAATTTTCGTTGCGATCTCATCTATCTTGCGTAATCGGTGATTAACACCTGATTTACTTACAGGGCCGGATGATACCATCTCACCTAGCTCTTTAAGGGTAATCTCTTGATGTGTGACCCTTAGTTGCGCGATCTCGCGCAGCTTATCTGGAAGTGTTTCAAGCCCTACCTGTTCATCGATGAATTTGATGTTCTCGACCTGTCTCATAGCAGCACCTACTGTTTTGTTAAGGTTCGCTGTCTCACAGTTCACGAGTCGGTTTACTGAGTTACGCATATCTTTTAATATTCTGATGTCCTCAAAGAACAAAACAGCATGATGAGCGCCGATCAGAGTAAGAAACTCTGAAATCTTTTCGCCATCCTTTAAATAGATGATGTACCCTTTTTTACGTTCTAGAACTTTTGCTTTAAGTTCAAAGGTGTTCATCAGTTCAGCTAATGCAACCGTATGCTCTTCATACATCGAGAATATTTCTAAGTGATAGCTTGTCTCTGGGTGGTTTACGGACCCACCTGCTAAGAACGCACCTCTCATGTATGCACGGCGGCAGCAGCTTTTCTTATTAAATTCCTCTGCGATGTTGCGGGTAAACGTAAAAGCTCCATCAATAATCTTCAAATCTTCCAACAATGCTCTTGATTCTTCTGAAACACGTACAATGTAGACATTATTCTTTTTCAAGCGCATCTTTTTTCGTACTAATAGCTCTACGTGATAAGGATATACACGTTTGATCAACGTATAGATTCTTCTTGCAATAGCAGCATTTTCAGTTGGGATATCGAGAATCAATTTTCTGTTGCTGAAAGAGATGGAACCATTCATTCGAATCAAGGCAGCTAACTCTGCTTTTTTACAGCAATCTTTCAGTTCAAGCTGCGTTAATTCTTTTTTTGTATCTGCAGCAAAAGACACCTGCATCACCACCTCTCTTCCATCCAATTCAATCCGTATTCTATTTTTCTATAAGTCCTAACAATAAATCAGAAACACGCTGTGCATCGTGTCTGACAAGCGTTCCGTATTGGATAATGTTGTCGCACAACAAACCGATGCCGAACGACTTTAACCGTTCCTCATCATACTGAACTTGTGATGCGCCTTCTTCCAAGTATAGATCCAAGTATTCTGGCGGAATCTTTTCATTGTTCGCGATCACAACGTCAATAAAATTGTGCCCCACATGATCGATTAATGCCTGAATATGATCACCAGCCGTGTAGCCCGTTGTCTCACCAGGCTGCGTCATCACATTACACACATAAACTCTAGGAGCCGTTGCCTCACGGATGCTATTAGAGATTCCGTTCACTAGAAGGTTCGGCAGGATGCTCGTATACAAACTACCTGGGCCGATCACGATTAAATCCGCTTCTTGAATCGCTTTCACGCTTTCACGCAGCGGCTCGATCCTTTTATCAGATAAAAAGACGCGTTTGATTTTCTTATTCGACAGCGGGATCTTAGATTCCCCCTGAACAATCGTCCCATCTTCTAATTCGGCACATAAAATTATACTGTTTTTCGCTGCAGGGAGTACTTGTCCTCTTACGTTTAAAACGCGGCTAAGTTCCCGAATTCCTGTTAAAAAATCTCCCGTAATATCGTGCATGGCAGCAAGAAGCAAGTTTCCAAGCGAATGACCCGTAATTCCGTCACCCACTTTAAACCTATGCTGAAACATTTTTTCTACAAGCGGTTCTACTTCAGAAAGGGCGGCGATCACGTTTCTCACATCACCAGGAGGAGGCATATCATAATCCCTCCTCAACCTTCCAGAGCTGCCGCCGTCATCTGCAACCGTAACGATAGCAGTGATATCAACTGGATAGCGCTTTAAACCACGGAGAAGAACAGAAAGGCCTGTTCCTCCGCCAAGCACTACCACTTTCGGCTGCTTATTCATTTAAACTTTATCCTTTCCCATATCTCTGTGAGAGCTGAATGTCACATATTCTTTCGAAAGTGAATTTCCGATATATTCAGCTAGAGCTACAGAACGATGTTTTCCGCCTGTACAACCGATCCCGATGATCAGCTGACTCTTGCCTTCTCTTTTATATTGAGGAATCATGAACTGAAGCAGATCGAGCAGTTTTTCTAAGAACATGTTCGTTTCTGGCCACTTCAATACATACTCAGAAATATCTGCTTCAAGCCCTGTTCGTGGTCTCATATGTTCGATGTAATGCGGGTTGGGCAGGAAACGAACATCGAAAACTAAATCAGCGTCGATCGGCATTCCATACTTAAATCCAAAAGACATCACGTTAATCGTAAACGGATGAGCGGCATTTGCAGAAAAGCGCTGAATGATACGTTCACGCAACTGAAGAGGCTTTAAGTCAGATGTATCTAATACTTGCTGAGCTCTCCCCTTTAGTTCTTCGAGCATCTCACGCTCTTGCGTGATGCCTTGAAGCGGGTTTCCGCTCTTCGCTAAAGGATGAGAACGTCTTGTTTCTTTGTATCTGCGTACAAGAGTTGCATCTTTACAATCTAAATATAAAATCTGCGGCTGAACATCAGACGAGATGGCAAGTTGATCGAGCGTTGAGAACAACTGATCAAAAAATTCTCGACCACGAAGGTCCATAACAAGTGCCACCTTGTTCAGTTTACCTGCAGATTCTTGCATTAATTCTACAAATTTAGGGAGTAGTGCAGGTGGTAGATTATCAACACAGAAAAAGCCTAAATCTTCAAAGCTCTGCATGGCTACCGTCTTCCCGGCCCCTGACATTCCTGTAATAATCACCATTTGTACATCATGTCTTTCCATGTCATTTCCCCCCAGTTAGCTATGTTTCATTTGTATGCGACCCGTCTTAACTTATGCAGGGTCTAAACGATAAGAAAGCAGTTCAAAATCAGGTGTATATGTGAATGTGCCAAATATCATGTTGCTGCCACTCGTCATATAGTCAAGAATGTGATGATCTCCTGGCGCCATTGGAAGTTCACGTACTTCTTCAACCGGCTTCCAAGAAAGAATCCCTTCTTCACATTCATCTAATGCAACACCTTCTGAGTCTGTTGCAAAAAAGGTAAACATCATCCACTCTGATACGATTTTGTCGCCTTCTTTTATAATAAAATTAAACACACCTTTAAGCTGCGGATTCTTCAGATAGATTCCCGTTTCTTCACGGTACTCTCGTATTACAGAATCACGGATCGATTCGGTAGACTCCATCTTTCCGCCTGGTGCTACCCACCAGCCCCGTCTAGGCTTTTGAAGTAAAAGCACTTGATTATCTCTTATTAACACACAGTTTGTTACTCTTTGCACTTGTTTTCACCTCAGGGCTATGTCCTACTTTTTAGTATACTAAATTATGTAACCCCTCACAATACAGAGGCCTCAAGGGTTGAACGTAGTTTAGCATTCTAATTTATGGTATTTTGCTTTTCTTATTATGTGAAAAAAGAACCTATTAAATGAGTTTGAAATATCAGTGATGTTTTTGAAAGTAGCTGTTTTCCGTTCCAGATGCTCGCTTTCCGCGGGGCAGGCGATGAGCCACATTCGTACATTTCACGTATAAGTGTCTCACCTGCCCGCCTGTCCCGCAGGAGTCTCGCACCCTACACTTCAAACAGTTTGTCTATGATGAGAACACAAATAAGGAAAAAAACCCTTCCGAGTGTGAGCCTTTTCCATGCTTTATAAAAAAACAAAAAAAGGACACGAAGCGTAGCTTCGTGTCAAAGTCTTGCCTTTATAAAAAGGGGGTCAATTTCTTATTTTTAATATACCCCACAATTGTTTCATCACTGTTACAATCACATTAATTGGAAGTTACGTTTTTTAACTTCTCTGTCAGAGTTTCCACGTAGTGCTGAGCCGCTTGTGCAGCGATACTTCCATCACCTGTAGCCGTAACGATTTGACGAAGTGTTTTTTCACGGATATCTCCTGCTGCAAAGATACCAGGAATTCTTGTTTCCATCTGTTCGTTCGTTTCTACATAGCCGTTTTCGTTCGTGATGCCAAGATTTTTAAACGCAGCGTTAAGTGGCAGCATTCCGATATAGATGAACACGCCATCTGCTGAAAAGTCTTGTTCTTCTCCAGTTTCAGAATGAACTAATGTCACTTTGTTCACTTTGTTGTTTTCACCGTGAATCTCTTTAACCGAATGATTCCAGATAAAATCGATCTTTTCGTTATCAAAAGCACGTTGTTGAAGGATCTTTTGTGCACGAAGTTTGTCACGTCTATGAACGATCGTTACTTTAGAAGCGAAACGAGTCAGGTAAACACCCTCTTCAACAGCAGAGTCACCACCGCCGACAACGACTAATTCACGGTTCTTAAAGAACGCTCCATCACAAACCGCACAATAAGAAACACCGCGTCCAGAGAATTCTTTTTCTCCTGGAATGCCTAGCTTCTTATATTCAGCACCTGTTGAGATGATGATCGAACGCGCTTTGTACGTTTTGCTACCGGCATGAATCGTCTTGTACTCTTCTCCATCAACGATTTCTTTTACATCACCATAAGCGTATTCAGCACCGAATTTTTTTGCGTGCTCAAACATTTTGTTTGAAAGTTCTGGTCCAAGAATGTGATCAAAACCAGGATAGTTTTCTACATCTTCCGTATTAGCCATCTGTCCGCCAGGGATACCTCTTTCAATCATGATCGTATCCAAGTTCGCGCGTGATGTATAAACCGCTGCAGTCATACCAGCTGGTCCTGCACCAAGAATAGCTACATCATAAATTCTTTCTTCAGTCATTAATGCCCACTCCTTATATAAGGAAATTCTTATTTACTATATCTCTATCCTATTCGCACATAGGAGTAAAGTCCATCATTCTGCTCAAACGTTGCGATTCACCCAACCGATAAGTTTTTTTATCCGTAGTGACAAAACAGAAACGGTGATTTCGTATTGCTCAGCAATCCCTTTTTGGGTGGAACGCCCTTTTTGCTTACGAGCTAAGTGATCGATTGCCGCAGCAATTGCTTTTTGGTTATCAAAGATTCGCTCACCTGTCATTTCTGCAAACTTAATAGCTTCTGCCCAATAAAACAATACGTGCTCGTCAAGTGCAGAACCCCTCTCTTTTACAGAAAGAAGAACATCCAGTGCCATACTGATTATCTCAGATGCTGTACCCACTTCTACAGAAGTGTCATCATGAACAAGTTTCACAGCTCGTTCTGGCTGATGTTCAAGCATAATCGTTGCCGCAATTTCTTTTACAAGTAACGACTCTTCTTTTCTAAGACAAAAATCACGAAGCGTCTCATAAGCCTCTTCATTTTTATTCCCTCTAAGGAGAAATAAATGCGTAATTTTGTTTTTTTCCAGTCCTTTACGAACTTGCTGAATATGTTCCATCGCTTTCACTTGACGATCTTTTTTCGGTTTGTTCTGATTGTTAGTCGGAATGCGGTATTGATAGTCCCCGCCTGTGATCGTCAGCTCATCTTTTTGCGCCTTTTCCAAATAAAAAGGAGCAACTTGACCTTCAGGATCAAGATCGATTACCTTTTTCCATGTTTTAAGAGAAAGGTCCTTTTGTCCAAGCGCATAGTACGATACCGCCAGCATATGTGTGGTTACAGGATCGTATACAAATGACGATTTTCTAAGAGACTGTAGCCATTTATTCGCATACAAATGCTCTTCTAATAAGCCGAACGTATTTCCTAATTTATAACGATGTTCAGGATGCATCGGATGCACCGTTTTTAATCGTTCAACAAGCTTACCACCAGGTTCGTCCATCCCTAAATGGAACAGAAAAATAGCAAGGTTGCAGAGTGCGTTTAAGTTACCAGGATTCTTATCCAAAACATCTTGAAGAACATCCATCGCTTCATCAAACTCGCTCTTATAAAAATGAGTGAGTGCTAAGTTATTATACGCCGCCCAAAACTTAGGATGATTTGAAATGATCTCTCTTAACTGTTGTTGGGCAAGTGGTAGATCTCCTCGCTCGATCGACTGCCTCGCTTCATCATGAAGCTTGATCAGCTCTTCTTCCGTTGACAGGGGCAAGCTAGAAGTCTTGCTTCCTGTTTCCAGTGAGATAAGATCTAACAGTTCTTGTGTATCTTCCACAAATTCACCGTTAGGATCAATCGCCATATATAAACGAGCATGTTCTTCGGCATCACCATACATGCCTAGATGCGCAAAGTTATTCGCAAGAAAGAAATGACATTCTGAAAGATCAGATCCAGATTGTTCTAAAGCGTTCAGCAAGTACTTATTAGATTCTTCATATTCTCCGATCTCAGCGAGCGTTGAAGCAAGCTGACATAAAAAAGAGGGCTCTTCCGGCTGGAAAGTGACGGCCCGTTCAAACATTTTTTTTGCTGTATATAGATCACGCCTGTTATAGGCTTTTATTCCTTTTTCAAAAAAGTAATCCCCATCCTGGATAAAGGGAAGAACACGGCCGCTAGCTGCACTGGCCCGTTTTTGTTTATGCATATTTGGTTCCTCCATCTACTTATGTAAACTTATATACTTCTATATCGTTCCGTTTACAAAGTTTTCAACCAAAAAATTATAACACAGGCGAAAGTGACTAACACCCCTTAGACTGTAAATAATGTGCAGGAAACTTTCGACAAAAAATGATGGATGGGTGACAGTCTGTATGAGGCAAGGAATCCGGGGTTTGAATGTTATTGCGAAAAGTTTGGGACACTTTGGTGGGGCTTATAAAACTTTGGAATCGATCATAAATCTCCGGAATCGATCATAAATCTCTGGAATCGATCATAAATCTCTGGAATCGATCATAAATCTCCGGAATCGATCATAAATCCCTGGAA
This sequence comes from Fictibacillus tiangongensis, assembly GCF_048083785.1. GTDB lineage: Bacteria > Bacillota > Bacilli > Bacillales > Fictibacillaceae > Fictibacillus. The sequence continues at coordinate 3,393,517 of NZ_CP182294.1, forward strand.
TCGATCATAAATTACTTTAAACGAAAGAAATATACAAAAAAGGACAACCAAGATAAACATCTCAGTTGTCCTTTTTTGTATGTCTTTCTTTTAATGTAGCTAAAATCTCGTCTAAAGGTACCTTTTGCTCCTGCAACAGGACTAAAACATGATAGAAAAGATCAGAAACTTCCCATTTCAGTTCTTCCGCATCACGATTTTTTGCAGCGATGATCACTTCGCCAGCTTCTTCTCCAACTTTCTTCAAAATCTTATCGACTCCATGTTCAAAAAGGTAGGTTGTGTAAGCTCCTTCTGGCATCTCATGTTCGCGTTTCGCGATAATCTCTTGAAGTTCTGTCAGAATTCTATAACGATCAGGATTTGGTGCATCAACTCTCTCATCCACCTCAAAAAGCGTTTCTGAAAAGCAGCTATATGTGCCCGTGTGACAAGCTGGACCTTTTGGCTCTACAAGTATGACCAAAGCGTCTTGGTCACAATCATAGCGGATACTCCTAACTTTTTGTGTATTTCCAGATGTTTCACCTTTGTGCCATAATTCCTGGCGTGATCTTGATAAGAATACCGTTTCACCAATTTCGATCGTTTTTTGTAGCGATTCTCGGTTCATATAGGCGACCGTAAGTACCTCTTTTGATTGAATATCCTGGACTACGGCAGGAATTAGTCCTTTTTCATCAAATTTCAGTTTTTCTAAATTCATCGAACAGACACCCCTAACTTTCGCAAATCTGCTTTTACCTCTGTGATCGATGTTTCTTTATAATGAAAAATACTTGCAGCAAGTGCAGCGTCCGCTTTTCCGATCGTGAATGCATCATTAAAATGCTCTGACGAACCTGCTCCGCCTGACGCGATAACAGGAACGGTTACTGCCTCACTCACGGCTTTCGTTAGCTCCAGGTTGAATCCAGACTTTTCTCCATCTTTATCCATGCTGGTCAATAGAATTTCTCCAGCACCACGATTTACTGCCTCTCGCGCCCATTCAGTCACTTCCCATTGAGTGGGCTTGCGACCTCCATGGGTATACACGCGCCATGATTTTAACTCTTCGTCATACTTTGCATCGATTGCCACTACGATGCATTGAGCGCCAAAATAATCCGATCCTTCTGTGATTAATTCTGGTCGTAAAACCGCTGCAGTATTTACAGAAACTTTGTCAGCTCCAGCGCGTAGTACACGTTTCATGTCTTGGAGTTTATTGATACCGCCACCAACTGTAAAAGGAATCGCGAGTTCTGCTGCTACTCGTTCAACAACTTCAACCATCGTGTCCCGTCCTTCGTGACTAGCAGAGATATCAAGAAACACTAACTCGTCTGCTCCTTCTTCATCATAAAATCGAGCCAGTTCAACAGGGTCACCAGCATCGACTAAGTTAAGAAACTGAATTCCTTTAACTACTCTGCCTTCCTTAACGTCTAGACATGGAATGATTCTTTTCGTAAGCATTACTTCACACTTCCTAACGCTTCTGGCAGAGTGAATCGATCTGTATAAAGAGCTTTACCTATGATCGCACCTGCGATGTTACGTTCATCTGCTTTTAAACGAACAAGATCATCAATTGAGCTTACACCACCTGAGGCGATCACTTCTTTTCCAGTAATGCTCGCTAATTCTCCGATCGCTTCAACGTTTGGTCCCTGCAGCATACCGTCTTTTGAGATATCAGTGAAAATAAACGTCTCTGCACCTTCTTCTACTAATCTTTTCGCTAGATCAACAGCTTTGATGTGAGACGTCTCAAGCCATCCTTCAGTAGCTACAAATCCATCACGAGCATCAAGTCCGATCGCCACCTTTGAACCGCCGTATCGCTGTAACGCTTCTCGAACAAATTCGGGATTCGAAGCAGCAGCACTTCCTAAGATCACACGATCGACACCAGCATCTAGATAAAATGAAACGTCTTCCATCGAACGGATACCTCCACCGATTTGGACCTTTGCGGATAGTTCTTTTGCAACACGTAATACGTGCTCGTGATTAATCTTCTTCCCGTCTTTCGCGCCATCAAGATCTACCATGTGAATCCATTCTGCACCTTGATCTGCAAACTGTTTTGCCATATCAAAAGGAGAATCTCCATAGATCGTTTCTTGCTCATAATCACCTTGCATCAACCTAACGCATTTTCCATTACGCATGTCGATCGCCGGATACAATACAAATTCGTTCATCTTTGTTTTCCCTCCTCAACAAAACGGCAAAAGTTTTGCAGCATGCTCATGCCCGTCACCGAACTTTTTTCAGGGTGAAACTGGGTCCCCATGATTCTGCCGCTTCCAACTACAGCTGGAACTTCTACGTCTTCGTAATGAGCGACCGCGGCAAGCACCTCTTTATTTTCAGTCTGTACAACAAAGGAATGGACGAAATAAACATATCCTTCGTCGATACCTTCGACTAACGGCTGATCACTCTGTAAAAAGTTCAGATCGTTCCATCCCATGTGCGGCACTTTATAAGATCGTCCGTCACTTGTTATGCCTGTAAAACGCTCTACTCTACCAGGAAGGAGTCCAAGTCCTTTCGTTATTCCGTTCTCGCTGCTTTCATCGAATAGCAGCTGCATGCCTAAACAGATTCCCATCAATGGCTTTCCATTCTTAGCTTCATTTTTTATAAAATCAGCGAGTCTGGTCTTCTCAAGCTCCGACATCGCATCTTTAAATGAACCTACTCCTGGTAGCAATAGTCCATCTGTTTTATGAAGTTCCTCTGGATTACCTGAAAGAATGTAAGGCTGATTGATTCTTTTTAGAGCCGAACAGACAGAATGCAGATTGCCCATTCCATAGTCAATGATTCCGATCATCTATAACATTCCTTTCGTAGAAGGCACTCCTTTTACCCGTGGGTCGATCTGTGTGGCTTCATCTAATGCTTTTGTAAAAGCTTTAAAGATCGCTTCGATGATATGGTGTGTGTTCGTGCCATAATGAACAATCACGTGAAGATTCATTCTCGCCTCTAACGCGAGCTTCCAGAAGAATTCATGGACGAGTTCTGTATCAAACGTTCCTACTTTCTGACTTGGAAATTCTGCACGAAATTCAAGGTGAGGACGATTGGAGAGATCGATTACGACTTGAGCCAATGTCTCATCCATCGGTACGAACGCATTGCCGTATCGCTTGATTCCTCGCTTGTCACCTAAAGCTCCCTGAATCGCTTGGCCAAGGCAGATCCCAACGTCTTCTGTTGTGTGGTGATCATCGATCTCCACATCTCCCGCAGCGTTAACCGTGAGATCAAAATGTCCGTGACGTGCGATCGCATCTAGCATGTGGTTTAAGAATGGGACAGGCGTTTGAATATCAGCTTGTCCTTCTCCATCAATATTTAGAGATAAGCTGATCTGGGTCTCTTTTGTATTTCTTTCGATCGTATGTTGTCGCACTTGATTTTCCATCTACTTGTCCTCCAGTCGAACATCAATTGCTCTCGCATGTGCTTCAAGTCCCTCTAGGCGAGCAAATGCTGATATTTTCTCTCCGTTTTCTTTTAGTGCTTGTTCACTATATCGAATCACACTTGATTTTTTTGTAAAATCATCTACGTTAAGCGGACTTGAAAAGCGCGCTGTTCCACTTGTCGGAAGAACATGATTGCTTCCTGCAAAATAATCCCCAACAGGCTCTGAACTGTATTCTCCAAGAAAAATCGCACCTGCATGCTTTATTTTTCCGAGAAGACTCATCGGATCTTTCGTCATGATCTCAAGGTGTTCAGGTGCGATCTGATTGATCACATCTGCTCCCTCTTCAACCGAATTCACGATATATATGACTCCATGATCTCGAATTGCTTCTATCGCGATGTCTCTTCTTGGAAGTTCAGCGAGTTGTGACTCAACTTCCGTCGCAACTTCCTCAGCTAACACTTTTGACGTTGTAACCAGTACAGCTGCAGATCTCGAATCGTGTTCAGCTTGTGATAATAAGTCGGCTGCAATATAACGAGCGTTCGCTGTCTCATCCGCAAGAACGGCGATTTCGCTCGGACCTGCGATCATATCAATATCACACACGCCAAAAACTTCGCGTTTTGCGAGCGCAACGAATATGTTACCTGGACCAACGATCTTATCTGTCTTCGGAACTGATTCCGTTCCATATGCCAGTGCACCGATCGCCTGTGCGCCACCGATTTTAAACATGCGTTTAACTCCGGCAATTGAAGCGGCCGCCAGCACAGCAGAAGGAAGTTTTCCATCTTTTCCTGGTGGTGACACAAGGACGATCTCCTCTACGCCTGCAACAACTGCCGGTATGACGCCCATCAATACAGAAGACGGGTAAGCGGCTGTTCCGCCGGGTACATAAACACCTACTGAATCAAGCGGCGTTACTTTTTGACCTAATAATGTTCCGTCTTCACGTGTGAAAAACCATGACTGTCGGCGTTGCTTTTCATGATATTCACGAATATTGTCTGCTGCTTCTGAAATGATTTCTACCAAATTAGGATCAAGGGAAGAAATTGCTTCATCTATTTCGTACTGTGTCACTTCAAGCGATGAAAGTGATACACCATCAAAAGTTTTTGTATATTCAAAAAGAGCCTCATCCCCCCTTGATTTCACGTTTTGTAAAATATCAAGAACGGCTTTTCTTTGAATCTCCGTATTTTGTTCAACACTTCTCTCTAAGTTTTTAAGTTCAGTGACGGGTACTATTTTCATCGAACATCCTCCTTGCTCTCGACCAGTGTTCGAAGCCGTTCAACTAGATCATTGATGCGTGCTGCATGCAGTCTATAGCTAGCAGGATTCACGATCAACCTCGACGTAATATCAGCTATTTTTTCAAGTTCCACAAGACCGTTTTCTTTCAATGTCCTCCCCGTCGAAACGATATCAACGATTCGATCTGCTAACCCAATGAGTGGAGCAAGCTCGATCGATCCGTTTAATTTGATCACTTCTACTTGCTGACCCTGCTCTCTAAAATAATGAGATGCAACATTCGGATATTTTGACGCAATCTTTGGTGCAACTCTCTGATCATGTCCGTTCGGAAGTCCTGCAACTGCGAGGTAGCATTCTGAGATTTTCAGGTCAAGCACTTCGTAAACATCACGCTCTTCTTCAAGCATCACATCTTTTCCAGCGATTCCGATATCCGCTACACCATGCTCCACATAAGTCGGAACATCCATCGGTTTTGCCAGAATAAACCGAAGACCCGCTTCTGGTGCATCGATGATTAATTTTCTCGATTCATCAAACTCAGGAGGCAGTGGATATCCAGCTTGTCTAAGAAGATCGACTGCTTCTTCAAATATTCGTCCTTTAGGCATCGCCATCGTTAAGACCGTACTCATGAAAAGTCCTCTCCTTGCTGTGTTCCGATTAAATAATGAACATCATCAAATCGTTTGCTGAATTCATCTATATTTTTTACTCCGGATAGATTCTGCATCACTACACGCTTGCCCTCATTGCGCTTGTTTCTTGCCAGCTTTAGCGCTTCTTTTCTTCGCTCATTCGTGTACAGAATGCATTCTCTCTCTGTATCATCTTTTTTCTTTCCTAACGCTTCTACAAAATAGTCCATGCGAATCGCAAAACCGATTGCCGGTGCTTTTCGATCAAAACGACTGAGCAGATCGTCATAACGTCCACCGCTTGCGATCGGTGCCCCGATTCCTGCACCGTACCCTTCAAACACAATTCCCGTGTAATAATTCATATGACTGAACAGCGTAAAATCAAAGACAATGTTTTGTGCCGCATCGTAATCTTCTAAGAGGTCGTACAGATCTTTTAATTCTTGTAAGGTCTGCTGTCCTCTTCTGTTCGGGTTTAATGAAGAAGCTTCATCTAGTACTTCAATCCCGCCTCTTAAATCCAACAATTTTAATAATCGCTGTGTATCTATAGAAGAAAGAGGCAGTTTTTTCACATGTGAGGTGTAACCTACATAATTTTTTTCGTTTAAATAACGCAACAGATCTGCTGCTCGATCATCATTTCCTAAAATTTCAGAAAGAAGTTCTTGCACAAATCCGATATGTCCGACAGCCACAGTAAATGAAGCAATTTCGCTCTTTCTAAACACTTCAGACATAAGAGCTAGTGCTTCAGCTTCAGCGCTTGCTGTACCTTCACCAATCAATTCGATACCTACTTGTTCGAATTCGGCCGGCCGTCCTCCTTCACGCTGTTGCGCTCTGAAAACGGGAGAACTGTACGCGAGGCGAAGCGGGTAAGCTACCTGCTTCATGCTTGATGACACGACCCTTGCGATCGGGGCTGTCATATCTGGCCTCAAAACCAATGTTTTTCCTTCCATATCAAGCAGCTTGAACAGTTGCTGATCTAAAATTGCCGAAGCTTCACCGACTGTATCGTGATATTCCAAAGTAGGAGTTTGAATGAATTGATAACCCCAAGACTCCATCTCTTGTTTCATTCTATTTTTTATATCTTCATTATTTTGATAGAAGGCAGGAAGTGTATCGCGCATACCTGCTGGTTTTTCAAAGACAAACGGTTTTGACATGATCCTTCATCCTTTATTTTTGAAATGAATAGATTAAGTTTAGTTTTAATGAATAAAAGCTTGGTGAGAAAGCAAAATTTCAATATAACACTTTAGTTCGCTAATATACTACCATGATAAAGATTTAGTAGTTAGTCTACACGTCCTTGTCGAAACTGTCAACCAATTCACACAAAATCTTGTTTCCTTATTCAGAGTTAAGAATACAGATTTCAGGGAATAGTATGTAAAAATAAAATACATAGAAGGGATGGAATGCGTCTTGTTTAATCGCATCTTTTTTATTTCCATCATCATAGGCGTACCGCTATCCGTTATCGGCAGCATCTTACATTGGCCTGCTGTACTACTTTTTGTAATCTATTGTGCAACGATCATCGCACTAGCCGGTTATATGGGACGCGCCACGGAAAGCTTAGCTATCATTGCCGGTCCAAGAATTGGCGGTTTGCTCAACGCCACGTTCGGTAATGCGGTCGAGCTCATCATTTCAATCTTTGCTTTAAAGGCCGGACTTATAAGTGTAGTATTAGCGTCTTTAACAGGTTCTGTACTCGGAAATCTTTTACTAGTCGGAGGTTTGTCATTTTTCATAGGCGGATTAAAATATAAACAACAAAAGTTCAACGTTTATGATGCACGGCATAACGCGGGTCTACTGATATTCGCTGTTGTAGTCGCTTTTGTTTTCCCTGAGGTCTTTTCTTATAAACTGAACGACGACGATTCACTCACCTTAAGTGTATGGGTCTCTGTCATCATGATCATTCTTTATGTGGCTGCACTTCTGTTCAAGCTTGTTACTCACCGGGGTGTCTATCAATCAGAACACGATGTGGCTCATGGTGATGAATCAGCAGAATGGAGTAAATGGAAAGCTCTTACCGTCCTAGCTCTAGCTACTCTTGCTGTTGCATATGTTTCTGAAAAGCTCGTCCATACATTTGAAGAAGTAGGAAGAACACTTGGCTGGAGTGAAGTTTTCATCGGAATCATCATCGTTGCCATCGTCGGAAACGCAGCTGAGCATGCTTCAGCGATCATCATGGCTTATAAGAATAAGATGAATGTTGCCGTAGAGATCGCCATCGGCTCAACGCTACAGATCGCGATGTTTGTCGCGCCATTGCTTGTATTGGTATCTTTGTTTTTTGAAAAATCGATGGCACTCGTCTTTACACTTCCTGAACTTGTAGCGATGGTACTCGCAGTATTCTTAACGATCGCGTTAACAAGTGATGGCGATACGAACTGGTTTGAAGGGCTCACCCTCCTTGCAGCTTACTTGATCATGGGAGTTGGGTTTTATCTTTTATAAAGGCTGTAAAGAAATGTAGTATAGGACCAGTGCAGGGAGAAATCCTTCACTGGTTTTTTTATATGAAACAAGCAAATTAGGAATAAAAAAGGCTAGAGTTTGATAAAGTTTAGAATAGAGGACAAGTTTAAGGTGGGTGTTACTGATGGCGGATTATATAACGTTCGGATCTTTTTCTGTAAAGATGGTTTGGCTAGCCATTTTAGGATCTGCATTGATCGCGTATGGCATATTGTATGTAAAAGTAAGAGAAGAAACTGACAAAAAGCATCTGTTAGACGTATTGAGTAATGCGGTAGGAATTTTTCTATTGGTTTGGAAGTTCAGTTATGCTGTTCTACATCCCCTACTGATCATTGAACACCCGTCAAGTATCTTGTATTTTAATGGAGGAGAAACAGGAATCGTTCTAGGAATCATCTGTTCAATCCTTTATATTCTTGGGGCTGCGAGTAAGCGTGAGCTTGATAGAAGCAGAGTATTTTATATCGGTATATTAGGGTTAACTTTATACTTCGCTGCTTATTATGGTGCGCATTTTGCGTCGACTACACTCCTAGCTGATGGGTTGGTCTCCTTGTTCTTTTCGATCTTGTCCCTTTACTTATATACGAAAGGTTCGTTTGAGATCAGAAAAACCGTTCTGTCTATGTTAGTCACTGCACTATTCTTTTCCGTTCTAACAAATTCCCCGCTCAGTGGACAGAAAACAAGTGATGAATCCGTAGAGGCAGCATCCTACGGTATCAAAAAAGGTGACCGTGCACCGAATTTTGAATTAAAAACGATTGAAGGCGAAACCGTAAAGTTATCAGATCTCAAAGGAAAGGTCGTATTCGTAAACCTGTGGGCAACATGGTGTCCACCTTGTCGTGCGGAAATGCCGGAAATGGTACGTTTCTATAGAGACCACTCTTCTAAGAAAGTGGAAATCTTAGCTGTAAACTTAACAGACAGCGACTCCGAGAAGGAAGTAAAAAAGTTTGCGCAAACGTACAAGCTGAACTTCCCCGTTCTATTAGATCCTGACGGTAAAGTCGGAAATACGTACAAAACGGTCACGATTCCGACTACTTTTATTATTAATAAAAAAGGAATCATCGTGCAAAAACATATCGGTCCGATGAGCTACGATATGATGGAAGAATTTTATAAGAATGCTCAATAAATGAAGGTTCTACGAAAGAAAACTGGCTACATTCCCTGTTCGTGTGGGGGTGTCAGCCAGTTTTCTTACGATACATAGTTGTAGAAGTGCAAAATTTCACGGTAATCTTTTTTTTATTCACGGTAATGAACATTATATTCACGGATAGCATACATAATTTCACGGATAAAATTATTTATCCGATTTTCGACACACCTCGACAGCCCCACCTAGATCTTCTCAAACAAATAGAGCTTCGCGTTTTCGGGTCTGCCTAATCTTGGTCCTTTGAATCCTCTCTTGATCAGTTCTTTTCTCATGAACATCATGAGTCCACCATGACTTACGATTAATGCATTTTCTTTGTTTTCTTCTAGTATGCGGTCAACGATCTTTGAAACACGCATTTCTACATCTGTTCTACGCTCAAGCTGTGATTTGTGGTTAAAGAACCATGCTGTTCGGATGCAAAGAGGATATAGAATCATCGGAATCTTAATGTCTCTTTTAAAAAATGGATAGACAGGAATCTCACGAAGATCATCCGTTCTGATCAGCTCACCTCTGTAAATCTTCCCTGCTGTATATTCTGCACGACGAACGGTGCTCGAATAGCAGGTGTTCCAATTGATCCCGCTTAGGTCAACGTTTGTTTCTTCTACATCAGAAGCTTCGTATTCTTTGAGCCACTGATCAAATTCAGATGGCGTGATCCATTTTTCAGTCGGATAGCCTCGTTTGACTTTGAAATGACGTACCATTCCTATCTTCATCACTGTTCACCGCTTTCTATCTTTATGTATGGTGCGTATTTTCTGCGATCTCTTTTAGCGCTCTCGCCCGTCCTACTAAAAAATTCGTCATGTATTTTTCGAGGAACAACCAATCTGCTAACCTTCCAATCACGCCAAACGGAGATCTATAATGAAAATGATCCACCATAATGGTGCCGTTCTTCTTCGGTTCGAAAGTATGGGTATGTACGAATGAATGGAAAGCACCTTTCACCATCACATCTACAAACATATGCGGCCTCTCCATCTCAATAATTTTTGCAGTCAGCCTTTGTTTTACGCCAAGATGAACGGCCTCCCACGTTACATGATCGCCCTTTTCCATATAACCTGACGTTATTCCGCCGACCGCTCTTTCTCTTGTATGAGAGGTCGTTTCAGTATGTATATCTACGTTTCGAGCAAGATCAAAGCAGACTTCTGCAGAAGCATGTACAAATTCTCGATGTATAATAATAGGCATATAACGATGACTCACTTTCTAAGGATGTAATAATACAACACCTCAAGTAATGAGGTGTTCAACAGAATATGATTCTTTAATTATTCTCTGCATAGAATAAAATTCCTTCCCTAACATGCTCACTGTAGAACGAGAGCAATTCAAGTATTGAATAATAGTTTCTATAGTCTTCCGTGATTCCGAACATATCTTTTATATACAGTGTTCCGAGCTGTTCTTTTTTATCGTATAGAATCAATCCGTAAACATCTCTTAACGTAAAGATTACCGGGCATCCCTTATATAATTCACGAACAAACTGCTCTGTGCTGTCGATCGGTTGTAATGAATTTTCCGGATAAAGCGATCCTAAGAACCAAAGCTTTACTCTATCTTTTATCCTCATATCCGTCACCCCGCATAGTCCATCATATGCAGGAGCAGCTATTCTGCGTGACAGCGTTAAACAGTTGTTTAAGATGCTTTTACTCGTCTCAACAAAAAAACTGACCAATATCAGCACAGAGTCTGCTATTGGTCAGTCCATATCCCCACTATTAACTTACTAATCTTTTCGTTTCTTCAAACTCTTCTTGAATACTTGCACTTGGTTCTTTTGTCATCAAGCTAACTACTACGATCGTTAGTGTACATGCGATGAATCCTGGAATGATCTCATATACATCAGCCATAGCCGGGATGAGTTCCCAAACAATAACAGTAACAGCTCCTACAACGATACCCGCAAAAGCAGACCATTTTGTCATGCGTTTCCAATATAGACTCAGCAATACGACCGGACCGAATGCTGCACCAAACCCAGCCCAAGCATAACCTACAAGATTTAGGATCGTTTCGCTCGGATTAAGAGCCATCACAAATGCAATGACCGCTACAGCTAAAACTGCCAATCGTCCTACTAACACGAGTTCCTTATCAGATGCAGAACGTTTTACGAATGCTTTGTAAAAGTCTTCTGTTAAAGCACTAGATGTTACGAGCAACTGAGATGAGATCGTACTCATAACTGCCGCTAAGATCGCAGCAAGCAAGAATCCTGTAATGATCGGGTGGAACAATACTTCAGATAGTATGATAAATACCGTTTCAGCTTTTGCTTCCCCTAGTGGAGCACCTGCTTGGTTGAAATAAGCAATTCCAACAAGACCTGTGAACATTGCTCCAACGATGGAGAAGACCATCCAACCCATTCCGATTCGTCTTGCGCTCTTCATCTCTTTTACAGACGAGATCGCCATAAAACGAACGATGATATGCGGCTGGCCGAAGTATCCTAATCCCCATGCCAATAAGGAGATGATACCGATCAAGCTTGTACCTGTAAAGGCATCAAGCAGGGTCGGACTGATGCTTTCGATCTCGTTAAACGAAGCATCCCATCCGCCAACTTTTAGAATCGCAACGAATGGTACAAGGATCAACGCTACAAACATGATCGCTCCTTGTACGAAATCTGTATAACTTACCGCTAAGAAACCGCCGAATAAAGTATAAATAATAACTACTCCAGCTGTAAGCAAGATACCCCACATGTAATTCAAACCAAACGCTGTCTCGAACAATTGTCCGCCCGCAACCATTCCTGATGAAGAATAGAACGTAAAGAAAATCACGATAACTAACGCTGACGTAATACGCAGTATGCGAGAAGTATCTTTGAATCGGTTCTCAAAATAATCTGGAATCGTAATCGAGTTGTTCGCTACTTCCGTATACGTTCGTAAACGCGGTGCCACAAACAGCCAGTTCAGATACGCTCCTGCACATAGTCCAATCACGATCCATCCAGCACTTAAACCAGATACGTACATGGCACCCGGAAGACCCATCAACAGCCATCCACTCATATCTGATGCACCCGCACTCAGTGCAGTAACAGCTGGTCCAAGATTTCTTCCGCCAAGCATGTAATCGGTAAGGTTATCAGTCTTTCGGTACGCATAAAGCCCGATCAGCACCATCCCGATCATGTACACACTAATTGAAAAAATAACTCCATAATCCATATTCAGATTTCCTCCTGCCTTTTCTTGTTGTAAAAACGCTTTCAATATTTTTAAAATTAAAAAAAGGAACATTTTTATTATAAAGACATTTTTCGACAAAAGGAATAGATTTTTTTTGGAAAGACTTCTAGTAATGGAGATTGTTAGCTGCCAAAACAAAGTGGCATGGCACATACGGACTTATCAATCCAGAAGTTTTGGTGCTGAATCCAAAAGTTTCTGCATTCAATCCAGAAGTTTTGGTGCTCAATCCACGAGTTTTGGCTGTTTATCCACGAGTCTGCAATCCTCGACAAATTTCGCTGTGTGTTAATAGCCGCTAACCTTCATACACCCTATCCCCCACTCCCTTCACACAACAAAAAAACTGGTACCCATTCATAAGACGATTGGGCGCCAGTTTTAACTACTTTATAATTTTTTTCGTCTTAAACGTTTGACCTTTACAAATTGATTCGTAAATAGATCCAGCTCTTCGTCTCGGTAGATGTAGAAGAACCTATGGTGATGACCATCTTTCATCTCGGCCAGATCACACTTCATATACTCATCGAGTTCCTGTCGTGTCAGTTCGACCGTATACATCTTGCCATGACTCGGTATATCCAGTTGGATCTCTTCTAAAAAATGGAGTTCTTTAAATAAATAAATAGAAGTATCAAGGAGAAATTCACAGATTAAATCTTCTGTTCCAAAGTAGTGTTGAAAATGTTCGTGTGTAAACGCAATATGAGGTACGTTACGTTTGTAAGTAGAATAGTCGCCATAAAAAACCAGCTTTGCACGTTTGCTTTGAAGTTCGTAATGCTTAACAAGGCCATGACCTTTCATTTTTGACACAGCAGTCCGGAAACGGTAGGTGTCTCGAGCAGCCAGTTGTTCGGCCTTATTTTGAGGATGAGATGCTTTCGGTGCATGCTGAGACTGACAGTTGTCTTCAACGAGGTGTCCAATTTTAAACGTGTTTTTCATAAATACGATCGAGAATGATTTCCTTCTCATAGTATGCGCCTCCAGCTTTCGCTTTTTTGCCTGTTTTAAGTATACGACGAAAAACAAGAAAACCCAAGAGGGGAACTTACGACAAATTTCTAGCTTTCCATTTCCCTCTTAGATCGTTCTTCTTTCGTGTAGATGACCTGCATCGGATTACCACCAACGAAAGATCCTTCTGGGACATCTTTGTGGACGAGCGTTCCAGCTGATACGATCGCACCGTGACCGATCGTAACGCCTGGGAGGATCGTAGAGTTCGCACCGATCATCACTTCATCGCCCACGATTACGTCACCCAAACGGTATTCTTTTATTAAATATTCATGAGCTAATATCGTTGTATTATAGCCGATCACACAGTTCTTCCCTACTGATATGCGTTCCGGATACATGATGTCTGGCATGACCATCAACGCGAATGCTGTTCCCTCACCGACCTTCATCTTCAAAAAGGTACGATAGATCCAATTTTTTATCGGTAGGAATGGTGTGTATCTTGCCACTTGTATCGCAATGAAATTTTTAACCACTTTCCAGAACGGAACGGTGTCATACACCTGGTACAACGAGTTTCTTCCTTTTACCGGATAACGCTCAGTATTTCGCAATTATCTCTCTCCCAAAACATCCAGCAAATCCGTCATTTCATTCAGCATGAAGTCTGGATTAAACTGCTGCAAATAATCGTTGCCTCGAATCGTCCATGCTACACCAGCCGTTTGTGTGCCAGCGTTCTGACCCGCAAGAATATCGTACTTGCTATCGCCCACCATGATCGCTTGATCTGGGGTCGATCCAAGCAAGGCTAGCGCTTTTTGAACAGGCTCTGGATCTGGCTTCGCGTTTTTCACGTCATCCAGCGTAACGACCGTTTGAAAGAACTTATCAAGACCAACAAGGCGTAAGCCCATCTCGACTGTATTTCTCATTTTTGTAGTTACGATGCCCAGTTTATAGCCCTTTTTATACAATTCTTCTACCGTTTCAAAAACTCCTTCAAACTCTGTAACCAGTTCATCATGATGTGAGATGTTATGTTCACGGTATGTTTGAACTAAGTCTGATACTTTTTCTTTATCGAACTGCTCCATCGTCTCAACGAGCGGCATCCCCATAAACGGCAAGACACTCTCTCGATTATATTGTTCTGGAAAATGCTTATCCAACGTGTAAAGAAAAGAAGCGATGATCAGTTCGTTCGTATTGATTAATGTTCCGTCTAAATCAAATAGTATGGTGTTGCGTTTCATGTTGTCGTTCCTTTCTTGTTAAACGATTTTTCCGTTCCAGCTTGTTCCATACGTAAGCTACTAATACCGTAAGAACGATCGCCGTCACAACTCGAATGATCAGCAGCGGCAGAACCGGAATGCCTAATGGTACAAAAACAAGCGTATCCTCAACAACAGCATGACAGCTTACGAGAAAGATAAAAGCCAAATACAGATCTTTCTTTGATACGCCATCCTCTTTTGCAGCCTGCATCATCACACCTGCTCCATATGCGAGACCGATCGTAAGACCAGCTGCCATCGTCATGGACGTGTTCTCTTTCATACCTAAAAGTTTCATAGCTGGAGCCATCCAGTTCGAAAACTTGTTCAGCCATCCTTTGTCCTTCATATATTGCATGATAATCATGAGCGGTATGACGATAAGTGCGAGTTGCAGAATACCGAGTGACGCTTTTTCTAAAGCTGTGAGCGTGATTTCTCCCCAGCCATCTGGTGCCGCTTCAGGCTTTGATATAAAACCATACTGTGCTTTTTCTGTTCCGCCATCCCATAAAAGATTGATCATAAATGCAGAAAAGAGTGCCAAGCCAATTCTAACAAGTAGAATTACCCATAATTTGATGCCCACACTAGCTGCTACACCAGATTCAATAAATAGGTTGTGAGAAAATGAAAGCATAACAGCTAGAATAAACACATCTTGCACCGTTAAAGAATCGAGAGTCAGAATCCCCCCGATTCCGGCATATAGATTCAGAAAGTTACCGAGAACGAGCGGGATCGCCGCTTCACCCGGAAGACCGATCCATTTCATGGCTGGTGCTAAAACAGAGATCAGCCAATCTAACACCGGTGTGTGACTCAGCAACGTGATGAGTAAAGTGACAGGAAAAATGATCTTCCCTAGCGTCCAAGTGGTTTTTAAGCCTGCAAGTGTGCCTTTTTTTAACGTTTCCACTTTTCATTCGCCTCCTTTTAACTTTCTAGATATCGTTGTTTAGCCAATCCTGCTTTTCTTCTATAGATCCAGATGATCACCGCTGCTGCAATCCAGATCAAACTCACCACTTGTGCGATACGAAGAGAAGTTCCCCAAACGATCAAACTGTCCGTACGAAGACCTTCTACAAAGAAACGTCCAATTGAATACCAAATAATATATGTTAAGAACAATTCACCTCGGTGAAGGTTAACACGGCGCAAATAAAGCAAGACGATAACACCTATGAAACTCCAAAGTGATTCATAGAGAAAAGTTGGGTGATAATAAGTGCCGTCAATATACATCTGATTGATAATAAAGTCGGGCAGCATGAGTGATTCTAAAAAGTTTCGTGTCACTTCCCCGCCATGAGCCTCTTGGTTCATGAAGTTGCCCCAGCGTCCGATCGCCTGACCGAGCAAGATGCTAGGTGCTGCGATATCAACAAGTTTCCAGAACGAGATCTTCTTGACTCTTGAAAAAACGAGTGCCGTTAAGAACGAACCGATCAACGCACCATGAATCGCGATTCCGCCTTCCCATACAGCAAGGATCTTTCCTGGATGGTCTTTATAAAAATCCCATTCAAACGCTACATAATAAAGCCTTGCACATAAAATAGCCACTGGCACTGCGATCATGACTACATCAACGAACGTATCCTTAGCAAGCCCGCGTCTCTCTGATTCTCTTACCGCAAGCCAAAGGCCAAGCATCGCGCCAAACCCAATAATAAGTCCGTACCAATAGATCGTGAGCGGCCCTAACTCGAGTGCTACACGATTTAGAGGTTGAATCGTTTCTTCCACAGTCTACACTTCCTTCACATTCTTATAGGTCTTCTTCATCTCCAGCTTCAATTACATCAGTCAAACGGTCTGAGAATTGCTGTGCGGCATTCATGCCCATTCTCTTCAAACGGAAGTTCATCGCTGCGACTTCAATAATGACCGCTAAGTTTCGTCCAGGACGAACAGGAATCGTTAAGATCGGTATTTCCGTATCAATGATCTTTGTTGTCTCTTCTTCTAAACCTAAGCGGTCATAGACTTTTTTAGAATCCCAAGCTTCCAGATTCATAACGATTGAGATCTTTTTATAGTTGCGGATCGCTCCAGCACCGAACAACGTCATCACGTTGATGATGCCAAGACCTCGAATCTCAAGAAGATGCTGTATGAGTTCAGGTGCGCTTCCGATAAGCGTATCTTCATCTTCCTGTCTGATCTCAACCGAATCATCCGCTACTAACCGGTGCCCTCGTTTTACAAGTTCAAGCGCTGTCTCACTTTTCCCGACACCAGAGTTACCTGTGATTAAAACTCCGATCCCATAAATATCTACTAATACACCATGTTTAGCAGTCGTTGGCGCTAAACGACTCTCTAAATAATTCGTGATACGACTGGATAAACGCGTTGTAGTAACGGGTGAACGCATGATCGGCACTCCGCTTTTATGAGAAGCTTTAAGCAGTTCTTTAGGGACTTCGATGTCTCTAGAAACGATGATTCCCGGTGTCTCATCCGTGCAAAGTGCTGTTAAACGCTCCATGCGTGTGTCAGGATCGAGCTCTGAAATAAACGAAAGCTCTGTTTTCCCAAGAAGCTGTAGTCGCTCACCTGGATAAAAGGTAAAATAACCAGCCATCTCTAGACCTGGCCGTGAGATGTCGCTCGTTCGAATCGTGCGGTGAATCCCTTCTTCACCACTAACAAGCTCTAGATGGAATTTCTTTATGAGTTCATGAATATGTACCTTAGCCATTGGGTCCTCCTCGACATTTTTCAATGATTCTATTGTATCACTTCAACCACGGATTAACCAAAGACTACTATGAGCTTATTTCTCACTTTCCTCCCAACTGTAAACATCAACAGGTATCATATTAAACGTTGTTTCTTTATGGAGGGTCATCCCTATTCGAGAAGCAACAGAAATAGACTTATTATTTTTCCGCTGAATCAAGCAGATCAGGCGCGAAATTCCTAATTCCTGAACAGCGTAACTTTTGAAGTGAACTGCAGCCTCTGTTGCATAGCCGCTTCCCCAATATTCCTTCGCCAGCCAATAGCCGATCTCGAATTCTTTCTTCCCATCGATCGTTTGCTGCACAATACCTGCGTGACCAATCGGAACTAGACTTTCCCTATGTTCGATCAGAAACAATCCTCTGCCCTCACGATATCCAGGAAGAAGCCATTCTTCAAAGCTTTTTCGAGCTTCTTCTTCTGAACGAGTTACCCCTTTCCCGATGAATTGAACGACATCAGGATCTGCCCATAATGATGCAAAAAACGAAAAATCCTCTGTCGTATACGGTCGGAATTTTAATCTTTCTGTTTGCAAGATTCTCAGCTCCTTCTAAAAAAAATGCCGTTTGATCGAGTTCGAAGCAAACGGTAAATGATTATTGTTCTTATTTCACATCTATAAAAATCTTATCATGAACGGAGAGCTTTTGACTTGGTTTTGTTAAACAATCGTTTAACAGAATCTTCCCTGTTTTTATGTGTTGAGCGATCTCTGTCCTGCTCCACCCTTCAATGTGGTCTGCAAGTGTGCGATCAATTCGAAAGTTCCCTTTAACTGATGTTATCTTTATTTCGCATAAAGAATCCCCTCTCTTCAAGGAGGTAATCTTCTTACCGGGCTCTATCTCTATAAATGATGTAGGAACAATCGATAGGGGATCGACATGCTCTGTGAACGATTTATAAATGTTGAGCTTTTTGTTCCAAGAATGATTTTTCGGGCATTTATAAATCGAAAACTGATAGATGTTCTTTCCATTTGCGTTGTGTCTCTGTATGGTCGTATCTGTAAAAGTCGTAACTTTCCCGCACATTTTGCACTGTTTTTTTACCGTGTCCGCTCTCATTTGTTGATGGAGTGCTAAAGCAAATTGTTGTATCTGCATTTTTTCTTCACCTCTAAAAATGTAGTAGTGAAGAAATACAACTTCTATTTGATTTCTTGCAGTACGTAAATAAGCTCCCCTAATACAAGGAGAGCTTTGAACGCAATGTTACCCGTTATAACGGACTGCAGTTCGCTGTATTTCCTCTGTAATGGGTTGTAGACAGACTTCTCCCGAGGTCAGAAACACGTTGTTTCTTAACGGTTGAGAAGCGATCTAAATTGTGTTCCATTACAGATTAAATGTTGGCATACAGGTCACTTGAGGTCCTTTCTTTCAAACAGAATACCTTAATATTACTATAAAATATAAAATATGGAAACCGGATGATGCTTCTGTTAGGGAGGTTACTTAAAAAGCATACCTGGATGGGGGGATCTCCGCTCCAGGGTACATGCTTTCCGCGAGGCGGGCGGTGAGCCCCTTGCCGCATCACGCCTTCTCACCTGACCCACTCGTCCCGCAGGAGTCAGTACCCTTCCGCTCCAATCCCTGACAGAGTTGCTTAAAAAATAACAAGAACTTAAGTAATTATGGGTTATACCAGATGATAATAAACAACCGTCAACACTCTCTAGTTTTAAAGGGGCATTTTGATTTGATTGTGATGAACAAAGAAAGTATTAAACGAAAACACTCAGAGAGGTAGGCATGACCATTCTTTCTTTCATGCAAAATGAAACCTAATTATCACCATTTTAAATTTAAAAAGTTGTTTTCTAAAAGATCGTTGCTTTAAAGTGTTTTTTATTTTCTTCTTTGACTTTTGATTGTAGTGGAAGGTGCGAGACTCCTGCGGGACAGGCGGGCAGTTTGAAAAGAGGAAGTGGCTCGTTCAGCCCCGACAAGCAAAAGTTGAACGGTCTATGAAGGCCGCAATTTGCCTTCTTGACCGTTTAACTTTTGACCTCGAGGGGCTAGCCACTGCAACTAGACAGCTGAGACACTTAAGAGTGAAACGTACGAATGTGGCTTACCGCTTGCCCCGCGGAAAGTGAGCAACCTGGAACGGAAATCAACTACTTTCAAAGCAACAATGAATATGAAAACAGACTTTTAAAAAAGAAAAACCGGTGAAAATCCACCGGTTTTTTCAAGCTTGTAAGAAAGATGCTTATTTCAATAAATAAAACTGCTACTTTAGTTTCTTTTCCGCTTCTTTCTTAAAGGCTCCAAAACAAAATTCGTCAGGAACATATTCAGAAGTGAAATGATGAGTGCAGCGAGTAATGCCATGCCGAATCCATCAATGTTAAACGAGCTTCCCATCAATTCTGCCGTTAACGATAATAGTGCTGCGTTAATGACGATTAAAAATAATCCTAAAGAGAAAATAGTCACAGGCAATGTCAACAGGACCAGGATCGGCTTTAGAAAAACGTTAAACAGTGATAACAAAACGCTGGCTAATAATGCTGCACTGATGTTTTCTATATGAAAAGCATCAAAGTACCCTGCTACTACCATCAGCGCAATCGTGTTAATCAATAAAGAAGCGAACCAGCTCACCATTTTATACGCCATCCTCCGGCATGACAGCTAGTGCGATAATATAAGCTAAACCAACTGGGATAACCGCTGTAAACAGGGCCAGTGCAACTGTTCCTAATCGGACAACCGTCGGATCAACATTCATATACTCTGCAATTCCACCGCAAACTCCTGAAATTTTAGCATCGTTCGATCTTTTAAGTTTTTTCATGATGTAAGTCACCTCTATTTCGCTTTTAACACCACAACAGAGCCTGTTTTTGCCTCCGCCTCCAATTTAAAAGACGGCCAGCCCTTATCTCCGTTCGCTATAAAAGAAAGAAACTTTCGAGTCACTTCTTTCTTTTCTTCTCGGACCTCAACAGATTCAAAATCACAAACAAATCCGCCAACGATTGTTTTAAGAACGGCATCAAGCTCTACTGTTTCTGGGAATTCTGTTTCTATTTTTCCCGTCACCGTCTTAAAAGATGCATACCCTTCAACCGATGAAGCAAAACGGCAGTAGATTGAACCATTTATGGTTTCTGACCGGACTTGTGAAGCATCTACTGAAAGGCGTACAGGTCCGTTCATCGTTTCTGCTTCTACATCTTTAAACTGACAATCGTTAAGCGTTAATGAGCCATTAGCAGCAGATGCTTTAACGTTCTCCCCCGTACAGTGGTTCATCGCAATCGCTCCTACAGTCGTTTTAACTGTCAGTGTTTTTGCATGAGAATCACTTATTTTTACAGGTCCGTTAAACGTTGTAATCTTTATCTCATCATAAGCTTCTCTTGGAATAGAGATTACGGCGTTTACCTTTTGATGCTTATTTCTAGAATAGAAGCGCAACTTTGTGGCATCACAATCATAGAACGTTTCATTTCTAAATTTCGTTTTCGCTGAAGATCCTTCTGGCACTTTATAAACATGTGCATCGCACTCTACTTGCACGTCTTTTCGATCCCATGGAACGACCGTTACTGAACCGTTGTATACTTCAACGTCCATCGCCTGAAACATAACATGACTATCTTGAAAGACATAGTGAACAGGTTCAGAAGGTCCGAAATTCAAGTCAAAATCAACCGTCTTAATACGCTTTACAACACGGTCTAAAAACTTTGCCACTTTATAACCAGAAGTCGGCAGCTTAACTGCGGTAGCACCATTCACAGCTTTCTTTTTTAGGTTGAGAGAACTGATTGAGCTCAGCTGCAGCTTCTTCTTATCATTAAGGGCATACAAAAGTTTCTCCGCTTCTTCAACTGAGATCTTACCTTCGTTCAGCATGTTTAAAATCATTTTGCGTTCTTCCATACATTGACGCCTCCTTTTTGGGGTTCCGTCACCGGCGTCGGCTGATTCTAAGATGACTGAGACTTTCCGGTATTACTTGTACAAAATAGATTATGAGACGATTACCTTTATCCCTTTAACAATATTCCAGATCATCACAATTAATGTCAGCGTTCCAAAAATGAGTGCACTTATAATAATAGCGACTAGATGATATTGCGTTTCAAAAATGATAATAATACCTAATGGAACAGCGATAATGGGCAATAGATGGGACAAAAATGATTTTTTTGCGTGCTCCATCACTTCAGGCTCATCTGCGATTAGGTATACAGCGATCGGAAATAAAAATGGTGCGAAAAACAGACTAAAATAACATAGTGCAGAAATTGCTTTTTTCGAGCCTTCCTTCATGAAACAAGACCTCCTGCTTTATTAAAACAATAACTAACGGGACTACAAGCAAAAGGCACGTGCCTTTTTTACTTCGACCCCTTTAAACAATCTTCCTTTATCTCTATAGCCATTCGACATAACTTCTAAAATTCCGTATCATAATGACAAAAACAACCAAGGGAGCAACTACCATTGAAACAGATTCGAACGTTAAAAATTCTTTTAATAGTATTAGCTATACTAATGATCACTAGCATTATATTCGGCGTTATGACTGAAGATGCTATAGAACTTACCGTAAGTGACCGAATTCTCGCCGGCCTTTTTGGGTCATTCATCGTAATTGTAATAAACTATGTAATTTACAAGCTTCTTTCTAAGATATGGAAATAAAAACACTATCTATTTTATACGAAAATTGTCGTTTTGGGGAGTTTTTGTTTAAGAAAACCATGAAAAAGGAATGGATATATAACTAAGACAGGAGTGATTTATTATGGCTGATGTAAAAAAGAATCAAAAAGGCAAAATGGACAATCCTGAACAATACAAAACAGATCAACAAAGCTTGTTTGATAAATTTGAGAGTGAGCAAAACGTTGATCCCATTCCGATGGAAGATCTTAAACAAGAAAAGCGTGAAGAGAAGGACAAAAAAGGTACAAAAAATTCTTCTTCTTCAGAGGAAAAATATAAATAGAAATTAATATTCAAATGCACCTTTTCTTAAAAAGAGAAGGTGTATTTTTTCCGCTTTCTTCCTTCACCATTTCATAGCATAAAAATCCTATTTCAATTATTTAGTACAAAATGGTTGGAGCATATGGGATTGTTCCTTTCCTCCCAACTCTTCACTTTTAGTAGAAAAAGGAGGGTGAAATATTTTCACCCTCCTTTCTTTAATAACCTATTGTTTTAATAGTCTATTTAATCGTTTCTTTTTCTTTAATCTTTCCAGTCATACGTTTCTTATCTCGTTTTAAGATTGGAGCAAGATAACGGCCGGTGTGAGAAGCTTCGATTTCAGCTAACTCCTCTGGCGTACCAGTACCAACGATCATACCGCCCTTATCCCCACCTTCAGGTCCAAGGTCGACTAAATGATCACACTGTTTGATGACATCAAGATTATGCTCAATAACAAGTACAGAATCTCCGTTATCTACAAGTCTTTGAAGAACGACAAGCAAACGAGAAATATCATCTACGTGAAGACCAGTTGTTGGTTCATCTAGAATGTAGATCGTTTTCCCTGTAGAACGCTTATGAAGCTGTGACGCAAGCTTCACACGCTGTGCTTCTCCTCCAGAAAGAGTGGTAGCCGATTGACCAAGCTTAATATAACCAAGACCTACATCAAGAATAGTCTGAAGCTTCCGATTGATCTTAGGGATGTTGGCAAAGAACTCAACAGAATCTTCCACCGTCATATCTAAGATGTCAGCGATGTTTTTCCCTTTATACTTCACTTCTAGCGTTTCTCTATTATATCGTTTACCATGACAAACTTCACATGGTACGTATACATCCGGCAAGAAATGCATTTCAATTTTAATAATTCCATCCCCACGGCATGCTTCACAACGCCCACCTTTTACGTTGAAGGAGAAGCGTCCTTTTTTATAACCACGAACTTTCGCTTCATTCGTTGATGCAAACACATCACGAATATCATCAAATACTCCCGTATATGTCGCTGGATTCGATCGTGGCGTTCTGCCTATTGGAGACTGGTCGATATCAATAACTTTATCAATATGTTCTAGACCCTTCATAGACTTATGAGCACCAGGCTTGTCCTTTGCACGGTGCAGCTTTTGTGCAAGAGCTTTATGCAGGATCTCATTAACAAGCGTACTCTTTCCAGATCCCGATACACCTGTCACTCCTGTAAACAACCCTAATGGAATCTTAGCAGAAACGTTCTTTAAGTTGTTCTCTGTTGCACCTTTTACTTCAATATACCTTCCATCTGGCTTACGTCTTTCTTTTGGAAGAGGAATAAACTTTTTACCAGACAAATATTGCCCTGTCAGTGAGGCTGGGTCTTCCATAATCTCTTGTGGTGTACCTTGTGATGTGATCACACCACCATGTGCACCGGCACCAGGACCGATATCGATAACATAGTCAGCTGCTAGCATCGTATCTTCGTCATGCTCAACGACGATCAACGTATTCCCAAGAGAACGCATTTCTTCAAGTGTTCGAATCAGTCGGTCATTATCTCTCTGATGAAGGCCGATTGACGGCTCATCAAGAATATAAAGAACGCCCATCAAACGTGACCCCACTTGAGTCGCAAGGCGAATACGCTGTGCTTCACCGCCGGATAGCGTACCAGCAGCTCGGCTTAGCGTTAAATAGTCTAGTCCTACATTGATCAAGAAACCTGAACGATCCACGATCTCGCGGAGAATCAGCTTCGCAATTGCACGTTCTTTATTTGTCAGGTCGAGGTTATCGAAGAAGTTCTTTGCTTCTGTTATGGATAGAGCAGTCGTTTCACCGATATGTTTTCCGTTGATTAAAACAGAAAGAGCTTCTTTTTTCAGTCGATGTCCTTTACATGTTGGACATGGCTTTTGTGCCATATATCCTTCCATCTGCTCACGAATATAATCTGAACTCGTTTCACGGTATCTGCGCTGAATGTTGCCTAATACACCTTCAAATTGAATCTCATTTTTACGTACTTGACCAAAATCATTTTTGTACGTGAATGTAAGGTACTCCTTACTTCCGTTCAAAATTTTATCCATATGATCTTTTGGCAGAGATTCAACGGGTACATCCATATCGATACCAAAGTGGTTACAGATACTTTCAAGAAGCTGCGGATAATATTGCGAACTGATTGGTTCCCAAGGTGCGATGGCGTTGTCTCGTAAAGTACGACTCCAGTCTGGAATAACGAGCTCTGGGTCTACTTCAAGCTTTACTCCTAAACCATCACACGAAGAGCACGCCCCAAATGGACTGTTGAATGAAAACAAACGTGGTTCTAATTCACCAATCGAAAATCCACAATGAGGACAAGCATGGTTTTGCGAGAATAAAAGTTCCTCTTCTTCCATAACATCGACGACAACACTTCCTCCACCAAGGTTAAGTGCCGCTTCAAGAGAATCAGCTAGACGAGTAGCTACTCCTTCTTTTACGACGATACGGTCGATCACAATTTCAATCGTATGTTTTTTATTTTTCTCAAGCTTAATTTCCTCAGAGATTTCACGCATCTCTCCGTCGATTCGAACACGAACATACCCTTGTTTCTTAATATCTTCAAGCGCTTTAACATGTTCTCCTTTTCGACCGGAAACAACAGGTGCTAAAATTTGAAGTTTTGTACGCTCAGGATATTCTAAGATTCGGTCAACCATTTGTTCAATCGTTTGGGAAGTGATCTCCACGTTATGAACAGGACATACCGGTCGACCGATACGTGCGAATAGAAGACGTAGATAGTCATAGATTTCAGTAACCGTACCTACTGTTGAGCGAGGATTACGGCTCGTTGTTTTTTGATCGATTGAAATAGCAGGTGACAGCCCCTCGATCGAATCCACATCGGGCTTGTCCATCTGTCCGAGAAACTGGCGGGCATAAGCAGAGAGAGATTCAACGTAACGGCGCTGTCCTTCTGCATAAATCGTATCAAAAGCAAGTGAAGATTTACCCGAACCAGATAAGCCGGTTAAAACAACCAGCTTATCACGCGGGATCGTAATATCTATATTCTTTAAATTATGGGCTCTAGCACCCTTTACAATTATGTTTTGATTGGTAGCCAACTGCTATCATCCTTCCGCTTTTAACTCAAGAATGAGGTCACGAAGCTCTGCTGCACGCTCGAACTGAAGGTTCTTTGCAGCATCCTTCATCTCTTTTTCCATACGCTCGATAAACGCTTCGCGATCTTTCTTGCTCATCTTTTGCTTAGGAGCTTTTGAACTTGTATACGTTTCTGTATCTTCGGCAGCTTGAGTCGCACGAATCACATCACGCACTTCTTTTTTAATCGTTGTCGGCGTGATTCCATGCTTTTCGTTGTGTTCCATCTGTTTCTGTCGTCTGCGCTGCGTCTCATCAATCGCGATCTGCATGGACTTTGTAATCTTATCTCCATACATAATAACGTGACCGTTTGAGTTACGAGCAGCACGACCAATTGTTTGGATCAACGAACGCTCTGAACGTAAGAATCCCTCTTTATCTGCATCTAAAATGGCAACGAGAGAAACTTCAGGAATATCTAACCCTTCACGCAGCAAGTTAATGCCGATGAGTACATCAAACACACCAAGACGCAGATCGCGTATGATTTGAATCCGTTCTAGCGTCTTTATCTCTGAATGCAGGTATCGAACTTTTATGCCGAGCTCCACAAAATAATCGGTAAGATCTTCAGACATCTTTTTCGTTAACGTTGTAACAAGAACTCGTTCGTTTTTCTCGATTCTTTCGTTGATCTCCCCTAGTAAATCATCGATTTGACCTTTGATGGGACGGACTTCTAGTGTAGGATCCAAGAGCCCTGTTGGACGAATAATCTGCTCAACCGGATCAGGTGCGTGCTCGAGCTCATACGGACCAGGTGTTGCTGATACGTAAATGTGCTGAAACTTTGTGTAACGCTCAAATTCATCGAACGTTAACGGACGATTATCTTTTGCGGAAGGCAGTCGGAATCCATGATCGACAAGGACGCCTTTTCTCGCTTGGTCTCCATTAAACATTCCACGAATCTGCGGGAGAGTAACATGGGACTCATCAATAACAATCAGTGAATCATCCGGAAAATAGTCTAGAAGTGTGTATGGCGTTGAACCTAATGGTCTTAGAGTCAGATGAACAGAATAGTTCTCGATCCCTGAACAGAACCCCATTTCCGCCATCATCTCCAGGTCGTATCTTGTACGCTGTTCAAGACGCTGAGCTTCTAACAGTTTTCCAGCTTCATTCAATTCTTTTAGGCGATCTTCAAGTTCAGCTTCAATACGCTTGATCGCTACTTTCATCTTCTCTTCACGTGTTACGAAGTGGGAAGCAGGGAAAATGGCAACGTGTTTACGTTCACCAAGAATTTCACCTGTTAGTGCATCCACTTCCGTAATGCGGTCGATCTCATCACCAAAAAACTCCACACGAAGACAATGTTCGTCTCGTGAGGCTGGGAAGATTTCCACGACATCTCCTCTAACTCGGAACGTACCACGAGTAAAGTTAATATCATTTCGGTTGTATTGAACATCTACAAGGTCACGTAAAAGCTGGTCACGGTCTTTCTCCATTCCTTCTCTTAAGGAGATCACCATGTCTTTATACTCTTCAGGTGAACCTAGACCATAAATACATGAAACACTGGCCACAATAATAACGTCTTTTCGTTCAAAAAGTGATGAGGTAGCCGAGTGGCGAAGTTTATCGATCTCATCATTAATACTTGCATCTTTTTCGATATACGTATCAGAATGTGCGATGTATGCTTCTGGCTGATAATAATCGTAATACGAAACAAAATATTCAACTGCGTTGTTCGGAAAAAATTCTTTTAACTCACTGTAAAGCTGTCCGGCTAATGTTTTGTTATGAGCAATAACAAGAGTCGGTTTGTTTACTTCCTGAATAACATTTGAGACCGTAAACGTCTTCCCTGTTCCGGTCGCACCAAGCAGGGTCATACTCTTCTTTCCTGCGTTTATATTGTTCACAAGATGTTTGATCGCTGCGGGCTGATCCCCTTGTGGCTGATAGTTTGATTTGATTTCGAACAATTGACTTTGACTCACAAAACCGAACCTCCGTTCCTAAATTCTGGTTACTCAAATTATAGCACAGCCCTTATCCAAAACCTAATAATTACGAACAAATATTCGCAGAAGTTTCTGGAAAGAAAGTAAAGTGGTATACTCAAAGGTAGGCGCAAGATGGGAAATAAATTGTTTGGGGTCAGACCCCATTTCCCACTAGCAATACCATGATTTTTAGAAAAATTGTAGAAGGCGTGTCCCCTTAAAGGAGTTTTAAAATGGAGTTTTTTTATATACTGCTTGGTTTATGCATCGGTATCTTTTCAGGCATTTTTGGAATTGGTGGCGGCTTTATTCTAACACCCGTCCTCATTCTTTTCGGCATTCCGCCTCTGTCTGCGATTGGAACGAGTCTCATGTACTCTATCGGGACAAGTGTTTCAGGAGTTGCTGCTCATCTGAGATTTAAGAATATTATATGGAAAACTGCTGGTGTTCTAGGGATTATCGGGATCGGTGCCACACAGGTCGCGCATCCACTTGTAGTATGGTTAGAGAAGATGGATTACGACGATACGATCATCCCATTATTTTATATTGTTCTTCTTGCCTACTTTGCTCTTTCCCTGCTTTATAAGCAAACAAAACGCAAGAATATAGCGCAAAGCACTACCGAGATCTACTTCTCTTGGCCAAAAGCAGTTTTTATTGGATTTACAGGAGGATTTATTTCTACGACATTAGGAGTCGGCGGAGGATTCGTAATGGTGCCTATGCTCATTTCTTTACTGAAGTTTCCTTCTAGAAAAGCTGTTGGGACGAGCTTAGTCAGTGTGTTTTTCATTGTAAGTGCTGGTTTCTTAACTTACGCATCAAGTGTTCAGATTGATTATAAACTTGGTCTTCTACTTATATTAGGCGCCCTTGTAGGCACTCAGCTAGGAGCCAAACTGACAACCATCTATTCCAGTGAACAGATTCAAAAGTATTTAGGTGCCTTGTACATCACGATTTTAAGCTCAGTCATTCTAAAACTTGTTCACTTAGATAAAGCCGGACTTGGCATCATTACACTGTATGTGTTAACCATGCTCGTACTTTTCTTAAAAGAAACCATTATTCATACAAAAAGAAAGACGTCTACCTCATGAAGGTGACGTCTTTTTTTATTTTACTTTTCTTTTTTGTTTGTTATAAATTTTAAGACCAAGAAAAAAGCCAACAATCGTAGAAACTACAGCCACGATTTGGAGAGGCAACGGTTGATTCAAACCATCAAAACCAAAAATCATAATAACGATCGTAATCCCTAAAGGTAAATATTTAGTAAACAATACTCTATTAAAAAGCAGCTGCAAACATAAAGGCAATAAAGCTGCAACACTATATTCCAACATGAAACGAAGAACCCCTCTCCTTGAACACCTCACAAAAAACATCATTTTTGTAAACGTTCTGATATACCTCTCTAAATTTAACAAAACTTTCTAGACAAAAACAAGGAAATTGTTGCGGGAAATAAATTGTTTGGGGTCAGACCCCTTCTCTTTGAAACTTTTTGTTTAAAAGTACGTACAGTAGGATAATGCTTGAAAAGGACGAATAAGATTTAACAAGTATCTTCAAAGGAGATGATTTTTCATGTTAAAGAAACTATTAAAATCACTATTGGGACACAGCAGCCATAAAAAGTACAGCAGCTCTGGCTACAAATATAAGAAAAGCTACAAGAAATACAGCAGCAGTGACTTTGGCAAGAAGCATTATGGTGGATATGGACACAAGCATTATAAAAAGAAAAAGAGAAGCAGCTTCTTTAGCTCCTAATCTGAGTTAAGATAAAACCAAATGATAACTGAACTTTGGAAAGGTCTGCAAAGAACGTTATGGGACAGACCTTTTAAAGCTGGGCATCTCATTCATGAGCGATATCTTATCCAAGAAGTTCTTGGAATGGGCAGCTACGGTATTACGTATTTAGCACTCGATCGGCAAACAGAAGAGATCATCGTCTTAAAACAGCTGAGGAACACAAAAGCCAAAACCACAGCTGGGCTTCTCTCTTTTCAAAGAGAGTCTCAGATTTTAGAAGCGCTGCATCAACACCCCGTTCCGAAGCTATTGAATACCTTTCAAGATGAACAAGGTCACTTTATTGCTATGGAGTGGATTAAGGGAGAAACATTCGAAGATCTAATTTTTCGTGACAATCAAACGTATAACGAAGAAGAAACGATCGCGATTCTGCTAGAGCTTCTAAACATAACTGAGCGCTTTCACGAGAAAGGGATCATACATCGAGATCTTCGTATTCCAAATATCATACAACGTGATAACAAACTGACCGTGATTGATTTTGGACTTGCTTGTTATTTATCAGACAAACACCAAGAGGTTGAAGATCCGAATGATCATCCTGAGAAACTTCGGATGCGGGCTGTTAAAGTGGAAAGCGACTTGTTTGCTCTCGGTCATTTTGCACTCTTTCTTCTATACTCTTCTTACGTGCCTCAGTCAAAAAAAGAGTTGAGCTGGGAAGATGAATTAGAAATATCACTTCCTTTAAAATCAATTCTTCGGAAAATGCTCCAACTTGACAAGCCGTTTCATTCGGCTGCTGACGTTCAAAACGCATTGCGCTCCATATAAAAAAGCTCGGTACTTATACCGGGCTTTTCTTGGTTTATGGTTGTTTACTTTTAAACAAGAACTCTTCATATTCTTTTTCATGTTTGGTCGTAACAGAAAGATTTTGCAGTGCTCTGTGAAATTGTTGATAATCCAGAGCGAATAAGAAATGATTCTCTAACCCGCTAGCGGTTAGTACCCCAAATTCCCAGACTGGGTTATAATCACGCTTATTTAAGGATTTTGCCATCAAATCCAGAACTTTCAAGATCTCCGTACACACGATCACGTTATCTTTCGCATAGTGACGAATATATCCAAAACCGTTGTATAAATAATGGCTAAAATCTCGTTCTTGTAAAACGACGCGCAGATTATTCTGTTTATCTACCAGATACTTTGAGAATATAGATCCTCGTGAAATTGTAGTAAGAACTTCACCTAATTGATAAATAGAGTTAATCGCTGTTTTTGGATCATTATTTCCTAGAGATCTGATCGCAACTTCTACAAGCTTATTAATACTAAATTCAATATCTTGTACTTCCGTTTGCCTTCTTCCAATACTAATGAGTGACAAATATTTTTCTTCGTCTATTTCATTCTCACCTTTTTTCCAATAAGTAACAAAAGGTGTTGTAGCATATACATAACTTCCGATCGCATACTCCAAACGTATGACGATATCATCTCGTTCTGCTTCTTTCATGATGGAGATGAAATCCACCAATTGGATAAATCCCGATTTGCGAGCTTTAATCTCATTACCGTTTTCCTCACATATTTCACTGTTCACCGTCGTTAAATCATTTACTTTATAAGGATCCACTTCATCCTCTAGTGTACTTTTCACGATAGATAATGCTTCATTCTTCATATCATATGTCATTTGGTTCACTTGAAGCCAAGCGACAGCATGATTGATAAAAAAGATAAACGTTCCCATCGCAAAGGCTGCAATGATTGCTGCTACCAACGGAACAGCAAAATAGTATTCAGCCATTCTTTTGTTCAAAAATAAAAAACTCAACAACATATAAATAAAACTTGAGGTAAATATCCCTAGAACACGCTGAGTTGACTTACTAGCTATAAAGTTTTTCAACATACGAGGAGAAAACTGTCCAGAAAACGTCGTAAACACAACAAGAATTAAGTTAAAGGTAAAGGTGGTCAGAGTTAGCGTGGCTGCGGTAAGCGTCCCTACTAAATTTTGTGTGAGATCATAATCCACTGCAAAAAAAGGACGCATCTGATTGCCTAAGTCATACTTTAGATCTGTTGTTAACGTGGCCGTAACGAGTAGTGCAGAAAACAAGACATAAAGAACGGGAGTAAACCACATATTCGATTGAACGGTATGTGATAGTTCCCTCTCGGACATTTTTGTATATTTCTTTAAATAATTATCTAACAGGTTCAATCTAAACATGTGTACATCCCCTCAGAAGTATAAAAAAAACGGTTATTTGGACCTACTTAAAATGATAGTAGTTCCTCTCCTATTTTGCCCTATTAAAAAAAAGTCAAACTTTCTACCGTTTTATCGCAATAAAAAAAGCGATTCCATTGATAGAATCGCACATCATTTCTAAATTACTGTATTGGAGAACGATTGGATGACTCTTCCCTCTTCCTTCCGATCTGTATACTGTTTCCCAGTGTATTCACCTATCACTTTTCTCCAAAACGTCTGTGCAGGTTTGTTCGCTTCTATTTGAGAAACTTGCCAATCCCCTTTATGTTTTTCAAATATCTGATAGGCTGCCAGTTTCCCCAAACCATCAAGCCTGAATCTTTTCATGATAAAAAATTCAGAGATCGACCAGTAAGGATTGTTAGACTCCTGTACTTCGCTTACTAATACAAACCCTGCTAGCTTGCCTTCTTTTTGGATCAGATAAGGAAAACGGCGACTTTCTTCCCAATAGTTATCTAGATACGCATACTGGCCAAAAACTCCATTATCGTTCACTTGAAGATCAATATACTCTGAGAAATCATAAAAATAAAACTGCATAAGATTATGGATCGTTTCTTTATCCCTTAACTCTGCTACCTTTATTACCGGAATCTGTTTCATCAGCATCTGTCAATTCTCCCTGTAATTGGTGATTAAATAGTATCTTCGCAATCTGGCGAATATCTGTAAGTTTCGATGTCCACTCTATTTTTCCCTTTAAATTGCACGCCTTCACTTTCTAATCGTGATTTTTGTGTAAAAAATAATTCCTCATCTTGAATGCCGATTTCTCCTTTTCCATTGATTACACGGTGCCAAGGCAGATCATGTTTTTTACTCATAGAGTGGAGGATACGGACGACCTGTCTAGCACTTCGCGGATTACCAGCTACGCGGGCAATCTGTCCATAGGACATGACACAGCCACTCGGTATGTTTTTGATAACTTTAATAACATTCTCAGTAAATGGTTCCATCATTTCTCCTCACTTTTTAAACAAGTAGCCAAACAAAAAAAGAGTGCTAAATCTAAAATCAGACTTAACACTCCTTCGTTGTTTTATTGATACATCAATTGACGCTGCTTTTTCAACTCGTCATTCGCCAAGTATTCATCATAAGACATTTGCTTATCAAGAATTCCCTTAGGCGTGATCTCGATAATACGGTTGGCGATCGTTTCAACGAACTGATGGTCATGTGATGTGAACATCAATGAACCTTTATAGCTGATCAATCCGTTGTTCAACGCTGTGATGGACTCTAGATCCAAGTGATTCGTAGGATCATCCATGATTAACACGTTTGATCCGCTTAGCATCATCTTAGAAAGCATACAACGAACTTTCTCTCCTCCAGATAATACAGACGGTTTCTTCATTACTTCTTCACCTGAGAAGAGCATACGTCCTAGGAATCCACGAAGGAAGCTTTCAGTTTGATCTTCAGGAGAATATTGACGAAGCCAGTCAACAAGAGTCTGCTCGCTTCCATCAAAGTATTTCGAGTTATCGCGTGGGAAGTACGCTTGAGACGTTGTTACACCCCATTTGTATGTTCCGCTGTCCGCTTCCATCTCACCCATTAAGATTTTAAATAGAGTTGTGATGGCGATCTCTTCTTTACCTACAAAAGCGATCTTGTCGTCTTTGTTCATGATAAAGCTTACGTTATCAAGTACTTTCACGCCATCGATCGTTTTCGTTAAACCGTCAACACGTAGAAGGTCATTCCCGATCTCACGATTGATGCCAAAGTTCACATACGGATATTTACGAGAAGAAGGACGGATATCATCTAAAGAGATTTTATCTAGTAACTTCTTACGTGAAGTAGCTTGTTTTGATTTAGATGCGTTCGCACTGAATCGTGCAACGAACGCTTGAAGCTCTTTGATCTTTTCTTCTTTTTTCTTGTTTTGATCTTGTGCCATACGAAGTGCTAATTGAGATGACTCATACCAGAAATCATAGTTACCAACATAGATTTGAATCTTTCCAAAATCAAGGTCAGCCATGTGCGTACATACTTTGTTTAAGAAGTGACGGTCATGGGATACGACGATTACTGTGTTCTCAAAATTGATCAAGAAATCTTCTAACCATTGAATCGCTTGTAAGTCTAAGTTGTTCGTCGGCTCATCCAGAAGAAGAACATCCGGCTTACCGAAAAGAGCTTGAGCAAGCAATACTTTTACTTTTTCAGAACCTGTTAGTTCGGATAGTTTCTTCGTGTGAAGATCTTCTTTAATGCCAAGGCCTTTAAGAAGGATTGCAGCCTCAGATTCTGCTTCCCAACCGTTTAATTCCGCAAACTCACCTTCAAGTTCAGCAGCACGGATTCCGTCTTCGTCTGAGAAATCAGCTTTCATGTAGATCGCATCTTTCTCTTGCATTACTTCATAAAGACGAGCGTGACCCATGATAACGGTCTGCATAACCTCTTGATCTTCATATTCAAAGTGGTTCTGCTTCAATACGGCTAGACGTTCGCCTGGAGTCATGTGAACGTCACCTGTTTGTGCTTCGATCTCACCAGAAAGGATTTTTAAGAATGTAGATTTACCCGCACCGTTCGCACCAATCAAACCATAGCAGTTTCCTGGTGTAAACTTTATATTAACGTCTTCAAACAGCTTGCGGTCGCCGTAGCGAAGACCAACGTTAGTTACCGTAATCATTTGGATATCTCTCCTTTTTATATATAACTGACCATCCTATCTCTATCAGCCTACATACATATATTCAAATCCGTATCCTACAAAAATGCATACTTACTGATTGTATCATAAATACGAGATGTATAACCTTACAATCTTTTACCCACATTGAAATTTTTAAACTTTGCACACATAAAAAAGCTCAGAGACACAATTGCCTCTGAGAAAATCATCTTTTAAACCGCTGGTGATGATGGTGCTTGTGTGTTGTCTTTCTTCAGAAGCCAATATTGACTTCCAAGCATAAGAGCGAACGCTGCAAGACCGATCGCGCTGAATATGCCTTCTGGATAGATCAGCAAGAAACCAACCACAACGGCTGCGATTCTTTCTAACCAAGAAAGAGGTCGCATCCAATAGCCGATCATTCCTGCACCAATGGCAATCATTCCTACAAATGCTGTCGAGATCACCCAAATGGCTTCTGTCCATGTTGTATCAATCAACATGAGCTGTGGAGAGATAACGAAAATGTAAGGAATAATAAAAGCTGCAATGGCCAGTTTTGATGACAGTATTCCGGTTCGTATCGGTTCACCGCCGGAAACCCCAGCTGCTGCAAAGGCTGCTAGTGCCACAGGAGGTGTTATATCCGCGATAATTCCAAAGTAAAAGACAAACATATGAGCGGACAGATCAGGAACACCAAACAATAAAATAGCTGGTGCAGCAATCGTTGATGTGATCACATAGTTCGCAGTCGTCGGCGATCCCATTCCAAGCACGAGCGATGCGATCATCGTTAAAATCAATGTCGGGATGAGGTAACCACCTGATAATTCGAGCAAACCGTTCGCCATCTTAAGACCGACACCAGTTACCGTAACCACTCCGACGATCATACCTGCCGCTGCTGTAGCCGCTGCAACACCAAGAGCGGTTCTCGCACCATCGGCTAGAGCTTCAAAAAAGAGCTTCGGTCCCATGCGAGTTTTCTTATTGAACATGCCTACCGCGATCGCACTCACGATTGACCACAGTGCAGCTTTTGTTACACTCATACCACTCATAAGCAAGAGAATAACCACAAAGATTGGAATTAACAAATACACCTGTTTAATAACTCTTTTCGTTTCAGGCATCTCTTCACGAGATAACCCTCTAAGACCAATTCTTTTTGCTTCAAAATGCGTCATGATCCATATTCCTGCAAAGTATAGTACCGCAGGAATGGCAGCAGCTTTGGCGATATCCCAATACGTGATACCACCTCCGATGAATTCAACCATTAAAAACGCTGCCGCACCCATGACAGGAGGCATGATTTGACCACCTGTGGAAGAAGCTGCCTCGACTGCACCAGCAAAGTTTTTATCATAACCTAATCGTTTCATCATCGGAATGGTAAAAGCCCCGGAAGTTACAACGTTAGCTACCGAGCTTCCACTGATCGTCCCTTGAAGAGCACTGGAGAAAATAGCTACCTTAGCAGGTCCGCCGACTCGTCTTCCTGCGATAACGATGGATAGATCATTGAAATATTCGCCCACTCCCGTTTTAACGAGAAAGGCTCCAAATAGAAGAAACAAGAAAATATACGTGGATGAAACCGCAAGCGGTGTTCCTAGGATACCTTCTGTTGTAAAGAACATCGTCCTTACGATCCGTTCGATCGTCAACCCTTTGTGCTCTAAGAAGCCTGGCATATAAGGTCCCATATACGCGTACACCAAGAATAGACCTGCTATGATCGTGATCGGCAGCCCAACGACCCTTCTTGTTGCTTCTAAAACGAGTATGATCGCGAGCACACCTATTAGGAAATCTTGAGTCGTTAATCGCCCTACCCTCATAACAAGGTCATCCATGAACAGGTACCAATAGGATCCGACGGCTATCGATAGAACAGCCAAGATCATATCATACCAAGCGACTTGAAAAAGTGGCTGACCTTCTTTTTTCTTTTTAGAAGCCGGAAATAGCAAAAAGATTAACGTGAGCGCAAAGCCTAGATGGATCGTTCTTTGCAGTTGTGCGGGCAATACGCCAAAAATAGCTGTATAGAGCTGAAATAATGAAAAAGTAATCAAACCGATGAGTGTGATCCAATAAAGTACACCTTTTAATTTACGAAAGCCTGCTTCTGGGTCGTACTTTTCCATTAGTTCTTGCACAGCTTGATCTGAAATTTGTTCACGCTCGCTATGCTTGTTCTTATCCAAGTTTTTTCCCTCCTATCAACCTTTGCCATACGTTCAGTTTTTCTGCTTTTATTGAAACCCAAGACCCTTTTCCACTTATTTTGGAGAAGGGATACCTATTACCTTTTAGAAGAAGTGTATGATTGGCTATAATCTGTCCGATTCGAATATCTAATGAAGGAAACGTTCTCTTCATGTTAGATAAAATATAGCTCTCACCTTTATGTTCAAAAACTTCCCCTTCAGCTGCACCAGATGGCATGCCCACTCCAAATTCCTGAAACCTCATTTCGGTCTGAAGGATCTCTTCTTGATGAACTTGATAGATTTCACGAACCGGTGTTTTATGGATCGAGTGTATGTATTCAATACTGAATTCACTGCCTTCTTTTGCATAAAAATATGCTAACAGTTTTCCTGTCTTTCCGTCCTCAATCACTACGGAATTGAAAAAAGGCACCATTGAAAACATGATTAAGATCACTAAACCCAAGATGCTTACAAAAATTTTCTTCATAAGAATACATGGACTAAAAAATAATCTTTTAGTCCATGTTTGACACCTCTTATTTTAAGATTCCTTTTTCTTCAAAATACTTTTTAGCACCAGGATGGAAATCAATCCCCATTCCTTCTACTGCATTCTCTGCGGAGATTAGCTCTCCTTTTGCGTGACTAATCTTATCCGTGTTTTCAAAGATTGCTTTTGTGATCGCGTACACGGCATCGTCTTCCATATCTTTACGAACAGTTAGCATCGAAAGAACGGCTACCGTTTTTACATCCGATTCAATCTTATAAGTACCACTCTTAACAGTATCTTCAATATAATACGGATGAGCTTCGATCAGCTCTTTAATCTTGTCATCTGCAATCGGTACGATCGTTACAGGATTCGTAGCGGATAATGCATCAACAGCACCTGTAGGCGTTCCTGCTGTGATAAAAGCTGCTTGGATATTCTTATCTTGAATTCCTTCAGTAGACTCATCGAACGACAGATGCTGCGCATCAATGTCATCCATTGTCAGACCATGAATCTTTAGAATTTGTTCAGCATTCGCAAACGTTCCACTACCTGGTGCTCCAACTGAAACCTTTTTACCTTTCAGATCTTCAACACTCTTGATTCCGCTTTCTTTTAATGTTACGATCTGAATCGTTTCAGGATATAATGTCCCGATCCCTGTTACTTGTTCAACTTTTTCTTTAAACATTTCTTTGCCTTCAACTGCATAGCTAGCGATATCTGTTTGTGTGAACGCTACATCAGCATCACCATCTTGAAGCAGCT
The DNA here is from genome assembly GCF_048083785.1 of Fictibacillus tiangongensis. Classification (GTDB taxonomy): domain Bacteria; phylum Bacillota; class Bacilli; order Bacillales; family Fictibacillaceae; genus Fictibacillus. The sequence goes on from NZ_CP182294.1 coordinate 3,431,067, forward strand.
GCATGTTCTCAACAGATGCACCTGAAGCTTGAGAGTTTGCTTCAACATCCAACTCATCTTTCACGATCTTCGCCATCTCACCACCAAGTGGATAATATGTACCGCCTGTCCCACCTGTTACAATACTGATCTGATCAAGATTTAAAGAAGCACTCTTGTCACCCGTTTCTTTCTTTTCAGATGGAGTCTCAATCTTCTGACCACATGCTGCTAGTGAAAAGGCAAGAATCAGTATAAAAAATAACGCAATTCCCTTTTTCATGTTTGTCCTCCTTTTGGAATAATTTGGTCCATTCTTAAATTTTAGCATAAGCTTCGTTAAAATTGCAGAATAATTATAATTTTTAGATATATTATTTAGACAAAAAAAGAGCGACCGAAGTCACTCTTGAAAAAATCATTTAGCTCACGAACGCACGTAGCATCCAGTTATGTTTTGCAAGGCTTTCACGAACGGATAATAACATATCATGTGTTACTTCATCACCTTCACGCTCAGTGACTTCCATTCCTTCTTTAATTTCTGCGATTAAAAGTTCGAAATCGCGAATAACGTTTTGAACCATAACTTCTGCTGATTCATTAGATTTTGCTTCTTCTACTGTCGCCAACTCTAAATATTCTTTCATCGTTGCAACTGGTGTCCCTTTTAGAACGAGCAGTCGCTCAGCGAGTTCGTCAATATTCGTTGCGGCTTCGTTGTACAGCTCTTCAAACTTTTCATGAAGCGTGAAAAAGTGAGGTCCTTTTACATACCAGTGATAGTTGTGTAGTTTCACAAACAATACATTCCAGTTCGCTACTTGGCGATTTAATACTTCTTGAATGGTATTCATAAAATCATCTCCTTATTTTGTTTCTTCGTTTAATACACGGTTCAAGCGCTTGCGAAGCATGTCCATTCCGCTTCCTCCAGCTTGGAAGTGACGAAGCTTTCCTTCTTTGTCAAACACATAGTACGCAGGGACGTATTTATTCTCAAAAGCATCCGTTAATTTATGCTCGCTGTCTACATAGATCGGCTGGGTAATATCATGCCCGATCGCCATCTGTTCGATAACACTCATGTCTAAATCATTCTCAGAGCGAGGCATATGAACAGCCACTACGTTTAGATCATCTTCATATTCATCACGAAGCTCGTTAACATCCGGCATCGCTTCTTTACACAGTCCGCAGCTTACGGACCAGAAGTGGATCAAGGTTGCTTTTTCTCCAACCAACTCTTCTTTTGTTACTTCTTCATTCAACCAAGTTGTTGCACCATCAAGTTCAGGCATTTGTTCACGTAATTTCATCTAATATTCCCTCCAAGAGTTATTCGTCAGTTTTATTTTTAAGTAATTACAAGATGTAGTTGATTTCCGTTACAGGTTGCTCGCTTTCCGCGGGGCAGGCGGTGAGCCACTTGCCGCTTTGCGCCATTAAGTGTCTCACCAGTCTAGTTGCAGTGGCTAGCCCCTCGAGGTCAAAAGTTAAACGGTCAAGAAGGCAAAGTGCGCCTTACTGGCCCATTCACCTTTTGCTTGTCGGGGCTGAACGAGCCACTTCCACTTTTCGAACTGACCGCTTGTCCCGCAGGAGTCTCGCACCTTCCACTCCAATCAACGTTCAACGAGGAAATTTCACTTAATAACCTCGAAGCAATAGTATTTTTAAAGTGTCTTTTGTCCTGGCTTCCAGTTTGCTGGGCAAAGTCCGCCTGTTTGTAAAGCTTGAAGTACCCGCAGTGTTTCATCAGCATTACGGCCGATGTTGTTGTGGAAAACAACTTGGTACATCATCTCACCCTCAGGATTGATGATGAACATGCCACGAAGTGCAACGCCTTCTTCTTCGATCAGTACTCCATAATCACGTGATACACGGTGATTCGTGTCTGCTGCTAGAGGATAGTTTAATTCACCAAGTCCGTTATCATCGCGACTCGTGTTGATCCATGCTAAATGTGTATGAACGGTGTCTGTGGAAACCCCGATTACTTCCGCATCTAAATCTTCAAATTCACTATATCTATCTGATAACGCAGTGATTTCAGTCGGACATACGAAAGTAAAATCCATTGGATAGAAGAATAGAACAGTCCATTTTCCATCTTCCATGTTTTTTTCTAAACTTACTTTTTTCGTTTCTTTATTAGGCATGATCGCTTCCATCTCAAAGCGAGGTGCTTGTTTGCCTACCATACGTTCTGCCATTTAACATTCACTCCTTATGTTTTAAATGATAATGAATATCATTATCATGTTGTTTACAATCTTTATTATACTCACTTCTATTTTGAAGTCAATACTAATTTATAATAATTATTAATAAGGAACAAGTATTGTGCTCATACGTAATCAAAAACAAAAAAGCCTTACTCCGATATTAGGAGTAAGACTATGCATTATCTTCTTTATGCTGGTGAATTTGGCTAGTAATAATCTGTTTGTTTTTTTTCATAAGGATCGGTATACAAGCTACAAAGAGCGCTAAGCCGATCGCAAGTGCAATGATTGTTCCATTCCCTTTAATAAAGCTGTCACCTAACAAGTTGTATGCGAGTGTTCCTGGTAAAACGCCAAGCATCGTAGCTAAAATGTATGAACGGAGTTTAAGTTTAGAGATCCCGGCCACATAACTTACAACATCAAAATTCAAGACCGGAATGATTCTCAATAAGAAGATATAAAGGAACCCTTTTTCCTTCAGCTGATTCTGCCATTTCTCAATTCTTGAGGGTGAATCTGCTTTTTGTTTGATCCATCTCGCTCCAAGATGCTTGGCGATGTAGAACGATAAAATCGCACCAATCGTTGCTGAGAATACGGTATAAACTGTTCCCCAGACTACTCCGAATGCTAAACCTCCTGCAAGTGAAAGAACAGAGATTGGAAATAAAGTAAAGGGCCGAATTACATTTACGATAATATAAACGATTGGCGCGACCATCCCAAAGGATAATACCCAATCACGCATAGATATGGGGGTTATTTTAAAGACAAAATGGTTGAGAGCAAATAGAAACAAAACAATCAATAAGATTACACTAATCTTCATCAAAGTGCTTTTTTTCATATAACCCCCCTCTTTGCCGTTTTTTCTTACTTTTAATATTCCTGATTTTGAGAGTTTGTAAACGTTAGCGCTGTTCGGCTTTAATCACTACTCCGTTACCTGAAGGGTCTTTTAACAAAATGTTTTCCGATTCTATATGATATGGAACTTGCTCACGTTCTAGAGCACTTAAAACTTTTTCGACTTCCAGCATCGATGGAACGATGATTTCATAATGAAGAAGTCCTGTTACATCATCTCGGTTTGCCTCGCCATCCATTCCGTTCCAAATATTCACGGCGATATGGTGATGATATCCTCCCGCTGAGATGAATAGAGCATGGTTCCCCATCCTTGTCTGTTCTTCAAATCCTAAAACGTTCATGTAGAAGTTTTCAGCTTCAGCGATATTTAATACATTCAGATGCACATGGCCCATGACCGTGTCTTCTGGCAGACGACTCCAAGTCTTTATATCTCTTTCCGCTAAAAGACTTTGTACATCTAATGGTTCGCTGACGGCTGGCAGTTTTCCTCTTTCATCTCGTACCCAATCTTTACGATCAACATCTCTGTAAATTTCGATTCCATTGTTCTCAGGATCTTGTAAATAGATCGCTTCGCTAAATCTATGGTTAGACGCTCCTAACAGTTGTGTGTTTGTTTCAACAAAGTGATACAGCACATTCGCAAGATCTTTTCTGCTTGGTACAAGTATAGCCAAGTGATATAGACCTGCGCTTTTCACTGGTCGCTGCTGGAGCTCAGGATTACCTTCTAAAATAAGGATTGGCGTTTTGCCATCAGCTGTTAATTTCACGCTATTTTCTCGTTTTGATAAAATTTTCAGACCGATTGTTTCTGTATAAAATTTAACAAGCTTCTCCAGATTCTTAACTTGTAATGCCACACTTCCGATATGAGTTTCTTTATGAATAGACGTCATCTTTCTTCCTTCTTTCCTATTAAATAGTGAAAAAGATAATTTTTATTTAATTACTTTATGTAAGTTATTATAAAATAGTTATTAACAAACTTCAACTAGCAAAAAAATGAAAAGAAAAAAAGGCTGATTCCCTCAGCCTCCAATATAGGACATTTCTATTTTTTTTCTTTCACTTATTCCTTGTTCTTTTCTTTCATCTGAATATCGATCAGAACGATTTCCCCATATTTCAACAATGCGATTGAAAATCTCCTTGTCAGAAGCACCAGCTCGTACAAATTCTTTAAGGTCAGTCCCTTTCCCTGTAAAAAGACATGTGTAGACTTTTCCATCTGCAGACAACCTCGCTCTAGTACAAGTCGAACAAAACGTATCACTGATTGAAGAAATTATACCAATCTCGCCTTGACCATCGGAGTATTGATAGCGCTTTGCAACTTCTCCATAATATTTTCGATCAACCGCTTTCAACGGCATCTCTGAATCAATCATCTTTAAGATTTCATTCTTAGATACCACTTCATCCCAATTCCAACCGTTAGAGGTGCCAACGTCCATATATTCAATGAAACGCAAAACATATGGAGTGTTTTTAAAATAACGGGCCATAGGAAGAATTTCTTTTTCATTGATCCCTTTTTTGACCATCATGTTTATTTTGACAGCAAGACCCGCTTCATATGCAGCTTCTATTCCTTTCAATACAGGAGAAACCCCTACACCTCGTCCGTTAATGTAGCCGAATAAATCGTTATCAAGCGTATCCAAACTCACGGTTACTCTATCCATACCTGCTTGCTTTAAAGAAACCGCCATCTTTGGAAGGAGTACGCCATTTGTCGTTAAGGCAATATCTTTGATTCCTTCTATTGCACGTAGACGCTTCAACAGGTCAGGAAGATTTTTACGAAGTAAAGGTTCACCGCCAGTAATTCGAATTTTTTCCACGCCTGCTTTTGCAAACTGTGAGGCAATACGTACGATCTCATCGAAAGATAATAACTCGGTTGGTGTTAAGAATGGGTAATCTGGTCCGAAAATTTCTTTAGGCATACAATAGGTACACCGAAAATTACATTGATCGGTTACCGAAATCCGCAAGTCCTGCAGCGGACGATGCAAACGATCAGTGATCCCATAACTTTCATTCATATCATCACATCATTTGTTTTAGTATTTTTATCAATGTACCACGAATAAAAGGAAGTTAAAACCAGAACCACTTACAAAAATGTAGTTCATCTATATGAAAGAGATTAGTTCATAATCACTATTTAAACAGTTAAATAGATCATTATTACCAAATTTAGTTCTATTGAACTTCGCTAATCGTTGATCCCACAGCATTTTATGATCATACCGAATATTTAATCATTTCCTTTTTCTTGTTGCACTTGTTTATTGGGTAGTAAAGTGTTACGATAAATAGGAATTATTTTTGTTCGATTGTACAGGTAAACCTATTATCTTGATATTTTTGAGCAGAGATAGTATTATTGTGCGGTTTGGCACGACAGGAGGCAACAAAAATGGAACAAGGTAAAGTTAAATGGTTTAACGCAGAAAAAGGTTTCGGATTCATCGAGCGCGAAGGTGGAGACGATGTATTCGTACACTTCTCAGCTATCCAAGCTGACGGTTTCAAATCTTTAGACGAAGGTCAAGACGTAACGTTCGAAGTTGAACAAGGACAACGCGGACCTCAAGCTACTAACGTACGTAAAGCATAATAACCCAATAGATAAACAGGACTCTTGCAAAAGAGGCCTGTTTTTTTTATGACCTCAGATTCACTTCACCCTAAACATTTCATTGTTTTAAAAATTTTTCAGTAAATTCAAACATGTGTTAATTATTTTTGTTAAAATACATTTAACGTCTTAAATAATTAGGAGTTCAAAATGGATCTTCACTTGAAGCAGAAACAAGATCAGATTGAAATCGGAACACGAATTGCTGAAAATGCTCCTCAAATTGCAGAGAAGATCATCACTAACATACAAAATAGCAACGCATATGTTTCACTTCAGCAAAATGCTCCTATGAATGAGAACGAGGAACTTCAACAATCTATTTTGTTCATTCGTTTAATTGGTGACGCTGTGTCTGGAAAAGTTACGGATTCAAAGAAAACGATCTTCGAATGGGGAGAGAATATCGGCATGCTCGCTGTTCATTCTGGCCAGCCGCTTGATACAACACTTGAAAGCACATCTTTCTATCGGGAAGTGATTTGGGATTTTATAAAAGAAGAAGGTTCACTGCAATCGATGTCTTTGGATTCCGTATTGCATATTTCAATGACGATCAATCCGATGATCGATTACGCGGTACAAGCATTCAGTAAATCATATGTGAAGAATTACCGAGAGATGAGCGAACAGTTCCATCTATCTCTTCAAGAACTATCTGTTCCTGTTGTACCTCTCTTTCCTGGCGTAGCCGTTCTGCCCGTCGTCGGCGATATTGATACGAACCGTGCAAAGCTCTTACTCGAGTCTACGCTGCAACAGTGTTTAGATCATGAAATCACTTCTTTAGTTATCGATCTATCCGGTGTGAGTTACATTGACACAATGGTGGCCCACCGACTTTTTCAGCTTGTCTCAACTTTGAAACTTTTAGGGGTTAAAACAACATTAACAGGTTTAAGTCCCGAGATTGCACAAACATCTGTGAGCTTAAATCTAGATTTTGATGAAATCACGTTAAAAGGAAACTTACTTCAAGCATTAGCTGACTTTGGATATGGAAAATTGGATAAAAATAATATACCCAACAAAAAGAACAGACTCTGACTCAGGGTCTGTTTTAATCGTTTTAGGAGTTGCCACGTTTTAATTCCTCTAACTCTTGAAGAAGTGACTCTACCATCTCATCACATTTTTTCAGCTCGTTATTAAGCATACTGATGGTCTCTTCTTCCCAAGAAAAAGGATCACCGTTTTCCGGTGTGACTGGAATATCTTGATAGATATCTCCTTGTTCCCGCCCATCAGGCTGAAAGTATATGGCTACTTCACAAGTTGGACTTCCTAGAGCGATTCTCTGACGCAGCGAAACTTTTCCATAACCAAATTTCCGTGCTGCTATTCCTCCAAGTATACTGGATGTCATTTTGCATAAGTGCGGTGCATCCTTAACAAATTCCCCGAAAGGACACTCTTTTGCACGAACTATTACATGGTCAGGCTTTACACTGACAATCTCAAAATGCCCGCCGATTGAATTTTTTAAATCAATGATGACATGAACGTATCGATCAACTGTCCAGACCGGTGGATTCTCATAAAATCCTTCTATCCATTCTCCGGTACGAAGACCGAGTTGCTCGATATATTGTTCCGCAGCAGAACCAATTGTTTTCTTATGAATATGGGCATATTGAGTAATGAGTTTTGCTAAAAAAGTGTGTCCATTCAATTCACCTTTTGAAAGGTTCATAATGCATCTACCCTTTCTTTTGAATTACATGCTGTATCATTTATTTTGGCAAGATATGGACAACACTCTTTGGATACCCGAATGAGATTGTTTAAAACATTATTTTACTCATCGGAATAAATATTTTACTCTTTAAGTTTTCTTGCACTCTTTTTATTCTAAAAAACTTTATGCTGAGGGGGACTGTTCCTGTCAGAAACAGTTTTCATTCAATTAATTTTAAGTTAAAATTAAATAAAATTGACTTAGTTAAACATAGCTTAAATAAAGGAGATAACAATGAACTTAGAGCAAATGAAATATATTGTAGAAGTGGCCAAAGAAAGCTCGATTACGAAGGCGGCAGACAAACTTCACCTATCTCCTTCAGCGATATCACAATCGATCACTCAACTCGAAAGAGAGTTTGGTGTTACTATTTTCACTCGATCTAGACAAGGTACTATACCTACTACGGATGGGAAATTTATCGTATCCAAAGCATATGAGATTCTAAAAAAAATGCAAGAGCTTCATGAAGAGTTAGCCGATAAACAACATGCCAAAACACATGTATTAAAGGTGGGATGCGCGCCTGCCCTGATGTACATCGTGTACGATGCCTTTTTGTTGTTTCATGAGCAATTTCCTGAAACAAACGTGATGATTCGAGAGATCGATCAGGATCATATATTAGAAGAAATGAAGAACGGAAATATTGATATTGGTCTAAGTCCTTTTACAGATTATGAAGTATCCAACCTTCAGCATGAAAAAGGAGTGGACTATGAATTGTTGTATACAGGACATGTGTGCGTTTGTGCAGGCAAGAAATCTTCGTTGTATTACAAAGATTTTCTTACGCCAGATGAATTGAGCGATGAAAAACTGGTGATTTATAATTCTAAAGGAGGTATAACATTCAACGATAAATACGTAAAGAACGAACAAATCTTATTCTCATCCAATAATATTGAAGTCATGCGTTCTGCGATCTTGGATGGACATGCTTTTTCGTTTGTTTTTAACTTCACCTTCAAAAACAATGCGGATGTTAAGAACGGCAACTTATCTATCATCCCGTTCAAGCAGCCTGATTTAATCTATCAAGACTTTTGGACCTTATACCCTTTAACAAAAGATTTGTCTGAAGAAGCAAAAGAATTTAAGGAAAAAGTAAAGTATCTTTTAAATCAGTAGTTTTGATCTTTTATTTAACAGATGGATTCTCCATTATTCTTTTTTGATAAAGATAGATCAGTTTGTCCAGCTTCTGACTCTGTTTGACGAGATCAACATCTGAAAAATCATTAGAACTTGGTTTTAGATCATACATTTCTTGACGACAGATTTTAATTTCTTGCAATAATATATTTAGATCAACATCCATGAATGATTTCCCTTTCTATCAACTAACTACTTCCAAATAAATGGATATGCATTTATCATAGTTGTTCTTTGTTTTTATGTAAATTTAGAAATAATTAAAGACCAATAATCTATTCTTAAGGCAACTTGTGTGTTATAAAGGAAAATCAGTTCTAAATGATCGGTTGCTTTTGACGTAATAATTTAAAACATCATTGACTAGTTGATTGGAGTGTAAGGTGTGAGACATCTAATAACGCTAAGCGTCAGGGTGGCTCACCACAAGATCCTCGGAAAGAGAGTACCTGAAACGGAGATCAAATACTTTCAAGAACTACAATATATACGAAAAGAGAAGCTTCAATCAAGCATTGGGCTTCTCTTTTCGTATGCGCATACCTGTTTATTTTCTCGTCTACCCTATTAAAGGAATAAACACCTCTTTCAATGGACATACCTAGTAAAAAACAAGGGAGGTCTGTTGTCTTGAAAAAAGAAGGAAATCCACATATAGACCACTCCCCATTATTAAGTAACAATCTATCTGCCAATCTGGAAGGGATCCAAACTACGCTTGGTCCAACGCCAGATTTAAAAATGATGCAGTACGAGATCAGAAATACATCTTTAACGATTCTGTATATGGAAGATTTAGTTGATTCAGATAAACTGCAGAACATCTTAAAATCAATTAAGTATATAAGATACGCACCACCAGTGGATGCATCGTTGTTTGAACAAATGTATTCGGATCTCTATCTGACCGCTCAAACTGCTAAGATATCAAAAACGAAAGATGTGATCAACCATCTTTTAAACGGCAAAACCATCATCTTAATGGATTCCATAAACGAAGGCTTTAGTGTGGATACATATGGCGGCAAAGTTCGGGCTATAGAGGAACCACAAACTGAATCTCTTATTCGTGGTCCTAAAGTAAGTTTTACAGAAGAAATCGGTGTCAATATAGCGATGATCCGTAGACAAATCACAGATGAGAACTTGAAGATAGAAACTTTTGTGATCGGTGAACGAGGAAAGAAAAAAGTAGCTTTGTTATATATTGGCGATGTAATCAATCCTGCAATCGTAGATGAAGCAAGACATCGTTTACAACATATAAGCATTGATGCAACTATAGACTCTGGCATTATCGAACAATCGATAGAAGACAACTTTATGTCTCCCTTTCCACAGTTTATTAGCACGGAACGTCCTGATAAAGTTGCACTCTCACTATTGCAAGGAAGATTAGCCGATTATTCCTGATCAGACAGCAAACGTACTGATCGCACCCATTTCCATTCTGGATACGGTACAGTCACCTGAAGATTATTATGAAAGATGGCACATCGGATCACTGCTGCGCATGCTGCGTGCATTCGCTGTCTTCATCGCACTATTTCTTCCATCCTTTTATATAGCTCTTGTTTCTTTTCATCAAGGCTTGATTCCTTCACGTCTCGCTTTTTCAATAGCTGCTTCGCGTGAAGGGGTTCCTTTTCCAGCATTTGTTGAAGCACTGATGATGGCCATCACGATGGAACTTTTACGGGAAGCAGGACTGCGTCTTCCGAAACCCATCGGACAAACGATTGGTATCGTAGGAGGGATCGTTATTGGAGAAGCTGCTGTTCAAGCTGGAATCGTTAGTACAGTAATGGTCATCGTAATCGCAATCACAGCAATCGCTTCTTTTACATTACCGGTCTATAGCATGGGTGTAACGTATAGAATTCTATTGTTCTGTTTTATTTTTGCTGCAGGCATGATGGGACTCTATGGAATCTCACTCGCTTTTATAGTACTTGTTATACACATCGTTAATCTGACCAGTCTAGGTATTCCATACGCAGCCCCTCTTGCTCCTATCTTTATCAACGACTGGAAAGAGCTATTCGTGCGTTTGCCTATCTCTTTTACAAAAAAGAGACCTGTTTTCTTAGATCCTGTAGATGAAGTCCGTTCAGAGAAAGAGGAATAAACTGTGAGCAAAGTCAAATACACCGATCGTTCAATCAGTGCTAAAGAATTAATGTACGCAGTAGCTTCCATGGTAATTGGTGTAGGTATCTTTAATCTGCCTCGCTATATCACGACCGTAACAAACGGCATTGACGGTACGATCAGCATTCTATTGATGGGAGGAATCGTGCTAGGTATTGTATGGATCCTGGGACAATTCGTTCGTATGTATCCTGGTAAAGGCATCTATGAAATTTTGCTAGCGATCATCCCAAAGCCGCTCGCCTTCCCTTTAATCATCATTTATGGTTCATTTTTTGCTTTATTAGCAGCCTATGAAATACGAGCAATAGCAGAGATAACAAAAAAATATCTGTTACCCAACACGAGCTCTGATAGTTTAAGCCTTCTCTTTTTGCTTGTTACCCTGTATGCACTTTTTGGTTCTCGTACAGCACTCATTCGTATAAACTCGATGTTCTTACCTGTCGTACTAATCGTGTCATTGTTATTAGTAGTCTTAAATATTCGAATCATGCATCTAGATAACTTTTATCCGCTGCTCACCACGGACTTACAAGGCTATGGGTCAGGTATGATCAATATATTCTTTTCATTCACCGGCATCTCCATCATCTTAAGCTATTCTTACCTCATTAATGAACCTGATAAAGCATCCTCTGCCGCGGTGAAAGGTGTATTTATCTCCATTATCATCTACACGATGGTCTTTATTTCGTGTGTGGCTGTCTTTTCTAACCTTGGGACTGATTTTTTGGAGAACCCATCGATCGAGCTAGGTAAGGAGATTGAGCTTCCCGGAGGTTTTTTTGAAAGATTCGAATCTGTCTATTTTACGATTTGGATCATGACGATCTTTAATACAACATCGATGTCTATTGATTCATCACTCATCGTCTTAGAATCTCTGTTTAAAAAAGCAAAGAAAGAGACACTTATCGTCATCCTGTCTCCTATCATTTTCTTTGTCTCGATGGTTCCGATTGGCATGGAAGGTCTGGAAGCAATGGGTACATTTATCGGACGAATCAGCTTAGCATTAACTGCGATCATACCGATTCCTCTTTTTATTATCGCTAAGATCAGAGGAGTGAAAAAATGAAGAAGCTTTGTTATATGATATCAACCCTCCTCCTTGTTAACATGTTGCAAGGTTGCGGAGCACGGGAGATCGAGAAAAAGGCTTTTGTGATCGGTGTCGGAATCGATCAGGGAAAATCAGGCGATGATACGAGTCAGCCAGTGATGAACGGAACTTTTCAAGTGGCTGTCCCAAGGTCACTAAAACCTGAATCAACAAACGAAAAAGCGTATCAAAACTTTGAAGAAAAAGGTCACGATATATCTGAACAAATATCAAAAATTGCTCAATACTCAAACAAAGAGTTATATTTTGCTCACAATCAGATCATTTTAGTTTCAGATAAGGTTGCCAAACAACCACAAAGAATGGAGCGTCTGCTGGATTTTTTTGTAAGACATGAAGACATTAGACGCAGTGTACGTGTCTTTATTACAAAAGGAGATACAAAGCAGTATCTTGACGTTGAGAATAACGAAAAACTGCCATCACTCTATATCGATACACTGTCGGCTAATGTACAAAATCATTCACGTACTGCGAGTATTAAGAGGTTAGGAGATCTGCAGGAAGATCTGTTAGCTCACCGTTCATTCGTACTGCCAGTGCTGCATTATAAGAATACAGAAGAGATCAAGCTTGGTGGTGCCGCTATAATAAAAGGGGAATCAAGCAGATTAACGCATGTACTAAATGAAAAAGATACAGAAGCTATGAACATTTTGAACGGTGAATTTCAAAATGGGATGCTTTTCTTCGAATTAGATGACGATCTATACATCTATAAAATAGATAAATCAAAAAGCAAGATCAAACTCGTTTCAACAGCAAACAGGCAGCTTACCTTTAAGATCTCAATCAGCGTAGAAGGAGAAATCCAAGAAGTAAATAAAAAGATGGATACACGTACCATTTCAGCAGATCATGTAAAAAAAGAGGTAGAGAAACAGATTGCTATGAAAACGGAACGATTTATTAAGAAATTGCAAAAACAGTATAAAACAGACGTTCTTGGCCTTGGTGTTTACTTGGAAAAACATCATCATAAAGAATGGTTAAAACTAAAAGATAACTGGGAAACGGGTGAAAATCACTTTAGCCAAGTGAAGATAAACACACACATCCATACGATGATTAACTCAGCAGGAGGTCTACGTTAAATGTTTGAAATGAATGATTTATTAGCTCGCATACTTACTTGGCGATTTATCTTTTTCACCCTACTGTCCTTCTTATTTCCGTTCACCTACATCACACTGTATAAGCTGCTGCAAAAAAGAGGGATGCCACTATGGAAAAAAGAAGCGCGCACCACTTCAAAAAAATGAACAATGCGTGAAGTCGTTGATGATATTCCTCATGTCAGACTATGATGGACTCATAACGTTTTGCCTTTTATGGATAAGGTAATTGTTATGAGTATAAACCTAAGGGGGAATTTCATGGATACAGTATTATATTTTATCTATACAGCGGCTTACCTCGTTTTACTTATCATGTGCATAAACTTTGCTAACAGATGGGATGCTTCTTCCCTACTCTTTCTGGTAGTATTCGGACTCGTTTATGATAACGGATTGATCGCCATAGGAAAATTCTTAGGTGAAGGACCACTTTTAGAGAACTTGAGCTATTTACGATTTTGGTTTCATGCATTTTTCACACCTACCCTCGTACTGTTTTCATGGAGTGTTTTAAACAGAGCTGGAATTGATTTCGCTAAGCAAAAAACTGTATACATAGGAGCTCTTCTCTACACAATTGCCCTTGTCATAATGGAAATCATCACTGAAACATATGGGGTAAAGATTGTTCCTGAAAGAGAACATGGTTTGCTTCGCTATGTTTCTGCAGAACCTTCATCTGGTCCTCCTCTCATGGTCCTGTTCGTTTCTATTGCTTTAATCACGGCGGGAGCAATTCTTTGGAAAAAAACGGGCTGGAAGTGGATGCTTATTGGTTCAGTGGTGATGACAGCAGGAAGCGCAGTGCCTATCCCAGTGGAAAGTGCCGCAGTTACAAACGGATTTGAATTGTTTTTAATGACCACACTTGTTGCAACGAAAATCCATCAAGACCGCCAAATGAAAGGTGCTTAATATGAAACGGCTAATCAGAAGAGCTTTTCTTGTTCTCGCAATCCTATTTGTATGCTGCTTGATTGGATTTTTTGTGTGGACTCAACAGACGTATGCACCTACTAAAGAACTGCTGAGGAGCGTTGGAGACATTGAGTATGAAGACGACTGGGTGACGTTCAAACCCAGTGGTACGAATAAAGAGGTTGGGATTATCCTTTATCCGGGTGCAAAAGTTGAACCAGAAGCATATGGTTATCTCGGGAAACGATTATCAGACGCTGGGTACACCGTTGGAATTCCGAAATTCAACCTAAATCTCGCCATGCTAGAAGCAAATAAAGCAGAAGAATGGATCAAACGTAATCCATCCATTAAGAAATGGTTTATTGGCGGGCACTCTTTAGGTGGAGTAAGCGCAGCTGCATTTGCAAATGAAAATCCCGACGTAATAGAAGGTGTTATTCTGCTCGCCTCTTATCCTGCAAATGGGGATGACTTTTCAAACAAAGACACGCCCATTCTATCTATTTACGCAGAAAAAGATGGCCTAACGACTAAGGATAAGATTGAGGAAACGAAAAACTTGTTGTCACGTGAGACTGTTCTATTTGAGATCAAAGGTGGAAATCATGCTCAATTCGGAATGTATGGAGAGCAAAAAGGTGATAATCAAGCAGACATTTCTGCTAGATCACAGCAGGATTTGATTGCTGATGAGATGATCAAGTGGTTAGATAATCAATAACATATAAACAAAAAAACTCACTATTTTTGTGAGTTTTTTACTTATTAAGTCTTTAGTCGTATTCATTGTTGCTTTTGAAAGTAGTTGATTTCCGTTGCAGATGCTTGCTTTCCGCGGGGAAGGCGGTGAGCCACATTCGTACGGTTCTCACCTGTCTAGTTGCAGTGGCTAGCTCCTCGAGATCAAAAGTCAAAGAAGGAAAATAAAAAAAGTCTTCTCATCTTTAAATTAAAATCGTGAGCAAGATTGGCAGTGTAATCAGTGAAAACAATGTACTTACTAAGGTTGCGCTTGATACGAAATCAGGCTCTGTTCCAAACTGTAACGCATACATCGTCGTGTTTGCTGCTGAAGGCATCGCAGCCATCAGAATCATAATTGCTGCAAGCATATCATCTACAGGAAGAATCAGGGTGATACAAAATGCGATCAGAGGTGACACCGCTAATTTCAGTAGCAGCGAATACGTTAACTTCTCCATTTGTACGTGGCGCAATGATATCTTCGCGAGCTGCATACCAAGTATGATCATGATGGTCGGTATTGCAGAGTTCGCCACAAGATCTAGAGCTTCTGACACAGAACCTTTTACCGGTATGTGTAATTGTTGAAAGACTACACCGGCTATCGCTCCGTATACGATCGGCATCCGTCGCACTGCTCTTAATGCTGAAGAGATCCCGTCGTTTTCCGGACTGCCTTTTGCTGCATAATAGACTCCGACTGTACACATGACTAACTGCTGGATAACCATAAGTACAACCGCATAATCTAACCCTGCTGCCCCAAACGCGAACAGCGCGACTGGCGTACCATAGTTCCCATTATTCATAAAAGCAGAAGCTAGAATGACACCGCAAGTTTCCCGCATATTGTATCTTTTAAAATAACTGATCACGTACACGAGACCGATCAAAGTAAAACATAGAATGAGCGTATAGATGAGCATATATCCATACGTTTTCGTAAAAGTAGTTTCATAAAACGTCCGAAATACAAGAAAAGGAGACATCAGATAAAGTGCCATCTTGGAAAGTGTTTGTGTTTCGAAACCTAACGTTTTTTGTCCGATAAACCCGATACCAAAGATCGCAAATACCGGAAGAATAATGCTCAGCAGCTCTATCATGTCTTACCCCTTCTTTCTGTTAACTACAACGGAAAAAGGCTGACCGGAGAGATCAGCACTTTTTTCTCGCTACAAATTTAAAACAATGATTCGTTCTTCAGTCATCTCTTCTATCGCATAGCGCGGGCCTTCTTTTCCTGTACCGCTCTTCTTTACGCCACCGTATGGCATGTGATCCACTCGATAGGCTGAAGCATCGTTTACGATAAGTCCACCCACCTCAATCTCTTTCGCCGCTTTCATAGCGAATGCAAGATCATTTGTGAAAAGACCTGCCTGTAATCCATAATCCGAGTCATTCACTTGGTCGATCACTTCGTCTATCGTAGCATATGTCTCTATCCCAACAACAGGACCAAACACTTCTTGTTTGCAAACTTTCATTTCTCTTTTAACATCTGAGAGTATCGTAGGCTCATAAAATGCTCCATTACGTCTACCACCCGTTACAATAGTTGCTCCGTCAGACACTGCTTCGTTCACCCACTCTTCAACACGCTCTGCTTCAGCCTGTCGGATCATCGGGCCAATATCTGTTGTTTCGTCCATTGGATCACCAGTTTGAAGCTGTTCTGTTTTATCTTTTAATAATTGAATAAACAGTGATTTTACATCTTGGTGGACATATACACGCTGAACAGAAATACATACTTGACCTGCATTATTAAAACTTTTGTTCGCAATGAGTGCAGCAGCCTTATCAAGGTCAGCATCTCTATGAACGATCGTTGCGGAGTTATTTCCCAACTCCAGTGACACTTTACGAAGTCCTGCCTTTTGCCTGATGATTTCACCGACTCTTGGACTTCCGGTAAAAGTAAACATCTTAACATCTTGATTTTCTAGCAGCCAGCTCCCTACTTCTGCACCATCACCTGTAATGACTTGAAGTCTGCCATCAGGTAAACCAGCTTCCTTAAATACCTCTGCCAACATAAGAGCACATAACGGGGTAACTTCAGCGGGTTTTAGCACGACCGCATTTCCTGCTGCCAGCGCTGGACCGATCTTATGACAAACAAGGTTCAGAGGCACATTAAATGGTGTAATTGCCGCAATAACACCAACTGGTAATCGCAATGTAAAAGCCATTCGATTTTCAGAGCCTGGTGCTGATTCTACAGGCACCCCTTCACCGTGAATACGTTTTGCTTCTTCGGCTGAAATTTCAAGTGTTTGGGCAGCTCGTTCTACTTCTACTCGTGAATCACGAATCGGCTTACCTACTTCAGCAACTAACACCCTAGCAAACTCTTCTTTTTTCTCCAATAATAAGCGTGCAGCATTTGTAAGCACTTGATAACGCTCGTATGCCGAGAAAGCTTCTTTATAGGCTGCTTTTGCTCCTTTAACCGCTTCATCTACATCCTTTTTTTCAGAGCGCGCAATTGTAGCTTCCACATTCTGCGAATATTTATTGAGAACTTCCAAGAATTCCGATTTTTCTTTCCAAACACCGTTAATCCAAAGTCCGTACGTTTGATTCTTTACTTTTATAGCCACAAATCATCACTCCCTTTTTTATAACGTTATGACCTTTTCTCTCGTTTTGAATTCACTCGCTTTTCCAGCACTTCCGAATAGACGAATTTTCTCTTGAACTTTTTTCTGCATAATTTCACGGCCTCTGCCAAGGGAAACAGCTAGATGAAATTCTTCAGGGTTTTCTTCAAGAACTTGCTGCATTCCTTTTGTAAATGATTGTCTGAGCTCAGTATCTACATTGATTTTTGCAATACCTAACGATACTGCTTTTGTAATCTGCTCATCTGGCACGTCAGAACCACCATGTAGTACGATAGGACGGTTAACCGCTGCTGAGATTTCTTTTAATCTTTCAAATGCCAGTTTTGGAGGGTTCTTATAAATTCCATGTGCTGTACCTATTGAGACAGCAAGATAATCTACATCAGTTGCTTCAACAAACGCCACTGCTTCTTCGGTTGCTGTAATCATCGCGTCTTCTTCAGCAACCGTGATGTCATCTTCCGTTCCCCCAATCTTACCGATCTCACCCTCAGAACCGATTCCAAGTGCACGTGAAGCGTCTACTACTTTTCTAGTTATGAACGTATTCTCTTCGAACGTAAGAGCAGAGCCATCAAACATAACGGATTGAAAACCGAGTTGGATAGCTTTCATTGTTTGTTCATATTCCCTGCTGTGATCTAAATGGATACAGACTGGAACAGATATGTTTTTCATGAAAACATCAATCATTGCCTTCATCGGTTCAAGTCCGATCGTGTTGATTACTTTTTGCCCAACTTGAATCATGATTGGTGCTTGTTCTTGTTCAGCAGCTTCTAATATTGCCAGAATAGTTTCTGCGTTATGTGCACTAAATGCCCCAACAGCATATTGATTCTCGTAAGCATGTGTTAGAAGTTCTTTTCCTGAAATATATCCCATTGTAATACCTCCGAAATTTTTAGTTACACTCTTTACTTAAAGATTGTTGCTTTTAACTCCTTATCACCTTTGACTGTTGATTGGAGTAGAAGGTGCGTGCCTACAACATGAGATACTCCTTGCAAGGCATGCGACGAGGAAGCTTACTACGAAGCATCACTTGTAGACGCAGGAGCAAGGAACTTCTAAAGCCGGGCAGTTTGAAAAGTGGAAGTGGCTCGTTCAGCCCCGAAAAGCAAAAGTTGAATGGGCTATGAAGGCGCAATTTGCTCATCACAGACCGTTTAACTTTTGACCTCGAGGGGCTAGCCACTGCAACTAGACAGGTGAGACACTTAAGAGTGAAACTAACGAATGTGGCTCACCGCCTGCCCCGTGGAAAGCGAGCAGCCTGAACTGAAATCAACACTTCCAAAAGCAACAAAATTTACGAAAACAGCCTTTATTTAACGTCTTAATTCAATGTCATAGTGATATTGATCACTTCTATACCTTGTTTTTGTATACTCGATCGGCTTGTCGTTCAATCCATAACTCAGTCTAGTCATCTCTAAAAGTGCTTCTCCTGCACGAATTCCAAGTAGATCTGCTTCAGAAATCGTAGAATTTATAGCAGAGATTTTTTCATCCGCACGTTTTAATAAAATATTGTCTTCTTCAAGAATGGAATAAAATTTTGCCGTATCCAGATCGTGTTTCATCAGTAACTTTCCGATAGCTTCTGGCCAGCATGATCGCTCTAATGCGATTGGTACATCATCTGCAAATCGGATTCGTTCAATGATAAGGACTTTTTCATCTTCATTTAATCCTAACTTTGTTTTTTCAAAGAAAAGCGTATCAATAAATTCTGCACGCAGAACTTTAGAATGCGGAACTTGTCCTTTCTCCATTACCTCTTCTGCAAATCCTTTTAATCTTTTTAATGAGCCAACAAGCTGTTGCGGCTTCACAACCGTTCCTTTTCCTTGTTGTTTCTCTAAAAGTCCGTCAGCCACAAGCATATTTATCGCTTGACGAATGGTCGTGCGGCTCACACCGAATTGCTTCATAAGCTCTTGTTCAGTTGGAATAAGTTGATTCGGACGCCAGATTTGCTGTTGTATCTTCTCAATCAAATGATCTTTTACTTGCAGATATAGTGCTGTATTATTGCTTTTCATATAAAATTCTCCTCTTTCTCACAGTGGGATAAGCTTGTAGATCTTCCCCTGCGAGAGGTCGGAGCCATTTGTAATAGGCTTCCGGGTCATCAATAAGTGCATCAGGCAGGAAACGTTCCCCACCCTTCGCAACAACTTGCAGAGGACAGCTATTCATACTAAAAGTATAATCTATATTTGCCGATCGTTGTATGGTAACCATTCTCCCCGTCTCACCATGTAATACAAGTCTTGCAGCTTCTCGTCCCACTTCAAAGGCTTCCACTTGATCTTGCTTAGAAATAACAGCTGATGAGCTGCGCTGATTCATACCAAGGATCTCAGCTCTAGCCATCACACCAAGTTCTGTTTTGACCATTTTCTCAAGCACGCCAGAAATGCCGCCTAGAATCGTTCTGCCTTGAACATTCGCTTTCTCGACCTGATCTGAAAAGGAATTAATTTTACACCCTTCTGAAACCACAATCGTTGCATACCCAAAAGATCGAACAGCTTCACTTACATTTGCTAAAAAATATTCTGGTTCAATAATTCGTTCTGGAACATAAACGATGTGCGGCCCGTCTTCTTCCCCATTCTTTAATAGACCGCTTGACGCAGCGAGCCAACCTGAGTTACGCCCCATCGTTTCTAGTATTCTCACTTGCTCAAAATTCTGCATGGCACATAGATCTCTGTTAATATCTCTGACGGCTGTAGCCACATAACGCGCGGCACTGCCAAAGCCAGGCGCATGATCCGTTTCAGCTAGATCATTATCAACCGTCTTCGGTATACCGATGACTTGAAGATCATAGTGAATGTGTCGCGCTTCCTCAGCTAGCTTATGAAGAGCAGCCATCGTACCATTGCCTCCAATAAAAACAAGAGTATCAATACAATGCTTTTTTAGGTGCAAAAGAGATTTTTGAATTCTTTCAGTTGTAAATTCATAACGTCCTGAACCGAGGCATGCACCGTTTACATATCGATGTGATTTGATCCATCCTAAAAGTTCATCATCAAGCTTTTCGATGTCGTTTTCATATAAACCTTGATAACCGTTATAAATGCCGAATAACTCTACTTCTTGTTGGAGCGTTTCTACAAAACCTACTAAACTGGCATTGATGACGGCTGTTGGACCTCCAGCCTGCCCAATTGCTACTCTCTTTGCCATCTAAGTTCGCTCCCTTCCTATACATACACCTCAGTCGGAATATTAAGCTGCTTACCTAGCTGCAATAGATCATCAGCTACATCTGTATATACGACAGCAAAGTGAGGTTCATAGCCGCTCTCCATAAGAGCACTTACCGTTTCAGAGACATTTCCGTTTAATCTTACTTCAACAGAGGTTCCTGAAAACGGCTGCGGAACATCGAGCGCTTCACCCTTCATCACTAGAAGACGATATCCATCTGGTGTATACCCTAGTCGGAAGATCGTTACTTCTCCAGCTTTTAAGCCAAAGTCCATCGTAAAGCCCATCTTACGGTTAGGATGTACACCTGATTGTGCGCCAGTTGACGGACTTGCGAGCGAATAAGCACCTGCTCCGCAATGCCAGAAAACAACTGAGTTATTTGGTTCGTTCACATGAACTAGATCTCCGAGATACGGAGCGTTTCCTCCACTTAGTTCTTGTAGGATGAACATCGAAACGGCGCCGTGAATATCTGACTCACAGGAAGATACAACACCATCTTCGGTAAACTGAGATAGAGTGGAACACGCAGCTGCTCCTAATTCATTAAAAAATTCTGGCCAGCATCTTACAGCGAGTGCAGCAATATCTTCTTGTTCGATATACTTTTTCACATACGTGGAAAACTGCGCAAACTTCTTTACCGTGTCATCAGATCGATTCAATCCAATGACTTGCTGTTCAGCACGATCAATGGCACCTGCCCATTCTTCCTCAGGCAGCTCTACACATTCTTGAAATGCTTTTAGGAGATCCATTTTTTGAATCGTGACACCCAGTTTTCGATGAAGAAGTTCTTCGTCTGTATCTGAGAAAAAGAATCCAGGCGGATGTTCTCCGATCACTCCAATCTTTAGCTGCTTCAGTTTGTTAACCAAAACATTCACTCTGATTTGACGAGAAAGCTGGTTTTGAAGCTGTTCTTCGTCGGGATTACCTAGTACGAATGTAAAAGGGTGACGATGATGCATGAGGACATTACTCGTGCTGTTTCCTCCAGTTAATGAATTAAGCCGCAGCCTACCGCCTACACTTGGTTCTCTTACAGACCATACAACAACAGGTTCGTTTCGATATTGAAGCACTTTCGCGATAAACTCACCATCTGCAAACGTAACACTTTGGTAGATGATAGAATCAATATTTTTAATTGTTAACGTTTCAAGGAACTGCTTTAGATCTTCTACAGATGTAAGAATTTCTTCTGGTTCGTACACAGTGTGGTATTTACTTCTCAACCATTCAGAGCTTTGATTACGATATTGCTCACCAGCTTCTAGATCAAATGTTTTTCTGCCAATTGGGATATATACGATTGATGGTGTTTGCATAGTTGTCCACATCCTTCATAATGTTTCATCTCTGTTAAGTATAACAAAAGGTAACTACCTTTTTAAATATATTACTACCTTTAAATTTTAAAAATTACTCAAAAGTATAAAAAGAATAACGGGGACAAATACTCGCTGTCCCCTCTGTTATACTAGTTCGTTAAGGATTCAAACAATTCCTTGTACGAAGAATTCTTTCTGAAAAATACAGGCGGCTGTCCAATTGGTGCTTCAACTTCTGTATATCCGCCACGATATTCTTTTCCGGTCCATAGATGAACCCATTCGTCCTCAGGTAAGTAGACGTTCCAATGAGTTGCCGCTTCCTCATATACCGGCGCCACTAGAAGATCTTTTCCATATAAATATTGATATTGAATGTCATAAGCCGTTTCGTCTTTCTCATAGTGCATGAACAAAGGACGCTGTACAGGAATTCCTTTGGCTGCATTTTCTTTTACGATGTCTTTCGTATACGAAGCAAGCTTTACATAAAGGTCCGTCATTCGAGCAAAATGCTGCAACGTCTCTTCATCACCATCAAATTGAAAACAATCATCTGGGCGATTTCCTTCATGTGTACGCATTACTGGTGTAAAAGCCGCCATATCTAACCAACGAAGAAGCAGCTCTTTGCTTCGCTTGTTGCCATGAAGACTTGTGTAGCCTCCTATATCACTATGGTGTAAGCCACAGCCAGTCATACCAGCTGAGAGTGCAGCCGGGATAACAGAAGCTAATCCATCATCTAGCGACCAATTCACACTTTGATCTCCACCCCATAATAGCGGACAATATTTCTGTATTCCCGTATAACCGGCCCTCATGAAGTACGTGACTTCATCTAATTTTCCAGCTTCACTCACTGCTTCATAATTCATTTTTGCCCAAAGCGCAGGCCATGCATTATGCATGATTTTAGCTGACTCTCCATTATAGAGTTGAACATCCGTTGGCAAATATTCACCAAAATCAGCCATCCAGCCATCCAAGCCAAAATCAATCATGTTTTCTTTAATCACTGATTTGTACCATGTACAAGCTTGAGGATTTGTAAAATCTACGACACCACAGTTAAACTCTCCAAAGTCAACTAGGTAGATATCTCCTTTTTCATTTAAAGCAAGATATCCTTTCTCTGCAGCGGTTCTGTACAGATCACCCTCAACAGCAACGTAAGGATTGATATAACCAAGGAAACGAATCCCTTTAGCTTTCCATTCATTAATCTTTTGATCAAGATTAGGATACTCTTCGCTGTTCCAACGCCAGTTCCACATCAATCTTTTTCCGAAAGAAGTGATGCGTTTACCTTGCCAGTCCTGACACCAAACGCCTCCGACTTTTATTCCTTTTTCGAGAGCTAAGTCCAGCTTTTTCTGAACAGTATCGGTTCCGCCTTGTAAACCAAGCCAGACTCCGTTATACGTCCAATCTGGTAATTCTGGCTGACGCCCAAACACATCAGTTAACTTTTCAACAAGCTCCACATAGCTTTCCGCTGTTTCAAAGAGTACATATTTTGGTATATCCCATATTTGAAGTTCGTGATATTCGTCGTTTCGAAAGTCAAAGTCGGCATAAGCGGTAGTTTCAACATGGCAATAATATTTTTTAGTAGAAATAAAGGTTGGTTGCGGATAATTCGTATTGTAATAATCACCACCTGCTTTATCCTTTACATCCGCCTGCCATGTTGTGTACGTGTTCTTATTCCTTCCCACACCAGGTTCCGAAGTCCATAGCGGAAAGTTTTTTCCTCTCAGGTTAAAATGTGACAGCTGTTCACCGCAACCGTAGACTTTCTCGTTGTCATCTGCTTGTACACGAATCCATAACCGGTTTATTTCTGATGAACGTTTTGTAAAATGCAATTTCACTTTTCCGTCCTCTTCGGTTAATAGAATTTCGAGATCAGTTGGGCCACCGTCAAATTTTGAAAAAGAAAGTTGAAAACCATTTTCCGTTTGAACAACATCAACATAACGAAGCCCGATTCGTTCTACTACATAATCGTGAATGTCAAAATTCCCTCTATACATGTTGATTGTTTCTTCCCCGTATCCTACATATAGCATGGGCTGCTGAACTGAGTGTTGAAAGAGCAGTCTGCCTTCAGCAACAATTTGAAATCCATTATTTAATTCCTTCAATAAAAATGTTGTTTCATTCGTTTTTAGAGCCATAAGAACCTCCTAATTATGCTAGCTTTCTTGCTTCTTTTACTTCTTTTTTGTGCTGTTCACTTAAGAAGTCTGCATACTTACGATTCCAAACCTTTAGCGAAAGATAGATAAGAATTCCAGTAACAATTGCCAATCCTGCAATCGCTGGCCAGAAATACCCTGACACGATTGAATCCTGATAAGCTAAACCAATCGGAGAGAATACGATATACATACTCGCAAGCAAACTTAGCAAGATAAACGTTACGGGAAGTGCGTATTTCCAAGGTACCATGTCGACTTGCGCATTAGCTTTATACACATATGGTTTTTG
The DNA here is from genome assembly GCF_048083785.1 of Fictibacillus tiangongensis. GTDB lineage: Bacteria > Bacillota > Bacilli > Bacillales > Fictibacillaceae > Fictibacillus. The sequence continues at coordinate 3,455,456 of NZ_CP182294.1, forward strand.
CAAAGGTTTCCATTTACCTATAGCGATCATAATTCCAACCTCTACAAAGAACAGAATCGCGTAAATATGGATAAAGTTAATGGTGGTTTGAATGCCAAACATCTGATCCAAGCCCCAAACGAGCAAGTAGTACGTAATAACATGGAAAATGATGACTACTTTTGCAGCAAGTGCAGGAATTCGTTTAGAGAAGATACCGACAAGAACAATGGTTATGATTGGAATATTAAAGAATCCTGTAAAACGTCTGATCAGATCCCAAAGACCATCAGGTGCGTTCATCAACAATGGTGAGATAAAGAATGAAACAAGTGCGATTACTGTACCAAACCATTTACTCATTCGAATCAACTGTTCGTCAGTAGCTTTCGGATTGAATTGCGGTTTATAGATATCAAGAGCAAACATGGTTGCTGCTGAGTTTAGCAACGAGTTAAAAGTACTGAATACCGCTCCTAACAGAACAGCAAGGAAGAAACCCGATAAATATTTTGGCAACACATCTGCTACTAATGTTGGATAAGCAAGGTCAACCGGATTCAATCCTCCCCCATATAGGTGGAAAGCGATAATACCAGGAATCATCATAAATATTGGAATAGCAAGCTTATAGAAACCGGAATAAAGCACCCCTTTTTGACCTTCTTTTAAGTTTTGTGCTCCAAGCGTACGTTGAATAACGTACTGGTTTGTTCCCCAATAGAACAAGTTGGCAAATATCATACCCGTAAAGATCGTTCCAAACGGAACCGAGTCTGTACTCGAACCGATCGCATTAAGTTTTTCCGGACTGTTTGTTGCTATCGTCTTCATGCCCTCAAACATGTTCCCATCTCCAAGTGCGAAGAAGCCTAGAGCAGGCACTAAAAGTCCGACTATCAAAAGTCCGATTCCATTAATCGTATCCGATACAGCAACGGCTTTTAACCCTCCAAATATTGCGTAAACTGCACCTATGATTCCGATCACCCAAATTAAAAGCCAAACCGATTGTGTATAGGAAATGTTTAAAAGACCTGGCACATCAAAGAGTTTAAGTATAGTCAGTGCCCCGGAGTAAAGAGTTGATGGAATCGTAACTAAAATATAGCCGAGCATAAATAGCAAAACCGTATAACGGCGAACCCCTTCATCAAATCGGGTGCTAAGAAACTCTGGCAATGTTGTAAAAGCTCCACCTAAATATTTCGGTAATAGATAGAGAGCCATGATAACAATCGCAAAGCCAGCCGTTACTTCCCATGCCATATTGGACATATTCGTTCGATATCCTTGTCCATTCAAACCGATCAAATGCTCAGCAGAAAGATTGGTAAGAAGAAGTGATCCGGCGATAAATGTCCCATTCAACCCTCGTCCTGCTAAGAAATAGCCAGTAGAATCTTCTGTTTCCCCTTTTGTTTTTAAGTAAGAGATCCATGCGACAAGCCCCATAAAAAATGTACATGATAAAAGTGTAAATCCAATGCCTGAAAACATATCGAACACCCCTGTCCTTTTAAGTAATAATAGTTAAAACAAGACTTCTATGTTGTCACCGACAATTCCAGGATAAGCTCCTTTTTCAATCAGCTGTTTTCGATTTGGATGTGCGATCAGCCATTTATTCTTCATAAAGAGCAAATGATCTTCATCAGTACTTTTTTCACGCTCTGCTAGCGTAACTTCTAACGGTTCATTCGTACCTTTTGGTAAAACAACAATGCATTTAAATCCTGATTCTTGAACTTTACAAGGTGCAAAGTGAAGTGTCGTCTCGTATAATTCAATTGCCATTCCTTCAGGAATAAAGAAAGCCCTTACATTATTCGAATGAAAAGTATTATTTTCGATATCCTGTACTTTCCCAAGAAGGAGAACTAGATCAGTCACAGCTATATTAATCTCACTTCCTTTGTGATATTCAAGACCATTCAATGTTGAATTTCGACCATTGCAATACCCAATCTGGGCAGGCATCTCACCATAGAAATAACTCTCTATTTGTTTTTTTACGGGATCGTCTTCCAGAATCGGTTCTGAAGCCACATACACATTTTCATGCTCTGGAATTTCCGTAGATTTCTTCATCGTATTGATTAATCGTGTAAAATCATAGCCTGTAATCTCTTTCCCATAACTCTTAAATGAATCATCTCTAACGTGCTCAATAACAATGTTTTCTTTCATGTTAACGTGTGACAACTTATTACCTCCTCTTTTTCAAGTACGATATAACATAGGTATCTTTAATTAAACATCACTACCTTTTGTTTCAAAAAAATTCAGTCAATATGGATGTTGCTTTTTATTCTATGAAAACGCATCCAAAATTGCAAGGAGTTTTTTACATACAATTGTTTACAAATCTTCGAAGCACTCGGCATACAAGGACTTTTCAATTTAAAAAACTTGCAGACATCGTCTACAAGTTTCTTTTTGAAGGTTTCTAACCATTAAAACGTATGGGCGGAATCTTTAGCACGAGCAATCGCATTTTCTTTAATTTCATTTGCTTTATCCGGCATGGCCGCGTGTCCTTCTACAAACAATCCCTGGAACGAAGGTACGCCGAAAAATTGCATGATCACGCTTAAATAACGATGACCCATCTCCATGGCTGCTGCAGGTCCTTCTGAATAAATTCCACCGCTAGCTTGAATATGTAGAGCTTTTTTGTTCGTTAAAAGACCCACCGGTCCTTGCTCTGTATATTTAAATGCTTTTCCTGCTACAGCCACTGAATCGATATATGCTTTCATAACAGGTGGAAATGAGAAATTCCACATTGGCGTTACAAATATATATTTATCTGCAGATACAAATTGCTCACAAAGCTCTGAAAGTCTTCCTACTTTCGCTTTTTCTTCAGAAGACAGCTCCTCAAATCCTTTACCAGATTGCAGTTTCCCCCATCCACTAAATACATCAAGGTCGATGTGAGGAATGTCCTCTTTATACAAATCCAAGTGAATCAATTCATGATCAGGATTAACTGTTTTGTATTCATCAATAAATGCTTTACCTACAGCCATGCTGTAAGAGACTTGATCATCATGAGGATGCGCTGTAATATATAATACTTTTGTCATGTAATTCTACACTGCCTTTCTGGTTGTTATTTCTTCTTATGATTGTTGCTTTTAATTATTGTGTCTCCTTTGAAATTTGATTGAAGTGGAAGGTGCGAGACTCCTGCGGGACAGGTGGGCAGGTGAGACACTTAAGAGTGAAACGAACGAATGTGGCTCACCGCCTGCCCCGCGGAAAGCGAGCAACCTGGAACGGAAAACAACTACTCCCAAAGCAGCTTTAGGAGTGATTATAAGGATTCCCAGCAATGTTCGCCCTCATGTCATCTGTTAAAAGAAACGCCTCTTGAGACAGATCCTCGTTGAAAACTTCATGGTTTAAAAGACTCCCATCATAGTGAGTCGGCTTATCTTCATTCATCTAAACATTCACCTCCGACAGAGATAGTTTAAACGGTTGTTTAACATTTGATTCATCACACATTTTTAACGACATAAAAAAGCTATCTGCACAAACAGATAGCCATAGCAAAAGATTTGAATATTAATAGCGCTGTCCGCCTAAAGCTTGTGCTACAAGACGCTTAGTGATTTCTCCACCTACAGATCCGTTTGCACGTGAAGTAGTGTCTGGTCCAAGGTTTACACCGAACTCAGAAGCGATCTCATACTTCATTTGATCAAGAGCTCCTTGAGCTCCAGGTACTGATAATTGGTTGCTGTTGTTTTTAGCCATTAAATTCACCTCCCTTTCTTTTCTAATCTTAGAATCCCACTAACTTACAATCTTATTCATAAACTCAGAAAATTTTTTTCAATGTTTCATTAGGTGCATGTGTATTTTAAGTTAAAAATTGAATGGATACAGTTTGTCCAAACATTTTAGACAAGTTTGCATAAGATATGGAGAAGAGAGGATACACCGAATATTCTCTTTTCCGAAATTCTATATGGGGGGAATTCATTGTGAGTTTCATCAGTATCTTAAATAAGGTTCTATCTTCTAAAAAACGTGCAAAAAGCAAGAAAAACAAGAAGAGAATCGGCTAACCCAATCAATTAAAGCCAGAAAAAAGCTAGCCTGATGGTTAGCTTTTTTTGCTGTGCTGAAGTTAAGCTGATATTTGTGAATATCAACCATTTCGGATAGACTAATGTTGCTTATACAATTCTCATTAGGAGGATTACATCGTGACCCATATTTTAATTGTAGATGATGATAAAAATATACTTGACCTTCTGCACCATCATCTAAGTAAAACCGGATATCAAGTCTCTCAAGCAAAAGACGGCATGGAAGCTTTAAACATCTTACGCCTGAAGAGATTTGATCTCGCTGTAGTTGATGTGATGATGCCCTATATGGACGGTTTTTCGTTAACAAAAGAAATACGAGAAAAATACGATATCCCTGTCATCTTACTAACATCCAAAAATCAAATTGAAGACAAAGAACAAGGCTATCTATCGGGAACAGATGATTATCTAGTAAAGCCGTTTGAAGCAAGAGAATTACTCTTTCGTATTAAAGCACTCTTAAGACGATACGATAAACACCAAGATGATGAATCCGTCATTAGCCTTGGACGTACAACGGTAAACAAAAAAAGCTATGAAGTTCATATTAATAACCGAACGATTCTACTACCTTTGAAAGAGTTTGAACTGCTTTATTTTTTTATGTCTCATCCTATGCAAGTTTTCACACGAGATCAGCTCATAAATCACATTTGGGGTATCAATTATGGAGGGGACGAACGCACGGTAGATGTACATGTAAAAAGGTTAAGAGAACGGTTTTCCAAACTGACAGATGACTTTCAAATCAAAACCGTCCGTGGAGTTGGTTATTTATTGGAGGTAAAAAAATGAGGTCGCTGTATACCAAATTTGTTGTTATAACAATAGGCATTATGCTTTTAAGCGGTGTATTCGCCTTTATCGCCTCCAATACATACTATCAACAAAAATTAAAACCAGCTAATGATCAAAAAAACACAAAAATTGCAATTGAGATGGCTGCCTTTGTGGAAGAACACCCTGCCATCAACCTGAACGAATACCTGAAGAACTTATCATCAATTGGTTATCAAATCTATCTTGTAGAAAGAACAGGAAAGGAAACCTACTTTGGAGCGAAATTTCGTAACACTGCACTACATGCCTCAACAAAAGACAGAGTAATAAATGGTGAGGTCTATCATGGGATCCTTCATTTTCCAAAGCAAACATTTGTAACTGGTTTTTTTGCAAACGAATTAAGTAATTCGATCGGGGTTCCGCTAACGCATCGCGGTGAAAATTATGCATTGTTTATTCGACCTGATATTAAACTTCTTTTTAATGAAATGCATGTTCTATTTGGCTGGCTTTTTGGCTTGATGATTGTCCTCAGTATTTTGATGGTAGTCATAAGTGCAAAATATTTAGTAAAACCAATATCAAAATTAACCATTGCTACAAAGTCACTCTCACAAGGAAGTTATTCTGTTGAGCTCGATACGAAGCGCAGCGATGAATTAGGTGCCCTTTCCAAGAGCTTCGAACAGATGGCTCGAAAGCTAGAACAATCAGATGAGATGCGTAAAGAATTCATTTCAAATATTTCTCATGATATACAGTCTCCACTATCCAACATAAAAGGTTACACCAACCTGTTAGAAACAAAAGAGCTGAGTTCAAACGATCGAATGCAATACATTGCAGTTATAAATGGTGAGATCAGTAGACTGTCGAACTTAACGAAACAATTACTACTTCTTGCTTCACTTGATCGGAACGAAGATATCCTACAGAAAAAAACGTTCAAATTGCCAAAACAGATTAAAGAACTCATTCGAAATTATCAATGGTTAACAAATGAAAAAGGAATCATGGTTAGCTATTCCTTACCTGATATCGAGTTCTTCGGCGATCCTTCACTATTGAATGCCGTATGGGATAACCTTTTAACCAATGCCATTAAATATAATATCCCTGATGGAAGTATTGAGATAGCTGTTGAAAAGAGAGAAAAAACAATCTTCATCACCTTTAAAGATTCGGGGATAGGCATGAACGAAAAAGAAGTAGAAAGAATTTTTGACCGTTTTTACCGAGCTGATGTTGCCCGGTCGCGAACCGTTGACGGCACTGGTCTTGGTCTATCCATCGTTGCTACAATTGTGAAACTTCACGGTGGTCATATCGATGTGAAGAGCAAGGAAAATGAAGGAACTTCGGTTATTGTTGAATTACCTATAGATTAATCAATTTCAAATGTGTCAGGCATTATTAATGGAAATCCATTGGTGATGCCTGTTTTTTTGTAACTTGTTATTCATTCTCCGTTCATATAAGGATTCTAAACTAAGGATGTAAATAGATTGGAGGAGAGATGTTATGAACATCGCATGGAAAGAAATCAAGAAGAATAAAATGAGGTTTTTCATATTAGGATCCATCATCTTTCTGGTTAGTTTGTTAACGTTTATTATTTCGGGTTTGGCCAATGGGTTATCACAAGATAATGCAGCTTTGATAAAAGATTTGCCGAGTGGGCATTTTTATATGAATGAAGATGCTGAAGAAAATTATAATCTTTCGAGGATTGATGATAGTATTCGAGAACAACTGGTACAAGAACAAAAGGATGCTGTTGCCTTCTCTATACAGATGGGCTTTTTAAATGATGAGAGTGATAAACAACGAAGCGTTGCTTTTGTGGCTTCTACTGATTCAAAATGGTTTGAGCAAGTAGCTCCCGGAGAAATCATTCTGGACCGTTCATTAGAGAAAGAAGGTATAAAAGTCGGAGATACCTTAACACATAAACAATACAAGAGCTCTTTCGTTGTAAAAAAGTTTGTAGACCAAAAAAAGTTTAGTCACGCTCCTGTTGCTTATCTAAATAAAGAGGTATACAACGACATTTACCGTGCTGAAGAAATGCAGCTTATCTTTACTCCTGGTGAAGATTCAGCTCAAGATATAAAAGGTTTACAATCTTTTTCAAATAATGAGTTTCTTAGGACTATTCCAAGTTACAGTGCAGAACAAATGTCTTTGAATATGATCGTTTGGTTTCTGATCGTGATTAGCGGTATGCTGTTCGGTATCTTTTTCTATATGATGAACGTTCAAAAGATTGGACTCTATGGCATATTGAAAGCAATCGGAGTTAAAACAAATGATTTGTTTAAATTGATGTGGACACAAATGCTATACATTACAATCATTTCCCTTACTCTTTCTGCTGGTTCTAGCCAATTATTCAAAGAGTTTGCACCTAAGGATATGCCTTATGAGTTAACAAACGAAACCACTCTGCAATTATCGATCGTCTTCCTCGTAATTGGATTTATTGGAGCTACACTATCTGGATTACAGATTAAAAAAGTTGAACCTTTACAAGCCATACAACAAGGAGAGGTTTAATAAATGGATATCTTAACGATTGATCAATTAAGAAAAACATTTAAGAATGGTGATGTGAGCGAAGAGGTTTTGAAAGGAGTAAACCTTATACTTAAAGAGGGTGAAATCACAGCCTTAGTTGGCCCATCTGGTTCAGGTAAGAGTACCCTGCTAACCATTGCTGCAGGGCTGCAGTCGGCATCAGACGGAAAGATTTTATTTAATAGACATAACTTAACTTCCATGACGTCAGAGGAAATGCGGGCCATAAGAGCCAAGAAGTTCGGTTTTGTTTTTCAATTTGCACACCTTGTCCCTTTTCTAACAGTTGAGGAGCAATTGGACCTCATGCTAGACGTATCTGAAGTGAAATTGACAAAAGAAAATCGACAACAAGAAATCAATTATATAGTAGAACGTGTTGGATTATCTCATCGAAAACAGTCGTATCCATCTTCGTTATCTGGTGGAGAAAAACAACGTGTGGCCATCGCACGCGCGATTATTCATAAACCCCAAGTCCTATTTGCCGATGAACCAACGGCAAGTCTAGATTCAAAGAAATCGAAAGAAATCATGTCACTTCTACGAGACTTAACGAAAACGTTAAACATAACGACTCTTATGGTCACTCATGACGAAGAAATGCTTTCTTATGTTGATCAAGTTGTTAAAATGAGCGATGGTTTGGTTGTGTAGATTAAATGCAAAGAGCTATGGATTTGTTCATAGCTCTTTTAAGATCATTAGTAATTAATGGTTTATTTCTTTTTTAATTTCTTTATGAGAGAAAAAATCAAAGGAATTACGACTGCTGGTGCAAAAACGATAATAATCTCATTGTATGTTCTTCCTTGTTGGAATCTACTCCAATAAAGAAGGAAAACAATGATAATAATACTAAATACCATGATGATTCTGTCTCGGTTCATTGCGGCGCTCCTCTAGAAATGAATCCTAACACCTTACATATTTCCGCTTAAAACCAACCTGCCCTTTATCTATCGCCTTTTGAATATTTTCAGAAGCAAGTAGATACTTCGTTTTTTTCTTGTCCTGATTCATTTCAACTGGTCCTATAGCATTTGCTGTCTCAACCGCTTTTTCATGCAATGGAATATATGAAACGCCCACTGTATAAACAAAATTATTCATAGAAGATTTGGTTCGTTCAGGTGCATCATGAATGGTATCTCTTACAACTTCAAGCATTTTTTCTAACTTCGTTGTGGAGAATTCACTGTCCGGCCGATTACCTAATAGCCAGCAGTAACAACTCCAACCTGCTGACATTCTGAGCTCTTCACCGCTTGCAATCCATTTGTCAGCAACCTCTTGTGCGATTTCAGTTTCAGCTAGAGTGACCGCTACTACATAATCGGACAGCATATAAAAATAAGCTCCCTCGATCCAACGCTCAAAATCATCTTCGGTCATGATGGCTGGTTCTGCTATAATTCCTGCAAAATACATCGCATCGTAATTTCCTGTCGCGTAAAGCTCTTCAGCTAATGGTTGATTTTTTTTGATCTTTTTAGCAATTGGCTTCATAGCACCAGTAGCCACCCCAAACACTGGTTCTATGGAGCCATTTGAGATGTAGGTCTTCTTTGTCCGTTCTTTGCCAAGAGCTTCAAGTTCTTTCATCACATCTTCTGCATTCATCTATTGCACTTCCTTCTTTGTTTTTACGTATTGTGTTGGAAAAGGACAGGGCTAGTTTTGACTGAGCTATAACTTTATCGTTAACTATCCCATTCTCTTCTTCTCGACTGCTTATTCATATTCCTCTTTCATCTATAATCAAGTTATGCATAAAAAAGAGCGCTTTTTCCACTATAGAAAAGCACCCATTTTGTTTAACTATTTATTTTGTTTTTGTTTATGAATGCTTTTGCAGAATCAGAAACCTTTAAACAGTGTTATTACTTATTTTATAATCTCACAATCACTTCAGTTCCATCTTGTGATCTCACATTAACAAGCTCTAATCCTTTGTGCTTTTTTAACTCTTTAATAATACGCTTCAGTTCTGATTTATCTATGGAAGGAATGGCGAAGACTATGTTTTTCTTATCTAGATGAGGTTTCGACCATTTGTTTGCATGACGAATTAACATTTTAGAAGTAAGAATGGATATTCCGATATTTAATAGGATATATGGGACAGGGATTGAGAATTTTACCTCTTTTGTTTTCACTTTTACATGTAACATGTTAGCAGCCTCTACTCAATCGTAATTGAAACGGTATCTCCGTTTGCTGATTTCACATCAACAATCTGTCCATCCAGTTCGTTTTCAATGGCTTCAAGTATCAGATTAATATCAATATCTTTTACATATTGTTCAGATTGGGGAATCTTTAGAGCAATATTGTGACCTGCTGCTAGTACAACCTTTACTAACTTGATCGGAAGGTTCACATTCACGTTGTCACTTTCAGATACAACGCGTATTTTCAAGGTTTTGTCGCTGTAGTTAGAAGATGTATGAGATGTATAGCTTAATGGCTTAACAACAGTACCATGTTCTTTTTCTTGTAAGACCTGAATTAATTCTGAACCTTTATCCGTATCGATTTTACCTTCTTGAACCATCGTTAAAACTTTCTCGATCTCACTTTTCATTTCCTAATCCCCCTATTCTTCCTTAAGCATTTTAATTGCTTCATCTGGAGAAATCTCTCCACGTTCAAGCATCGTAACAATCTTTTTCTCGTCTACCTCATTCTTCTTTTTAGATTCGTAACCTAATGATGATGCAATGTCGTTCAGCTTGCCTCGAACCGTGGGATACGAGATCCCTAGCTCTTTTTCGACCTCTTTAATATTGCCTCTGCATACAAGAAAGACTTCCACAAAATGAAGCTGTTCTTTCGATAGTGACGCAAATTTAGATAGTTCGAATTCGTTCTCAATTGTCGTATGACAATGTGAGCAGTGAAGTTTTGTAATCTTTAATGTTTGTGAACAAACCGGACAATTTGTAAGTAATGGGTGAGCCATCTCATTCTCCTTTCTTCAATTAATTTTATTATATACTACAAAATCAATAAAATTAACATGATAATTTAATTATTTTAAATTTATTATTAAAAAAATTAATATATATTATAAAATAATTATTTTTTCATAAGAAAAGAGACCTACCTTAATGGAAGTCTCTTCTTTCTGTTTGTATTCATAATATTAACCCTTTTTGCTCACCGGGGATTGATAAACCGTTTCCTTTTCCAATACATTTTCAATGTAGTCTTTGCCCCATTCATACATCGCCTCTAAAATCGGTAATAGTCTTTCTCCATGCTCAGTAAGGGAGTATTCCACTTTTGGTGGTACTACAGGATAAACTTCTCGATGTACGATTAAATGATCTTCCAATTCTCGCAATTGGTTTACAAGCATCCTCTGAGTAATTCCTGGCATAAGCGCCTTTAATTCTCCAAATCTTTTCGTTCCTTCCTTGCCTAAGTGCCACAGAATCAACATTTTCCATTTACCACCTATTACTGCAAGAGTTAATTCTTTTTCACAGTTAAAGTCCTTATCTCCTAGATTAGGCATCTACATCCATCTCCTTTATTTCATCCAATAGTATACTTTTTGTAACTATATGCGGAAAAAGTGCGTACTTTTAATTCATTTACATACTGAGTATACTAAACAGCATGCTAGTAAGTAAATGAATATTTACATTTACACCCAGCCACGCAGTGCAACAAAATAAAATTATCAATAAGGAGAGATTATATAAATGAAATTACAATTAGCATTAGATCTTGTGGATATCCCGGGAGCCATTGAATTAGTAAAAGAAGTAGAAGAGTATATTGATGTTGTAGAAATTGGTACACCAGTGGTAATTAATGAAGGTCTAAAAGCAGTAAAAGAAGTAAAAGCTGCATTTCCTAACTTAACTGTTTTAGCTGACCTAAAAATTATGGATGCAGCTGGATATGAAGTAAGCCAAGCATCTGCTGCAGGTGCAGACATCATAACGATTCTCGGAACCGCAGAAGACGAGTCAATTAAAGGCGCAGTAGAAGAAGCTAAAAAACAAGGTAAACAAATCCTTGTCGACATGATTGCGGTAAAAGACATTGCAGTCCGTGCTCAAGAATTAGACGAACTTGGTGCTGATTATATCTGTGTTCACACAGGCTACGATCTCCAAGCTGTAGGTAAAAATTCATTCGAAGATCTAAACACTATTAAGAGCGTTGTAAAAAATGCTAAAACGGCAATTGCCGGTGGAATCAAATTAGAAACACTCCCAGAAGTGATTAAAGAAAACCCTGACCTTATTATTGTGGGTGGCGGTATCACAAGCAAAGAAGATAAACGAGCTATTGCACGTAAAATGCAGGAATTAATTAAACAAGGTTAATTTAACGATGAAGACTACTCAATATTTAGCTGCAGTCGTTGAAGAATTAAGCCAAACGGTAAACTTAATCTCTGATGAAGAAACAGAGAATTTAGTAGATCGAATCTTAGAATCAAAAAAAATCTTTGTGGCTGGTGCTGGCAGGTCTGGATTTATGGGTAAATCTTTTGTGATGCGGATGATGCACATGGGGATTGATGCTTACGTCGTTGGTGAAACAGTATCAGCTGCCTTCGAAAAGGACGATCTATTAATCATTGGGTCAGGTTCAGGAGAGACCAAAACGCTAGTTGCTATTGCTGAAAAAGCTAAAAGCTTGGGAGGAACAGTAGCAGCGATCACCATTTCTCCTGAATCAACCATTGGAGAATTAGCAGATATTACTGTTAGACTTCCTGGAATAACGAAAGATCAATCTGAAGGTGATTTCAAGACTATTCAACCGATGGGATCTCTATTTGAGCAAACAATGTTGTTAATTTATGACGCCATTATCTTACGTTTTATGGAGAAAAAAGGATTAGATTCTAATAAAATGTATGGCAAACATGCGAATCTCGAATAGAACAAAATATGCAGGAAAGGCCACATGTTTAGGATTGTGGCCTTTTTTGTATAGCAGTAGCTAAAAGATTTCCAAAAGGAGAGTCTCCGGGAACTTGACGGATGGAATTATATAAGGCTAGATGTCTTATCCAAAAGTTTATGTTCTTCAAGAAAATCAATGTTTCTTTTCTTGCTCGCATATTCTTTTATTTGCTGTCCAATGTTCGCATAAAGCTCTAGATGTTCGAGCTCTGAAAGAGGAACCCACTTAACAGCCGTTTGATTCGGATCAGGCTTTTCCGGTAATCTGGGCTTAGATCCACTTTTCAATGTACAATCAAACAGCATGACTAACGTGTGTGTTTGGCCATATTTATTTTCATTAAGATGAGGAGCATACTCATAGACAAAAGCTAACGGACCAACTTCTACATCAATACTAGCTTCTTCTCTCGCCTCCCGCTTTACAGCTTCAATCAAAGATTCATGAGGTTCCGCTCCACCAGCTGGGAGATCATAAAAGATTCCTCGATAAGGATCATCAAACTCCGTTAATAAGATTTCATTATTTTGAATAATGAGCGCACCCACCCTTACTCGTATATGATAGGTCATATCTTTAATCCCCCGCTATCAAGTAAAATTCGTTAAAGTTTTGTCCCATACTCTTTCAACACTTACTAGTACCTCGTTATTGAATTCCAGTCTATATATATCAGGTTTTGTTGTGCTGTAAAGAAATTCTAAGTCGAATGAGGCATTAAAATAATTCATCATTAAAGTCATAACGGCACCGTGGGTTCCAATTACAATGCTTTTATCTTTATACCTATGTAAGAGTTCCTTCAAAACTTGCACTGCCCTCTTTTGACAAGCAGCATTTGATTCGCCTCCTTCAAGAGAGAAGGTGAAGTCTTCAAAGGATTTTTCTAAAAGAGGACCGAGCTCTTTATCATCTAACCTATTGTCACTAGAAGAAAATACTCTTTCTCTTAGATCCTCTATAACCATTACTTCTTTCCCTATATGTAGAGCTACCTGTTCTACCGTTAAAATAGAACGAAGGTAAGGGCTTGAGACAACAACATCGATTTCCTTATCTCTTAATAGTTCAGCCAATCGCTGAGCATCTTCATAACCTTTTTCCGTTAATCCTCTCGTCCGTTCATTGCCCTCTTTTGGTGAGTCACCATGCCTTACCATATATACTGTTGTGCTCATGGGATTCCTCCGATAATAATTATAAAAAATAATAGAAAAATATAAACAAAAAGATATTAGATTGTCTATTTTGGTATTTTCTTATGATCGAGAAAGCAAGATATTACTTATTAATACAACAATGATAAAAGAGATAATGTCGGCAAAAAATATAACATCAAAAGCAATTAAAAATCCTATTCCATCTCTGGTAGGTCCCCTTTAATATCTTTTATTTATAAATGCACAAAATAGGAGTAATCTTTACTTCTTCTTTAATGCATCTATTATTAAAAGTGTACACACGGCCATTGTTCCGCAAAAGAATAAAATGGTGACTATTAACATCATTAATCCATTGTATAAAGTACCAGCAGTAATTCGACCTTCCGAACCATTATTATAGATAGATGCGGTGAACATTATAATAACAAATCCAAAAAACATTACCATTAGACCGTATCCAAATTTTTTCATTAAAATCCCCTTACACTTATTAATGTCTTATATATCTCTTAATTGGTTATCATCTTTAACAATCCTGCCATTTTCAAAGTAAGCAATTAATGATAACCAATGCGGTAAACGTATATGTTAGTTGAACAATCCCCAAGTAGTAAGTATATTTCTGGATTCACATATTTCAATAAAAAGATGCTTTATTACTCCTTCGTTCGTTGCTATGATCTTAATTACAATAGCACCCGATCGTTAAGAAATAACACAATAACTAGTGAGGCATTTACATATTAAATATCCTTTTTAGTTTCTTTCCAATATAAACTTACGTATAAAAAAGAAAATCCGAAAAACAAAGCTTGAATAATATTAGTAGCCAAGTTAATGGGAGAGTTAAATCTTAAGTCGAATATTATATGTACTAAACAATATAAACCAGTTAATATAATTAGAATTTTTAATAGTGTTTTTATTTTAATCAACCCCTTTGTTCAAAAAAAGTGCACTTATCACTCAATTGTTGAAGAAAAGTGCAGATCTCCTTCTAGAGAAATGCACTCAGATAGTAAATTAACAGGGACTTTAGATAATACCTCCTCCCCCTCCTCCGTTATGGTGATTACGTCCAGCTGCACGAGCACGTTCTGCAGCGTTATTAATTTGAGTACCTTGACTAAGGTATTTATCATCATGATGGATATCGATATTGCCAGCCCCATTTCTCTTCCCTCTATTATCAAAATAAAGAGCAAGTATGCTTACTAGTACAAGTGGTATAACTATAATTAACCAAGCCATAATAATCCCTCCTCCTTGAATGTGCTTGTATAATTTTCCAGTTCATTACATTATATCTTATTAATAAATAGATATTAAACATTGTTTATATATTCATGGATAGGTTTCAGAATTAAATAAAAAAATGCATTTCTTCTTTAAAGAATGCACCCGATTTTGTAATAACAGTTAATGATGGCTTTCCTATGACTGGGTACACCCTCAATTGTTGTTCCAATTGTTTAATGAAATTCCCTAAGTAGGATTGATCTGATTCAAAATCGAAACTTAATAAAGCACCATGACCTGCAGAATAACAAAGTTCTGCACACCACATCATTCTCCCCGTTAAGTTCATTTAACATTGAATGTCTAGAAATCCATCTGTATTGTTTAACTTTGCTTGTCCTTTAAGTTTCGACTCCATGCAGTATAAAAGTCTCTGATATCATAGGTTGTCAGATTGGCATTATAACAAGCAAGCTTTATATCCAGGGATTTTGACGTTTATTGTAGTAACCAACCAATTGATATCCCAATAATCCATAGTATTCTATTTCCTACCGATTGCTTCAATTTCTATCTGAGTATCTTCACCCAAAATTTTAAATTTCAAGAAAACACCTCACAACTTTCCTAAATACTCTTGACTTATTGTTCAATAAAAAGGTGCCCCTCCTTCTTGCATCTGGTAGTAGAATAAAATCTGCTGAAAATTGATAACTAATGCCCCTTTAACCTTAGAACTTAAAGCTGCTTTTACAATAAAAATTTCAGTGCTCCTTATTGAAAGAAATACACTTATTATTTGCGATTATTTGCGAAATCGATATTTTCTTAAGAGTAATAATGTAATTAAAAATGCTCCAAAGCTAACTAAATTCCCCATCCATTGTTTTTGGTCTCCATATATTATAATAACGGTTATGAACATAGCAGCTGCTATAAAGATATCCAACCTTTTCAATTTCACACCACCCTATCTATCTAGGAATACTCCAATTAATGCATCTTTAACCTCACTATAAAAGTGTACTTCTCCTTCTTGATGAAATGCACTCGATTGCGCAAGAACAAGAATCTTAATTTTACTTCCAATCAACTGCTTTCTTAATTAATTCATCTACAAATTTCTCTTTAACTTCTTGATATTTATGCGTATCATCAGGGAACTGTTTTGCCAAAATCTTTTTAAGATCTCCGTAATTTTTTGCATCCTCTGGATTATTAATTAAGTAATTTTTAAATGATAAATGTGCGTCAATGTGTTTATCTCCAAGTTGAAAGATATGAATGTGATGTGATCTTTTATGTTTACCTTTTGTAAAATATCTCCTTCCTGTTATACCGTGTTCATTCCTTGGTTCATACCCTAGACCCAACATTTCCTCATTGAATAAATCTACTTTCCCGATATCTTTTACAACAACTAAAATATCTATTATTGGTTTTGCATAGCCTACTGAAGGTATTGATGTGCTACCTATATGGTAACTCTCAATTAGTTCATCTTTAAAAATTTCTCTAAGTTTACTTTCTTCTATTAAATATACTTTTCCCCATTCTTCTGTCCAAGGAAGTATTTCTGTCTTTCTCATCGCCACTTGCTCCTCCTGCAAAAATTTTCGCCTCTTTAAAACTTCTAATTTATTTCACAATACTGCTCGTTTATTCAATAAGTTCCATTAAAAAAGCGTCAATCCTTCTTTAGATCAACGCACCCTTTGATGGGATGAGATTTAAATGTCGCGTACAGTTATATAATGAACAATCCCATTCATCCTCTATATTTCTTATAATAGTAATTGAAGTATTATCAATATATGTCTGCTGAAATTTCTGAGGAAGTAACTTTTGTAAGGTTAATCCAATTAAAGCACCGTGGCTGACTACCAAAATTCGTTTACCTTTGTATGTACAAACCATATCTTTTAAAAAATCTATTCCTCTGTTTGATACGTCTTCAAAGTTTTCTATTCCAAGTTTTAAATTACGCCATTCACTACCCCACTGTCTGACTCTTTGTTCTTCCGTAGTGCCTTCAATCTCCCCGCAATTTATTTCTCTTACCCTTTCATCAATATGACTAATGGGCAAGTCTATTTTACTTCCAATAATTTTAGCAGTTTCAACTGCCCTAGATAAGTCACTCGTAATCATCAAATCCCACGGTTCTTCTAGAGATAGCCTAACTCCAAGGTTTGTGGCTTGTTTTCTGCCAGTCTCATTTAAAGGAATATCACTTATTCCTTGAGCCTTATCTAAGGTGTTCCATTCCGTTATTCCGTGACGAATTAGTCCTATGGTAGTCATTCTTCCACCCTTTTCTTACTAATTAGTTATTATATATCCTGTCATTTGTTTAATAAGAGGTACAATATAAAAGTGCACTTCTCCTTCTTGAAGAAATGCACCCGTTAGTTTAAGTCTAATTAATCACAATACCAACAACGAAACCCCTCTCGTATGTAGTTATTTTCGTTTCTTTGTTGAGGTTTTTGTTAGAATAATGCTCTTATTTTTTCTCTTATACTGTTTATAACTTTTTGACCTGAGTTTACCTCTGTAAGAGTAATATCCCACATCACAGCATTTGTAATTGGATTTGGATCTTTGTTAATTACTTTTATGGTAAGGTCAGTTACGCCATCTAAAGGGATTTGAAAATTCTCCTCGCCTGTGATTGATAACCCTAGCGAATAAATGACTGTTCCGCTACTGATGAATTCTATGTCACTACCTTCTGTTCTTGCATCGTTAATTACATCGTCCGGTATGGCGACATAGCCTGTTATGTTTTTATATTTGCCATCTAAGTGATACGTGAATTCATTGTTTTTCGTATTATTCCTACTATACAGATTTATTTGAGGCGTAACCTCTTGTCGGTCTACTGTAAAGCTGGACAAGCTTTCGTCCCACTTTACAGACCCATCTTTTACGATCAGTTCATTCAGAGCTGCGGTTTTCCCTTCCCCTTTTTCCAGATAATTATTGATACCGCCAAAAATTATAATAGTACAAATGGAAAGTACCATAGCCATTATGAATATTTTACAAATCCCTTTTGGTTTATCTCGGTCACGGGTGACTATTTGCTGTGCCGCAAATCCTACGGAAGCACCTAATAAATTGATTATGATATCGTCTATATCAAAAGCTCCCAAACCAGAAAGCATTTGTAGGATTTCAAGTATTGTTATAAACAAAATAAATAAGGTTATAAAGCGTCTAAAACTACATCGAAACAGGAGTGGAATGATAATCCCAAAAGGTATGAACGCTACAAAATTCCCAAACTGAAAAAACCAATTTTGAAAGTCTCTTCCCATTGGATAATGCAATTGAATCGCTCCAGGTATTGGGTTAAATCGTAAGCTAGAGTCTTGCCCTAGGGAACCTCTATTGAAACCAAGATACAAGAAATAGAGGATCAAAGCTGTATATAATGTTAACAACACGATCGTTATTTTTCGTAACTTTCCTTGATACATAATTACAATCCTTCCTTTTCCGCAAAGACAAACAAACTGAAACTCCATAATGACCCTCACGCACTCACATATTTTCCAATTATACCATTAATAAACAGTTCGGTTTTTGAAGTTTTACGTTTTTTAGTTATTTAATTTATTCTTTATAGGAGCTTATGTAAGGTGATACATTATCTTTCAATGTTTTACTCCACAATCTGGCCCGTTTGTTGATTAACAGAAATAAAAAAAGACTCACGTTAAATGAGCCTTTTAAATAAAAATTATGCGATTCCTATAAATAATGAAAAATGATTCCGGCGTATCTTCAACAGATTCCGGTTAATTATGAAAATTACGCATCAATCTCCAACAGCAACATTCCGATCCACTACATCATGGACTAGCAGTACACCAAGTTGATGATGCTCATTTTGATAGAGTGATCCTTGAACGAAACGAATCTCACCATTCAGATTAAGAACTTCAAGTTTACAATATGCAGCGTTGATTTGAAGGGCTCGGTACAAGCTTGATTCTTGTGAAAGTGTTACTCCATTTACTTTTACAATAACTTCGCCAATCTTTAATCCCATCTTTGCAGCTGGTGTTCCTGGCACTACTGAAAGGATCATAACTCCCTGATCTCTTGGTACAAAGTGCGATGGTCTCGTGTCATCACGTTGGCTCGTTACGAGTGTGATGAGTTCTCGTCCTGCAAGAGCGGCTGCGATGGCTATAGCAATCAATAGCGGTAAATTATAAAAATGACCCACTGCTGCAATACCAGTTACGATAAATCCTAAAATCAAAACTTGTCTGCCTAGATGTTTAATCGCTTCTTCTGGCAGCGTATGTGTGACCAGCTGGCGATATCCAATGGCAAATGGTACGAGGAAGAATGAAAATCCTACCGCGCCCATCGGAAATAGCGGCCACCAATCTAATACAGGAATGGAGCCTACAGGAAGAACTAAAAACTGAGGAACAATCCAAAACCTCGTAGCTTCATGTGCCCCGATATAATGCCCTCTTTTACCTTTGAACAGTCGAGGGGACGTGCGATCTGCACCCTTCCAGATGACCAGTATTCCTTCTTGAATTAAAAGAACACCAATAATGATCGCTAATGAATCAAGCGGCGTTTTTTGAACATCCACAATCCATTGATCTAAAAAAGAGATTCCTAATTCGAATTTAGGAAGCAACAGACCAACGACTGCCGATAAACTTACAGCGTATGCAGGATTCATAAACCTTGTTTTAAACGTTAACCCTAAAGCCAGATAGACGACTCCAATCAAAGCAATCATCCCAAGCGGCAATGTAATACCAGCTGCCACAAAGATTACAGAGCCGATGAGTCCGATCAGAATGCCTGGCAGCAATGAAAATATTAAATTATCAATGACGGGATGCACGCGCACTTTAAATTCTTTTCTCTCTCGTTTCACACGTTTTAATCCAATTAAGAAAGCAACTAGAATAAAACCATAAAAAAGCGGGTGTAAAAAAAGCAGCAGCATGCCATGAAGTAATTCTTTCACAAAGGTGTCTGTCATGTGCGGTCTCTTCCTTTCTCATCTTTCAATTCATCCACTTTTTCTTCAATACGTTTCAATCTTCTATCCGTACTCACAGCTCGCTTCACTAATAACCCCACTCCAACGATGATGGCGAATAGCACAAGTAACGAAAAGAGCTGAAACAAAACATCTCCAACATTCAATGACTGCATTTTGACTACCCCTTTAAACCTGGCAAAGGATTTTAACTTTCAAATCGTTTAATTTTCTGTTTCAAATAATACCCACCATAGAAATTATTCAAGAATTTTATTTGTTTTTAGTTAAGACTTCTCTGAATAGTTGATTGGAGCGCAAGGTGCGAGACTCCTGCGGGACAAGCGGTCAGGTGAGACCCTTAAGGGCACGAAGTGGCAAGGGGCTCACCGCCTGCCCCACGGAAAGCGAGCAACCTGGAGCGCAAATCAACCTCTCACAAGAGGCTATTTATACATCAAAGCTTTACTCAAAAAAAAAATCCATAGAGAATAATTTCCTCTACGGATAGTATTCGTGTTTCAGTTGTTTTTTCCTGCCATAATCCCTTATTTTGCAAGCAATTCAATCGCCGTTTTACGCTGAACATCGTTCTTGTCATCACGGATCGAATCGATTACTTTTGACTCCATCTTACCAGCTGTCTTCGTATCTACTTTCCCTGTTGCTGGCAAGTTGTTCGCACGCTGGAACGCAGTTACCGCAGCTTGCGTCTTTTCATCAAAATATCCATCTTCTCTACCCGTCTGGAACCCTAAACCGTTCAACATCACTTGAGCATTCTTCACTTGCTCGTTGTTCATATCAAACTCTAACGCTTTTTTCTCAACCGTAATCGGGTTTGTGTAGAAGTAGTCTGGCTGCTTCACTTCAAAAGTAGGCTTTACCCCTTTTTTGTGAATCCAGTTTCCATCCGGTGTCAGCCACTTAAACAGTGTAAGCTTAATGTTCGATCCATCCCCAAGATCGATCGATTGCTGAACCGTACCTTTACCGAACGACTTCTCACCAACAAGATCATAGTTTCCTGCTTCTTTTAAGGCAGCAGCTAAAATTTCAGACGCTGATGCACTGCCTTTGTCGATCAAACCGATGATCGGATAGTCTTTCTTTTCTTTTAACGTAGAAACATAACGTTCTTTGTTGCCTTTGCGGTCTTCAATTTGAACGAATGGCTTTTTCTCAGGAATAATCTGACGTAGAATGCTGTCAACTGCTTCTAGATAACCCCCCGGATTACCTCGAACGTCAATAACTAGACCATCAATCTTTTCTTTTTCTAGCTCTGTTAGCTGTTTCTTGAAATCAGCACCCGTTTTTTCTGAGAAAGATGTGATTTCAAGTACACCGATCTTTTTACCTTTTACTTCTTCAATATCAGAGTAAACGGTCTCGATCGGAATCTCATCACGTGTTACTTTAACCGGCATTACATCGTTTACACCTGTTCGTTTTACACCAAGTGTTACGATAGATCCTTTTTCGCCGCGAATTTTCAATACGGCTTTATACAGATCTAGTCCTTCGACGCTTTTACCGTCGATCGTGATGATTTGATCGTTTGGCTTTAGTCCTGCTTTTTCAGCAGGTGAATCTTTAAACGGTGCGACGATGGTTACTTTACCGTCTACCATACTTACTTCTGCACCAATTCCTTCAAAAGAAGAATCCAGTGACTGTGTAAACTGACTTGCTGTCTCTTCATCCATATAAACGGAATATGGATCTTTTAACGTTTTGACCATTCCTTGAATGGCACCTTCAAGGAGTTTGTCACGATCAACATCTTCTACATAACGAGAAGAGATGATCTCATACGTCTTCTGAAGCTTCGCAAACTCTTCGTCATTGTCGACTTTCGTTGCGGTCTTCGGCAGATCGTTTACTTCACCGTTCTGAACATACTTTGAATCGTTTCCAAACAGTGCCATCGAACCATACATGCCACCGGCACCAACAAGCAAGGAAAGAACAATCAGCAGGGCTAACATTTTTTTATTTACGTTCATTCTGCTCACCTCGTTTTTGCAGGAAAAGGCATCACACCCTGCAAAGTGCGATGCCTTCCATTGTAAGAGTCTGTAGGCAACAGCCTGTCTCCTACTTCACTATATGAATAGCTTGTTTACTTTATGTGTTTATTTTACCAGTAAGCTGCAGGATTTACAGCATTTGTTTTTCCTGCATTCCAAGGTCCTTTGTGAAGTTCAAAGTGTAAATGCTGTCCAAATGAATGTCCAGTGTTCCCCATGTTGCCTAGGAACTGCCCTTTTGAAACAGATCCGCCAGATACAGCACGGCTGCTCATGTGAGCGTAAACCGTTGTCCATTGCTGCCCACCGATCGAGTGAGAGATGTATACAACGTTTCCGTATGATGATGAATACTCAGAACGGATGACTGTTCCATCTGCAGCTGCATAGATCGGAACCGTTCCACCTTGAGCGATGTCAATACCTTCATGCATACCGCTGCTTCTGTTACCAAATCCAGAAGAAATTCTTCCAGCAGCTGGTTTGATGATCATACCGTTACCTGAAACAGGTCCCATGGAAGGAGCTGATCCACCTGAAGACGATGATTCACGAGCTGCTTTTTCACGTGCAGCTGCACGTGCTTGTTCAGCACGGAACGCGTCTTCTTGAGATTTCAGAAGTGCACCTTCGTTTTCGATCTTATGTGCTTCAGCATGCAATGAGTCTTCTTCTTTTTTAAGTGAAGCCATCAGACGAGTTTTCTCATCCATTTGCGCTTTTAATTGCTTTTGCAGTACTTGTAGTTCTTTCATTGCGTTTTGTAGGTTAACTAATTTTTTCTCGACGTCTGCCATCTTTTTCTCTAAAAGCTCTTTATCTTTCTTTTGTTCTTCTAAAAGCTGACGATCTTGTTCTGCAATCATGTTCAATGCTAGAACGCGGTCAAGAAAATCACCAAAATCTTTTGAACCAAGAACAACTTCTAAGTAAGAAACAGCTCCGCCAGATTCATACATAGAGTTAATACGTTCTTTTAATAGAGCATCGCGCTCATCAATTCGCTTTTGAACAACAGCGATCTCGCCTTTTAACACGTCGATCTCTTCTTTTGTTTCTTTAATATCTGTTTGTTTTGCTTGTACTTTCAGGTCTGTTTCAGAAGAAAGCTTATCGATTCTTGCTACTTCTGCTTCAATCGCTGCTTGGCTGCTTTTATTCTTGTCCAGCTTTGATTTTGCAGCCTCCGCCTTCTTTGCATTTTCTTGTTGTTTTTTCTTGATGCTTGATAAAGATTCCGCGTGAACGACGGATTCAGAGTGATACATAGTAAAGGCGCCCAGTGCTAAACTTAGTGAAAGCACTGTACCAACCACTTTCCTTTTCATTCGTTTTCCTCCCTAACCCCTATTAATTGTTTCGTTTTTCTTGGATCTCTTTATTTCTGCTATCTTTACTTAAATCTTCAAGAACTTACGAACAGACGTTAAGCTTCCCCATACGCCAATCACTCCACCGATCAGAATCATCAACAGCGCTAGCTGCGGGATAAGTGGTGTTACTGGCAATAGCTCAATGAATACTGTTCCTAATTTTTGATTAACGATATCGAAAATAGCTTGGTAGCCAACTGTGATGACAACGATTGGTAGTATAGCACCCGCAACACCTAATGCAAAACCTTCAATGAAGAACGGCCAGCGGATAAATCCATTCGTCGCACCAACGAGTTTCATAATTTCAATCTCACGTCTTCGTGTCACGATCGTTAATTTTATAGTATTTGAGATGAGGAACATCGCTGTGAAAACAAGTCCTAATACGAGGACGATTCCAACGTTGCGGGCAACATCAGTCACTTTAAAGAGTTTCTCGACGGTCCCTTGTCCGTACTCAACTTTGTTTACAAATTTAAATTTCTCAACTTCTTTTGCTACAGCAGCCGTATCTTGCGGCTTTTCAGTGTAGATGATGAACGCATCTCGCAATGGATTTTCATTCTTAAGTGATGAGAAAGCTTTCCCTTCATCTCCTAGACTTTCAATCAGTTCATCAAGACCTTCTTCTTTAGATTGATACTCTACCGTTTTTACCTTACCAAGCTTTTCAAGCTCTTGTTTGTAAGCATCATATCGTTCAGGCTTTTCCGTTCGTTCGATGTAAGCCCTGATCTGTACATCGTCTTCGATCTGACTAGCAATATAGTTAATGTTCAAGAGGATTGCCAAGAACACACTTACTAATAGCAATGTTACTGTTACCGCAGAGATGGAAGCAAAGGACATCCAGCCGTTTCTTCCCATGCTCTTGAATGCTTCTACGAAATGACGTTTTAATGTTCTAATCTTCATAGCCGTAATCTCCCTTCGCCTCATCACGAACAATTCGGCCGCCTTCGATGGCGATTACGCGCTTTGTGATCGTATTAACAATCTCTTTATTGTGAGTTGCCATAACAACTGTCGTTCCTCGAGTGTTAATCTCTTTAAAGATGTCCATGATTTCCCACGCTGTTTCTGGATCAAGGTTACCTGTCGGCTCATCCGCGATTACAACTGGAGGATGGTTTACGATTGAACGTGCGATGGATACACGCTGCTGCTCTCCACCTGATAACTCGTCTGGGAACATGCGCGCTTTGTTTTTTAGTTTTACAAGATCAAGAACTTCCATAACACGTTCTCTGATCACTTTTGGAGATTCTTCGATAACTTCAAGTGCAAACGCTACGTTTTCGTATACTGTTAAACGCGGCAACAGTTTAAAGTCTTGGAAGATAACTCCGATCTTTCTTCGTACTTTAGGAATCTGTCTTTCTTTTACTTTTGCAAGGTTTGTTCCATTAATGATAATTGAACCTTGTGTCGGTTTCTCTTCACGATACATACATTTTATAAACGTGGATTTACCTGCTCCACTTGGTCCGACTACATAAACAAATTCACCTTTTTCTATGTAGACGTCAATCCCGTTAAGTGCCATTACACCGTTCGGGTATGTTTTCCAAACATCAACCATTTCTATCAAACAAAATCACTTCCTTACTACCCCAAAAAATATTTCCCTGATCAATCAACAAGTTTTATATAAAGGTCTTTCGACAAATACGCGATATATGTCAGTTTTTTTCCGCAATAACTATTATAACATCTTGCACTGACAATTTTATTACAGTTGTGTTTCATCTTCCCTCAAACAAGGGACCATGGTCATGTTTTCTAGATTCCATAGTACTTAAAATACGACACGATTCGCTGAAATCCTTCATATATCATAAAAACCTGCAGGGAGACTTTTCGAAACGAAGGCAATAAAACCGACCATCGTTGTGGGTTTTCGGGTCTTTTGACCTGGTATTGAAGGAGTTTTTCAATGGGTGATAAGCTAATTCTAGTAAAAAGGACACGTCTATGTGAAAAGCACTACTAAATAAAAGAAAACCAGTTGAGGTGAGTCCCAACTGGCTGCGTACATATACGATTATCCGCGTTTAAAGCCTTCTCCTAACACTTCGTTCGCATTTACAACGATTACGAAAGCATCTGGGTCTACACCTTTTACGTATTGTTTCAATTTTGTTACTTCATATTGAGCCACAACGACCATCAACATCGGGCGTTCATCTTGCGTGTAACCACCGAACGCATTGATCTTCGTAACGCCTCGATAAATGTGAGTCAGTATGCCTTGGCGGAGCTCATCTTCTTTATCTGAAATAATCAACGCCATCTTTGTCGTCCCTAGCCCGATCTGTACGACATCGATCGTTTTTGCCGTAATGAACATCGCGATAAGTGCATACAGAGCCTGTTCGATTCCAAAAAATAGAGCGGATGACGTAACAATCGTTCCGTCTATGAGAAGGATGATCGATCCGAGTGAAGCACCCGTATATTTATGAACGATCTGTGCGAGGAGATCAACTCCACCTGTAGACGCTTTTCCACGGAACACGATTCCAAGACCAGCCCCAATTCCAAGTCCACCAAAAATCGCGCCAAGCAATGGATCTTCTGTCGCCGCTCCCCAGCTTTCAAAAATAAAGACAAAGAACGGAAGCACAACGGTTCCAACGAGCGTTTTTGCACCGAATCGGCGTCCGAGGAAAAACAATCCCGCAAAGAAGAGCGGAATATTTAAACTCCACTGTACAATAGAAGGTTTCCATTGAAAGAGTCCGTATAAAATCGTCGATATCCCACTCACACCACCAGATGCGATCTGATTCGGCAGCAGGAATACCGAGAATGCGAGTGCCACAAGTCCTGATCCAATCACAACATATACATATTCTAAAATGAGTTCAACGGTCGGGTGCAGTATCCCCCGTCGTTTTCGCATAGCCATCATCATTGCTGTCTTTAACCCTCAAACTTTCATAAGGAATTTCTTTAAACCGAGAAAAAGTATACCAATCACAGTATACCCTTGTAAATGAGACCTTAGTGCCGCGGTGATGGGGTGAAGTGCGGTTGATTGCTGTTACCTGGATGAGATTCCGGTGTGGGAGCTAGATGTGGACATCAGAATGGGAAAGTATTTTGGTTTGTGCATTTGTCGGAATGTGTTGTAGCTTGTCGAACTTCGGATAAAAAATTTTATCCGTGAAATTAGTGTTTTTATCCGTGAATATAATTGGAATTACCGTGAATATATAGAGGATTACCGTGAAATTAATGATCAATGGTTTCAATTCCCTTCTTTTAGCACTTTGCATTACTCTTCAAAAGCCATCATTATATAGAAAATGTGTATGAGGTGGTCACTTTTTAATTAAAAAACATCGCACACAGCCAATTATCATTCATAAGTTACAATCACTTTTGAAAAGAGCAATGTTAAATGATGCCAAACAAGATGAAATACAACGTGTTCTAAGAAAACATATTTCTGGTTACCGTGGTGAACAGTCACTGGACTATTTTTATCGTTATCTCCCTCAAAATAACCTTATTTTTCTTCACGGCCTCAGAATTTCACATGAAGACTACTACTTTCAAATTGACACTCTTATAATTACACCGCACTTCTTACTCATCATTGAAAGTAAGAATATTGCAGGACATCTCTATTTTGAAAGTGCGTATGACCCAATGATTCGCACATTGAACGATCATCGAGAAGCTTTCGATAATCCGGTTGAACAAGTAAAAAGACAATCCTATCACTTGATGGCCATTTTAAATAACTTTAAAGTCTCCCACCTACCAATCGAATCTCTTGTAATAATGACTAATCCAAAGGCCATAACAGAATTTTCTCCTACTTACAAAGAAGCTCGCATGAAAGTAATCAAGAGTTCTGGCATAGTAGCTAAATTTGAAGAGTTGAGCAATAAGCATCGAAAAGAAATAATCTTACCTAAAGTTAGTAAGAGGATTAGCAAAAATCTTATTAAAATACACACTCCAGATAATCCAGACGTTTGCAGCAAGTTTCAAATCAATCCAAATCATTTACTTACTGGTGTGTTTTGCCCTAGTTGTGAGACAGAACTTTTAGCACGTCGTAGGAGAACATGGTATTGCGCATCTTGTAAAAACAACTATAACAAGGCTCATGAAGCTGCATTAGTTGACTACGCTTTGCTAATTTCCACTACCATTTCTAATAAGTCATGCAAACAATTTTTGAACCTTACATCAACAAGCCAATCATATCACCTGCTCCAGTCGCTAAACCTCCCCTTCACAGGCAACCGAAAATCCCGCATCTACCATCTCCATAATCTCGTTAAAAAAACAACCCCTAAGGAAGATGCTTCTCCTTAAAGGTTGTTTCACTATAAGTTATTGCTGGATGCCTAGTTCTACTAAGATGGTTTCAAGTGTTTTTCCTTTGTATTTCTTTCTAGGTGATGGTGTATCATCAACATGCTGATTTTGTAGGAGATAGTTTCTTTGTACGAATTTCATATCTTTTGCATCCACCTTTCCGTCAAAGTTAATATCCGCGGCACGTTTTCCTGTTCCCCACGCATTTTGAATCTCTATTGCATCAAGGATGTCGATCACGTTGTCTTGATTCACGTCTCCCGCTTTCACATCAAGTGCAGTAATGAAACGACTTTGTGCATATAGTTCACCATTGTGCTCAAAACCAATGAATAGTTCGTCTTTTGTTAGGAAATGTCCTGGCACTCGCATTTCAACTGTGAATGCTTCTTTTTGAAGGGGAAGCTTGTCGTACTTGTACTGACCGTTATCAGCGATGCGTGTTGATGGTGCATGTGCGTTACCTTCTGCATCTATAATTTGTACAAAGCCTCCTACCTTCGTCCAATCGCGTCTCTCTGTCACTGTTCCCTCCTCGTTCTCGAAGCCTTCAGGCGTTACATAGCCGTTTGCAGTAGAGAACTGCGGTTTTACTTTCCAACTTAATTGAGCTTGCAGAACAGTTGATGTTTTAGCAGCAAGATCCGTTACCTTTACAACAGGTGCTACAGCAGCTCGTGTTGCATAGTAGTCATCACTTACTTTTAACGTCACTTCTACTAGCTCGGCATGATCTAGCGTTTCGCTATTATCATTGAACCCGACAGTTACGAGACCATCTTTCACTTCAATAGATGCTTTTTCTTTAAAAGCGTCTGTTAGTTTAGCATCAACAAGAGACACTGCGCCAAAGCTACTATTTTTAAAGTTCCATTCCGCTTTGGTCAGATCATTTAAGTTATCCAATACTAGTGTGGCTTTTACCGTTTCTCCAGTTTTCAAAGGAGCTTTTTTACTCTTCGTATAAGATACAGGTGTGCCCTCTTTTACAAAATAGTAATTCTTCTGCACAGCCGGATTCCCTGCCAGATCGAAACCATCCATGCGGAAGTTAAGTGCCGTTACCTTTTCGTTCATCGCGATCTCTTCAACGAATCTGCCTTCTTTATCCATCTTGATCGGACTAGATGGGAAAGGCGTGTTCCAATAGTAGATCATTGAGTTTGATGATTGATCGACACTCAAGCCCACTGCTTTCATCTCATCTACTAAAGGATCATGAATCTTAATATCGAATGGATACGTCTCTTGACCTGGTTTGTATTCTAAAAACGGTGAATCACCGTCAAGTGAGCTTTCAAACGTTGGTTCATCAATATCAATGAACATATGTCGGTAATCTGTTAGTTGTTTACCAGTGGCTGTTGTAGAGATGAACTTCAGTTTATAGTAACCAGCTGGTGCATAGGAAACCTCAGAATCAACCGGTTCTGTTTTATCCCCCGTGAATTTGTTGTACAAGCCACTAAATGCGTTTAACACATAATAGCTTTGATTTTCGTTACGCCCCTTTAAATTCATAGTTCCGATCAAGCCCAGATCTTTCCCTGACTTTCCGTCTTGAAGGACGACTTCCATCTTCTCCATCGGAGACTTAAAGTTGAATTCCATCGGTGTATAAATCGCACGGTAATTGAAGAATCCTCCCGTATTCAAATAGTTCGGAGCGATGGCTGGCGTTGAAAGCTCTAGTTTGTTGTAGCCTTCTTCCGTAATGCGAATACTGAATGGAATTCTGTACTGTTCAGCTGCTTTCGATTGATTCGTAAGCGTGATGTACCCTTCGTAAATGCCTTCTTTTGCTTTTTTCGGAACTTCTATCCCCGCTGATACCTTTTTAAAATCGTCTCCGGCAATCTTGATTTCGTCTGGAATAGAGATCTCGATTCCGTTCTTCTTCAAGCTTGGCAATCCTTTTGTTTCTTCTACTTCCACTTTGAACGTCTTTTTCACTTTTTCATTGTTCTCAACTGTAATGGACTTCTTTAATGACAGCTTTTTGCCGCCATAATGACTTCCGTATGCGATTCCACCTGTCCGTTCTTTAATTTTTACAAGATTTGTGGAACTAGGAATTAACGTTTCATCGTTTACTTGAAAACTCGTACCACTGTACACAGCTTGATAAGGATCAACACGTCCTGCGCCTACTTCAAATACTGAATAATCTCCGTTGAGCGGATCAGCTGTGTTCATTAAGATGGTTTTAACATCTTCAGGTTCTAAGTTAGGATTAGCATCGAGCATCAGAGCTGCGATACCAGCAGTATGAGGAGCGGCCATCGATGTACCTGAATATCTGGAATACGCGTAATCATAGTTTGCTTGGTTCGCTGGGTTTACCATATATGACGGAACCGTAGAAAGAACGGCAACACCAGGTGCTGTAACTTCCGGTTTCATATCGTACGTCTGTCTTGCAGGACCTCTCGAACTGAAAGCGGCTAAGCGATCGCCTTCTGTCTGAATCTCAGCATAATTTCCGAACGTAAAACTGGATTTACCCGCAGAGATTTGAGTCTTGATCTTTTCACCCGCTGCCTTTGTTAAGGAGAATGATGGAATAAATGTTGTAGACTCCCCAAGGTTCGCTTCGATAACTCCATCCACGTTGTTATATAGAAGTATTGCAACCGCACCGTTTTGTTTAGCGAGTGTCACTTTTTCGTTCAAAGTCGTTTCACCGCGAGCGATGAGAGCGATCTTTCCTTTTACATCTTTACTTGTGTAATCAGTAGCTTTACCTAGACCCACGTCAACAATATCGTATGACTTACCTGACAGTTCGTTCAATCGATCAGCATAATGACGAGCTAATCCTGTTAGTTGAATTCCACTCTCACTGCCAACTGATCCTGTAAAAGAAGCGACTGTCATCGGTACGTCACTCGCTCCAATCGTAAGCGCTAAGGCAGCAGCACCAGGAGAACCAAGAGTGTATGCGTTCGGACCTGAATTTCCAGCTGATACGACAGCTGTCACGTCGTTAAGAACCGCATAGTTGATCGCTGTACTCGTCGGATAATACGGATCGTTGATACCGGCACCTAACGAAAGGTTGATCACGTCCATTCCGTCTTTAACGGCTTTCTCGATACCTGCGATAATGCCTTCAGAAGAGCCAGTCCCGTAAGGTCCTAGTACACGGTAGGCATAGATATCAGCATCTGGCGCTACACCATGAACGGATACATTCGGGTTCTTGCCTTGACCAGCGATCGTACCAGCAACATGTGTCCCATGCGAAGTGTAATACGCGTTGCCGTTAAACTCTGGTTTTTTAGAGTCTTGCCAGTTTTTATACGTCGTTTCCATCGGATCGCTGTCGTTATCAACAAAATCATATCCGCCTTTATACACTTCTTTTAAGTCTGGGTGATTGTAGTCGATCCCTGTGTCTAAGACCCCTACCTTAACACCCTCACCTGTGATGCCCTCGTTATGTAGCTGATCAATCTTCAAATAAGGAATGCTCTCAACTGATGTTCCCGCACTGTTGCTGTTCAGGGCTTTTTCTTCGCCCATCGCGATCGGATCCACTTTAAACGTTACATCTTTATAAATCGCCTTAACGGCTTCTGATTGTAGAAGTGCTTCTACCTGATTGGCAGGCAGTTTCATCGCTACACCGTTATATACGGTTTTGTATGTGGATGTAATTCTTTGCGTTGATTTTTTTGTCATAGGTGCGACAGATGGAATGAGTTTCTCAACATCTCTCTTAAATTGAGCATGCTC
The DNA here is from genome assembly GCF_048083785.1 of Fictibacillus tiangongensis. Classification (GTDB taxonomy): domain Bacteria; phylum Bacillota; class Bacilli; order Bacillales; family Fictibacillaceae; genus Fictibacillus. The sequence goes on from NZ_CP182294.1 coordinate 3,486,752, forward strand.
TTGATCTACTTTGCTGTCTGCTTGTTTGCGTGAGATCTTTTTACCTTTTAACTGAGCGTCTATCACTGCAGCTTGTCCAGGTTTTGATTGGAATTGAACGATTACAGAGATTTCTTTTTCGTTCTGCAGTTCTTCTTTCTTAAAGCCTTGAAGACCTTCGACATCTGTCAGTTCCAGCTGTTTTAAAGCTTCTCTTTGCTTAGCGGTAAGAGAGGCTAGAATATCCTCGGCATTAAAAGGAGCGGCACTTGTTTGCTGTGTAAACATCGTTGTGTTGGGTGATAGCAGCAATCCTGCAGCTAATGTAAGAGCAGTAGATTTTTTAATAAAAGATATCTTTTTCATTGTGTCCCTGCTTTCTTTGTAATTAATGATTTTTCAAGCCCTTATTTATATATGAAACTCTTAGATGTTAAAATTTTTCTAGAAAAACAATGCGAGTTGTAGCCCCCTTTCTATTTTTTTGAATTTTTTGTAGATTCAAATGTAATTGTAAGTGCAAGAACGCCTTGCCGCTATCGGGGTTTTGCACATGACTCGTTACCTATATCAACACAGAACTTAATGAATTTTCACTCTGAAATGAAGTGAGAAATAGGGAAATAGACTTAAAAAACGTCTAACTGATTTGGGGTTTTCTTTAGTAGAATAGAAAAAGTAGAGAATTTCTTAATACAGATAGGGGGTCATCTCATGCTTGAAGGAAAAATCATAAAATTCTATCGTGAACTTAGAAATATGACACAAAAAGAGCTAGGAGACGGAATTTGTTCAGGGACACATGTGAGTAAGATCGAACGAGGACTGACTGAGGTTTCCGACGAAACGATCCGGTTTTTAGCGGACCGACTACAGATCGATATTCAAAATGAGATGAATTTGTACAAAAACGTGGAACTTCTCTTAAGAAAGTGGGAAGAAGCAATCATCATGAAGCTGGATGTCAAAACTGAAACCATCAAAAAGCAGCTCGAACAGATTGCTTTGTTGCAGATTCCAGATTTTTATCGCACTCACACCCTTTTATTAACACGTTATTACATACTCACCGAACAAAGAAAAAAGACAGAAACCCTTCTCCAAGAGATGGAAAAGTGGACTGAACTCTCACATCGTGAACAGAGTATGCTTCTGCATATTAAAGGAATCTACGGACTTCAAATGAAACATGATTACTACGAAGCGATCGATCTCTTAAAACAGGTAGACCCTGCCTACTACAACAACCCGGAATATTATTATCATATGGCTGTCGCGTATCACTCTACCAATTCACGCGTGCTATCCTATTATTACGCTAGCAAAGCACTTCGTTTTTTTGAAAAATCGCACTGTTACGCTCGGGTGATTGAAACCGAGATGCTGATGCTCATTCAAATTGAACAAGAGCCAACTAGCGGACCTCAGAACGAAAAATATATAGAACTGATCGAGATGTGCGAGAACTTCGGCTTGGAAAAACAAAAAGCGCTTCTTCTTCACAACTTTGGCTATCATTCCATCCTTCATGGTCATTTTGAAGATGCGTGTCAGTACTACAAAGAATCGATGCAGTTAAAAGATCCTAGCACTTCTAACTACTTAGGCTCTCTCGAAGGGTATGTAAACGCCGCAACTCATTTAGGAAAAGAACCTGCCACAAACATACTTCAACTTGCCGAAAAAGGGTTGAAAACAGCAAGAGAGAACGGAAGCACAACCTTTGTTCACTTTTTTCAGATGCATATCTATCGATTAAAAAAGCAAGACGACGAATATTATCACTACCTCGAAACAGAACTGTATCCACATCTTAAAAAGTTAGGTTATGTCTTACCCGCTGAACACTATGAGATCATTCTATTTGATTTTTATAATAAAAATGGCGATGCTGGACGTGCAAATGAATATGCCAAGTTCATTGCGGACAAGAACCGACGTACGAATCAGTTTGTTTAATACGTACAGAAAGAAAGGAAGCCGTAGTGGGCTTCCTTTCGTCTTTTATGAAGGGCGTTTCATCTGAACGACCTTGTTTTCTTCTTCCATGGCGAGCTGTTCTTTCGCGAGCTTCTTCTTATAGACCACGCGTGACAGCATGATGCTGATCTCATAGAGGACAAGCAGTGGTATGACGACTAGGAAATCTGATACTAAGTCTGGCGGTGTGATTAGTACGGCAACGACAACAAGTCCGAAATATGAGACTTTTCTAGCTTTTGTTAACACGTGTGGGTTTAAGATGCCAAGCGACGTTAGGAACATAACCACTAACGGAATCTCAAACAAAAAGCCGAACGGAAGTGTCAGGTTCATCATGAACTTAAAGTATTTTTCTGACGTGAAGAACGTTTGGAAATGCCCTTCTGATAAGCTCAACAAGAAATTTAGAACCATAGGATATACGATAAAATAACCGAACGCTAAACCGAGTACAAATAAGAAAAATAGTGCCGGAATATAAGACAGCGTCACCTTCTGCTCTCTTTTACTCAGTGCCGGTTTGATGAACATCCATGTTTGATGCGCGGCAACCGGAATGGTGAACGCAATCGCGATGACACCGGATATCATAAAATACACCCATAAAATCTCGCTTGGTCCAAGGACAGCAAGCTGCTGATCAAGATCTCGAATCAGCCAGTCATAAATCGGCTGAACGTAGAAGAAAGAAACGGAAAGTACCGTTATGAATACGGCGAGCGTGATAATGATCCGTTTTCTTAGCTCACCAAGGTGTTCAACGAAGTACATCTCTTCAGCTTTCATCATCATACAGCCTCCTTTCTACTAAATAGCAGTTTATTCAGGTTTGTTGTGCCGTGTTTGGCATTTAGATTCATGTGTATTGGAGTTTAATCCGGATGTTTCTGCCTTCAATCCACGAGTTTGGACCTTTAATCCACGAGTTTTGGCTTCCAATCCACGAGTTTAGACCTCCAATCCACAAGTTCCGGCTTCCAATCCACGAGTTTAAAAATGTAACTAGTATGAAGGAAAAAGATGCGGACTCTAACCGCGCCCGCATCTCCCACTTTTCTTTATTTAGACTGCGGCTTTTCTTCTTTTTCATCAGAAGACATGAGGTCTTTTGCTGAGTTCTTGAACTCGCGAAGCGTACTTCCGAATGCTCGTCCAATCTCTGGCAGTTTAGATGGTCCGAAAATGATAAGCGCAATGATTAAGATTAAGATCAATCCTGGTACTCCGATGTTTGTGAAACCCATGTAGATCGCCTCCTCAAATTTTGGTGATCATTGTTACTTTCCGTCTGACGAAAATTAGAACTTGAAACCAGTAATGGCTACAACAGATGGACGCGGTGTGTTTCCTCCGCGCACTTGCGGCCACGTGCTTGTTGGATTTGCTTTATCTTTCGTTTCTTCACCAGGGTGCTGAACACTTAGGAACAATGTTTTTTCGTTCGGTGTGAAAGATGGTCCTGTTAACTCCGCTTCTTTTGGAGCAGATGCAAACTGGAACGCCTCTCCTTTATCACGGCCGATCGTCGGAATCATGAACATGCCGTTATTACCAAAGCTTGTCCACGCCCCAGAATTCAGCTTGCTCGATGAAATATCCGTCACAGTCCAAAGGTTTGCATTTGAATCGAACGTTAGGTTGTCAGGCGCACTAAATCCGCTTTGACGACCGCCTGCTGCAAAGATCTCAAATTCAAAGCTCTCTGCACCATGATCTTCGTCTTTTTCAAAAAAGCGAGTGATGTGACCGTGAATGTTGCCGTGTTTGTCGTTGTTCGTGTGTGCGATGAATACTGTCCCATCAAGTGGTGAAATTTCCACATCCTCTGGGCGATCCGTCGGTGTCGCACCTAGAAGGATGGCAGCATCATGTGCGTTAACCACTACATCACCTTGTGTTTTAAACTTTTCTAAAAGGTCAGCTTTCCCTGCTGCTTTTTCACGAACAGCTTCGATCGTTAATGGAAGCCATTTGCCGTTTGCAAGATCTGCTGCATAAAGTGTTCCCTCTTCTAAAAGCTTGCTGTTGTCCTTACCTTTTGCTGCAGCATACTTGCCTTTACTCACAAACTTGTACACACAAGCATCCTTTTTGTCATCTCCCATATAAACAACCACTCGGCCATCGTTCGAGATTCCAACGCTTGCATTTTCATGATTGAAACGTCCAAGAGCAGTGTGCTTTCTGACTTTGAAGTTTGGATTAAAAGGATCGACTTCGATCACCCATCCATAATGCGTTTGATCTAGATTAGCCGCTTTTGATGTATCCTCAAAGTTTTCTTCACAAGATAAAACCGTGTTCCATGGTGTACGTCCGCCAGAACAGTTTGCAAACGTTCCTTGTGCCGTAGTTGCACCGTTTACTGCACCCGTACCTTTTGCCGGGCCAGTTAGTGCGAACGGCGTTAGTCCTGTTACACGTCGAGCGTACTCTGAATTCTTATCCATCACCCACTTGCCGTTCTTCACTTTCACTTCAATAATAGAACCGCCTTGATTGTAGAGCATCTTTTCAATCTGAGCAGAAGTATACTTATCGTTTACTTTTTCACCTTCTACATATAATGGATTCGTGTATTCATGATTTACCCATAGCAAACCATGTTCACTAGATTTGTCGATTGGAAAATACATCGTAAAATCATTGTTGAATCCAAACGTGTCACCTTTTTTATTAATTACATCACCATAAGATGCAATCACTTCATATTTATATCCTTTTGGAAGAACAAGATCATCTTTGTCCGTTGGTGCGATCGGGTGAAACTTAAACCCTTTTTTACGAGGTTTCATGCGCATCAAGCTATCTGATTGAGCGTTAGCAGTCTCTGATAAAGCTCCTAATCCTGTCGTAGCTGCAGCAAGTGCCGTTGCGCCTGTACCCAAATATGTTAAAAAGGTTCTTCTATCCAATGGCTTCTTTTCCATGTCATTTCCCCCTAGACCCATAAAATTGATGTTGCACCTATAAGAATACTGTCGAAATGTTAAGCCACTATGTAAGGCATTTAAACAATCGTTTAAGAGTTTCTTGTTTTTTTATAAAGTTACGATGTTTGCCGACATAAAATGAACATGGCTAACGATAGAGGCAAAAGTAAGTAAAAGTCTTTGACCTCGAGGGGCTAGCCATTGCAACTAGACAGGTGAGACACTTAATGGCGCAAAGCGGCAAGTGACTCACCGCCTGCCCGACGGAAAGCGAGTATCCTTGAGCGGAAATCAACAACTTCCAAAAAGATAATTACCTCATCAAACCTTTTACCAGGTGAAGATTTCTGCTATAGAAAATATAAGTTGGGAAAATAGGGCAATTTCCTTTATAATAAAGAAGACAGATGTCCATGTTTTTTCCCAATACACATTCCAATTTAGATAGGTATAATTAACTAGAGAGCATTATTAGGAGTGAAACGATGCAGATAGAAGTGGGGAGTTTCGTCGTTTATAACGGCAAGGAATATCAAGTCGTTTGGATTTATGATAATGGAAACGTGGAGATCGTAACAGACGGACAACCTAGAAAGATCGAACTCGTACAAGAGGGAGATCTCACACACATACGATAAAAAAAACTTCCGGAAGCAAATAGCCCGGAAGTTTTGATTTTTTCATTATTTGTTTTTTTAATGGTCATTAAATGAGGCAACTTGTAATCTCTAGGTACTAGAAAGTTTTTATTCTTAACTCCCTCGTCAAGTTGATTGGAGCGGAAGGTGCGAGACTCCTGGGGGACAAGCGGTCAGGTGAGACACTTAATGGCGCATAGCGGCAAGTGGCTCACCGCCTGCCCCGCGGAAAGCGAAGCACCTGGAGCGCAGATCAACCTCTCTCAAAAACCTCGAAGCCTAACCCGACAAAAAGGTTTTTTTACAACTTAGACCGCAAATAAGAATCAATAAACGGCGTGATCTCGCCATCCATCACAGACTGCACATTACCAACCTCTGTATTCGTCCGGTGATCCTTCACAAGACTATAAGGATGGAAAACATAAGAGCGAATCTGACTTCCCCAACCGATCTCCTTCTGCTCACCACGAATTTCATTCAACTGTGCCTGCTGCTCTTCCAAACGACGCTGCACCAATTTCGCCATCATCATCTTCATCGCACGCTCACGGTTCTTGATCTGCGACCGCTCCGTTTGACACGAAACGACCGTGTTCGTTGGAATGTGTGTCATACGAACTGCAGAGTCAGTCGTGTTAACGTGCTGCCCACCTGCTCCAGACGCACGGTACGTATCAATCTTAAGGTCCTCTGTACGGATCTCGATCTCTGTATCATCTGTGATCTCTGGCATCACTTCACACGATACGAATGACGTGTGACGACGGCCTGATGAATCGAACGGTGAGATACGAACAAGACGGTGAACTCCTTTTTCAGCTTTCAAGTAGCCATAAGCATTATGACCTTTAATGCTAAGTGTCACAGATTTCACCCCTGCTTCGTCACCTGGTAAGTAATCAAGCGTTTCTACTTTATACCCTTGGCGCTCAGCATAACGCGTGTACATACGAAGCAGCATCGATGCCCAGTCTTGAGACTCTGTACCACCCGCACCTGGGTGAAGTTCTAAGATCGCGTTGTTTTTATCATACGGTTCGTTCAATAAAAGCTGAAGCTCAAATTCATTCAGCTTCGTGATCAAGGATTTCAGATCTTTTACAAGTTCTTTCTGAAGATCTTCATCCGCTTCTTCTTTTACAAGCTCGTGTGCGATCTCTAGATCTTCATAAGCTGAAGCAAGTTCTTCAAACTCGTTCACTTGTTCTTTTAGCCCGTTCGCTTCATTAATCACGACCTGTGCCGCGTTTTGATCATCCCAAAACGTTGGTGCACTCATCTCTTCATCTAGTTCTGCGATACGCGCTTTCTTCGTATCGAGGTCAAAGAGACCCCCTAAAGTCGTTGATACGTTTTTCAATAACGTTTAATTCCTGTTTTACCTCTACTAAATCCATAGTCTTTGCACCTCATCTTATAATTGTTCCATCTTTAAAATATGCGAACGCTGTTAAAATTAATCCTTTTTCACGTCTGATTACAAGCGCAAAGAGAGCCTATAAAAGACTCTCTTCCTTCACGCAACTTTCTATTCTTGTTCAGCTCCGTGACATTGCTTGTATTTCTTTCCGCTACCGCATGGACAAGGATCATTACGCTTGATGTCTTGTGCTTTACGAACCGGTTTCTTCTTTTTTGCTGTATCTTGTTTATCGCTCGGAACAACGGCTTTCCCTTCAGCCACTTGTTCACGCTGCATGTTTTGCTCGATCTGCGATTTTAAAATGTAAGTTGTAACTTCCTCTTCGATCGCCGCAACCATTGCTTCAAACATCTCGAAGCCTTCAAACTGGTATTCACGCAACGGATCGTTCTGACCGTAAGCACGAAGGTGGATACCTTGACGAAGCTGTTCCATCTGGTCAATGTGATCCATCCACTTGCTGTCAACGGAACGTAGGATTACTGCTTTTTCAAACTCAGCGATCTGTTCAGCAGGAAGCTGTGTTTCTTTTTCAGCAAACGCTGCGTGTACTTTCGCTTGAATCTTCTCGATGATCTCTTCACGATCAAGACCGAATAGATCTTTTTCTGTAAACGTCGGCTCTGTGAACATAACTGCATTCACATAGTCGGCGATCTCTTTCGTGTTCCACTCTTCTTGAACTTCCGCTTCTGGTGTATGAACCGTCACGATTCGCTCAAGTGTAGAATCGATCATGCGAAGAACGATATCACTTAAGTTCTCAGCATCTAGCACTTCTTGACGCTGTGCGTAGATGATCTCACGCTGCTGACGCATAACATCGTCATATTGTAAAAGCTGTTTACGGGCATCAAAGTTCGATCCCTCTACACGTTTTTGTGCAGATTCAACGGCTTTTGTAACCATTTTAGACTCGATCGGCGTCTCTTCATCCATGCCAAGACGCTCCATCATCGTCATCAAGTTGTCAGAACCGAATCGACGCATCAATTCATCTTCCATCGAGATGTAGAAACGAGATGAACCCGGGTCTCCTTGACGACCCGCACGACCACGCAACTGGTTATCGATACGGCGTGATTCGTGACGCTCAGTACCTAGGATGTGCAGTCCGCCAACTTCAAGAACTCCTTCACCAAGCTTGATATCTGTACCACGACCAGCCATGTTCGTTGCAATCGTAACCATGCCAAGCTGACCCGCATTTTCGATGATCTCCGCTTCACGCTCATGGTTTTTCGCGTTCAACACGTTATGCTTGATCTTACGCTTCGTTAAAAGCTGTGAAAGTAGTTCAGAGGTTTCAACGGCAACCGTACCAACAAGGATCGGCTGTCCTGTTTTATGACGCTCTTCGATTTCAGCAGCAATCGCTTTGAACTTGCCTTGCATCGTTTTATAAATAAGATCTGCTCTGTCATCACGCGCGATTGGACGGTTCGTCGGAATACAGATAACATCCATGTTATAGATGTTACGGAATTCCTCTTCTTCCGTTTTCGCCGTACCCGTCATACCAGCAAGCTTATTGTACATACGGAAATAGTTCTGGAACGTGATCGTCGCAAGTGTCATGCTCTCACGCTGAATTTCTAGACCTTCCTTCGCTTCGATCGCTTGGTGAAGACCATCGCTGTAACGACGACCAGCCATCAAACGTCCAGTGAACGGATCAACGATAACGATCTCGCCGTCTTGAACGACATAATCCACATCACGCTGCATGATGATGTTCGCTTTTAACGCTTGGTTAATATGGTGATTCAGTGTTACGTGCTGATAATCATATAAGTTATCGATCGAGAACATCTGCTCCGCTCTGTTGATACCTTCTTCAGAAAGCTGAACGTTCTTCGTCTTTTCATCTACTGTATAATCTGTTTCTTTTTTCAGCTGACGCACGAACATGTTCGCCATCTGATAAAGCTGTGTTGATTTTTGGGCAGAACCTGAAATGATGAGCGGTGTACGCGCTTCATCAATTAAAATGGAGTCAACCTCATCGACGATCGCATAGTTACGGCGCTGAACCATCTGTTCTTTATAAACAACCATGTTGTCACGCAGATAATCGAAGCCGAACTCATTGTTCGTACCATATGTGATATCTGCTGCGTACGCATCACGCTTCTCTTCTTTTGAAAGGTCAGATACGTTCAACCCGACACTTAAACCTAAGAAATTATATAGCGGCGACATGATCTCAGAGTCACGACGAGCCAAATATTCATTGACTGTAACAACGTGAGTACCTTTGCCATCTAGTGCGTTCAAATAAATAGGCATTGTCGCAACTAGCGTTTTACCTTCACCGGTTTTCATCTCTGCAATGTTACCTTCATGAAGCGCAACCGCACCCATAATCTGTACAGGATAATGACGCATGTTTAATACACGAGCTGACGCTTCACGCACAGTCGCAAACGCTTCAGGGAGAAGGTCATCCAGAGATTCCCCTTTTTCGATACGGCTCTTGAACTCAGCCGTTTTGTTCGCCAAAGCTTCATCATTTAAAGCCTTAAACTCTTCAGCTAACGTTTCCACTTTTTCCGCAATTCTCTCGTATCTATTCAACGTTCGGTCATTGGAACTTGGAAAAATCTTTTTCAAAATGCTAATCATCCGAATAACGCTCCCTGTTCTCGAAAATTATATACCACTTCTATTCTACCAGTTTGTGAAACGAGCCACAAGAAATCCCAAATCTTTTCATCGGAATTGTAGCATTCATCGTAAATAAACTTCCTATATATGTGAAAAATTTGACACTTTCATAGAGACTGTCGCACTAAATTTTGGTAAAATAATATAAAGATAGATGGGGGAGGTTCTGAATGGAAAAGACAGATCTAGACAGGACAAAAAACGCTGGGCAAGGGCAAGAAACGCAACTGCAGCAAAATAAGCAGCGAAGTGAAAAAAGCAAGACGATCATTCTCACCCTCGTTCTCAGCTTCTTCATCATCGGGGGCCTTGGCACATGGGGATATTATTCATTGTTTGGTCCTAATTCTGCAGCGAGTGTAGATGCACCGTCTGATGAGGAATTAACGGAGGCCGAAAAATCAAGCGGTACCGCTCTCTTTAAGCCGACCATAGAAGTTCCAAAGACCGAGATTCAAAGACGAATCAATTTGATTCACGAATTTTGGAACGGTGAGCTCGGCTATGATAAATGGTCGAAATATAACATAGACACACATACACCGGTATTAAAAGAAATTGAGATTGATATACGAAATAAGATTCTGCCTTATGTTGCGGGACCACTAAAGGCAGATGTCGAGAATGCGCCTTAGCAAGATTGAGAAAAGCATGAGTTCTGAGAGTGTAGAGCCATTAAAAGGCGTTCACCGCATCTTTCACGATCTTGATATCTCGTTGAACGACTATAAAGCTAGTGATTATTGGGACGTAACGGAAACGGGTAAATGGATCAAGGAAGAAATAAAAGAATAAGTAGATTGGGCACTGTTCTCGTGGTTTGCAGAGGGTGGTGTTTTTTTGTACCTTTAATGAGGGGATATTTAAGTCATTTGAGTGTCCGCTATTATTCTCCTGCAACGATCGGTTTGTCGAACTTTCGATAAATCATTTTATCCGTGAAATTATTGCTGTTATACGTGAATATATTGCAAATTACCGTGAATAAAAAGCAGCTATCCGTGAATATATTTTATGCAGATACATACTTTTACCTATAGCCCGCAAATTTATAGGCGATTATTCTCTACCCCTTCGCAAAAAAAGAACTTCTCAAACTTTTGAGAAGTTCTCTGCATACATTTTACGATTTCGCCGTCGTCATATAATGATCTTTCAGCTGATCACGCAATGTCCGTTTTAAAAACTTACCAACCGACGTTTTCGGAATCTCATCCATGAACACGATATCGTCTGGAATCCACCACTTCGCAAACTGCGGCCTCAAAAACTCAACAATATCTTCTTTCGGTACCTTTCCTTTTGCCTCAGGCTTCAACACGACACATGCGAGTGGACGTTCCTGCCATTCAGGGTGAGGTACGGCGATAACTGACGCTTCGAAAACATCCGGGAACGCCATGATCGCATTCTCTAGATCAACGGAAGATATCCACTCACCACCGCTCTTGATCAGGTCCTTCGTCCGGTCCACTATCTTCACGAATCCTTCTTCATCCACCGTAACGACATCCCCGGTATGAAGCCAGCCATCGTTGAACGTTCCTTCCGTCCGATCATCGTTGTAATATTCGTCCGCGATCCAGTTCGAGCGCAGCAACAGCTCACCCATCTCGTGACCGTCCCACTTCACTTCCCCGTTCGCACCGATTACTTTCATCTCAACACCTTGCACGACATAACCTTGTTTTGCTTTATAATCAAATTTCGCTTCATCGTCCAGATCTGCTTGATACGTTTTCAATCGCGTTGCAATTACAAGTGGACTCGTTTCTGTCATTCCATAAGCATGCATGAACGGAATATTATGTTTTTCCTCGAACGTTTTTATCATCCCTTTTGGAGCAGCAGATCCTCCGCAAATAACCGCTCGAAGACTAGAAGTATCATAACTATTCTGTTCGAGTTCTTGAAGAAGACCCATCCAGATCGTTGGTACACCTGCAGCAAAGGTTACTTTTTCCATCTCAATCAGTTCCGCTAAAAGCTGTGGCGTGAATCGCGGTCCAGGCATCACTTGTTTCGAACCGAACCATGTTGCCGCATACGGAAGTCCCCAAGCATTTACGTGGAACATCGGCACTACCGGCATAAGAACATCACTTTCTGATACAGAACCGCCATCGGCAAGCCCTAGTGACATCGAATGTAGTACGGTCGAGCGGTGCGTGTACGTTACGCCTTTCGGATTTCCTGTCGTGGCAGATGTATAGCACATCCCGACTGGATCGTTCTCATCAATATCCTGCGGAAATTCATAAGCCGGGTCTCCAGCTTCTAAGAGTTTTTCATAATGATAAAGAGGCTGAAGCGGCGATTGCGGAAGCTCGTCCTCATCGGTCATCAATATATACGCTTTTACATTAGGAATATGGTCTTTAAGAGCTTCAACAAGAGGTAGGATGTCCTGATCTACGAATAAGATCTGGTCATCGGCGTGATTGATAATGTATGCAATATGCTGAGGGGAAAGTCGGATATTGATCGTGTGAAGAACAGCTTCAACACCTGGAATGGCGAAATAAGCTTCTAGATGACGGTGGTGATTCCATGCAAGTGTTCCAACCCGCTCACCTTTTTGAACACCAAGGCGCTTTAGCGCGCTCGAAAGCCTGCGTGTACGCTCACCAATCTCCCGGTAACTGAATTTCCTGATCCCGGACATCGTACGGCTCGTAACTTCCTTTTTCGTAAAATACCGCTCCGCATGCTCTAGCATACTCGTAACTCGAAAAGGCACATTCATCATCATAACTACTTCTCCTCCTTAAATAGTAAACATAGTCATTAGTGTAAGCGTTTTCTTGTTACTCACTAGTTCCCCTTACCTACTTCAAAATCCTGCTGTTAAAACAGATTCCTCTGAACAAAACACAGAAAAACACGAAAAATATTTTTCGGTTGAAAAAAGTTTGAAATATCAACCAGTTTTTGCGATACACTTATTAAAAAAACGGCATAAAAAGGAGTGTTTACTTATGCCTGATTGGTCTTATCATACTTTTTTCAAGCCGCTTCTGTTTCGCATGAAATCAGAAACAAGCCGCGATCTCACCTTACATACGATGAACACCCTCGCCAAACTGCCATTTGGTGATAAAATCATACAATTTTTCGGTCATATGCAGCCAAGTAAAGAATTAGAGCGGAAGGTTGCTGGGATTACCTTTCCTTCACCTGTTGGGATAAGTGGTGCATTAGACCCTCATCTGAATGGGACTCAAGCATTCACCAACCTTGGCTTTGGTTTTATTGAAGTAGGGCCGATTTCCGTTCTGCCACAGAAAACAGAAAAGCCTATTTTAAGAAATGTAGCAAAAGAAACATTATCGTATGAAAACCTTCATGCCAATTTGGGTCTCGATGCAGCTATAGTAAAACTTCAATCTATGAAGAATGCGACAATACCACTGGGGATAACGATCAAGGGAGAATCTCTGCAAGAATACGAAAAGCTTGTTCAAAGACTCGATGAACATGCGGCTTTCTTTGTTATCGATGTGAAAGGCATTTCTTATTTGGAGGAAATTCGGGAATCTACATCAAAACCTCTCCTGTTGGAACTTACTCATCAAAAAGTGAAGTCTGTTACGGAAGATGTTGCTGTAGACGGTTTTATCATTCGAGAAGGAATTGAAAGTGATGAGGGCATTGAACTCGGACAGATGGAGATGCACCATCTAAAAGAAAGTATTCAACAGCTCTTACCTTATAACAAGCCCATCATTGCTTCTGGTGGCGTCCATGAACCGAGTGATGCGATGGAACTTTTTCGTGAAGGCGCATCTCTCATACAGCTTCATAGCGGATTTGTTTATTCCGGACCAGGTCTTCCAAAGCGCATCAACGAACGAATTTTGTATGAACAACAGCCTATTTCTACACCCGCTGAACAAACAGGTTGGATCTCCTTTTTCCTGATGGGATTCGGTGTTTTCATCGCAGGCATCATCGCTTTAATCATCGGTTTAACAGAAGTTCTTCTAGCGTATGATGAACAATATTTAGGCATAGAAAAAGAAGAGATTCAAGCCTTCAGTCATCACCTGTTTCATTTCATGTCTCATGACCGGATTTGTCTGGCAGGTGTTATGATTTCGGCAGGTTTCATGTTCATGCAGCTTTCGTATCACGGGATTCGAAAAGGGGAACATTGGACAAAAATGGCATATGTGATCGCTGCAGTTCTCGGTTTCTTAAACATCTTTTATTTTATGGGCTTTGGCTATTTTGACAAGCTTCACTTTATCTATTATTTAATCATCCTTCCCTTTTTCCTTTACGGGCTTTATCAATCTCGAAACCTCACTACGGGAACAAAAGGGTTAAATCTCAATAACACGTTATCATGGAAAAGAAGTCAGCTTGGGCAAAGCTTATTTGTCATATCAGGTATGTGCTTGCTCTCTGCAGGAATCGTGATTTCCATCATCGGAATGAACGGAGTTTTTGTAAAAGAAGACTTGATGTTCTTCGCACTTACACCTGAACAAATCACTGCGTTCAACGATAAACTAATTCCGTTAATCGCACACGATCGTGCTGGATTTGGCGGTGCTTTGATCTCAGAAGGTTTTTTATTGTTAACCATAGCGTTATGGGGATATCGCGAAGGTGCAAAATGGGTGTGGTGGACACTGGCACTCGGCGGTTTGCCAGGATTTCTAACAGGCGTTGGCACACATTTTATGATTGGTTACGACAACCACTTTCATCTTTCACCCGCTTATCTATTGTTTGTCTTTTATTTCGTAGGGTTGGTTTATTCGTATGGTTATTTAAATCGCAGTGGTGAAACTCAGTTGAGAAATGTATCTGTATGGAAAGAAGAAAAAGTGTAGACAGAGAGTCTGCACTTTCTTCATTTTGCTTGTGCTTGTTTTTGAAGGTGAATCGCTTTTTTTATGGCGAGGATCGTCCCTAAATGAAGACCTTCATGATAAAACGTGCGGGGCAGCACTTCCGCAAATGTATTCATACCTAGTTCAGTTGGTTCGTCTAATTCTTGATGTAGTCGATGACCAAACTGTTCCTGAATCACTTGAACCTGCTCCATCAACCGATGGCGGAGCTCTTGAAGAGTTGGAGGCGTCTGCTGCCAATTTTCTGGCTTCGTTCCATACCCGAATAACTCTCGATAATGAATCGGTGATGGATTATCTTCATGGATTTTATGATACAGCCAATCGTACTGATCCAAAAAAATATGCCCCAAGTTCCAGCGAATGTTGTTGTTAAATCCATCAGGAATAAAATCCGCTTCCTCTTCAGTGAGTCCTTCAACAGTGCTTAACGTGTTATGACGAAACGCTGCGAGTTGTTTTAACAGGATATCGTTTTTCATGGTTAGTGGCTCCTTTGAACAAATTTACTTACCTTTTTCGCTTAGTTATTATGAAAAACCTTTATTTTATAAATAATAGGCACAACTGGTCTGCTGTGCCTTAAGGGAGTTGAATATTATAATTAATCGTACTTAAACTTGCATTTTTTTCTCAGGTAACTTCCGGCTAACATTTCCAACAACATAAGAACCGAAAGGCAGTTTAGAAATTGTAAAAATAATTAACATACTTAAAAATAAGGAAATAAGGAATACACCCATAACACGTGTAAGTGTGCCATCAAACAACTCAGCTATGTCAGCTCCCCAATAGCGTTGGATTTGCCAGTGAATTAAATAAATTCCGAAAGAGTAGTTACTTAGAATATTGATGAACTTATAATTTGGAATTAATTGACCCCATGCAAAGACCGAAACAGTCAAACTAATTGTTAATGGTAATAAATCTATTCTCCGTGAACCTACACTTGTATAACCTGCTTTGAATAACACAAATACGATGATTATTGATACTAAAACACCTAAAAGTGTAAACCATTTATATTTTAAAAATACTTGTGACAATTTTTTATAATTCTTTCCTATTACAAAAGCGAGAGTAAAATATGCAAACCAAGCTGTAAAAGGAATCTTAAAAAATGCTATATTATCTCTAACTAAAGCTAAATTTCCTTCAAGAATTTTAAAATGAAATATCATTGCAAGTATACTCATGGGAACCAACCAGTCCATAGATATTTTATACTTTATAACCAAATAATGGAGAACGTAAAATTGTAGAATAATTAAAACAAAATATCCCTCAAATTCTCCTAAAAAAATATTCTTTAGAATTTTTTCTCCTAAATCAAAATTCGGATTCATTTTATAACTTACAAGTGCATCAATAATTGAAAAAGAAATATAAGGAGCCACAATCCATTTAATCCGTTTAAACCAAAACTTTTCAGGAAGTTTATCAGGGTATCGGTTAGCGAGAATGACTTCTGACAAAACTACAAAAGTGGGTGTAGCATAGCAAAGGATAATTCTCAAAAATTGATAATATTCCGTTTTAGGAAAGCCCGTAGCTAATCCAACCTGTGAAGTGCTATGCAGAAAAACGATACTTAAACAAGCTATTGTTCGTAATAAATTCCATTCTTTTATCAAATTAGTCCCTCGTTTTCTAATTAAAATTTATAAAGCTTTTCTGAGATAAAGCCAACAGTTAACTTAACAGATAAAAGAAATGGTTAATACAAGATAGATTAGACTGTAACTGGATTGTTATCCTATTATAAAGATTCTGCAATAAGAAATCCGTCATATGGATATTAAGGGAATTTCTACAGAAAAACCCTTATGGATATTTTTCATCCATAAGGGTTTTTTATTCTTTATTTTATTGGGTACATATACAAATTTGAAAGGTATCTGTAATAAATATTGCCTAGTGCATCTTGAGCAATCTCTTTAGCTCCATTTTCAATGATATAAGTATAATTCATCGTTTTAGGATCCATTTTAAAGAACCTTCCTTCTAACGTTCCATAAATATAGCCATCTTTTCCAACTAACAAGTTTGCATTACCATACCTTCCAGAAATGGCAGGTAACAATTTAACCGTTTTAAATTTGTTAGTAGACGGAACGTATGAAAAAATTGTACCATCCGCTGCTCCCCAAATATTTTTATCTGGTCCCGTTATTAATGACATTACCAATGACGCCTTTAAAGGCAGTGAAATATTTTGTTTCTGTCCTGGATTGGCAGGATTAAATTTAAAGAACTTTGCCCCGTCTTTATCTTTTTGATAGTTTGCATGAACAGATGTTCCTCCGTAAATAAAACCTCCATGAGGATGTAAAGTAATAATACTTTGGTTATTTACATAGTTTTCATACACTTTATAAGTCTTATTATTTAGGTCATAATCTAACAATAAGCCACCGCTTGTTGTGAATTGTGGATATGTTCCAGCAAAAAGATGATTATTCAAAGAAATTAATGCTGGTATTCTTTCTTGACCATAATCTTTTAACCTTACCAATACACTTGTACTGCGCTGTTCCCAAGGTAATTCAGGATTATTTATTTCAGTCAGCCTTGCATTTGGATAAGCACTAACATATAGTTTTCCATTAACAAATTCTGCACTTTCTAACTGACTGATCCCGTTTAATTGTATACCTTTTTTTTCTAATGTATCGAATTGTGTAAGTCCCCCAGACATGTAGCCATTGATATATAGGTGCTTTTTATCAGGGCTTTCAAACATTAAGTGAAGATTAACCGGTTGTGGGGGTGCTTCAAACTTTTTCAGTGTAAGTTCATTAGTCTTAGGATCGAAAAGGAAATATGTACCTTTATTATCTACAAGACCTACTAAAAGTTTACTACCATTTTTTAAACGGACTAAATCTAATGAAAGAGCCTCAGTATTTTCAGGTAAGGATGCATTTGTTTTTCTGATTAATCCTGTTGCTAATTGATATGCATACAACTTACCTTCATAACTATAATAAAATTCATTTAACTCACTATTCTTGTCTGAAAATCCTCTTGAAGCACTGTTGAACTCACTGATATATTTTTTGCCGACTACATCGTAGATCCCTGCTTTTTTGCTTGGATAAAACTTTGTGATTAAGTAACGATTATCGATTAGTTTCATTTTTTCAACATATGTTTCATTTTTATATTTATTGGGCAGAATGGATACTTTTGAATGATTACTTAAATTCCACTGAACCATTTCCGCTTTTGAACCAGAACTAACATATAGAAATTTATTTCCCTTATCTACGACTAACGATTTTGCATATTGTTTATATTTTTGAGTTGGTAAGAGAAAGTCTCTGGTCTTTGTTTTTTTATTGTATTTAAAAACATTAGCCCCATAGGCGGTGACACCATAAACATACTGATCATTCACAAAAATATCTTGAATAGAAGTGTCGTTCGTCCCTTTTAATACGTGACCATGATTCACCAATTTTCTAAAGTGCGGGTCATAGCTGTACAATGTTCCACTATTCGTACCACCTACCCATAATGTTCCTGTGCTATCAATATCCAATCCCCATGCACTTGTTGAATCAACAAGTTTATACTCACTAATCACATTATTTGTATTAATATCTACAACCGCAAGCGATGTAGGAGTACCATGTAAGATAACATATAGATATGCATTCCCCATTTTATCCATTCCAGATTTAGCTGCAATAGTACTTTGATTAAATACTTGAGGCCCTAAATTTACTGGTTTTTTATTGTGTAGTGGTACTTTTGGCTGCTCCGAAGGTGATTTTCTGCTAGCACATGCTAGATCTTGCAGTTTTTTCTTTGATGGTGTCTTATATGTGATGCGATTATCACGTTTCACATAATAACCACCACCGACTCCTAACAATCCAGTTTTAAAGTTATATATGCGATAAGAACTACCTTTCTTTAATGTCTTTCCCTGTTTAAGTCCACTAGATGTTAAATTATATAGTGTAGTATCTTTTATGACAAAAACTCTTCCAATCTGACCAGGAACTAAATAAGTGTCATCCCATTTAATTTTTTGACCAGGTATTATACCTTTACATGACTGGTCGATTACTACAGGTGGTTGAATTGGGGTAACTGGTTTGCTTGAAGATGGTTTCTTCGATGCACAAATACTAGCTTGTAACTTTTGTTTGCTCGGAGTTTTATAAGTGACTTTTTGATCTCGATTAACATAATAACCACCACCAACTCCTAGCAAGTTTGATTTAAAATTGTATATTCTATAACCAGAACCAGCTTTTAGAAGTTTATTCTTTACTAAAGTTTTACCTGATAGCTTATACAAGTATGTGTCCTTAACAACTAAAACTCTTCCTATTTGCCCTGGCTTTAACTCAGCACCATCCCAAAAGATTTTTTGTCCATATGCAATTCCTTTACAAACATCATCAGCATATGAAGTTTTACCAGTATAAATTGATGAAATAATTATAAGAAAACAAATAACACTACTTATTATCTTTTTGTTCAACTTTGCACCCTCTTTACTTATTTTGGAACAAAATTATTTTACCAGAATATCACATAAATTCATATATTAGTTTTTTCATAGTTTGATAAAATGAATCCAAAGTACTGTAAATAAAAATAAACACAACAAAACACACCCCTTTCATTGAGTGAAAGGGGTGTGGCATCATATTTTTAAATTCGTTTAATTCGTTCCTGCAATCAGGCCATATTTGCCGTCTTTACGTCTGTACACGACGTTCATCTCACCAGATTCAGCGTTGTTATAAACGAAGAAGTTATGGCCGAGTAATCCCATTTGGAGAATGGCTTCCTCAGTGTCCATTGGTTTCAGATCGAATCGCTTTTCACGTACGATCTCGAAATCGTCCTCTTCCTCTAACAGAGCCGTTGATACGCCTTCTGTACCGTTAGCAAACATGTGTTTTGTGCCTTCAGCATTTCTAAATTTACGGTTTACTTTTGTTTTGTGTTTTCGAATTTGACGCTCTAATTTTTCTACCACCAGATCAATCGCAGCGTATAAATCCAAATGACGTTCCTCTGCACGAAGCAGCAGGCCCTTCATCGGTATCGTAACCTCAATGGATTGTTCACTGTTGTACACCTTCAGATTGACGTGTACTTCAGAATTTGGAGTTTCGTTAAAGTATTTTGTGAGTTTCGTCACCTTTTTCTCAACGTAAGCCCTAATGGCTTCAGTCACCTCGATGTTTTCTCCACGAATGTTAAAATGCATAACTTAACTCCTCCTTTCGGTGATGTATATATATTTCGATATACCCCAAAAGAATTCCTCCGTAACATTTAAAATATTTTGACAATATTTTTACACTGTCGACAAATTCTTTACAATGCGGACAAACCTTATGCTACCGGAGAAAAATACATTCTGAACTCTTTTAAATAATTTATTTTTTCGAGAAGATCAATCAATTTCTTAAATTTACCAATGTGGATTTAAGGAAAAATAAATTTCACTTACATTCTTTTAGTTTCAAACTATGTGGTATACTAGTAATTAACCTTTTAAGCTTTAAACTTTTTACAAAACCTGTTCCATCCCCCTACTCGATCCTTGAGTGGGGTTTTTTTATGTGATTTTTTTCGACAAAAAAAACAGGCTCTAAAGAGAACCTGTTTTGGTATAACGAAGCTTATGCTTTTTGAACGTTAGCAGCTTGAGCGCCACGTGCACCTTGCTCAACTTCGAAAGTTACTTTTTGACCTTCGTCTAAAGATTTGAAACCATCAGATTGGATAGCTGAGAAATGTACGAATACATCGTCTCCGTTTTCGCGCTCGATAAATCCGAAACCTTTTTCTGCGTTAAACCATTTTACTGTACCTTGTTCCATGTTTGTTGCCTCCTAGTGCGTTACCACACGATATATTGCTACTCTTGCCCAAAGTATTGCTAAAGAAGAAAAGTCGAAACTCATACAATCTTTTACGCCGAACAAAAATAATCTATAACCATCATAACAGTGATTGCGAAATGATGCAAACTAATCATTCATTATATGAAAAATTTACTAGAAATAAAAACCCGCCTGCGTCAACAGACGGGATTAAAAGTATGGTCATAGTGCCTTGAATTATAGTTTAGTTACGTTTGCCGCTTGAGGCCCACGAGCTCCATCTACAATATCAAACTCGACTTGCTGACCTTCGTCAAGGCTTTTGAATCCGTCAGTGTTGATTGCAGAGAAATGTACGAACACATCGTCTCCGTCTTCGCGCTCAATAAATCCAAAACCTTTTTCTGCGTTAAACCATTTTACTTTTCCTAACATGCCTTTCACAATCCCTTCATCATGCGAATCTTTGTATAGATTTTCTATACACTTTATAGTATGACATATACCCAAAAAAGTTGTCAAAGGCTTAAGATTAGCGAAAAATGAGAAGTTTTGTCGAAAAATCTCAGTGTGTAAAATTGAATAAAAATACGTAAATTAGATTGTTTATTCAAATCGGGTTTTCCATGAACCCAATTAATCCTGAGACTCTCGATTTGTTACTTCTATCTCATGCTTGGCCACATATAATGCACTATACAGCGTAGGAACATTAAACAGTTGTTTAAAAGGAGGCAATGGACGTTGCTGCAAATGATTGAAAAAGTCGTACTAGCTATGGCGGCCATTCGTATTTTATCCGGTACCCTTGAGATAACAGCAGCTCTATTCATGCTGCACTATAATACGGTAGAACGAGCACTCGTCATCAATTCCCTGCTTTCCATCATCGGGCCGATCATCTTTTTCTCGACGATGACGCTTGGGATCTATGGATTATCAACGAAACTGTCGTTCGGCAGCTTAATCTGGATCATGTTAGGCGTCGTTTGTATTGTTTATGGGATAAAGAGATAGCCGTTTTAAAGTAGAATAAATGACTAAAACCGATACCCAGACAAATACGTCAGAAATTCTTTTTGTTTACCGTGATTGTACTTTGTTAACGCATAGGTATAAGCATCCGGAATGTCCACTGAATAACAGTCCACCTCTAGCAATCGTCCTTCTAACAGCTCTCTTCTTACGGTTGATAAAGGTAAGAACGAAATTCCTAGCCCTTCCGCAATAAAACGTTTTGTTATGTGAATCTGAGACACCTTCATCATCCGAACGCCGGGATAACGGGATTTCACCCGTCTGCAAAGATCATCCCAATATCCTGGATGGTTATGGGTCAGCAGATAGTTAGAGAGCAGCACTTCTTTTTCATCCAGGGGCGGCGCTGCTTCGAAATCCAGCCCATCGTGCGGTGCCACTAATACGATCTTGTCTTGATAAAGCATCTGACTCGTAATCTCAGCATGTGAACTTCTTAAACAAGAAAGCCCAAGGTCCACATCCTCGTTTAAAACCGCTCTCTCAATATCTTCTGAATCAATAATTTTTATCGAAATCTCCACATCGGGATTGGCCTTTACATATCGTTTCAAAACAGAAGGCAGAATCGTATCTGCGATAAGCGGTGAGATTCCGATACAAAGCTTCGTATCATAGCCTTGTTGAAACGCGTTTAGATCTTCGAGTCCACTTTCATACACTTCCATCAGCTTTCTCGCATGCTGCAGGTACCTTCTCCCTTCCGCTGTCAGCTTCACTCTTCTGCCATCTCGTAAAAATAGTGACATCCCTAATTCAGATTCCAGCATTTTTATATGTACAGAAACAGAAGGCTGAGAGACATGAAGAATTTCAGACGTTTTTCTAAAATTTTCGCATTCTGCCGCAGTGATAAATGTTTGTAGCCAAGAGAACTCCATTCTTCTTTAATCCCTTCTGATTAACTTTTCTTATTAAATCAATTAAAAACAATTAATATCATAAATCAATTTTATTCTATACAATGATACTAAATAATGGAAGGAGTGAAAACCATGATGCAAAAAGGACTTAAAGGAATCGTTGCAGCGGAGACAGCGATTAGCCATATTGATGGAACAGAGGGCAAGCTAATCTATAGAGGTTATGAGATTGGGGACCTTACTTCACGTTTTTCGTTTGAAGATGTGGCACACCTTCTTTGGTTCGGTAAACTACCTAACGATGAACAATTACAAAATCTTAAAAACGAACTTATAAGAAATCGTGAGCTTCCCCTTCATAAAAAAAGTATCTTAGATCACCTGCCTAAAGACATGGATGTGATGAGTGTAATCCGAACGGCCATTTCGTCTGAAGGTGTCTCGAGTTACGGATGGAAGCCAACCGTTTCTCAAGCCATTCGGTTAACGAGTCTTGTTCCGACCGTTATTTGCTATTGGACACGTCTTTTAAATGGTAAGCCTTTTGTTGAGCCATCTACCGAGTTAAGTCATGTTGAAAACTATCTATATATGCTTACAGGTGAAATACCGAGTAAAGCCCATACACTAGCACTTGAAACATACATGATCCTAACGCTCGAGCACGGAATGAACGCTTCCACTTTTTCAGCTCGGGTTACAGCATCGACCGAATCGGATATGGTTTCAGCCGCAACATCTGCGATCGGAACGATGAAAGGACCTCTTCACGGCGGAGCACCTTCAGCGGTCATTGACTTGCTAGACGAAATTAGAAAAGCTGGAAGTGCTGAACAAGTGATACGAGGAAAGTTGGAGAATGGTGAGAAGCTAATGGGATTCGGTCACCGTGTTTATAAAACACACGATCCACGAGCTGTTGCACTAAAAGCAAAACTTTTAGAGTTGGTCGGTGAAGATGAATGGTTAGATCTCGCGCTGGAAGTAGAAAAAACAGCGATAACATTCCTCGAGGAATACAAACCAGGCAGAGCGTTGTATACGAACGTTGAATTCTACGCTGCAGCGATTATGAAGGCGATCGAACTAGATCCTGCTTTATTCACCCCTACCTTTACAGCAAGTCGAATGGTCGGATGGACCGCTCATATTTTAGAACAAGCAGAAGACAACATGATTTACCGTCCACAGTCCGTGTATACAGGAAAGTTTCACGATAAAGTTCATTAAACAACTCTCTTTCTAAATGATTGTTTCTTTCACATTTTTGTCTTCCTCGAAAGTTGATTGAAGTGGAAGGTGCGAGACTCCTGCGGGACAGGCCGGCAGGTGAGACACTTAAAAGTGAAACGTCCCAATGTGGCTCACCGCCTGCCCCGCGGAAAGCGAGCAGCCTGGAACGGAAATCAACTACTTACAAAACAAAAATTTCAGAGCATCCAATCTACAAGCATCCCTTACTTCAATGGTAAAATGGACAAAGTGAACCGTTTGAGAAAGAGGTGCTTTTTCGTGATTCTAAAATCAATTCTATACAGAAAAGATACGAAACAAGAAGGATATCCATTTCAACTTCCGCTTCTTCAATCCTTAGAGTCTCTTCACTTTCAAAAACCTGTCACCATCTTAGTAGGTGAAAATGGAACAGGAAAATCAACGTTGCTTGAGGCAATCGCAGATCAAAAGGGTTCTGTTCAGATCAATCGTTCAGGAAAAGAGAACGCCCCCATCAAAAAATTAGCCAAACAGTTAAAGCTGACGTGGAGTGTGAAAACAAAAAAAGGATTCTTCCTAAACGCAGAAGATTTTGTTAGCTTTGTAAGGCGTGCAGCAGAAATGAAAGAGACCGCGCTACAAGAATTAGCAAACATTGAAGTGGAGTACAAAGACAAGTCTGCTTATGCCAAAAGCCTTGCTTCCCTTCCACACAATCGAACGCTTGCTGAACTACAGGAACTTTATAATGATGGTCTCGAGTTTCGGTCACATGGAGAGCGTTTTTTAGATTTTTTTCAATCACGCTTTCGCCCGAACGGCTTATATATTCTCGACGAGCCTGAAGTTCCGCTATCCCCTATGAAACAGTTAAGTTTTATATCGATGTTAAAAGAGATGGAGCAACAGAACGCACAGTTCATTATCGCGACTCATTCTCCCATCTTAATGGCCTATCCTGGTGCAGAAATTATCAGTCTCGATTCCCTGCCACCCGCTCCAACTCCTTACGAAGATCTGGAACATGTGCAAATTACGAAAAACTTTTTGGAGAGTCCGGAGAGGTTTTTGAGACATTTATGAAAGAATTAGTTTTTAGTGGATTTTGTTCACTTACTTCCTGACAAGTTGATTGGAGCGTAAGGTGCGAGACTCCTGCGGGACGAGCGGTCAGGTGAGACCTCTTAGGGTGCAAAGCAGCAAGAGGGCTCACCGCACGCCCCGCGGAAAGCGAAGCACCTGTAGCGGAGGTCAACTGCTTACAAATCAACAAAAAATAACCACAAGAAGAAGACTCCTCGTGGTCTAACAACCTTAATTCTTTTTATCAAAATACATCCCATCCACCGATACCGACTGATACGGGTTCGCGTAATGGGTGTTTTTTTCTTTCTTTTTCTTCATCGTTGAAAGATTGTGCTTAATCTCTTCAAACTGCCGCGTTAACAGTGGATCAATCGTCTCGTTCATCTTTACGATCAAACGCCCCATCCGCTGTTCGTCTTCTGAATAGGTGGCAGGTAAGTTGCTGATTGTGGCCTGACGCTGATCAAGTAATTCATTTAACCGCTCGATATACGATTCGCGTTCTTCTTTCGGCAAACCTGCGCTGACATGATCATACAGGTTCTTCGTGATCTCAAGCAGAATTTTCACGACAGGCATCACACGCGCCCTGTTTCGCCATGTTGCATGCGGCGGTTGATCTGAATCACTTCTTTCCACGTATTGCGGAAATCCAGCACATAGTCTTCCACTTCATCCAAGATCTTCACGTCATTTTGAATGTTTGCTTCAATCAGACGACGGTTGATGTAGTCGTACATCGTCATTAATGACTTCGATACTTCAAGGTCCATGTTCAGCGTGACCATCAACTCTTGAATGATCTTTTGCGCTTTTAATAGGTTCGTATTCTTTTGTTCTGTATTCTTAAGCTCGATCCCCGTTCGCGCGAGACCGATAAATTTTAAACATCCGTTATAGAGCATGAGCGTCAACTCGCCGGGAGACGCCGTTTGGACTGAGTTATTTTGATACGCCTTGTTTGCGTTAAGTATGGACATGTAAAGGTAACACTCCTTTTTGGTTTAAAATTACTGTCCGCCGCCAAAC
This sequence comes from Fictibacillus tiangongensis, assembly GCF_048083785.1. Classification (GTDB taxonomy): domain Bacteria; phylum Bacillota; class Bacilli; order Bacillales; family Fictibacillaceae; genus Fictibacillus. Next base: position 3,512,329 of record NZ_CP182294.1, read on the forward strand.
TGCTGCATTAAGTACATGGATTGTTGGTTGGAACGTTGAATCGCTGACTCCATGGCTGAGAACTGACGCCAATAGCGGTCTTCTACCTGCTTCAAACGATCTTCGAAAGCTGAAATACGCTTGTCTACATCCGTTAACTCTTTACCTAGCGTAAACTGAGCATTTGTACGAAGCGCGTTTCCTGCTTTTAGTTCGATTTTGTCGACAGTCTGATCAATGGAGGCACGCAGTTTTTTCGCAATGCCTTCCACGTTATTTGTGCTATCTCCAGTGAACATTTTCATAACCGCTTCAGGATTCGCAGCTAATGCTTCTCTTAGTTTCTTGTCATCGATCTCCAGTTTCCCTTTGTCTAGATAGTTACGGGAAGTCGTGATTCCGATCTCAGAAAGCTGATCATATTTCGTGTCTCCCGTATTAACGGAAGCATATAGAACTGAACGCATTGTGTTCAAGCCGCTTGAGAGGATAGAATCGCCACGCAGCATGCCGCTCTTCGCCTTCTCATCCCACAGTTCCGCTTCTTTTTCAGATAAGTCTTTGCGCTGTGCATCCGTTAGAGGAGGAAAATCACGGTACTTTGTTTCAGCAGTCTTTTTATTAATCGCTTCAATCGTTTCGTTGTATTTTTTTACAAAGTCTTTGATTGAAGTAATTACACCTTCCGTATCAGTGGTTGAACTGATGGTAGATTCACCTTCTGCTTTTAGTGAATAGGAAACTCCGCTGATTGTGAAGTTGTTGGATGTGCGCTCTATCCCAGTAATTCCATTAAGATCGAATTTAGCATTTTCTCCATTGTCAGAGTTTGCCGCACCAAGATTTTTCCCATCAACTGAAAAACCAAGATTAGAAAAGAATGTTACTGTATCAGTACTTTCAAGGGATAGATTCGAACCTTTACCTGTTAAGTTATTTGATATAGCAAATTTCCCCGTAGATTCATCATAAAATGCTGAAATTTCAAGCCCTGCTTCTGAAAATTTCTTAGCAACAGACTCTAATGTATCTTTTGTTGGGTCGATTGATATTGTTTTTGCAGCCTCTAATGAACCACCTGGCTTCTGAACCGCGATTTTCAAATCAATTGTTTTTGAAAACTTATTACTATCAATTTCTCCTAAAGTTGTCTTGACACCGGGCTTATTAGTTCCACCCGCTATATTAATCTCACCAGATACCCAATTTCTTGCAGACGCTAGATCTGTAACCTTAATCTTAGACGTAATATTCGAAGCACTTCCCGCTGCAGTAGCAGTTACCGCATTTGGATTCGTGCTTGTGACGGTCTTCTTATTAAACGTCCCCTGAAGTGCAATTCCGTCTAGAACGAAACGATCAAGATCTGTCAGCAGCTTATTCATCGAACGGTAATCATCACGCTGCCACTCTAGCGTTGTTTTCTTTTGCGCTAATTTATCGAGTGGGATTCGCTCTGCCTTCATTAAGTCGCCAACAATCGTATCGATGTCCATTCCGCTGGCTAATCCACCAATTCTCATACTCACGGTTCATCACCGTCCCTAAATTTTTTTATCTACAAAAATACCCATAAAATCAATCATATCCGCATACATATCAAGGAACTTTTTGTTTGGAATCTCCTTGATCACCTCTTGTGTCACTTCGTCCACGACCTGAACGTAATAATCGTTCAACTTTTCGTGGAGCACAAATTTTGAAGAAGTGTGTGTTGGCTTTAACATATCGTTCATCGCATCAATCACTTTTTCTAGTGATTCTTTCGCTGGTTTACTCTGTACTGAAGCTTCGGCTTGAGTCGTTTGTTCTGGTTGGTTTTGGCTTTTAAGCACAGGATCAGACTTTTGAAATACAGGAGAACTAATCGATTGCAGTTCCACCTTCATCGCCCCTTTTATTTTCTCTAAAATTTATATCGGATTCTTCAAAAAATTGTTGAGGAAGAGTAAAGAAAGAAGTTCAGAAAAAAATTTTATTACAATTCTATGAAACTACTCAATCTTCTAATTATTTATTGTAAAATAGTTGCTTAGGAACATAAAAAATGTAGAAAAATGACCAATAATGTCTGCGGCATTTACATACAGCAATGCATACAAAAACATACGAAAAATTGAAAACGAGAGGATTCTGGCAGTAATGAAACACCGACAATCGAAGCAACAGCGAAAACGCAGCCAACAGCCTAACTCAACCGTTAAGCAAACGAAAGCCATGGAACAACCTCTACACAGAAACAGATACATAACTGGCCTGGATGGACTAAGGGCCATTGCCGTACTTGCAGTTATCGCCTATCATCTGAATTTTGAATGGGCGGCAGGCGGTCTGCTAGGGGTTACTGTCTTTTTTGTTTTATCAGGATATTTAATTACCGATCTATTAATCACTGAATATGTAACAACAAATTCGATTAACTTTAAAAACTTCTGGATCCGCCGAGCCCGAAGGTTATTGCCAGCCATGTTTACGATGCTTCTCGTCGTCGTAACATACGTAACCTTGCTCGAGCCATCCATGCTTGAAAAACTTGAAGAAGATACCGTTGCAGCGATTCTTTATGTAAGCAACTGGTGGTATATATTCCAAGATCTTTCGTATTTCGAAAGCTTTGGTCCCCCTTCCCTACTCACTCACTTTTGGAGTTTAGCAGTGGAAGAACAATTTTACATCCTATGGCCATTGGTCATTATCGTTCTATTAAAAATGAAAGTTCGAGAAGGTTCCCTGTTTTCTATGATGCTGGCAGGTGCACTTATCTCAGCAGCAGCTATGACACTTCTGTACGAACCAGGTGCAGATCCGAGCCGTATTTATTACGGAACAGATACACGGGTGTTCTCCCTTCTCTTAGGAGCAAGTCTTGCTGTCATCTGGCCGAGCAGAAAACTATCTAGTACCCTGCCACCTGAGATTCGTTGGAAGCTAGACTTTGTCGGACTATCCGCGCTCGCTTTTATCTTTTACATGTTCGGAAGCACAGACCAATATCAAGACTTTCTCTACCAAGGTGGAATGGTCGCGATTTCTGTTGCAGCTCTATTAGTAGTAGCCGTCATGGTTCACCCATCCAGCAAACTCAACACGTGGTTGAGCTTTAAACCGTTACGCTGGGTCGGCGTTCGTTCGTACGGCATCTATCTGTGGCACTTCCCTGTGATTGTTCTGACGAGCCCTCAATGGGGAGCTGATGCGCCTAGCTTATTTAGAACAACTTTTCAAATTGTATTGATCTTAGTTCTAGCTAACCTATCTTGGAAGTACATCGAGAATCCGATTCGTAAAGGTGCGTTATCAAGATTCTATCGAGTGGTGAAACGTGGAGAATGGAAACGTGAGCGGTCGTTTATAGGGAAGTTTGTGTTAACAGCTTGTATCTTAGGTCTTTTCATGTGCGTATCTGCAATCGGCTTCACCACAACTTCAGTAGCGTTAAGTAAAGGTAAAGTAATCTCTGCTATACAAGACAAAGTCGGCAATGAAGATCCACCGCCAGAGAATACGGTGAGACCAGAACCGAAGCCTGATGGTGCTAAAGAAGACGAAAAACCGGCAGAAAAGTCTGAAGAAAAGCCTTCAGTAGAAACACCGTCGAAAGAAGAAACAAATGAAGACCAACAACCTGTTCAAGATACACGCTCACTCTCAGTCATTGGCGATTCAGTTATGATTGATGTGACACCTCACATAGAGGAAGTATTTCCGAATGCGAAAGTGGACGCGAAGATCGGACGCCAGTTTAGAGAAGCAGAAGATATCATTCAACAGAAGAAAAGTTCAGGCAGTTTAGGAGAAATTGTTGTCATTGAGCTTGGAGCGAACGGACCACTTTCTGAAAAAAGAATGCATAACTTAATCGAGTTGATCGGTGATCGAGACATTTATATGATTACAGCGCGTGTTCCAAAGCCTTGGCAGCAAGAAGTGAATGAAACGATTAAGAAAGTCGCTCCAGATTATAACAATGTTAAAGTGGTGGATTGGTTTACGAAGAGTGAGTCACATCCAGAATACATTGGTAAAGATGGTGTGCATTTAACACATACAGGTGCGAAAGAATATGCAGAGTTTCTAATTAAACATATTGATTAACAAGCAAAGCCAATCATCCTAAGCTGCGGGTGATTGGCTTTTTCATTCTAATCTTTTTTAATTAATGGATCTTCTTTTCCGCTCGGAGCTGGATACTCTCCTTTGGGAAGGTCTTTTAAGTAATCCGTAAGTTCCGGTAAATAATATGCTGAAATAGTGATCTCGTATTTAAGCTGATCCGTTACAGCATCAGCAGAGGCAAGTTCTAACTCATCCATACCTGTAAAAGTTATCCCCTCTACAACGATTACACGTTTTAACTCTTCAACCGTTTTAATGAAGTTTCGAATACCATCATAGTCTTTTGAAACAACGGACATTTTTGCGGTAATCTTTTTAACGCCTTTAGGTAAAACTTCAGGTACAGCAGGTATTGGTGTTTCACTCTGTTCTACCGTGTCGTTTTCGTTTGAGATGTCACCTTCTACTTCGGTGGCATTCTCAGTATTTTCAGCTTCATTTTCGGTTTCAGTTGTTTCATCGGTTGCTGAACCCTCAGACGCTTCATTTTCCGTTGTCTCTTCTTCAGCAACAACCTCTTCCTCTTCTAACACATCGCCATCTGTAAAATCCATCGTTAGGATGAGGCTATCTGATAAGACTTCAGCTTTCTCGAACTGTAGCATTAGTTGATCAACGAGGGGCTTTACTGGCACTTCCTCTTGTAGAGCATAAGTATTTTCACTTGTTTGGGTAGTCACAGCAACAGAATCATTTGCTTTATTTAACAGTATTTCTTGCTGTTTCATTTCCATGTCTACAGCTTCAATTCTTTGATGAAGGGGTGACAGAAATCCAAAATATCCATACACCCCACCTATAATCAATAAAAGAATGACACCTAGTCCCACATATGTAAGAAGCTTTTTATTCTCCGCCATTCTCTTCACCTTTTAATTCAAGAATTTTCTCTTTCTCAAATTCAATCTTATATAGACTTCTGTAACGAGGCAGATAATCGTTCATGGCTGTCATATCCTCACCCTCATTGATTTCCTCAAAGTTAGTTGTCTCCATCTTTTCAATGGTAGCAGTAGCTAGATAAGGAGAGTTGGTCAGTTCATATAAATAGTTAGAGGTTTCAGCTAGTGTATCAAACTGCGCCTCAACGAGAATTGTCTTTTTGTCTTTATATTCGTATTTCATGAAAAAACCACGTTCTGGAAGCAAGGCAACCAAATGCTGAAGTAAATCGGTAGCAGCGATCTTCTTATCACGAATATAATCAATCTTTTGTGCTAAAGGTGCTGATTCAACTTGTGGAACAGCTTGTTGCTGTTTCTCCAACTGTGTTTGCACGAGAAGTCTTTCTTGTTCTAATAGTCGTTCTTTTTCTTGTAAAGTACCTGCACTTACATAATAGTCGAGTCCTAACCATGTCGCTGATCCTAAAAACAACGTCACTGCAGCTATTAATAGGATGGTAGTCTTTAATGATTTACTTTCTTTAACGGGTAAAAGGTTAATATCGACTAACATAGCTGCACCTCTTTTAGCCCAAGTCCTAGTACTACATCAAATTGTGGAGGCAGTAATGTGTCAGAAGGTTTGATCGTCAGTACTGGCACATCCAGTTTGGAAGACAATCTTTCTTGAATGTATGTCAACTCTGGCAACTCACCAGACAACACGACTTTCGTGACACCCTGTTCACCTTGATTAATTGTGAACTTGTAATAGTTTACGATGCGCTCTATTTCTACTAGTTTATCTTCTATCAATCCATGTATATATCCTGAATCACCTTGCCATTCAATTCTCTGTACACCAGTAGAATGCTGTTTAAAGTTCCAGTTCTTATAATCAGTCCCCATTTTCAGATGGTTGAAGAAATAAGGCTTATGCTGATGAAAGATACTTAGCTGGACCGCTGGAATATCAAACTGAAGACAAAGAGTGTGATCTTTTTCAGAAACAAGATCCTTCATAAAAATAAGACGATATAAAGAGACACATGAAGCATCGGCAACAACTGGTTTTAACTTAGCGTCTGTAAGCAGTGATGAATAATCGTGTACCATTCTTTCCGAAGCGGCAAAAAGTAAAATCTCTCGTTTCTCCTCGTTTGTATCAAGTAAAACGTAATCAAATACAGGATCTTCAAACGGAAGATGGATGGTATTACCTAGTTCCATGTATAGGTAACCTTTGATTTCTTCATCCTTTTGATTTGTGGGAACCTGATGTTTCCGAATAACGAGCTTGCTGTCTGGAATCAAGAACTGGACTTCTCGACCTTTGATTCCCCACTCCGCTACACACTCTTCTAGAATTGTTAAAAGAGTTTCTCGATCTGTAATGATACCATCGTGAATTAATCCTTCTGGAAGATAGCGTTCACCAGAGCTTTTTATATCAAGGTCTTCTGGATAGCGGTAATCCAAATAACGAATGACATGATCTTGGAGTATTAAGTTGATTCTTTTTTTGTTGAAAAGATTAAGTGAGAATCTCATATAAACCACCTTCATATTAGATGAGTAGCTATTTACATTTCCTTTAACAATCTCATCAATGATGAAATTGTTAAAAGAAATGTGATGAATGAATATCCTCCCTAAGGGAGGATATTCATTCACTAAGTTAAAATTATTTATCTAGGAATTTAGTCAATTCTTCCTCAGAAACAGTTGCTTCTGCACTTGGAGTAGCTTTTGCTACTTTTCCACCTTCATGATTAGCAATCTCGTATTTTTTACCTGTTAAAGTTACAGTCCAAGTAGTATCCTTTAGATTACTTACATACGATTCTAATTCAGTAGGAGTCCAACTTGTCTTTTTACTATCTTCAGATTGAGCTAATTTTGCAGCGTTGATAATTTGAACAGCTTCTGTAACAGCAGCTTTGTCTTTTGTCTTTCCAACAATACCCCCTATGCTTACTACAGCTATTGCAGCAATAATCCCTAAAATTACGATTACAACTAACAATTCAATTAGAGTCAATCCTTTTTCATTTTTTGCATACTTTTTTAATAGTTTGTTTAACATTTTCTCAAACTCTCCTTTATTTTATGTGAAATTTTTAACCAATTGTTTTATAAACTTCAAACATCGGCACCATTACGGATACAACAATCGTGCCAACCACAGATGCTAGAAATACAATCATCAACGGCTCAATCAATGCTTTTAAACGATCAGTTCCTGTTTCTACTTCTTTCTCATAAAAATCTGCTACTTTTGCAAGCATTTCATCGAGTGATCCAGTTTCTTCACCAATTGAAATCATTTGGGTTACGAGTGGCGGGAATATCCAGTGATTTTTCATCGGTTCTGTCAATCGCTGTCCTGTTTCAAGAGAACTTCTAGATTCCCGAATTACTTTAGCAACGACCTCATTTTCCACAACCTTTTCTACAATCGATAGGGATTGTAAGATAGGAACAGAGCTCGAAAATAGTGAACTAAGCGTTCGTGTCATCCTCGCAAGTGCAGATTTCTGAAGTAGTTTACCGAATATAGGAACTTTCAAAATTACATAATCAAAGTAATATCGGCTTGATTTATTTTTACGAATAATCAAGAGTGCCAAATAGAATAACACCAAGAATATGAGTAAAAGCCACCAAAAACCCTGTACAAATTCACTTGCTCCTAATACAAACCGTGTAATAGCTGGCAATTCTCCCCCTGCATCCTCAAGCATAGCTGCAAACGTTGGCACAACCTTTGCAAGTAAGAAGATTACTACCAATACCGCAACCACGCCGACTATCATCGGGTACATCATCGCTGAAATGATCTTTTGTTTCGTATAATGCTGTTTCTCAAAATAAGTAGCAAGTTGGTCGAGAGTATCGTCCAAACTACCACCTGCTTCTCCTGCAGACACCATGTTGATGACCATCGGTGGAAAAACATTTCGGTGCCTACTCATTGCATTAGACAAAGGGTTACCTTGACGAAGCTCTTCTTCCACATCGGCTAATACTTTTTGCAGCGCTTTACTTTCTGTCTGAGCAGCCATAATACTTGTCGAGTCAACAACGGATACACCCGCTCTCAACAAAGTCGCAAACTGCCTTAAGAAAATAACAAACTGCTGAGATTTCACTGGACTGCCTAACGAAATTTCTTTGTTAAACAGCGTTTGTTTCATCTCTTGTACCTCTGTGACTGCGATTCCTTTTTCTTTTAGCTTTAGTACCGCTTCACGCTTGGATAGCCCAAGAACAGAACCTGTCCGTTTTTTCCCGCTCTTGTCACGGCCGACATAACTAAATTGTGCCATCTCATCCCCCTTTCTCCAGGAGATATGGCTCCACGAACTCTCTTGAAACTTCGTTGCGCTCAAGAGCTTCCTTGGCAGACATCTCAAACGTATGCATACCAGCGTTCTTGCTCGTCTGCATCACACTATGTAACTGGTGAATCTTTTCATTGCGGATCAAATTCGCTACAGCAGGTGTATTGACTAACACCTCAGTAATGGCTCTTCTTCCTTTACCATCATTGGTTGGAAGAAGTCGCTGAGACATGACACCGACTAATACGGAGGCTAACTGAATACGGATCTGTCCTTGTTGTTCCGGTGGAAACACATCGACGATTCGATCGATCGTTGAAGATGCGTTTGTCGTATGTAGTGTGCCTAGAACAAGGTGACCTGTTTCCGCTGCCGTAATAGCGGTCGCAATGGTTTCCAGATCCCGCATTTCCCCGAGTAGAATCACATCAGGGTCTTGACGGAGTGCTGCGCGAAGACCGTTTGCGAAATTGTTCGTATCAAACCCAATTTCACGCTGGTCGATCACGCACGTTCGATGTTTGTGCAAGTACTCGATCGGGTCCTCTAACGTAATGATGTGCCGGCTCATCGTCCGGTTCATAAAATCGATCATCGAGGCAAGAGTCGTAGACTTACCACTTCCTGTTGGGCCGGTAACGAGCACGAGTCCTTGATGTTTTCCCGCCATCTTTCGCACACTTTCTGGTAGCATCAGATCTTCCATGCTCGGAATAGAAGTTGGAATGATTCGAAAAGCAAGACTCACACAAGACCGCTGACGATAAGCGTTTACCCTGAAGCGTGACAATCCTTGAATTCCATACGAGATATCTATTTCCCCCGCTTCTTCAAAGTCCGGATAATACTTTTCATCAATGACTAGTTGTGAAATCTGTTCCGTATCCTCAGGTCTCAATGCTTCACTACCGTAACGTTTTAGTCCCCCATTGATGCGAAAAACAGGAGGCATTCCAACAGACAGGTGAACATCTGATGCTTTTAATTGAAAGGCTGCTCTCAGCCATTGTTCCAGCTTTTCCTTCATGTCAGCACCTACTCGTTGATGGCTACACGCAAGACTTCTTCAGTCGTCGTTAAGCCTTGTTTCACTTTTAGGAATCCGTCATCAATTAAGAAAATCGTTCCGTTTTTCATCGCATAATCACGCAGTTCTACAATCGGTCTGTTGTTCATAATGAGCTGACGAATGTGCTCGTCCACAACTAAAACTTCATGAAGAGCAATCCTGCCCTTATAACCCGTACTGTTGCACATGCCGCAGCCTTTTCCACGAGAAACGGCTTCAATCTTGATACCGCGTTTAGCAAAAATTTCTTTTTCTCGCTCTGTAGCCTTATACGTTTGTTTACAATCACGGCACACTCTTCGAACCAATCGCTGAGCGATAACTCCAGAAAGAGATGCGGCAACTAAAAACGGTTCAACACCCATATCAGTAAGACGAGCGATCGTACCGATTGAGTCATTCGTATGAAGCGTGCTTAATACTAAGTGACCCGTTAGAGACGCACGAACTGCAATTTCTGCCGTTTCTGTATCTCGAATCTCCCCAATCATGACGATGTCAGGATCTTGCCGGAGAATTGAACGCAAACCACTTGCAAACGTTAGACCTACCGAAGAATTCACTTGTATTTGGTTGATCCCAGCGAGTTGATATTCAACTGGATCCTCAATTGTTACTAGGTTCACTTCTTCTGTGTTCATTTTGTTTAATGCTGCATACAGAGTTGATGATTTACCTGATCCTGTTGGACCCGTAATTAAGATGATTCCGTTCGGCTGTTTGATTAGATTTGTAAACCGTTGCATATTCAGTTTGTTAAAGCCTAGATTTTCTAGATGATTCAAGGAACTTCCGAGATCAAGAATACGCAGAACAATCTTCTCACCATAAATAGCCGGCAATGTGGATACACGAAGATCTACAGGATACATATCTAGCGTCATCTTAATTCTGCCATCTTGAGGCAGGCGGCTTTCGGTTATGTTCAAGTTCGCCATAATCTTAATACGAGCCGTCAGCATATTCTGCATATGCTTTGGTAGACTTCTTTCTGTTTTTAACATGCCGTCAATTCGATAACGCACGACCAGCTTTGTCTCATGGGGATCAAAATGGATATCACTCGCTTTTTGCTGAACACCTTGCTGTATGATCTGGTTCACGAGTTTAACGATTGGAGAATCTTCCTCGGTCATCCGGCTGTCGTCACTTAACGATGCACCTTGTGGCAGAAGATCAAGAAACTCATCCATAGAATCATCGATATCATAGTACTTGTTATGAGCACGTATGATATCGTCTTTTGCTGATATCGCACGTTCAATTTGAAAACCAGTTGTTAATCGCAAATCATCGATAACGGTAAAATCCATAGGATCTGCCATCGCAACAAAGAGCTTGTCTGCTTCCTTTTTCACCGGCATAAGAAAATGTCTTCTAGCAAACTCTCTTGGGACAATCGCTACTGCTTGTTCATCGATAGGATAGCGATACAAGCTTAAGTGTGGAATGCCGAGTTGAAATTCAAGTACCTCGATAAGCTGCTGTTCGGTCAGCAGACCTTTTTCAATGAAAGCATCACCAAGTTTTTGGTTGCTACGTTTTTCTTTTAATGTTTGCTGCAGAACTTCTTCAGAGATTAACCCAGACTCTACTAAAAGATCACCAAGGCGTTTTTTTTGAACGATCATTGCGCATCACCGTCGCTCTCTTTACCAGGATTACTAGGATTCGTTTCTTTTTCTGGAACAGGCTTTGATGTAGTTGGTTTATCCGAAGGGTCTGTCCCGGGAATACCCGGCATTACAGGTACATATGGATTCATTGGATTATTTGGGTCTGGATAATACGGATAAGGATACGGATATGGCGTTCCAGGTGTACCCTCTTCTGGTGTTGTTTCAGGCGTTTCCTCTTCCTCAACCGGATAGCCTCTCTCCTCTATACGATGTCGCGGAGGATAAAAGTCTTCTGCCAGCTTTTCCGAAGCCACTTCCTCACCACCAGAACCAAACGATTTACGATAAACAGTTGCTAGATACCCTTCACTACCACCACTTACAGTAACTGCACTCAGAATTGATGCCAGCTGGTCATTAAAATGAATAATGGTTTTTGGTTCAAAAATTTGCATTTCCACTTTAACGGTATATGTATAAGGAAGTGGTACCCCAACGATTGAAACACTTAAATTGTTTCCATCCATCAAAAAGTTGAACTTATAAGACGAAGCATTTGTATTCTTAAATGCTAAATCCATGTCTTGAGGTTTAACGAGCGCTTCATATCCTAGTGACGCATAATCAGGCAGCTCTCTTGATGTATGACGTTCGATGATGCTGAAGTTTGTTTTTTGTATCGCTCCATAAATGCCACTAGCCAACACGTTTAGATCTATCGAATCTTGTGCCGTCATGTCAACTTCTTCTAGTGCTCCTATTAATGAGAAAACTTCTTCCGGTTTCATCTCATAATTTTCTAAACCCTCTACCCAATCTTTTAAAAGAACATGCTCTCCTGGGAGTTTAATCGTGCTTTCACTCACCACTTCTTCTGCTTGTCCGAACGTAGTGAGAAATTCGTTGATCGGGACTTTAAGTTCAGCTGTTTGTAAGGTAGAACCTAACTTTTTCAGGTGTGCATGTAGCATCTCTTCATCCAATAACTCTGTAAGTCCACTAACTTGAAGTTGTTGTATGGTTTGTTCAACCGTTTCTTTATTTACATTAACTAGTAATGGTGAAACATTAGCCGAAAGATTCTTCAGACTATCTTCAACCTGAAACTGCCATACATCACTAGGCAATTTAACTTTTTTCTCGTTGTAAACCAAATACACGGGATGGTCGTTCTGCCACTGTGAAACTTTTTCATTTACCAATGGAAGTGCTTCTGATTTTGCTAGATTTTCTAAAGGTATAGAAGCGACCGCAACCCCCGTACCATACTTTTCTTCTTCGAAAATATTAGAGTATACCTTTGTCCCTAAGTGACTAAATAAGAAAAGAAAAAGAGCTGCAAGGCTAAGGGATGCAAAGATCACAAGAAAATTTTTAGGATTGAATTCTCTTTTAGCCATCGCGTTCTCTTTAGCCCACAACGTTCATGGAAAGTTCCGCTAGAACGGCTGGCCCTTTCTCTTGAGCTTTCCGCACATCCTCTTTATTTAGAGTGGTTCCGTTCGGAAATAAAAGCTCACCGTTTCTTTCAAAGATATCTTTAGTAGTCGTTCGTCCAGTCAATAACTTCAATTGCTTTTCTTGGAACTCAGACAGTTCGTTTGTTTCAACAGATACAGCAACCTCTTCTTCTACTTCAACAGCGCCACCTAATAAAGACTCGGCTTTATCTAAAAAGTTCAACTGTGCTTCTTCTTTAATAACGATCAAATCACGTCCATAAGTGATAAGCTGTTCGGATGAAAGGATTACTTTCTTTGAACGCAGTGACAATTCAAGACCTAGAATTGCTCCTGTGTCTTCGTTAATAAAGAACTCAGTTGCTTCTCCAATCAATTGACCTTTTCGATCAATCAACTTAGCTCCTACCACAGTAATTTTCTTTTGTACAAGTTCGTTGGCGATTGGAATCTCTGTTAAGTCAAAGATTGATGTGCTGTCTTCAATCATTACTGCAAACTCTCCAACACCTACAATTTTCTTAAACGGAACCGCGCGTACGCTGATCTGCCAGTCCGCATGTTCAACCGTTAGGAAATCAACCATACCTTCTTTTGGATTAACGACCAATGACTTTACATGTCCCACTTCTGCTCCGTCTGCAATACTGATGATAGGCAGTCCAACAAATTGATTACTTTTTTTCATATTACTCACCCAGTCCTTTATGTTTAAAATAATTATGTTATTTGTTTATTTCTTTGTATCTTTGAAGCTCTTCTACAATCACAGGGTAGTAGCTTAGCTTTTCTTCCATCGTCTCAATTAATCGATTGACGCCGCTTAAATCACTAGATGTCACATAAGAATCTAGCAACAGTTTTGAAAACAGATAGAAGTCTTTGTCTGATAGTTTTTGGTTCACTAACGTGACAAGCATCTCTTGATACGAGCTCTGATCACCTGATTCTTCGTATGAGTGCAAGGTACTTAGAAACATATCCTGAAGCTCTACATTCATATCAGGTGTACTGATCTCAACGGTTTCGTTATAAGACGCTTCAACTTCTTCTATTTCTGCCACCACTTCTTCTAATTCTTCTGTATCCGACAATGGAAACTCATCTTGTTTTACAAATGAAGGATTTTCTTCAACCAATTCTACTTTTTCAACTACTTCTTTCAAATGTGTCTCAATTTCAGATTCAACTTGGATAGGCTCTTCCGGTGTGATTTCAACTTCGATGATAGGTTCTTCTATGATGTGGGCTTCTTCGGTGTTTGTCTCTTCAATCGCAGTTAACAACTCTTCTGTATCCTCTATTACTAGTATTTCCTCAAGCATTGCTTCTGTTGATGATTCATTATCCTCAGAAATAAAGTTCTTATCATAAGATAGTACTTCGGTTGGTTCAATGATCTCCTCTATTGATAAAATTTCAATACTTTCCGCTGTCTCTACTATTGTGTCCGTTTCACCTAAATCTTCTAATAATGAGGCGCGTTGTAAAAGTATCTCCTCATTTTCTATATCGGTAGCTATAGGCAAATTCGTAAGTTCTTCATCAGATATTTCTCTCGTTTCTTTTAAGAATTCGAATTCATCTTCAATAGATTCAGAGAGGATGTCTTCTGTTTCCAGTTCTTCTACAGGCAAAACGTTATCTATATTCTTTTTTTCTTCTTCTGCTATAATTTCGTCTATATCTAAATCTAATAGTTCAATAGGGTCTAACGCTTGTAAATCTTCAGTAATCAATGAACCTTCTTCAAATACTTTTATCTCGTTATCTAATTCATTGCTCACTAGCGGCTCTTCTATTGCAGCAGCTTGTTCAGCTTGTTCAGCTTGTTCTATAAGATTCTCTTGCACCTTATTCTCAATTCCTTTTTCATTTTCCGAAAAAGAAAAGACTAAATTTGATTGTCCTGTGCTTACTGAAACCAAGTTCATTTTTTTTGCTGCTATGTACGACATAATGAAAGCGATCGACATAATTGCAGTAAGAGCAAATCCGAATGATAGACTATCAAGTAAGAACAAGCCTCCTAAAGCCAACAGAAATGCCAACCCTAGTAGCGTCATCTTCAATGGTAATGAAACGTTAGGCGGATAAAAATATAGCAGCGAACCTACAAATAATGTGATTACTAACAAAACAATAATTTGTATCAATGATTTCTCCTCAATTCCAATATTCGCTAATTAAACCTATAATACTACAATTTTACTAAAAATCATCCAATAATATCAAACTTTTCTAAAAAATATTGTATAATTAAGAAGAAATTTAGTATTTACTAGTTCTTTTTGACTAAAAAATTCAGAGGATGTGTATGATGCTTTCAGAAAAAGGATTCTCTCTCATAGAAGTTCTAGTTTCACTGACGATCCTCTCCGTTTCTGTAATAGGTATAACGCAATTTTTCCACCAAGCCAACCAAATATCAGCCGGAAATAACACTAAACTAGTTGCTACCAATCTAGCTCGCATGACGTTGGAGCGAGTACAAACAAATCCAGAAAGTTTTGGATTCATTCTAACTCCAGGGACATACTCAAGTACAATCTGCAAAACACAAGCGTGTTTGGATCTGTACAACGTTCAGATTAATAATAAAAGTTATACAATCAGTATTAAAATCTCGCAATCAACCGATGAAAAGAATATAGGGATTTTTAGCACGAACATTTCGGTAGATTACGGTAAACCTAAACTCTCCACAGTAGAGGGGTACATAAAAAATGCAAAAAGCACAAACTAAATATCTCAATGAAAAGGGATTAACCTTGATCGAATCTCTGTTGTCCCTAGTACTCTTTACTATTATCGGTACTGTAGTCTATTTTGTTTTGCTAAATGGGCTCACAACCGAAAAGAAAATATATACAGAAACGCTCATTCGTGATGAAGCTGACCTTGTAATGTCCCAAATCATTGATAATCTTTACACCGCAACGAATACAAAAGTTAAAGCTGTTACAGGTCAACAGAATATGCTGATTTATCAAATTGATAATAATACGTCGCGCACGGTTGGGTTCCTTAATAATCAACCTGTTGTCAATGGACAATCCATTAGTACAAATGAATTCAATTTTAATAATTCCTCCATTACTTTAAAAGACGATAGCGTAATTATTTCCTTAGTAGTAGCTAGTAAAAAGAATGCTAACGCAAAACCTTTAGAACTAAAAAGTCAATTCAGATTAATGGAGGAATAAAGCATGAAGTATGTAAAATCAGACAGAGGAAACACATTAATTATCGTCTTATTAATGATTGTTATTTTTACAATTGCTGGCCTATCATTAATCTCTACAACCTTTAACGGTGTAAAGAAAACAGATGCACGAGAAACCGATATTAAATCGGTAGAGTTAGCAGAAAAGGGAATTGATTACCTCACGATATTATTAGAAACCAAATCAAAAAATTTCATTAATCTACCTACAAATGATTTCAACACAGCACTAACAAATCTATTACAGAACTATGAAGTCGGAAGTGCTACTGCAGAGTTCAAACCTACCTCTGTCATACCAACAGAAAACAATGCTGATACACTTAAAGTTAAAATCTATGATCGGTATAAGTTAACAGATAATATAGAGGATCTTACGCAAGTCATGACTTTGCATAGCGAGGCAACAGTAAATGGGAAGAAGAAAACATTAATATCCACCATTAAACTTGGAGGAAAACAAACACCTGAAGCTCTGGAATATGCTCTTGGGTCATACAATCCACAATCCTCTACAAATCCGGATGATGGAAATATGTTTTTACATGGTGGTGTTGCGATAACGGGGGATCTTTACGTTGAAGGAAATTTAATTACTAGAGACCAGGGGTTTTCCATTGAAAACGGAAATGAAAGGTGGATTCCTTCTGACTTTCCAAGTATAGAAGGTACTGATGGGAAAAAGGCGCATCTTATATTACAAAAAAAACTTTATATATTAGATACAAATCGTACTTATAATAATCATATAAACGAGACAAATTTTCCAAATAGAATTAGTTATTATTCTGAAGTGAATTCTGAAGACGTTGAAGATGCTTTTGCCGATTATAGCAAAGTGGGACGAGATTTTATTCCGACTGTAAAAAAAACGAATCCAAACTTTACTCCTATAAATATATTAGGGGAAAGGAGCAAGTATTACTTTACTAATACTAGAGGTTCTATCTCACCCGTTATTACAGAACAGAATTGTTATTTTTTGAGTATATCAGGATATCCAAAATGTAATTATACAGGTAACAACGGAAATGTTTATGCAGATTTAAACACTTCCTATTTTGATGGCAGCTATACATTTAAAAGATTGAGCACCAGATCCGATGCACGATTTATGGGTTCCAGCACAAAATGGAATAAACTCACTTTTAAAGAAGGGGCATATGTTGGCGGGAACTTAACGATTGGCTCAAGTTCACTTACTCCTGGTGGGTATAATAAAGACGAATATCAAAAATTTGAGGTTGACGGACCGTTATTTATCGATGGGGATCTTACTTTGCGTAACGCCTATGTAAAATTTAATTCAATAGTGTATGTAACCGGTAAAACGAACATTCAATACTCTAGGCTAGAAGGTATTCAAAAAACAACAACCACACCAGAAACTTCATTAATCCTTTTTGGAAAAAAAGACATCCATATTGCGAACAACAACGTTTATAAAGATACTCCAAACGTGGTTAGAGGATTTTTTTATTCGGAAGACTTAATGGAAATCTATGGAGTCGCTTCTAATGTGGAAATACAAGGTGGAGTTTTCGGGAGAAAGGTAGTTTTAAACGCCACACGCGGTGAAGTAAACGATAGTCGTAATGGCATTGATTATGCAAAAAATCAGAGGTCTATTTCTCCAGACGATTCCCGTTTAACGATTATTTATAATCCAGAACTTATTCGAAACCCTCCTGAAGGACTACCAACCGTAACCGAGTTAAGCGTTACTAAGATTAATAGATACTTAAAATAGCCTTCCACGCGGAAAGGCTTTTTTATTTGACTAACCATATATTAATGACCAAATGCCACACAATGACGATGATATAAACAACCAATGCAACGCTAAGCAAGACTTGAACCCTAGTCTTCAAGGGGATAAATCCAATCGCAATAATTAAGTAGGTAAAAAAGAATTTAACAAGGAGAAAAATCGTAGGATCGTATTCATACAACCCACGCATTAATGGATTAAGCTCTCTTCCACCCTTTTGCAGCAACTGATGTGTAAATAAGGCGTCTGCTGCATTTAAAATGCCTAAAATCAAACAGATCCATAGATGCTTTTGTATCCGAAACACTCGATCCATTTCTGCACTCTCCTCCTCTTCTATTGAAGTATACCCATATTAGAAGAGAAAGTTTACTAGAAATGTGTTGCAAAAAGCGACATGAACTTTGAAAAAAAGAAAGACCCCCTAATCAAGAAATCTTTTCATAGTTTTATATCTACCTTGCTTCCCAAGTGAGGCTGAACGGATTGCTCTAACATCTTCATAAGATTGATATTGTTTTGTTCAGCTGTATTCATCGTCATTTTCATCACAGAAATGTTGGCTTGTTGTTTGACTTGTGACTGGTTCATCATGATGGATAGAGCGGCAATGTCCATGTGTGCACCTGCTTTCTTGTTTCTCAGTTAATATAAGTATCGGTTAAAAGTATAAGTTATGTATGAGTGATTTTGCTTATTTAATTCGATAGGATAATATATATTATTGTGTCACTGAGAAAAATATAAAAAGCCACCGGATAAGATCCGGTGACTTTATTAAAATTAACGAAGAAGTTGAAGAACTCCTTGTGGTTGTTGGTTCGCTTGCTTCGCGACTATGTCTTTCGATCATAGAATAGACTATATCTTCACCCTTATCATCTAAGGGGCTGGGCACTTCGAACGGTAGTTACCGCCCTACGGAGTTCATTATCATAGCAATTGCCTTAGACCGTATCTCCTAGTCGTTGAACGTTCTCCAGAGTTTCCTCTTAGGAGCTTCGCTGCTGATTATCCAATCCTCTTATTTTTCAGCCCGTCACGCTCACCGTTTCCAGTCACGTTGTGGGATAAAAGGCTCTAAGGAAGTTCCAGCAATTCACCCAGTGGTACTCTAACCCGTTACCAAGTTAGACGCCCTTCTCATCATTACCTTAAAAGTTGTAAAACTCCTTGAGGGGTTTGTTGAGATTGAGCCAACATTGCTTGTGCTGCTTGAGAAAGAATAGAATTCTTTGTTTGGTTCATCATTTCTTTCGCCATATCCACGTCACGGATACGAGATTCCGCAGCAGTTAGGTTTTCGGAAGATGTTCCTAGGTTGTTGATAGTGTGCTCTAGGCGGTTTTGGTATGCTCCAAGTTTTGATCTTTGTGCAGATACATCTTCAATAGCTTTGTTAACTGCAGATACTGAAGCTTCTGCAGAACCAGCTGTTGTAATCTTCAATCCTTTAATATTAAGTGCAGAAGAATCCATCTTATCAATTCCCACACTCATAGTTTGTGAAGAATTTGCACCAATTTGGAATGATAAAGCTGTGCTAGCGTTTGTAAAAGAATTAGCTCGAGCTGTAAATGTAGCCTCGTCTCCTACTTTCATATCTGCAGCTGCACTTAATGTAAGTGTAAATGCTCCAATAACTTGTGTAGCTCCTGCAGCTACGTTAGCAGCAGTACCAGTAGTACCTGATTTATCTTCCCAACTTAAATTGTAGCCAGTAATTGCATTGGTAGCATCACGAGTTACTCCGGTTACTTTAACATTGTAGGTATTGTCTGCGCTTGTTCCTGCTGCAGTTAAAGCTACGTTAGCAAAAGACCCGCTTTTGTTATCAAATGCAACAGATTCTGTTACACTTTTAGTTCCTTTTAAGTCACCGTTTAGTAATTTTTTTGTGTTAAATTCAGTAGTGTTCGCTACACGATCAACTTCTTCAAGAAGTTGATCTACTTCTTTTTGAAGTTCCGCTCTGTCAGTTGATGTGTTTGTGTCATTTGAAGACTGTACTGCTAATTCACGAACACGCTGTAGGATATCATGAGTTTCATTTAAAGCACCTTCAGCTGTTTGTATTAACGAAATGCCGTCTTGTGCATTTTTAGATGCCATTTCCAATCCGCGCACTTGACCACGCATCTTTTCAGAAATTGCTAGTCCTGCTGCATCGTCTCCTGCACGATTTATACGAAGCCCAGAAGCTAGTTTCTCCATTGATTTTGACTGTGCATTTGTAGCCCCTGCAAGTTGACGATGAGTGTTAAGAGCCGCGATATTGTGATTAATTCTCATTTTTATTTCCTCCTTGAATGTGTTCCGCCCACGTCCTTGTGGTTGGTTGGATGTGTTTTATTTCTTGGGAACTTACAGCCCTTTACGGCCGTTAAAAGTACTGCTTGTTCCTACATTCGTTATATCGGAGTAATTACAAACATCTTTAATAGTTTTACGTATTTTTTATCTTTTTTAATGCTTGAAAAGTGTTAAGCGAGGTGCTTGCTGCTTGGTTGTTCTCTTGTTGAATAGATAGAAAAACTTCTTTACGATGAATCTCTATATGTTTAGGTGCAGAAATTCCTATCTTCACCTGATCACCATCTATGGCTAACACAGTTAATTCAATATTTTCACCAATTTTAATCGCTTCTTGTAACTTCCGGGTTAATACAAGCATTCCTTAACCCTCCTGTCCGAAAATGCTAGATTCTAATAATTCATGTCTTGTTCGGTATTTATTATCTGTTAGTACTACTTGTTTTGCTAAGTTTTCCTTTACATTAATCACTACAGGTGCTTGAAGATTGCCTGTTGATTTTTCTAAAGGTTCTTGAATCGTTAAGATGACCTGAACCAACACATCAGATTCTTCTTTAATTTTCAATTGTTTTTGTACCGATTCTACTAATTCAAAATCATAGTTCTTAAAGAATAAAAATGGATTTGTTGTAAAAAAGGCAAGGTCTCTAGTGGACACGGATTGCAGGGTTGAAAATGGAGTCCCTTCCATAGGCAGAAGAACAAATTGTTTTTCGTCTTCAAAGCCAGGTAATCCGTGTTCAAAATGTAAAATATCTTTCTCAGATATCTCTATTGTCTCTTCAAATTTTGTATGAAGTATCATCGCAATCATCCTTTACTTTTCATATTCTTATGTCGTCCAGTTGATTGTTAAAGAAGGCATTTGTTCCATACTTATATTTACATTACCAGGAGTGTACTGCTGCTGAGGTCTATTAATCGTAACATCAATCTCTGGTTTGTGAGTCTGCCAATTTAGTTGAACTTTACTAGGTTGATAATTAATTTTCACACTGTTTGCTCTCGGAATAAAGCCAATGTTAAACTCATACATCGGAATTTCACTATTTATTTTTGCATGTTCCGCTATTGGGTTGCCGCCGTTTTCTACCCTCATCAAGTCATCACCTTCTTGGGACATTCGAGCCAGACCAGATAGCCAATCTTCATAACCTCTTTGTGCAAAATCTTCAATCCTGCGTGAGATGTGTTTTAAATCCATGTCAGCCCATGCTTCCGTTTGATCGATGGTTAATTGACTAGGTGTTACATTCACTTCTAGTTCTGCTTTTGGCTGTTTAATTTGCAAATCAGCAGGAGCTTGTTGGATTTCTTGAACAGGCTTCTGTGTATGTAGTCCTATTCTAGCATTCGTTGATTCTAATCTAAGTTGAGGAACAGTCATTATTGATCCCTCCAAAAGGTTTTATTGCAAGAAAAGAGCTATCACAAGGATAGCTCTCTTAGGTTTATCGTAAAAAGTCCATAAGTGTCGGTTGCATGATGCGAGATCCTACTCCTAATGCCGCACGGTGCAAACTTTCTTGCATCTTTAAATCTGTAATTACACGCTCGATATCCGCATCTTCATTATCAGAAAGTATTCGGTTAGCAATAACTTCTTGCTCACCAACTCGTGCATCGATTAGTTCTACACGATTGTATCTTGCCCCTAACTCAGCGCGTTCGGCAACTAAATTATTGATGTGAGAATCTAACTTATCTAGAAATCCACTAATGTCTTGTCCTGAAGTACTCTCAAGGGCTTTTTTCAGTTCATTAATATCCCCGAACAAACCGCTTTCCGGTGGGCCAGCTGTATGAGTAAATACATTTTTAGGGTTGATGTTAACTGCCAATTCAATTCCCTGAGACAATTCCAGATTAACCGCATTACCATTATCTGAAACGGAAGGTGTTTTACTCAAATCAACTGGTTTTTTCGTTGTATCATTCCCATTAAAAATGTACTTCCCCGCAACCTGTGTATTGGCGATAGAAACAAGATGTTCTTTTAATTGCTCAACCTCTTTTCCAATCATGCCTTTTTGAGACTCTTCATACGTTCCGTTACTTGCCTGAACGGTAAGCTCACGAATACGCTGCATCACGCTTGTTGCTTTATCAAGAGCAGCATCTGAATTATCCATCCAGTTATACGCTTCAGATAGATTACGCTTGTACTGCTCAACCTCTGTTAAGTTTGTTCGGTATGTCATGCCTTTCATCGCAACGACTGGATCATCTGATGGACGGCTTATTTTTTTACCTGTTGTTAATTGTTCTTGTGTTTTGGCCATACTTTCATAGCTTTTACTGATATGTCGCAGCATGTTATTAGATAACATCGATTGCGTTACGCGCATTTAGTTGCACCTACCTTCCGCCGACACCCAAGCCGTTAATGATTTTATCAAGCATCTCGTCGATTACTGTAATGTTTCGAGCAGATGCGTTGTAAGCATGTTGAAACTGAATCATATTCGTCATTTCTTCATCTAAAGAGACTCCACTTACAGACAAACGGCGTTGTTGAACGGAATCCGTCAATACAGCTGAGTTGTTCGTGAGTCGAACCGCTTGCTGAGCATCAACTGCCATCTTACCAATTGCTCCTTCATAAAAGCTTTGTAAGGAGGACTTACTTCCAGGAAAATCTAATGGCGCATTCTTCACATCACCTAAACGTAACGCATTGCTACCGTCCCCAGCAAATTGGTTAGTTGCAGCTGCAATGTTATCCAACTCCTTCATGTCATCATGGAGTTTGAGTAATTTTGCTGCACCCTTAGGATTTTCTGAGTCAGTGACTCCTCCAAGATTGAAGAAATTATAGCCGGTGCGGGTTCCTGCCTCAATTTCAGATAAGCTCCATCCTGCAGAATGAACTTCATTGAATTTTGTCGCAAACTGATATGCCATCTGATCAAGATTTGCAAGCATTTCTGGATAGATTCCTTTAACAGAACCACCGTCGTTATAACCATAGGACTCTATCAAACCCTTTAGTTTTCCATCCGTAAATTTACTAATAGTAATCGGAGTACCGCCGACTACCACACTGTCCGCTAATCCGTTTCCAGTTGTTCCATCATCATATTTAATGGCAAAATGGTTAACTGTTCCATTTGTAGAATCTACTAATGTGAACTCAGTTCCATCTTTGTCTTTCATCTTAATATGATAAAGTCCAGCAGCTAGTGGATCTGGTTTGCCACCACTTGGCTTTGTAGTCACTTCTACATTTAGTAACGTGGATAAACGATCTACTAAACTATCTCTCTCATCGTAGAGTGTGTTTGGCAGATAGCCGTGTGGCTCAACTTCACTGATTTGCTTATTAATGCTCTGAATATCGTCAAGAAGTGCATTGATTTCTTTTGTCGTGATATTAGCTTGCGACTTTAAGTCATCTTGAATTGAAGTCAGTGAGTTTGATAGATAATTAAACGTTTCTGCTACTGCCAAACCTCGCTGGCGCACTACCGAACGCGCACCAGAATCTTCAGGGTTAACCGATAGATCTTGAAGTGATTGCCAAAAGCGGTCTAGAGTCTTTGCTAAACCATTATCAGATGGTTCATTCATAATATCTTCCATCTTCTCCAACGCTTCACTTCTTGCATCCCAATAGCCAAGCTTGTTATTCTCTCCGCGAAATTGAGTATCTAAAAATCCTTCCCGAACACGTTGCACCGATCCAGCTGCTACACCCGTCCCCATCTGTCCAGGAATCTGTGGACGATTCATGCTCGCAGCTGGATATGCTTCAGTTTGAACAAAGTTCACTCTTTGACGGCTATACCCAGGAGTATTCGCATTTGCTATATTGTGACCTGTCGTTTGAAGAGCTGTTTGCTGTGTAAACATTCCTCGACGGGCAGTTTCTAATCCATGAAAGGTTGAGCGCATTGTAATTCCTCCGTAGGTTTAAGCTTTTGAATCAAAAAGTGATGCTGCGTGATTGTGATAAGGATTTTTTTTCGTCTGGTTATAAGTCACAGGCTCACTTTGAGGCTGCATCATACTAAGTGACATATTCACATATTGCAATGACTGCTCAAGCAATCCCTGATTGAGTTGATTTCTATCTTTTAAAGCATCATAAATATCAATCAGTCTGTTTTGAAGATTTAACAGTCGTTCTTTTTCTGGTTCTTCTACTTGTTCTAAAAAATCAACTAACGTGACATTTGCGAACTTAACAAGTCTTTCTTTTTCAATCTGTTGTAGTTTCTTTACTTGAAGATCTTCTTCTTTTAACAAAACGTCTAGAGATTTCATATCTCCTGATTTAAGAACTTCTGTTTTGCGTTCTCCGAGAGTTAGAAGATCTGTGTGGGATTGAAGCAAACGTTCAAGAAGTGATGTCATATGTGCCGTTTCCATGAGATCCTCCTTATACCTGCTTGTAATATTGAATAATGGAAGCTGCTGTTTTAGAAACATTGACTTTATATGTTCCGCTATCCACTTGTTGTTTGATCTCATTCACTTTATTCATCCGGTCTTGTTCAAATTTTGAGGAAGATAAAAGTTTCTTTGCTTCATCAGAAATTTGAATCTCATCTTTTTTGTATGCAGCCTTAACATGATTATCTTTCATATGGGGCACCTGTTTTGTGTATGGGTTATTTTGAATAGAGTTAAAATGATTGATTCGCATTATTAGTCACCTCATCTAGAGACTTTAAATCTTATTTAATGTATCGGCTATTTGATAAAAATCTTTAAGTGATCAAAAGAAATTAGGTTAATTGTCATCAGTGTGGTAAGAAGGTAATGCTTCTTCTTGTTTTCTTCTAATCAAGTCTTCAATCGAGAGCTCTGACTTGATACGAGCTTTACACTCTTCGCATAAACGGCCATCGTTGATTGGCGCCTGGCATCCATCACATGGATACGTAAAGTTCGGGTATCCTTTCACACGAATTCTTCCTTGGTGTATGAAATAGATGATTTTACTTTCAGAGACCTTTGTAGCTTCACTTACTTCGACGATCGTCGCTTTCCGATTCTCACTTTTTCTTAGATATCGGTATACATGATCATAATCCTGTTCTTCTTCTCGAAAGCACATATCACACTGTTCACGTAAATATTTCACAAAAAGTTTGCCGCACTGCGGACAGTTCATTAAATTGTCCATATCGCTTCCCGCTCCTTAACACTTCTATCTTCTGTATATATCGGAATTGAGTAAGCGATTTTTAACAGGTCCTTCGTTTTATTTATCGTGCTAGGGTAATGGAGGAAACTTCTTTCGCGCCAGCTTCAATCAGGACTTTCGCCGCATAACGCAAAGTACTTCCTGTTGTGTATACATCATCTACCAGAATGACTTTCTGATCTTTCACTTTAAAAGGGTCTACAACCTCAAACGGGTTCTTTTTTTGAATCAAACGCTCCTCACGCGTTTTCTTACTTTGTTTCTCTTCATGTGTTTTTCTCTTTAATAGGTGTTCTACTGGCTTTTTCATTCCTCTTGCAAAAAGTTCAGCTTGATTAAACCCTCTTTCATAATGTCTCTCCTCACTTAAAGGAACGGGAACAAGAAGTGCATTACGGTAAATCTTTTTAAATTCTGAACTCAACACTGGGTAAAAAGCTTTAACAACTTCTGCATCTCCTCGATATTTCAGCTTAGCTATGATTTCTTTCATAAAGTCGTTATAGACATAAAGTGACCGATTTTGCTGTAGAACGCCGGTCCAATTCTCGTTTTCTTCCCACCGAATGCAGTCAAAACAACAATCCCCCTGTCGATATTGCTCGGGAAATACTGAAAAGTCACGACCACATATTCTACAAATCTCACCTTTTATCCTTATTAATTTCCCATCACAGTCATGGCACAATAATGGTGGCTTATCTAAGCCAATAAAAACTTTCCATGACCAAGCTTCAAAATATGATTCATGGCAATATAAGCAATAACTCAACTCCGAGCCTCCTTGTTCGTGTTTTTAATATGATTGGTCGCTTGTATCATGCTGAGTGATTTACCGTAATGAAACAGAAGTACCTTACCGTTATGATCTTCCTTACTTCTACCTGCTCGTCCTGCTATTTGAACGAGGGCACTTTCTGTGAATACGTTATGATCAGCACCAAACACTGCAACATCTAAAAACGGAACAGTAACTCCGCGTTCTAGTATGGTAGTTGTAACTAATAATTGAGTATCTTGATTCCTAAACTGGATTACTTTTTCTTTCCTGAGTGGATCTTCTGCATGAACACTGTCAACAGATACATCAACTTCCTTCCTTATAATTTCTGTCAGCTTTTCTAAAACGGATACTGAAGATACAAATATCATCGCTCGTCGTCTACTTTCAGACTGAGTCTTCAACCACTTAAGAAAAGGAGAAGGTAGTTTTCCTCTTTCTAACCTCTTCTTCCACTCACCACCCCAAACCATTTTTGGAACAGGTAATGGAAATCCATGAAACCGTTTTGGGATTTTCACACATGGTAATCTTTCATTCATTGCTGCTTTTTTCATTGTTTTAGAAGGAGTAGCTGATAAATAGAGAAGAAAGTGTTTGGGTTTAACTGCGCGAGATACCGCATGTAGAAGGGTTTTATCGTAGGAATACGGAAAGGCATCGACTTCATCGACGATCATGATGTTAAACGCTTGTTTAAATCGGTACAGCTGGTGTGTGGTAGAGATTACGAGTTGCGCTGGTGTTTCACGTTCTTCTGAACCACCATAATAACTCGCAATCATCGTGTATGGAAAAACGGCTTTTAATCGAGGAGCTAACTCTAGTACAACATCGGTTCGAGGAGTCGCTATACAGACTCGAAGGCCGAGGTTTAATGCTTTTTTAATCCCTTTAAACAGAACTTCTGTCTTCCCCGCTCCACACACCGCCCAAATCAATAATTCACCTTCACTTCCAATTCGCTCCACAAATCTCTCTGATGCTACTTGCTGGCCACTCGACAACTCACCATTCCAGTATAGATTATTTTCATGAGTCCAATTCACTTCAGGTCCACACCAAGAAATCAACGGAGTACACTGGCTAACTCTTCCCATCATGATGCAGTTCCGACAGTACGCACAGCTATCACTCTTACAGCGAAAACAAGTAAACACCGAAAACAAATGACTCTTCTCATTCCCGCATCGACTACATAGATAACCGTTAGAAGTTTTACTAATACCAGGTGGATATTTCACATAACCATTCACATAATGCTTTTGAATTTGATCTAACGTAAAAGGAAGTTCATCAAATAAAAGAGACTTACCAAAGAGGATTTGTTGAATTTTTTCATCATACTGAAAAGTTTGGTTTAAAGGAGGTTGCTCTACAACCGAAAGTTCACTAAAAGGGACAGCTTTCAAAGAGGAATCGTTCACAAGGGTTCCAGGGGTTATTGTTAAACGGTTGTTTAAAAAAAGG
This sequence comes from Fictibacillus tiangongensis, assembly GCF_048083785.1. Classification (GTDB taxonomy): domain Bacteria; phylum Bacillota; class Bacilli; order Bacillales; family Fictibacillaceae; genus Fictibacillus. The sequence goes on from NZ_CP182294.1 coordinate 3,539,516, forward strand.
GAGACAAACCTCATCGTGTTGTCTCCCCCTGTGTTAGAGATTTCATTTTCATCTCTCCAATGATTATTCTTTTATCCACGTAATGCCGAGTGATCCTTCACCTAAGTGAGTGCCGATTACAGGTCCGAAGTAGCTAACCCAGACGTCTGCATTAACAAATTTTTCACGCAGCTCATCAGCGATTTCTATCGCTTCATCTTCTCGCTTTGCATGAATCACACTAATCTTCACTTTATCATTCGGCTTTACATTTTCATCCATGATATCGAAAATACGTTTTAATGCCTTTTTCTTGGTACGTACTTTTTCAAACGGAACGATCTTTTTATCTTCAAAGTGAAGAATCGGTTTGATCTGAAGTAGATTTCCTACAAAAAGCTGTGCGGTGTTCAAACGACCACCACGGTGAAGATGGTTCAAATCATCAACCATAAAGTAAGCTGGTACACCATTGTTCTTCATCTGCAGCAAATGATTCATAATGTCATAACCGTTCGACCCTTCACTCGCTAGTTCAGCAGCTTTTAACACATAAAACGCTTGAGGTGAACAGCTGATCTCTGAATCAAACACGTGAAGCTTTATTCCTTCTACCATCTCACCCGCTGCCACTGCACTTTGATAGGTTCCGCTTATGCCACTCGATAAAGTAATCATCACTGCTTCATCATAGTTTTGAGATAGCTCTTCTAATAGTTCCACAAGCTCGCCGATTGCGGGCTGTGACGTTTTTGGAAGGGCTTCTTCTTTACCAACCATGTCGTAAAAATCGTCTGCTTTTATTTCAGCTTCTTCTTTGTATGTTTCTTTATCAAAAACCACGTTGAGCGAAATCATTACAATATTTTTTTCGTTGCGAATATGTTCGGGTATGTAGGAAGTACTGTCTGTAATGACGGCTACCTTGCTCATAATTTTAGTCCTCTCTTATGCCAAAAATCTTGTTTTTTTCTCCTCTAACAGTGTACACCATCAGAAAAAGTAATTCACTAAATTCAAATTTACTTACACTAAGTATTCTCTTTTTTCTTCAACTATCCTTTATGTGCTTTTCACCTGTTTTTGGCATAACGAGAAAGCACCGTACAATACGGAGTGATTTTGCATAGAGGAAATCCTTAATTTCGGTTTGTAAGGGACATGTTTTTCGAGATTTCCATCTATTTTCTGAAGATATGGAGATAGCGCTCTTCCGACTCCACCGCCAAGAAGAATTACTTCAGGATTTAGAAGTACAGTCATGTTAATCAATGCAGAAGTAAGATGATCGACAGCTTCATCCACTACCTTTTTCGCCATGTCATCCCCTTTATCCACTAAAGAAAATAACTCATGGGCTGAAACGGGATTCCCTGTTTTCTTCTCATATTCATAAGCCATCCCGAATCCCCCAGCTTTCGAACTAAGAAATCCATATCCTGGACGAGCCGGTTGGAACCCGTCACGTAGAACAGATTTATCTGTAATCATGTAGCCCGCTTCTCCCGCTGAAAATTGATGCCCTTCATATACTTCACCATTTAAAAGAAGACCCACACCGATACTCGTCCCAATCATCATATAAATTGCATGCTGTACATTTTGCAGACCGCCTGCTTCAACTTCACCTAACAAGCCAGTGTTCACGTCATTACCGATATAAACGGGTATACCAAATAACCTCTGAAGTTTCTCTTTTAAAGGATAGTGATTCCACTCTAAGCTTGGAGCTTTCAGCACAACTCCACTTTTCACGTTAACGATTCCTGGCACACCTATTCCTAATCCGTAGACCTCTTCACACAAAATTTCGTTTTCATTCATTTTCCTTCTTAATTCATCTGCCACATATTCTGCTACATCACCTTGCATCACTTCCATTGTGTGTAACATACTTGTCGAAAGAAGATTTCCGTTCCAGTCAAACAGTCCAGACTCTATTGATGTGCCTCCTATATCAACCGCTAATACATACTTTTTCACCAAGTGAAATCACCTCCAAATCGTTTTCTACACCGGTGTTCATTATTAAGCACACGAATTATTAATCTTTTTAAAAGTTTTTTTCGAATGAAGAAGGATTTTGTCGGATATGGAAGAAATTAGAATGTGAGACATGTTTTAAAGGAGGGCTAGGACCATTGGATCATAATCTATATATCGTAATACTCTCTCTATTCGTTTGCTTTCTGTTCGCCTTAATCTCACTCGATTGGGTTAACCGACGTACAGAAGAGCAAAAATCGCAGCAACAATTCTTACTAATAGGTTCTGTTACAATGGGCATCGCAGTTTGGGCAACTCACTACATGGGAATGTTATCTATCCAAAGTCCTGTTCGTATTAACTACAATTTTTTAGTTGTTACCGCAGCACTCGTTGCAGGTATTTTCTTCTCATATGTATCGTTCTTACATTTTACCTCTCAAAGACCGCAGAATAAACTCTTTGTACCCGTTAGTTTATTTAGCATTGGCTTAGTGTCTGTTCATGTGATTGGATTGTTGTCCATGCACATTCATATGCCGATGGAACCTAATCTCTTATTTATCATTCTTTCCATTTCTTCCGCTTATGGTTTTTCCTTACTTGGTTTTTATCTTCTCACTTTAAGAAATTTTTCAGCAAGAGTTGTTTTGTCTAGTCTTTCATTCACACTAGGCGTTAGTCTTATGCACTATATCGGTGAGATGGGATTAATGGCTGGAACGCCTACTTTCGATTGGCATAGCAGTTTTCCGATCAACAACATCAATATGACAGCTACTTTACTTGTATTTGGTGCGACAACCGTCGTATTGATTCTATACATTTTAGAACAGCGAAACCAAAAGAGACTCGTAGAGCATCAATTTCAACTGCTTGAATCCGAACATCGATATAACTCGCTTTTTGAATTGAATCCTGAAGGCGTTTTTGTGATCGGATCAGATTTGAATTTTATAAAAGTAAATTCTTCACTTGTACAGATCACTGGCTATTCATTAGAAGAGCTGCACGCTATGCCGTATACAAACCTTTTAAAAGAAAATGAAATCTCAATTTCACTGGATTACTTAAATAGAGTGATTGAAGGCGAAACAATCAAACACCCACTTACCATCATCCATAAAGAAGGACACGAAATAGAGCTCGACATTACGAGCATCCCTTATTCAATACGAAGTGATATGACCGCTGTGATCGGAATCGCAAAAGATATGACTGCCATAAATGAAGCTCAAAATTTCAAACAAAGAGCAAACACACTCTCTTATGTCGGAGAATTAGCAGCAGGTCTTGCTCATGAGATCCGTAACCCTCTAACTTCTATAAAAGGGTTCGCGCAATTGTTTCAGTCTCAAAACACAACCGAAGAAACGCACCATTTCCTAGGCATCATGTTACGAGAAACAGATCGAATAAACTTTATCATCAGCCAGCTTATGATACTCGCTCGACCACATATGATTTTAAAGAGTAACCACGACTTAAACGAAGTCATCAAACGCTCGCTTAAATTTATAGAAGAAGAAACAGACTTTGAAACCATTTCACTAAACCTCGAGCTTCCAGAACAACCTGTTCTTTTAAAATGCGAAGAAAATCTAATAGCACAACTCATTTTAAATATCGTAAAAAATGCGTTAGAAGCGACACCTTCATGGGGAAACATCTCGCTTCAACTAAAACAAACCAAAGAAAACATCACCATCGCCATTCAAGATGATGGACCCGGCATCCCCGAGCACCTCCTATCAAAGCTCGGACAGCCGTTCTATACAACAAAAGAAGGCAACCCTGGACTCGGCCTCTTAATCTGCTACCAAATCGTCCAGAACCACGGAGGAAAAATGAGGATTGAATCAAAAGAAGGCTACGGAACAAAAGTCTCACTAGAATTCCCAATAACCGTTCCGTCAGAAGAAAAGGTCCTTGAAATGAGCTTGAGTTGATTCGGGCTCTTTCAAAAAGATTGATGCTGAGTTACTCTTTTACCATTAACTCCTTTGAAAGTTAATTGAAGTGGAAGATGCGAGACTCCTGCGGGACAAGCGGACAGCTCGAAAAGTGGAAGTGGCTCGTTCAGCCCCGACCAGCAAAAGTTGAATGGGCTATGAAGGCGCACTTTGCCTTCTTGACCGTTTAACTTTTGACTCGAGGGGCTAGCCACTGCAACTAGACAGGTGAGACACTTAATGGCGCAAAGCGGCAAGTGGCTCACCGCCTGCCCCGCGGAAAGCGAGTATCTGCAACGGAAATTAACAGCTCACATCACCCTGAAATATCTTAAAAACCACCCACAATGATTCACTAATATATCCCCGCACCACCCCACACGCATCAAAAAGACAAAAACAAAAAAAGACCTTCAAATCGAAGGTCTTTTCTCCTAAATTCAAATCAGCGTACCTTAACCCAACCATTCTTGATCGCCTCAACAACAGCCTGTGTACGGTCATTCACATTCATCTTCTGAAGAATATTACTCACATGATTTTTAACCGTCTTCTCACTAATATAAAGCTCTTCCCCAATCGTACGGTTGCTGCGTCCATCCGCCAACAACTGAAGAACCTCACACTCACGGCGCGTTAAGATATGAAGTGGCTTACGATACTCCACTTCAACAAAGCCAGCTTTGTTTTGCTGTTTACTATTCGTAGTCGATAAGCGACGGAATTCGTTCAACAGGTTATACGTAATCTTCGGATGAAGATAAGCCCCACCATCCGCAACTACACGAACCGCTTCGATCAATGAATCAGCATCCATCTCTTTTAGGAGGTAACCAGATGCACCCGTTTGAACCGCATGTGACACATAAGTTTCATCATCATGGATGGAAAGAATTATTACTTTCGTATCAGGAGACTTCTCAACCAATCGACGCGTTGCTTCAACACCGTTGATATTTGGCATGTTAATATCCATTAACACCACATCTGGATTATGATCGCGGACAATGTTTTCCGCTTCAGAGCCATCATCACCTTCAGCTACAACAGAGAATTGATCTTCCATATCTAGAATACGTTTTACTCCTTCACGGAACAAACGATGATCGTCGATAATAGCTATTTTTGTTTTCTCAGGTGCTGAGGCGTTATTTTCGTACACATTAATATTATTCATGTGTGAACCCTCCTAGTCTTGAATGGGAATTTGAATGTAAACACTTGTACCAAATTTTATGCGGGATTTCACTTTTAAAGTTCCTTCGAGCAGTTCGACCCGCTCTCTCATCCCCATCATGCCAAAGGAATTTGATTTTGTAGGCTGTGCCATATCGAATCCTTTGCCATCATCTCGGATATATAATGAAATAAACTTTTGAGTAAACTCAAGTTTAACCTCAATCAGATTTGCTTCAGAATGCTTAACGGCATTGCTTACCGACTCTTGGATTAAACGGAAAATCGCGATCTCCATCTTATTCGGAAACCGTCGAGTCTGACCAAGCGCATGAAGCTCAACCTCTATACCTGTACTTTCTTTAACATTACGTAAATATTTGTCTAATGTCGGAACGATGCCAAGATCGTCTAGAGCCATCGGGCGCAGGTCGTAGATAATTCTACGTACCTCTTTTAAGGAGTTTCGGACCATAACCCGTAAATCTTTTATTTCAACACGGGCTGCCTCAGTTCCTTTTTCTACAAAGATTTTCTCCAACAGTTCCGAGCGAATGAGCACATTCGCCATCAATTGAGCGGGCCCGTCATGAATTTCTCGTGAAACGCGTTTACGCTCTTCTTCTTGGGCTTCTATGATTTGAAGTCCAAACTCTTGTTTTTGCTGAGCGTTTTGAACGAGTTCGTTAATCTTTCTTAAATCACCGTTAAGATAATTTAAAACAACAGAAATCTGACCTGCCAAAGACTCCGCTTTTTGAACGGTATCGTTCAATGCGCCGATTCTCCGTTCGAGCTCATCTCTTTTCTCCCGAAGCTGCTTCTCTGTTTGCCGGATGATGGAAAGTTCAATCTGGTACTTATTCGCATTCTCATACGCATCACGAATATCAGATTCGCTATACTTTTGAAAATGCTTGCTCACCTCTGCCAGTCGAGTTCGTGCTAGCTTTGCATATTCCTCGGTCCGGTCAGATTTATGTATGACCTCAATGACCTGCTGCTTCACTAACTCAAGCTCACGGCGAAGCTGCTGAAACTCTTGGCGAGAATGCTCACTAATTTCAAAGATTTGCGATTGACTTGCCGTAACTGTATCGATGGTCTGATTTAGTATTCCGTCCAACAAATGTGGATCTATCGTTAACTTAGCTGCAGTCATGTAAATTTCCCCCAATTAAAACGATAAAGAAGTGTGACCGGAAGTTCTAGAACCATCTTGCCTAATTTATATATAGGACTTACTACCCAACCAGACGAATCATACCGCGAAGACATTAATCCTTCTAATATACTACATTCGCCAGGATGTGGAATTTTATGACTTTTCTTGCTAAAAAATTTTTAAGAATTTGAATGCTTTTTATAATCACCTTATAATGAAGGATAACACGATACACATGAAACATGAAGATTATTCGACAAATTTGACATGGAATTCATAATATTCACTACTTAAAGGAGTTTTACTATATATGCTTGCACATTATCTTACTGTGAAACACGACGGCCAGCACGAAATCGTCATTGAAAAATCTCGTTTTATTGCTCATATCGCTCGAGCTAGTTCAGAAGAAGAAGCTCAGGCTTTTATACAAAAAATTAAAAAAGAACATAACAGCGCCACACATAACTGTTCCGCTTACTTAATCGGAGAAATGGACAACATTCAAAAAGCAAACGATGACGGTGAACCGAGCGGTACTGCGGGTGTTCCGATGTTAGAAGTACTTAAAAAGCGGGAATTGAAAGACACAGTTGCTGTTGTCACACGATACTTCGGTGGAATCAAACTAGGTGCTGGAGGGCTCATTCGTGCGTACGGCAAGTCTGTATCAGAAGGCCTCAACCATACTGGCGTTGTAGAACGTCATCTTCAACAGATCATTCATATCACTGTGGATTACACACTTCTCGGTAAAATGGAGAACGAACTGCGCAACTCTGTTTACCCCATCAAAGAGATGAACTACATGGAAAAAGTGGAGATTCAAATGTATGTTCCGATAAAAGAAAAAGAAACATTTAAAGAGTGGATCATCGACCTTTCGAATGCTCAAAGTGAGATTGTTTTTGGTGAAGAGGAGTATTTGGAGAAAGATGTGAAATCCTATTGATATACCCAACAAGTATTTAATCTTGTCGAAATCTATATTGTCGTAAATTAGACAATTGTCTAACTTTGTCTATTACGATATTATGAAGAGGTTAATTAGTTACTCATTTAATTACCTCCAATACGAATTGGACTGAGGGAGTTTTTTTAATTATGAAGGAACCTAAAAATACTAGGATTCGTCGTCGTAAAAGACGGAGCCCTTTTAGACGTTTAATGCGTTTTATATTATTAGTCAGTCTCTTATTTGGTTTAACGGCAGCAGGATATGGAGGATATTTAGTATATAAAATAAAAGCTAATTCTGACAAGAGTATTGTTTCATTAAAAGAAAGTAAATCTGATTTACGATTAAACGATGTTCAGCTTGGGAAAGATCCAGTTACTATCTTACTTGTAGGTATTGAGAACTACCAGGAAAATGATGTTGGAAGAGCTGATGTAGTTAAGCTTATTACTATAAATCCTGAAACAAAAGAAGCTGCTATGGTAAATATACCCCGTGATACAAGAACATATATTCCTGCAATCGATAGAAAAGATAAGATTAATCATTCATACGCATACGGTGAGAAAAAACAACGGGAAAAAGCTGTAATGGAAGCTACTGAAGAACTCTTAGACGTCCCTATTGATTATTTTGTTTCAACCAATTTTAAAGGTTTTGAAGATATTGTTGATGAATTAGATGGTATTACTGTAAATGTTCCTTTCGATTTTAGACAACCCTCTTTTAAACGAATGATTTATTTTAAAGAAGGTCAAATGGATTTAAATGGTGAAGAAGCTCTTGCATTCGTTAGGATGCGGAAACAAGACCCTAGAGGTGATATTGGTCGTAATGAACGTGAAAGTGAAGCTATTCGAGCAATAATGGATAAAGCCATTTCTGTTCAATCCGTTACAAAAGCTGACGATGTTATTGATCAACTTGGTAACAATGTTAAAACAAACATTACCCTAAAAGAAATGTTCGCTATGAGAAATTTTTATAAGACAATAAAAAACAAAGAGCTTGAAACTTTACCATTAGAAACTTACCCTGAAATGATTGATGGCGTTTCTTATGAAATTCCAAAAGATGATTCTATAGATGAAGTAAGAGAAAAAATAAAGCAAATATTAGAAATTGATTCTTCTGATTCAAACTATCAGGATTTAAATAACCAAAATAATGAGTAATATTAAAAAAATATATTAACTTAAACGACTACCCTCCGATAATTAATACGGAGGGTAGTTTTTTGTATGATTTTGGAGAAATTTTGTATTTTTTGATACATCCTGAAATTTTAACCTTGTTATACAAAAAATTAATGTATTTTTGTGAAATTTGAAAGGGGAGAAAGATGAAACGATTTATAGCATCTTCATTAGTTATTACTTCTGCAATATCACCATTGACTGTGAATGCTCAAACTAAACCATCTAATATGATAGCTAATGCAGATTACGTAAATGTAAGAAAAGGCGCTACTACGAGCTATGAGGTTATTACACGCTTAAAAAAAGGACAAACAGTAAAAATAATTGACCAATTCACGAATCAAAAAAAAGAACTTTGGTATAAAGTAGACCTCGGAAACAATAAAGGGTGGGTAATTTCAAACTATCTTACAATAAATAAAAACGAAGTGAAATTATCACCTTCAAAAAAAGAATTTTTTTCACTTTCTAATAAGACTTCTCTGCGTAAAGGAGCTTCCATTTCTTATTCCATTGTAGAGAATTTGAAAGAGGGTCAGCAAGTTATTGTCTTAGAGCATTTTAAAAATAAGATTACCGGGGAGAACTGGATAAGAATTCAAAGTGAAAAAAATGTTGGATGGATTCAAGAAAAATATATAATGAACAACTCTAAAAATTCGGATAGTACCAAAACTGAAAGTACTATGTACATAAAAGCCTTAAAAGCTAATGTCCACAAAGGGGCTACCGATACTTATAAAGTTGTCTTTAATTTAGATTTAAACACTGAAGTAAAAGTAGTTGATACATTTATTAACTCAGAAAATGAAAAATGGTCCAGGATAAAATCAAAAGGGACATATGGTTGGATTAGATCTGAATTTCTTAGTGATGTAATCAATGAAACAACCCTAAAGAAAAATTCAATAAAATATATGTTTGTTTCTCAACAAAATTTATTAGTAAGAAAGGGCGCCGCTATTCATTACCCTTCAATTACTTCATTAAAACTAAATCAAAAAGTAAATATAATTGATGAGTATAGCCGTTCAGGTGAGGTTTGGTACCGCCTACAGTTAACATCAAGTACTTTTGGCTGGGTTCCAGCAAGAAGTCTCTCTTCTAAGCAAATCAAGAAAACTAAAATCACTGTAAAAGTAACTAGTGCAATTGTAAGAAGTGGGGCAAGTACTTCTTATAAAAAAATAGCTAGTCTGCAAAAAGGAAAATCTTTCACTGTTATTGATACTTTTATTAATAGCAAAAATGAAACGTGGTACCGAATTGAATATAAAAATAAACGTTATGGCTGGATAAGCTCCTCCGTAGTATCGGGTGGTTCCCCAGCAATTAAAACAATCTCAAAGTATGTTGGTACAAAGAATGCTTATGTGTATAGAGGCGCAGATTTAGGCTACAAAACAGTAACTAAGCTTCCTTATAGTGAAAAGATAATCGTACTGGGCGAATTCACTAATAAAGCTACAGGACACAAGTGGTTAAACATAAGAACAAGCAAAGGAACAACGGGATGGACTCCTTCTTGGGAGCTCTATAATTCATTAAATAGTATCCCTATGCTTTACAGTATTTCTTCCACTAGACTTTTTAAAGGTGCATCTACAACCTACACATCAGCAGGTACTATTACAGCCGGCACACCAATAATCAAATTATCGACTGCAAATGATTGGTACCATGTCGAAACGATAACAGGTGTCAGAGGCTGGGTACAAAAAAATAATGTATCCATTAATTCCCCAAAAGGATTACTAAATCCTGTAATTACAAAAGTTAATTCAACAACGCATCATATTAAATGGAATAAATCGAGCTCCATTGGTGCAATAAAATATACCTTACCTGCAAGTAACCAAATACTAATAAGTGGAGACATAGCATCTATTGAACTTCCTGCAAGAATTACAGGTGTATCAAGTACAAAGCAAATAACAAATACTAACGGTACTAAATCATTGTTAGTTATTTTAGATTCTAACTATACATTTACTTTAAGAAGCTATGATAGTTCTTTAGATTTAAAAATTATGTCCAAAGGAATACAAGGAAAAAAAATTATTGTTGATGCTGGACATGGTGATTATGATCCGGGTGCAATCGGACCAAGTGGAGTTAAAGAAAAAGATGTTAATTTAGCAGTTGCCAAATATTTAAAGGCTGAATTAGAGCGATACGGAGCTACTGTTTTACTCACTAGATCAAAAGATGTCTACCTAGAATTAAGTGAACGAACAGATATCTCTAACAAATCAGATTATGATGCTTTTGTAAGTATTCACTCTAACGCTTATAGTGCTGCTTCACGAGGTACTGAAACGTTTTATAATACCTCCAAGAACTTCAATGCCTCACAGAGCAGATTTCTTGCTCAAGACGTACAAGCTGCACTTAGTAAGGAATTAGGAACTCACAATCGAGGTTACACAAATAAAGATTTTTATGTAACTCGGGAAAATGACCTACCAAGTATTTTAGTAGAATTGGCCTTTATATCTAATCCAAAGGAGGAGAAACTGCTAAAATCTGATAGATTCAGAAGAGATGCCGCTACTGGTATTCGAACTGGCTTACAAAACTTTTTCAAATAATTTTTAGGGGGAATATATAATGGCTATAAAAAAAAGATGGGCAGCAGGATTACTAGGTGTAGGTGTAATGTTCGGTTCTTTAACAACTGGAGCAAGTGCAGAAAGTAATGTATTACTAGCGAGCGTTGAATGGGTAAACGCACAAATCAACCCTATGAAAACAAAGTTATCAACGCTTGAAGAAAAGATTGAACAACAACAAAAACAAATTGAACAACTAAAAAGTTCTGGCACTAAAGGAGATACCTCAACTCCTCCATCGACTCCGCCAGATAAAATGCCTAACAAAGTCTATGTAAATACTTCTTCTGCAAAATTTTACTCAGGTGCTGCAACAAGTTATAAGCTTGTTGCTCAAAAAGGATATGGATCGACTTTATCAGTAGTCACGCAGTTTAAAGCTTCAACAGGCTTGTGGTATAGAATAGATTTAGGTAAAAACACGTTTGGCTGGGTAAATGCTAACAGCGTATCTACTAAATTTATATCAGCCACTAATCCTAAGACTGTAACAACAAAAAGTACTGTTAATATTCGTAGGGGTGCTTCAACTTCGTATAAAGTGGTAACAAAAGTTTCTTCTGGTACAAAACTTAAGTATATTAATAAATTCACCACAACTAATGGCGAGCCATGGTACAATGTTGAAACTTCTGCTGGATTACGTGGTTGGATAGCTGCTTCTTTTGGTGAGGTGAAATAACACCAATGTTAAAAAAATTTGGATTAACACTTTCTGTAACAGCTATTATCCTTTTTCCACTTTCAACACAAGGAGCAGGTGCTTCATCTCCTGCTAGCTATCCCTCTCCAGTACAAGTTCAAATTTATAATGATACAAGTTTTATAGTTTATAATGGCGGGTTATACGAGCTACAAAACTTACAGACCGGAGAGAAAGTATTTTTACAACCTAATACTAATGTTAGTTTTAACAAGAACGGTACAAGTCTAGTTTCTACACTAAACAATTTGAAATTTTCATCTAATAAAGGTTTTCGCCTCCAGGAGATAATAGGTGGGAATCAAATTCATAATTTCTCTTCAGATACCAAAATTCATAAAAGTGCTTCTCACTTATCTAATGTTGCCACCACTGCTAAAAAGGGTGAATCGGTAGAACATATTGGAATTCATACGGCAACGAATGGAGACAAATGGTTCAAGGTAAAAAATGCTCGCGGAATTATAGGTTGGGTATCAAGAAGTTCAACATATGAACCCATAGAAGCTCCTTCCTTTTCAACAATAACAGTTAATGGAAAAAAATATCGTGGCAGTTTAATGATTGATGCTAATGGTAAAGTAATAAATCATTTAGATATGGAAAATTACTTAAAAGGTGTTGTTCCAAATGAAATGCCAGCTTCTTGGGAGCCAAATGCATTGGAAGCTCAAGCTATTGTTGCTCGAAGCTTTGCACTAAAAGCTGGTAATACATTAAGCAGTGGCACAATGAGCCAAGTTTATCGTGGATATAGTTCAGAAACCTCACGTTCTTCTGCTGCTGTTGATGCTACAACAGGTATCGTTGTAAGATATGGTGGAAAACCTGTCCAAACATTTTTCTTCTCAACTAGTGGTGGGAAAACAGCAAATGTTTCAGATGTTTGGAACTCAAGCCAATCAGCGTTTCCGTATTTAGTTAGCGTGGAGAGCCCAGATGAAACCTCCCCTTACAATAGCTGGACTGAAAAATTAAGTGCAAGGAGAATACTTAACAATTTTGGCTATGGTTCTGACACAGTCTTATTTGATGTTAAGCTATACAAGCCTGGACAAAATGGTGAAGTTAGAGGTGCAACACTCATAACTTCTGAAGGAACCAAATCATTTTCTAATTTAAATGAATTAGATATCCGCAAATACTTCCAAACAGATAAAAACTTGTTACGTTCCAACTGGTTTGATCTTAATTTACAAAAAACATATAACGTCCAAAATACTAATGAAGTTACATCACAATTTGGAATAAAGGGCCAGTTAGTTCAACTGAATGGCAAGACAAATTCAATAAGTACCTCTTTAGTTAATATTCAAACAACTAATGGTATTATCTCTCAACACTCAGATCCTGCTACGATAACGGCAACCGGGAAAGGTTGGGGGCATCGAATTGGTATGAGTCAATATGGTGCACAAGCGATGGCTAAAAAAGGCGTTTCTGGTATAAATATAGTGAAACATTATTTCCCTGGCACAACAGTGTCTAAATAATATTCCAATAGGAACTGACTTAATTTTGTTAAGACAGCTTTTTATAACGATAAAAAAACTGACCTGTAGGATTTAAATACTTTATTGGTCAGTTTTTTATATTTACTGTTTTAAATTCTCTAGAATTTCGTCTACGATACGTTTCCATGAGTATTCTCTTACAACAAATTCTCTACCATTTTTACTTAATTGTTGGAAACTTTCATGAGATAAATTCGCCAGATACTTCACTTGCTCAGCAATAGAGTCAATATTCTCAGGTTCTGCAACTGCACCGCAGTAATTGTCTTCAATAAGTTTAGCAGCCTCCCCTTCCCCACAATACAAAACAGGAGTACCTGTTGAGAGTGCTGGGAATATTTTCGAAGGACGAGCACCTTTAAAAATTTCTAAATTCTTTAATGGTACAATGCTGTAATCTGAAATTGAGAAAACTTTTGGCATCATGGCTACAGGAACAGAATCCTTAAACGTAACGTTTGTTAGGTTAAGCTCTTCCTTCATCTTCAAGAGCTTCTCTTTTTCCTGGCCATCCCCAATGAATAAAAAGTGAACATGCGGAAGTTCTTCTTTTACTCTTTCTGCTACAAGTAAAATAGAATCAAGTCCTTGTGCATAACCCATTGTTCCAGTATAAGCAAATACTTTCTTGCCGTGGAGGGATAGCTCATCCATTAATTCCGCATCTGGTTCAAGTGGTGCAAAAGTATCCGTGTTAACACCGTTAGGAAGCATGAACGTATCTTCATGGCGATTCACTTTATCCCCAATATATTTCGTTATACCTTCAGTAGCTCCCGCCATCTTCCATGACTTTTTATATAAAAACTTTTCAAGAATTTCAGCTAAGCGTATAAATTTTTCATTGGTCAATATACCAAGCTTCACAGCAGATTCTGGCCAAATATCAGCAACAAAGAGAACGAATTTCGCCCTTTTAAATAACCCTCCTACATAACCTGTTATTCCTAGGAACAATGGTGGTGAGTTTGTAATAATGACATCCGCTTTTTGGGCTTTGGCTAAAGAATAAAAAGCACTGAATGTAAAAGAAAAATAAGACATTAACCGTCTCCAGAATGCACCCTTTGGACTTGGATAAATCCATGAACGATGAACAGGAATTCCGTCAAAATCTTCCTTCATATAGAACATTCCTTGGTACTCTTTCGGAATCACACCCATCGGGTGGTGCGGGAAAGCAGTTACTACTTCAACCTGATGGCCTCTGCTGATCAATTCTTTTGCAACTTCATAAAATCTAATTTGCGGCGCTCCCACTTCAGGCGGGAAGTGCTGACTAAGTAAAATGATTTTCATAATTTCGTTCTCACCTTCAATTCATTACAACGATTGAGACTGTCTTAACGTTTGTTGATACAGTTTTTCCATTCGCGACGCGTTTTCATACCAATCGTATTCTTTTCTGACATGCACGATACCATTCTTACCCATACGCTTCCGTTCCTCTTTATTCTCAATAAGGTGGTTAATAGCAGTTGCTAGTTTTTCCGGGTCTTCTTTTGGAACGATGAATCCTGTATCACCTTCCTTAACCACTTCTGGCAACCCACCTACATTAGTTACTACAACAGGTACTCCGCATGCCATCGCCTCTACTGCAGCCACTCCAAATGATTCTTGATCTCGTGAGGGTACAGTGAAAATATCCATCTGATTGATAAACTTAGGTACTTCAGTATTGGGGATTTTTCCTGTGAATTTCACATGATCTCCAATACTCAAGTCATCCGAAAGTTTTTTATAATCATCTAATTGAGGGCCTCCCCCAACGATAACTAGTTCAGTATTAAGGTGTTTTTCGTGAACCTTTTTAAAGGCTTTAATCAAAGTACCAATTCCGTATTTATCAGATAAAGCTTTTACAATACCAATCTGAATAATAGGATTGTTTTCTTTTGGCCTAGGCTTAAACACATCAAGATCAACACCGAATGGGGTGATGCTGATTTCTTTGGTTGTATATTTATTTGTCTCTTTTCCCATCACATGACTGGTAGAACAAATACGATCTGCTCTATTAAGCGTAAATTCGATCATTTTTCGGTTTAATGGGTTTTTTTGTGGGAATTGGAAGATATCCGTTCCCCATACAGAAACATAGTAAGGATGAAAATCTGTAAGAGCCCCGATTAATCCGTAGCTTGAGAGAAAATGAGCATGGAAAATATCCGGCTCAAATGTTCGCAAAAGCTTTTTGATAAAAGGTACCGCTCCAAAGTAGCTTAGTTTTCCTGGGAGCTTTTTCGGCAGGATAACGGTATCAATTTCCTTGGCATTTTCCTCGGAATAATGGTCTTGAAACGTAGCCACTTTTACTTCCCAACCCTTTTGTTTAAAATACAGAGCCCATTTGTGAGTATGAATCGAACGGCCAGGGGCTAATAATAAAAGTTTCATTTCGTCTCCCCCACAAGTGTGTTTTTTACAGTTTTTACTCGTGCAAGCCAAGAATTTCGATCAAGAAACGTATCCTGAATATTGTTCCGATAGCTAATGCATTTTGTCTCAACGTTTTCGATGGCTTGAATAAAAGCATCTTTTCTGTCGTCACAAACGACACCATAATTACCCGAATCGATAAAAGCCTTTTGAGCCTCACAATTTGTTGCGACAACTGGCAAACCATTCGATAAATACTCTACAAGTTTAACAGGTACGGAAAAATTATTATATTCGCTCTTTAATCTTGGGATATAGGCATAGTCCATTGAACGATACAGCTCTGTAAGTTCATCTCCGCTAATATGTTGAAGATTAACATCAAGCATATGCAAACGCTGTTTTTGTTCTTCAGGAAGCTTGTTATATTCGTTCTCACGACAGACGATCGTTAACTTAGGCTGCATTTTATTTGATGGATAGTTTTCTAACGCCTCTAATAAAAGAGGTAAACCGTAATCATCATTCGCTATTCCGCCTACATAGATACCCTGATGAGAAAACGTTTTTTCTGCACTCATTAGATCGGTCTTTTTACCGCCAGGAGGTAAAGGTAATTTGGGCTGATTAATATCAACGTATTTCCCCATAGCTGCACTTGGCAAAAAGATTGCGGAAGCATATTTTTCGTAAAATTTCTCTTCACGGCGATAAATCGTCTGCATGACTTTTTTCTTCAAACCTTTTAAAGGATAAAGATCATCAAACTTCCAATAAACATCTCGGTAAAAAATCCCCATCGGTACATTTTGTTTCTTTAAGAATTTAAATACCTGAGTATCAATAAGAGGCTTTTTCGGTTTATGACCAGGATCTGTGAGCCAAATAGGGATCGTTTGATTTTCTGCGTAACAAAACCAAATATTTTGAAGCTTTCCTTCTTCCTTTAACCGATTAAACACTGCTGTTCTTTCTTCTGAAGTTCCATTGATCTCTATAATATCTACATCTTCTTCTTTTCCCCATTGCCTAAATGCTTTAAGCATTTCAAGTGGTCGTAATTTCGAACCACTGTCCGCTTTTTCAGCTAACTTGAATGGATAATAAACTAAAACCGCTTTGTTACTCATTGTCCTGCTCCTTTACCATTTTTCAAGAAATCCATAACCCCAATGCGGACTTTGATTACAAAGTATACAGAAAAGACGAATACGGAAATCATAATCCATAGAGGATTGAAAATAAAATCAAAGAAACCTCCAACTACTGATCTTGGAATATTAATGGTGAAATAGATAAACATTCCCAAGAAAACAGGGTTTTTAGGTAATCGAAGAAATATCATATAAATAATAGCTAAAAACATACCCATATAAAGGATAGACATGATAACTCCAGGGTAGGAGTAATTTGCATAAGCTTCTCCGATAAAAAGCGTATTGAGCACCCCTGCCGTACCTGCTTCTACCTTTTCTGGATAAAAATACCCCATAGCTACACGCCCTGATCGAGCGTGCACTTGATCAAACATCTGATTAATAATACCAGGAAAACTGCTTCCTTCTAAGAATGGGAAACCGTTACCGAATAGTTGAAGATGCATATAGAATGGTGCAATCTGTGACAAAAACATTCTTCCTATCGGACCCGAATTATAAGATAAAAAGGAAGAAGGATTAGCGCCTAAAGCAGCATACATTCCGAATAGTAATACAAATCCAGCTATCCCTATCAGTAAGATTCTTTTATATGATAAGCGCACAAAACCAATGTAGATAGCAGTCAAGATCATGCTAAGCATATAAAAGAATACCGGAGATTTCGAGAGATCATAGGTAGTGATCACAAATGATGCACCAATTAATAAAACGGTGAGAACAACCCACTTTATCTCTCTTGTCTTATGAGCAAAGATAAAGGCAATTATAGATAGAATTGGTGTTAGGGCAATAGCAAAAATGTTACGAATAAGAACATTGCCCTGAAAACCTCTTGAAGCTTCAATTCTAAGTTGAGCAGCATTGTTTGAACCTTTTATAAGTTCAAGCAGAGGAATCGCATTTAGTTTTAGCATTGTATAGGCAACTGCTAATAAGCAAATTGTAGATAATCCTGCAAAAAGAACATAGAATTCTGTTTTTTCTTTCGTAAAAGGAAGAACGACAGGTTTAGCAAAATACTGGTTAAACTCCTTTGTAGCATTAAAACCTAATAATTTTTGGAGCACAAACACAGTTAAGGGGAGAAAAACCATGACAAGACAGACTAGAATGAATCCAATAAGCCGATACTCATCATTTGGAACCTTATGCATCATATAAAACTGATCCGTTTTCGTCACAATCAATAGACTCCCTATAAAACTTGAGACAAATAAGGAGTAATAAAAGACTAGAGAGAGAAGATTGGGTCTTAGAATGGATAGACTTCCTCCTGCTTTTTTAAATAATGATATTGAAATTCCTAATACGATCAGCCAGATCATTGCGTAAGTCAAAAACATGATTTTCCCCCGTTACCCTGATGTAGATCTTTATTGTTGAATGGCTTGGACAATTTTTTCAGAAGCCTTTGCGTCGCCAAATACTTCTTTATAAGTTGGGTTTACTTCTTTTCGAGTTGCTTCTAAAATCGCATGAACATCTGTACCAACCAAGATGTTCGCTTCACTCTCAAGCGTTTCAACCCACTCAGTTTGTTCTCGCAAAGTAACACACGGAACCTGCATGAAATATGCTTCCTTCTGAACACCGCCAGAATCTGTAAGGATTTTTTTTGCGTGATTTTCTAGTGTAAGCATGTCTAAGTAGCCCACAGGTTCTATGACAAGCAAGTTTGGAATAGAAGCTAAATCGAATCCCATACTCTCAAGCTTGTGCTTCGTTCTTGGATGAATCGGCCATACCTTTTGATCTTCAATCTCTGAAAATGCTTTTAGGATATTTGTAATGTTTTCAAGATTATCTGTATTTTCTGCACGGTGAACCGTAATCAGTAAAAAACCTTTGCTCTTCAAATCATGTTTTTGAAGAATCACTGATTTATCAGCTGCTAGTTTACGATTATATTCAACCGCATCATACATAACGTCACCTACATTGATCACGTTATGTTTGATATTTTCATCATGAAGATTTTTAACTGCCGTATCAGTTGGACAGAAAAGGAATTCAGAAACATGGTCCGTCATGATGCGATTAATCTCTTCAGGCATCTTTTTGTTAAAGCTGCGCAATCCTGCTTCAATATGGATAACAGGAATATGTAGCTTTGCTGCTGCAAGCGAACCTGCTAATGTTGAATTCGTGTCACCATAAACGAGTAAATAGTCTGGTTTTTCATCTAGAATTATCGTTTCAATATCAGCTAACATTTGACCTGTTTGTTTACCATGATTACCAGAACCTACCCCTAGATGGTAATCAGGTTTAGGAATATGAAGCTCTTCAAAGAAAATATCGGACATATTGGCATCGTAATGCTGTCCTGTATGAACGATAATTTCTGTGTGTGACTCGCGTAAAGCTCTTGATACAGGTGCGGCCTTAATAAACTGCGGACGCGCTCCTAGTACTGTTAAAACCTTCATGAATAGCACCTCTTAGCTTTTAATTTCTTTTAATACTCTTGAAACCCCAAAGGCAGCTGCGAAGAACAACCAAGGGAAGGTTAAATAATATACCGGTAATTCTGTTATATGCACCCAGACAAGTGTACCCATAGCTATCATACCTGTAGTGAATAGAAAAACCATCTTACCTACCGGAAGCGGTATGTAATAAACTTGCTGGCTCTTTCTAAAAATCATCACGCAAGCAAAAAGATAGGAAATAACAACTGCTAATGCTGCACCCCATAGGGAGATTAAAGGAATCAAGATTAAGTTGAGAACAAGACTGATTACTGCAGCAGAGATGAAATAGACAGATATATATTTGGTCTCTTTTTTAATAAATAATCCTACCGAAATAATTAAATAATAAAAATTTAAAAATGTTCCTGCACTTAAGAGCGCAATATAATGACTAGCACTATAAAAGTCAGGATCAGAAATCATAAATTTGAAAATATAAGGAATAAAAGTTGCGATTCCTAGTAATCCTAGAATGCCCCCGACAAGAATAATTATAGAGAACTTAGAAAAAATCTTTTCAGCATCAGGGCGTTCTTTAATTGACATTGTGTAAGGACGCCAAGCCATCTGAACACTGGATGTCAGCAATGTGATAACCGTTGCGAACTTAACAGCAACTCCATAAACCCCTGCACTTCCTAATCCCTCAAAGTAAGTAAGGAAAAACCTGTTAGAAGTAGCAATTACCCAGAAAGCAAGAGACGCCGGAACAAGCGGGGCGGCATATTTTAAGATCGCCCAAAGCTTTTCTTTGTCTACTTTAATCCTTACAAGCCTGAACAATTCAGGTAAAAGCAGTACAACAATAACACCAGCTGCAATATTACGGCCGTAATAGATAACATCTACTTCTTCCATCCACATCTTCAAGAAGATATAAGCGAATAAAGCCGCTCCTCCAAGACGAAGAACTGTATATATCACAACTTTCTTGACCTTGAACTCATAGCGATAATAAGTCAGAACAAGCGTAATAATTGACTCAAGTACAAGTGTTACCATCGCTGCAATGACCACGAACGCATATCCAGATTTCCCAGTCACTAACACCGAAACCCATTCTCCGCCTATTATGGCGCCTATCAAACAGAGTAAAGAAATAGCCAATCTAAATTGGAGAACTGTTTGCACATAACTGATCTTTAATTCTTTTTTATCTGTATCAAAAAAATAGAACGCTAGCGCAGAATCTGTACCGAAAATAACCAGGAAAGTTAGCATAGATGTAAAAGCATCTGTGTTTTCTAAGACACCCATCTGTTCTTTTCCTAGATACGTCGTAAAAATTGGTAACATCAAGAATGCAATCAATTTTGTTCCTACATTCATTAACGCATAAAGGAGGGAATCCCCTCCTAAACGTTTAAGCTGCGCTAACAAGTTATAACAACTCCCGCTCGTCAACCTGCTTGCTGTATTTAGCTGGTACGCCTTTGATTACGGTCTTTTCTTCTGTATCCTTTGTCACTAGAGCTCCAGCAGCTACAAAGGTTTCTTCCGCAACTGTAATGCCTGGGAGAATGATGGATGCCCCACCTACACGAGCTCCCTTCTTCACGACCGCTCCTTTAATCTTGTCAAATCGTTCTTCTGTACGGCCCATAAAGTTATCATTTGTCGTAGTCACACAAGGCGCGATAAACACATGTTCTTCAAGCGTTGTATATGCAGTAATATAAGAATTCGATTGTATCTTTGTGCGTGTTCCGATTGAAACATGGTTCTCAACTGTAACCCCACGTCCAACGATTACGTAATCTGCTATTTGAACATTTTCACGTACACTAGCAAGGTCTGCAATTAGTGTGTAGCTTCCGATTTCAGCTCCTCGGTAAATAACAGCGTTTGCCCCAACTGTTACGTCTTCCCCTAGAGTTAGAGCCGGAATATTGTCGGAAAGCTTAACCGTACTTGTTTTTGCCGGTTTTGGCGGTTTACCGAGAACAGCTCCATCTGAAATTGTGCTGTTATCTCCAATTACTGTATCCTCGTGAATGGTAACGCGGTTTCCGATCACAACATTCTTACCGATTTTAGAGCCTTTTTCAATTACACTGAAGTGTCCAACCTTTACAGATTCATCTAACTGTACCGTTGAATCAACAAAGTTCATCATCTCTAAGTTCCCCCTTGCACTCAACTTTATATTAAAGCTTAACGTAACGTGCTGGTTTATTCTCTACATCTTTCATTGCATTACGTGTATCAAACAATACATCACTGTTTTGAGCAATCATCTCATAATCAAATGCGGTATGATCTGTCGTTAGTAACACTAGGTCAGCATTTTGCAGAAGTTCAGGTGTAAGTGAGTAAGTCTCGACTGTTTTTCCATCCAATCTGAAAGTTGGAACGTGTGGATCTACAACCGTTACATTCGCACCTGAAGCATTCATTTGTGAAAGTATTGGAAGTACCGGTGATTCACGCATGTCATCAATATCTTTTTTGTAAGCTACACCTAGAACAACAACATTTGAACCGCGAAGAGCTTTTCCATCTTCGTTCAATAGACGCATCGCACGATCCACAACGTATTCTGGCATTGCGTTGTTAATCTCACCAGCAAGCTCAATTAGACGCGTGTGGTAGTTATATTCACGTGCTTTGTATGTTAAATAGAATGGATCAATTGGAATACAGTGACCACCAAGACCAGGTCCTGGATAGAAGGCCATAAATCCGTAAGGTTTTGTTTTCGCAGCATCGATTACTTCCCAAACATCAATCCCCATACGTTGACAAAGAATCGCCATCTCGTTCGCTAATGCGATATTGATATGACGGAACGTGTTTTCAAAGATTTTTTCCATTTCAGCTACTGCAGGAGTGGATACTTCGTGTACATCTCCTTCAAGCACTTCACGGTAAAGGGCAGCTGCCACTTTCGTACAGTTCGCTGTCATTCCACCAACCACTTTTGGTGTGTTTTTCGTATTAAAGTGTTTGTTACCTGGGTCAACACGTTCTGGTGAGTAAGCGACAAAAACCGTTT
Source organism: Fictibacillus tiangongensis (assembly GCF_048083785.1). Lineage (GTDB taxonomy): Bacteria > Bacillota > Bacilli > Bacillales > Fictibacillaceae > Fictibacillus. Next base: position 3,561,771 of record NZ_CP182294.1, read on the forward strand.
CGCCTGTTACAAGACCGGTTTTCTCTAACGCTGGCTTCACGATTTCTTCTGTTGTACCAGGATATGTTGTAGATTCAAGAACAACTAACATTCCTTCGTGAGCATTTTTTGCGATTTCATTCGCTGAGCTTTCAACATAAGAAGTATCCGGCTGCATGTAAGTATCAAGAGGTGTAGGAACACAGATCGCAACAGCATCCACTTCACTGATTTTAGCGTAATCTGTTGTAGCTTCTAAACGACCAGACTTGATCATTTCATTAAGATCTTCATCAACCACATCACCAATGTAGTTAATTCCGTTATTCACTTGATCTACCCTTGCTTGCTGTACATCAAATCCAATAACTCTGTATCCAGCTTTTGCTTTTTCAACAGCTAATGGGAGACCTACATACCCAAGACCTACTACACCAATAACTGCTTCTTTATTTTCAATCTTCTTAAGTAGTTGTTCTGAATGGCTCATTTATTACATCTCCTTTGATCTATAAAAAACTTATGCTAACTTTACTTCTTTTCCAGTTTCTGCCGATTCAAGAATCGCTAAAATCAGCTTAACCGGTGCCATACCATCTTGTCCAGAAACAATCGGTTCACGATTTTCTTGTACAGCTTGCACCATATCTTCAATAATCCATTGGTGACCTGGTTTACCTAGAGGATTATCTTTAATTGACTCATTGAAAGATTCTTTTTCACCTTCAATACTGTGTTCCATATCCCATGTCTCGATAAAGAGAGCATTGCTTCCACCGATCTTAACAGAAGCCTTTTCACCAAAAATGGATAAAGATTCTTCAAGGTTCTTCGGATAAATCGTTGTTGCTGCTTCAATAACACCTAGAGCACCACTTTTGAAACGAACAACAGCCGCAGCAACATCCTCAGCTTCAATTTTTCGTAAGCGAGTAGCTGCCATAGCTTGTACACTTTCAACCTCTCCCATTAACCAAAGCATTAAGTCTAGGTTATGAATAGCTTGATTCATGAGGACACCGCCATCAAACTCTTTCGTTCCTCTCCATGGTGCTTGGTCATAATAGGCTTGTCCTCTATTCCACCGAACAGTAGCATTGGCATGACTCATAGTGCCAAATACCCCTTGTTCCATTTTTTCACGCAGTTTCATAATGGCTGGACGGAAACGATTCGGATGAACAACTGCCAACTTAACATTGTTTTCTTTTGCAATTCGGATCATCTCTTCAGAATCCTCGAGTTTCAGAGACATCGGCTTTTCAACGACGATATGACGCCCATGTTCTGCCACAATCTTTGTTAATCGTGCATGTAGACCAGAAGGAACACAGATATTCACGACTTGTATATCTTTATTGACCCTAAGCATTTCATCAAGGTCTGTATATGTTTCATACTTTCCTGAATATTCTTCAAGGCGTTCAGAAGCTGCATCACAAACTGCTACAAGTTCTGCTCCATGTGCCTCATTAATTGCTTCGACATGTTTCTTCGCTATGTGTCCCATTCCTACGATGGCAAATTTAATCATTTTTTCTGTACCTCCGTGCGTCTTCGATGTATTTCCATAAAACGAGTGAAATTAATGATAAAAATAGACCTGCTACTAGTCCAAGTGCCAAGATCGGCTTTTGATTACGGCCGCTTTCCACAACAGTTGTATCAAGCTTTTGCGGTTTCTCATACATAGCAATATCTTTTTTGTTATTATCTATTTGTTGTTCAATTTCTTTAGCGACAATTTGAAGTTCAGTCATCCTTGACTCTTCTTCTGGAGACAAAGTATCTTCTTTCATCTGTTTTGTGTAAAGTGCAGTGAGCTTATTAAGACTGTCTAGATGTTGTTCTTTTGTCTCCATACCATTTTCAGTACGCAAAATAATCTCTTCGTATTCCTCATCTAAAACTTTATAGTGTTTTTTGGTAATTGACGATATATCATTATTAACTTGAGCAGAATTGCTCCCTGTTACAGTAAATACCAACTGCCCTCTTTCGAAGACTTCTACAGCCAGGTTATTATCCTTAACATCATTTTTATACTGATGTTTAATAACTTCCGGATCAGTTTCAGAACCTTTCAAATCCCCTGTATATAAAATTGTTCTTCCTTGGTATTGAACAGGCTGCATCATGGAAATCAAGAATGCCAATCCGAGAGTAATCAATGGTAAGAGGAGAAACCACAATTTTTTATTCCAGAAAAACACTAAGTAATCATATAAAACAAACCGCTTTTCATCGTGCACAAAAAAACCTCCATTAAAATTGCTAAAATGCTAAAAATGAAACAATTCGCCCCCTGATTAAGAGGACGAACAAATTTCCTTATTTATAAAATGCCGCAATTTGTGAAACTACATACTCTTGTTGCTCCAATTTCAGCTCTGGGAACATCGGTAAAGAGACAGCTTCTTTAGCAGCTTTTTCAGCTTCTGGGAAGTCTCCTTCTTTATAGCCAAGTTCTTTAAACACTGGCTGAATATGAAGGCAAAGAGGGTAATAAACCATTGTGTCAATACCTTGTTCTTTCAAGTATGCTTGCAGCTCATCACGTTTCTCTACACGAAGTGTGTATTGGTGGAACACGTGTCTGCGGTTTTCAAGTGCAACAGGTGTAACTACTTTATCCCCTAGTTGTTCTTTTAATAATTGAGTATAGTTTGCAGCATTATGTTGTCGCATTTCACTCCATTTATCTAAATGAGGAAACTTCACATTTAATACTGCAGCCTGAAGCTCATCTAGACGGCTGTTATATCCTAGCACATGATGGTAATATTTCGGCTTACTTCCATGTACGCGAATAACAGACATTTTTTCTGCCATTTCGTCGTTATTTGTAACAATCATTCCGCCGTCACCATATGCACCTAAGTTTTTAGTTGGGAAGAAACTATAAGTTGCAGCAGTTCCGAGTTCGCCAACACTCTTGCCCTTATAAGTTGAACCAATCGCTTGAGCAGCATCTTCTACAACCGCAAGATTGTGTTTATTAGCAATCTCTACAATTGGATCCATGTCTGCCATCTGACCGTATAAGTGAACAGGAATAATTGCTTTCGTCTTATCCGTAATTGCAGCTTCAATCTTAGACGGATCAATGTTGAACGTTACAGGGTCAATATCAACGAAAACTGGTGTAGCACCTGCACGTGCAATAGCGCCAGCCGTTGCAAAAAAAGTAAATGGTGTAGTGATTACCTCATGCCCAACTTTAACGCCGGCCGCTTGAAGCGCGATGTGAATCGCATCACTTCCATTACCTACACCAACTGCATATTTCGTATTACTGTATTTAGCAACATCTGCTTCTAACTTCTTAACATTATCTCCAAGGATAAAACGGGAAGAACCCATAACTTCATCTAGTACTGAAATCATTTCTTCTCTTAAAGTTTGATATTGTTCTGAAAGATCTAGCATTGGTACACGCATTTCACAAAACTCCTTGTAATCAAATTGTTTGTTTGACTCATAATACACAGGTCTCATTTTATCATATTTTAATTATTGACACCTATATTATGTCCTTTTAAAAAGCCGCTCGCGTTAAGCAAACGGCTTTTGCTACCCATTATTGTTTCCCAGTAACCTTCCGATAAATCGCCATAAATGGTTTGTATTTATGATGTACGAGTCCTATCATTTCTGCAATCAGTTCAATAAAGATAAGAAGGCTTACTAATATAAAAACTGATCCAATCATTGTAGAATGAGATAGAATGATGGCGCTAATGGCAAAAATTAATCCTAATCCATAAATCGCAATTACTGTTGTTCTGTGGGAAAACCCTAGAGCGAGCAACCGATGATGAAGATGATGTTTATCGGGTGCAGAGATTGGTTTTTTATTCACAATCCTACGTATAATAGCAAATATCGTATCAAAGATTGGTACTCCTAATATAATGATTGGTACGATAAAACTGAACAGCGTTACGGATTTATAAAGTCCTAACAAGGATAAAATGGAAATTGAGTAGCCGAGAAATAAAGCTCCCGTATCACCCATAAAAATCTTTGCTGGATTAAAATTATAAAATAAAAACCCTAAGATACTTCCCATTAAAATTAGTGCTAAAGTGGAGATGAGCATCATGCCCGCCGAACCCGCTAGGAAGGCAATTGTGGATATGACGATTAAGGATACACCTGCCGCTAGACCATCTAAGCCATCAATTAAATTAATGGCATTAGTTATTCCAATGATCCAAAGAATGGTAATCGGAATGGTCCATCCACCAAGGTCGAAAACCCCAACAAAGGGAATCGTTAAGAAATCAATTTTTAAGCCCGTAGCTACAACAATTCCTGCCGCAAGAAGTTGTCCAAGCAACTTTGTTTTGGCTGAAAGTTCATACATATCATCAAATATCCCAGTTGCTAAAATCACAAGCGCAGCTATTGTGATACCCGTCACTTGTTCACTGTAAACACCGCCTGCGAAGTATCCAGCCACTACACCAATAAAAATAGCTAGCCCGCCGAGTCGAGGCATCACTTTCTCATGTACTTTTCTATGATTAGGTTTATCTGTTGCTCCAATTTTTATAGCAAATTTTATAACAAATGGTGTTATAACCAGGACTGTTATGAATGAAGCAATAAAAGCAAGCCATAAATTTAAATTCATAAGAATCCCCTTTTTAGTTAATTGTCTTAGTAAATTACGCAAATAATCGTATCATAATTAGTGCTTAAATCAATCCCATTATCTAATATTCACTAAATCTTAACATAAAAAAATAAGAATCATTTTTAATTTCCCATCATTCACTAATCCTTAACCTTATTTTGCAGCTTTTAATTATTTCCAATAATTTATGCTCAAAAGAAATTATAGTGGATGCATAGAAACGATTTAATTATGTGAATTTTTTTATGACTACACTCTTCAATATTCGTATAAAATCTAAAAATAAGGGTATGATACTTCGTTTTTGCAATCATATTAAAAATGGTGGACCTTCGTTTAAGCATGCGTATGCGTTGAACCACATTGGACTTTTACCCTTGTTTGTCAGACTGTCCCTTGCTAGTAAATTTGATAGCTATAACTCGATTTAAATGTCAATGAATGAAGAAAATAAACATAATACCCACAACACTCTTTGAAAAAAAAAAAAAACTGACATTTATAAGGTCTTTTGTATACCTTTTGAGCCAGTTTTCTTTAAGAAATTTAAAATTTACCTTTTTTTAATTTTTCAATCGCATCATATTGTAGTAAAAAGTCAGAAAGCTCCACCTCATATTGAACTCGTTCAAAATTGTTTCTGCACTTTTCCACTTCTACCTTATCACCTGTTTTGGCATCCGAACAGATTCCATTTTCAAAAACTCCGTCTAGTGACATCTCGAAATCATAGTTTTCTGAAAAAAAGGAGAACGGCGTAATTTCATGCCTAAATCCAACATATCCCTCTTTTTTTACACTTAAATCATAACCAAGCTGATATAAGGGCTGCTCAATTCCAAACAAAGAAGTAACAGTTGGAGCGATGTCCATCTGACTCGCTATGACTTCGTTAACTTCTCCTTCTGATTGGGTTGGACGGTGAATCACTAATGGAATATTAAACATTTCTTTTTTGCTAAAATTAATGTTTAATTCCTTTTTAAGTTGTTTTACATTATCTGGAATCAAACCGTAATGGTCTCCATAATATACAATTACCGTCTCATCATATAAACCTTCCTTTTTTAACTCTTCTAATAATTGTCCAAAAGCCTGGTCAGCATAATGTACATTTTGGAGATAATGACCAACAGGTGTATCATTCATCTTAGCCGGAAGGCTGAGTTTTTGATGCTCTTTAGGAAGTTCAAATGGCCGATGATTGGTTAACGTAACAACAAAACTATAAAATGGTTTATCTTCTGTCTTCCAAATATCAACGAGTTGTTTAAAGAAACTTTTATCGTCGATACCTAGTCCAACAACATCTGAATCATCTATAACGGGATGTTCCTTGCTGTAAAAAACGTCATATCCTTGAGCCGGATAAGCATTCTTTCGATTCCAGAATTCTGGTACATTGCCATGTGCTGCACTGGTTTGATACCCTTCACTTTTTAAGATTTGTCCTAACGATTGAAATACCCCTTTTTCATAAGTACGATACGCACCATCTTTTTTGCTTGGGTATAAAGAATTATTTGCCACAAACTCAGCATCAGATGTATTTCCTCTTCCGATTTGAAGGTAGGTGTTAGGATAATAACTGCTTTCCTTTATAAACGCATTCAGATTAGGGGTAATCTCTTGGCCATCTACTTCAAGATTAACAATGAAGTCATTCAACGACTCCGCTTGAATCATAAGGAGGTTCTTACCTTTAGCATCACCAAAATAAGGTGACATCTTCTGAGTTTGTTGACGTTTTTCTAATTCGCTCTCATATTCCTTCAGCTGTTTAATAGAATCTTGTGAGCTGAAGACTTCAGCAGCTGCCATACGCTCCATATAACTGTTGTATGTCTCGGATATATGGGTTGGAATTATGCCAGTCTTCGCTACTTTTAACTGCTCACTAAAATCATCTTTTACAAGATTAAGGTAAGTATACTTCATGGAACTATATCCTATTAGTAAACATAGACCTACTAATACAAAATGGATGCTTGGGCGTTTATAACTCATCTTTTTTAAAGGATAAAAAAAGAAGAACAGAAGAAGTAAAAGATCAGCTGCATACCAAATATCCGTTAGCCGAATAAGTGTAATAATGGAATCATCGACAGCTTTAAGCTGTCCCGCCTGTCCCATCATTTCTATAGAAAGGATAGAATGATAATAACGCTGGTATACCACATCCGCAAATAAAAGAAATGAAACCAGTACATAAAGAATAAAGGTTAAACTGAATGCCCATTTCGATATCCGAACCATTAAAGGACTTACTAATATTAAAATGACGCCAGCGCTTGTTAGCATGATTCCTTTTTTATGTGGACTAATTCCCATCTCTACTGAAAAATATATATTTTTTAGTGTCCATCCAATTAACAATATAAAAAATATAGAAGCAACAAAAATGAAGTTTTGCTGTATATTTGATTTCAAAATTATTATTCTCACTTTCTATTCCATTTTCTGTTTATTATATTACAAGATTGTAAATATCTCCAATAGATGATAATAATTCTGTCGAATATTGATAAAAAAACAATGTTTTAATAGAATAAATGATTGATATCCACTGATTACCATCTTATAATTATGGGAAGAGAAATATATTTATCTACCTACTCGCTCTTTTTAAAATATTAAAAAAGTAAATGAGGTATTTATGAATTTTCAAATATTTTGGGCAGCAATCGTCTCTTTTATAGTAGTTCTATTGATAACACCACTTGTAATTAGGTTAGCTATTTTAATAGGAGCTACAGATCAGCCTAATGCACGAAAAGTCCACAAAAAGCTCATGCCTAGACTTGGTGGATTAGCAATTTTTTTAGGAGTTATGGGAGGTTATTTTGCTGCTGGGCTTCATAATCAATCGATTAAAGGAATTACGCTTGCTGGAATTATTATCATTATTGTAGGTATCATTGATGACCTCTACTCTTTATCTCCTAAATACAAACTATTAGGTCAGTTTATCGCAGCTTTTATAGTGGCCCATACAGGTTTAACCATTGATTTTATTACAATCCCTTTTATAGGACATTTTGATTTAGATTTACTAACTTATCCCATTACTATCCTTTGGATTTTAGCGATTACAAATGCAATAAATTTAATTGATGGTCTTGATGGCTTGGCAGCTGGAGTTTCTTCCATTGTAATAGCTACCATTGCGATTATGGCCGGTTTGAACGGAAACATCATGATTTTAACTATTTCCATGATCGTTTTAGGTTCAACAATTGGATTTTTGTTTTACAACTTTAATCCAGCTAAAATATTCATGGGAGACACTGGTGCATTATTTTTAGGGTATTGTATCGCGATACTATCGTTGCTCGGTTTGTATAAAAGTGTTACGTTATTTAGTTTCGTCGTTCCCATTATCATTCTCGGTGTTCCTATCTTTGATACAACTTTTGCAATACTAAGAAGACTTGCAAACGGACAGCCGATCTCTGCTGCTGACAAAGGGCATCTTCACCATCAATTACTTAGGTTAGGCTTGTCACATAAAATAACTGTTATTGTTATCTATGTATTAAGCATAATTTTTAGTATTTCAGCAGTTTTATTTTCAACGACAACACTTTGGGGCTCGTTAGCAATAACTTTTGGTCTGTTGCTTATGTTGGAACTAATAGCAGAACTAATCGGTCTGGTTCATCATAAATACAGACCATTACTCTACGTATATAATAAAGTATTTGGTCAAGATAGAAACTTGAACCGCTCGAAAGTAAAATAGTAATATCTTCAAAAGTCTATGCTAAGCGCGTAGACTTCTTTTTATCTTTCCTATAAATCTATTAAATACACAAGATTTTGGATTGTAATCCATCGTACAGTCTTATATAATAAGTGACGATACAAAAGTAAAACATTGTAAAAACTTTACGATATATGTAAAACGTATAAAGGGGAAATTATTATGGGATTAAGATCGGAAACAAAAAGAAAAAAAAGAAAACCTTTTCTCAAAGGTTTTCTAATTTTTCTTAGTATATTATTACTCGCAGGAGCAGGTTACACCTATTATGTTTATCACTCAGTAAAAGAAGCTGCACAAAAGATGCATGAGAAAAGTGAATGGTCAGGATCAAAAAAACGCGAAAAAGAATTAAACCTTTCTTCAAGTCCATTGTCTATATTAGTTTTGGGTGTCGATGAACGTGAAGGTGATCGTGGCCGTTCTGATACATTAATGGTTGTGACTGTGAATCCAAATGATAATTCTACTTACATGACTAGCATCCCGCGTGACACAAGGACAGAAATTATTGGTAGAGGCAAGCAAGATAAAATTAACCATGCATATGCCTTCGGCGGTACGAATATGACTATACAAACGGTTGAAAACTTTCTGGATATTCCCATCGATTATTATATGAAAGTAAATATGGAAAGTTTTAAGCAAATTGTAGATGCTTTAGGTGGTGTTAGTGTAAATAACCAAAGATTAGCTTTTAATTACCAAGGTTATTCTTTTCCTAAAGGTACTCTAAATCTTACCGGTGATGAAGCTCTAGCATATTCTAGAATGAGAAAAGCTGATCCTAGAGGAGATTTTGGCCGTAACGAAAGACAGCGCCAAGTAGTAAACGGCATTATCAATGAAGGTGCACAAGTGTCTTCCATTACTAAACTAGGCAATATATTAGATGTCCTAGGCGATAACATTGCAACTAATATGTCATTTGACGATATGAAAGACATCCAAGCTAATTATAAGGGTGCTAGAAAAAGCGTACAATCAATCGAAGTTAATGGGCAAGGTGGAAAAATAGGTGGAGTTTATTACTTTAATGTGAACGAAGAGGAAAGAACTCGAATTAGCTCTATGCTAAAAAAACATCTTGAACTATAAAAACGGATGGCTCGTTGAGCCATCCGTTTTTATATTATGAATTAATTTTCGATTCTACCAGAAAAGCCACAAGAACATATCTTTCTGGCGCAGCTCCAACAAAAGTAAAAGGATAACACGTACTTACAGTTAAAGTTGGCCGTGGTTTAGGAACAATTACCGTACGATCATCTTTATCAACGATTCTGACTTGTTTTACTTTATACGTAAATTCTCCTGCCACCGTTGTTACTACGAGCAAATCCCCTTTTTTCACTTCACCCAACTCACGAAAAACAGTGTCGCGATGCCCAGAAAGTACAGAATTATCTTGCTCTCCAGGTAAGACGCTATCAGCAAAGTGACCTACACCTTTTTCAAGTTCATCCTCATTTGTTCCATGAAAAATGGGCAGTCCTGCTTTTAACTTCGGGATGTATAAATTCCCGATGTTTTCTCCCACCTTAGGACGCTTAAGATATAATTCGGTTTTTTCAGTTCCTTTCTTGGTAGCAACTACTTTTGCCTCTGATTTAGTAATAACCTTCTCTCGTTCTTCTTGTCCCACCTTAAAAAGTAAATAACCCTTAGCAAACTTGTATGCATTTGTTGATGAGAACCATATACCGAAAACGATAAAGATAATAGCGATTGTTAAATATATAAATCTTTTTTTCTTTTTCATCTTACTGTGTTTTTAAACGTCTAAACATAAAACCACCAACTAGTGCAATTCCTAAACCTAACATCATATTAGTTCCATAATCAGATGCAGTCTTTGGAAGCTTTGCCCCTTTAACTGTTTTATGTTTTGGTGAACTTTTAACTTTTTCAATCTTCTCAACTACTTTGGGTACTTCTTTAATATCCTTACCTGTTTCTTGAATGATTTTTGCACCAATCATTTCAGCAGTAAATAACATATCTAAAATGAACTTACCCTTTAAATCATATAACTCAATTTTTAGTTTGTATCCTTTTTTCATATCTTTTAAATACAGTAATTCTTTTAATGTAAGGGGTTGAGTATCTGTCCCATTCGTTAGAAAAAACTTAGGTTGAAGCTCAAAAATATTTAATAGTTCTTGTGAAATAGATAGAAACTCTGAAATTTGTTCATCTGTTAGTTCGTCAACACTTTCAAAGTCTTCAAAAGCCATCATTCGATCCGCTAGATCCATTAGACGCTCTTCCATAGCAGGATCAGAAAGTTTGTCCTCAAGTGCTACTAAATGTTCCATCATGGCATTGAGTTCATCTTCAGTCAGATCAAATTCAGCGAACAAATCGCCAATTTCAGGCATTTCAGGCATCTCTTCAGCGTCTAGAAAAAAGCTTACATCAAAATATAAATCATCTACAAATATGTAGTTATCAATACTTTCTCCGTTTTCCTCCAGTAACGTAAACAAAGCCTCTTGGTCTAACTCAAAATCTTCATATATTGTTTCAAGGTTACTGTAGTCTGATTTAATAACTACACCTAGAGAATCTCTTAATTCTGTAACATTTTCAAAGAATGAAAGATCCTCTTCAAAATATTCCATTACATAATCTTCAAGATCTACTTTCGAAAATTCAAGTCCTCGCTCACTACTAACTTCTTCCAAAAATTCTGTTAGCTCTTTTTCCTCAATTGCTGCAAACGTAATGTTCGGAAATAGTGAAAACAATAGAGCAAAAATAGACAAAAAAGCAAAGTATTTCTTCAACTAAAACCCACCCTTAATTTATTTGACAATAACATAATCATAGGGTAAAAAATTACATTTGTATATAATTTTTTTACCATATTTTGATATTTATTTACGTGAGATGACAAAAAAAACACCCCTTTTCTTTAAGAAAAAAAGTGTCGATATTTTATTATTATTTCAACGAAAACCAACTACTTTGATTTATGGATTTGTTCCCTGCAACATCAATACTTTCGATAATAAATCTATATTTTCCCGATTTTGCAAAGGTTTTGTTTTCAGCCTTACCATCCCAGCTTTGACTATGTGTTCCTAGTTTTATCGACTTCTTGCTAGCCAAAGTTCTTATTTTTTGACCATTGTTGTTAACAACATAGATTGTCACGTTTACAGTTTCATTTATCGAGAACTTACTTACAGCTAATATGCTTTTCCCTGCTTTATATACAGAAGGAGATATTGTGTTAATCTTTATAACTGGCGTCTTGCTATCAACTATTATCTCAACTGTCTTTCGATCTGCTTTTTGATTATCAGAATCAATACTATCTATCCTCATTAAATAATTTCCATCGGGTACTTGTTTTCCAATACTATTTTTTCCACTCCAACCTATTGTCTGACTACTACCAGGTAAAGTCTTGTTAGTTATTATATTTTTGACGTGTGCGCCTTTTAAATCAAAAATCTTTGCTGTAACTAATTGTGTTTTGTTGAGTGTTATAGGTACAATACCTATCTTGGATACTTTAGGAGAATAATGAATTGTCGTTCTTCCAACAGTTATTGATGGCTTTAATTGATTCTTCACGTTCACAGAAAGCTCTTTAGACCTAGAAGAAGAACCTTTTACTGCAGTAGCTATTATTTTGTAAGCTCCACTATCTGCATAACTGCCATCATCTACTTTTCCGTCCCATTTTATATTTACCTGTTTATTACTACCTTTAACATTTTTAATAATGTTTTTTACAATTTTACCTTTCGCATCTTTTACAACTATGGAGACTAATGAACCTGTATAAGCTTTATAAGATGTTGTAATTGAATTTCGTCCATTTATTATTAATTCTTTTGATGATAAAGGTGTGATCGAAAATGCCGCTGGAGTATTTTTCACTGCCAATGAAGCATCAATTCTCCCAAATCCCGAAAGATTATCTCTTCCAGATTGATAAAGATCTAAAGTGGATTTCTTTAAGATACTATCTACTTGAGTTTCTGTTAGAAATGGATTCTTTGAGAGCATTAAAGCAATGGTACCCGTTACGACAGGAGATGCCATTGAAGTTCCGCTCATATAAGCATATTTTCCGTAGGCAATTGTAGAATAAATATCTTCTCCAGGAGCGGCGTAATCAACAAAGGTGCCGTAGTTTGAGAAATACGAAGCACGATCTTTATTGTTAGTGGAACTAATTCCAAATACTCCATTATAAGCCGCCGGATATGTTTTTTCGTTTACATGATCATTACCAGCAGCAGCAACGACTATTGCTCCTTTAGATCTTGCGTATGCAACGGCATCGTTTATCACTTTGCTGTAATAGTAACTTCCTAAACTCATATTAATAACATCCGCTCCCTTGTCTGCAGCATAAAATAAAGCGGATGAGATTTCTTCAGCAGTTGTTGAATCTCCATAAAACACATTTATAGGCATAACTTTTACATTTGGAGCTATTCCTGTTACTCCTACAGAATTTAATGATGCGGCTATAATGCCTGCAACATGCGTCCCATGATCATCTGGAAAATAGGTAGAATCACCATCGACAGCATCATAAGGTTTATATAACTTCCCTTTAAGTTCTGGATGCCTACCATCTACACCACCGTCTATTACTGCTACAACTACATCGCTAGCACCTTTTGTAGTATCCCATGCTGAAGGCGTATTAATTTTGGAATGAAACCATTGTTTTTTATATAGAGGATCAGAAGGTATAAATTCTTTTTGTATTTTATAGTTGGGTTCTACGTATTCTACTATTTTGTTATCGTAAAGTTTTTGAACCAGTTTAGGTAAATCAGTTTGGTTGGAAAAAGAAATAACATAGAAGTCTTCTCCAATGGGTTTAATATTTATTAGATTAAAAAGGTTTTTAAAATTTCTCTTGTCATTCTTATGTAGTTTTTTAGAAAATTTAACAATGAGCTCAGTATTTACGTAGTTTCTCTCTTGAAACATTTTTTGAAAGGTATTTACCTTTCTTTCATATGATCTTGGCTCACTTGCTGCAGATATATGGGTAGAAGAAAAGCAAAGTGAAGTGAAAACCAAACAACTTAATAATTTTTTTCTGTTCATAATGGCCCCCAAAGTTACGAAATATAAGTATATTATACTCGAAAAAGTCCGCATTACCACTTAATTCCAAGTATTTTATATAACAAAAAAGCAACCTGTTATAATCGGTTGCTTTACTTTTTCATATATTAAATTTTTATATTCTGCCTTTTAGTATGTGAAAGATTTTAGTTAAAAAGCCATCGTAAACACTATCTTTCTTAACGTACTTTCAATACTTGCCCTACTTTAATTGATGTAGATTTTAGTTTATTTAACTTTTGTATTGCTGCAACACTCGTTTTATATTTCTTACTTATGCCCCAAAGGGTATCACCTTTTTGAACTTTATGTGTTTTTGTTTTAGACGAACTAATAGCTGGTTTAGAAGCAACAGGCTTCTTTACCGCATTAGATGTAGCTTTCTGATTAATAACTCGTCTGCCTTTAACATATCTTGCTCCCCAGTAGTACTTTGAAAAGGCATCAGTATAGGCAACACCATTTGATTGGGCATTAAGCATCTTTCCATTACCTGCATAAATTCCAGCGTGATTCACTCTACCATCAAAATCAGTGTCATAGAATATAAGATCGCCTTTTTGAAGATTAGCTTTTGAAACAGCTACACCAGCAGATGCTTGTCCAACACTTGTTCGAGGAATCGTTATTCCATTTTGGGCGAAAACATATGAAGTGAAAGATGAACAATCAAATGTACGTGTATTTCCAAACGTTGAACCATACTTATACGGCGTTCCTAAATATTTATTACCAGTCTTAATAATGTTATCTCCAAGTGAAGCATGAGCAAACTCTCCACCTGATAAAATTACACCAGCAGCAACTACTATAGATAAAAGTTTCTTTTTCATAAAAAATACCCTCCAATTGATTAGGCTAGATATAACCAATTGGGTTCAAGTTATACTAGTAGACTAGTTCAATTTATGTAATTAAAAACAAGTATGTATTGTATGTTTCTACCTTTTGCTTGACCCCATCGTCCTATGTCTATGGTAGCATAAGTCGACTCGTTGGTTTATTACATGTTCGTTACATATCTGACAGCATTTGTGTAATTTTTGTAATATTATGCTAAATTGTGTCGTTCTTTCCTGTTACAGATTACTTTAGAAACATTGGGCAAAAAAAAAGCTGACATCAAAAAGGATATTAACCTTTTGATTCAGCTTTAGTTTCTATTTAAATATTTCTCTAAAAACACTTTTCACTTTAGGAGTTACATAATGGCTGCCATTCCGATCTTCAACATCTTCAATCATCATGGAAACAAGAAGAGATGGATTTTGTGTATTATAGCCCACAAACCAGCCCAATTCTTTACCCTTGTCTTCTCCAGCGGCTTTCAGCTCAGCTGTACCCGTTTTTCCTGCAAGTGGCAAGTCCTTCATAAAGGCATCTTTATGCGCTGTTCCATTTTTATTGGTAACTACTTTTACAAGATCAGCACTAATTAATTTCGCTGTTTCTGGTGATATCACGTTTTCTTTCCACACAGTAGCCTCTTTCGACTGATCTAAACGAGGCGCCAGCAAGTTTCCTTCATTTAAGAAAGGTGTGTAAGACATGGCTACATGCAGCGCACTCATCTGAATCTGTCCCTGACCGAAGCCACTATCAGCGAGCTGCCCTTCACTCATTCCGTCTTTTCCAATGGAAGATGCAGTGAACGGGAATGAAACGGGAACCTCTTCACCAAATCCAAATTTCTTCAAGCCTTCCGTAAACTTGTCTTCACCTAGATTTAGCGCAGCTTGAGCAAAGTAAATATTATCTGAGTAGATGAGTGCTTTTTCCAGATTTACACTAGGAACATCAGTTACCCTTGTAACTTTATAATTCCCCCAAGCTTCTTTATCTTTTTGCCACGTTTTACCTGATACTTTCATTTCTGCATTAGGATTAAGCGTTCCATTTTCAAGTCCGATCGCAGCTGTTAATGGCTTAAGCGTTGAACCAGGTGCATAAACATACTTGAAGCGGTTCAACATCGGCTGCTTTGGATCGTCTGTCCATTTTTGTCTTAATGCCTTGGTTAATCCCAACGTAAATTGATTAGGGTCATATGAAGGACTATTCACTAATGCTAGTACATCACCTGTTTTTGGATGGATGGCCGATGAGGTTCCAACGTCAGCTTTAATCTGATTATAGATGGATAGCTGAACCTTGCTATTAATCGTTGTTTTTACATCTTTTCCATTTTCAACTTCATTTTGAGCAAGTATAGATTTTTCTTCACCTTTACTATCCATAATTTTTATAATGCCACCACTCTTGCCACGCAATTGTTCTTCATAAACTTGCTCAAGGCCTGCCTTACCAATCCAATCTTGTGCTGAATAGCCTTTTCCCTGTAACTTTTTCATATCCTCAGCTGAAACAGGTGCAATATAACCTGTAAGATGTGCCGCAGCTTCTTTTAAAGGATATAGACGCGTTGATTTCTTTTGGTAATCTACGCCTTCTAGAGCAATAGTATCTTTTAGTTTCGGATCCTCAACTGATATTTTCTTAATCGGAACTGCTTGGTCTTGTTTGACCCATGGCTGATCTAACTGCTTTTGTATCTCTTCTGTTGTCATCCCAAGTATTTTAGATAATGGTTCCAGCGTTTTCGCCTTATCTTGTGGAAGTTTTTCAGGGACAATGATAATTTCTGCTGCTACACCATTTACAGCAAGAGCCTTGCCTTCGCTATCTAAAATCTGTCCTCTTTTAGGAGATATGGAAGATGCAGAAACACGATCACCCTTTTTCATGTCGGGAAAGATATGAGACGTATTCCATTGAATGCCCCACTCTTCAGTATCCTTTTTCTCCTCCAGGTTTAATTTTATATTTTGAGTGAATGTTATCGGACCACCATTCGTTTCCATTTTTAGTGTATAAGGAAGATTAATACTCTCGCTATTCTCTTTATCGTCTTTTTTCTGTTTTTTCATTTTCACATCTAACTTACTAACTTCTATTCCACTATATATAGATTCATAGCGCTCAACAAAATCTTTTTCAGACATTGCTTCTTGCGATTTAGTATCTAATAGTTTATACATATTCTTAAAATCTTGTTTTTCCCAGTACCCAACATATTTTTCTAATGTATTCTCTGGCTTTGGAGGCTCTGAGCAAGCTGATAAAAGCCCAATGCACAAGACTATTAATAGGATAAATTTATAATAATTCTTCAAAACACATCTCCTTCTCAACTAGTATTTTCATATACATAAACACTCATACATTATAACAAAATAGTTGGCAATTTATGACTGATAAACACCTGATAGTTTGCTGATAAAAACCTATATAAAATAAAAAGCTAATATTCAAGGTCATATTAACCTTTCATATCAGCTTTTTCATAACTATATTAGTAGTTTACTCGTTTAGCTCCTAAATAACGGGTTTTCCAATAGGATAAGTTCATATCACTGACCGTTACGCCTGTACTTGATCCAGCATGTACAAATTGGTCGTTACCTATGTAAATACCTAAATGCGATGGCCCAGAGGTGTATGTTTCGAAATAAACAAGATCTCCTACTACTGGTTTACTGACCCATGAAGTTGCATTCCACATCTGCGCTACAGTTCTCGGTAGCTGAATACCTTCTTGTGCGTAAACATACTGGATAAATCCACTGCAGTCGAATCCTTTTGGTGTAGTTCCACCCCAAACATAAGGTACACCCATAAACTCTGAAGCATTTGCAATAATATTAATAGTGGTTTGATTACGCGAATTACTTGGTTTTTGTCCCTGTTTTTTCTCTACCTCAGATATTTTATTTAAAACTGAGTTTGTAATTTCTCCAGTTACCGGCAGACTGTTAGCTTTTTGGAACCTCTCAACACTTTCCTCAGTAACCGTTCCATAATAATCTGTAATCATGTGGTACTTAAAATACCCCAGTTTCTTCAGACGTGTTTGAAGCTGCATTACTTGAGTTCCTGTACTTCCAAATTTCATTAAAACAGTTTCTTTGGAAGGTGGTGTAGGTTTTGAAACACTTGGTTTAGGTTGTGACACTGGTTTTTTCTTTGTTGCTATTAGCTTTTGAATTTGATTAAGTGTTACCTGGTCTGCCGTCCCCGTCGCCGTTAATTTTTGATTGATTTGAAACTTTCGAACGGCTTCTGTTGTTATTGTTCCATAAAAATCAGTCGTTTTATAAAAGGTGAAGAATCCTAAAGTTTTAAGATCGGTCTGAAGTTTTTTCACTTCAGGTCCTGTTGTATTAAGTTTTAAAACTTTACTAGTTGTTGAACTTGAAGCAGGCTTAGTACTGGGTATTGTCGGTTTTGGCACACTAGGTTTTTGCACTGAGGGTTTATTTAGAGACGGCGCTTCTTCTTGATGAGTTTTTTGCAACAATTTACCATACGTTTTCTTTCCAACAACCCCATCCACAACGAGACCATTTGCTTTTTGAAATTCCATTACTGCCTTTTTAGTAATTGGTCCAAAATAAGTGGTCGTTTCGTGATAATGGAAATATCCTTTACTTTTTAAAATAGACTGCAATTCTTTTACATCGCTATGACTATTACCTTGCTTTAGGGTACCATCACCAAGTGCAGCTTCCCCTATTACCGGTGCTGCTAGAAATGCTCCAGCAAAAGTTGAAGTCATAATAAAACGCTTTAGCATCTTTTTATTTTCCATTTTTTCCTCCTTTTACTAATATCTTTAAAACTCACTTCTTCTTTTATCGACAATTTCCTTCTAAATTCCAGAATAAATATGCATTATATTGATAGATAAAAGTATTAATTTGTAAAATGAATACATAATTTTGCTAAAGTATTTAATGATTTGATAACATGTATATAGTAATTAAAATTCGAGGAGTAAAAAGTGAAAAAACTCAAAATTATATGTTTTGCTTTGATTGTATTCGCTAGCATTTGGGGATACCTGCACTACAAAAAACTAAATGAGGATAAACCTAGACTTGAATTAATTGCTACACAAGGTATTACTAAAAAAAATGGAATTACTTTAATTGAGGATGTCCCTTTGATCCAACAAAAGCCCGAACTAGATCGTGGCTGCGAGGTAACTTCACTAGCAATGCTTTTGCAACATGCAGGAGTTGACGTTGGAAAAATGGAACTGGCGGAAAAGATAAAAAAAGTAAACACGCCGTATAAACATGAGAATGGAACCTATTATTATGGCAATCCAAACGATGGGTTTGTTGGGGATATTTATACGTTTGATAAGATGGGGTATGGCGTATATCATGGTCCAGTGGCTGACCTTGCGGAAAAGTACTTGCCTGGAAGAATAGAAGATATAAGCGGAATCAGCTTTGATAAAGTACTTGGAAAGGTAAAGAATGGCAAGCCTGTATGGGTAATCATCAATGCAGATTTCCGTGCATTACCGAAAAGTGAATTTCGAACATGGAATACACCCTCAGGGAAAGTAGAAATAACGTGGAAAGAACATTCGGTGGTTATTACGGGATTTAATCGTGAACACGTTTATGTAAATGATCCATTGAATAAGATGAAAAACCGAAAATTATCACTTACTGATTTTAAAGAGGCATGGGAGCAGATGGGATCTCAGGCGATTACGTATAAAAACTAAAAGAAGGAACTCACTAAGAGTTCCTTCTAATTAATTCACGCCATGTAGATCAATAAGTTCATAGAGTAGATGTGTGGATTCTGCTTTCCACGTCACTTCTTTTATCACAGCTTTTCCAACCGGGGAACTGTTTTCTTTTTTTTGTACTGGTACAGGATGATCTAAAATAAACAGCTTATAGCCTTCTAAAGAAATTTCAAACACATTACCTTCAACACGTTTTTCTTTTCCAGTCGTCACTAGATTCGATTGCATCGTCATTGGCATTTGCATGTTATCACCTGCGTTCTATTTTCTTTTATTGTAGCACTAAATTAAATTCTTTTTGTTCGTAATTTTTTATAGATAATTGTTGCTAGCAAAATACCAAACAACCCGCCAGTCGCATCGATCATTACATCCTCTATATGTGGCGATCGATTTGGAGTAAAGCCTTGGTGAACCTCGTCTGAGATGGCATATAAATTAGTTAGAAACCAGGATATCAGCCACGTTAAACGTTTGTTTAATAAATAATGGTTCAAAGCACGGTACATTAAAAACCCTAATACAAAATAAGTGAAAAAGTGTGCTGCTTTTCTTATAAAGAATTCAAGAAAATGAGCAGCTCCCAGGACTTCAATACTGATCTCATCACCAGCATAATGCAGTTTAACTGTGGAGAACAGAGTTTCAATAATACTTAAATCTATATTTGCTGAAATCGTTGGTCTTAAATCTTGCTTTTCATATGGTTGAGAACTGGCATAGAAGATAATTCCCATCCATAGAAAGACTGGGAGCCAGTATAGCAATATTTTTTTCATTAATACCCACCTAATACTCATAATACATTTATAACTATAACATAGGATTGAAAATAAAAATGACTCATAAAAGCTACTGAAATAAGACTTATTAAGAATCCTCTACTGTTTTACTTATTAATTTTCCCAACTCGTTATCCATATTCTTAAGTCTACTATGTTCCGCTTCGATTCTAGTTCTTGCTTGTTGAATAACCAGACTTCTTTCTTCAGCCATCCTCCTCACCTCACTCGGATTCGGTCCACCCTGAATGCTGCGCCTTTTCACAAATTGGATCGGACAGATGATGCCTTCCCATTCTTTTTGGGTGAGAGTCAGGTGCTGGTGATGAGTCGTCAAAATTTGTTGAACCTTTTGAAGGGGCAGTTCATTTAGTTCTAGCTTTTCTGATGAGCACTTTTTCGCGATGGTGCTCGCTATTTTGTGAGCTGCGCGAAACGGCACACCCTTTTCTTTTGCTAAAAAGTCCGCTAGTTCTGTAATCGTGATACAAGATGTTTGCGCACGAGCGAGTGCTAGATCTTTGTTCACTTCCATCGTACGGATGACCGCCTGCATGAGGTGCATCACCCGGTTTGCTTTTTCATAACTTCTATATAAATGTGGCTGAAGATCGTCCTCGGTATCCACTATATCGCCGAATGGTGTGTTATGAATCATATGGATTGCCGCTAGAGCCTCTCCTGCTGATGAGCTGGCGAGTGCTCGCGAGTGTTCGATGGAAACCGGATTTCGTTTCTGTGGCATGATCGAGCTAATCTGCACGTATGGATCTGCCACTTTTATGATGTCATGTTCTCGGGTAACGAGCTGAAGGAAGTCTCCAATCCACCGCCCGCTGTTCGTCATCAACGTTAACACCGCGGTCGCTGTTTCTATCAAATAATCCGCACCAGCTACAGCGTCGTATGAGTTCTCGATAAGTCTGGAGAAACCGAGCAGTTCACAAACTCGATGCCGGTCGATCGGAAAACTCGTCGTAGAGAGGGCTGCCGCTCCCATTGGTGAACAGTTCACCGTTTCGTACGCAGATTGCAGGCGTTTGATATCTCGTAGAAGGATGTCTAGCACAGCGGTTAAGTAGTGGCCGAGTGTTGTCGGCTGTGCTGGTTGGGTATGGGTATAAGCGGTCATGATGGTTTCCGCGTGTTCGTTAATTTTTTCTAGAAGAGTTGTTGCAAGTAAAAGTGCGCTTTCTGTGAGTGTAAGGATGTGTTCTCTTAGCACAAGGCGGTACATGGCGATTCCCATGTCGTTCCGGCTACGCGCCATATGCATACTTCCCGCAAGATTTGGTCCGATTTCTTCACTAATTTTGTGCTCGATCATGAAAAATAAGTCTTCGAATTGTGGATTGTAAGTTAGTGTTTGTGGGTTGATTTTGGCTATGGTTTCTACTCCTTGGAGTATTTTCGCGGCTTCACTTTTATCTAAGATTCGTTGTTCAGATAGCATCACAACATGTGCGCGGTGGATGTTAAACATATGTTTAAAAAGATAGTCTCTTTGGTCGTTGAATACCGGTCGCAGCAAGTGTTCTACGTATGTTTTGCCAGGGAAGGTTGAGCCTTCTTGTTTGATAAAATCGTCCTTGGATGGCATGTCTTTCACTCCTAACTCTGAAGGAATAGATGTTAGTAGTGTATAGAGATGTGTGGGTGTTGGGAACTCGGTTATTTCATGTTATTGGGAATTGAGTTGGTGGAGAACTTGGTCGTTAATTGGGCCGAGTTGTTTGAATGGTTTTGTACCCGAATGAGTAGATAAAAAGGTGAGGTATAAGCAGGTTTACGGTACGTGTTTTTATATTTTGTTACACGTTCACCGGTAAATGGCTTGTTTTCACCTGTGATGCACGAGTTTTCACCTGTGAACGATTCACGAGCACCTGTAGACGACCATGTTTCACCTTTAAACCGTTCTAAATCACCTGAACATGCTAACTTTCACAATAAAACACCCGATTCGCGAACAATCGGGTGCCTCATAAAATAAAAAACTCTATTTTTTCTCCAAAACCGCAACAAACTCACGCATATAATCCGGCAGATCCGGTGGACGGCGGCTTGATACGAGGTGAGCGTCAACTACGACAGGTTCATCGATCCATGTTGCGCCTGCGTTTTCCATGTCATCCTTGATTCCAGGTGTACTCGTCACTTTCTTTCCTTGCAACACTTTTGCTGAAACAAGAACCCAGCCAGCATGACAGATCTGGCCGATCGGCTTTTTGTTATTCTCCATATGCTGAACCATCTCGATCACTTCTGGAAAACGGCGCAGCTTGTCCGGCGCCCAACCACCCGGAACTAAGATGGCATCGTAATCTCTAGCATTCACGTCACCAAACGCATAATCAGCATCAGCCGGAACACCGTATTTTCCGATGTACGTCTCTCCTGCTTTCTCTCCTACAAGTTCCACGACCGCCCCTTCTTCACGCAATCGCAAGATCGGATACCACAGTTCTAAATCCTCAAAATCATGATGCACTAGACTGAGCACTTTTTTACCTTTTAAACGCATGTTTAACACCTCCACTATTTTTATATCCTTAATAGCGTAACATGAATCCTAGCTGAGACACTATTCTTCCACTTCAACAGACATGTATGTTACGATTTTTTTTATAGAAGACAGAGGGAGACTGATTATAGATGAGCAAATGCACGATTGACCACACGTTAGAAGATGTGAAGCAGAAGCTTGCTGAACAATCCGCTTTTATGCCGCGTGAACTGGTGATGGAGGTTGGCGACTCTTTATCTGATGATAGTGATCAGACCTACTTAAATGAAGTGTTTCATCTTTTGAAAAAGTACGACCTTGCGGATGAAATTGAAAGAGAGAAACGAAACGGCAAATTAAGTGATTTAGTGAAATAAGAGTGATGACAGCAAAAAACACTTGGCATCGTCGCCAAGTGTTTTTGCTTTGTAGCTTAGTTTATAGGAACAGAAATCTCTGGAATACGCCCCGGCTTATCTGCATGAAGATTTGCTGAATGCTCAAATGGGACTACATAATATTTTTCCAAATCCAAATCGATCGCACTAAATCGGTTATAAGATTCTTCCGGTGTAACAGAAACCGTGTCAGGCAAGATTTCCTTTCCAGATTCACTTACAATCTTAAACGCGATGTGATTCTCTTCGCCTGGCCAGTCATAATACAGCACGGTGGAAATAGGTGTGACGATCATTTTTTCGAGTTTTATGGAGCGTCTGTTCTCGAGTTGTATGTCTTGATCAAGCGTGATCGTTTTGCTATCCGCTGCTAACTTATCGGTGGGAACTTCAATATCAAACACCCACGGCTGATTCATCTTCATCTCTAGATCTAAGCGATCGTACTCGATATGAAATTGGACCTTCTCCCCGATTGGTATCTCTTTTAAATGAACTTCGTTGTAAACCGTAAACATGTAATCGTTCAATTCTATCGATTGCCCGCCTGTACTGGACGTTAATTCTTTACCGTTCATCTTCACTTTAGGCATAGGGTGCATCTTATGGTGAAAGTCGATACCATCTGCTGGTTCATAGGTCGAGCTTATGAGTAATCGTCCGCCATCGATCATCACTTCGTTCAGCGTCAACTTTCCCTTCTCGTTTTCAGCTGTTTGCCCGATCGCTGTTTTATAAGAAGAAAAGTCAAGATTCTCGTTTTGATTCAAATATTTTTCGATCGTTTCACCCACAAATGGCATATTGGCTATAGATACGATACCTGTACTTAGTGATATTCCAGTCGCTATGAGCATGGCCGCTGCTACACCCATATATTTCTTTACCTGCGATGGCTTTTGTTTTTTTACTTTCTTCAGTACTCGCTTTTCCCATTGCTTTTTTTCAAAATGAGAAAGGTCTTGTTCTTCATATTGTTTCAAATCTATATCCATTTTGTTTAATTCGCGATAGATCGTCATATCTTCACTCCTCATGCTTCGTTATTTTGAAACAAAAAGCCTTTTAGTTTTTTACGTCCTCGGGATAACTTGTTGTACACCCAAGATTCTCTCTCGTTCAATTCATGAGCGATCTCACTTGACGTGTTTCCTTCTAAATAGTACTTTTCAAAAATCCGGCGTTCACCGGGAGGTAACTGCTGAAGCAACTCATCAACGAGAATTTCTTCACGTGATTTTTGTGACAGTAAGTTGGATTCGGTAAAATCTGGCACTGAAAATTGTTGTTTCTGTAAAGAAATCTGTCTTCTCCCGTAATCGATTGCTTTATATTTTGCTACAGCTGCGATCCATTGTTTGAACGTATTTTTCGTAGAATCAAATTGATGAATATTGTTCCAAACGGAAAGTAAAACATCGTCAAGGCATTCTTCATAATCTTGTTGCTGGTAGTTCACATGACGTTTGATGATTGCTGTGAGAAGACCACCGTACTGTTGAATCATGAAAGAGATCGCATTTTCATTTTTATCTATTAATTGTTGTACAACATTTTCTTCTGTAACTTTCAATCGTACACCCCTCCTGCTGATTATTGGTACCTACTATGTATTACGAAATGAATGGGGGAAATCTATCACTTATCAAAAAATATCTATTATTTGTTAAGGAAGAGAGCATCTGGAAGAATTACTACACTATAAATCATAACTTTATTTCTTAATAAGTTGTCGATAAAAGTTCAATGATTAAATAACTACTTAAATCTAGTGAATCGTTTCGATTTTTCATTGACTCTCAAAATGAAAGCGCTTATAATTTTTATTATCAAGTTTATCGAAACGTTTCGATTATAACAGACCATATACATTAAACGATATCCAGGAGGTTTTCTTTATGCTTAAACAAAACGTGCAACATATCATTCAAGACATGACATTAGAAGAAAAGATCAGCCAATTGGTTCAGCTGGCTACTCCTTTCTTTAAAGGTTCATCTGATCAAGGCTTCATCACAGGTCCTATGCAGGAAATGGGGATCACGGATGACGTGATTCGCAATACGGGATCTGTTCTCGGTGGATCAGGCGCTTGTGAAACGCGCAACATTCAAGACGCACATTTAAAAGAAAACCGTCATGGCATTCCTTTATTGATGATGGCTGATATCGTACATGGCTTTAAGACGATCTTCCCTGTCCCTCTCGCGATCGGCTGTTCATGGGATATGGACCTTGCTGAAAAAAGTGCAGAGATCGCAGCAAAAGAAGCTTCTGTTTCAGGTGTTCACGTAACTTTCGCACCTATGGTCGACCTCGTTCGTGATCCGCGCTGGGGCCGTGTGATGGAATCAACAGGTGAAGATGGTTTCCTAAATAGTGAGTTCGCTCGTGCGTTCGTTCGCGGTTTTCAAGGAACAGATCTAACGAACGACAAAGACCGTGTCGCGGCTTGCGTGAAGCACTTTGCAGCATACGGTGCTCCTGAAGGCGGACGCGATTATAATACGGTGAACATGTCTGAACGTCAGCTTCGCGAGTCTTATCTGCCTGCTTATAAAGCCGCGCTTGATGAGGGCTGTGAGATGGTGATGACGGCGTTCAATACAGTCGACGGTATTCCAGCAACGGCTAACAAGAAGCTGATGCGCGACCTTCTTCGTGACGAGTGGGGCTTTGACGGTGTGATCATCTCGGACTGGGGTGCTGTAAAAGAGCAGCTTCCGCACGGTGTCGCGGAAGACGAAGCAGAAGCGGCATATAAAGCGCTCACAGCTGGAGTTGACATCGAAATGATGACAACGTGCTACGTCGATCACGTGAAGGAGCTTGTGGAAAGCGGCAAGTTATCGGAATCTCTCGTTGATGAATCAGTAGAACGTATTTTAACGCTGAAGCAGAAGCTCGGACTTTTTGAAGATCCATACCGTGGAGCTGATGAGAAGCGTGCGGAAGAAGTGATTCTGTGTGATGAGCACCGTGATGTAGCTCGTGAACTTGCTGCTAAATCTTGTGTTCTTTTAAAAAATGAAGGTGGCGTTCTTCCACTTCAACCAACGCAAAAAATTGCACTGATCGGTCCGTTCGCTACAAATGGTGATCTGATGGGACCTTGGTCGTGGCAAGGTGCGTTTGATGACGTGATAAAAGTAGACACAGGTCTGTTAGGCAAACTGGCTGATCCATCTCTTTTAACCGTTGCGGATGGTTGTGAGGTTGAATCTGTAACAACTGAGCAGCTGGAAAAAGCGGTTCGTGTTGCGAGTGATGCGGACGTGATCGTACTCGCACTTGGAGAAGCTTCATTTATGAGTGGTGAAGCGGGATGC
The DNA here is from genome assembly GCF_048083785.1 of Fictibacillus tiangongensis. Classification (GTDB taxonomy): domain Bacteria; phylum Bacillota; class Bacilli; order Bacillales; family Fictibacillaceae; genus Fictibacillus. The sequence continues at coordinate 3,587,884 of NZ_CP182294.1, forward strand.
CGTGCTGACATTCGTCTGCCCGAGCCTCAGCTTCAACTGATTCAAGAGATGAAAAAGTTAGGTAAGCCGATCGTAACGGTACTCTTTAACGGTCGTCCGCTCGACTTGCATGGTGTGGTAGATCAAGTGGATGCAGTATTAGAAGCTTGGTATCCGGGTACTGAAGCGGGTGCAGCGATTGCTGACCTTTTATTCGGAGACGTGAATCCATCCGGTCGTTTATCCATGTCGTTCCCGTATTCCGTTGGTCAGGTTCCGGTTTATTACAACCACTTCAACACAGGTCGTCCACAGCCGACTCCAGAAAATAAAGAGCGCTATCTGTCTCATTATCTGGACATTCCGAACGAGCCTCTATTCCCGTTCGGTTTCGGGTTGAGCTATACAGAGTTCACATATGACGATGTGAAGTTGTCGAGTGATGTATTGACAGATGATGAGTCGATTACAGCTTCTGTCACCGTTACGAATACAGGCGATGTTGCTGGTGAAGAGCTAGTTCAGCTCTATATCCGCGATATTGCGGGTGATGTTGTTCGTCCGGTGAAAGAGTTAAAAGGCTATAAAAAGATTGTTCTTGAGCCAGGCGCGTCTGAGGAAGTAACATTCGAGATAACAGAAGAAATGCTTCGCTATCACCATGAGAACCTTGAGTTCAAGAGTGATGCTGGTAAGTTTACGATGTTTATCGGGAAAAACAGCCATGATGTGGCGAGCGTTCCGTTTAGGTTGGAAAAGTAAATTGGTTAAGAGGATTCCTTTTGAGGTGATCCTCTTTTTTTATGCATTTTATAGCTGAAAGAAACCGATAACAACGATCCAAAAGAGCATCCATCCAAAGAAAACATAGTTTGCAGCTCGTTTAAACGTTCTCACTTCATAAGGCAGGAGCCATTTCACTTGAAAGTATGGGATGACAGAAATAACGGGAAGAAATATCGGGAAAAAGAATCCTGCCATTAGAGCAACGTTGCCCAAAGCTTCTATTGTCATGTTCCGGTCTGCCCCACCTGCAAGTAGAAGAACGAACCACGCAAGATATACAAACCAGATGGATTTTAGAAAGTGTCTCTTTTCTGAGCTCGATTCATATTGAAGAATCCATAGCAATAGTAAACAACCTAATACATAAGTCCACCATGTATCCACTTGAAAATAACTGGTAAGGATCATAATTAAACCAATAATAGCAAGGCTATTCCGCCTTAATTTGCTGTTATGCTTAAGTACTTTCATTCTTTCCACCTCTCTATAGGTAATTTATACCAATTTAGAGGGCTGGAGTAAATGTTTTTCTTCGTTTTACGGTACGTGTTTTTATATTTATTACGCGTTCACCGGTAATTGGAGTGTGACCACCTGTAAAGTACGTTTTTCCACCGGTAAATCCTCCGTGACCACCTGTAACTAGGACCTCATCACCGCTAAATGCACTTTCATCACCGGTAAACACTCAAAACAAGCTGAAACACCAACTAAACAGCTCCACTAAACATAAAAAAAAACCTTGAGAGCTTCCAAACAAAGCTCCCAAGGTCTTTTTACTTCTATAAACGCTAACTATCCAATCAAAACCCGCAACTGATCATCTACTTTCGCGTGTTTCTTGCTGCGAACGAGCGTCAATTCCTCATTTTCTTCAACCACATAATCAGCACTCGGTAAGATCTTCGTTCCAGTGTCAAATGCGATCACATCTTCAACCTGCGTTAAGCGGAAATCAATATAGTCCGCACTTACACCGGTAATTTCTGCTGTCGCGTAGGCAATCTTCACACGACCCATCGATAGATTCATAGGCAGCATCACGCCGTCCTTGCTTTGCAACAATAGCTTTCTTCCACCCAACAACGCTACCCCATCTTCATAAACCGAGAATTCTTTATCGAATCCGTCTAGATTCAACAGATGAAGAAAACGCTCACCTTCCGCGTCAGCAGTAGACGTCATAAAGATACCGTGGTGTAGACAATCATGCGTTAGTTTTACATGACTTCCTAATCGCTCGAGCGCTGTTTTAAAGAAAGGCAAATCGCAGCGATAGAAGCTGGCGATCACGATTGCGCGTCCATTCCCCACTTCAGACTCGAAGCCACAAACATCATCAGATCCGTACACTCTGAAAATTGGAGTAACATCAGGTCCAACTTCAAAACGCTGAACGAATCCTGAACGAATCTCTGGCTGCCCTGAAGCCCAGTTGTCTCCATAGATAGAAAGGTAGTTTCCGTGACCATCACGGCTAATACCTTTATACGTCACACCAAGTGCATCCGCTAAAATCGTACAGTCCTTCCCTTCCATATCAAAAAGAGGAACCTCACCGTACAGAAGAATCTTTCCGCCCGTGTTCAAATAGTTTACGAGCTTCTCTTGAATCTCACTGTCCATGTAGCGAGCGGAAGGTAGCGCAAGGACAGGCGTTTTCGTCACATCAAGCAGTTTGTTCTGAACATCGACCGCTGTAAAACGATAGCCGTTGAGCAGCATCGCACGGCCCATGATCTCCCAAGCGCCAGCACCGCGGTTCGCCTCGATGTTTGAGAGGATCTCTCGCATCACTTCACTCTTCGGATAACGATATTCGGTCATATAATAATCTGGGATGAACGCGAACGATACTTCATCTCGTTCTTCGTTCATTCGCGCGAGCTTATCGCTCACCGCCATCACACTTTGGTTCACGCGTGACATGCGCGGAAACGTATAGTTGTAGTCCCCTTCAGGACCGATCGGTGCTGCGAAACCGTGGCGTTCACCAGTTGAGGCGATGCGGTCGTTCCCATCGTCAACAAGCGTATGAAGTCTCGCATTTTTCCCGCCAGCAAACAGGTAATAGTTGATGAGCCTGTTTCCTTGAGCAAGACACATTCTAAACTTAAAATCCGCAGCTGAAGGATCATAGCGTTCGCCTAGTGTCTCACCAAAGTTTCCGTCACCACAGTTAAACTCGACAGATGTTAACGGCTGATCTTCATTATGAACGGTTTCCATCAGCCCATTGATGATGTAAAGGTCTTGAAAGGTTTTCATGTCAAGATCGCCAAAATATATATCAGAACCCGAGATGTATCCAGGTCCTTGGTTATACGTTTCATACAGCTGGCTAATTCCGATCGGGTACGTGAAGCCTCGTCCTCCGCCTGTTCCGTGGATGTTTACGACGAACGGAATGTCTTTCACACCAAACTCTTCCGCGTACTCTCTTAAAATCGCGATATATTTAGCGAATCGGTAGCGCATGTAATAGCCAAGATCTTTTAATAACTGAGCCGCATACTCTTCTTTCGGAGAACGAAACGCAGTATTTCGTTCAGCACTCTCTTCCAACGGAAACGGGTAGCGGTCAGAAACGTTATCTCCGTATCGTTCGCTCAACCAATTTGATAAATCGTTCAGCACGTTGTCTGTTAAATCTGGCGTGTTGCTCACCCAAGACAGCATGCCGATCTCGTTATCAAGCTGAAACGCGATGATTTTTCCACCGTTCGGATAGATGCGCGGTGTAACGACTTCCATTACTTTTTCATAATACTTACGAACTTCTTGTAAGAATCCTGGTGCGAGATAATCGACAGTCGGCGTTGTTGGTTCGCTCTCGTCCCAACCAACCGGAATGATCTCTGGATGCTTCTCATACACCCAATAAGGCAGTCCTTCGTTTTTCATCTCGGCCATGATGAATGGTCCAGGACGAACGAAGAAATAAAAGCCGTTTTCTGTACAGAGGTCGATGAACCCGGCAAGGTCTGTTTCAGGACGCGTTTTGCCTGTGAAATCAAACTGCCCTTCCACCGACTCATGCCAAAGCCATGGCACATAAGTGGCCACGGCGTTACAACCCGTTTCTTTTAGCTTGTCCAGTCGGTCTTGCCAATCGCTTTTATCAAGACGGTAGTAATGAATCTCACCGCACGTGATCAGAACGGGCTTACCATCGATGATGATCTGTTTATTCTTGATCTCAATCATTTTGCCGGACTTCCTTCTGTCTTTTTCCAACCTAACAAGTCAGCACCTTGTTTCACATACTTATTTTTCATGAACAGATTCCACACGAGACCAGATTGATAGTTTTCGATCATAAGAAGCGTGATCCCCTTGTCGATTCCGATGACATGGTCTGAATACCAAGCTGGTGTTACGTCTAGGTTATAAGAATCCTGGAAACCATACTCACCCCAAAGTTGCGGATGTTCTTCGTAAAAATACTTCATCGCCGCAATCGACTCTTCTGGTGTAAACACGATCGACCCCGCTGCTCCCGTCGGTGCAACCGTACCTTCTAGTTCAGGCTCACAACCTTCATAATAAGGAGGAGCCCCTGGAACGCGGTAGCCGGTCGGACTCGCACAAGCTGTTAAGCCCCAAGCATTTTCGTGGTACGTCTTGAACTCACTTGATTTTTCTTTACAAAACGCACGGTTTGCAAGTGATGCTTTTACCGAGTTTTCGTACCAGTTGATTCCGTCTCCGTCGACGATATCTCTAAAATCGATGAACGCATGCGAATATTGGTGAACGAACATCGCGTTTCCTGGCGCGTGAATGTACTCGTAATCTTTGTACGTACCTTTTCTGCGCTCAAAGCCGTCATAAATTTTTGCAGGAACCGGATGTGTAGGAGACGCCACGCCAAGCACATACGTCATCATCTGCTCCGCGTACATATCCCAATGGTGAAAGCCGCCCGTTTCCGGGTTGTAGCCCATGTAGAACTGGTTTACCGGCTCGTCATAATACACGTTCCAGTCGATGCGCGCGTAAATTTTCTCGAAAAGCTCGGCGATCTCTCCGCCAAAGTATTCAGCAGATGTAACGGCACCACATAGGAAGATTCCCGTATCGATGATCGACGCACAGTCGTACCACTCTTCGTTTTTCTTTGCTGTCTGCATGTTTAAGAAATGATAAAAGAAGCCGCTCGCGTGTTCCACGTTGTTTAAGAATGTTTCAAGCGTTCCTTTCGTACGCTCGTAGCCTTCTTCTTTCGTGATCCAGCCGCGCTCGATTCCGATGATGATCGCCGTTAATCCGAACCCGTTTGATGCGATACTTGCTACTTTTTTATTCGCCGACTGATCCAGGATTAACCCGTATCCCGGGCTGTTTTTATCCGTGTTAGCTTCGTTCCAAAAGAAATCAAAGCATCCTTTTGCTTCGAGGTCCAATAGTTTTTGTGTATCCATCGTTATTCCCCTCTCTATCTGTTTTATCTTCATTTTGTTCATAAATAGAATACTAATGGAGGCGTGAAGTGCTAGCTTGGCTACGGTTTTAAGGGATGCAATGGCCTTTTTATTTACGGTACGTGTTTTTATATCTGTTACACGTTCGCTCAAACTCAGCTTAGTTACGCCCCAAATGTTGCTTCTTTCGCTCTGAAAACTACTCGTTTCACTCAGTCAGACCTTAATTTCACCCCATACTTGCCTCGTTTCGCTCAAAACACGTAAAATGCACTTTCAACTCTCCATTTTCATCGATTGGAACGGAAATCAACTCCCCACATCAATAACTTTTACTCCCCAGTAATCCCCGAACGATCCACGCCTTCAACAAACCAGCGCTGCGTGATAAAGTACACGATCAATAGCGGTAGGATCGAAAGGACGGTTCCTGCCATCTTAATTCCTTCGTTCAACTGGTTGCCCCCCGACACTCCCATCTCAGCTGGGAACATCTGCTGATACGTGGCAACGAACTTTTGCAGCTGCAGCGGTAATGTTGTTAACGCATCTCCAAAATAGATTGCCGCCAGATACGTTTCGTTCCAATACCAAACGAACGAGAACAAAAATGAGATGATGATCGCAGGCAATGCCATTGGTAAGGCGATCGTGAAAAAGATTCGAAAATGTCCTGCTCCGTCGAGCTGAGCTGCTTCTTCCAATGCTTTTGGCACGGCTCTAAAAAACTGATAAAAGATCAGGATAAAGATCGCGCTGTTCAATCCTTGTCCGAACGTTGCCGGAAGCAAGAACGCACTCAAACTGCCGAGGATATTCAGCTCATTAAAGAAGATGTATCTTGGTATGAGCGTCACCTGCGGCGGGATGATGAACGTTGCAAGCACGAGAACGAACATGATCTTTTTAACGCGAAACTCAAATCGAGCGAGTCCGTATCCCACTACTGCTGCAACAGCTGTTTGCGCCAATGCCGGAAGAATCGTCACGTACAACGTTTCCATTAGTGTTGAGAAAAAGTTCAGAACTTTGTTCGCCTGCTCATAGTTTCCGGTATAAAACTGTGTTGGAATCCAGTTTACGAGTGGATTCAACAGATCATCCAAACTTTTAAAGCTGTACACACCCATGTAGAGAAGCGGATAGAGATACACGAATCCGATCCCCACCAAGAGTCCGTAGATCAAGAGCTTGTAAAGAAGACCATCTGTCCCCTGCATGCCCAAAAACATGCGTTTCGTTTTTAAGTAATACTTGTTCACTTGCTGTGTTTTGGTTTGCACATTGATCACATCCTCTTAGGTGTATTTTTTCTTTCTTTTAATCGTCATCACACCAACCGCGATTGCAAGCGCCGCGGCGATGATCAAGAAGTAGATCCAAGATAGTGCCGAAGCATAGCCATAACCTGTGTCTACTTTAAACATGTTTTTCTGAATATGTTCGATGATCGGATTCAGCGAGAATACCGAATACGTTACGATCGTGTAGATCAAGTTAACGATGATCATCGGCTTTAGACTTGGCAGAGTGATCTTCCAAAAGAACTCCCAGTTGCTCGCACCGTCGATTTTCGCCGCTTCAAAGATCTGCTTGTCCATCTTCTGAAGAGCAGCTAAGAAAATTAAGATCTGTACCCCTGAATACCAAAGGATTACGATCAGGTTTTTTATTAAATACAGTAAGATCCCGTTAAAGAAACCATCCGGGTTATCATTTAACGCTTGATAGATCGCGTATTGTTCAATAGAAGGAATGGTTGTGATTCCTTGATCGATCAGCTCTTTGATAACCGGTCCGCTTGCAATGATAACGGGCAGGAAGAAGATCGTACGGAACAATCCGCGGAACTTGATCTTTTGGTTTAACAATAGAGCGATGATCAATGAAAAGACGATGATGATCGGAACGGAGATGACCATCTCTTCTAGGTATTTTAGTACGCGGTCAACGAATGTTCCATCGACCGAAAACGCATATTCATAGTTTCCAAAGCTCACAAAGTTCGTTTTGATACCATTCGTCGTGATCTTTACTTCCTGAAAGCTTAAAAAGAGCGAGTATAGAAGCGGAAAAGCCGTAAAGACGAGAAAGCCGATGATCCATGGTGAAACAAACAGCAATCCTGTAAGATTTCTGTTATTGCCTAGTCGTTTCATCACTTCCTCCTCCTTCTGTTACCGCAAAATCCTTAGGTTTTACTTCAGTACCATTACTGTTATAAATCGCGTTCGTATAGTTGACGACGATCACTTTTCCGTTCGAATACTCTACTTCTACAATGCCTGTTTGAGGCACAATACGGCTGACGATCTCTTCGCCTTCCACCTCACCAAGACTTTTCTTAATATTTTCGTACTGATACAAAATCTTGTCTTTCCAGATCGAATATTCCGATGTGTAAACGTCACTGGATGCTGTTTTAGCAAGAAGGTGTGACGCTTCCTTCGTTAAAAGATACGATGGATAGGCTCCGTACTCGATCATGCGAAGCATCTGATCTTCCGAATCTGACTGAAAGTTCGAGAACGGTGCGTAGTATGGCATATAGCCTTTTAGTACGATCTGCAGAAACGGCACCGTGTCTGTTTCAAACACATAGTTAGATGCGTTCATCGGAATGTCGAGATAGCGATCCGTTTGGTTCCATAGATACGTGTTCGGCTCATAAAGAGCAACGTTCCCTACTTCTTTATTTAATGTGCCGAACAGCTTTTGATACGTTTTGATCGTCTGGTTTCGCTCACTTGATTTTTTTCCGCTAAAGTCAGAGAATAGCGTGTAACCGCTCGTATCGATCGCTACGTTTGAAATGCCTTGTTCCTTAAATTCCTTCGCATCTTCTTTTGCGATCGCTAGAGATTTTTCTGGCGATAGATAATACAGCGTCTTCTTATCTTCACTGTGTGAGATCGTTTCTGCACTGATCTTCTTCGCTACGTCTTTGCTGCCGGAATAGCCGGATGCCCCGTCATACGCTTTTGTGTAATCGCTATAAAAATAAAGCGGAATATTATCCTTTTTAAGACTGTCGATCGTGTCCTTCACGTCGTTACTGTTTCCAAGTTCACTTTCAAACGGAAACTTCTGAGGGAGCGTACCCGTTAGACCGCCTTCTGACCAGCCTTTATAGACGACGAACAGATCATCGATGTCTTTTTTGAGTTCAGATGTCATGCTCGGAATGTCGGTCACCTTCGTCATCGGGAGAACCGAGTCCCATAACAGACCTTCCTTCACTTCACCACCTAGAAATTCAAGTCTGACGCCGGTTTTATCGTCTTTTTTGTCTAGCTGTTTTGTTTCAGAAAGATAGTTTTGATACGCTTTTGCCATCCCTACATAATCAGCGTCATCTTTCTGTAAGAACATATATCTCAGCTTTACGCCGAACGGGTTCTTCGTTTTTTGATACACGTTTAGACCCTTCATGTTCTTACTCGTCGGCTGATAATATTCTTTTCTAAAATGAAATTCAGAAGAGATCCAGTTAAAGTCGGTCGAAACACCTGACGGATACGCTAAAATGTCACCATGTGTGTAGCCTTCTTCGATTACGGCAAGAAATCCGTTCTGCTTCACACCGTGAACCGTTCCGAATACTGGCATCTTGATCTCTTCAACCGGTGTTACTTTTTCGTCTTCTTCCTTCTTCACTTTCGTTTTCAAAAAGGCTTCATCATCACCGTAAATGGATCCCGTAAACGGCGCATCGGCTTTTGTTCCGTTCTTTTCATAACGAATCAATGCACCTGATCCGTCCGGGATGAACATGTACCCGTTGATATCACTCTTGTTAACCGCACCTAAAAACGGATAAACACGCATAGAGATGAGCTTCGTGTATTTGTTTTCCCTGATCTCATTCTCTGGAATTGAAACAACAAGGTCATTTTCTTGAAGCTCCACGTTCAGATCAAATTCTAACTTCGACTGGTTCATGTAAAGAGACGCCGTGAACCCTTTATCGTTCATCTTCACACGAGGTCTAGAATCGTTCGTCGTGATACTCTCGGTTTTCACTTTTCCGCGACGATCCATATAATCAACGGTAATCGCGGATTGTGCCATCTGTTCCCAAGTTTTATTCAATCGGTACTGATCGGGGTTATCGAGCCCGGAGTTCCAGACGTATTTTGTTTTCTTGTTCTCAATCTTGATCGCGAGCGTTTCTTCGTTCACATAAAGAGCAAGATTTTCGTTCTCGGCTGCTTTTTCAAAGCCTTGAAACGAGTTTTTCTGTTTGATCGGAGCGCCATTCTCTTTCTCAGGCTTCGTAAACGATGAAGACGTATACTTCATCACGTTTTGACTCTTCTCGGTTGGTACGGGAGGCTGCTCCGTACTTTTCTTATCATCTTGCGCGGCGAATACAGAGATCGGTACGAGCAAGGTAAGAAGCGCGATACTTATCTTTTTATACACGAAGAACAGCCTCCTTTATGATGGAATAAACAAAATCGTATACTTGATCGATCAACACGAACACGATGAACACGACAAGAAGCATGATTACCATACCGAACAGCGTGACGAAGATGTTTCGGATCGTGTCTGAGAACGTATAGTTATGAATCTCTTTAAGCATGATGAAAAGGATGATCAGACACCATGCGTAGATGATGCGGATCGAGAAAACATAAACAAACGCTTCATTGTATGTCAGCACGTTCGACAATAGGGTCAGAATCGGGCTGAACACGAGGAACGGAGCGAGTGAATAGATCGTCCCGATATAGATGTCCTTGAACCTTCCTTCACCATCGTTGATCGTACTAACGAGATAGTTCACCACAATGAACAGTGCGAGCGGTACGAGCAATAAGAGAAGCTCGCCGACTAAGTTCGCATCGCTGCTCACCGTTTTATAGATAAATCCGGTATAGAAGCGGCTGTAAATATACTCGACGATTAGAATTACATACAAAATCGTCGCTGATAGGATCGATGCGTATCGTTTTCTTTTTAAATAATAAAAACTGTCGATCGGATGACGGAAGAACTTGAACAAAAAGAGCAGTTCTCCTATCAATCTCTGTTTCTTAATCGCGCCGAGGCTTCTGCGCGGCTGATTCAGAATGCCTTTCTTTTTGTCGATCACTTTTACGATATAGTACAAAATCCCGAAGAAGATTAACGCGAACAACACCGTTTCCAGGTTCTCTTGCATCCACGCGTGACGGACCTCCCAGAACGAATCGGAATAACCGAACACATCGTTTGCATACTGATACTCTTCTAGCGCCTTATCATAGTCTTGTTGTTTGTAGTAAGCAGAGCCCATGGCAGAATGCGCGAGACCGAACGAAGAGTTCATCTCCAGCACTTCTTCCCAGTACTTCTGACTCTCTACATAACGGCCTTCTTTAAAAAGCGCGATCCCTTCATGCACTTGTTTTGAAAAAGCAGTAGATTCAAAGACTTGGATCATGCCTCGTTCTTTATCTGTAACGTACAGTCTGCCGTCAGGATCAATCGTGATGCCTGTTGGCTGTTTGAACAATCCGAGACGGTTCGTTCCGTCGTCTTTTCCACCAAAGATGAATAATAGATTTCCGAAGCTGTCATATTCATAGATCTTGCCGGTGCTTGATACGACGAACATGTTTCCGTCGTGATCGACCGCGATATCTTGCAGTGACTTCTCATCAGAGACGTCCGGGAACAGCATATTTTTTCCGGCAACGTTCAGCTTTTTGATGACTTCGTTTGTCGTTCCTTCTGTTACGGAATAGACGAGACCTTGATCATCAAGCGCGATGTTATCTGGCGCGGGAGGTGTCTTCATGAACATATTTGCTTTTTTGCTCTCTGATGTGAAAAGCTTCTGTAAAAACGTGCCGAACGATCCTTCTGTGCTGTTTACGCCGTAATAGCCGAGAAACCCGCCATCCTTACTAAGCTGAATGATTCCGTTCGTTGACCCTTCACTGATCACATAGATGCTGCCGCGACGATCGACCGCTACTTTTTGCGGTTTAAAAGAAGAGCTTTTACCGAAAAGCGGTGAATCCGGCTTTCCATATTGCTCCTCGACCTTGCCGTCTTGTGAAAAGCGGAGTACCTTCTCTTCTTCATAATCCGCGACAAAGATTTTTTCGTTTTCGTCCACATAAACGCCAGTTGGTGATTTAAGAACACCTTTTCCGATCTCACGTAAAAATTTTCCGTTTTTGTCAGCGATTAGAATCTTCTTAGCACCAGAATCCGCGATATATAGGTTTCCTTTCGTATCAGAGAAAATATCTTCCGGGTTCATGATCTCAACGTCTGGCAACAATGTGCCGACCGGTGTGTAGGCAGTCTGTGTTTCAATTGTCTGACCGTCTGCTGATAACGTTTCTGTCTGATAAGGGACAGATGCAGAAGCGATAGACGAGATCGGAACAAGCAGGAATACCAATAATGCTACAAATTGGGCAATGCGCTTCATTTCTCCCCCCTCCTACTTTCTTACTTGATTCCTGAGTGGGCCATCGTGTTCATCACCTGGCTCTGCAGAATTATAAAGATGATTAGATTTGGTACGAACATGATCAAGGAAGCAGCTGCTGCAAGTCCTTGTCCTGCTACGTTGTTTCCTTCAACTGTTGAAGTTAACGTCGACATATAGAACGAGAACGTCTTCAGTCCTTCATCGTTCACATAGAGCGACGAACTTTCGATGCTGTTCCAAACGAGCTGAAACGATAGAATCGCGATCGTCGCGATCGCAGGTTTGACGAGAGGTATGATGATTCGTACGAAGATCTGAAAATCAGATGCTCCGTCAAGCCTTGCCGCTTCGAGCAGTTCATCCGGTATCTGATCGATGAACTGTTTAACGAGAAACAGACCGATCGGCATCGCGAGTAACGGTAGAATATGAACCATGAACGTGTTGATCAAGCCGAGTTCATCTATCAACAGGTAGCGCGGAATCATAACTGCTGCTGGTACGAACATGAGCGCTAACGTGTTGATCTCAAAGATCGCTTTTTTCATTCTGAAATTTTTCTTAGATAGCGCGTAGCCTGCCATCGTGCTGATGATAACGGTCAGAACAACAACGATCAGCGTAATCACAACAGAGTTGAACAGAAAGCGCGACATCGGAACACCGGTATCGTTCGTCTTTGTAAAAAGGTCTACAAAGTTCTGGAATGTCGGGTTATCTACAAAAAAACGCGGCGGATACGCGAACAGTTCGTCGATCGGTTTGAACGCATGAAAGAATATATAGACGATCGGCAAAGCCATAAAGATAGCCAGTGGTATTAAAAACGCAAGAAACTTCAACTGACTTTTATGAAACTTTGACGGGTTCATTCTTGTCCCTTGAAAGGCTGACATGTTGATCACTCCTTTTTCGCTAGTCTTTCTCTCCAAACAGCCTCCAGGCTACTTTCGAGAACAGATATACAACGATGAGCAGCACGACCGAGATCGCTGCTGCGTAACCCATCTCATAACGGATAAAACCATAATCTTCTAAGTGGTTGACCATAAGCTGACCCGCATATTGCGGTGTCGGGTTAGCACCAGAAAGCGCCACCCCGATCGCACCAGCCTGAAACGTTCCAACGACTGCCATGACCGCGCCGAACAACATCTGCGGCTTCATGGACGGGATCGTAATATAGATGATCTCCTGAAAACGATTGCTGATGCCGTCGATGTATCCCGCTTCATAGATCTCGGTGTTAATGTTTAGAACACCTGATAACATCGCAAGGAATCCAACACCCATAGATCCCCAAAGCGTTACAAAGATCATAATCTTCATGAGGTACTCAGGTGACTGCAGCCATTGGATCGGCTCTAACAGCACACCCATCGTGAGAAGCAGGCTGTTTAGATAACCTGTTTCATCTCCGGAGAAAATGATCGTCCAAACAACGGCCATCGCAACACCCGCTGTCATGGATGGTGAGTAGATGATCAGCGCAAGCACCGTTCGCATGCGCTTCGGTACTTGAGCGAGCGCCCAAGCGAGTATGAACGATAAGATATACCCGCCAGGGCCCACGATCAGTGCGAACGTTAACGTGTTCGGCAGGATCTTCTGCATGAACACTTCATCCTGTGTGATCAGACCGACATAGTTGCTTAACCCAATGAACGATGGTGTTTCAATCGCGTTAAAATACGTGAATGACAATAGAATTGCCGCTGCAACAGGTATGATGATAAACGTTGTAAAAAAGATGATATACGGAGCAAGGAACATCCACGGTGAATAATCTCGTTTATTTGGTTTCTTTTTCATTCTCATCGCCTGCCCAACTTTTCACTTGTTCTATCGTAGGAATCGGATACGGCTTGACCATCTTGCCGTCTTTCACATATCCGAACTCTTCCATCTTTCGCTTGATCTCCCGGTCGATCGCAACGACTGAGTCGTCAACTGCGGATCTCGGGTTTACACCGTCGAACACGATGCGGTTCCAGATGTTCGAAAGCTCACGCTCGATCATGTACGAACCTGGATTCTTCGGTACTTCGTATAGATACTCCCATTGCTTCAGGATCGTTTTCTTATGCTGTTCTGGCCACGGAAGGTTCTTGAACGCCTCTAGGTTTGATGTGTTCCACATGTACTCTGGACCGTACAGCATCTGAAGATTGGTCGCGAACTCGGTCTGCGTATCTTCTGACAGCCACCATTTTAAAAGTTCCCACGAATCTTCCTTGCTCTTCGTTCCTTTGAAGATCATTGCCGACTGACCGGAACCAGTAGCCCAGCGTTCCACTGTTCCGTCTTCTTTTTTCACACCCGGATGCGGTGCAATATCCCACCATCCTGCGATCTCTGGAGCGGCTGCCGTAAGCTGTGTATATGTCGTAAAGTTTGCTGTTCCGATCGGAAGTGTTGAATATCGGAAATGGTTATAAAAGTTTGGCACTTGTAACGGCATGCTATAGATCGTGTTCAGCTCTGCCATAAACTGTATGCCTTTTAGCGATTCTTCAGTTCCGATCGCCGTCTTCATGCCATCTTTTCCGTACAGATCTCCGTCAAACTGATACACGAACGGAGCAGTTGCTTGGAACGGCTTAAAGCCTGTTGCACCAGCGATGTGTGTATAATAGTTCATCCCAAAACGCTGAAGCTCTGGCAAGATGCTCTTCACGTCATCCCACGTATCTGGAACCGGAAGACCGAGTGCTTGCAGGATATCTTTTCGGTAAAACTGCACAAAGAAATCTTGTGTCTCTGGCATCGCATAAACCGAATCACCGATCATGAGCGGCAGAAAAGCTCCTGGTGAGAACTGCTTGCTAAACTTTTCAAAGTCATCAAACTGATGCAGATCAACGGCAGCACCACGGATGGATAACTCGTAAGGCAGCCATGAAGAGATACCAAGCGCAATGTCTGGCTGTTTGTTAGACGCACTCGCGAGAATCAGCTTCTGCTCTTCTGGCATGATCGAGAACTTTACTTTGATTCCTGTTTCTGGCGTAAAGTTTTGATCAGAAAGATTTTGTAGAAGTTCAACATATTGACGAGGCCGGTTCACCCATACCTCTAACGTATCTTCTTCCGCTTCACTCGCTGAATAATTTTCAGAGAAGAACGATAAGAAGAAGCGTTGAATCGAGTCGATCAGTTTTTCCCAAAAACCTGCTTCTGCATCTGGAACATCTTTTTCATCACCATGCACATAGAACCGATCCACCGTTAACGGCTGTTCGGGCAACGTTACGAGCATGTTTCCGAGCAACTGTGCCGCGGATGACGATCCTTCTGACAGCTCTGTGAGTCGGCTTGGAATCTGGTCCGGCTTTTTGCTAAGTGCTCTTAGCTTTTGAACCGCCATCTCAAGAGAGACCATATCTTTTGAATCTTCTTTTGTTTCATCAAGTTTTCTAAGGTACTTCAGTTCTTGTTCGAGCTCATCTGCCCAGCCAGCCAGTTTTTTATCGATGCCTGGAATGTACTCGCTGATTTTCCAGCCACGAGATGTATCTGTCTGATTTCCTGTAAGCTTTCGGATTTCAAGCGTCAGTTCTTCCATCTCGCGCATCACTTTGTTCGTCGTATGAAGAACAGGCTCAACAGGCGCAGCATCGGCTTCTAGACCGATCTGATGATTTCCTTTAGATAGATAAAACAGATAATCTTTTCCATCTTCATCTTCTAATGTCACGTTATCCCAGTTTTTATTAAATGGGAATGTAACGGGTGAAGCTTCTTGAAACGGAACTTTTCCGTCGATCAACAGTTTTCGGAATACCGGACCACCCGTCTCTTTGTTCTGCAGCACTTTAAATGTCAGCTTGTATAAGCCAGCTTTTTTCACGTTGACGTTCCAATTCACCGTCTGTCCGGAGTCTTTCCATGATTCAGAACCTAGCGTGTTTAATAGAAGGTTCTTTGGAGAGCTCGGTACCGCTGATGAATCATCCGCTGCAAAAGGACGTATGTACGAGCTATTCTTTTCATAGTCCTTCTCAGCTTCACGTGTGATCATTGTTTCAGCCAATTTTGCGTTTTCATGTTTCTGTACGTAATCTTTATAGCTTGGTAGTTTGCTAGGTGATTTAACGTACGCTTTTCCTAGCAGCATCTCACCTGATAGGTTCGTGAGCTGGATCGTATTACTTCCTTTTTTCAGTTCGTAACGCAGCGGCTCAGATTGAAGCTGACTCGCATCTTCCGCTGTTAACGTGTTCCAACGCTCGATCCGCTTTTGCTTCGGAATCATGTCGTTGTCGAACCGATCTTTCTCAAAGCTGTTTTTCTCGTTTTTCCAGTCGGCCGGAAACACGATTCTGCCGCTTTCATAAAAAGGATAGTTACCGTTTACCTGAATAGCGCCCTCTATTGGAACAACCTCGCTGCTCAGTGGATAATAATCAAACGCTAGCTCATAAAGTCCCGCTTCCTCTACATTCACTTCATAGGAAACGGACTCTCGGTTATGCCAATAGAAAACACGATCGTTATAGCCCTTACTCTCTGTTTCTGACAAAAGGTTCTTTTGGTCTTTGATCTTAAAATCAGAAGGAGAGACAGACGCTTCAAAATCTGAAGCGTCACCTGTCCCTTTCTTCTCCCAACTGTTAAGGACGGTATGATAGTTTTCCTCCACGACTTGTTCGGCAGGCTTATTATCCTGACTGTTGCCTTCAGCAGATGCAAATGGTTGTGGAATAATGAGACACAGCGCTAAACCTAACCAAAGAAATCTTTTAAACTTCATACTATCAACCTCCCCTTAAACTTCAGGCTTTCTATTTATCTTTTAAAGCCTCACTTGCTTCTTTGCTCTTTTGGTCTGCTAATTGATCGAGCTGTTTCGCGTAGTCTTCGATCTTCAGGTTTCCTTTGATCACGTTATCTAAAATAACGGCCACTTTCGCGTTCGCTTCTTCTCCAACCTTCACGCCAGTTGGTGCTTCCCAACGTGCATCAACATAGCCAGGTACGGTTTTAACCGGCTCAACGATCGCGTTGTCTAAGTTGTCATAAGCGGTCTTGATTCCAGGCACTTCATTGATTGCAAAGTACTCATCTAAAATTTCAGGATCTGCGTTAACCGGTAATGTGTTCAGTGCTTTTCCTTCTTTTTCAGCGATTTCCATACGCTTCATGAAACCTTCTTTACCGAATGACATCCACTTTGAGAAAAGAAATGCTTCTTCAGCGTGCTTACTCGTTTTAGAGATTCCAACAAAGTCGTTCGTTACACCCGTTCTTCCACCCGGAAGACCGATGAAGTCAAAGTCGAACGTTCCTTTTTCAACAAGTGCAGGAACTCCCCAAGTGCCGTCCCATTTCACAGCAACTTGTCCGTTCATCCATACTTCTTCTGGGTTCTCGCCTTTAAAGTTTGCTTTCAAGTCATCTGGAAGTGACTCGTACGCGTAGTTGTTTGTTGTGATCTCTTTTGCAAGATTCGCTCCTGCGATGAACTCTTTTGAGTCAAGAGAGTATTGACCGTCTTGAACCGTATACCAGCCCATGTCTGGGTTAGCTGCTGCCGGGTACCAGTCTGTTACAGAGAACGCGTGGTTCGTTCCAGCTACACCTTTGTTAATGTTCGTTACTTCTTTAATGGATTTCGTGTACTCTTCTAGTGAAAAACCAAACTCAGGGTAATCCAGGTTCGCTTCGTTAAACAGATCTTTGTTTACTAAGTAGCCTAAGAAATGCTGTGCGAATGGAACCGCATACACTTTATCGTTGTAAGTCGCTGATTCACGAACTGCTTCTGGAATGTTTGCAAAATCTTTATCTTTTTCCGTCATTTTCGTGATGTCCATCAGCCAGTCGTTTGATAGTGATGATGGAATCTGTGGAAGAGCAAAAACGTCTGGCATCTTGCCCGCACTTGCTGCAGCTGCTAGCGTTCCGTTCCAGTCTGTAGACGTGATCGACTCGTCGATCTTAACTTTGATGTTCGGATACTTTTTCTCGAACGCTTTGATCATCAGGCGCTCAAGGTTTTGTTCTTTTTCCGTACCAAGTGACCAGCTTGCATACGAGATGGTTACGTTTTCTTTCTTGTCGTCAGTGCTTGCTTTGTCATCTGAGCTACAAGCTGCTACTGAAAACAGCAGTGCGATGATCATGAATAGTGATAATACTTTCTTCATTACCTATCAACTCCCCAATTAAATTTATTTGCTATTTCGCTCCGTTGCTTTTGAAAGCTGTTGATTTCCGTTTCAGGTGCTCGCTTTCCGGGGGGCGTGCGGTGAGCCACCTCGGCACCTTGTGCCCTTAGGTGTCTCACCTGTCCCGCTGATCCCCCAGGAGTCTCGCACCTTCCACTGCAATCAACTATTCGATGATGATAATAAGAACAAAATGCATCAGTCGCAACAGTTAGAAATAACCTTACTTATGGTTGAATAGCGTTTGCGAACGCTGGTTGAAACCGAATGGATGCTGTTTCTTCTGTTGATTGAATCAACACTTTGAATGTGTGCTCTTGTACTTCCTCTATTGAAACCTCTTTGGTATCTACAGGTTTCCAGGAGGAGGAACGGAAGACGAATTCTTCTTCTTTTTGAATCATTTTTATTGTGAGTGAGATCTCGTCTTGTTGCTGTAAGGTTTGATAGATTTCACCCGTTCCGTACTCGATGAACAAGTCGTCGTGTAATGGTACGTTAACTGGTAGCATGAGGCCGCTTCGCATTGGAATTGAAATTTCTTTTCCACCGAAAAGGGTTGTTCCGTCGTACGTGATCGTCGTTGACTTCTTAAATTCATCAAAGTTTTGAAGGAAGAAGAAGTCACCTTTTTCTGGTGAAGATCGAACGGTAATATCAAGCTCTTCTTCTAATGTGAAACGACTCTGTATCCCTGCTCGTTTGGCAAGCTCGACGATAATGTCGTTTTGATAATGAAAGCCGTGATCCATCCCGATTCCAAACATATAAAGCTGACCTTTTCCAAGCTGTTTTTCAAATGCGATCACTTGATCCGGGTTGTCCTCTATATGAGCGAAAGCTCCAACTGTTGTTTCATAGATCTCAGCTCGGGCGATCAACACGTTGTCCGCCTGATCAATCTGACCGAACACGCGGTGCTTTGTTTCTTTTACGGTTACGTTGATGTAATCTTTCAAAATCGTACACGGTACGTTTTTCAGCGTTTTTGTTGGAATCGTTGGGAACAGGATCAGCCTTCCGCCGTTCTCTAAATACGTAACGAGCTTTTGCTGAATGTTTTCATCCATCCACTCTGTGGTAAACATCCAAAGAGAAGGAACCTCGCTTGGATCAATCTCAGCATCATCCTGAACATTAATCGCATCATAGATGATGTTGTTCACGCGAAGCGCCTTTGCGATCCCGTTCGCCATGTAGGTTTCACGATCGCGTTGAATCTGGTCGACCATTGCTTTCGTATGTTCATCGTGAAACTCCGTCATGTAATAATCGGGATAAAAACCGAGATGCGTATCAACGACTGGCTTTGTTTGTAAAAGTGAGCTTTCATATGTTTGAAGCATTTTTCCGATATGCTGAATCACAGGATAGTGCGGATTTTTCTGGCCTGATTTAGTAAGTGGCGCCTGCCAATCGTGACGTCTGCCGAACAAGCCGATATTTTCATAGTTCTCGCCCGCACCAAACATGTAATAGTTCACACCGTTCATCCCGTCCGCGATACATAAGCGCGTCGTCAGATCAAACGTTGTCGGTTGAAGCTTTGGCTTATCGTGGATGCTTCCACCTTGGAACTCAGCTGAGAAAAGAGGCTGCTCTTTCCATTGAATCGCTTTTGTAAAGGCGTTGGCTAATACGATATCCACATAGCTGTCATACTCGATGTTGCCGATATAATAATCACCAGCCATAAGTGTGTTCTCGATTTTCGCGGTCTCGAGCAGCTGTGAAACGCCGATCGGATACATCGTTCCACGCTTTAAGATATCGATTCCATGAAAGCCATGAATGTTCACGACGAACGGAACGTCGATGCCTTTTTCTTCTGCTGACTTTTTCAGATTCTCGATGAAACGCTTGTAATGCTGTCTCAAAAAAAGTCCGAATTCGTTTCTTAGGGCGTGAGCGAAGATCGCTTCAGGTTTTTTCGTCATGTTTTCCGCGAACGACTGAATCTCGCTAAACGGAATGCGGAATGTTTCTTGAAACGCTTGTTCTGTATAGTTTGTTCTCAGATGCTGTTGAAACTCTTGAAGTGTTGAAGCATTGAAATCGGGTTGGTTCGTTACCCAGTGGAACATCCCCACCTCGTTATCGAGCTGAAAAAGAATAACTGGACCACCGTTTGTGACTAAAAACGGCTTAATAACGGCACAAACCTTTTCATACCAAAGCTCTGTTTTTTCTAAAAAAGTCGGGTGACTGTAACTCACGACTCGGGTTGGATGAATCTCGCCAACGTTCGTTTTCGCTACCGCTTCCGGATAGTTATCGATAAACCATGTTGGAACCCCATGATCCACGATTTCTGCCATCACATATGGACCCGGACGGACTAGACAGTACATCCCCTCTTCTTTTACGAGCTGCAGAAACGTATGTAGATCACGTTCTGGTCGAGAGGTTCCGGTAAGATCCGTAATACCTTCCTCATACTCGTGGAAAATCCAAGGTACGTACGTGCTGATCATGTTCGCGCCAGCTTCTTTTACTTGCTGTATGCGCTCGCGCCAGTCTTGCTTCGGGATTCGAAAGTAGTGAAGTTCTCCTCCGAACAAGAAGACCTCCCGACCGTCCACGATCACTTTCTCATCTTTTATCGCGATGTTCTTCATAAATCACCTCTTCATCCGGAAAAACCGGGGTACTGGAGTAAAAATAGATTAATCATGTGGGTGATGCGTTTCGATATAGCGTTTCGAAACGTTTCGATATAGAGCAAAAAAATAGGATAATAGATAAATATAAACGTTTTGATTGTTGTCATATACCCAAAATCCTCATTTTACCAATAGAAACGTTTCACTTTTCAATATTATAATCCAACTTGTAAACGGTTACAATATAATTTTCTAAAAATTGAGACCTATTGTTTGTGAATTTCTTTTTTGTATATTGGTAATTTCTGAGTTTAGTGTTGGCGGATTCTAAGTATGACTAGTTTTAAACTGGATGTGTTACGTAATCTTCATGTTGTCCGAATTTCTTGTGCTATTCTAGTACTATCTTATAAATTCATATTTTATGAAAGGACTTGTAAATGGCTACTAGATTAATCAGTATTTCTTTAATGATTCTTTTCGTTTCGCTTTTTTCACTTATTTTTGTAGGAATTGACGTCCCTTTTCCAACTACAATGATCTTGCTGCTCTTATTAACCAATGCCATCTTTGCCTTCTTTTCTATTTTTGTTCAACGTATCATCATTAAACTTTATCAACATAATTATGTGACAAACAAAAATGGAGTTCTTTCATTAATAAACAAATATACTACATTTGCATTTTTCGGTCTGAACCATAGTGTTCAATCTGTACTAAGTCATTTACCAATGATCATCAACATATCTTTAGCTCTTCTTTTCTTTTTTCTGCTACTAGTCAACTGGTTAATCGTACTAATTATGTTTAATGGATAATTTAAAAGATCAAGAGTAGTTGTTTTGCACACTTCAACACATCATATT
Organism: Fictibacillus tiangongensis; assembly: GCF_048083785.1. Lineage (GTDB taxonomy): Bacteria > Bacillota > Bacilli > Bacillales > Fictibacillaceae > Fictibacillus. The sequence continues at coordinate 3,609,148 of NZ_CP182294.1, forward strand.
TAAATACCAGGAGTCTTAAGGAGAATTGCCCATGAACAAAACCTTTTCATTAAAACGAGGATTTTCATTTTTAGGGAAAGCCAACATAGTCTTGCTAGCAATGATTGGTTTACTACTACTAAACAAAGGGAGCTGGATTGACGATGGTCAAAAATATCTCATCCTGTTCATTACGATATCGGAAGCGATGATTCTCTTATTAACGTTAGCCAGCTGCTTACCTCAAAAGAGTAAACAACGATAGAAAAAGACAAGCTGACTCTTTTCCCAGAGTCAGCTTGTCTTTTTAATTGTATGCGCCTGCCTTGCCAGCGCTAATGCCCCACACAATCCTGCATTGTCACCCAATTCAGGCGGAACAATATACTTTTCGATTTGGTTCAGTACATTTTCGTGTTGAATGTAGCCGTTTAACAGTTGGACCACCACGTTTCGAACGAGCGGAAATAGGTGTTCTTGTTTCATAACACCACCGCCGATCACAATTCGTTTTGGAGAGAGCACCAAAATATAGTTTACAAGAGCTTGTGCGAGATAATAGGCTTCTAGCCCCCACACCTCTAGATTTGACGCAAGCTCCACGCCCTTCTTTCCCCAGCGTGCTTCAATCGCGGGACCTGAAGCCATACCTTCTAGACAATCACCGTGAAACGGACAGCTACCTGTAAAATGGTCTTCATCATGTCGTCTAACGAGAATGTGGCCCATCTCCGGATGAAGCATCCCGTGTACCAGCTTTCCTTCCGAAACGGCTCCTACACCAATTCCAGTTCCGACCGTCATATACAGACAGCTATCTAGACCTTGGGCAGCACCCCAAAGAGATTCTCCTAAAGCTGCAGCATTCACATCCGTATCAAATCCGATTGGAACATGAAAATGGTTTTTCAGTTCTCCCACTAAATCATACTGATTCCAATGTTTTTTTGGCGTACTCGTTATGTAACCATAAGTCGGACTTGAAACATCAAGATCAACCGGCCCGAATGATCCAACTCCTAGAGCATCCACCTTTTTTTCCATAAAATAATCAACAACGTGTCTCATCGTTTCTTCTGGGGTTGTTGTTTGAATAGAGATTCTTTCTAGAACTTCCCCGTCCTCATTTCCAATTCCGCACACAAACTTAGTGCCGCCTGCTTCAATTGCGCCTAATATCACAACAAATCACTCCTTACCTGTAGCATCCTTAATATCAAATGAGAGACCGCATTCAAACATTCGGTTCCATGGAGCAAATGTTTTCAGATTATTGATTGTAAACTTTTTAAAACTATGAAGAATCTGTTCATTAAATCTGGTTAACATACGATCATTACGTTCTTCATTCACACGAACCGCTTCACCTTTCAGATCAAAATAATCCAAATCATACTTCGGCAGAAAATCTGTGTTCATTTCCATACGAATTTCTGCTTGATAAAAATAATCATCAAAAAGGTGGTAGATAAGGTTTGTTTGAATCTGCTGCTGTTTCCCCTCAGCACCCAACACCCCTTGGCAGATTGTTGTACCTAGTGTATTGCAATTCGTGTTCCATCCTTTGTACGAGACGAGTTTATCAAGAATACCCTCTTCATCTAAAATGGTTATTAACTCGCGGTCTCCGCCATTGGCATATGCGGAATCCGCCACAATAACGTTTTTCCCTGAGTTGATAAATTGTTTAATCTCATCCACAAACGTGAGCATATTTCGGAAACTTGTGTACGTGATGTCCTTTACATTCTGTTCCCATGACTCTTGCATCACACGGCCAGGGGTATTATAAGCGAGCACTAGATCGGCATCATCAGCACGATCCACCAACTGACACCCCGCTGCTAACACATGCGCTTTTAAACTTTCTGCAAAAGGACGATCTTCATACATCGGCACAAGTTGCGGGCCGAGCGTACTGCTCCATATCGGGAAGATTTTAGGTTTCTGACCTCGTAAATCATTGTAAACTCGAGACAGTAATGTAGCCCCTACTTCATCTGCACCTGGGTACATGTGAACTTTTTTATATAAACGAAGCTGTTCTCGTTTAGTCACCACAGCGCTTTGATCGATCGCCGTATATCCGTATTCGGAACTGTCATCCTGCGGAATCGACAAAAACGTCAGCACGCCTTCTTTAACCAAATCTAGCATTTGCACATTCATATTTGAATTGAAAGCTCGTCTTCTCTCATAGTCTTCAATGTGCTCTTTTGGCAGCTTAGCCTTGATCTCACTAAGCTGTTTTGCCTCATCCTCTGTTAACTTCTCGCGCTTCTCTTTATCCAACAAATAAGAGCGTAAAAATAATTCCCGGCCCCAGTGTTCATAATAATCTGGTTCCTCGTCACTCGAACTGTATTTTGGCGTGCGCATGATCAAGTTCGATGCATAGATTCCTAGATTGGGATAATCTTGGCGCAACGAGCGCAAGCGTTCTACCCATATCGCACTTTCTTTTTCAGTCAAATAATGAAGTCTGGATGGAAGCAGCCCACCGTATACCAGCATATCAATGCTTAAAATAAGAGCGTCCACTTTCCCGGCTAGATTTCTTAGCCAGTTCCATAATTCTTCTGTATTCGCAGCCTGTTTTTTATAACCTAAGAGTTCAGGTCCAGGAACAAACAACTCTACATCCTGTGAAGACTCCGCAATCATCTGAACATATGTGATGTTGCAAGGGCGTTCATCTATTGGTATATAAGCAATCTTCATGCGTTTAGCCTTCTTTCGTTACATACTTTTTATATAAGAATGAATAAATTTCAACTTTTCTTCTTCATGAATCATAGGAACTTCGTGACCGTATTCACGGTACGTTCTAATTTCCTTTACGCCGCCTAAATGATGATACAAAGAAAAAGCGCTTATCGGCGGACATACGGGATCCATCATTCCCACCGATAAAAGGACCGGACACGTTACAGAGCTTGCTAGATTCATTGCGTCCACATAACTTAGTGTTTCAAAGATTTTAGATGATGTTTTATGCTGCGGATCGTGAACTTTAAAATAATGCGAAATCTCTGTATAAGGTCCTTCTGCAGCAAGCCCAACGGAACGTTCAAAGTCCGTCATAAACGGAATGTCGCATAACGTTAAGGTGATGTCCTTTTGTAAAGCAGCAGTGGCAATGGCCAATCCTCCACCCTGACTGCCGCCTTCCAGATAAACGTACCTTTTTCCAGAAAGCTTTCGAACAACGTCAACACTTCGGTAACAATCCATGTAAACATGTGTGTAATAATATTGGTTACGGTCGAAGATCCCCTGTGTTAGCCAACCAGCCGCTCCGCCATTTGGGTAGGAATTCTTATCCGCCGATTTCACACTCTGTCCTCTTACATCTACTAATAAAACCGGTATTCCCTGAATGACATGCTTAAACGTATAATGCGGCTGCAGCGTGTTCCAGTTGTAGCCATGAAAAATGACTGCAGCTGGAGCATCTTTTTTCACAACTTTTGGTGTAACGTATACACCGTGGATGCGAGAATTACGAAATCCGTCAAAAGCCACGTCATAGACATTTACGCCAGGAACGCTGTATGTTCGCTCCTTCACTTCTACATTCAGAGGATACTCCTGATCTTCAACTTTTAATCCATCCCAAAATTCCTCGAAATCGACTTTTTTTGTCTGTTCAGGTTTGTAATTTAGAAGTTGTTCCATTGCTTCATCGTATGCGTTCATGACCGTTCACCCTTCATACGTAAAAAGGAGAAAATATTTTGTAGTGTCATATTTTCTCCCTTTCTTTTCAATTTGTTTTTTATAGGAAGTTGTTATGCGAAAAGGTGCGGTTGCAAGCGTGCCAGTCGGCAGTTGGGCTTCGTTCTGCACCATAGTTCTGTATTATGTCTGTTTTTACGGTACGTGTTCTTATATTTATTACACGTTCGCTCAAACATGGCCGCTTTTCGCTCCAAACACCTTCCGTTTAGCCCCGTGGAACCACAGTTTCGCTCCAACTGACCACCGTTTCGCTCAGTGGAGCCCGCTTTTCGCTCCAACACCCCAAAATACAAACTTCATCCCTCTTTTACAACTTTAAAACTATGTCCAATCTGCTCATTTGCGTCATAATAATTCAATTTAAGCGTAAATTGAAACCGAATCACACGTTTAAATAATCTCTTTTTGTTTTTCCGTCTTATAGTCGTCGTTTTGCAGTTCTTTTAAAATTACATCCATCAGGTAGAATGCTGAAACCTCGCAAATGGAGTTATCATCACCCGCGATATCGTCTGTTGCTGGGATGAGTAAACGTGTATTCGAAACCTCTGATAACGGAGAATCTTGTTGGCTGGTCACCCCAATCGTTTCGCACCCTAATTTCTTAGCTTGCCTCAGCATGTTCACCACTTCTGAATCATAACCAGAAGCACTAAGTCCGATAACCAGTGTATTTGAATCTAGTGTGTATGCCGACAGTTCCATCTCATACGCAGACAAAAAGGTGTCTGCTTTCTTACCAAGTCTCATCAATTTATACTTCATTTGATCGGCTATAAAAGACAGCTTGTTTCCGCCATACAAGTATATCTGTTCTGCGTTCGCTACTTGTTGTTTTACTTTTTCAACATCTTTTAACTCGTAAAGCGTATCAAACTTCTTCAGCATTTTTACATACGTCTCTTTAACACCTGTTAAACGACTGCTTTCAGATGGTTCGAAAAGCCTTGTGCTAACAGATGCTTCTTTTGCCATCAATCGAAGCTTATTGTAGGAACCAAACTCAAGTTTTTGGCAAAAACGAGTAATTGTCGCTTCTGATACGTCGATCTGTCGCGACAGTTCTGAAATGGTTCTGTTCGGGAATGACTCTAAATTCGTGATAATATATTTTGCGATCATCTGCTCGCGTTTCGTCAGCTTGTGTCTGTTCGACTCGATCATTGTTGTGATGCTCTTAAGCGGCTGCAGAGATTCTTGAAGCAAGAAATGACGTAGAGCTCCAACCATACCAGCATTATTTAAGTTACGGGCGATCTCGATCTTCGTTTTCGCTAAGATAGCTGGAATCACATCGATCTCGAGCTGTCTCATGATTAAAGGCAAAAGGTAATCTTTTTGAGCTGTAATGCCTCCGCCGATAATAATCGTTTCTGGATTCATCATGTATGCAATCGTCGCGATTCCTTTTGATAGGTAATACACTAGGCGTTCAATTTCCTCGATGCATACTTCATCACCGTTTTGAGCCATCTCAAATATTTGTTTGCCATCAAGCTCAGACTCCGCTACTTCTTTTCGCTTCGCCACATTTTTAATTAATACGCGTGTGGAAGCTAATTCTTCAAACTGACCACCTTCGATCGGGATATAACCAATCTCACCACCGCTAAAACTGTGGCCGGTGTGAAGTTTATTATCTAAAATGTAGCTTCCGCCGATTCCTGTACCAATCGTTAGACAGAACAAGCTCTTCGAATCTTTTCCTGTTCCGATCCATGACTCCGCAAGCCCGGCACAGTTCACATCGTTTTCTACTTCTACAGGCAAGTTAAAGTGTTCCTCTAGTTCCTGCTTCAGCTTGGTTCCTGTGTAGTTAGGGATTAAAGATGAAGCAAACAGGATGACGCCTTCTTTTGAATCTACTTGGCCAGCCGTGCTGATACAGATTCCACTAATCTCATGCTGCTTCATCAGCTGCTCTCCACATTGCTTCACTTTTTGAACGATTGCGGGTCCGCCAAGCTGCGCCTCTGTTGGCACTTCGTATTTTTCGATAAACGTACCATCTTCTGAAATAACACCGTATTTAATTAATGTCCCGCCTATGTCAAATGCTACAAACTTTCTCATCATGATCACCTTCATTTTCTAAGGACGGAGTATTTGATCCCTTCATTACCGGCCTTTCCTTTTTACACGAATGGTTTTGATTTGTTTAGGGCCAAACGTAATGGCTGTTTGTTTTGCTGCAGAAACACTGGAAATGATTTTCCCAGTAAAATCAACTTCATACAGCTCTTCAGGATCAAAACCAAGAATTAAATCTGTTTCCACATCCTCAAGCGAAGGATTGAACAGACGAATATCAAACGTATTTTCTTCCTTGAACATAAACGAGGAAAAAGCAACCTCTGCTGATGAAAGTTCAAATAGCTTTTGATCCTCTTTTTTCACATATGATTGCTGAGTCAACACTTTCTGACGCAGAAACTTCCCGTTGTTTAAACTCATGTTGTTTCTGCCGAGAACCAAACCGTATTCAAATTCATACTCACCGAGACATTGTGCGCCAGGTGTTTCAAAACCTGGTCCAGCCCCATTTCCACGTGTACGCAGATCACGTCTCGACAACCAGCCAACACTGCGAATCATCGTTAAGAAAATATGGTCTTTTCCTTCAAGCGCGTCAACCTCGTATTCTTGTAAACCGCGGTGAAGAAGCTGATGTTCATTTGCGATCACTGTGGATTGAGTCGGATATTGATTCATAACGGCTTCTTTGTTTTTCGGCATATCGTATTTCTTATCTCGAAGCGTTTCCCGTTTTAGCAGGTCAAACGCTGTATCTGCATAGCTAATATCGGCTTTTGAGGTTGAAAATCCAACCTTCAGCTTTTGGTCTTTCGCTGTATTGTTCACCTTCGTTTTAAAATAGATGAATCTTTTCCCTTTATGAAGGGTAATCGTTGTTTTCATCGTATTTGTGGTTTCAGCCTCGCTCGGACCTGATCGGTCTTCGTTCAGTGAAGCAGGCAATTTAACCTCATAATGCACCGTAGCTGACTGGAAGGTGTCGCCGATTACGATATCCGATACCTCCGTAATTACGGCTTTACTAACTTTATCTGTCAGTGGCGGTGAATAGTTGTACGTGTCTCCAGCATCGAGAGAAGAAGTGAAGTGATGCTGATCATCATGTGTCACGCCTGTTTCTAGATCAGTAATGGATAGACTGTCATCCTTCCATTCTATCTTATAAAAGTTGTTTTGGATGAACGACAGCGAATGAGTCCTAACGACTTCTGCTTCTTCTTCCACCCGCTCAATTTTAATCGCCTTTATTTCAGCACCATCAAACGGCAGCGAAAAGCTAATATCATAAATCACATAATCTCCATAATGCGGCTCAGCTAGGATATGATGAATAAATTCTTCCCGACGTTCTCTTTTCAACACGTCAATCGAAATCTCCTCTTCGTTATGAAACAGTTTGATTGAACCTTTGTCTAATGGAGCTGGTATACGAATCGTAGCTGTTACAGGATAACGTGAAGCAATCGGTGTGTTGTTAACCACATATAAGTAGCCATTATTTATTGAATCGTCAAGATATTCAACCGGAAATTCATCGTGAAGAACATCTTTTGAAAATCGGCTGATCGCGCTTAAGACTTTTTGTGTTCGTGTCTCCATCTCTTCATGAACCGCGTCCACACTGCATCCGCAGATACTGTCATGAGGCTGGTTTTGTAAAATCAGCTTCCACACATACTCCATGAACTTTGCAGAATCTGAACGACCATTTGTCCAAACGTTTAATGCTTCCATAATTCCAACTGCTTGGTCTTCACACATTTGGTTATGATTTTTCAAATACGATCTCGTGGAATACACACCAGGTAGAATGAAGATCTTTGATGGATCACGTTGTTCCCCCGAGATTGTTGCCTCCGGTTTCATTCCAGAAATCGAGTTCACATAATCTGACATCAATGTTTGCTTAAACACGACATCAGGCATTTCATCACTCAACTGCTCCACTCTTTCATTCACATCTGAGCTCGTAAATGTATGGTCGGCTCCGTTCATAATTAAAGCATGGCCAGAAGTTAAATAAGGAGCATTTCCTTCTAAATAGGTTTTCGTCTTCTCCACAAAATCCTTAGATTTAAGGAACGTTTGATAATACCCCTCAAATAGTGGCAGGACGATCGTAAATACCTTCGTTCCGTCTGCACCTTCCCACGTATTTTCAAAACGGTCTGATATGGCACCACGGAAAATGAGAGCAGAATCGATTCCGTAATGGCGTAAAATTTGCGGCATTTGACTGATGTGTCCGAATGTATCTGGCAAATATCCGATGTTGTAAGGTGAACCAAGTTTCTTTGCAGAGTTTGTTCCGATCTCCAAGTTCTTGATCATGGACTCACCTGAAACGAGAAACTCATCCGCTAGCAGATACCATGGACCAACCTCTATTTTTCCTTCTCTTATAAAAGTAAGTAGACGCGCATACTCTTCATCACATACAATCTCTTGATAATCATCAAGAACGATCGTCTGCCCGTCTAAAAAGAAGTTATCGATCTTCCCATCATTCAACAGGCCCTGTGTATAGCGGAGTCCGTTGCGAAGTCTGAATCGAAACTCTTCAAACGTTTCATACCATTCACGGTCCCAATGCGTATGGTTCAATATGTTTACTGTATTTATGTTCTTCATTTAAAATTCCTCCACCATTTGAAGCTGCTGTTTCAGATGTGCACCGTTCAATGTATTTAATGCCATGTTGTTTTTAATCGAATACGCGCAGGCCATTCCTGCCGCTTGCCCCATATCACGAACAGTCGGCTGAATGCGAAGAGAGGCTTGCATCAAAAATGTGCTAGAGATGTGTCTGCCAACGACAACTAAATTATCCACTTCAAATGTGATAAGGGAACGATAAGGAATCTCGTAATATTCTCCGCGAGAAAATTTCGCTTCATTTACCGATTCTTTTGTAACACTATGAACATCGATGTACCAGTCGCCTCGTGCAATTCCGTCTTCAAATCGAGCACGGTCTACATAGTCCTGTTCAGTAAGCACATATTGGCCAACGATGCGGTATGATTCACGAATACCAAGCTGATTCGCTTCTTTTAATAAAAATGCGTTTTGGAATCCCGGAATGTATTTGGGTAAAAAGGCTGCGAGTCTGCGAATCATTTGTCTTCCTTTTACAACAGCCTCCGAACGAAGCTTCGGATCTGTTGTTTTCGTGATACCTGGAATGTGCGGGCAATTGAATGACATGACTGTGGGTTTTTCTGGTTGGGTAAACGCTTGGAAATACCGCAGATCCTCCTCAATTAAGTCACCGTTAGCGAGTGCTTCTCGGAAGTAAGGTTCTAATACATGCCCTTTACCAGGTACCATCGCGATCTCAAAAAAGTCAGGATTCTCGATCTTACAAAACGTCTCATTCTTAGAGAGGATAAACGTTCGCAACTCTGGAATACCGATGCCTCCCATTTCAAATCGAAAAGAGATCTGCTGATTTTCACCATCTTTATTTCCGCTCACAACTTCAACACCTGCTGAACGAGAAAGAACCGCATCTGCTGTAGCATCAACAAACGTTTTTCCTGAAATCGCAACTAGTCCGTTGCATGTGTTTACGATGATATGCGTGATCTTCCCGTTCTCCTTAACGCAATCTATAAAATTTGCATCATACAGAATGCTGCCTCCGCGTTCTGTGATCAGTTGTTCGAGCACATAACTTAAGGTCTCTACGTTAAACCAGCTGCATGTGGTTGTTCCGTCGTTCGTTTCTACATTTTCTTGATTTAGACGCTCTGTAATTAACCCGTTAATGCGCTGTGTTTTTACATGTGTCGGCATCATAGGAGAAACAAGGGAATTCGTTTGAGTTCCTCCAAGTGAAATGGTTTTTTCTACGACTAACGTGGAGAGATTTTCTTCTAATGCAGAGATTGCTGTAGCAGCTCCTCCCGTACCTCCACCGACCACAACACAATCCACATCATAGATGACAGGAACTTCTTTACCGAAAAAAGACAAGGTACTCAAATGAATTCACCTCTTAAAGATTTTGTAATGTAACGTTTTATCCTTTTACCGCTCCGTCTGTTGCTCCTGAAATAAAGTACTTTTGCAGCCAAATAAAGATTAGTAAAGTAGGAATTGTCGTTAGTATGGATGCGGCAGAGATTAATTTTAAATTGGATCCGTCAAAGTTCTGTGAAAGCTGTGCGAGCCCGATGGATAACGTGTACATGCTGCTTTCTGTTGAGTTAAGCAGCGGCCATAAGTAATCACCCCATGTGCCCATAAAAGTGAAGATTGCCAGAGTTACAAGTGTTGGTTTCACAAGTGGCAATACGACGAGATACCAGACTTTAAAGCGGTTGGCACCGTCTAAGTAAGCCGATTCTTCAAGTTCTTTTGGGATACGCAGATACGCTTGGCGCATTAAAAAGATTCCGAACGCTGTTGAAACCTGCATCACAACAAGACCGATATGTGTGTTTCTTAGTCCAAGTTCTCCTGCTAGCTGAAAAAGTGGAGCCATGTATAGCTGAAACGGAACCATCATCGTTGAGATGATCAGTGCCAGAACAACACTGCGTCCTTTAAACTCCATTCGTGCAAGCGGATATGCCGCTAAACTGCAGAACAACAGATTTAGAGGAATCGCTATAGCGGTTATTATCGCTGTGTTCATAAAATAAAGTCCAAAGTTCGCTTTTTCAAAGGCCGTTACGAAGTTTGCGAGTGTTGGGTCTTTTGGAAGAAGACTTGTGTAGATGCCTTCGCTTCCTGATTTCATCGCCATAAATAATGTGATCAGAAACGGTCCGACCGTTAGTACGGTGATGAGTACCATAACGGCGTAAAGCCATATTTTACTGTTTTGTTTTGATTTCATGATTTCCCCCCCAATCTATTAAACGCGCAGATCGTCTTCGCGTTTACTTGTTAACTTCATCTGTAAAAGTGATGCAGCGATCGCAAGTACGAGTAACACGATACCTGCAGCAGACGCAATACTTACGTCAAGACTCATAAATTTGTTGTAGATGTACATAACGAGTGTAGTGGTCGCACCTGATGGACCACCGCCCGTTGTTAAGGCGATCTCTTCAAAAACTTTCATTCCGGCAATGATCGTCATAACCGATACGAGTGTAATAGATGGCGTCAACATCGGAATTGTAATCTTCGTAAACTGCTTCCAAACAGATGCTCCATCAATACTTGCAGACTCATAAACATCTTTTGGAATCGATTGCAGACCAGCTAAATAGATGATCATATAATAGCCGAGCCCTTTCCATACGGTGATGGCTGCTACAGCTGTTAGTGCTGTTGATGACTGAACCAGTAGATTGGTAGGACCATCGAACACGCCTAGTTTTACTAAAAACTCAGAGATAATACCGCTTTGTGAATAAAGCATTTTCCACATGAGCGCAGCTACTACCATTGGTGTGATAACTGGGAGATAGTAAAGAACGCGGAACGTGCCGGCTCCTCTTATTCTTTGGTTTACAAGGACTGCTAAAATCATTGGTAAAAAGACGTTTAACGGCAGGACGATCACAAGGAAAGTCAGCGTATTGATTAACGCAACCCAGAAATACTTATCTGCAAACATCTCTTTAAAGTTAGCTAGACCAACATATTCTCCAGTACCCGCAATGATTTTATAATCCAGAAAACTCCACTTAAACGCTTCTAGAATCGGATACACTAAAAACGTAGCTAGAATCACGATAGCTGGCAGTAAAAACAGCCATGGCGTAAGGAACTTCATGCTTAACTTTTTCTTCTTTTTTGTTGCTTTGATTTTTGTTTTTACATTTGGCAGCACAACAGGTTCTCTGTTCATGATAGAACCCCCCTTTTAAAAAGTAGAGACTAGGCTTTATAAAAAGCTAGTCTCTTCATCTACTACATTAGAATGTTACTTTTTCACCAGATTTTTCAAACGCTTTGTTCCATTCAGAAGCAAGTTCCTTTAACGCTTCTTTCGGAGATAGTTTACCTTGTAAGTTTTGGATAAAGATGTTCTTTGTAGCTGTACGCAGGTCAGCACTGTTTTCCGTTGGAGGAATGAGTACTTCTGCACGGCTTAAAGACTTAGAAGCTTCTAACATACCGAATGCTTTTGGAGAATCTCCTGGATTCTTGAAGTAGTCATCTTCTAGAGATTTCTTTGTAGCCGGAAGAACAGTGCCTGCCGTTTTAGCGAATTCTAATTGGTTTTCAGCATTAGATACAAACTCAGCAAGTGCTACAGCAGCATCTTCGTTCTTTGTTTTTGCTGGAACCGCAAAGTTCATAACCGCTACGTTCACTGGTGCATCATCTGCGTTCAACGGTTGTCCTGCTTTAGAAGCTTTGTACACTTCAGGAGCTCCTGACTCAATCGGTCCTAGGAAAGTTACGCCGCCTTCAAGCATTGAAACGTTTCCTGCCATGTAAAGCTCTTGACCTGTTTTAATTGAACCTTCCGCTGCTTCTTGAGGAATGATTCCTTCTTTATACATCTTCTGAGTTGCCTCAAAGAATTCTAATAGATCTTTGTTATCTGCAAACTTAGCTTTACCATCTTCTACGATAGGAGTTCCGTTCGCGATTGAAACCATTTTTTCCATGATCGTGTTTCCGTCATTGATAACCGGGAAGTATGATGGTTTACCCGTTGCGTCTTTTACTTTTTTCGCAGCTTCATAAAGTCCCTTCGTATCGGTAGGAAGCTCTGAAACGCCTGCTTTTGAGAAAGCATCATTGTTATACCAAGAAACAGTTGTTGTTAAGTACCATGGCAAAGCATATAGCTTATCGTCATACATACCAGACTCGTATGGTCCTTCTACAAAAGAGTCCTTCGTCTCGTCGCTCACCGCATCTGTAAGATCTAATAGTCCGCCTTGAGCAGCAATGTTAGACATATAATGAGGATTTAAGTTAACAACATCAGGAACATCGTCACCTGTGAGCGATGTTAACACTTTTTGCTCCATCTCATTTTGAGGAACATCTTCGATCACAACATCAAGTTTCGGATGAAGCTTTTCGAAGTCTTTTTCGATATTTTTGAAGTAGGTGTCAAATGGCTCACCTGCTAATGACGCTGTCCAAAGTGTAACTTCTCCGGAAAGCTCTCCATCTTTAGCAGACCCTTTCGCCTTATCATCCTCTCCGTTGCTGCACGCGATCAAACTTAGTGACAATGCTGCTGCTAATGAACCAGAAACCCATGTTTTTGTACGTTTCTTCACTTTTCATTTCCCCCTCAGAAACATTTTGGTAAGCGTTTTCTTAATATCTCAATTATAAAAGTTAAATTAAGAGATTTCAATCCATTTTAAAAATAATTTTCATTTTTCATCAATTACTGAAAATTAATTTCTTCACTTACTGATTAGACGTATGACTGCGCTTTTACGGTACGTGATTTTATAGTTTGTTACACGTTCGCTCCGATCATAGGTGGTTTCACTCCAACTAGTTTGGGTTTCGCTCAGAAATACTTATGTTTCACTCCAACATGGTTAAGTTTCACCCCGTAGGATCGTCATTTCACTCCGTACCAACCTAAAAAGAAAAAGCTGACAACAATAGGTCACTAGATGTACCTTTTGAGCCAGCATTTCAATTTTTAAGTAGAGTGAAATTACTTTTGATGCTTTAAAGCGTAGTTCACCCACATTTTCGCATCAAGAAGATCGGCTTTCATTCTCTCTCCTACCACTGGAGCAAGTTTTTCGTCCGAGACTGCCTTTTCTACTTTCGCCACAGTAGAATCAAACAGGACAGAACTGTTCTTAATATCTTTTTCCACTGCTTTATTGAGTTTCTTGATCGCTAGTTTAAGAGAAATGCCTTCTTTTTTATTTATTGCACCTTGAGGTATATAGATTTTCGTTATTTGTTTTTCAATATCTTTTAAAACGGTTTGTGTAGCATGAATCGGTTCCTCACCAGGGTTCACTGCCTTCTCACGCCAAGGCCCTTTACCAAGAGCATCTACAGACGGCGCACTCGCTTGGCCAAAAGCAAACATGTTCACACCAGATGTTCCATATTTCGCAGACATGACGTCACTCACACTCGCCATCTCACTTAAGTGATGATAGAACGAATAGATTCCCGTGTAGTACATCGTTCCTTCAGGCATCAGTTTCTTGCTGTCTGTTACCGTTTTCTGAATGCTGTTGAAGTCGTGACCATACGCTTGCGGGATAACACCATCAATGTCATCTTTCCAGTCGCTGATCTGTACCGCTTCAGGTCCTGGTTCAGGTGTTGCCGTCAACATGAACTTTTTGTTCATCTCTTTTGTTTGAACGTGAAGTTTATCAACAAAATCGTTTTCACGCTCTCGCAGCCAATTGAGCCATCTTTCCCACTCAGCAGGTGTTGTTGTTGGTGATAGTGTGTACGGATCAATTCCTGTCTTCTCTTGATAAAGTTGTTTTGTTCTCTCACTGAAACCATAGCTCTCTTCAAACTTATGATGAGGGTAACGCATATAATCAATGTTCAGACCTTTGATGTCATAGTCTTTCTGCATCTCTTTATAAATCTCTAACATGAAATCCTGAACGTCAGGCTGTGCGATATCAAGCCAGTAATATTTGCTCGCTGTATCTGGCTTGAACGTTCCTGTTGTGTTGCTGCGCTGAATCGCTGCCCACTCTGGATACTTCGCGAATTGTGATGGAACCCCTATACTGCTCTCCCCGATCATGAATCCATCGGTCCACGCCTGGATTGTCATGCCGCGTTTTTTCCCTTCTTTTACATAAGCGTCAAGTAGATCTTTGCCATATTGCCCGTAGTCAGCATTCGCAAAACGCGGGTGCTGTGCCGGCAGACCATATTTCTCCATGATCTCACTTGGATAGATTGTATAACCCCAGAACGTTGTTTCTAAATAGACGGAGTTGAAGCCTGCTTTTTCCATGCGATCAAGAACTTGCTTTACACCTTCAAGTGTTGTTTCTTCTGGACGATACCAGATCGCACGCTGCTCTGCTTTATGAGAAGCAAGGGAATAATAGTACGCATCGTAAGCGGATTGCGTTGCTTGTCTTGTTCTATCCAATGATTTTACAGGATCGCTTGTTTTGATCGCTTCCGCTTCTGCTAAAAGTGTCTCCGCTTTTTGAATCGCAGCATTCGCTTCTTCAAACGTGACATCTAAATACTCTGCTTTTGCTTTTTCGATAGATGACTTTGCTAGATCAATCGCTTGTTTACTTTGGTATTGGAAACTTTCAACGTCCTGTACGATTTCCACAACACCGTTTGCGCTCACATTGACCTTTGCACCAATGATGGAGTTGGAAGAGATCCAGCTGGAATTCACTCCATGCCCGCTCACGACAAAACCGTTTTTAGGAATCTTAGAGTTTCCGCCTCCAAGTTTTGTAACAAAACCGTTCTCTACTGTAATTTCATAGCCATATTGATTCGTTTTTGTGGACTCACCGAACGCGGGAGTATAAACGATTAACTGATCAGGTCCACGGAATCCATCAAACACAGCTCCACCTGGATTTGACGCTCTCGTAGGGTTTACCGCATGTGACTGTTTTTGTTCACGTTTCTCAGTTGGCTCAGTCAATGTAACGGACTCTCCCGCTTCTAACTGCGTTAAAAAGTTCCTGATTTCTGTTGTTGAAATATCTCCAGTTGATAAAACGAGCCCGTTCTCAGGAATAGCGCTGTCACCATCTGTGTCTTTTACAACACGGTATGTATTTACGCCTGTTTTTTCTAAGACTACTTCCATACTTCCTTTTTGTGTTTCGGTGTAATAACTAAATTCATCGTTAAATAAGATCAGTTTGTTATCATTGGCTAGCTGATTCTTGCCGTTGATTGCCATTTGATCGCCTGACTCATCTTTTACGGACAGGACATTATAAGGTACATTTTTTTGGGCTTTAACCGAACCTGACAGGTCAACAGCTGAAAATACAAGACTAGTAGCAAGGAGGGAACCCGTTAAGACTTTAATTTTTTTCTTCATAATCAGTCTCCTTTTATTGTTTTGGTAACGCTTTCAAATTATTATAATGTCTTTCTAAATTATTTTCACTATTATTATTTTTGTGAAATTTATTTTCATTTTCTTATTTGATTAGGGCGGACAAGGGATTTCAGTATGGAAACACGAAAAAAGACCCTGTTAAAAAAGGGTCTTTTTACTTATGTTTTTAAATCTGCATTTTTTACTAGTGACAGTGCCTCTTCGTCTGCAAGAATCGTTACGTTCGGATGATTTTTTAACGCAGATGCTGGCAGCTGCTCATCCACTTCATCTGTTGTTAACAATTGCTTCATCACTTCGGCTTTATTGATGCCTGAAACAAGAAGTAAGATCTGCTTTGCTTTTAAAATGGACGCAATACCCATTGTGATAGCTTGCGTTGGTACATCTTCTAAACGTCGAAAAAAACGAGCATTCGCTTTGCGTGTTGTTTCAGCAAGCTTAACGATATGGGTGTGTGAAGAAAAAGAAGTGCCAGGTTCATTAAATCCAATATGACCGTTGCTTCCGATACCAAGAATTTGGATATCCACGCCTTCCCCTCGGTTCAGCTCTAAATCATACCGTTCGCATTCAGCTTCCAATTCCACTGCTGTTCCATCAGGGATATGAATTTGAGATTCAGGCACGTTAATATGAGCAAATAAATTTTCCTCCATAAAGTATCGGTAACTGTTAGGGTCTTCTGGATCCATTCCAACATACTCATCCAAATTGTAGGTGCACACACTCTCATAAGAGGTTCCGTTACTCCTGTAATCTTGAATCAATTCCTTATAAAGTCCGATCGGTGTTCCGCCTGTGGCTAGTCCTAGTTTGGCATCTGGCTTAGATTGAACTTTTCCGATAATGATTCTCGCCGCAATAGAGCTCATCTCATGATAATCTTTCACTTCTAAGACTTTCATGCTTCATCACCTCTCCGGTAAGCGATATGCCCTTTACAAAAAGTTATTACCACTTCATAGTCTTCGTCCAGAACTACAATGTCAGCATCTTTGCCTGGTGCAAGACTTCCTTTTCGGTCAAAAACGTTCAGCTCTTTTGCAGGATTAACAGACGTCATCAGAATGATGTCAAAAATCGAACATCCGGTAAATTGCATCATGTTCTTTACCGCTGCGTTCATCTTAATGATGCTGCCAGCGAGTGTTCCATCTTTTAAAGTCGCCGTCTCATGTTGAACGGTTACCTCCTGGCCACCAAGATCGTACTGCCCATCACCAAGACACTTTGCCCGCATCGCATCCGTCACTAACACGACTCTCTCATTTCCTTTTTGTTTATAAGTTAAAGAGATGAGTTCTGGCCTAACGTGGATCCCATCCGCGATCAGTTCAGTCGTTAGTTCACCGTGTAAAAGTGCCGCTCCGACAACTCCAGGCTCACGGTGGTGAAGTCCACGCATTCCGTTATAAAGGTGAGTCACATGAGAGGCACCGGCCTTCATTCCTGACACCACTTCTTCATATGACGCATCAGAGTGTCCGATCGACGCAACGATATTTTGTTCATGGAGATAGGAGATGACTTCAAGACTACCTTCGATTTCAGGTGCAATCGTAACGAGCTTAATGTAACCTGAAGCTAACTCCTGCCACTGTTTAAATAATTCTAAATCTGGTTTGATGATCGCGCCGACAGGCTGTGCACCTGCTCTTTTTTCAGAAATAAATGGTCCTTCAAGATGGATGCCGAGCGTTTCAGCTGTTCCTTCCACTTGCCCTGCTTCGATAAATAATCCTGCGTTTTCAAGCGCTTTTTCAATTTTGTTCTGGTCTTGCGTCATCGTTGTTGCGAGAAAGCTAGTGGTGCCTTCTTGAGGAAGAACGTTCGCAATGGTTTGCAGCGCATCAAAGGTAGCATCCATTGTGTCTGCACCTGCAGCTCCATGAATATGAACATCAATCATTCCAGGAACGACGTGATACGTTTCAGGGAATTCAATTATCTCTGTTTGATTGTCACCTGGATATGAGTCCTTACTCAAATCTATTATTTTTCCGTTTTGAATGGTGATTGAGCCTCTATGCATGGTTTGAGTCTCGCCGTAGATCGTTGCATTCTTTAAGGTGATTTTTTTTCTAACCATTACACTGCCTCCAATAAAGGGTGGGGAGTAGTCTAACTTTCCCGTGATTTGATTGCTTCTACCGTTTCCAAATATTTTTCTTCTCGTTTGCTATCCGATAAAAAATACAGACTGATCCTGTCGATTAAATATAATGTACTTAAATCTAATCCCGTTAAAAGGTGATGATTTCGAAGCGGATGCACCGTCCACAAAATAACATCTGAAATTTTGGTGAGTGGCGTTTCCCCGAAAGCTGTAAAAGCTATTACAACAGCTCCTTTTTCTTTTCCTTTAGAAATGGACTGAAGAAGATCTACAGTTTGTCCGGAACGAGAAAAAGCGAGAATCACATCACCTTTTTGCATGAGTGTGCTACGAATAACCATTAAGTGTGGATCAGTAATTGATTCACATACAAAACCCATTCTGCTTAAACGGTAGTTTAATTCTTGTGCCGCTAACCCAGAACTCCCAAGACCGTATATAAATATCCGCTTTGCTTTTGTCATGTGAGCTAAGACTTTCTGAAGTTGATCTCTGTCCCCTAGGTCTTGGACATCTGTCAGCATATCTCGATAAGAGGAGGAAAGCTGCTTTTCGATTCCCTCTTCTTCCTTGGATTCAGAACCCCCAGCAAGCCGCACTTTCATCTCTACAAAATTCCGGCATGACACCTTTTTCGCAAATCGAGTGATCGAGCTGATCGAAACGCCCGTTGTATCGGCAAGCTCCTGAATATGGCTTCGCGAAGCTTTTTCAGGATTGGCCAAAATGTAATTTGCTATTTTCTTTTCCTTATCAGATAGCGTGGAGAAAACGCTTTGTATTTCTTTGAGTAACGAAGCCATTGTTAAACATCCTTTTTATTTAGGAATTTGAGCAACAAAACGAGCTGTGATCTGCTGCGGACGCGTGATCGCCCCGCCTACAACAACAGAATAAGCACCGATATTAAGTACATCTCTTGCCATCTCAGGCGTCATAATGTTGCCTTCTGCAATCACTGGAAGAGATACCTCTTTTAACACCTCTTTTAAAAATTGAAAGTCATTTTCATACAGTCTGTGATTTTTAGATTCTTCGGTATATCCATAGAGTGTGGTAGACACACAATTAAAACCTAGTCTCTCCGCATTCTTAGCTTCTTCGATGGATGAGATATCAGCCATGAGTTGAACAGCCGGATTCTTAGCGCGGGCGTATGAAACGAGTTCCTCTAGAGTGAGCGCTTTCGGTCTTTCTCTGAATGTCGCATCTATTGCAATCATTTCACAGCCGCTCTCGATTAATTCATCTATTTCTATTTTTGTTGCGGTGATATAGATTTCGCTGTCACCATAATCTCTTTTCACGATTCCAATAACCGGCAGATCCACTTCTTGTTTGATCGCCAGTATGTCATCTTTGGAGTTCGCACGAATACCAGATGCTCCCCCTTCTTTTGCAGCAAGAGCTAGTTTGGACATGATAAAAGAGCTATGCAGCGGTTCATTTTCTAGCGCTTGGCATGATACGACTAAACCTTTTTTGATTTGTTTTAACATATGATTTACCTGCCATTTCTTCATATTTACATGAAAATAATAATCAAATTAACTATCATTTTGGTAATAATTTTCTTAACACTATTAAAATAGCATATTTCATGAGTTGAAAACAAAGAAATTTTATTGTGCATGCAAGTTGATAGCTCACATGTGAATTGTTTACGGTACGTGTTATTTTATTTGTTATACGTTCGCTCAAATCCGACTTCGTTTTACTCCAACTCCGTTTCTTTTCGCTCATTGAAGTAGCGTTTTCGCTCCAACGGTAACTAGTTTCGCTCAGAAAGTTCACTGTTTCACCCAGACTCGTACTTTTCTAATGTAAGAACCACAGAATTTTTTTTTGATGGTGGAGGATTTTGTCTAAAAAAGTAGAAATAATGCTCAAAACTATAAAGGAGAGATCAATGATAATAAAAGAAGCTTCAGAGTCTATTAAAATTAAAAAACTAAAGTTGATTATGAAGAGATTTCCACTTCACCATCCTGTTCGTAATGAAATCGAAGTTGAATTAATTAAAAGTGTGACCGGTTATAATGGTGAAAAATCCCTCGACTATCACATGGAGTTACTACCTAAAGACGAAACTTTCATTTTCCATGATCTTCGCCTGCCTTTTGGGGCAAACTACTTTCAAATCGACATCCTCATTTTAACGCCAACTTTTTTCTCATACTCGAAGTTAAAAACATGTCCGGCACATTGATTTTTGACCAAGAATTTTACCAACTGATACGAATATACAAAGACAAAGAGGAGGTTTTCCCTGACCCTATTTCACAAGTTTATCGACAAACACATTTATTGAGAGAATGGCTCAAACAACAGAAATTCCCCTATATTCCCATCGAATCACTCGTTGTCGTAAGTAACTCCAACACACGTGTTAAAAGCATTCCCCAGTATAAAGATATTTCAAATGTGGTTACTCATAGTGCGAATGTACTTGCAAAATTTCATGGATATCAGAACACTCGAACGAAAGACGTGATTTCTAAAAAAGATATTAAAAGATTATCTCGTCTTTTACTTAAGCATCATAGCGAACCGAACCATAACTATTTTCAACAATTTTCAATCACTGAAAGCGACTTGTTAAAAGGAGTGGCTTGTACAGAGTGCCTTAAACTGCCTATGATTAGATCGAGGAGAAAGTGGTTTTGTCTAAAATGCGGGCATTATGACAAACTTGCCCACATTGAAGCTTTAAGAGAATATGCTTTTTTGTTGAAACCCTCTATTAGCAATAATGAATGCTGTGATTTTTTTCAAATCCCTTCTCGTCATATCGTCAAACACCTGCTAAATTCGATTGGACTTCCCACCTCCCAGTCTGGAAAACGCAAAATTTATCTTCTTGATGATTTATTACAAATGTAATGTTCTGTAATGTTACTGTTTTACGGTACGTGTTATTTTATTTGTTACACGTTCGCTCATACACTGCAGGGTTTCACTCCAAACATTATGCTTTTCGCTCAGTCAACTGCTGTTTTCGCTCCAATGGCATAGCGTTTCACTCTAATCAGCCTCCGTTTCGCTCACAAGCCCCACTCAATCCTGATATCAAACAAAAAAACAACCGGAATTCCAGCATTCCGGTTGTTTCATCTTCTCTATATACTCGGATGTGACACGATGAACCGTGCATTACCGTTCATTCCAAAGCTTTTTATTGTTGAAGGGACGATAAAATGATCACCTTTGCTAAACGTAGATGTCGTTCCACCTTCTACCTGCAGTTCACCTTCACCATCTAGGACGCTTACAAGCAAATAAGATGGATTTTCGACCTCGGCAACCGCTCCAGCCAGATTCCAATGATAAACAGTAAAGTAGCTCTCCTTCACCAGTTTTTTGATTCTTAAATCATCATTACCTGACAGCACCGGTTCAAAGTCAGCGTCTTCGTGTGGAATCATCGCGACTTCGATCGATTTTTCAATGTGCAGTTCACGAAGGTTTCCCTCATCATCACGACGGTCGTAATCGTACACACGATACGTAACATCTGAGCTTTGCTGCGTTTCAAGAATCATCGTGCCTGCACCTATTGCGTGGATCGTTCCGTTCGGTACATAGACGAAGTCACCTGGCTTGATCGCCACTTTACGAAGCAGCTCTTCCCAGCGGTTCTCATTTACCATCTCTTCAAACTGTAGTTTGGAACCCGCATGATGTCCATACACAAGCTCTGCTCCTGGCTCACAGTCGATCACGTACCAGCATTCTGTTTTACCAAATGCCTCGCCTTCCACTTCGCGTGCATACGAATCATCAGGGTGCACTTGAACGGACAGGTCGGTCTTTGCGTCCAAGATTTTTACAAGCAACGGAAAGTCTTCACCCTCTTGGTCTGCAAAAAGTTCTCGATGCTTATCCCATACTAAATTCAGTGGTTCTCCTTTTAATGGTCCGTTCACGACCTCACTCGGCCCGTGTGCATGGGCAGAAATTCCCCAGCACTCTCCGGTTGTTTCAGTCGGAATCTCATAACCGAACTCATCTCGAAGCTTCGTACCGCCCCAGATTCGGTCCTTGAATACAGGTTTTAGAAAAATAGGTTCATTATACACGCTTTTCACATCTCCCCACATGGGTATAGTCCCTCCCATTCTAAACGTTTGATTAAACATAAACCACCTGATACGAAAAAAAATTGGACTAGAAATTATTACTATCGGGAATCTAAGAATGTAGGTTTGATTTTGTTACATATTCCGATATACTAGACCTTTATAAATATACAAATATTCTGATTAATTTTACATAAAAAGACAGGAGATCTGACGATGAAATATACTATTGAGCCGCTTGGCGATAACAGCATGATCATTGAACTCGGACAAGACATGAGCCATGAGATCCAGCAAAAAGTCAAAAAAGTCTCCTCTTTCTTTGAAGAGAATAAGTTTGATTGGGTGATTGAAACCGTTCCTGGTTTTACGACTGTGGCTGTTTTTTATGATCCTTTGAAAATCAATACGACAACACTTCCTTATGATGATGTACGCGCATTTTTGGAACCGCTTTTAAAAAAATTAGAGATTGATGGTGACGCCGAACCTCGTGTGGTGGAAATTCCCGTCTGTTACGGCGGTGAATTTGGTCCAGACTTAGAGGAAGTTGCGAATCACAACGGACTAACGGTTGACGAAGTAATTGATATTCATTCGAATGGTGAATATACCGTTTATATGATCGGATTCGCCCCTGGCTTTCCGTATATCGGCGGCATGAGTGAAAAAATCGCAGCACCGAGACGAAGTAATCCAAGATTGAAAATTCCAGCCGGTTCTGTTGGAATCGCTGGCAAACAGACAGGCGTGTATCCGATCGAAACGCCTGGCGGATGGCAGCTGATCGGCAAAACACCTCAAAAGCTATTTACTCCAGAAGGTGAAACGCCTTCCCTGCTGCAAGCCGGTGACCAGATCAAGTTTGTACCGATCTCAGAAGAAGAGTTTCAAAGAATGGAGGAGGACGCGAGATGATTAAGATTACAAAGCCTGGCCTCCTAACGAGTGTTCAAGATCTAGGCCGTTACGGTTTTCAAAAATATGGTGTGATCACGAGTGGTGTCATGGATACAACCGCACATCGGATAGCAAATTCTTTAGTTGGAAATGCTGAGAATGAAGCAACGTTAGAACTTACGTTGCTCGGCCCTGATATGGAGTTTAGAGAAGACACGCTGATCTCGATCTGCGGCGGCAATTTGTCCCCTTCCATTGACGGGAAACCCGTGAAATTATGGCGCTCAGTGTTGGTGTCTGCTGGCAGCAAGCTAAAATTCGGCGGCTGTAAAACGGGCTGTCGTGCATATCTCGCTGTTGCGGGCGGTTTTGATGTACCCGAAGTGATGAACAGTAAATCTACATACTTACGAGCGGGTATCGGCGGACATAACGGAAAAGCTCTGCAGAATGAAGATGAGCTTTCTATTGGCGAGCCGAGTGAACTTTCCGGAAAAATAGCAAAAGTTTTAGCGGCACAGCTTGAAGAGAATAAATTCGTGGAGATGCAATGGACGATCTCGTCTGATTTTATCGCCTCATCTGCTTCTAAACCGCAAGTTCGAGTCATGAAGGGCAGACAGTACGACTGGTTTACAACAGAAAGCCAGATGAAGCTTTTTACCGATCATTTTGAAGTTACATCACAGTCAGATCGGATGGGTTATCGTTTAAAAGGACCTGAGCTCGCTCTCGAAGAGAAACAAGAGATGCTCTCTGAAGCTGTGAGCTTCGGAACGATTCAAGTTCCTTCAGAAGGGAACCCAATCGTACTGCTCGCTGACCGTCAAACTACCGGAGGATACCCAAAGATCGGGCAGATCGCAACCGTCGATCTTTCAATCATGGCGCAGCTTAAGCCTGGAGACAAAGTACAGTTCGTCGAAGTTTCACACGAAGTAGCCCAACAACTCTACTTAGATCGAGAAAAGAAATTGCATCAGTTAAAACAAGGAATCGCACTTAAAATACGACAAGAAACGAAGTAATTTAGGAGGTAAGTTATGAAGAAAGAGTCAAAAGCCAGTATTCTTTTAGGAGCAGCGTTCTTGATGGCTACATCAGCGATCGGACCAGGGTTTTTAACACAAACCACACACTTCACGTCCATTCTTGCCGCAAGTTTTGGTTTTGTCATTTTAACATCCATCATAATTGATATCGGCGCACAGATGAACGTATGGCGAATTATCGCTGTATCTGAAAAAAGAGCACAAGATATCGCAAACGCCGTACTTCCAGGCTTAGGTGTTTTCCTAGCTATATTGATTGTTATTGGAGGACTTGCATTTAACATCGGAAATATAGCCGGTGCTGGTCTTGGTTTAAATGTATTGTTCGGTGTCTCCCCTACAATGGGAGCTGTACTCAGCGGTATCGTTGCCATCTTAGTATTCGTTGTGCGCGAAGCTGGAAAAGCGATGGACCGTTTTACACAAGTTGCCGGCTTCGTCATGATCGCATTGACTGTATATGTGATGTTCACAGCCCAACCTCCTGTTGGAGAAGCGGTTGTTAAAACGTTCGTACCTGACACGATTGATATTCTAGCGATTGTTACGCTAGTCGGTGGAACAGTTGGTGGATATATCACGTTTGCCGGAGCACACAGATTGCTTGATGCAGGTATTAAAGGTAAAGAAAACTTAGGTGAAGTAACAAAAGGGTCGATCTCAGCAATCGGGATCGCATCTATCATGCGTATTTTCTTATTCTTAGCGGCACTTGGTATCGTGTCTCAAGGACTCGCACTTGATCCAGAGAACCCGCCAGCTTCTGTGTTCCAGTTAGCTGCCGGAAACATTGGCTACAAAATGTTCGGTGTTGTTATGTGGGCGGCTGCCATCACTTCTGTTGTTGGTGCAGCTTACACATCCGTTTCGTTTATTCGTACGTTGAATGCAACACTCGAAAAATACCATAAGTGGATCATCATCGGATTTATCGCCATTTCAACCATTGTCTTCGCGCTAGTTGGAAAACCGGTAGCGATTTTAATTCTAGTGGGAGCGTTAAACGGACTCATTTTACCGATTTCACTTGGTGTGATGCTGATTGCGGCGTACAAACCTAAAATCGTTGGAGATTACAAACATCCCATGTGGATGACTGTCTTTGGCGCTGTGATCGTTCTGATCATGGCCGCGATGAGTGTGTACACGATGTACACAGAAGTTCCGAAACTTTTCGCATAACTACTTTTATAAAAAGGGGAGCTTGTTATGAACGCACTAGATCGTTTAACTCCAGTTGAAGCTCGTGATCTGATACGCCGCGGTCAGTGGAAAAAGCCTACAAGCGGACTCGCAAACGGCTACACACAAGGAAATCTTGTGGTGTTGCCGAAAGATCTGGCGTTTGAGTTCCTCCTGTTCTGTCAGCGCAATCCGAAGCCTTGTCCGGTGCTTGATGTAACAGAACCTGGTTCCGCCGTTCCTACCTTAGTTGCACCAAACGCTGACCTAAGAGTGGACATACCAAAATACAACGTCTATCGTCACGGCGAACTCGTTGAAGAGTGTACCGATATTACTTCGCTTTGGAATGACGATATGGTCGGCTTCCTGCTTGGTTGCAGCTTTACATTCGAACATGCACTGATGAATAATGGCATTCCTGTTCGTCACATCGAACGAGGCTGCAACGTTCCGATGTTTAAAACTAACATCGATTGTGTGAAAGCTGGACGTTTTGAAGGTCCTATGGTCGTGAGCATGCGTCCTGTTCCTGAAAAAGATGTCGTTCGAGCGGTTCAGGTAACAAGCCGCTTCCCTTCTGTTCACGGGGCTCCGGTTCATATCGGGAACCCAGAAGTGATCGGTGTGCATGATTTATATCAGCCAGATTTCGGTGATCCTGTTCAGATTCATGACGGTGAAGTTCCTGTGTTTTGGGCTTGTGGGGTAACGCCTCAAGCCGTCGCGATGCATGTAAAACCTGAGATCATGATCACACATGCTCCTGGTCATATGTTCATTACCGATATTCGCGATGAAAAGTACGGCGTTTTATAAGGTAAGATTGTTAAATGAGGAGAGAATCTACTTTGGTAGATTCTTTTTTCTTTTTTAGAGAGATTTTTTAGGTTTGAGATGAGTAATTTGGGTACGAAAGTTGTTCTTAGCGGTGGTGAAGAGCGTTTTATCGGTGAAAAGGGAGCCATCATCGGTACTTGCAGCTACGTTACCGGTGAATCCGTTGCGTTTACAGGTGGAAACAAGCACATTAGCGGTGAACGTGTAACAAATATAAGAACGCGTACCGTAAAAACCACATCTGAATGATTAAAACTGTCTGAATTGTGTGGGGTCTGACCCGGGGTCAGACCCCACACAATTTTACACATTCATTCCACCTACAAAAAAAGACTAATCCCTTCAAGGGACCAGCCTCCAAAACTTTTATCTATTCACTTTCCGCTGGGTACACCACCGTATTCAGCAATCCACCTAGGATGATGATCATCGCTGACAGGTAGAACCACAGCATGAGAACGACGAGACCAGCTACTTGCCCGTACAGCGCGGAATAGTTGCTTCCACTCACGTACGTAGCGAAGCCCATCGAAACAAGCTGCCAGCCGATCGTCGCAAGAAATGCACCCGGAAGTACTTTTTTAAACCCAAGCTTGATGCTCGGGGCAAAGGAATATAGCATAATGAAAAACAACAGCAGAAACACGGTTCCTATTCCCCACTGGATAATGATCCATAGCTTTTGAAAAGCTAGGTTTGAAAAGATGCCTTCCAAATACACCCGCAGAATTTTTTCAAACAACGGAACAAATACAGAGAACAGAACAGCGATCATGAATCCAACAGTTAGCAACAGACTTTCTAAAATCTGTTTTAACATGTTTTCTTCATTTCGCACTTGATACGCATCATTCATGATACGCTTCATGCTTTGAAAACCCATTGATGATAGCCACAATGTAATGATCAAACTAAACGACAAGAGGTTTCCTTCTTGTCTCATAACGGTATAGGATAACGTCTTATCAATCAGATTGTATGTGCTCTCTGGCGCATACGGCTGGACTAGCTCTAGTATATTTTCTTCTTTTAGTGGTAAATATGTCAGCAATGAATAGATGACGAGCAAAAATGGAAAGACCGACATTAAAAAATAATAGGCCATCTGTGCCGATAAATCGTACACCCTCAATTTGAGAAATCGGTCACCTAGTTGGTTTAGAACTTTAACAATATTCATGTTGCAACACCTCTTTAGTTAAAGCCAGTCCATAAATACAGTAATATAATATATACGTTGAAAGCAGTCAAATCAGATCACTTTTTTTTAAAAAAAGTTTCTTATGTTGAGAAATTCTTCAGGTGTAGGCTGGCCAAGAGCGTTCTGACACCTCTAAAACAGTTCTATGGGTCATCACAAGCAGACTATGAGTCTTAGCACACGTTCTATTGGCCATCCTCACCTTTCTATGAGTCATCTTCTTACCCTCTCTTGGCGCCATCAATCAAATTTAGATAACAAAAAAATGCCCCTCATAAGCATGAGAGACATCTTCTTTATCGTTTTATTTTACCGCTCTAGCTGCGGCTTCCACGAGATCGACTGTTTGATCCACTGTATTTCGGCGAAACTCCTGGAACTCCTCTGTGATATATACTGATTTGTTCTCTGGGTAAAATTCTTGTGCCGCAATATGCAGGTGTCCACCTGGAATGTCGGTCGCACCAAGACCTAAGCGAACACGATTCGAGCGGTACATGCTTTCGTTAGACAGATAGCTTCCGCCTCCACCCTCTTTTGCTTTAGAGCCAGGTGTTGGTCCATCCTCATTACAAACAGCTGGATCCTCAAAGTTTGGCGGCAGCCATTCACAAACTTTATCGTTTCTAAAAACGGGCCACGGTCCTGTTTCAGCCGCAATCATCTCTTCATATGGAAGGGTGGTTTCAATAAACTCTGGAAGCGGCTTTGGCATCGGCCAATGAGCTACAGGTGGTGTGACTTCTGCTCTTTCCTCGAGCTTGTTGTCAGCTCCTGTATGATAGCGTCCGGCATATCCTTCGATCGCCATCTTACGCGGTCCGCCTTGGCTGATGGTCATGATTAAGTCCACTTGTTTCGAGCCTTGCTTCAAAAATGGACCGAACGTATTCTCAACGATTCCTTCTTCAAAGTCATCCCATCGAACAGGGAAATTCGCCGCTTGTATGACGGCTAATCCATCACCTGTCCACACCCATCGTCCGTCGAGCTGCAGACCGCTTGCACCTGAAGGATTGGTTCGTCTAAATTCTTGTTCAAGGCGGTACGGATCGAATCCACTCACAAGGATCCTCTTCACTTTCTTGCTTTTTGGATAGTCGATCGTCGAAATGCCTCTTGATGTATATTCTAATGACTTCATTAACTTCCCGCGTTGTTCTTTCGTGACGTTGTACACAGGATCCCATTGTCTGAGAGCACTCGTCATATGTAATCTTGCCCAGTATAGAGGGCGGTCATCGTAGGAATCAAGCTCACCTAGATCGGGTCTCTTACCTTGAGCGCGGTCAACGGCTGTTTTCCATAGTGCCGTTCCATGCTTATGTATCACTTTTTCAGCTTTCTCTGGAGTTTTTGCAGCACATAGATCTTTTTTAAAATGATCCACGTAAGAGGTGAATTCACTTTCCTTCAATAATTGTTGCGGAATCGGTCGGCCATCCTCAATTCTTTGTTCTTCTGCTGTTAGTGCTGCATTCGGATCAAAGCAGCTTGTCTTATTCTTTGCTTCTGCTGTTTCACCATTTTCAAAAATAACGACTCCGAACAACAAAGCCCACGTCATTCCAATACTTCTTCCAAAAGATATCTTCACGAAACCACTCCTTTTGTTCTTTATTGTAGAATAACGACGAAATCATTTGAATAGTATGAATTGTTTAATCCTGTATTTCCTCATCGAAAACAGCCATCCTACTACCCAGGTATATATGAGTGTTTTTATCTTCGGTTCACATTCAACACGATGATCAACAGAATGAATGCGATTCTGATCATCCGATCTTTTGCGACTACCTTCAGAAGTCCGATAAAAACGAGACCTAAAATAGGGCGTTCTTCTACTAAAAGGATCGCAATGATATCAACGAGCAGCAGGACTTCATCCAGCTGAGCTAACTGTTCCTCACCCATACCCTCACCCGCTTTTTGATTAGTGTATGTTGGGAGTAAAGAGATGCTCATTTTTTTAAAGCATCTTAATGTCATTTCCGTTGAAAATCCTGTAAGCTGTACACATCATAAAATGTTAGATGGGATTGAACGGCTATGGAAACTACACAAAATGTTAAACAATCGACGATCGTGTCCTTGCTGCTCGCTGGAACGTTTATTGCGATATTGAACCAGACACTCATGATCACTGCGATACCGCCGATCATGAAAGAGATGAACATCACGGCGAACAGCGCTCAATGGCTGACGACCGTATTCATGCTCGTTAATGGGATCATGATTCCGGTCAGTGCATTTTTGCTTGAACGGTTCACCACGCGGCAGCTTTTCATTTCAGCGATGAGCGTTTTCGCTGTTGGAACACTTGTTGCAGGACTCGCGCCAAACTTTGAGACACTCTTACTCGGCAGAGTCATCCAGTCAAGTGGAGCTGGGGTTATGCTGCCTCTTATGCAGACCGTATTTTTGATGATTTTCCCCGTGAACAAACGCGGATCAGCAATGGGGTTAGTCGGGCTCGTGATCTCATTCGCACCAGCAATCGGCCCTGCCCTTTCAGGGTGGGTAACGTCACATTACTCTTGGCGAGTACTCTTTTTCATCATCTTGCCGATTGCCATCATTGATATTATCGTAGCCTTTTTTGCTTTAAAAAATGTTACGGAAACATCAAAAACAAAAGTGGATGTAACATCGATCATTCTGTCATCGTTCGGTTTTGGAGGATTGCTATACGGATTCACATGTGCAGGAAATCTCGGGTGGACTGCGCCAAGCACGCTGATTTGGCTAGCGATCGGTGTCGTGGCTCTTGTTTTATTCATCACACGACAACTGCGTTTAGCACATCCGATGCTCGAGTTCAGGGTGTTCGCAAACTCTATCTTCCCGCTTACGATCATCATCGGAATGATCACATTCTTAGGGCTGATCGGTGCGGAGACAATCATACCGCTATTCATGCAGAACATGAGAGACTTTACGGCGTTTGAAGCAGGTCTTGCACTCTTACCAGGTGCGCTTATCACAGGGCTATTATCACCGATCACAGGAAGACTTTTTGATAAGTTCGGTGCGCGCTGGCTTGCAATCATCGGGTTAACGATCATCACTGGATCATCCTTTGCATTTGCCAGTCTAAGTCCGACCACATCGTTCACATTTTTAACCGTGATGTACGGTATTCGGATGTTTGGCCTTGCGATGGTCATGATGCCTGTTGCAACTGCTGGACTCAACCGACTTCCGAAGCGTTTGATTCCTCACGGCGCAGCGATGGACAATACGATGAAAATGATCGCAGCATCAGTCGGTACTGCCATTTTAGTCACGGTCATGACAACTACCGCTGAAACGGCGGGAGCGCGTCCTGAAATCACACACCCTGATATGTATGGCGCAAATATGGCGTTTATCGTCGTATCCGTATTATCCTTGATCGGACTTGTGATCTCATTCTTTATAAAAGAAAAACAACTAGAAACAGAGGACAGCTGATTATAGCTGTCCTCTTTGTAAATTCGGTCTAAAAATCGCTCGATAGTTCGTGACAAGCCTATTAGATTAAGTAATACTAAAGGTAAAGCTTTATCTTTTTAACATTTCAATACATATATCTTTTAAATTAGGAGGTTACCATCTTGAATCAGATTCAACACACGTTAGCCAAAGCACTCATAGATGAGGCACCTGGGTTGGCTGAGCAGATACTCACACTACGGTTTAAGAAATACCCGATAAAAGATAAACAGCTCTTTGATCGCCAGTCATCGACCGATTACATTATGAAATTAGTCCAACTCTTAGGCAGCTCCCTCGTGCTGTCACCATCCGCAAGAGAAGATGGACTGAAGGTATGGTCTGTTCACACCGCTCGCTATGCGCTCGAATACGGTCAATCATTGGATGTTGCGATGCAATCAACGCAATTTATTCGCAGTGAGATTCTTCAAGTGATTGAACGTATAGCAGAACGAGAAGAGACAAGCGTAAAAGAAGTGATATTTATCATTCAAGAGATAAATAAGATGCTCGATCTATGCTTTCAGGTGTTTACCGAAACCTATATGGAAAGTATCTTAGAAGCGATGTAATAAGCTGCAGCGACACTTGATCATAGACGATTGAGTGTCTTTTTTTGTGTACTCTTCACAATCATTCATCCATTCTCAAGGTTCTTATCTAAAAGGTAAAGGTTGTTGCTATTTACTTAACTAGCTTCTTTGACAAGTTGATTGGAGTGTAAGGTGCGTGCCAACCGCTTGAGAAACTTCTCGCAAGGCATGTGACGAGGAAGCTTACTACGGTAGCATAACTGGTAGACGCAGGAACAAGATACTTCCTTGAAGCGGACAGGTGAGACACCTAAGGGCACAGAGTGCCGAGGTGGCTCACCGCACGCCCCCCGGAAAGCGAGCACCTGAAACGGAGATCAACAACTTTCACGGATACCAACAGAACTACTTAAAAAAGTTTCCTCATTCCTTTTCTTCCAATAGAAGGGATGTTTGTCGAAATGTCGAAGGTTTCATTCAGATGAATTCGGAAACTGTTACAGGAGGCAAACCCCATGGAAAGTTGTAGGGATATAGGAACGAAGATAAAAGAAAACAGCAAACAACTTGTAGACAAACTAAAACCGATCAAGAACTTAGAGACTGACTTTTCGATCTACAAAACCAAAGTCTCTCACTGGATGGATATTCTTTTTCAATACTTAGGTGAAGGCTTATCAGAAAATGTTCAAACCGCTGAAGAAAAGATTAAGAAATGGGCTGACGCATTTGGACAGCGCTCATCTGATACGGAGATCCCGCTCGATTACGCTCTACATTTTATCTTTGAATCCCGGGTTATCCTTTCACAGGTTTTAGAGGAAGAATTTGAAACATCCAGTACTAAAGCTGATAGTGCTATTACTGCATCCAATCGCCTAAACCTTTTAATCGATATAGCGGCTCGTTCAATCGTCATGCACTATACGACATTCATGCATAACACGAAAAAAGCACTTCAACATACAAATCGAGATTTAGATATCTCAATCCTAGAGTTAAACAACATTCGAACCGCTCTCTTTGAAGGAACGATCTTCTCCGTTACAGATAAAGACGACCGCATCATTCAAGTGAACGACCATTTTTGTGAATTGACGCAATATACCCGCGAAGAATTGATCGGACAAGATCACGGCAAAATCTTCTATTCAGGCGTTCATACAGAAAGCTTCGTTCATCATATTCAACAAGAAATTAAAGCAGGACGCGTATGGAACGGTGAGATCTGCAACAAAGCGAAAGACGGCACACTCTATTGGGTGGATACAACGATCGTTCCTTTTCTAGACCCAGAAGGTGTTGCCTATCAGCACATCTCGATCCAATACGATGTGACGGAGAAAAAGAAAACAGAGGAAATTCTATTGAAATCTGAAAAGGTTTCATTGATCGGTGATCTGGCCGCGGGAATCGCTCATGAGATTCGCAATCCACTCACATCCATCGCAGGGCTCGTTCAGCTCATTAACGAATCTGATCAGGAGAAGAACACCTTTTTTAAAGACATCATTCTGACTGAGATCAATCGCATCAATTTTATCGTAAGTGAACTGATGGTACTCGCGAAGCCCCACGCTGTCTATTTCAGCTGGTTCAATATCGTAGAAAGCATTCAGAATGTCATCGATCTGATGCAGCCTGAAGCAAATTTGCGCAACGTAATCATTTCTTTCGAGAAATCGAACATGCCACTCGTTTATGGTGAGAAGAATCAGCTTACACAAGTAATCATCAACATGATCAAGAACTCAATGGAAGCTCTGCCTGACGGTGGTGAGATCTCACTTCTTGCCACTTCCCAAGATGGACACGTTGTTATCTCCGTAATAGATAATGGAGTCGGCATGACAGAAGAACAACAAAAAAGAATCGGCGAACCGTTCTACACGACGAAGTTTAACGGTACAGGCCTCGGGCTCATGATTTGCTTTAAAATCATTCAAAACCACGGAGGATCGATCTTAGTTGACAGTAAATTGAACGAAGGCACCTCCTTTCAGATCACATTGCCCGTACATGCGGCATCAACTGCTGATCCTTTACCGAAATAGGGCTGGATAGTGAAGAATCTACGTGTTGTAGGTTCTTTTTTTGTAGGATAAGTTGGTGTTGGATGGGTTAGCGGTGGTCGTGAGCTGTTTTACGGTGGTCACCGTTCATTTATAGGTGTAAAGTAAGCGTTTAGCGGTGGATAAATCACGTTTACAGGTGAAAAGTAGCACTTTACCGGTGAACGCGTAACAAATTATAAAAACACGTACCGTAAAACCTCCCCTCCCCACACAAAAAAGCCTCACCATGAAATCAACATGGTGAGACTCTTTATTAAACATCTGTTTAAAAGAACATATTTGCCACTAAAAGTGTCACTAATCCTACGAACCAACAGATTGTAGTCGGTACAGACCAGACCATGATCTGTTCTTTCACTTCTTTGATGCCTAACATTCGGTTAACCACCCAGAACAAGCTGTCATTAAAGTACGAGAAGATCATCGAACCCATCGCTGCAGCTTGAGCGGCGAGTGCCATGTTCACATCCAGCTGAGATAGGATCGGCGCTGAAATAGATGCGGCAGTTATCATCGCTACCGTACCGCTTCCTTGAACGAGGCGAACGATCGTCGCGACAAAGAATGGAATCAGCACTGCTGGAAGTGGAAGATCTGCAATTTTTTCAGCGATAAAGTTCCCCGCTCCACTTTCACGAAGGACATTACCTAGCGCTCCACCTGCACCTGTAACTAAAAGGATAATACCTGCTGTCTGAATTCCTTCTTCCATTCGGTCAAGTGATTCAGAGCGACTCAAGTTACCGGCTAATGCGTAAATGGCTACAATGAGTCCGATACTCACAGCAATGATCGGCTTTCCTAAGAAAATCAGAATTCCGTAAAATCCAGATGTTAGTTCCATTGCGGTTAACGTCGTGTTTAAAAAGATTAATAGTATCGGTAAAACGATCGGTAATAGTGAGCGGCCTAAAGAAGGAAGAGAATCCTCTCGCGCACTAGCTAGCTCGATAAACTCTTGATAAGCTGCTTGTTTTGTAGGACGTGTGAACCCTAGCTCGGAATCATCCGGTACTTGATAGATTCTTTTACCGATCCATTTCGCATAAAGAACGCCTGCGATCATAATCGGAATGGCAAAAAGAAGACCAAGACCGATCATAAGACCGATATCCACTCCAAAGATTCCGGCTACACCTAGCGGACCAGGCGTTGGCGGTACTAATGAGTGCGTGATCACGAGACCCACGGCTAACGCTACACCTAACGATACGACCGATTTCCCCGTTTTCTTAGAGAGAGCTTTTACGAGTGGATTTAAAATAACAAACGCTGAGTCAACAAAGATTGGAATGGAAACCACATAACCCGCGATCGCCATCGCCCACTCTTCCTTTTTCCTGCCGACTGCTTTAATGAGTGAATACGCTAACGTTTCAGCCGCTCCTGACACTTCGAGAATTCGTCCGATCATGACACCAAGTCCGATTACGATCCCGATAGAAGCAAGCGTGCTCCCGAACCCAGCCGAGATGGTATCAGCGACTTTCCCTGGTTCCATTCCGCCGACAAGACCGGCGATTGAAGCCGCGATGATAAGAGCTAGAAAAGCGTGAATCTTTGTTTTTAAAACGAGAAAAATTAATGCAATAACCCCAAGAACTAAACCAGCTACCATTTGTGCTCCTGAAACTTCCATTTCATTGACCCCCTTTTAATGTAAGCGCTTTTATTTTATTGAAATAATAGTGAAGGGCATAAGAACCCTTCACTTTCATCTGACTATCTTAAAGGCTATTCGCTGTAAACTTCGGTGCATATTGAGCAGCAAGTTTGATACATTCTTCCATACTCGTGCTCTCTGCAATGTTTTTCCCTGCAATATCGAACGCTGTTCCGTGGTCTACCGAAGTTCTTAAGAACGGAAGACCGTTCGTGATAGAAATGGTTCGGTGAAAATCTGTCATCTTAGCAGCGATATGTCCTTGATCATGATAGAGAGACAACACTGCATCATATTTGCCGTTTAATGCTTGGAAGAATACAGAGTCTGCTGGAACCGGACCTACTGCGTTGATTCCGTCTGCAACAGCTAGCTCAATACCCGGTTTGATCTGCTCCACTTCTTCCCAGCCAAACAATCCGCCTTCACCGCTATGAGGGTTCAGACCAGCAACGGCCCAGCGTCTGTTTTCCACGCCTAGACGAGCGAGCGCTCGATCACATCGTACCAAGTAATCATGCACACGTTCTTTCGTCATAGCTGCAATTGCATCTTTTAATGAAAGATGACGTGTTAAGAAGAAAATTCTCATTCCTTTTACTTCGAACATCGTTAGTGGATCATCAGAACCTGCTAGTGCTTCAAGCATTTCCGTATGTCCGATATAAGGAACGTTCGCGGCTTTTAACGATTCTTTGTTGATCGGCGTTGTTGCCAGCGCTTTAACCTCACCTGCTGTCGCAAGCTCTACTGCTTTTTTGATATATTCAAACGCTCCCTGTCCGCCTTGAGCAGAGACTTCACCATATTGAAGCTT
The DNA here is from genome assembly GCF_048083785.1 of Fictibacillus tiangongensis. Lineage (GTDB taxonomy): Bacteria > Bacillota > Bacilli > Bacillales > Fictibacillaceae > Fictibacillus. Next base: position 3,644,828 of record NZ_CP182294.1, read on the forward strand.
GTTCACATCAATGTTGTTTAAGTTGATCACATCAACCGTTCCTAGTTCGTACTTTCCATCTGCAGGAGATGTTACTTCATTAATTCTGAGGTCTGCACCTACGATCGCGATCGCTTTTTCAAGTACTGCAGCATCTCCGATCACGAGCGGTTTACAAACATCATAGATCTCTTTTTTGGCAAGAGACTTCATCGTAATTTCTGGTCCAATGCCTGCTGGATCACCCATCGGAATCGCAATAATCGCTTTTTCTGTTGTTGTCGTTTTTGTTGTCGTTGTCATGTTTTTTCCTCCTTGAGTTTTTAATAAAATTATTGAACTTGCTTTGTAGATGTTTGGTTTGCTAATAAATGCTTTACGATCGTGTGAATGGCTTTTTTGTCACCGACCATGCCGCCTTTTGTAGCGAGCGGTATACCATCAAAATATCCTCCGATGAATTCACCGTATGCGACGAGAGGAAGCACTTCGTTTTTTAACTTGATGCCTTCAGCTCTTCCAACAGAACAGAGTGAAGCCGTAACATCTCCTCCACTGGAAAAGCAGCCGCCAATCTCATAATTCGTTGACTGGATGACAATACGCGTGATCTTTCCTAATCCATCTGCGATTCTTTTCGCGAGTTGATCCTGACTCACACCTTGCTCTTCGGCCAAACGTTTCAGTTCTAATCGTTTAGCTTCTGGCGAGTTGGTCGTGATAATTAAGATGTCTTGGTAGTGGACAGCTTCTAAGGCAGCCGTTACAGCTCTTTGAACTTCAGTTTCCCAGCTGTCCGATAGACTTGCTAATTTTTCAGCATCGACATAGACCGGTTTCGCATCCGTTTTATCGATCAAGTATGTTAGCTGCTCACCGCTTAAAGAGGTTACGCTGCCGACGGTAACGAGAATCTTTTTACTTTGTGTGTGCAGAGACGTGTAAGCCTTTGCATAATAAGCCGTTAATGGTCCTGGATCTACCGGTACGAGTTGGTAGTCCTCGATCAATGCCATCGCATGTGCAATATCTTCAATCTCTTCATCTGTTACCGCATCCATCACAAGAATACGGCTTCCCTCGTCTATTTTTCGCTTTAACTCCTGAAGGATCGTTTTCTTTCCTTGTAAAACGGTTTCGAGTCCGATGTGTGATACGAGATGTTCACTCTGCTTACTGATAATAGAAGGAACGTATGATTCTGTAAGAGGCATGACCGGATCTTTGGCAACATCTGTCGCTTGAACAGGCACACCATCGACGAGTAAGTAACCGCCGGATGTGATACGACTTGAATCTGGAAACGATGCAACGACAACCGCAATCGATCGTTCACCAAGTTCATTTAAAACCATGTCGATCTCTGTTCCGATGTTTCCTCTTACCGTACTGTCGATTCGTTTACAGATCACATCCGCACCCCAACGCTGAAGGTTGCTTAGAGACTTTTTGATCCGCATCTCAGACACATCTTTTCGTGCATACCTGCTATCCGTATCAATACAAACGGCGTTGTAACTTCCTGAAGCTGGTTCCTGATCGTAATACACCATCGTTGCCGCTTCAAAACCTTGCTTGATCAGTTTTACCCCTGTCGCATTGGCACCTGTTAGATCATCTGCAATGACGCCGACTTTCATCCCTTTTCACCACCTTCAACGGTTACGACTTCTAAACATTCATTCAGCATTTGCTTCGTTTCATCTGCTAAGTGTTGATCTGTAACTAAACCGTGAATTTGGTTTAAGTCACAAACCTTTGTTAATGATTTTTGATCAAACTTGCTAGAATCAGCCACGAGCCATGTTTTTTCTGATGCTTCAATCATCAGCTTTTTGATCGCAGCCTTCTCATAAGTTGGTGCTGTAACACCCGCTCGGCTGTGGATCGCATGAGCTCCTAAGAAAAAAAGATCTACGTGAATGCCTCTTAACATCTGCTCTGTTAACGGGCCGAATAATGTTCCGACCGTATTTTGCAGTTCACCGCCAGTCACAATCACTTTCACATCTGTATCAAGTAGCTCAGCTGCGATTTTTATATCATTCGTAACTACTGTGATTGTCGTTTTCTCTTTTAACAACTTTGCGATCTCTAACGTTGTTGTTCCTGAATCTAAAAGAATAGTAGAGTGATCCTGTATGAATTGCACAGCTCTCTCGGCGATTGCTCTCTTGCGATCGTTGAATTTTCCTTCTTTTGTTCGGAACGATGATTCCACGACTAACGGCTTGTTAAGTATCGCTCCGCCATGTGTTCTAATAATCTGGTCCGTTTCTTCGAGAAAGGCAAGATCACGACGGATTGTCATCGCCGAAACATTTAATTCGTTTACTAGTTCTTCAATCTCAATTTTTCCGTTCTCATTTAATTGTTGAAGAATTTGCTCTCTACGCTCTTTAGGCATTATTGTCATCACCTTTGTTATTTTCGAACACCTTATATGTATTATAATGTTACAAACGAACATAAATGTCAATTGATTTGTTTGAAATGAACAAAATGTTGTGTGATGTGTGTTTCCAATGGATGATGCTGCTGTGAGATTTGTGTTGAAAATCGTTTAAATTATTTTATACGTGAAATTATCGTGGTTATCCGTGAAATTAATGCACTTATCCGTGAATATAATTTGGATTACCGTGGATATTTTTCAAGCAGTCTATCTGGTGTGTACAAACCGCAACAATGTCCTTATCCTTAACACAGTCTATTACGCAACACACCCCTCTTCTGAGGTAACTAGCATAATCACCCCTAATAAACTGTCCCACCCCACTATCCCACTCTAAATAATCTAAAAAATAGTCCCTTGCCACATTTACTTGTATACTAGAGTTATAGAAATGAATGATCTTAGAAAAACACACAATAAATGGTACATATAAGGGGAAGAAGTTTGAATGTCCATTCTGATCGTTGATGATAATACAGTAAATTTATTTGTAATAGAAAAAATATTGAAGAATGCAGGATATGATGACTGCACCTCTCTTTCTTCTGCTCAACAGCTTTTCGATCACCTCGAAGAAAACGAAAAAGAGCTGAACAAAAAGTCGATCGACTTGATTCTCCTTGATATCATGATGCCAGAGATAGACGGGATCGAGGCTTGTCAACGCGTTCAAAAAGACGAGCGTTTCAAAGACATTCCGATCATCTTTATCACAGCGCTTGAGGACTCTACGAAGTTAGCAGAAGCGCTCGACTGCGGTGGTATGGACTATGTGACGAAACCGATCAATAAAGTAGAACTGCTTGCTAGAATTCGAGTCGCACTGCGATTGAAGTACGAAAAAGATTGGCACGCGGAACAAGAACAAAAGATTCAAAACGAGCTCGATCTTGCGATGCAAGTTCAAAAAGGCTTGTTGAATCCGCCGATTAAAGAAGACAACATCACGATAAACGTGTCACACCTGCCTTCCTTTAAGCTCGCGGGGGATATGTATTATTGGCACAAGTTCGATGACCATCGTTATGGAATCATCTTGCTCGATATGATGGGGCATGGGATCTCCTCTTCTCTTGTGTGCATGTTCATCTCGTCTGTTATGCGAGACAGCATCAAAGAACTGAAAGATCCGGAACTTGTGATCAAAGAATTGAACCGTTACATGGCACTTCTCCACAATCCGAAGAACGACTACAACTACTATTTCACAGGCATCTACCTTTTGATCGATACCGAGAAAAAGACGGTTGAATACGTGAATGCCGGTCATCCGGAAGGCTATGCACTCGTTGATAACTCCCTTCAGTCGATTGAACGCAGCTGTTATGCAGTTGGTTTCTTTGAACAGATCGAAGTGAAGAAGTCTGTTATCCATTACGAAGACAACATTCAGATGCTGCTCTTTACGGATGGTGTGTTAGAAGCTGGAGATGACGAAGAATTGATGCTAGAGAAGCTGAAATACGTGGCTTCTGAAAAATGGAGCAACATCCGCTCGCCGATTCATCTTGTTATTCCAGAAGAACAACAAAAAGGTCAGAGCGATGACATGTGTATCATGATGATTCAAGCGAAATAAAAAAAGCAGGATAGAAGAGGTCATCACACCCCTTCTTCCTGCTTTATTTTTTTTGATAGATTTTTACTTGTTCAGCAAAATCTGTATACTTTTCCGCACAGTCAGCGAATTGAATAGATTCTTTGTCACCTAGACCGAGGAAACCATTCGGGCTGAGGCTATCATAGAACAACTCATGCACTTGATTTTGTAGAGCAGCGGTAAAGTAGATCAGGACATTTCGGCAAAGAATCACGTGAAATTCATTGAACGAATGATCTGTCACAAGGTTATGCTGCAAAAAACTGATCTGTTTTAATAACGAAGGCTTCAAATACGCAAAGTGGCCGTCTGTCGTATAGTACTCAGAAAAAGCTTGAGTTCCTCCAGCCGCCATATAGTTCTTCGTGTATGTCCTCATCTTGCTCAGCGGCAGAATACCTGATCGCGCCTTGTTCAGAACGGGTTCGTTCATATCAGTCGCATAAAATTTCGTCTTATGACTTAACCCTTCTTCTTCCATCAAGATCGCCATCGAATACACTTCTTCACCCGTAGCACATCCAGCATGCCAGATGCGAATCTCAGGTAGTTCTCTCAGCTCAGGAATCACCTTTTGGCGAAAAGCACGAAAGAACTCAGGGTTTCGAAACATCTCCGTTACATTGATCGAAAAGTCGTTGAGCAGCGTCGTCATAAACGCAGGTTCGTGCAGAACTTTTTCCAGCACGCCTGTAATCGTCGAGATCTGTTCAAGCTGCATGCGATTGTGCACACGTCTATGGATGGAGGACCGCATATACTGGCGAAAATCAAATCCAGATATGCGGTACAACCCTTCTAATAACAGCTCCATCTCAAGCGTTTCTGTTATGCTATTTTCCTGGTTGTCGTCGTTGTTCCATAAGAAATCCTTCATGGGTGGTTGATCCTCACTTTGTCATCCAAACGTGCATCACAGAAAAGAGCTGCTCGAGCTTCAGCGGTTTGCTGATATAATCAGAAGCCCCTGCTTCTAGGCACTTTTCACGGTCGTTCTTCATCGCTTTTGCCGTTAGCGCAATGATCGGCAAGTCCTTGTGCTCACCTGTTCCGCGTATGCGCTGCATCGTTTCATAGCCGTCCATCTCAGGCATCATAATATCCATCAAGATCAAATCAATCTTTTTGTTCGCATCAAGAACGTCCAGACATTCCATCCCGTTATTGGCGATCAGAATGTTCATTCCTTTTTGTTCTAGAGCTGTTTTTAGCGCGAAAATATTTCGATTATCATCATCCGTGATCAATACCGTTTTACCGTAGAACACGTTCTCTTCATCAACTGTGATCGATGGTTGTTCAGCTACAGGCTCCGCCGGTACGATTCTAGCGGTGATCGGTGCTTCTGCCACAGCTACCGAGCTGCTGGACTGCTCAAGTGCAGTTGCCACTTCGGCTGATGCGCCAAGGAACGTTTGAACAGAAACACTTTCATCCGAGATACTTGGAATCAGAAGTTTAAACGTACTTCCTTTTCCTTCTTCACTTTGAAGCTGCAATCTTCCACCTAAAAGCTTTGCAAACTCACTGCTGATGGATAACCCAAGGCCTGTTCCGCCAAACTTACGGATCGTTGCTCCATCACCTTGCTGGAAAGCTTGGAAAATGAGTTCGTGTTTCTCTTTCGGTATGCCGATTCCCGTATCCTTTATCGCCACTTCTAACCAATAATCAACACCGTTGTAGATGACATCGGTTTGTACTTTTTTCACACTAACAGACACGGATCCTTTTTCTGTAAACTTAAACGCGTTAGACAGCAGGTTTTTAATGATCTGCTGGAATCGTTTCTCGTCTGTTTGTAGAAGTGTTGGAACATCTGGTGCCATATTAATCGTAAAGTTAAGGTTCTTTTGATCTGCGATATGAGTGAAGTTTCTCTCCAAGTTACTTGGGAACTCACTGAGGTTCACTTCACTTAGCATGATCTCCAGTTTTCCTGCTTCTACTTTGGATAAGTCTAAAATATCGTTGATCAGGTTCAGCAAATCTTGTCCAGAAGAATGAATCACTCGCGCGAACTCTAACTCTTCATCCGAAAGGGACTGGTTGCCATTTTCAGCAAGCATCTCAGATAGAATCAAGATGCTGTTAAGAGGCGTTCTTAGTTCATGAGACATGTTCGCCAAAAACTCTGATTTGTATTTTGAGCCAGTTTCAAGCTGTCTCGCTTTCTCTTCAAGCTCTTTTTTCGCGATCTCAAGTGCTTTTGATTTCTCCTCGGCGTCTTGTGAACGTGATTCAAGCTGTTCGTTGATCATCTGCAGCTCTTCCGACTGCATCTGTAATTCTTCCGATTGTGTTTGCAGCTCTTCCGATTGCGCCTGCAGTTCTTCTGTCATCGCTTGTGATTCAGATAACAGTCTTGAGATCTCCATACGATCGATCACTCGGTTGATCGTGAGTCCGAATGTTTCAAGTACTTTTTCAATGAAGACGATATGCTGATTGCTGTATGAATTCAAGCTCGCAAGCTCGATCACAGCCACAATTTCGTCTTCATGCACAATAGGCGCGATCAAGATGCTGTTCGGTTTTGTTTCTCCAAGTCCAGAAGAGATGAGCGTGTACTCTCCTTCGATCCTGTCGATCACTTGAACTCGTTTTTCCAGTGCGCATTGCCCGATAAGACCTTGTCCCAGCTTAAAGCTAGCTCGTCCAACATCTGCAGCTGTATCTGCGAACGCTCCTTTTTTTACAAACCGAATGTTCTCGTCCTTGCCTTCTTTAATATAGAAAGCACCGTACGACGACTCCGTAATCTGTGCGGTCGCAGAAAGGAAGATCTCCGCTAACGTTTCAAGCGATGAGACGCCTTGGTTCTTACTCACAACATCCGTTACACTTCGCTGCAGCCAGTCACGTTCCTCAAAAGAATTCAACAGTTCGTTCGTCGCTTCTCCTAAATCACGAATCTCATCGTTCGATTTTACATGGATGCGACTGCTTAAGTTCCCGCCTGTCGTCATAGCGCGAATCGTCTCAACTACCGCTTTAATCGTCTTAATGATTGAACCGGAAATAAACCAAGCAAGCGTAATGGATGTGATAATAACGAAAGCAAGCAAACTAAAAAGTCCGATCTCTAAGTATCGATTCTGGTCGTTCAGATTATCTGCACGTTGTTCTGTAAGTGCTTTTTCTTTCGTACGGAAAGACTCGAATTGCTGAAGCACTTGTTCTGTCTTTTCTTTCCCTGGATCTAGTCTAAAGAATTCAGTGATACCCGCAGTATCGTTCTGCTGCTTCATTTTAATAGGCGGATCTCCGGCAACTTCGATCCATTCTTTAATGTTTTCGTTAATAGTTGCAGCGTTTTTTTGCTGATTAGGATTATCAGAGAGAAGTTCGTTCAGTGTATTGAAGTCCTTCGTCCATTTAGAACGAGCTTCATCATAATTCTGAAGATAACTCTCATCTCCTGTGATCAGATAACCCCTTTTGTTTGTCTCCATTGTTAACAAATCTTTTTCGATCTGACTCGTAAGGTCCCTGACCGCAATGTCATGCTGGATGATAAAGTTTCTCTCACTCTTCATCTTATCCAGCTGATTGGTTACCGCAAGAATAGCAGCAATTAAACAGATAATGATCACAATATAGCCAGTAATAATCTTCTGGCGAATCCCGAATCTAAAATTATTCATCCCCTATATTCCTGCCTTTTTACAAAAAATGTTTTTATGCCTAATTATACTGTTATTTGTCGGATAAAGGTAGTAATGAAGACCGTGGAATGTGCTGGAAAAAGAAAAAACTAGATCTTTTTTACTGAGATCTAGTTTTATGATAAGGTTGCTTTGATTTTAGTAACTAACTCTTTACTTTTTTGGCATCTTTTTGCCACATGAATGGATAGAGAAGTGCTAGGAGGAATGAACTTGCTACAAATAGGATAAGCAGCAAGATAAACATCCACGGTGGCACCTAGTGCTGAGAGTGTGAATGGTGTGAATGATAGGATAAAAAGGATGAGGAATAGAATCCAGTTTATAGATGTGATGATTCCTTTCTATAGTAGAAGTTTTCCGGATATTATCATGACATATAATGACATAAAGAGGGGGTTTTACGGTACGTGTTTTTATATTTGTTACACGTTCACCGTTAAAGTAGGTGTTTTCACCGGTAAAATGGCAGTTTTCACCGATGATGGTCCCCTTTTCACCGCTAAACATCCCGCCTCCACCTGAAATCAGCTCCTCACCACCTGAACCAGACTCCTGACACATAAAAAAAGCCAAAAGGTGCAGCCCTTTGAGCCTATTTCAGTCAGATTTAAATACTTTCTCCGATTTTACGAGCAGAAATTCCAGAATCCTCTAACGTTTGTCTGATTTTCTTCGCAAAACTTAACGCATGCGCACCATCACCGTGGATACAAACCGTATCTGCTTTAATATCGACGTCAACATCTTGCTGCGTCATCACTTTTCCCTCTTTTGCCATACGAATCACTTGTGCGACAGCCACATCATCATCCGTAATCACCGCGTGTGGCATTTTGCGTGAAGTAAGCGTGCAATCTTGCTGATACGTACGATCGGCGAAAACTTCAGATGCTGTGCGCAAACCAATCTTTTCACCTGCTTGAACGAGCTCACTGCCTGCAAGTCCAAATAAAATAAGCTCAGGGTTCACTTTATAAACTGCTTCGGCGATCGCTTCAGATAGTTCACGATTCACCGCTGCCATGTTATAAAGCGCGCCATGCGGCTTAACATGTTGAATGGTACCACCTTCAGCCTTCACGAATCCCCACAATGAGCCGATCTGATAAACAACCATCTCATACGCCTCTTGAGGAGAGATGTCGATGTTTCGACGGCCGAATCCAGCTAGATCAGGCAATCCCGGATGAACACCGATGCCAACTTCATGGTCTAGCGCGAGTTTCACCGTTTTTCTCATCGTTGCAGGATCTCCCGCATGAAAACCGCATGCGATGTTTGCTGAGGTTATGTATTTTAAAATCTCTTCGTCTGTTCCAAGTTTGTAAGCGCCAAAACTCTCGCCCATGTCGCAGTTAATATCAATAATACTCATGAAAAGACCTCCCTCTTTTTAAACAGTTGTTTAATTTACACCAACTGTACGATAAGTTTAATCATTTTGTAAAACGATTTATGTATTTATCGTTTACCGAAAGTTTTATATGCACAATATGGTCCATGCCATATCTCCTGCTGTTTTTCTAAGTAATGGTTATTATGTTAATAAAATAAAGATGATTGCCCATTGCTGAAAATTCTGTCATTTAATAAAGTTTAGGAGTGCCAAAATTATATGATGGAGGGGAAAAATGAAGAGGATAATTAAAAGTTTACTAATCGTTTGCTTACTGCTTACTATTTCTACATATTTTTCAGGAATAAACGTTTCTGCTGCAACTAAAGTTAGTAAAACTCTTTATGTAAATGTGGACGTTGCCAATATTCGTTCAGGTGCGAGTACAGACTATAAGGTAGTCACTCAGCTTAAGAACGGGGCAAAGGTAGTCGCATTTGAACAGTTTACGAATTCTAGAAACGAGCTCTGGTATCGCATCACTTTACCTGATAATCGAACAGGTTGGATCGCGAGTTGGCTTGTTAAAACAACTGCTCCTAGTAAAGTATTATTGAATGCACCTCTCGTTTCTCAACTGCCAGAGCTTCCAAGAGGTTGTGAAGTTACGAGTTTAGCTATGCTGTTAAATTATGCTGGTGTAAAAGCAGACAAGATGACGCTTGCAAAGCAAGTTAAAAAAGATCCAACACCTTATCGCAAAGTAGACGGAAAAGTGTATTTTGGTAATCCAAACGTAGGCTTTGTCGGCGATATGTATGACAAGAGCAAACCTGGTTATGGCGTATACCAAAAACCGATCGACACGTTGACTAGACAGTATCTAGGTAATCGCGTTGTAAACTTAACAGGAAAACCTTTTACAAGTGTTACAAACCAATTAGACAAGAAGAAACCTGTTTGGATAATCGCCAACACGTGGTTTACAAAACTTCCTTCTTCTCAGTTTCAGACTTTTTATACGGAGCAAGGACCCGTCAAAATCACGTATAGAGAACACTCTGTACTCGTTACAGGGTACGACAGTCAATATATTTATTTCAACGATCCTTTGACGAACGAGAAAAACCGAAAGATCAATCGCACAAACTTTGTTGCAGCTTGGGAACAGATGGGAAAACAAGCAATCAGTTACAATTAGACATTAAAAATTATAGAGAGGCATGGAGATTCCATGCCTCTACTTTTTTGTTAAACTAGTTTTTTACGGTACGTGTTCTTTTTATTATTACACGTTCGCACAATAAAGCTCTCGTTCCGCTCAAAAATTTGCATGTTTCACTCCAACCAATGTACGTTTCACTCCATATAATCTTTGTTTCGTATAGAAGGACCCATTAAACTAAATCTACAAAAAGTATTTCCTACTCAGTCAGCCTTTTGTTTTGAAAGATTCTTTTTCAGCAAACGCGCTATATTTTCCGCTGTTTTTTCCACATTTTGAGCTCCATGCAGCAATGCTTCCTCTAACGTCACCACACCGTTCATTACGCTAAAAACAGCATCAATTCCGTGATCGTACACCGCTTCATAATCAGGACCGATACTGCCTGCAATCGCAACAACGGGTATGCCGTCCACAACAGCCTTCGCTCGTTTCGCTACACCTACTGGCGCTTTTCCATGAATCGTTTGAGAGTCGATACGGCCTTCTCCAACAATCACGAGATCCGCATCCTGAACTGCATCTTCAAAATGGATTACATCAAGCACAAGATCAATTCCGCTCTGCAGCTTTCCATCTAAAAACGCCACGACTCCTGCACCAAGGCCTCCAGCAGCACCTGCACCTGGCAACTCATCTACTGCAACACCAAGATTCCGTTCCACCACTTCAGAATATCGTTTTAAGCTTTCATCTAAACTACCTACCATCTCAGGCGTCGCACCTTTTTGCGGTCCAAAAACTGCTGATGCCCCGTGCGGTCCCGTTAACGGATTTGTTACATCACACGCCACATCTACTTTTACCGACTGCAGCCTAGCATCCAGCCCAGACACATCAATCGTCAAAAGTTCACGAAGCGCTTCACCACCAGCAGGCAATTCCTCACCGTTCACATTCAAAAACTTCACACCAAGTGCAGACGCCATGCCGGCACCGCCATCGTTTGTTGCAGATCCGCCAAGACCGAGCACGATCCGCTCCACTCCTCGATCAAGAGCATCTAGAATCAGTTCACCTGTTCCGCGTGTTGTTGTCACACGAGGATTCCGCTTCTCTCTCGGAACAAGATGCAGACCGGAAGCGGCAGCCATCTCGATCACTGCCGTCTTCCCATCACCTGTAACGCCATAAAAGGCATCTACTTTTTTACCGAGCGGACCTGTTGCCACCACTTCGACCATCTCGCCGCCTGTCGCATCAACAACCGATGTAACCGTTCCTTCTCCACCGTCGCCAACAGGCACGTGCACATAATCTGCGTTAGGATACGTCTTTTTGAAACCAGCTTCCACTGCTCTACAGACCTCAGCCGCTGTCATACTTTCTTTAAATGAATCAGGAGCGATGACAATCTTCATACGTGTCCACCTACTTTATTTTTTAATCCACATAAACTGATACGGAACGAGTTCAACGGTTCCTTCAACAGAATTGCCGCTCCACAAGTCCTCGCCACCAAAAGGAAGCTCCACATCGATCAGTTTGTTCGATGCATTCATCACGAACAACACCGTTTCACCTGTTTCTTCATTTCTGCGAACAAGTGAGAATACCTGCTTCCCAAGCTCTAGAATCGACTGTGAAGCAAATGGTGAGAACGCCGTTTCCTGCTGACGCGTACGAATCAAACGCTTCAATCCTGTAAACACTTTTTGACGACGAGTAGATGTTTCCAATTCTGAAACGAGTTCATCGTATTGGAACTTTTGACGATTGATTCGACGGTTGATTCCTGACGACTCTAACCCTTCATAATCGTTCCGAGACCCTAATAGTGAGTGATAATAGACGGCAGGGACACCCATTACGGAGAACAATACCGAATGTGCCGCAAGCATTTTTTGCACTTGCATATCTTCACTCGTATCTTCGTCTTTGTTGATGAGCGCGTCCATGTAATTGATGTTCAGCTCATAAGGAGATTCCGTTCCATCTGGGTTACTTTTATACGAAACACGACCGCCGTTACTCAACACTTTCTTAGCCAATGATGAACGTTCTTCTTCTGTTAAGATTCCTTCTGTTGGCCGCATGCCGATACCGTCATGACTCGCTAAAAAGTTAAAGTACGTAGCCGAATCAGACACCTTTTCAATCGACTTCGCCCAACCAGTCAGTTTACTCGCATCATGAGTCGTTAACGTGTGCAATACGAGCGGCGGCAGTGAAAATTGGTACACCATATGCGCTTCATTGTTTCCGTCACCAAAATAGCTGATATTTTCTTTATGCGGAACATTCGTCTCTGTGATCAAGAGCGTGTTTAATTGTAATTCTTCTAAAATCTCACGCCACAATTGGATGATGGCATGTGTTTGAGGAAGGTGAATACATGTTGTACCCGATTCTTTCCACATGAAACCGATCGCGTCTAGACGAATACTTGTCCCACCGCGGTTTGCATAATCTAGTAGTATATCCGTCATCTCAAGCAACGCAGGAAAATGCTTAAAGTTCACATCCACCTGATCTTCAGAGAATGTGGTCCACGCAGTCTTACCACCTTCGTACTCGTGAAATAGCGGAGAGGTGCGAGGACGCACGACGTTTGAAGCATCAAAACCATCTTCTTTCGGGGTAAAATAGTTTACATATTCTGCTTCACCCTTCAGGTAGCCTTGAAACCACTTGCTCGACTTCGACATATGGTTCGCCACAAAATCAAACATTAGGCGATAATCACTGGAGAAACGTTCAATATCCGACCAGTTCCCTAGTTCAGGGTGGATCTCACGATAATCAACGACTGAAAAACCATCATCAGACGTATACGGAAACATCGGTAATAAATGTACATCCGTAATCTCATCTGCCGCGTATTCGTTAATAAACTTATTTAACGTTTTTAACGTTGGTTCTCCTTCTTCTTTGATGATGTCGCCATACGTGATCAGATACACATTTTTTTCAGAAAGCGGAGCTGTCTCGCTCCACTTCTTCTCTTTCCAACTCTCTACAAGCTTTACGATCTCTTCTTTATAATCAGACGAAAAATCTTCGCCATAGATTGTTTTTAACAGATTCTCAGCTTTCTCAGAAAAACTCATTACACATTCTCCTTCATACGAAGCTTTAATGTGACGTATCCTTTTGCTCGAACCGTCACTTCGTCTTTCACGTCGATCACACTTTTTTCGTTCAGTTTCGTTTGTAGAACAGATTGGATGTGTTCGCTTCTTAATACGACTGTCTGTGCTACCTCACTCGGGTTAAACAAACGTAAGATGACCGATTCATCGTCATGCGCTTGTTTCATCGTGCTTAGGAACAAGTCACCTTCTGACTCAAACAAGCTGAATTTCGCTGGCAAAATATCTACTGGATAAGGAATCTCAAAACGATCGAGTCTTTCTTCAAACGTGTTCAACGCTTGCTTTTGATAACTCACACTGTGTCCGCGATATTTATCTACCGTGTTAAACAACTGTTTAACGTCATGTCCTTTAGTTACCATAATCGCGTACTCAAACGACATTTTCGTTTGCATTTGAGCATCAGGTGTAAGGACGACTTTGTTGTTAATACCTGACGCACGGCCCGGTCTCCAAGCTAAGTTGTCACGACCAAGTAAACCAACGCTTCGGAACAATGTTAAAGCGAGTTGCCCCGTTTCTTTGATCAACTCATATTCTTTGATGCCTTTCGTGATAACAGCAGAAGTTAATTCTCCGTTCGTTACACCTGCTAGATTTTCTAGCGGATAGATCGGCACTGGTGCTTCAGCGAACTTCTCTTTTTTCCAGTTTTCCATGTACGGATTAACCGTCGGGCGTTGGATCAGACTGAATCCTTGATCGCCGAACGAGTGATCTGGTGCTTCAACAGAAGTTTGCAGCAACACGCGAACGCGGTGATCTTTCACTTCATTTTCAATGTCATGGATAACCCGGATAAAATCTTCACCCTCGCGAAGTTCAAATCGGGTTACAATGGCTAGGTTTCCTGTTGCATCTCCAACTTTTCGTTCTTCCAAGTCTTTCGATACCTGTAACAGATGCACGACTTCCATGAACTCGACCGCATTACTTCCTTCTACATAAACAGATTCGATCTCTCTTGAATAGATCGGCGAGTCTCCAGCAAGTGGAGAAAAGTCATACGAATCGCCCGCATCCGCAACATTTTCAAACTTCATGAAATCTGAAATAGTCTTGTTCAATGTCTTCACCGTTAAATGCAGTCTGCCATCTTCCTCATAAATGCGGAAATTCTCATTTCCGATCGCTCGGTTGTCTTCAACTTTCGGAGCTACATGTTCGATCTGTTCATCTTCCACCACTTCAAATGTTTCATAGCCCATGGACGAAAGTTTCACATCGCGTAAAAGTACTTCGTTTCTGTAATAACCTGGTGCTTCTACTTCTTTTTCACCATCCGCGGTCACGACGATCGTCTTTCCACCTGAGATATATTCCTGATTCAATACGTCGAACAGAACAGGCTTCCCGTCTAGATCACGAACACCGAACCCTTTTTCTTTCGTAAAAAGAACCACTTTTTGCGAACCTTCGAACGTTTTAGGAAGCAGATGGAACATCACAAAGATTGAGTCTTTCCCAAGCTGACGACTCACAGCTTCTGTTATTTGTTTTTTTAACAGATTCAAACAGCCATCAGCAATTCGGATAACCTTTGTAAGACGATTCACGATCTCTTGATTCGTATCATCAGAGTTACATCCACCGATGCTATCATGCGCGTGAACGTCGAATAGCATCTTCCACATCTCATCCAGCCATCTTTGCGGATATTTAAAGCCCAGCGTACTCGCAAGACTTGCTAAAGGTTCCAGTTCATAAATGACCTTTTCTTCAGCCATATCATTAAGTTTCTTGATGTCATAACGTTGTGAGCGGATCGTATTATGAATACGAGATTTTTGAGTCGCGATCAGTTCACCCTCTATCACGTTCTTAAAATCTCCTTCTTCCCACGTATCCTTCATGAACGTTTCATAGTCAGAGAGCACATATTCATGTTTCTCATCTTTTTCGTTCAGTTTTTTTACCGTTTCAGGAAAATGTTCTCGAACGAGTACTTGGTCACCACCGGCGGGCAACAACAAGTTATCCGTGTTCGCGTTCAGATCAGCTATTTTTTCTAAAATAGGAAGCAATCGTTCTTCCATGTACTGAGGATCATCTGATAAAAATTTTCCTGGACCGTAACCGAAGTAGATATTGTTCGCCTTCACGCTCTCGCCGTCTGGTGATTGCCACGTGAAGTTCAGATCACCGTTCAACTGATTGGTATAGATCCCGCGCTGCAACACGCTATAATCGATATCAAATTCTTTGAACATAGACGGAAGATAAGTGTTCTGACCGAAAATATCAGGCAGGTAACCAACGTTCAGGGAGTGACCCATCTTTTCAGCGATCCGCGTTCCGTACATTAAGTTGCGGATCAATGACTCTCGGTTTACAAGTAGTGAATCTGCTTGTGTGTACCAAGGCCCTACAAAGATACGTTTATCCGCGATCAAACGGCTCAATCGTTCTTTTTCTTCTGGACGAATCTTTAGATACTCATCAATGATCGAGCTCTGCGCATCAAATACATAGCCTGTATACTCAGGATCTTTCTCCATCATATCCATCAATCGGTCCATGTTTTCTACGAGTAGTAGGTTGGAATCTTCTATTGTAAAGTACCACTCGCGATCCCAATGCGAATGCGGTACGACGTATACCTTTTTTTGTTTCTGTTTCATGCTGTTTCCCTCCCGTGTTTCTCACGTTTAATAGAAAGAGGGGTCATCTTTTTAACAAGATGCGCCCCTTTTCATTTTTGTATTTTCAATGTCGCTCTCCGAAAGTAGTTGATTTCCACTCCAGGATGCTCGCTTTCCGGGGGGCGTGCGGTGAGCCTCCTAGCGCTCTGCGCTGTTAGGAGTCTCACCTGTCCCGCTGATCCCCCAGGAGTCTCGCACCTTACGCTCCAATCAACCTTGTCAAAGAGGCACGTACTTTAAAATCTTTTTACGCTTGTCTCTCTTTTTTCTTTAAAATCGCAAAGCGGATAAAGATGTTGGCGAATGCGATGAATGCTGCACCGACAACGAGTCCGAGCAAGTAAGCCCACAGGTTCTCAACGAGCGGCCAGCCCCAAACTGCCGGAAGCGGAAGCCATTGAACAGCTCCAAGCAAGACTGCCGTACTTGCACCAAGGATCGCTCCGATAATGTTGATCGGAATCGTGATCAACGGGTTACGAAGCATGAACGGAATCGCACCTTCAGAGATTGCAAGGAATCCTAATAATAATGAAGTATTACCTGCTACACGAAGATCTGCCGGGAATACACGGCGACCGACGATATATTTATCGATTACAACAGCAACTCCAAGTCCGATCGGTGGAATAACGATTGCCAGAACACGAGCTGTTAACGGATATACTTCATCTGCTGCAAGTCCGATCGCGATCGCACCAGCTGCTTTGTTGATCGGTCCACCTAAGTCAAAAGCAGTGGCAGAAGCGATGATCGATGCAAGAACAACGTCACCCGTTCCTTGTGCAGACTCTATCCAGTTGCGTAATACAACGTTCAGACCTCCAAACACAGGATCTACAATGTAAAAGTTTAAGAAAAAGATCGATAGTACAGAGATCGCTGGGATGAGAAACATCGGCTTCATCGCAGCAAAATTTTTGTTCAATTGAATTTTTCGGTTCAAGAAGCGTGCGATATAACCGGCTGCAAGACCAAGGATCAGTGCTCCTAAGAATCCAGACGGAATGCCATCCGGGTTGTTCCAGAACGTATAATGAAGTCCGCCGGCAAAAGCTCCTCCAATAAATCCAGCTACAAGCCCTACACGGTCTGCCAGTGAATAGGCGACGAACGCTGCAAAGATCGGATACATGAACTTGAATATGAGTGCTCCAAATTTATCGAGATGGTGCAAAATAACGAATAGCTCATTTGAATGTGTAGCATATTTCGGATCTGCGAGTTCATTCACAAGACCGAACGGCATCGCGCCAAGTTTTGCGATTCCCATCATCAATCCACCTGCAACAATAACCGGGATCATGTAAGAGATCCCTGTCATTACGGCCTGTACCATATCTTTAAAGAATCCGCCTCCGCCACTTGATTGTGTAGTAGAAGATTCTTCTTCCTCTGCCTCAACAACACCATCAGGGTTATTCAGCGCTTTTTGAATCATCTCTTTCCCTTTTCGTAACGGTTCAGCTACACGCGTCTGCACATACGATTTACCTGCAAAACGGTCTTTTTGCTTTGGTGCAATATCCGTTGCAAAGATGACAGCATCCGCGTTTTTTATAACCTCTGCTGATAACTCATCTTCAATACCGCTCGCACCTTGCTTTTCAACGAGTACAGAAACACCTAACTCACGTCCTGCTTTTTCCAGAGCTTCAGCCGCCATATACGTATGCGCGATACCTGTTGCACATGCTGTAACCGCAACGACGGTTTTGGTGAATTCTTTTTCAGGGGCAGCTTCTTTCTTCTCATCAACATCCAGTCTGTTTAAAAACTCATCAGTTGTACCTGCTGCCATCAAACCTTCCAAGTAACCGTCGCGCATCAAGTTCGTGCTTAGTGTAGACAATACTTTTAAATGCGTCGTTCCCGCTTCACTCTCAGGAATGGCGATCAAGAATACGAGCTGAACTTTGTTGTTCGGATCGATACTTTCCCAATCTGCGAGTGGTGTTTTGAGACGAGCTACCGCAAAAACGGCTTGTTTTACCGTTGCCGATTTTCCGTGCGGAATCGCTAACCCTTTTTCCAAGCCTGTCGGAGATTGTTCCTCGCGTTTTAATACCGCTTCCAATAATGCTTCTTCTGATTCTATATAATTTTGTTTTTTAATCTTTGAAATTAGCTGTCGGATCACTTGCTCTTTATTTTGAGCATCTACATCGAACAACACTAAATTCGGATGGGTCATGTTTCTTAGTTCCATGACATTCACTCCAATCTTTCCTAGTATGAAAGCACTTCCAACTTTCTATACTCTATTTGTACCACGAAAGTAAGCGTTATCTTTGTACAGAGTCCGTACATTTGTACAGAATGAAAAATGGGCTATACTAATAGAAAGAGTTCGTACGGAAATGAGGAAATGAACGATGGGGAAGTTTCTAGATCAGTTCAGCAGCAAGTTAGCTGAACTTACACCGACCGAAAAGCAAGTCGTATATTACATAGACAATCATATAGATGAAGCAAAAACACATTCGTTGACCGAGATCGCAAAAGTAAACAACGTAAGTACAACAACAATCGTACGTATGTCGCATAAGCTCGGACTTGAAGGATTCTCCGAACTAAAATACATTCTGAAAACGATCGAGAATCAGCATGTGATGTTAGGAGACAATCCGGTTGAGCGCTATAAAGAAGAGTTTGTTTCTGCATTTGAAACGATTCAAAAAACGGAGCTCGAAAAATTGAGTGAGAAGATCGTGAACGCTAAGCGTGTGATAGTAGTTGGTGTAGGTCTGTCGAAAATGATGGCGGAGTATTTTAGTAAGCTGCTCATGCAGACGAACAAGCAGACTCACTACACATACGAGTCACACATGATCGATCTTTTACCAAACATGGTAGAACCGAACGACCTCGTGTTCTTCATCTCGTCAAGCGGTGAAACAAAAACACTTCTGCAAGCAGCCGAGAAGCTTTCCTATAAAGTCGTAGACACAGCCGCCATCACGAATGCATCCGACTCCTCGTTAAGTAAGATGGTGAAGACGAGTTTAAGCATGACGGTCGGACGGGTAAAGTTCGCAGGCTATGATATTACAGCAAGATCAACATTGATGCTGTTGATCGACCTCTTGTTTGAGAGTTATTTGAAGAGAAGTGTGAAGTGATTTTCATGGGGCGGACTTAAATTATCATATTTTATATGAACAAAGTTGTTTTTACGGTACGTGTTCTTATATTTATTACGCGTTCGCTCAAAATGGCTATCGGTTCACACCAACAGGTGAGCTTTTCGCTCCGGATCGCTCACGTTTCACCCCAATCCTCTTCTCTTTTGCTCAATCGTTTACTTGTTTCGCTCAGACCAAGTACATGAACCTTACAAGGTCACTTTCTGTACCTTTTTGAATGATTTTCGTTCATAATCTATCACCCCCTTAAACAACTCCCCTACCCCACACTTACTAAAAAATATGGTAAACTACTCACTTAACCAAAAAAACATAACTTTTTCCAATAAAATCATCTATTATATAAAGAAGAGTATTTTTTAAGGACGTGGACAATGAAAAAGCATATTCCAAACTTATTAACTTTAGGAAATTTATTCTGTGGGTTTCTTTCCATCGGGTACGTTTCAAACGGTGATATTCGAAACGCCGCCATCCTTATTTTTATCGCGATGATGCTGGATGCGGTCGACGGAAGAGCAGCTCGGATCTTAGGAGTTTCAGGAAACCTCGGTAAGGAACTCGATTCACTTGCGGATGTTGTATCCTTTGGGGTAGCACCTGCTTATTTTGTAGCGAATACTTACTTTGCTCATTTAGGAATGTGGGGCTTTTTATTTGCAGGATTATTTCCATTATTCGGCGCATACCGCCTAGCGCGTTTTAACATTACGGCTTCAGAAGAATCGATGAAATATTTTAAAGGAATCCCGATCCCGTTAGCAGGCGGAATCGTTGTTTTCTTAGTCTTTTTTGTAAAATGGATCCCACTTTGGATTTTTGTACTTTTGTTTTACGGACTCGGACTTTTAATGGTGAGCACGGTGAAAATACCAAGCTTCAAGGACATCCCGATGCCGCGATACGGAACAATCATCTCGCTATTTTTGTTCTATATGTTTTACTTGCTTGCGAAGAACCAGTTTGAAAGCGTACCGATCTTCTTTTATGTCGCCCTCGCCACTTATTTCTTATTTATCGGCGTCCGGTTCATTAAGGTAAAAGAAATCAAGATCAGAAGACCACGTAGACCGCGTCGCAACAAAAGAAGACGCTTCTAACAAAATGCACTTATTTCATTCCAGATGCTGAACACTTCAGCATCTGGTTTTATTATTGAACAAAAAGGATGAATGAACATGGATGCTCTCATATTCGGATTGTCATTTTTTATCCCTGGCACT
The DNA here is from genome assembly GCF_048083785.1 of Fictibacillus tiangongensis. GTDB lineage: Bacteria > Bacillota > Bacilli > Bacillales > Fictibacillaceae > Fictibacillus. The sequence continues at coordinate 3,665,200 of NZ_CP182294.1, forward strand.
GCTTTTTTCTTTTGGGTTTTATTTAAATATTCAGAGGAAGCACATCAAAAGGAGCTCGAAAAATACGCTTGGTTTCGTGAAGACGAAAGGAAATGGCAGTGGGATTCAGACTTTGCTCTTTTTACAAAAATAGCGGAAAAGTCATTTATTATCACAAAGATTATTATGCTGCTGCTCGCCTTAATTCCTGTTGCTATAGGCGGATTTGGCCTGTGTGCATATTTCTTATAAAACTATCATCTTTTTTCCTCTCCCTTCATATAATGTCACAATAAGCGAAACATGTACTTTGTGAAATGGACAAATCATGTTTGAGAGGAGAGATGGTATGAACAACTACCCAAACCTTAGGGAGTTTTATGAAAAGGTGCCTATTTTAATCGGTGAGAACGATCGGGCTGCTCTCAAAGATAGAGCTCAGGAAGACGACGACGCACTTGAAAGCTCCACACATTGGCTCATCGCGATGGAAGGCAGTGAAAAGCAACGAAATGTTTACCACTGGAAGGTGCTCATCTATCCTTCACAAACAAAAGTGATACATTGCTATAAATCGCCTTACTACGCGTCAAAGCATTTTGCATCCATCTATGAGGCTATCGAGTATTCCAACGAGTTAAGCCAAAAAGCTCGCGAAGATCAGCTAAGCACGATTGAAAAACCTGTCCTACAAAGAGAAGCATAACGTGATTCACCCTCGCTTTTCTTTTTGCAGTAGATTGTGAAACAGTGTACAAAAGACCTTAAACTCTATAAAGAACGCACCAATGAAGTGGATCATACACCAGTTCATTTTTATTATGTCTTTTTTCAAAAATAAGTGCAGACGAACTTACATAATGAAGGTATAGTAGAAAAATAAGGAAATAGAGAAATGGGGATTCTGATGGATTACATTAAATACGTGAGAGCCATGGTTGGCCACTCAAAAATTATTACGGTGGTCGCAGGAGCTTTTGTTTTTAATACAGAAAATGAATTACTGCTTAATAAACGGAGTGACAACGGTCAATGGGGTCTACCAGGTGGTTTTATGGAGTTCGGAGAAACGGTTCAAGATACAGCTAGACGAGAAGTTCTTGAAGAAACAGGACTTACACTTGGTAAACTTGAGCTGTTTGGCATTTATTCTGGACAACGCCTTGATAAAACCTTTTCAAATGGCGATCAAGTATCTATGGTAAAGCACGTGTTTACATGCCATGATTTTTCTGGAGACCTTCTTACTTCAAATTCGGAATCAATGGATAATAAATTTTTCCCAATAGACAAGCTTCCACAGAACCTATATACGGATCATCTTGAGATGATACAAGATTTTCTGAACGGGATTGAAAGACCTATAGTGAAGTAACGTTTATGATTACACAAATCGTCCTTTATGTTTACTTGGACAAGTACATGTATGAATGGAATCAAGTCTATATTAACGGAAAAAAACTGAACGAAGAAGATTCAATCGATTATGAACTATATATTGAAGAAAACTCTTGATAATTCAACCACAAAAGGAGCTGTAGATAGCTCCTTTTTTTATATCGTTCTCCATTCACAACCCGTATAAAGTTTAAGCTCCCCTTTGTAAAAGACCATACGCCCAGCAGTAGGATTCTTCGGTAAGTTGGATACATTTATATTTATACCGCCTTTTGCGATAACTTCTCCAGTCTCCGTAAAGGTCACTACATTGGAAGTTCCGTTCAGATCAGTAATGTTTAAGCTGCCGTTATCATCACGAATTGTCCACTTCCGCATTTTATTTGGTGTGCTCAAGCTAATTTCTAAGTTATCCGTATGTGATTCAAATTTCACTTCACCTTTACAGCCACGCTTTGTTTTAGAATGAAATTCTTTGTCAGGGTTCGCCATTCCACCGAAACCCCAGTACCCATTCATTTTGTTGATCGCCAGCATCGTTTCAAGTCCTCTACCACCAGCTACTTTATTACCGATAATCTTAAAATGTGCTAATTCATCATCTGATGCCCCTTTTGAAACACCACTTGATACACCTGCTGTATTAATTCCTTGCCCTACTCCCCAAGCCATTACTCCTTTTATCCCTGTAAAATACGTGGCTCTTCGGTTATTCGTGTTTCCCCCTTCATGCATCAGCATGAAGGCTGGATGCCAATTTCCGTTTAGCCATTGTGTATTTCCATCATTCTTGCCAGCTGTTTCATTATGAGTCTTCGTAATGATTCTATATTGCATCCCATCCCCGTTACACGAATCATAACGAGTATTGATGGAATAATCATGAATCAGAATATCATGGCGTGCAGAAGAAAAATCAGGGTATGTACTTGGGATTCCACGTTTATATCCGTAATCAATCTCTGGCGGTACCACGACAACCCCTCTTCCCCTGCTGTCTGCATCCGCGATTGCCGCTTGAAGCGCAGCCCGGTTATGATACTGCGAGTGCATAGGGGCAGCGCCATAAAAAATAACTGAAACCATTTGCGGAGAACCAAACATCTTACCACTCCTTAAAACGTTTACGTTCTTTTTCAGTACCCTAAACAAAGAAACTTTTACATACTAAATAATGGTATTATTAAGATAAAGAATCTCTACAAGGTAGTTGAGTACACATGCTAAATATGCTAAAAAAAAGTCCCTTATACATAGGTGCAGGTGCAACATTTTTATTCACCATATTTTATTTCTTCCTGAGCACAGGATTTAGCGGAGAAAATGAGGGTCTTCCTTTTCTTATCCCGTATTTCATTTTATTCGTTTATTTTATATGTTTTCTAGGAGAAGCTGCTCTTTATCTTTTTTCTAACAAGAAGCACTCATTGAATCTATCTCTATTATTGCTTTTATCTATCACAATTAGTATATTTTTTAGTTTACTAATTTACGGTGATTTATTCTTTATGATCTTAATCGCACCGTTATTAACAGTTGGAAGCTTCGTCTATTATTTTTCTAGTAGAATGATTAAAAGCAAAAACATAGCACTGCTTCTATCTACATCCCCTTTGTACGTCTTAGTATTATCGTTAGGGCTCGTTCTATAAAAAAGGAGTTTATAAGAATGGAAGTAGCTTTTGGAAAACGCAAGATCTTCGCTACCATAATGACGAGCTTACTTTTTTCACTCGTTTTGACAGCTCTGTCTGTATTTGATCGTGAAGCTGGTGAGAGTGGGTTAGAAATCATCATGATTCCGATTTTTTCCGCATTTATAGCTGCAGGGATCATTGTATGTTTTGGTCAGATAACATCAGCAGTTATTGAATATATTATCTGTAAGATCGGCATGAACTACAGCGTCAGTGTGCCAATGTACATAGTTTTTCATGGAGCAATGGGGCTATTAATAGGGCGAATAATCTTTGGTTTCTGGGGGTTATATACGTATACGGGTGCCTTAAGTGCGGTAGTATTCGCAGCATTTGATGTGTGGTTGCTTTTCAGAGTTAAGAAAGGGGAAGGGAAATCTGAAGAGATCGAAAAAATATATCTATGGGCGATACTCACCGTTATTGTTGTTACTCTTTCCCTATTTTTGTTTATTCAATTCTTTTAAATAAAAGGATTGGCAAGTGCAGATAATTCATCAATGTTATTTACTGATACTTACAATATCTCATATAAAAAAAGCCTCCCCGTTTTATTGGAAAGACTTTTTTTGTATACTTCTAGTATTGTACTTCAAACTGCTTATTGTAAAGCTGCGCATACGCACCATCGCGGCTAAGCAATGCATCGTGCGTACCTTCCTCCACAATTCCTTCGTTCGTTAGAACAACAATTCGTTCCGCGTTGCGAATCGTAGAGAGGCGATGGGCGATCACAATCGTTGTACGCCCTTTCGTTAAAGACTCAAGCGATTCCTTGATTACTGCTTCGGATTCATTATCAAGCGCACTCGTCGCTTCATCCAGAATCAGGACGGACGGATTTTTCAAAAAAACGCGCGCAATACTTAGCCGCTGCTTCTGACCACCAGAAAGCTTCACTCCACGTTGACCAATATCAGCGTGATACCCGTTTGGTAAACGCATAATGAACTCGTGAGCGTTTGCCTGTTTTGCAGCTGCTACCACTTCTTCATCTGTCGCTTCACTATTGCCGTAACGAATATTCTCCATCACTGTTCCCGCGAACAAATAAACATCCTGTTGCACAATACCGATTTGATTCCTCAAATCGTCTAAATTCAGCTTCCGTATGTCCACACCATCAAGCTGCACTTCCCCTTCTGTCACTTCATAAAAGCGAGGAATGAGCGAGCATAGTGTTGTCTTCCCAGCTCCAGATGGACCTACGAGGGCAACGTACTCTCCAGGCTTTATATGAAGGTTAAGATTCGTAAACACAGGATCCAAATGCGGTTCGTATCGAAAGCTTACTTCGTTAAAAACGATATCCCCTTCCACGTCGGAAAGTTTTCTTGCATCTTTTTGACTTTCGATATCCGGTTTCAGGTTCATAATCTCCATAAATCGCTGAAAACCCGTAATCCCTTCTTGAAACTGTGTGCTCATATGAGTCAGACGCTGAATAGGTTCTACCATATAGCCGACATATAACAAAAACGTGATTAGGTCAGCTAAATCCAACGTTTGGTTTACGATACTCGCACTGCCGAACACAACAATCGTGATCGTGATGAGCTGAATTAAGATTTGTATGCTGTTATAAAAAGTCGCTTCTACTTTGTACGTATTTCTTCGACTTTCTAAAAAACGAATATTTTCTTTATTAAACTTACGGATTTCCACTTGTTCATTTGCAAAAGATTTAACGACCCGAATGCCTGAAAGTGTATCTTCAAGCTGAGCATTAATATCTGCGATCCGCTCCTTATTTCGCCGCAAAGCCTCGTTCTCTTTCTTGTTAAAATAGAGCGAGAGAAAACCGATGACCGGCAGAAATAAAAACACCGCAAGCGTTAAAGGCACATTGATAAAAAACAGAATCACAAATGCCCCCACGAACCTCACGAAATATTTGACGTAATCTTCTGGACCGTGATGATACAGTTCAGCAAGTAAAAATAAGTCGTTCGTTACACGAGACATAAGTTCGCCCGTCTTTTCTTTATCGTAAAAGCTAAAAGAAAGTTTTTGCAGATGCTGAAACAATTCGCTGCGAATATCACTTTCCATTCGAGCTCCGACTTCATGCCCTTTATAGTCGACAAAGTACGTTCCGAGATTCTGAATAACAACTAAAGCGAACATGATTCCGCCGATCCAGTAGACTTTATGAAGGGCAACGGATAAGTCCCCTTCTAAAACATCTTTTGTTATATACCGAACGAGCAGCGGAAGGATGAGTGTGATCCCAGAAACAATAAACGCTATAACTAATACAGTTAGAAATAACCCTAAATACGGTTTGTAATAGGAGAAAAAACGTTTGATTGGAAAATGCATGATTTACCCCTTTGTGTTTTTTTACGAGGCACACATAAGGGGACACACTGTTTATATGCTAAAAATGTGTTCCACCCTTATATGTTTGGACAGTTTGATTAGTTATTTTTCTCATGTTAACTTCCTCCTTCATGATTAGTACTATATATTATAAATGATTTTTAAAAATTCTGACACTTCAATATAACCAACAAAAAAAGACTCATGAGTTCGTAGCCTACTCATGAGTCTTTTTTATAATCTATAAATAAATGTATATTACAATTAAACAGTAACTTCTGATTTATGAACCAAAATCACACGAGGTACATAAGGTTCATTCACTTTCCTAATCTCAAGAAAGTCGGAAGAATATACGTGAAGTACTTTGTGCAATTCATCGTGATAAGTTACGAGGTCGCCTCTTTCAATAGTCATAGCTTTCACCCTAGTCGTTAGTTTCTATAGTTAATTATACCTAACTATTTCGGTAAAAAAATTGGGAAACATGAAGGGATTTAGTGGTTAAATCACGATATTTTGAGACTAGTTTCCTCTTACAGTTAAAGTTCAGGTATATTTATAGAAGGGAAAATTTTTAGCGTGAGCTTATACCTAATAAATGTAAATACAAACAAAGGCGGGGTAACAACTATGAACTTAGGAGAAAAGATTCGTTATTTCCGAAGAGTCAAAAACTTATCCCAGCAAGAACTCGCTGTCGGGATATGTTCGGTTCCTTATTTAAGTAAGATTGAGAACGGAGTCACTGAACCTTCAGAAGAAATACAGCAGCATTTGGCAGAACGCTTAGCTATCAGACTACATACTAAAAACGAAAAAAGTATTATGCAAAATTACGTAGATCTCTTCTATTCTTTATATATGAGAGATTATCCAACCGCAAAGCAAAAATATGATAATTTGATAGATATACCTTCACAATCCGTAGAAGAGGATATCTTGAACAAAATTTTTAAAAGTATGTACATCATGATGACTACACAAGAAATTGATGGTGTACCTGAGATGTTAGATGAAGTTGGTTATATTGACGATGTGATTAAAGGGGAAAAAGCGTTTTACTATCTACTCGCTAGATCGCAGCTCAGTTTTTTTATGGAGGAATTTGAAGACTCACATAGCTATGCTTTAAAAGCTGAAAAATTATTAGAAGAACATCGCTTACACGAATGGGAAAGAGGCTACTTGCTCTATATGATTGGTCTTACAGCAAATCAGCTTTTTAAAAGCATCATTGCCTTAGAATACACCCAATTAGCTCTGACTATATTTGAAAAAACATATTTCTTTAAAAGGTGCGCAGATTGTAGGATTATATTGGCTATCGTCCAAACGAGGATTAAGAATTTTGACGAATCTATTAAGCAATTACTCCTAGCCGAAACCATCGCTAATTCGTTTGGTGATGAAGTTATTAAAGGAATTGTCTATCACAATTTAGGTAGTATCGCTAATCACAAAGGAGAAACAGAAAAGGCAATTGAATTGTTTGCTCGGAGTTTAAAAGCGAAAAAAGGGGAACCTATTATCGCGAAGATTATGACGATCTACGCTCTAATTAAAAGCTATGAAAAAACAAACCAACCAGAAAAAGGTCTACAATTACTGAACACTTGGATGGATCATGTGAAAGATAATGCTATTTTTAGAGGCTATGAACTTCATTTCCTTTATTACAAGCAACTATTTACACATGGGGAACTTAATGATGAAACCGTTCAATTCATGATAAAGGAAATGATTCCATATTTCAGAAAAAGAAACGAGTGGATCTTTTTAGCAGAGTACTATCCTATACTCGGTAAATACTTTGAGGATCACCAGAAATATAAACAGGCAAGCAAGTACTATAGTTCCGCCATGGAAGCCATGAGGAAGATGTATGACTTAGGCGTGACATATATATAGTGGTATATAACCGATTCTATCGTTGAACTAGATAAACGAAGATAAAACTTAGGAATAAGGATAAAAAAGCATAGATGAGAGACTCTTTTCTAGATATACCTTGTAATTCAAAGTAACTTCTCACAACGTATAATAAATATAGAGTCGAGAATAACACCAACATATCAAACAAGAAAAGACCAGCACTTAATGCACTAAAAGAACTCTTCAGTTCTTCATTAGTGGTTGCTAAAATACTTAAGTAGAAAATACAAAAGTAAGAAAGAAGCTGTTTGATCTTCATCTTTGTTTCTCCTCCCCTAGTTTTAGGTTCTTATTTTATCATAATTCTGATTTTATTCACTTAAAAACCCCATCTCAATGTGTAAGATGGGGTTTTCAAGTGTTATTTTTTGTATCGATTCAGACTTAACTAACTTCACTCACCGAGCGCTCCTGAAGAATCACTGCCAGCTCATCCGCAGAAATCGGCCGGCTGAAGTAATACCCTTGTGCCTCGTTACATTGCTTTTGCTGCAAAAACTGAAGCTGTTCTTCCGTCTCTACCCCTTCTGCAATCACCTTCAGATCCAAGTTATGAGCCATCGCGATAATGGTTTCTACGAGCGACGCGTCTTTCGGATCGGCATAGATGTTACGCGTAAAGCTTTGATCGATTTTTAGTGTATGAATCGGGAACGTCTTTAGATAGTTTAGGGACGAATAGCCTGTTCCAAAGTCATCAATCGATAGATGAATCCCCATCTCTTTCAGCATATGCATTTTCGCAACAGCATACTTTGAATCTTGGATGATACTTTCCGTCAGCTCAAGCTCTAAATATTGTGGCGCAAGCTCAGTTTCTCTCAAAATTCTACTCACCCGCTCAACAAGATCACTCTGCTGAAATTGACGCGATGAAATGTTGACTGCCATCCGTAACGGCGTGTATCCTGCGTCTTGCCACGCTTTATTTTGACGACAAGCGCCATGAAGCACCCATTCTCCAATTTGCAGAATCAGTCCTGTATCTTCAGCGATCGGAATAAATTCAGCCGGTGAAATCGTCCCCCATTCCGGATGATGCCAGCGTAAAAGTGCTTCAACTCCAATGATATCACCTGTTTCCACATCGATCTGAGGCTGATACACAATTTTAAATTCATCGCGTTCTAGTGCCTTTCGCAAACCGATCTCAAGCTTCATTTTCTTAGTAACGGCCTCATTCATCTCAGGTGTATAAAATTGAAAGTTGTTTTTCCCTTGTTCCTTTACACGATACATCGCAGTATCTGCATTTTTGATCAACGTTTCAATATCACGGCCATCTCCTGGATACATTGCAATTCCGATCGACGGTGTAACAAAGAGCTCTTGCTCATTGACCATAACGGAGCTGCTGAATAGATCTACGATTTGCTGTGCGATTTTTGAGACTTCATCTGCCGATGTATTTGGTATGAGGACGATAAATTCATCCCCACCCTGGCGGCAGACCGTGTCGTTCTTTCCTACACATAATTGGATGCGTTTTGCGATTTCTATTAACAGTTGATCTCCAACCGCATGTCCTAACGTATCATTGATGTACTTGAATCGGTCGAGGTCAATAAACATAATGCCGATCGTCTGTTTGGTCTCATCTGCCAGTTCAAGCGCTTGAGAAAGGCGGTCGTTCAACAGAAGTCGATTCGGCAGACCTGTTAAAGGATCACGGTAGACCATCTGATTAATCTTCTTCTCGTTTCTTTTTCGCTCCGTAATGTCCCGAATGATGCTGCTAAAATAAACAGTTCCCTCTTCCTGCCAAGCAGCGAGCGACAATTCGATCGGAAATTCACTTCCATCCTTTCGAAGTCCTTCTAACTCAACTGTGTTTCCGATCACTTTTGGTTCTCCAGACAACAGATAACGTTCCATCCCTTGCTGATGAGCAACTTTAAACTTGTCCGGAATAATGATCTGCAGATTTTTTCCTAGTGCTTCTTTTTCGGTAAAACCAAAGATCAGCTCTGCTCCTTTATTCCATGAAATGATCGTTCCTGTTCGATCTGACAGAATAATAGAATCGTTAGCAGACTCGATAACAGAGCGGAACTTTCTTTCTGATAGAATCGACTGATATTCAAATCTTCGATCGATGAACGTGCTGATGAACACCATCCCTAACAGAATGAGGATTACGATTCCGATCGCATAAGCTAAAAGGGTGCTGTTAAACGGTGTTACTGCTAGATCAGTGTGATGCTGATGCGCTTTGTAACTAGCCGCTGACATACCCGTATAATGCATTCCGGAAATGGCGATCCCCATAAGCACCGCACTTCCTAGCTTCACAAGCCATATTTTACTTGTTTTATAGTTTTGGCTAACAAACGAAAGTAGATAAAGAGCTACGACTGATGCGACAAAAGCAATGACCGCCGAAAGCGTCCATAGAAATGGATTGTACTGTATTTCAGCGTTCATCTTCATCGCCTCCATGCCCGTGTAATGCATAGAAACGATACCCGTTGCCATAAAAAGAGCTCCTAACAATACCTGTTTCTTCCCCATAACAGGGCGGCTAATAATATAGAGAGCGATTCCGGATGAAAGGATCGCTGGAATGATTGAAATGATGACGAGCGTTACATCATAGGTAACATTGATAGATAAGTGAAAAGCGAGCATCGCCACGAAATGCATCGCCCAAATACCCATTCCCATGGCAAAAGCTCCTGAGATCATCCAAATGTACCGTGCGTATGATTTGGTTTTTTGTACCTGAATCCCTAAATCGAGCGCAGCATAAGAAGCAATGACTGCAATAATAATAGATAGAGAAACAAGCGGAATGTGGTATGTACTAGAAACGGCGTCCATTTATAGAAACTCTCCTTGTTAATGAATCGAAATTACTTTACTTATTCTATATCGGTAAAATATTTAACGTATTAAGAGAGGGTAAACATAATATTTTTTAAACAGTTGTTTAATTTGATAGATTATCTGTAGCACTTCTTGTAAGGAAACTACTTTCGGAGGCTGTTCGAAGTACCTTTTCTGCACAATTGTGTAAATCTTGAGCAAAACGGATACCAGTTGGAGTGAAACATTGTCCTTTCTGCGTGAAACCGTGAACATTTGGAGTGAAACAACAGTAGAATTGAGCGAACGTGTAATAAATATAAGAACACGTACCGTAAAAAGCTGCATCACATATAAAAAAAGGACAACCTGGGTACCAAAACACACCAGGTCATCCTAATCCTTTACCCCAAACGAAACACAATACCATGCCCGCCTTTTGGATATTCCCACTTAATATTTTGATGCGGACAGCCAATCCGGCAGCTTCCGCATTCGTGACAGCCCTCGTACCCGACGTGCATGCGAATCTCTTCCCACTTATACACTTCAGCCGGACAAAAGATCGTGCAGATTTTGTCAGGACAGTGGTTCAGACAAACATCCGCATCCATAACGGTGAGATGTGACTTCGTGTCTGCGTTAAAACGAACGAGATACTGTTTTTCTTCGATGCTCTGACACTTTCTTTCGCTCATTTACTTCATCACCTTCCACGCCCGGTATGCATCACGAGCTAGTTTGAATTTCTCTCCAGCCGTTCCTACATCGCGCCAAATTTTCTTCTGTTTCTCCCACTTCGATGAGCCATCGACCGTAAACATCTGGCTCGCCGCCTTGTTCACCATCGGAATGTACTTATCGAAATACTGAGGAAACTTATCAAAGTGATGCGTTGAATCTTTGTACTTTTTCATATCCTGACCGACAAAGCTGCTCATTAAGCGCGTTTTATAATGATTGAGTGTCGCTTCCGAATAATCGTCGCGTTCCTTCGCAAGCAGCACCGCTTCAGCTGCGAACTGACCGGACTTCATCGCAAGGTTTGAGCCTTCCCGGTGGATCGCGTTCACGAGCTGGGCGGCATCTCCAACAACGAGCACCCCGTTGCCAGCTACTTTTGGCATCGATTTGTAGCCGCCTTCTGGAATCATGTGCGCCAAATATTCGACCGGCTCACCGCCCGCGATGTACGGCCGAATCATCGGATGATTCTTCACATACTCCAACAGCTCATATGGTTTTATCTTATGCTTGATAAGGCCAGATAGAAGTGAACCAACGCCTAAGCTCAGCGTGTCTTTGTTCGTATAAAGGAATCCTGTGCCGAGGATTCCCTTTGTCGCATCACCAAACAGCTCGATTGTCGTACCTTGATTCTCTTCTAGATTGAATCGGTCCTCGATCGTCTTTTTGTCGAGCTTGATAATTTCCATCGTAGCGAGGGCCACTTCATCTGGACGAAATTCTTTATGAAAGCCGAGTGACTTGGCTAACAACGAATTTACTCCGTCCGCCAAAACCACGACATCCGCATAAAGGTCGCCGTCTGGTCGATCCGTTCTCACCCCAACTACTTTCCCGTTCTCAACAATACACTCTAAAACAACGGTTTCGTTTACGAGTAACGCTCCCTGCTCAACAGCCTTCCCCGCAAACCATTGATCGAATTTTGCCCGCAGTACCGTAAAGTTGTTGTACGGCTCCTGTCCCCATTCCATCCCCTTGTACCCGACGGTTACCGCAGATTCTTTGTCCATCATCATGAATCGCTGCTCTACGATCGGTCGCTCGAGCGGCGCTTCTTTCCAGAACTCTGGGATCACGTCCTCCATCATTTTTCGATAAAGCACACCGCCCATCACGTTCTTTGAGCCCGGATACTCTCCGCGTTCAATGAGTAATACGTTTACGCCGGCTTTCGCTAGTTCATATGAACAGGAAATGCCGGCAGGACCTGCTCCAACGACGATTACATCAAACTTTTCAGACATGATCTACCACCTCCCCGTTAAACACTTGTTTAAACTGTTGAATCAGAAGCGGTACGATTTCAAAGGCATCCCCAACAATGCCATAATGACTTGATTGAAAAATAGGAGCTTCTGGATCGTTATTGATCGCGATGATGAGTCCCGAATTCTGCATCCCGACAATATGCTGAATCGCTCCAGAAATGCCGATCGCAAAATAAATTTTTGGCGTAACCGTTAATCCTGTCTGCCCCACTTGGTGATGGTGCTCGACCCACCCTGCTTCAACAACATCACGACTCGCACCAACCGCCGCACCCAGTGTTTCAGCAAGATCATGAACCACCTGAAATCCCTTCTCGCTTCCTAATCCTTTTCCGCCAGCCACCACAATATCGGCTTCATCAATCCGGACCTTCTGTGTCGTGAACTGAACGATCTCAAGCACCTTCGTTCGAATGTCTTCTTCTTTTATAGAAGCTGTTTCTTCAATTAATTGTCCTCTTCGGCCAGGTTCAGGCGTCAGTGCCTTCATTACTTTCGGCCGGACTGTCGCCATCTGCGGTCTATACTTTTTACAGAGAATCGTTGCCATGATGTTACCGCCAAACGCTGGTCGGCTCGCAAGCAGCAATCCTGTGTCTTCTTCTATATCTAAAATCGTGGAGTCTGCGGTGAGTCCTGTTGGGAGGTCCGTCGCAACAGCGCTCGCCAAATCTTTCCCGGTCGATGTTGCACCGTATAAAATGACTTCAGGCTTATACTTTTGACAGCATTCTAACAGTGCTTTCATATAAGACTCAGTTCGGTAGTTACTAAAAATGGTGTCGTCATACACATAGACCGTGTCCGCTCCGTATTCATAAAGCGTGTCGGCGAGATGTGTGACATTCTCTCCAATCAAAACGCCAGCAAGCTCGGTGCCACGTTTGTCTGCCAGTTCCTTACCCGCTCCTAACAACTCGAGTGAAACCGGAACGACCTCACCGTCTTTTACCTCAATAAACACCCAAATGCCTGAATAATCCTCAAAGCTCAACGCCGGACCCTCCCTTTACCGCAAAAAGCTCTTTTTTCTCTAATAAAAGGTTCAGCAGCTTTTCTGTTTGCTCTGCTACATCCCCTTCTAGCATCTCGCCGCCACTCGGTTTTGTTGGTGCCCACACTTTTGAAACGATCGTCGGCGAGCCTTTCAGTCCGAGCTGTGTTCTCTCCACATCCTCTAGATCCGCAACTGCCCAGATCACCGGCTGATAGCGAGCCGCTTTCAACATGTTCGTCATCGACGAATAAGGAACGTCATTGATCTCTTTTTCCACCGACATCAAGCAAGGCATCGTCGATTGGATCACTTCATATCCATCCTCCAGCTTTCGATGAACGATCGCATACCCATCTTCCACATTGATCTCTTTTACCTTGTTGACAGAAGTGAGAGGAGGCATGTCTAACCGGCGTGCGATTCCTGGTCCAACTTGTCCCGTATCACCATCGATCGTCATCTTTCCGCAGATGATTAGATCGACCGGCTGGATTTGCGAGATTTTCTCTATTGCTTTCGTGAGTGCATAGCTCGTCGCAAGCGTATCCGCACCTGCAAACGCTCGGTCCGAGATCATATAGCCTTCATCTGCCCCGATCTCAATGCATTTTTTGATCGCTTTTACGGCTGGTGGAGGACCCATCGTCAGCACCGAAACCGTTCCTCCGTATCTCTTTTTCAGACGCACCGCTTCTTCCACCGCATGCGCGTCGTATGGATTTAAAATGGCAGGCGCACTCGCGCGGTCCATCGTATTCGTCTTCGGGTTCATCTTGATGATCTTCGTATCCGGCACCTGCTTGATGCAAGCCACAATATGAAGCATTCGACCCCTCCTCTAATCACAGGCATTTCTCACATAAGAAGCCAATTGTATGATGATTATTACTACTATATGGAGGGCTTGTTCAATACATGACGGATTTCTTTTGGACATAAAAAAAGAGACCTATGGGAAAGAGCCTCTTGTCTCACGAGTCTTTATATTCAGGATGTTGATGGCGTTCGCAGCCGAAAAGATAACAGTCTCTTTCTGGTGAAGGTTCAAGAGTAAAAGGCGGCAGAATTCCAACCTTAAGGTTATCAAGCATGATTTTAAACTCTTTTATTTCAGTCATAATCTTAATGATGTTTTCCTGTTTATCTTGTTCAGTATAGTCTTCATCTACTTCTTCTTTTTCTTCATCTAGCAGTTCTTCTTTTTTAAAACGAAGAAACTCGTTTTTTATTTGGTTCGCTTTTGTTTCTTCGTTTATTTGAGATAAAGAATAGATGTACCTCGCAACCCAATCAGCCTGTTTATAATAATTGTCCCATCCTTTTTCAAACCAGTGAGCAGCTTCCTGGTACAGTTTCACCTCAACGAATAAATCAGCTAGATCGACGGCACCTATAAAATCATCTGCATACTCATCAAAAGTAGCGAGTAATTTTATAGCTTCATTTGAATGACCACATTCAATCAAACATTTTACTTGATTGTTTAGAGAGTAGTCTGAGTTACCGGCTGCTAGTCCAAAATGAGTGGCCGCTTTTTCTTTTTCACCAAGGTAATAATAAGCAACTCCAAGATTGTGATAGGTGGTGTTCGTTGGTTGTATCGAGATTGCCTGGTGCAACATCGGCAATGCTTCTTCATAACGATTGCTGTTTATAAGCAGTTCCCCACACAAACTATATGGAAAATGTGAAGTTGGATGAAGATTTATAGCTTCGGATGCAAGTAACAAGGCCCGCTCCAAATCATCTTCTTCATGCCACAGAACCCATGCTAAGTTCGTCAGCGATTGAACATCTCTCTTTTCTAGTACTGCTTTGTGAAATAGTTTCATCGCTTGATCTAAATTATTTTCTTCTAGCTGATGAATCGCTTCTTTGTTCGTATTGATAGGAAACATCTACCTTCCTTATAGTTAAAACGCGTAACGAAATAGCCCGTAATAAAGTGGTCCGATCATAATTAATGCCGTTAATCCGAATATTGCTGGGCGAGCTGCTCTTGGAATCTCGTTTGCGTCTTCATTAAATTTTTTAAGTCCATAGGCTAGATCCCACACCAATCCACCGATGAAAACAAATTTCCATAGAAGTGGCGTGAAGAGTTCATTGCTCGTTACATACCCGAACAATCCAATCCACGTAATGATTGAGATGACGAAGTCTAATTTTGCTGAATGTGTCTTGTATCCGCCTTTGATGAAAAAGCCGATGGCAAAAGCACCTATAATCCCTAGATAGATCGTCCATAGAATGTCTGTCATAATCCTCATGTCCCCTTTTTTCTGTCTGTGATTTTATTATAAATCTTACATTTACTTCCGGAAACCTTTTTAATTGTACTAAAAAAGAAAAAAATGATTGCAGGATAGTAAAGATCAATGGTAATATTTTTAATTATTTCATTTATTTAGAAGGAGCCTGAGCGGTATGCCTAAAATTTCCCTTGCAGAAGCAGTTAAACTTAAAAGCGTATTGTCAAAACGTATACATGAACTTGAAGATGAAATGGATCGCGTAGCCTTTGTTGAGATTGAAAAAGGGGATCAAGTTCCAAAGCAAGTCCGTACATTATCAAATGTCGAACAAGATATAGAGGAAGTCCGCAAAGATTTTCGTTTATTAGATAAACTGATGTATCAAGCAAACAGCAAGCATCAGATTGAATTCAATGATGAAACTCTAACGATTGTGGAAGCGATTGAACTTGCTACACAACTACGTGCAAAGTCAAAAAAGTATAAAGAATTCGGAGCTGCTTCAAAAGAAGAGCCTTATTTGTTCGGCGAGAACGCAAACTTGATGCGTATTGCAACATTCGAGCCAGAAGATTATCGTTTAAAAGGAATCGAGACGGAGCGTCAAGCAAACCGTCTATCCAATTTGATCAACGCTAAAAACTATTCTGTCGAGTTAGACTTCGACAGTGAGAAATACTTTTAAGCCTTGAAGAGGTGAGACTCCTCTTCAAGGTATAGAAGGAGAAAAAATTTCGCGTACACTGGTACCCTTGTAACGGCAGATGAGCCAACCAATCACCCATCACCGATTACCAACTTACCTTTTACCTATTACCCACTTTTTGCAATGGATGGTCGATGACCCACTCATTTTAAACCTATACTCCTTCTATATTCTCCAGTCCGGTTTAGGACTGGAGATCTTTTATGATATGCAAAAAAGCAGTTCCCTCTGTTGAGAACTGCTTTTTTATCATGGTGTTTAGTTGTTTTACGGTACGTGTTTTTATAACTGTTACACGTTCACCGGTAAATGGTGTGTGACCACCGGTAAACGGCTGCTGACCACCTGAAACGATGCTCGCACCACCGGTAAACACCCTACGACCACCTGAAAAACACATATAACCACCGATAACCCGCACAAACATAAACTACAGAACCCGCTTTCACACGAAAATCACACTCAGTCTATATGTTTTACCTGTAAATTCTCAAATATAGCTTCTCCACCATCAGAAAATAGCGTTATCCCCTGATCATGATGCTCTGGATACACTAGACTTGAGTACGCGACTCGTCCATCATCTACAAACACCTCAACACTTGTCTTATCTACAAGTATTTTCAAGTGAACGTTTCGTTTTTCTGAAGAAAATGGTGCTTTGCTCTCTACATATTGACCGCCTTTATCCGGTTGGTTAGCAAAGGATCGGTTCACATACGAAAACTGTCCTTCTGTATGAATCCCAACATCGATATGACGATTCTTGTCTTCGGACTCACGAAGTCTCAAGCCTATATTACGGCTGTCTTCCCAACTGATATCTGTTTCTAACACGTACGAATCTCCAGATACATCGAGCGTTTTTTCTCCATTCACTTTAATCTGCTGGAACGAATCCCTATAACTTATGAAGTTATTTAATGCTGCAACCGGCTGTGACGCTAAATAATACCGATCTGCATCAGCATCTCGTTTCAACTGAAGTTCACGCACCACAGAATCCATACCGTTAAAATCTTCTTTCTTCGTCGGCGTTTCATGCGGATAGCTCCAGTTGTTCATCCAAGCGAGCGCATACCTTTTCGCATTAGGATCACTCTTCTCTCCTTCATCAAACGTTACACCGCCATACCAATCAAAGCCGTGATCCAGCCACTCCGGATATTCATGATCAACGGTAAAGAATTCACCGTTAAAATCCCCTGTCCAATACGCGTATGTGTTCGGTTTTCCAGACGCGAGACCGTTCGCGCTCACTCCGAGCACCCATTTCAACGTTCCATCTTCCGCTCGCATCACAAAGAGATCAGGACATTCGATCAACCCAATATCTTTCGTTTCAAAATCGCTCGTAAATCTCCAGTTTTTCAGATCATCCGACTCATAAAACCCGATCTTCGTACCCTCTGCCATGAGCATGATCCACTTTTTCCGCTCATCATCCCAGATCACTTTAGGGTCTCTGAAATCTTTCGTTCCAGGGTTATCTAAAACGGGATCCTCTCCATGAGGCTTGAACGTCTTTCCTTCATCCGTACTGTACCAGAGAAACTGCTTCTGTTTTCCTCCGTCTTTTGAAGGCTGTGTCAGAATAGCGATAAACGCATTCTTCCCGAACCCAGCGGTGTTTTCTTTATCGATCACAACAGAGCCTGACCAGACATCTCCGTTATCGTTCGTGAATTTTGGGATAGCGATGCCTTCATCCCTCCAGTTCACAAGGTCTTCTGACGTTGCGTGGCGCCACTCTGTTCCGTTACCGCCTGGGTAATCTTTGTTATACAGATAATAATAGTGATATTTCCCTTTATAATAGACCGGTTTCTGAGGATCATTCTTCCACTTATCAGGCGTTGTAAAATGATAATCAGCCCGGTACGATGGGTCGTTCTCCTTTTTTGGAACAGGCTTACTCGATTCATCCATCAGATGATTCACCAGCAACATGCCTGCAAACAATAAACTTAGAATAAATAATAAGGGCCATTTGTCATTCTTATACATGACTTAACCTCCTAGTACTCCCTAAATAAAAAGAAATGCCATCTCTGGCATTTCCTTTTGGTCGATGTGTAGGGTAGGTCGAAAATTGATTGATAGAAATCTTTACTTCGTTAGTTGTCCTTGTTCAAGGATGCTGTTTTTCACAACAGATGTTTTCTTGCCTTTGATGTTCATCTCGAAGCTTGGTGCGAACGTTGATTTACGATCTTCGAAAAAGCCTCTGTTTGACATATAGCTTGTTACAACGACATTATCGCTATTTTCTTGCGGAATCGCATAGTGTGCATACGTCCAAGTGATGTCGTTCGGATCTTGGTCTTGGTGCAGAACGATACCCGTTTTGTTCAACGGCTTGAATGGACCGTCTAGAGAATCTGCTGAATATCCAAGCATGTAGATGTCTCTGTCATCGATGCCGTCGATCGTCATTTTAGAACCACGGCTGCTTGTGAAGAGGTACCATTTGCCGTCTTTTTTGAAGATGTTCGGTCGCTCGACCTCATCTGTTACTGTGTTAGATACGATTAGTGGCTTCATCACTTTTTTCACAGAATAATCGTCGTTGATCTCGATGATTCCGATCGCACCGTTCGCTTTTTTAGCTGTTTCTTTCTTATCGCTTGCTAAAAGCTTCTTCTTTTCATCTTGGAAGAAAGCATTGCTCTTTCCGTAGTATGCTTGGTTATACAGAGATTCTTCTCCTTGGTAACCTGTTTCTGTACCTGTGTTCGCTTCAAATACTAAATATTTGCGTCCATCTTCTTCAATATAGTGAGGATCTCTGAACGTATGGTTATCGTTGTAGTCTCCACCACCGAACGCTTTTTCAACCGTTTGGTACATCTTGCTGTCTCCGCCTTCAAAGATAGACTTGTAATCTTCTACACCGTCGATCTCAAGTGTTTTGTTATCTGGTTGAGAAAGGTTTACTTGCGCTGTTGTTAACGTTTGTTTTCCGTAACGATCTTGATCCGGCTTGAATGCTTCACGGTTTGTATAGAACAAACGAACTTCACCGTCAGAAGTGAACGTTGCAGAACCAGACCACTCTTCAGATTGATGCTTTAAATATTTATCGTTTGCTTTGAACTTGTCATCGTCCTCGAAAACACGTCCAGCATTTTTCCAAGCATCGATGGATTGGTCATCCGCTTTTTTATAGAACATGTAGATGAACGTGTCGTTCGGGTTCTTCGGGTCACCTGCTAGACCGAAAACGATGTGGTAGCCTTTGTATTCAGCAACCGTTCCGTCCGCGTTTTGAAGTGGCCACGTATCCCAAACATCCATGTCGATCTGTTTGCCGTTTTCGTCAACCTTCTTAGCTGACTCTACATTCTTGATCGTTGATGCATCAAATTTTGGCACCGTATATTTTGGATCGTTATGTTGATTGATCATCTGCTTCATGTCGTAGCGCGTGATCTGTGAAGTTCCGTACGTTTCTTTAAAATCTGAAGGGGTTTGGCCTGACGCGAATGTTGTTGCGCCCCCTCCTAATAAAATCGCAGTACTGAGTGATACGACAGCTACTTTTTTCGCCATAGTACGATAGTTCATACGTATTCCTCCTATGTGATTTTCGTTGGCACTGATGAAACAGTTCCAATCGTTTGCTTTGCTAATTACAAGTATAGGGGAGGTTGCCGCGTGTAGATATGGCATGGATTGATGAGGATTTCGTCTTAAATTGATATCTCGTAAATGTTGTTGGTGAAAAGTATCCTTGAGAGTTGATCGTCATGTAAGATGCTGGAGCACCCGAGTGTTAAGTACCGAGGTGGTTCACCGTACGTCCAGAGAACATCTGAAACGGAAATCAACAACTTACACAACAAAAAAGACCCCTTATCTAGGAGCCTCATCATTCTTGTGCTTTTCGTGCTCTGTTCCAAGAAAGCTGGAATTCGCGCAACAGCTGCTCACGTGTCAGTTGTTTACCTACATACATCTGCATGGCAGATCCGAACTCTTCTTTCACCCCTGCGGGAAAACCGCTCCAGTTGGCATCTAACGTGTTGCCTTTTTTGTATGCGGCTATCGTTTCTTTTGCAAGCGGACCTAAATTATCCGTTTTAATGTTTTTAAAAACCGGAATGAACTTAAAGCGCTCTGTGATGAACGTTTGCCCTTTTTTTGAACTCACCATCCAGTTTAAAAAGCGCTTCGCTTCTTTTTTATCACGAGAATCTGCCTCTTTGTTCACGACCCAATAGTTCGGCACACTCACCACAAGCTGATCTGTCGGCTCGTCGTTAATTGGTATCGGCATGAAAGCTACATCCAGATCAGAAGCACGTTCATCGATCATGGGCTGAATCCAGTTTCCTTGAAGTATCATCGCGGCTTTTCCTTTTGCAAAAAGGTCCACTTCCATGTTGTAATCCGTTGTTAAAGGATCTGCGTTTCCGTATTTCAGCGTAACATCTAACAAGTCGATCACATCCTGAAACAGTGGATTATCAGGGATTTGCTCCTGACCTGCATTCAACTTTTTTATAAAAGCATCAGGATCGTTCTGTCTCGCAAAAGCCACATTTAATAGATGGACACCGAGCTTCCAGTCCTCGTAATAGCCGGTTGCGAACGGGGTGATTCCTTTTTGCTCTAATTTTACCGCTGCCTTTTCTAACTGTGGAAGTGTCTTTGGTACTTGTTCAATTCCTGCACGTTGAAAAAGCTTCTTATTATAAATGAAGCCGTAGCCTTCTAAGTTCATCGGCATTCCGTACACGTTGCCGCCCATCTTGATCGCGTCAAGCGTACCTGGATAGGCTTCCTTGACCCATCGCTCTTTTGATAGATCCTCTAAATACGGCCGCCACGTCTCAGCATTCTCATAACCTGTGTTTGTAAAAATGTCCGGTCCCTTACCTGAAGCAAGCTCCGCTTTTAAGTCGGAATAATCATCAGCCGCTCCTCCGACCGTACGAATCCGTATATCAATATCAGGATTTTCTTTTTCATAGACTTTCGCGAGCTCTTCAAATTCAGAGGCGATCTCTACTTTCGGGTTTCGGATATCAAGTACAACCTTTTTCTCTATCTTTTCTTCTTTTTGGGGCTTTGAATTATTCTCTATCTGACAGCCTGCAAGAAGAATTGCTATCATACCAATGGTTACATAATGCTTTTTCATGTTTCGTGGAATCACCCCTTTCTCTATAAAATCTCTGCTTACGATTTTTCACCATTTCGAAACTCAAACGGTGTTATCCCTACTTCTTTTTTAAAGAGCTTAGAAAAGTATTTTTCATCTTGATACCCGAGCATCGTCGAGATCGAAAAGATGCTTTCATCACTTTCCTTCAACCAACGTTTCGCCTGGTCAATCCTCAGTTTTGTTATATATTTCGATAACGTCATGCCCGTTTCATGCTTAAATTTACGAGAGATATGCTCCCTGCTGAAAAAGAACCGGTTCGCTAGTCTTTCTAAACTCATATCTTCCATGTAGTATGTTTCAACATACGAAATAATATCGTTCATGCGCTGTTTCGCTTCAAGTTCGTTCAATCGCTGAATCGACCGGTAATTCTGGTTTTCGAGCTCACTTTGAAGATGATTATATTTTTTGTGAATCTCTTGAAGTGACTGCAGCTCGCACTTTACGAGGCGCACCGGAATATCGAGTTCACGGCTCAAACTCTCTTCTACCAAAAACCACTCTTCCGGCAAGGTGATGAGCACACTTTGGTTACTATCACCCGGCAGCATTACAGCATTCCCAATTTCCTGCTCCAACAACTCATCGGCCAGTTTTTCGATGTATGGTGCTGGCTGATGCATCTGATAGAACGATAATAATGTAAAATCATATTTTTCCGACGGTGGTAGATTCGAGGCGATAAAATCGAGCTCTGCCGGCTCCCCGAGACAAGCTGCTAACATCGTTTGACTCCATCGAACCTTGACCGCGTCCTCTTGGTACAGACGAGACTTGCTTTCCTCATCATAAGCCGCGATCGCTTTTTTCAGCACGTTATTAAATGCCTCATCCTCGACCGGTTTTAATAGATAATCGAAGCTATTATGCTGAATGGCTTTTCTCATAAACTGATAATCATCATAACCCGTAATCAACACCACTTTGCCCTCGTACGAGATAGAATCCAGCCACTCGATCAGATCCAAGCCACTCATGCCAGGCATCTTAATATCTGTAAAAATAATCTCCGGCTGCTCTTTCTCGATGACCTTCTTCGCTTCGTTTCCGTTTGCTGCTTCCAAAAGCTCTATAATCCCGTGTTCATCCCATTTCCCGATATACCGAATCACGTCGCGGACATTGAACTCATCGTCAGCTATCAACACCTTCATATCCGTTACCTTCTTTCTGTTACTAAACCGTTGGCTCGTCACTAGATTCTTTTGGAATGACGATCCTCACCAAAAAACCTTGTCCACTCGGCTGATCCACTAGGAAATCAGCTCGCTCGCCATAGTTTAGAATCAGTCGCTGATATATATTCTTCAGTCCGATATGCTCGTTTACAGGGGTACCTTCCGATGCTGATACGTAAATGTTTTCTCGCAAGCGCTCTAAATCGCTAGCTGTGATTTCAGGTCCGTCAGAATTTCCGACTACCAGGTGGATAGAATTACCTTTCACCTCGCCAGAGACCGTTAGTTGCGCTTCGTAATGCCCCTCTTCATACACATGCTTGAAAAAATTCTCAACGAGCGGTTGTAAAATCATACTAGGAATCCTACTCTTAAGTACCTCGTCACTAAAATTCAGCGTATAATGAAGCTCTTTTCCAAATCGTGCCTGTTGCAGATTGAGGTAAGCCTTCATATAATCCACTTCATTCTGCACGCTCACCCATTGATTCGCTTGCATGGAATAACGCATCATCTTAGACAGCGACGTTATCAGTCCATACACTTGCGGAGACTTGGAACGAAGAGCCACCGCTCCGATCGATTGCAGAGCATTGAACAAAAAGTGTGGATTCACTTGTGACTTCAACGCACGAAACTGATTTCTTCGATTCTCAATCTCCAACTTATATTCACGGTTAATATGAAGATTGATCCGATCCGTCATGTCTTTAATATGTCGTTCCAAGTGACCGATCTCATCCTGTCGATCGTTCTCAAATGGTATTGTGAGATGTCCCCCCTCGATCCCACGAACCTTCTCACTCAGTTCGCGAATCGGCCGAGAAATTTTATATGAGATGAAACTGATCATGAGAAGACCTAAAAGGCCCACCCCAAGTCCGACGATGATATTGATCGTTGCGGTCTTCCGAACATCCCGGAACAGCACATCACTCGGCGTCTTTTTCACTAATTTCCAGCCTTCAACAGGTCCATCTAATGTCTTTGTTAACGATATTTCTTTATCTGTTGTGCCTTTTTGGATCCGGCTTTTTAGATCTGACGGAACACGCTTACCTATTAATGAAGAATCCGTCGCATACATGATTTCGTTTTGATCATTGATCAGATATGCAGATGACCCGTTTTCTCCCGCTAAGTTACTCACAATTTTTGAATACTCACCTAAACTGATATCCATCGTCATGATTCCAAGAAACTTGTCAGACGGCACTTCCTTAATTTTATGATGAATGCTTAACACCTTCGTACGGTCTGACTCTGGAATAATCGCCGCATTGTTATAGTTTTTTATCACATGCGGCGGCTCGATCAGGTAATTTTTATTAGATTTAAACAATTGTTTAATGTGTTCTTGATTCAGTAGCTCCGGCTGCGGTTTTCGCGTACTAACTGTCGCATTATAAACGGTAAAAGACTCTTTTCCTTCATTTAAATAAAACCGCAGCTGGCGAATCTCACTTCTCGCTAAGTAAAACGTCTCAATGCTCTTCTCGACTGAATCTTGATCAAAATAGATCGAGTCTTCAAATCCCTCCGTAAAAATGCGGAACAGATCTGGATTACGATACAAGATATACGGGAGGTTCACCATGTCATCAAAATACTGTTGGAGGTCTTCCGCATTCTTCTCCAGCTGCATCTTGCTGTTGTTGAGTTCATACTCTTCAACACTGTTCTTCGTGTAAGCATATATAAGAAAAATCGTTAAAAAATACGGCACGATAATAAAACCCAGCAGCATGATCAACAAACGGCTATGTATACTTTTCACGCGCGACCTCCTTTACATGAAGTTTTTCCTTTTATTGTGCAATCAAAACGAGATTTGGATGTTTTAGTTGTTCGTGGTGGTGGGTGGTTTTGTGAGGATTTGATGTGGTTGCTGCTGGTAGGGATAGTTGTGGCTGTGAGTTGGATTGCGGCGGGATGAGAGGATATTTTACGGTACGTGTTTTTATATCTGTTACGCGTTCACTGGTAAATGGGGTGTGACCACCGGTAAATGGCTGCTAATCACCTGAAATAGCTCCGTGACCACCGATAACTACGCTGTTACCACCTGAAAATGTCAACTTACCACCGATTCCACTGTGACTTCTTAGTTTTCAGCACCCTGCCCTTATGCTCATTCCCTGAATTGGACAGATAATCGGCTGAAATGGACAGATTATGGGACTAACTGGACAGATTGTGGGACTAACTGGACAGATTAACCTTTGAATCCGACAGATTGCAGACGCCTACCATATGATCAGCCCGGGTGAAGACGCAATTTCGTGGTGCACCACTATCTCTACAAGCACTTACTGTCGACTTTCATGAAAATACTGTCCACTTTTCGTATTTTACTGTCCAATTTCAATGAAATACTGTCCACTTTTACACATTTACTGTCCACTTCCCTATTTTTACTGTCCATTCCAACTCCTCTCCCGACTCAAACCCTATTTTTAATATCATTTTCGTTATTGCCACCACACTCAAAATAAGTTACCATTACAGGGGTAACTTTTATATAAAAGAAGGTAGATAAATATGATGAACAAACGTGTTTATTTGTTAACGATCGTCTCGTTCGTGGTTGGGATGGTGGAACTGATCATCGGTGGCATCCTTGACCTGATTGCTGACGATCTTGGCGTAAGTCTCGGTAAAGCGGGCTTTCTGATTACGATCTTCTCGCTCGTGTTCGCCATCGCAGCACCAATCCTGCTTACGATGACCGCTCACATCGAGAGAAAACGTCTAACCATTATCTCATTATTTGTGTTCCTAATAGGAAATGCACTCGTGATCGTGAGTCAGACGTATTCCATGCTGCTCATCGCCCGAATTTTATCCGCGGTCAGTGGTTCGTTGCTCGTCGTACTCTGCGTGACGATGGCATCTAACATCGTGGAAGAAAAATATCGAGCTCGCGCGATCGGTGTTGTGTTTATGGGAATCAGTGCTTCGCTCGTACTCGGTATTCCAGTCGGCTTAATGCTCGGAAATGCATTCGGCTGGCGCGCACCATTCATCTTAATCACAGCACTTACCGTTTTATCCATTCTCGGGGTACATTTCTTCATGAATACGTTGGCTCCAAAACCAGCGATTCCGATCAGAGAACAGCTGCGCACATTAAAAAACAGACGTATCTTGTTTGCTCAGATCACGTCGTTCCTGTTCTTAGCTGGTCACCTAACGTTGTACGGATACCTGACTCCGTTTTTAAAAATGACGCTTGGACTTAACGGAACATGGGTTAGCATCGTATACTTAATATTCGGTGTCGCTGCGGTCTTTGGCGGTGGAATCGGTGGTATGCTTGCTGACAAATTCGGCACAAAACCTACGATTATTGGCGTTATTATTGTTTTTGCGGTCTCAATCTTTATGATTCCATATACAACTTTTGCTTTTCCGTTATTTTTAGTGGTCATGGTCATTTGGAGCATGCTCAGCTGGGCGATCACGCCGGCGATGCAGAGCTATCTGATCGAGTCATCACCTGAAACATCCGATATTCAGCAGAGTCTGAACAACTCGGCGCTACATTTCGGTATCGCGTTCGGGTCCATGATCGGCGGAATCGTGATTGAGAACGCATCTGTCGAAAATAACGCAACGGTCGGCGGACTGCTGATCATCTTAGCACTTGGAACCGCTGTGCTTTCTATGACAAAAAAAGCACGTCGCTCCCGAGAATCTGCACATACTATTAGCTAGGTTGCGAAAACTATGGCATGATGAAGGTAGAGAAATTTTTGGTAAGTTATCAATTCCTGAGGAGGTGAAACCATTACAATCGTAACGATGTAATGGTGAACAAATGAGTATTCATATCGGCGCTAAACAAGGTGAAATCGCAGAAAGCATCCTATTACCTGGGGATCCGCTTCGTGCAAAATATATTGCAGAAACATTTTTAGAAGACGTAAAATGCTACAATGAAGTTCGCGGCATGCTTGGATTCACAGGAACTTACAAAGGAAAACGCGTATCTGTTCAAGGGACAGGCATGGGGATTCCATCGATCGGAATCTACACGAACGAGTTAATCCGTGAATACGGAGTGAAAAACTTGATCCGCGTAGGTACGTGTGGCGCGATCCAACAAGACGTAAAAGTGCGTGACGTAATCCTTGCGATGACAGCATCTACAGATTCTCGCATGAACCACTTGACGTTTCCTAACATCGACTTCGCACCTTGCGCGAACTTCGATCTTTTAAGAAAAGCATATGAAGCTGGAACAGCAAAAGGCTTGAAAATAAAAGCAGGTAACGTGTTAACAGCTGACCTGTTCTACCGTGACAGCATGGATATCGTGAAAAAGCTTGCGGATAACGGCGTACTAGCGGTTGAAATGGAAACAACAGCACTTTACACCATCGCAGCGAAATATGGTGTGAATGCACTATCGATCTTAACAGTAAGTGACCACATCTTCACAGGTGAAGAAACAACATCTGAAGAGCGCCAAACAACCTTCAACGATATGATTGAGATGGCTTTAGAAGTTGTGAGTACACAAGAAAAGTAAAAAATAGTAAAGCTAAATAGTCTCAAAGGCACAATTAGCCATCTAATTCAGAAAATGTGGATTAGATGGCTTTTTATTGTTAATAAAACCCACATATGGCGTTTTTTGTAGAATTAAATTTATATCCAAAAATTGGGACACTAGAGGTTTTTTCTTTTTTCATATCGAATTAATAACTCTAGTATAAAAAAATTGGGGGAATTAAAAGAATGAGTGTTCCAAAGAAATTGATAAGTATATGTGGTGCTTTAGGATTACTGTTTGGTGCATCGACAACATTTGCCACTACTTCCGAGAACGTGTATAAAACTGAAAAAAAGGGATCAGAAAAGTTGCAAGAACAGATTGTAAGAATTGAAAGGAAATCTTAACTAAATTTTTTAACACCAAATCTAAAAGTTACAAAGCAAATGAGGTAATTGTAAAATTTAAAAATAATACATCCATCAAAAAGCTTGGATCTATGAACACTACTTTAGGTTTATCAAACTTAAAAGTGTTAAATAATCAAGGAACACATGTCCTGAAATTTTCTAAAAACAAAAAAATGTCTGATGTTTTACGAGACTTGAATGCATCTCCAGATATTGAATACGCTGAACCAAATTACATATATCAACCTTCAACAATTAAAGATCCACTATATAAAAATTTATGGGGACTGAAGAATTCTGGTCAAGAAATATTAGAGCAAGTTGGTAAAAAAGGGATTGATATTAATGTAGAAGCAGCCTGGGCTAAAACTAAAGGAGACTCCTCTCTGGTTATTGGCGTGATAGATTCCGGAATTGATATTAATCATCCTGACTTAAAAGATAAAATTTGGGTAAATCCTGGAGAAGTACCTAATGATGGGATTGACAATGATAAAAATGGATACATTGATGACATAAATGGATGGAATTTTTATGATAAGAATAATAATTTATTTATCCGAGGAGAAGAAGATTTTCACGGAACTCATGTTGCGGGGACAATAGCAGCAAAAGCAAATAATCTAGGTGTGATTGGTGTCGCACCAAACATTAAAATTATGCCCCTTAAGTTCCTTGGTCCTTGGGGAGGTTCTGAATCAGATGCTATTCTTGCTATAGAATATGCAAAAGCGAAAGGAATTAAGATCTTAAATAACTCTTGGGGTGGAGAAGATAACGGACAGGCTTTAAAAGATGCTATTAAGAATTCAGGCACTCTTTTTATTGCTGCAGCAGGAAATGACGGAATGGACACTGACTCCTCTCCAATGTATCCAGCAGCTTATGATCTTCCCAATATTCTTTCTGTAGCAGCAATTAACAACAAAGGAAATCTATCATCTTTTTCTAACTTTGGTAACAGAAGTGTAGATGTTGCTGCTCCAGGAGAAGGTATCCTCAGTACGTTCCCTATTATAGAAAAAGATTATTCTACCGCTTACGAATATCTTGATGGAACGTCTATGGCTACCCCTCACGTTACAGGAGTAGCAGCTTTAGTAAAAAGCGTAAACCCCTCTTATAATCCTGCGCAAATAAAGGATGCTATTATGAGGACGACAACAAAGCTTTCTTCGCTAACAGGAAAAGTCAGTACTGGGGGACTTGTAAACGCAGGGAAAGCCGTAAATTTTGAGGCTGATTCTGAAATTCCTGGTATTGCATGGAAAGGCGTGAGTATTCAATCCACACTTGATTCTAACAAGGACATGAATGATGTGTATTCTATCAGACTATTAAAAGGAGAAAAGTTAAAGACCACACTTAAAGGTGATGCAGGTACAGACTTTGATTTGTATTTGTATAACGAGACGGCAAAAACTGTAGAATCGAGCGATGGTATTGTAGCAAGCTCAGAAATTGCAAACTCATCCAATGAAACAATTACTTTTACAGCCCCTAAGACTGGCACATATTATTTAAATGCCTATTCGTATAAAGGAACTGGAAAATATACTCTTGCTGTTACCGAAGGCATTGGGGCTGGGACGTATGAAAACAAAAGTCAATATTTTGGATATAACGGAGCATGGAATAATATATCAGATGGAAGTGCGTCAGCAAGTTCATACACAAGTACTAACCAAACTAAATCCACTGTAAATATTGTTTTTAATGGTACAGGAGTCTCTTACAAAGCTATTAAAAACCACAAACAAGGAATTGTAAAAGTAACATTAGATGGTAAATCAACAACACATAGTTTGTACGCCGCTAACCCTAAGTACAAAGAGATTATCTTTGATAAAAAGGGATTGCCTGCAGGAAAACATGTATTAACCATTGAATGGACTGGCCAAACAGATCCTATGGCCCGGAAAACTTCTACGGAAATAAATGTAGATTCAATCACTGTTATCAAATAAATTGCTCCATTCTTAAAAGAAAAGAATACGAAATAAATAGCCACACCCCCTTGTTAGACACCTTCTAACTTAGGGGATGTGGCTTTTATTTGGCTCGAGATATCCATTGCTTTTCAGTATCTCAACTTCATCAATACACTCTTAATCTCTTCATCATTCATCATCAGTTCGGAATGCTTCTCTGTAATCTTAGCCAATGCCACATCATGATAAAAGAATTCAATGAAAACCTTGATGAATGGACGAGATTTGGTCTTTAATGCTTGCCAGCTCTGACTCTCCATTCCTGCAAAGATGACTTCTGTCTCATCGACAACAACGAGGCGAAACCG
The DNA here is from genome assembly GCF_048083785.1 of Fictibacillus tiangongensis. Taxonomy (GTDB): domain Bacteria; phylum Bacillota; class Bacilli; order Bacillales; family Fictibacillaceae; genus Fictibacillus. The sequence continues at coordinate 3,694,870 of NZ_CP182294.1, forward strand.
CTCCAGCGAGTGATGTTCCTGCGCTGGTATCAAAGTGTGCACATGAGAAAGCGTGGACTCCAGCTCACCCACAACAAGCACTTCCACATCCACACCCTGCTTTTCTTTATCTTGCAGAATAGGTAGAATCTCTTGAATATCGTCTTGCCAGCCAGAAACACGGATTGAATTTTCAGCCGTTTGCAAAAGCTGCTTCGTTTGCGCTCGAATGGACGAATCAACCTTTAGACTCCAAACGTGTTCATCATAAAATTTCCGCTTAGACTTATTATTCTTAAGCTTCTCCACGTTTTCCTGAAATTCTGTAGTCAGCTTCTCGATCACAATTGATAGCGGCAACGCGGTATACAGCTTCTTCTTCTCTGACACCGAATCCAGCACCATGCCTTTTTCAATCATGCGCGATAGCACTTCATATATCTTGGATTTCGGGACACCCGAGTATTTAACGATATTCGTCGCATCCATCGGTTCCTCGCTTGATGCAAGAACCTCGAACACCTGACTTTCGTATTGTGAAAAACCGAATTTTTGTAGCATGGTTCCTCCTAAAAAATAGCCTCTTATCTTCTACAGCTATCTTAAAACAATTATGGCCCTATCGCTAGTCCTTGAAACGTTTCTGATTTTGGATAGTTTCACGGTACGTGTTTTTATAATCTGTTACACGTTCACCGGTAAAAGTGATGTTTTCACCGCTAACCATCCCTTAAACACCTAGAAATCACTCCTGACCACCGGTAAACATCTTGTAGCACCTAAGAATGACACCTGACCACCCGTAAAGCCCACACAGCTATCTACAAAACACATTCTTTCACCGACTAGCTTCAAAATCACCACAAAAAAGCACTCCCAAACCCAGGAGTGCCCTCAAATCCGTTATCTCGGTAACGTAAACTTCGCTTTTTTCTCGCCAAACAGGTACTTTCCGTCACCAAAGAACGGGCCAACCTCTAAATCAAACGACTTGAACAATTGGAATTCGTCTTTACGGAATAAGAATACGGTGTACTTTTCTTTTTCTTCGCCTGGCTTCACACTTTTCGGATCGCGTGGCTCTGCGAACGCATTGCTTAATGCTGATCCACGGTCTTTATCGATGGTTACTTTTCCAGGTACATTGTAGATGTCGATCTCTTTTTTACCGTTGTTTTTGATCATCGTTTTAACCGTTAACGCGACCAATTCTGCATCTTCAAAACGTGATTCGTTACCCGCTGTTGGGATGACTTCTGTGTACTGAACGCCTTCTAACGTCACTTCCATGTCACCGACTGTTTGCTTTTGTCCGATGCCTGTTTTCTCGAAGATCATCTTCTTATCCGCAAGGTTGTTAGCTGACATCAAGTCTGGATAGAACTTTTGCTCGCTTGCGGATGCTTTCGCTTGTTCGCCGCTATACGCAAAATCAAAGATCTTCTCTTGCATGAAATCTTGCATACCGCTGAAATCTTTGTTAGGTGCAGCACTTGCTTCAATAACGAACTTTGGTTTTACGCTCGTCATCGTTTGATAGTCAGTTTCTGTGATCATGAACGTGATCAGACCAGACGTCTTCTCACCCGCTTTATACATATTGTTATTTCCGTCGATTCCTTCAGAATAAGTTTTCGGACGCAGTCCTTTTCCTTCTTCAATAAAATTCCTTGTGTTTGACGGAATATACGTAAGGTTATCAGTTAAACGAATATTCGTTGTTCCGTTAAAATAAACATCTTTTCCAGATTGGTTATCAACGGACATACGTGCCGTGAGGATATAACCGTTCGGTGAATTATCAAAACGGCTAGCTGTTGACTCATTCATACCCGTCACTTTTACAAGCTGGTACTCATCGATCGTTACTTTAAAGCCGCTACCTTCATTCACGTAGCCAGGGTTGCTATTTGTATACAGAACTTCAGCACTTCCACCTGTATCTTCTTCTATGTATGGATTCAACACTTCGCCAGAATCACTGGTAGCTTGCTCTTCCTTTTTTCCCTCTTTTTTCTCTTCTTTTTTAGGTTCGTCAGCAGCTTTTGCTTTCTCTTCAACCTTTACTTCTTTCTCTTCCTTATCTCCTGATGCTTTCTCGCTATCTCCACATCCACTTAGCATGAGGACAGCAGATAGTCCTGCCACAACAACGAACTTAGATTTAGACTTAGCTTTTAACAAACTGACCACTCCTTCTATATATATCTTCCAATTTCTTCACATTGTCTTATTTACCATTTTTCGACAGTTATGAAACCTAATTTTATGTAAAAATATGTATTTTTGTTAAAAACACAACTCTCTGAGCATACACTTAATGGCTAATTTACTCTTAAGTCAAAAGAACCAATTGGTTGAAAATATATCCATTTTACTATTTCTAAAGAACTTTTCAACGCATGAAGTAATTGGATATCATGTCTCCCTTTGAATCCAAAATTAGGTAATAGGACAATTTTCGCGTTGAATACAGTGATTGAGGGAGGTGGCTAATGAGAAAATACGTGTTAGCGAGTGTTCTTTTTTTGATTTGCATCCTATCGGGATGTGGCGATCCCATACAGGATGATTTACTGAACTATGTAAACGAGGAAATGCCTGCTATTGGCAAAGAAGAGTCAACTATTATTGAGAAATATGAAAATGTGACAGGTTCCAATTATACAGATGACCAAACGCTCTATGATGCGCTGAAGGTGGAGATCATACCTTCATACAACGAGTTTATTAAAGAACTAGAGGCTGTGGAAATTGATACGGATGAACTGCGCAAACTACATGAGAATTTTATTGAGGCCGCGAATATACAAGCAAGTGCGTTCTTGCTGATCGTATCTGCGATTGAAAACCAAGACAGCACAATGATTAATGAGGCAAACGAAAAACTAAATACTGCTCGTAAAATGATGAGAGATTACACGAATGATGTGGAAAAGCTAGCAAAGAAACATGATGTGAAGCTGGAAAAAAAGTAAAAATGGACCCCTTCGTTTTGTGAAGGGGTTTAGTTTTTTGGAGTTCTTGAAGTTTTCCATGAATATCGCCACATCAGTTTTCCTGAGTAAACCCATATAGTTGGATTAATGTGATATAGTCTAGCCGTGTATTTGTCCCAAGAAGCAATTAAAATAATAGACATTATCGCGACCTGGGGTGAATACAAAACATGATCCACAAAACCCGACAAAAGCATCACAGGTAAAGACAGAAGATAAACATCAAGATACTTCTTATTGTTTTTTTGGAAAAATAAAGCCACGTTACCTTATAAACATTGATAAGTATAACGATGAGAAATGCGATTCCTCCTAGTGAGCCATACTCTGAAAACATGCTAAGAATTACGTTATGGGCATGCGGTACTTTTTCATGATAATAATAAAAATATTCTTTATAAAACCCGATTGGCGTTGTACCGAATAAAGAGTGACTTTGCCAGAGTTTAAAGGAATGTATCCAGATTTCTTTTCTAACATCTGCAGATTGTAGTAAATCATGATATCGAGGCATCAAAGTACCTATAATTCTATGATTCAAAGCAAGAACAGCAATGAGTACGAAAGCTATCAGTTTGTTCCACCTAAATGTAAAAAGAATTAAAATGACAATTGAGATACAAAAACCTGCTCTTGATCTCGTTAGGAGAATGGCATGCAAAAATGGACCGACTAACATGACAAAAAACACCAATTTAATCCAGTTGGACTTTCGTATCGATTTCAAGCATTCAGCAAGTAGGAAAGCTAACCCAAACAATAATAATGCAACTGAAAAATTCGGATTATATGCCGATCCAATTAATCTCTCATACTCCTGAATATGAGTTGAACCAATTAATGCTGTTCCCGTTAGATAACTTAAGACTGGTTGAGCCATAAGCTCTTGTTGGAACGGATATAGGCAATAAAAAAAGAGTCCACCTGCTACTGTCAACCATTTAAACGAAGTGAAAAATTTCTGTATCCCGTCCGTTTTCATTTTTATATATATTCCTATGTAAGCAAGAATTAGTGCTGATATTAGGAGAAACGAGTAGTTTTCCATAAGGATACATGACCCAATTGTCGAGATGAACAAACTTCCAAACAAAAATAGACTTGGCGTAAATGATAAGGGTTGCCCTTCTTTCCATACTCGATGTAAAGAATACCAACCTATGAGCAGCATTAATAATAAACCTATTGGCGGCAAAATAAAACAAAATCCCACGCTTAACTCAAAGTGATGTTCTTTTATGTATTTATAAATAAACTTCATAGATTCTACCTCTTTTAATTAGTTCAATGACAAAATTAAATATATTTATTCATCGTACTAGATAAAAGTGAATTAATGATGTTATTTACAATAATAAAGCTTAACCTTTACGTTCTTTTACAAAAGGTATATTTCAGTTTGTTTATTCTGTCAGAGCAGGACAATATGTAAGCATATAAAAGGGTATTTAAAGAAAAGTTAAAGCCTCTATGCATGTTATACTTTTTACTTCCTCATTAAAAATAGACCTAGAGATAATTAGCTCTCTAGGTCTTTGTTTGAAATACTTAGTATTCTACTTACATTTCCTACTTTATCTTTTGTTTTACTATATTATCTGGAGACATACCTATCTATTTTTTCACAATGATCTTAACTGCAGTACTTACATTTTTAGCACCATCTGTTGCAGTTACCGTTAGTGTTACATTTGCTTTCTGAACAGGAATTTTCACTGAAAAAGCCCCGTTTGTTGCTGCTTTTGCTGTATAACTTTTGGTCCCAATCTTTACGATAACCGTTGCATTTGCTTCACTTGTCCCCGTTACACTCGTAGATTTACTAGTAACTGCATTTACTACTGGTGATTTAGGGGCAGTTTTATCCTTTGTGATCACTTTTGTAATTGTACTTTTATTTCCATAAACATCTACAGCCCATATTTCAAAGACAGTCCCTGCTTTTTGTAAGAAAATTGGAACTGCAAATTTTCCGTTTTCAGCTACTGTAATATACGTATTTATACCGAATTTCACTGTAACCGTAGAACCTTTTTCTGAAGTACCAGACACTTGCGTTGATTTATCAGAAATCTCGCCCACTGATGGTGCTGGTGGTGGTGTTGTGTCTTTTACTATAACCTTTTTTATTACACCTTTATTGCCAGCTTTGTCTGTCGCCCAAACTTCAACTGCTGTACCAGGTTTTTGTAACGGAATAGTTACAGAAAACGATCCTGAACTCGATGCATTGGCCGTATAAGTATTTGTACCGATCTTAACAGAAACCTTAGCCCCGGCTTCTGTTTTCCCTGTTACCGTTGTTGATTTCTCAGTAAGGTTATTAACAGCTGGTGCTGCTGGCCCAGTTTTGTCCTTTACCGTATAAGTACTGGTGTTGCTATAATACCCAGCCGAATCCTTTGCCCATACATAAACAGTTGTCCCTGCTTTTTGAAGAGGGATGGTAATTGAAAAGGCTCCTATGCTATTTGCTGTTGCGGAATAGGTACTGTTACCAATCATTGCATAAACCGTAACCCCTGCTTCTGCTGTTCCTGAGATGGCTTTATGCTGATCTGAGATCTCGTTAACTTTTGGATTTGTTGGAGCTGTGCCGTCTTGAACCGTTATTTCTACAGCGTCGCTAGAATTTCCGTTTGACTTAGCTGTTACGTAAAGCTTTGTTCCCGCTTTTTGCTTAGGTATGGTTACTGAAAAATAACCATTGTCATTGACTTTTCCAAGTACTTTTTTACCGTCTGTTACTTCAATGTCGTAATAGTCATATCCACTTGTATATCCTGTTACAGATGTATCATAATCATATACAGAGTAAACAGTCGGTGAAGTAATTTTGTCTGCAATACCCAGTGCTCTTCTAGCATTCACTCTGCCGTTTCCATAATAATAAGAGGATCCTAAATAATCTGCTGTATCATACAAACGCTGTTCTACTTCATAGTTAGAAAGGTTAGGCTCATTTGCTAAGATTAGTGCTGCTACACCTGCAACAACCGGTGAGGCCATAGATGTGCCACTCATGGAACCGTATGAAGAATACGGCAGTGTTGAATAGATGTACGAACCGGGCGCCATGATATCGACCCAGTATCCATAATTAGAGAAATACGACCGTGAGTCAGATTCAGTTGTTGAACCCACCGCAATTACATTGTCATAAGCAGCAGGATAATGCATTGTACTTGTTCCGTCGTTTCCTGCTGCTGCTACAATCACTACTCCATTTTCATGCGCATATTGAATGGCAGCGTCATAGGAGTAATTGTAATTAGAGCTACCTAAACTCATATTAATCACATCTGCCCCGTTATTAACTGCATAATAAATTCCTTCAATCACATCTGAAGCATATGCACTTTCCCCATAAAAAGCATCAATCGGCATGATAGACGTATTTGGTGCTACCCCTACAGTACCAAGATAATTATCCATTGAACTCCCGATAATTCCTGCAACATGTGTTCCATGATCCCCTGCAGTCAACGTAGTTGATGAATCATAAACCGTATCATAAGGAGATACAATCCTATTCTTTAAATCTGAGTGAGTTAAATCAATCCCATTGTCAATTACAGCAACGACAACACTTGAGCTACCCTTCGACTTGTCCCATGCACTCTCAGTTTGAATCGTTTCATGATGCCATTGATAATCGAAGTAAGTATCGTTTGGCGTATGATCTAGTTTAATAATATGATCTGGTTCTGCGAATTCCACATCATCTCTTTTTTCTAACTCTTTAATATACGAGTCTACTTTTTTACCCTCTGGTACTTCTATAGTAACGATAGGTTCTTTTTTACTTTCCTGATTTGTTAGTACTTCTATTCCTTTTAAGTTTGTTTTTTCCGCAGGTTTTTTCAGCTTTACGATAACTCGTTTTGTTTCCTGCTTATTTATAACTTCTTTTTTAGTACCGGCAGCATTTACTTTATCAAGAGTCCAACTGCTTCCCAATAAAAATACAGCCGCCATAAATAATAAGCCGATTCTTTTCATATACAATCCCCTTAATGAAAAATAATGTAAAACATTTTCTCCTCTTCTTTCATCGGCTAATTTCCAAATTTTATAATACTATAGAGAACTATTTTCCTATTACAAAAGAACTATTTTTTAATTTGCATAATTTATATACAAAAAAAGCTGACTACTAAAGGTCACTAGTGTGTACCTTTTGAGTCAACTTTTTCGATTCATCTATTAATCCATAGTACGCCTTCAGCTTTTTCTTCATAATAGGACGCTAATCCCGTTTCACTTAAAAATGATGCAGGCACATATACGGCTTTATATATCATTTTTGGTCTAACACTTAACGACTTTTTAACACCATTAACCGTGGCTGTGTTATTAACAAGAGAAGCAGTTACTTTTCGCGATCCAGATGTAATGGAAATCGTCGATCCTGAAACTTTTGAAGTCATGGCATACCGCTTTGATAAGCCCACAAGCGGAACATATACGGTATTCTTTTCTTTCACAAGATTACTTCCTAAGTATTGAATTCTACCCGATGAAATGGGTGTAATGCCATTCTTATAAGCCAATTCCTGCTTCACCGTCACATATTCTTCATGCATGTATCCTGTCAGTGATCCTATCTTAATTCTGTACCATTCTTTTGTCTTGCCAAGGACCGTTACAGCTTGTCCGAGTTTACCCTTCCCTAACGAAACGGAAGATGTTGTCGCTGATTTCCGAATGTTAACACCTTCATAATTTACCGTTCCTGTTACCTGAAGAGCTGAAGGAATAGATGACGTTTTGTCATTCATTAAAATTGTAGTAGGATAATAGAATGCTAGAATTTCACGATAGCCCAATCCAGCCTTCGCTCTTGCATTGGCACCGGTCTGACTTAATCCTACTCCATGCCCATTACCAAGGCCTGTTACTTTGAAGAGTGTTGATGTTTTACTTAAGCCAGTTACATACTTGCTTGTTAACCCAAGTGCACTCCTAAACTGGTCTGCCGTTATGGTAACTTTTTTTCCGTACAGCTTTGCCTCACCATTAGCGTTCTTCAAGACCTTACCGGATGTATCTTTAATGTAATACGTTACATAAAAACCAACGTGCAACAACCGCTTACCTTCTGTTCGCTCCTTAGGAAGCGCAACCGACGTAATTTCAACGACTTTAGATGTTTGATTTGAAGCTGTCAGTTTCTCTTTTAATATACTTACTAAAGCTTTATCTTTCTCAACTACACTTCCCCACCAAGATTCTGGCTTTTTTAAATTTTTCCCTACTAAGGTTATTTGTTTCCTAGAAAACGTTTTAGTCCAAACTGTTTTACTATCGTATGTATCTGACTTAGCCGTAAAATACGGTAGCTTAGGAGCGCCTACTAATGGCCAAGCTCCTTGATTCGTTTCTGTATAACCGCCATTTGAAGCATTATACAGCGCCTCAACCACCTTGCCTTGATACGTTAAGACTTTCCCTTTTGTCTCCATGATCGCTTTATCCGTTTTATTATTTTCTTTATCGTAACCAGTATAATGCTGATAATTTGGTGTGTCGTTTATAGCTTTTTTTGCATTCAACTTATACATCACATAAGACCTTGCAATAATTGCCTGCGCTTTTAGAGCTTGTAGATGGTAGCTAGAATTCATTTCACCAGGAACAACGCCCTTAATATATTCTTCTAATGGAAGACTATTGATTGGACGAATATACTTAGAACCTTCAACAGTAAACTTCATCGACCCTAAGTAAGAGAGTGTTTTTTTTCCATAAAGAGTCATAAGATGCGTACTTGAAACCACATTAGGCTTTACTGTAAGTGTCTTGCCTTTCGAAACAAGAGTACTTCCGTAATAGAGGTGTAGTTCTCCTTTAACCACTTTCATTGTGTACTTCTTTCCGGAGCTCAATGTCTTTCCACTTTCAGTTACCTTATATGTGCCCTTTGGCAAAAAGGATAGAGCGGTAGCATTATGTATGTACATCTTTAAAGACACAGATACTACCGGATCAGCCGCGTAAGCTTCTTTTGGTTTGGAGATAAAAATTGAGCTTAACACGAGTGTAACGACTAGCAAACTAATTAAATACTTTTTCATTATCCACCAACTTATACATTTATTTACAAAATTAGTATAACAGAGTAATAGATAAATAGTAACAAAATACAAAAAAGAGGTGCCCTAGTTGGCCAGCCTCTTTTTTCATCATTTACTATTCTATTTTTTACTCTCGTTTAATCTTTTTTCTATAGCTGAATTTACAAGCGTTTGAATCTCTAATAGATTCTCATAAGGGGCATCTTGATAGATATAACGAATTGCCTTTTTTAAGCATTTGGGCAAAATTTTAAAACCGTTCAACATAAATCTCCTCTTTTACTATCCAATAAATAACAACTTATCATATCTTACAATATTTTCTTTACGTTGAGAATACTTAAAATTAGAAAAATCCTCACTTCTAGAAGAGAAAAGAATTTTTGCATGTCCTTATGTTAAAACACCGATTACACGAGTTGGGATGATCAGTATTTTTTTCACAGGACTTTGTTATGCACAAAAGTAACACTTGATGGAACAACCTTGAAAATTGAGTAGACAGGAAAAGCACATGCAGGGGCAAAGAAAACAGCTACTAACATCAATCTTGATAGTTTGATCGTGAATGCCTAAAAGTTAATCTAATAACTAATAAGAGTTTTATGGAACTTTCCATAAGACTCTTTTTTAAACCTTCCCCTGTAAAACTGATATAACTAGCATGTTAAATAAAATAGGGGTGTATGTTTTGCAATGCACGAATTGTAGTCATCATGTAGCTGCGGGAACGAAATTTTGCACAAAGTGTGGACAATCACTGGTTACTCAGAATAATCCAACACATTTCTGTCCTCAGTGCGGTACAAAACGAGAAATTGAGTTGAAATTCTGTACAAAATGCGGTTTTAACTACTCTTTATCACAAAAAGCACAACAAGAAACTGCAGCGTCGAATGACCGAATGCATCACCATCATTCTTCTGGCTACACGAAGATTGATGGTTCAATCGCAACATTTGGTCAAAGGTTTTTAGCAACTCTCATTGATGTTGTTATTACGTTTGTGTTCATGTTCTTTTTTGGATTGTTATTCTTTTGGGATTCTTATGATCCTTCTGGCGCTATGCAATTTTGGGGAATTTTACTTGGTTTTGTGTATAAGGCCGGGATGGAGAGTTCCAGTTACCAAGGTACTATTGGAAAGATATTAATGGGAATTAAAGTAGCAGGTTTAGAAGGTAACCGAATATCATTAGGCGCAGCTATTGGTCGATATTTTGCTTCATGGGTATCTGCAATTCCTCTTGGTTTTGGGTACTTAATGGCACTATTTTCACAAAGAAATCAAACATTGCACGATAAGATGGCAGGGACAGTTGTAAGATCTAAATAACAGAAACGCCTGGTGAACACTTCACACCAGGCGTTTTTGTTATTTAGAGAGAAAAGTTATAGCGAGTGCTTTATCCATATCATCTATTTTATCATCATGATTAATATCATAATGAAAAAGTGTTCCCATTTGATTAAATTCAAACTGATCAATTATCGTATTATTGTTAAGGTCAGATTGAAATGTATCGCTATGACCGTCCATGTTAAGATCGGATTGAAATTTGTCAGCCAAAAAATCATGGTTCAAATCTAAAATACCCAAGCCATTTCCATTCGTTAATTCATACATTTTCAGATCTTGAGCATCCACAATCTGATCATGATTTATATCCAGATGTGAAAAAGGATCAAAATCAAAAGCCATTCATACTCCTCCTATTCAGAAAACAAATTTTTTATGCGTGAAGATGTTGATTTAAACTTTTTACTTTGTTCAGTAAACGCAAATTTAATAGAGTTTTCAATCCGATTAGCTGTATCAGGTTTGAAAGTAAGACTAAATTGAAAAATACGCTCCCGTGGATCTTTAAGGGTCAGACTATTTACTTCTTCATCTGTCATTCCCCGATCCTTAAGCTGTTTCTTCAATAAATCCAGCGATGGCATAAAGCCCATTTTTCTGGATATATTTAAACAGCGAAATTGAAGCTTCGTATTTCCGGCAATACCGTATACTTGAGAAAGATAAAAGAAATATTCTGCTGTTTGTTTATCATTTTTCTCCGCCTGTATGGCAAAGGTTATATACTTTATTGACTTTAAATAAAGAGCATCCCTAAGGTCTATGTCTCCCTCATTGATTCCCATATAGAAAAGTGTTTTTCCTACAATCAAACTATGAATGGGTTCTGCTGTTCGGTCCTTTATTTTTTTCATAGACAAAGCTAAAGACATCTTCAGACATTTTTGAGGATCAAACGTCTCATATTCATCATCTAAAGCATTTAATCCTGTAGAAATGCCCTTTGATACAGCAAAACCTACTGGATTATAGATAATTCTAGCTACATTTACACCCTGGTTCATTTTTTTATAAGTAACAAAACCTTCATAATACCAAAGCCATAGTAAAGGGTCTTTTGGATTTTCTTTAAGATCGTCTTGCAGCTGAGATAAACCCGATGCCCCCTTTACCGTATCCCCAATTAATGTCACCAGTGGAAGAGACGATATTTCATTTTTAATACTCTTTGATAAATTACCTTTACTTTCTACTTGGGCTGGAGAAATTTTAAAACCACAGTTTCCACAAAAATTAGCTTGATAGGTTAATTTCAATCCACAGTTTCCACAAAACATCTTGGTCACCCTTGATTTCTTCTAAACAATAAAATAATGTTTAATACTATTATTGTTATGTAAAAAAACAAACAAAAGAGAATAATAGACGTATCTCCTCCAACCATATTCTGAGTTTGATAACCTTGGTATTCAAGCCATTCTGTATATGATTTGTACATGAGTAAACTAGCAATAGAGAAAAGGCCACTCACGATAATAGGTAATAGTGCAGAAAAACTATAACGTCTTTTATGCAGGAAAAACCCTAGAACTTGTAAACCTGAGATTATAATAATTAGCGTGAAGAAATAAGATTCACCACCACCCCACTCCAATTGTCTTTCAATAACCGCTTGAGACATAAACAACAGAATTGTGATTAAGATATTCACAATAATATTAGGGATTGTTGACCGCTTACGAATTATACTTTCACTTGCTACTGAAAAGCTCTCTGTCGCCGCAGCTGCTGCTTCCAGTTCTCCTCCAGTAAAAAGTTTCCCACATTCCCCACAAAATTTGGCTGCTGAGTCCTTCTCTTTTCCACAGCCTGTACAAAATCTTACTGACATCTTCTTACACTCCCTAACTGATTCTAATTACTTATTGCAGAATATATATCGGTAGAATCAATTATTTATTCACATTAACTTCCAGGTTAAATGGGACAATCAGAATTTTATTAATAACATCCAACATTGTTTAATTGGTGCCTTCCTGGTTTTATCCTTGTTTATAAGCTATCCAGAAAAAATGAAAAACATGTAACTTATATATAACGGATAAACTAGCAAACTCCCTAACTATCACATAAGCGAAGGTTTGAAGAAACAAAACACATGTCTTCTTATAAAAGATAAAAAAAGACAAGCTCTTCAAAAGCTTGTCCAGTTGATCATGTACTTCTGTTCTATATTTAATAATGAACCACTTTTCTAACTGGCTCATCCACATTCACCGTATCCTTTACGATGTAAATCGGACGGTTCTTACTCTCATCATAAATTCTTGCTATATATTATCCCACGATTCCAAGGCCTAACAACTGAATTTTACTGAGGCATGCCTGAATAAAAAGCTTCATCCGTAAAATCGACACCATAAAATAGACGTCTATATGTAAATGCTAATGTTGTGATGACTGCCAGTATTTAATTTCATTTCATAAAATATTTCCAATAAATGGTATAATAAGAATCTTTTCTCATTATACTAGAACATAAAATTAAAAACCCCGTTATCTGCGGTTTCTTAATATTTTTTCCCTGCTACTTTCATAAAGCCCGCTGCAATAAGAATGTATAAAAGTAAAAGAGCCCCTATATTAAGGGACTCTATTAAACTACCTCTCACACGCGATTAAATCTTTATCACGATCGCTTTTTTTATTTGCATCATAAAGAGCTTTTGATACATACGGCTTGTACTTTGTTTTTCCGCCTTTGTTCTTGACACTGGCAGCACGAGATACTCCGCCTTTGTATACCTTGTTTAGCTCCGTACAATTTTTAAACTTTTTTACCTTTGGTGTAGCCGCTTCTGTTGGAAACGAGGAAACACCAAGAACCAAACCTGTAGCGAGTATGATTGGCATAATCTTTTTCATTTGTTGCACCCCCTATAATTTCCCTATTTCATTGTAATGGATTACTTATTACTTATACAACCAAAATTTAGAAATACATAAAAAAAGCCCCTTGTAGGGACGTCAGCATTTATTTGCTCAATGAAACTAGTTCTTTAGGACTATTCAATTATTTTCGCCGCTTTAACACTACCCTTTTTTCTTGTTTTCCCCTTGTTGGATAACACATAAAAAGTTACAAATAGAAACGCTCCAAACGAATCCAACATCATATCGTTTATTGAGCTCCCTCTATTCGGTACAAATTGTTGATGAAATTCATCAAGCATCCCAGCAAGACTTGCAAGTTCCCAGGCTAATACGTAAGCAAAAAGTGATGAAACGAGCTTTTTTAGGAATACATATAAAACGACAGCAAAGCTTCCAAACAATATCACATGGGCTGCTTTTCTGAGCAGACTATTTGCTAGCTCAATATTTTGATTAAAAAAACCTGATTCTTGTATAAACGTTCCTGTTTGTCCACTAGTAAAGTTCGGCGATGCCGTAAAATAATAAATTAACCCTATCCAAACAAGAACGAATAGGCCTAAAACATATCTCTTCATAGTACACTCCTTTTAGAGCGAAACGGTATCACGGCCAAATAAACTTCATCCAACCCAATATGGAGATCCAAAGAGGTACACTAAACACTGTTCCCCACATCAATCCAGCAAAAAAGTTTCCTTCCTCTTCCATATCAGCGCTCCAGACTATATTGAAGTTACTAACCTACTAATCAGTCTTAACACGAAAACGGAAAGAGATACTTTATGCAATCTAAATTTTTTACCGTACGTGTTGTTTTATTACGCGTTCGCGCACGCAACTTCCGATTATACGCAGTTTATCTTTGTTTCACGATAAATTTTATTCTATTAAGAGAGTTTATTTGATTTTCCCAAAATTTTCATTTTAAGATTACTTTTAAACTTAATATAAACCTCAAAAAATCTTTTTATCAAAAAAATAACCCACTGAAAATCAGTGGGTTTAAAAAATTTCAGAGTAACAATATCAGTGCATCCCGGTCTCTGATCCCATTTGAAGGACCTGCTCTCCCAGATTAAGTGAGTTTAACACCTACCAATATTATTTAAGATTGTGTTCATCCGATCTAGTTCCCTTTTTCATTCATAATTATAGACAAACGATGTATTTCTAGCATTTATACCGAACATATTTTCACCGTACTCATCTTTAACTGAAAAGACATACACTTTTGTTCCATTTACTTGTGTTTCTTTTAGGAATGTTACAGTATTTGTATTGGTTGAAAGTAGTTGGCCAGCTTCTTCTTTTGTTAAATTAAGGTTTGCCTGTTTGAGTTTTGACTCATTCCATTGATCCAACTTCCACACATTATTTTCTTTAACTAACTTAAATCTCCATTGTGACCCGATCTCAGTCATATCTGATGCTGGCACAATTCCAGAGAGCTCGATTGTGTCTTCTGTAATAACGTTCACATTAAAGCGTACCTCTTGATGAATTCTTGGAAGCATCCCACTATCACATTCACAAAAGTATTCAGGCAGGAACGTTTTTAATACATTATTGGAAAAATTATCCGTTACGTAAGGTTCAAAGTCGGGACCCGCCACTTCAAATGTAGCAGGATTATCAGAATGCCAATTGTTCTCTTTCTCAGATTCTAGCAAGGTCTGTTTTATATCCGCTAAATTACGATTTAATAGCTGTTTGGCTTCGCCTTCTGATATAGTAATTGGTACAGGTTCTTCTTTCTTTTCTTCTTCTTCTTTTTCCACTTCTTCTTGTTGAGGTACAACTCCTATATCTTGATATGCTTCATACTTAATCGTATCAATCACAAACGAATGATGTGTTTTGCTATCACTTATCGTTTCTACTTTAATTGCTTTTTCCAAAGAATCTCTCGCTACATTTTGAGTTAGATTAAACTCCTTACTTATACTCTTCGTATCACCTGATTCAAATGAAGAATACTTAGGAGGTTCTATCGTAAAAGATTCTGTTCCTGTTGCTTTAACTACTTCACTATTTAAAAATGTTATACGGTATTTCAAACGATTCGTTATCGTGCTATCTGAATTGTTAGTTATACGCAAAGAAATCGTTAATTTCTTTTCATCTATATTAGATGTATATTCAGCCGAGCTGCCTTCACCAGAGACATTTGGGATACGGACTGGCGGTTCCTCCTGTTTCGTTTCAACAATCGGCTGTGAATACTGTACAGGTTCTTTGTCAAAGTAAACATAAGTTGAGAAGATGATGCCTGAAAAGAGAGCTGCTGTTAGTAATCTTGGCAGAAGGGTACGATGTCTTTTGGACCGAACTTTTGGAACTGATAATTTTCTTATACGTGTAAGAATTAGCTGTTTATCTTTGTCTGTAAAAACCTGCCCTTTTGAAATCACTGGATCCATAGTGGTTGAGAGCTTTTTTAATCGTTCTTCCATCATCTTTCACCTCCAAGCTTAATGAATTGTTCGTGAAGTAATTTCCTAGCACGACTCAATCTTGTTTTAACGGTAGCTTCTTTTAAGGAAAGGAACGTACTCGTTTCTCTAATTGAAAACCCTTTATAATAGTGGATTAGAATGACTTCGCGGTATTTTATAGGTAATTGTAAAAGTGATTCATATAGAATGCGGTCTTCCGAATTTGAAATAACATGTAATTCTACAGCATTCTTTTCAGTCGTGGATTCACTCTTAAATTTATCTGTCACTTGCATCTTTCGAAAGTGCCAGCTTTTCAAATAATCTTTTGTTCTATTTATAGCAATCGAATAAATCCAACTTCGTATGTTAGAATCTCCACGAAATGTCTCTAGCTTAGTATACAGTGTTACAAATACGTCTTGTGTTAGATCCTCTGCTTGAGGCCAATTCCTCACAAAGGAAAAAATTAATCGTTTTATCTCTTCACCATACATATCCATTAATTGATTGAATGCATCCTCTCGATTGGGTGCGTTCTGGATGAATGTTGCACTCAAATTATCTTTCTCCAAATCACACGACCTCCTTGTCGTTCTAATGGTAAGACGATGCAGGGGAATATTAAGTTTCAATAAATGGTAATTATTCCAATATATATTATTAAAAAGATGCAAAGAAGCTCGTAGTTTCCTCTTCCATTCACATATCCGTATAGCAGTTGCACAGTTCCTATTAGATCTGCGGCAGTAAATTATACTTATTAAGTTCTTTATTTATGAATAAGACAAAATTAATTAACCGAGAAAATCTTTACACTCAGTTTTAACGAAATATATTCTTCTTTTCTAGATTACATTATTTAATATGTTAATTAGTCCTTCGTACATTAAAAAACAAAAGCCCTACCTAGGATGTCCAGGCAGAGCATTTTTTACGGTATTTAGGAATTATGTTAAGTAAATATTCTTGATAATGAGTCCAGGGTCTAGACATCAGTCTTCCACCCCCTGTTTATTATCATTGAGTAGTTATAGGGTGGGAGCTGCATTTTAAGATATAAATGTCATGTACTTAGCTCTTGTTGCAATAAAATTTTTCTAAAATCTGTATCCTACTTTCATTCTCCCAGAGGAAGTATAACCAAGTGTTTGGTTTTCAAGATAGTCTAGGGCTATGTTGCGATTTGGAGATGATGATTTCTTGATAAAGTGGTACATTTTCTCCCAAGTTGTGCGTTTGAATGTCCCATTTCCAGGTATTAAATATTTTCCAAATTCATGTTCAATATGCCGCTCTTTTTCTTCAAGAACAAGATTAAATAAATACAATTCTTTTTTCTTTTGTTTTGCCACCCAAAGACCAAGTAGCCAATACCGTAATAATTCATACTTTTTACCTTTTATAGCAATCGTGTAGAAACCTGCATTAAACACACGAGTAAAAAACCAATTGTCTGCCTCCGTATAAAACTTCTCCATGTCTGTTTGGGAAGTTGTAGTACTATTTCCTGACTCGGTTTTACAAACTAATAAGATAATCGCTTCATCTGTTTCTATTAAAATATCAGGTTCGCGTCCTCTAGTTAATTTTTCTCCAAATGTATTGCTTGCTTTTACTAGCGAATCATATAATTTATTAAACTTCGTATCGTAACACCAGTAATAGATGTTAGGATTTTCCGCATTATGAACGCCGAGGGAATCTAGATACCCCTCCAATAAATTACTTTGATAGCGAAACAAATTCCACGTTACAGCTTCTTTAGAATTATTTTAGCTAATCGATCTTCAATTTTCTTATTGAATATTTTTTCTAGAAGTTGAATATCTTCGGAATCTTTTGAGAGCAGATTCATCATGTAATCTTTGTAATCAAAGGTTGTGGGAGACAGGTAGATATTGTGAACGGGGCATAGGAAATTTTCCATTGTTTTAATATTTCTTCTTTGTCTAAGAACTTTATGTATACAGTTTCGTACATGGCACTCTATCCACTCATCATCTTGTGTGATTTTTTCTTTTAACTGTGTACGAATATACATAAAGAAACCTCCTGCATAAACCAATGTGTTAAATATAATTATAACAATATTTGTAAATTTTTACTATATGCAATTAATTGATATCCATTTTTTTACTTATAGATAAGTAAAACACCCGAGCCATCTCGGCTCGAGTGTCCCACTTTACTCTATCTCAGAATACTTATCACTATGTAATCACTTCTTTCACCCAGATATATTAACTGGGTCCCTCTTTCTATTATAAAAAAGCCAGCATGTACCACATGCTGGCTTTCACAAGGTATTAAGTCAACTCCACCGTATACGTAAACTTATCTCCTCTTGCAACCGAAACCGTGTATTCTATGATTTCTGATTGTTCGTAGGCGATGCGCTCTAATTGAAGACATGGTGTTCCTTCTTCTATGTTCAGTATTTCGGCTTCGTCTTTCATTACACTTATCGCTTTAAAGCTTTCCGATGCTTTTGAAATATTCATGTCGTACTCATTTCGGAACCATTCGTA
The DNA here is from genome assembly GCF_048083785.1 of Fictibacillus tiangongensis. GTDB lineage: Bacteria > Bacillota > Bacilli > Bacillales > Fictibacillaceae > Fictibacillus. Next base: position 3,713,128 of record NZ_CP182294.1, read on the forward strand.
CATAGACGTATGCTCGAGGTCTTTGCTACTCAAGTTCTTAAATCGACTAACGGGTAGATATGACGTTTCGATCAACATCGGATCTTGATCGGCAAGCCTTAATCTTTTAAAGATGTACACTTCGTCCTCAACAGACAGATTTATGATTCGGGCAATTTTACTGCTACACACCGTCTTCTGAAAGGAAATGATCTGGATGGAAGGAGTCTTCCCCACCTTTTTCATCTCTTCTGTAAAACTATAAATTTTTACTAGACTCTGATTGTGCACTTTCTTGGCTACAAAGGTGCCTTTACCATGAAGCTTATAAATATATCCTTCTTTTTCGAGTTCTTGGATCGTTTGTCTTACCGTTGTACGGCTTACTTGATACGTTTCGCACAGCTCTCGTTCGGAAGGCAGCTGATCTTCTTCAGCAAACTGGCCGGATTTAATTTTGCCGATTAATAGATCCATCAGCTGATAATATAAAGGAAGTCGATTATCTTTTAGAATCACGTTAAGCTCCTTACGGGTACGTATGTCATTACCAGTAGTATATAGGAAGCTTTCTATTGAAACAATTAAGAAATGACGCCTGTCACGATCGATCCTGCTAGTACTTCAAAATCACTCACTTTTCCACCTAGTCGAAGAGATACTGGAACGTCTTCTGTTGAACGATTCAACAGCACAACCACAAGGGAACCATTCGGATTTTTTAGACTAACCACATCTAGTTTGTCTGTATATTTCGTTGATGCAATTCGTTTTGCTCCTGGTTCGATATAACGGCTGAAGTGACCGATATATGTGTACGACAACTTCTCCTGCACAATATCGTTTTCTGTGTCACACATGATTGGCGCGTCACAGAAATTGTTCACGTGGTTCGGTCCGCCTTCTTTGTTCAATAAGATGTTCCAATCTATAAATGCATTCATGCCGGCATTGATGTTCCCGATAATGTCATACGCGTACATCTGTGCGTTTTGAAGCTGACCCGCCTCGCTAAAACGGCTATACTCTACGCAGCCTTCTGTAAAGATCAACTTCTTATCTGGAAACTTCTCACGAACAAGGCTGATCGCATCAAAATGCTCGCCCGTATACCAGTGAAACGCCACACCTTGGACCATTTTATTCGTTTCTTCATCGATAATGTCACACGCGCGTTCGTACATTCTTTCTTTGTTGTGATCCCAAATCAGTACATCCACATCTAACAAATCATTTTCTTTTAACGCTGGATAGAGATAGTCACGTAGGAACTCTTTTTCTTGTTGTGCTGTATATAGGCAAGAATCCCATGTTTGTCTCGCGTTCGGTTCATTTTGAATCGTCAGCATGTCGACCAAAAAGCCTTTTTTGCGGTATTCCTTGATGTAATGAGCGATGTATTTTCCCCAGAACTCTCGATATTCAGGCTTAAGTGAGCCACCCTCAACTCGTTGCTCGTTCGTTTTCATAAAAGATGGCGGCGACCAAGGCGACATCATCACACTCAGTGACTTGCCTGCCGTTTTCTCCGCTCCCTCTAACATCGGAATGATATATTGTTCGTCTCTTTCTAGACTGAATGTGTTAAATTCCGTATCAGATGGGTCGCTCATCGCTTCATACTGACCTACTGAAAAATCACAGCTATCGATATGCGTGCGGACAAGGTTATAACGATTTCCTTCAGTGCTGAAATAAGCATCTAGAACTTTCTTTTTGTTTTCGTCACTCATTAGAGAAAAAGTATGACCGGACGCTTCTGTAATCGCACCGCCAAATCCATCAAACGTTTGATATTCTCTATCTGGATAAAGATTGACGACTTTCATTTCAACGCCAGTATCTTTGGAGAAATCTCGGCTGTCTTCAACGGTTTTCTTTGTATCACCTTGGTAGGTAGTTGTGATCCATTTTATTTGCATGTTTGTGTTCTCCTTCTGTATAGAAAATCAATTTGTAAGTAGTGTCATCGCGCATTTCGAACCGAGTGTAAAGTGGATGATCTCATCGTTATCCTGCTTAAGCTCAATGGATTGTTCTTCCTCACTATCGTTAAAAAGAACGGTCACGATTGAGTCATCTGTATTTTTAAAAGCGACTGTTCGGATATCTTCTGTACTGGTTGAACCGATTCTTACCGCTTGCGGTTGAACAAACTTGCTAAAGTGAGCGAGCGCGTAATAATCGAGTGTATAGATTAACTTTTTTGTTTTTTGTTCGACCGTTACAACACCGCGGCACGTACTCTTACCGAAGCCTGGAACAGAGGGACCGTTCTCTTCATCTAAAGCCATGTTCCAGAGGACAAAGGATTTCGAATCGTTACGCATGATCTCAATTCCCGTGCGCATGACGTTTGAGAACGCGGGCTCGAACGCTGGAATCCACTCTCCACCAGATCCTTCTGTAAAATGCACTTCTTTTTCTGGATAGACTTTATGTACTTGATGCTGAGCAACCGGTCGACCGCCATACCAATGCCACGCGACGCCATCTACCGCATCTCCTACATCATCGATCACATGCAATGGATAATCAGGACGGTCCCAGTTATGGTCATAACAAAGAATTTTCGTATCCAATCCGTTCTCAATGAACCGCGGTTTCAGGTAGTTTTTAATAAAATCGGCTTGTCGCTCTGCGGTCATAAGCATGCCCGGATAATGCCCGGGCACAAAAAGTGGCTCGTTTTGCGGTGTGATTGCATAGATGGGAAGCCCCTCTTCACCGTACGCTTTTATATAATTTACGAAGTAATCGGCATACACGCTGTAGCATTCTTCCTTCAGTTCGCCGCCAATCATCGAATTGCTTGTCTTCATCCAAGCAGGTGCACTCCATGGGGAAGCCATGAGTTTGATTGATGGATTTAACTGCAGTGCATTTTGTACCAAGGGAACGATGTCGTCTAAGTCATGTGCGATTGAAAAGTGTGATAATGAAAAGTCCATCTCTCCGTCTGGAAGGTCGTTGTAACTATACATCTCACGCGCATAATCGGAAGACCCCATCGGATTACGCAGCACAGAAAGTCCGATTCCCTTCTCTGGATGAAACAGCTTTTCCATAAGATCTGTTCGGTCGTTCTCATCTAAAATTTGATGAATGAGATAAGCCGCAGAATCTGTGAACGAAGCACCAAATCCGTCGATCTCTTGAAAGGTTTCTTCTATGTTCACAGTGACGGTCACCGTGGAATCAGAAGATGGTGTGCTCACACGTACTTCTTCTATCTCTTTTTGAACAAACAGATCATGATCTCCCGTAGATTGATAGATGGTTAGGTTTTTCATGCGATCTCCTTTTCTTCCTTAATGGAAGCATAGTTGTTAAATAATCTTTCAAATAGAAACGATTTTACATAAGCCGATAGAGAGAATCCTAAGAACAACCACAGAACGATTAATTGTGGCAGAAAGATCGGGACCAGCCCTATAAATGCTAACGTAATCGCAAAGAGTAGGATGGAATATGCCATTGAATGAAAGCTTATGAAAATAGCATTTTTTATGATCTGAAAACTACGATTCTCAAACTTAGCAAGTAGGGGGAATATGTATAAAAACGATAGCAGCGAGATCGTGACTACAAACAGCAGTGGGAAGAGTATCGCTGAGCCGTTTCCCATTAAAAATTGCGCCGTGAACAAAAAAGCAGCCGCTGTTGCGAGTAGGGTTAGCCAGATTGTCGTGCTTTGTTTAAAGTTACTTTTGAATCCGTTCCAGAAGTCAATGGCTATGCTGGTTTCTTCGTTTCGTACCATTTTAAAAGTTGTCGTGTACATGGCTGTTAGGGCTGCGCCGATCGTGATGATGGGCAGGCAGCTCATGATGAACAGCACGTTTAGTACGAGTAGGTCGAAAATTCTGGCTAGCGTTGTGAAGATTTTGCCTTCTATATGAAAGATTTTTTGCATGTTTGATTCCCCCTTTTAGGGCTAAGCTTTGTTGTCTTGAATGTGGTTGATTTCCGTTTCAGGTGCCCGCTTTCCGCGGAGCAGGCGGTGAGCCACTTGCCGCTTCGCGCCTCTAAGTGTCTCACCTGACCGCTTGTCCCGCAGGAGTCTCCCACCTTTCACTACAATCAACTAGTCAGTGAAGAAAAAACCTTTAAATCAAAAACTACTATAGTAACTTCTGTTTCTGAACAAATTGTTACCCGTGTCTTCGATGTCTATTTCATCCCCAACTTCTCACGGTTTTGTTCCATTTTCTTTGTCTTGAGCTCTGTGATCTTATTCCAGTTGTTTTCGTCTAGAAACTTTTCGTAGCTCTTAAGCTCTTTGTCGAACTGTTTGTCACTCTTCGCTCGAACCATGCTTACGACTGTTTTTTTCCACTCGGTGTCGATGGCACTGAATGAGCGTGCTTCTGGAGTTCCTTGATCTGGGTTCGTTCCTTCTAGTACGAAGTGTGGCACGAGTTTGCCTTTGCCCCATTCTGCCATCTGTTTTGTTGCTTCAATTGTTGAGTCCTCGCTCAGCAGGTTGTATTTATCATGTCCGAAGAAGAAGAACTCCCCGAAACGGTATTCTTTTTTGTATTGATCAGGATTCTTCGTGCGCATTTCTTTGATTTCTGGCTTGTATTCGTATTTTCCGTCTGCGTTTACTGTGTAAGTTTTGCCTTCAATTCCGTATGTTACGAGTGTTTGCCCTTTCTCGCTCAACAAGTACGTGAACAACTGAGTTGCTTTTGCTGGGTCTTTACTCTTTTTCGTAATATAGTTCATCATCCAGCCTGTAATCCCTGATTGATTTAGAGTTGGTGCGTTTCCTACCGTGCTTTCCGGTCCGTCTACCGCGATGTATTCACTTCCAGGGTTGTTAGTCTTAAAGCTTTGAAGCGCGCCACCTTTTTGTGGAATTCCGCTGATCAGCATGGATGCATATTTACCTGATTTGATTTTTTCTTCCATCGCTGTGTTGTCGTCGGCAAAGCTATCATCACTGATGCCGCCTTTTTGATACACGCCGTTAAACGTTTCTAACCACGTTAAGTAATCTTTATCCAAGTTACGGTTGTAGAACTTACCTTCCTTTGTTTCAAGCGGAACGCCGATATAGTCTTGCAGCACTTCACCAAATGCTTCACTCGGTCCAAAAGGAATCAATTTCGGATATTGTTCTTTGATCTTTGTCATTGCACTTTGGAATTGTTCTGGTGTTTTCATCTCCGGTTTTCCAATTGCTTCATATACATCATTACGAATAACAAATGCTGTTGTTGCCGGGATGACGCCTTTATCGTAGTCTGCTTGTGTGTTGGAGAAGTTAGCATAACCATACGTTTTTCCGTCTTTCAGTTCGTGCCATTTTAACGTATCTTTTACTGCTACCTTATGAAAATAAGGATCATACGTATCTGCTAATTCGTTCAATGGTAATGCCCATGTGTTCGCTTTTTTCGCGATTGGAGCATTCGCATCAAAAATGGAAATAATGTCTGGGATGTCTCCGCCAGAGAATAGTGCATTCAATTTCGTATCATCACCCGTGATGAATTTTACATCGATGTTTAAGTCTTTCTTGATCTGCTTTGTAACGAAGTCGTTACCGAAATCAGCATTCCACCAATCGGCGTTTACGTACCAAGTCAATGTTGTCGTTTCTTTTCGCTTATCTAGTTTCCAAGCTGGTGTCTCTTTATCGACTTTGTAATCTGGCTTTTTTAGCCCTGCACTTTCCGTTTCTGAATCACTGGAACAGCCTGTTAATACCATAAACACCGCTAACAACAACACTAAGCCTTTGCCAAACATAGATTTGATGGTCTTCATTTTTTCTTCCTCCTTTGGTTTAAAAAACTGTTAACGCTTTCAAAAAGTAGTTATGGAAGTCCTTGATCTCCGTTTCAGGTGCTTCGCTTTCCGGGGGATGTGCGGTGAGCCACCTCGACGCTTTGCGCCATTAGGTGTCTCACCTGTCACACTGATCCCCCAGGAGTCTCGCACCTTACACTCCAATCAAAATCAATGATGTTTTTAAGCATAAAAATTTCTAACCTGCTATTCCTTCACCGCTCCAAGCATCATTCCTGAGATGAAATGTCTTTGCAGGAGTGGATAAATTAGGATGATTGGTAAGGTCGTGATAACGATGGTGGCGAGTTGAACGCCTCTTGCGGTTGTTTCGATGACGACTGAGCCGCCGATATTTTGCATCGTATTGGTTTGAGACTGTACGATGATTTCATAGATCTTCATCTGTAACGGATACAGTGCTTGATCCGTTATATACAATTTTGTTGTAATAAAATCATTCCACTGACCTACTCCGTTAAAGAGAGCGATCGTCGCTAGTGCTGGTTTTGATAGTGGGAGGTAGATGCTCCAGAAGATTCTCCAATCGCCAGCTCCATCGATCTTAGCTGAGTCCTCTAGTGACTTAGGAACATTTCTGAAAAAGTTCATTAAGATGATGACATCAAAAAAGCTGAATAATGCCGGAATGATATACACCCAAAAGCTGTTTAACAATCCTAGTGATTTAATAAGTAGATACGTCGGAATCATACCTCCGCTGAAGAACAAGGTGATGATACCGAGTGCCGAATAAAGCTTTCGACCTCTTAAATTTTGTTTGCTGTAGGCATAAGCGACCATCGCACAAAAAAGGACATGTGTACTCGCGCCAATGACTGTCTTTGCAACAGAGATAAAGAATGCCTGCCATATCGTTTCGTCTCTAAACACGGCTCGATAGTTTTCCATCGAGAACTCTTGCGGCCAAAACACAAACCCGCCTTCTGCTAACGACCTTCCTGAACTGAAAGAAGAAACGAGCACGTTCCAGATCGGAATAATGATGATGAACGTGAAGATTAGCAATAAAGACATATTGATAAAGTTGAAAATCCGGCTATCTAAATCTCCTTTAACTACTTTTCCTGCCATGAATGCCCTCCTCTCTACAGTACGGATTGTCCTTCATTTAATCGCTTCGTAACTTTATGTGCACCGACTAACAGGATGAGCGAAACAATCGACATGCCAAGACCAACGGCTGTCGCATAAGAGAAATCACCTTGTGTCATACCGATTCGATACACGTACGTACTCAGTACTTCTGCTTTCTCCTGATTCTGCGTATTCATGAGCACTAACGTCTGATCAAAGTTCGATCCGAAGATACCACTCACCGCGAGAATCAAGTTCAGGTTGATGATGTATTTCATAGATGGAATGGTGATGTGCCAGATCTGCTTTAAGCGGCTCGCCCCATCAATTTTTGCTGCTTCATAATAAGTGGGATCAATCTTCGACATAACGGCAAGGTACAAGATCGTTCCCCAGCCGACTTCTTTCCAGATGTCAGAAAGTGTCGCGATCCACCAATACTTCCCTGCATCGAGCAAATAGTTTTGCGGATTATCCATAAGTCCGACGGCCATCAACGTTTGATTCAATAATCCAGTCGTTGAAAACCAAGTGATTAACATTCCGCCTAGTACGATCCACGATAGAAAGTGAGGCAGATACGAGATCGTCTGCATAAACCGTTTGATCGGACCATCATGCAGCTCATAGATCATGATCGCTAATATAATCGGAGCGATGAATCCAATCGCGAGCTTCATTAAACTGATGGCTACCGTGTTGACCATCGCTTCCCAGAAGAACTTGTCTGTCATGATGATTTGGAAATTCTTTAATCCAACCCAAGGAGCGGTGGAAAAGGTGTCGAGAGCTGTGTATTGTTTAAACGCGATCAAAAGACCATACATCGGGATGTAGCTGAAGATAATCATAAATATGAGACCTGGTATAATCATGGATTGCAGTTCCCATTGATTTTTAAAGTCTTTGAAAAACCGTTTGAACCTAGGTCCTAGTGGCTTTTTTTCTTTTATTTCAACGTTGTTCTTCCCCATAACCGTTACCTTCACAATTCATCTCACTCCCTTGCTCATTTTTAAATACGCTTTGTTGAACTTTGAAAGTCGTTGATTTCCGTTTCAGGTGCTCGCTTTCCGCGGGGCAGGCGGTGAGCCACTTGCCGCTTCGCGCCTTTAAGTGTCTCACCTGACAGCTTGTCCCGCAGGAGTCTCCCACCCTACACTCCAATCAACTTGTCTACGGTGTATTAAAAGAAAAAATATATTAAAACATCAAAAAAACGTTTTTATTAGTGGGTAAAAAAATTATCTTCCTACCAGTTGTTCTACTTTTAGATTGCTAGAGCGTCGGACGATGATTTCGCCTTTTAGCTTTTGGATCATGCCTTTTTCTTTTTGTTGGATCAATTTCACGAGATGATCTACCGCTAAGATGCCTTGTCTTGCGATTTGGTTCTTAACTGTTGTTAGTGGTGGCGAGAAGTATTCAGCTAGATTGATATCATCAAAGCCCATTACGCTAATGTCTTCTGGAATCTGATAGCCTTCTGATTTTAGCGCTTTTATACAACCAATCGCACTCACGTCATTACCTGCTAAAAAAGCATCTGGTAACTTTTCGGGATGCAATTTGATAAAGGATTTTACGGCGTTATATGTACCTTCTTCTTCAAAGAAACCTTGCAGGATGTAGCTTTCATCAAACGAAAGATTGTGTTCGTTGAGCGCCGCGAGATAACCTTCTCTACGTTGAACACTGTCATACATCGTGTCAACACCTGAGATGTAGGCGATCCTCTTATGTCCTAAACTGATTAGATATTTAGCTGCGTCATACCCCGCTGTATAAGAATCAAAGATGACGCTTCCCATTGTTTCGTTCTGCAACACACGATCTAAAAAGACAGCTTTAACTTGTGCCTTTTCCATCACCGATACATCTTTGTCATCAATCAGCAGTTCCTCGAATATGATCACGCCATCAAGACGCTGTCCTAAGATATTGCTTAAGATCACACGTTTATCTTTTGCGACCACGATGTTTAATCCATATCCTAACTTTTCACAGTGACGTGCCATCGCTTCGACCAATACATAAAAGTATGGACCACTGACACTTGTTGTAAAGAACCCGAGCATCTTACTTTCGCCAGCTTTCAAGAGCTTTCCGTTAAGGTTCGGAATATAATTCAATCGTTCCGCGACCTCCAACACGTGTGCTTTTGTAGCTGGCACGAGAACATCAACGTTGTTTAACGCGTTGGAAACGGTCGAGATAGATACGCCCGCTTCTTTTGCCACATCTTTTATCGTTACTTTTCTCATTGCATTCTTCCTTCTTAAAACGTTTTTATTTCGGTGCAAAAAAGTGATTTTTATTTATCATTTTATTATGTAAGCGTTTTCTAAAGATCTCAAAAATAGTGGGAGGGTCATTAATTGGTCCTCCCTTTCGTATTTTCGGTTCTTTTCTCATCTTCTGAAGTATAAAATCTCGAATCTGCACAGAAATATAAAAACGTTTTTATTTTATTTTAAATTACCACATCCCTCTCTAACTCACAATCTATTTTTGTTAATTTTCTGAAATTTATATATTTGTACTTATTTTAGCTCTATTTCCACAGTCACCGGATAATGATCGGAAGGGTAACCGTGCTCCATTTTTGTTCGAATAATCTTGGATTGAGAGATCATTACGTCTTGAGAAGTAAAGATAAAATCTATCGGTTCACCTTGCACATCTCCTTTAAAATCATGAAAGGTTAGTCGGTCTTCAATATTTCCACCCATCGTCTTAAACGCATTCTTTAACTGCAACTCTTTATCACAATGTTGCAGTGTCTGACTGCTAGGAACATCATTAAAATCTCCAATCAATAGAAACGGCAGATGTGATGTCTGGTTCAATCTATGAATCGTCTCTCCAATGAGCTTGATTCCTTGAACACGCGCTTCTTCACTCATATGATCCAGATGGGTGTTGAACACTCGGAATCTAGTATTTGGTCCTTCAATAAGTGATAACTCAGCCCACGTACACACACGTGGATAGCTCGTATTCCAGCTCATACTGCCTACCTCGTTCGGCGTTTCAGATAGCCAAAAGGTATCGGAATCTAGTAAAGAAAATAGATCACTCCGATAAAAGATCGGCGTCCCTTCATCACCATTTCGGCGTGGCTCACCTGTCCAGTCATAACTTGATAGATTCTGCATGACATCACGGATCATAAACTCATTCGCTTCTTGCATGCCAACAATAGCGGGCGACTCGGCGTTAATCACCTGACTAACACCGTTATACCGATCACGCCAAGCGTTCTCCTTGAGACCAGGAATATCCACTCTTATATTAAACGTCATCACTTTCATCAATTGTTTCGCACCCCTATCGTTTCAACTTCGTAATTGAACGTACCTACAGGCTTTTTCAAGTCATTGATATAAAGGTTGAATGCACCTGGTTCAATACTTGGTTGCAAATGATTATTTAAATAGGTTAAGTCCTCTACTTTCAATGAAAATTCCACATGTACCGTCTCGTGAGCTGGCACGTGTACCACTTTGTATTTCTTCATTTCTCGTGTTGGACGCACGACCTTTGACACTAAGTCTTCCAAATACAAAATGACGATTTCTGAATACGCATAAGAACTTGGATTTTCAACACTAAATGAGATGGTTAGTTCTTCTCCATCCTTTAAAACACTGTTAGAAATCTTCATATTGCTATACGTTGTGTTCGTATACGTAAGTCCCTCACCAAATGAGAACAGCGGACCCACTTCACAATCCTGATAACGACTGCTATAGCTTGAATCATTCGCCGGGCGTCCTGAGCTGTATTCGTTGTAATGAATCGGAACCTGTGATGAATAACGTGGAAACGACATCGTTAGCTTTCCTGATGGTGTATCTTTTCCTGTTAAAAGTTCAGCAATCGCTCTACCCGCTTGAGTTCCCGGATACCAGCACCAAAGGAGAGCAGGAATATCATCGATAATATTTTGAAGTGCTAAAGGTCTTCCGGAGAAACAAACGCAAACATACGGCTTGTTCAAACGCTTAATCTCCCGGATCAATTCCTGCTGCTTATCCTCGAGCTCAATATGCACGCTGCTATGTCCCTCGCCACTTAAATCCCAGCGCTCTCCAACAGCCGCAATGATATAGTCAGACTGAACCAGTTCATTCTCTGGACACTCCTCTAACGTTTCATACGCTTTAACGTTTAACGCACCATCGAGTGATTGCAGTCCTTCTGTTAGAGAGATGACATCTTCAAAGCTTCCTTTGCACGGCCAGTTCCCGAGCAGCTCTTTCGTTTTCGCGAAAGGTCCAACGATCAAGACGTTCTTCACCGTTTTTGGGATTGGCAGCAACTCTTCATTCTTCAACAACACACAGCTCTTTTTCGCCGCTTCCTTTGAGAATTGTAGAGATTCCTCATTTAAGATAACCTGTTTCTCTTTCTTCTCATCTACATAAGGATTTTCAAATAAACCAAGCTCATTTTTAAGCTGTAAAATCTTAAGAACCGCCGCATCAATATCTTCTAGTAGATTTGGGTTTCTCGATAAAATCTCCTGATAGTTTTCCAAATACAGTGTGGACACCATTTCAATATCAATTCCAGCGTTTAACGCTAACTCTGCCGCTTCTTTTCCATTTGCAGCTACTCTGTGATTTTGCAGTTCAGCGACTGCACCCCAGTCTGAGATCACAATGTCTTCAAACTGATAGCGATCTCGCAAGATCTCTTTCATCATTTCTTCACTCGCCGTAACCGGTGTTCCATTAAAAGTGTTGAACGAGCTCATCACAAACTTCGGCTTGTCTTTGAGCGCGATTTCGTAAGGCTTACCGTAATACTCGAAAAACTCTCGCATCGACATATCGACCGTGTTATAGTCTTTGCCACCAACCGCCGCGCCATATGCTGCAAAATGTTTAAGACAGGCGGCTACTCCATCACCAGAAATCTTTCCGTCACGATCTTTTTGGTAACCTTTAATCATAGCTCCACCAAGGTTACCTGATAACAGATGATCCTCACCGAACGACTCCATTACTCTTCCCCATCTAGCATCCCGTACAAGGTCGACCATTGGAGAGAAGTTCACCGTAATGCCTGCAGCTCGTAATTCTGATGCCGTATGTGCAGCAACTTTCTCTAAAATCCGTTCGTCCCACGTACAAGAAAGCGCCAGTGGAATCGGAAAGATTGTCTTATAGCCATGAATGGCATCGTGCATAAATAGAAGTGGTATTTTCAGTCGCGATTTTTCTAGATAAGCTGACTGAATCATGTTCGTTGCCTTCGCACTCGAAACACCGATCACACTACCTATCGTGTATAACGTGTCTTCTTCTAAAAGCTGATCCGAATAACCAGGACCCGTTTCAACCATCTCACCCTCAACCTTGCCGACGTAATGCTCTCCCGTAATCTGAGTGAGCTGGCCGATCTTCTCTTTTAACGTCATCTCTTGAAGTAACGCTTGTAAGTTCTCTACATTCATTGCAGTTCTTCACCTGACTTCCACTCTAATTTTGGCAGGATTTCTTTTTGCAGCTCACACATCTCATCAATCATGGCGCACGCTTGATAATACGTTGGTGCTTGCGGATCTAGCAGGATAGCTTGCAGTAATTTTGTCTTTGATTTTTCTAGAAATGCCTCGATCAAAAGCTTATGAATCGTCCCTTGGATATGGATGGTTCCGATGATAGCTGTTGGCAGTTCTACCGTCATCGGTTTTAATGAGATTCCACTTCCGTTCACGATCGCTTGTGTTTCAACCACCATATCGTCAGGCAATCCTTTTATCGCACCATTATTCTGCATGTTAACGGCGTTTAGCTCGATCTCGTCATCAAAGTAGATCGCTTCTATAATGGGAATCGCATACTCGTGACTTCGTTGTACGTTTTCCTTTTTAAAGACATAAGCCTGTTCCGTCCACTGTTCGTAAGAATCGTCCTTCGGAAACAGCTTCTTATCTTGAACGTGACCACTTGCACTGTAAACAAAATCAGGAACCCTTGAATCCTTTTCCCATAACTTCTCTCTGATCGGATCGTAGCGGTAAAGTAGTGATAGTCCTGCGTAAAAATCTTCGGCATATGACACATATTCACCAATATGATTTGTTCCCGGATACGGATAATACCCGTACGTGCGATACATCGTTCGCGACAACCCAAGATGGTCGAATTGCGCTAAGGCATTCGCCTCTTTTTCTTTTTGGTCAAAAAGTGGATACAGATTTTCGCCTGTCTTTTTATCGTAGATTTTTGTAAAAAAGCCGAAGTGGTTTAGCCCTCCACCTTCTACTCCAATTTCGTTCGCGTCCCGCTCCAAAAACTCTGCTAACTGATGAATGCCCATGTCTAAGCCATGACACAAACCTACTACTTTGATTGATGTAAGTTTTGAGATGGCTTCAACTAACTTCGCTTCAGGATTCGTATAGTTGATGAACCATGCATCAGGACAAACTTTTTCCATCGTTTTCGCGATTTCAAGCATCGGACCCATGTTTCGGAGCGTATGAAACATCGATCCTGGCCCACCATTCTCTCCATAGATCTGCTTGCTGCCATAACGGCGCGGAATATGAAAATCTTGAGACCAGTAATGGTAACGTTCTCTCTCAATGGCAACGATTACAAAATGGGAGTCACGCAAAGCTTCTTCCAGATTTGTAGTCTGCCAAATCTTCGCCGGATTCTCAAAAGCCTGAAACATTTCTGTCGCATATGTATGTGTACGGTTTACGTTTTCTTCACTGATGTCCATGAGCGCAATCTCTAATTGGACTTCTGTTTTCAGTCGTTCTGACAAAACGAGATCTTGAAGTGCTCCTAGAGCGAACGATATGCTGCCTGCCCCGATTAGTGATACTTTCATCTTATTCATACCAATCATTCTCCTTTGTTAAGTTGTGCTTCTTCAATACACATTGCTGCATCTCGATCTAGATAGAAATCAATATGGTCAAGTCCTAGCAGAAACTGAGCAGGTAGTTGAGCTTTCCGGTTCATGATGATCTCTTTTGCGATTTGAGCTTTTCTTTCACCCGTCATCACTACAATGACTCGCTTACTTTTTATAATTTGACCTAAACAGAGCGTTATTCCCTTTTCTAGTGAAGTTGGTTGGTTGAAGTACTTTTGCGCGACTATCTTTGTTTTTTCTGATAGGTCGACAACACAACTGTGATTAGATACAGTGCATCCCGGTTCATTTAAACCAATATGCCCATTCATCCCGACACCCATCAAGCTAAACGTAATGGGATTATTTTCGATAAACTTATCAATGCGATGGCACTCGTTATGAAGATTGGACGCTGTTCCGTCAAAGAATTCAATCTGTGAATCCTGAAGTTCCAACGGAGAAAACAGATCCTTATTCAGCATCTGATAACAGCTTCCCTCAGATGTTCGTTCAATGCCAACCCATTCGTCTAGACTTACAATTCTTAAATCTTTAAGCCTTGGATTGTTCTTCGTTTCCCAAGCAAACTGTCGGTAGCTTTTCTCTGGAGTTGTTCCAGATGCCAAGCAGAATACGGGGTTTTCTTCATTTACTAGATGTTGCTTCATTTCTTTGGCGATTTGGTTTGTTATGGCTTGTTCATCTTCAAAGATTTTAATCATGATATTGTCACTCCAATTTGAGTACAGAGAGGTTACGTATAGTAATGATGTCATTACCAGTTAAGGTAAGTATAACAGCTGCTTTTTAAAATGAAATACTTATTTCTTAATTTTCTAAAAATATATCCATAGTAATTTATATACTATTTAACTACTCACAATAGATAAAAGAGCCTTTCCCTCTGGGTTGGCTCTTTCATTATGTATTATTTATATGATTATTTGTTTCTTTCTTATTTTTCGCGCTATAAATTCTGTAGATAATCCCAATAGCTGCAATAACCAACACAACCACAAGGGAAAAAGTCGTTTTGACATAGGTGTTATAACCCATAGCGAGTATAAATGCTAAGAGAATGAATATGTTTAGCAGGGATCTTTCTCATAAGTTTCGGGATTTTTCCGACTTTCTATCATAGATATTTAAAAACGCTTCAACTACAAAAAATACGACTAGACCAACATTTAATATAGTAAATGAATGCGTAATAAGCTCTTTATCTAGAAAAAATTCAAAGTACGAATTAATTAACAGCAACACTGCCCATACGGTAAAGGTACACCAACAAGCAATATTAACATTCCTCTTTTTAATTTTTTCGTTGTGCTTGAAGAACATCGTTATTTCCCTCTCTAGATGTATTATAGAATATCCTTTTTTGTATTCTTAAACATTTGTTTAATACAGTGTGCGAAATTTTGTACGAAGCAATTGGTGGGCTTTTTGAATATTGAGTGACGTATCAAGGGATAGGTATGAATCATTAATTGTTGAAGGTACAAGTGTTTCCGTGCTCCACCCCAGTTGTTTAAACCTTTTCATGTAGAAGGTATAGTAACTTTCTTTTTGAGTTGGTCCCACATGCAACGTACCCCTGAAGTTCACCATGCATAACTCAAGGATTGCATTCGCTAAATCATCCACATTTACAAACGTTCTATATACGTTAGATGCTGCATCAATCGACTTAGACTTTCTTATACTTTCAATCATTTTTAGTGTCCGTTTTTCAATGATGGAATCGCTCGCATCGCTGTATAAAGGACCTGTCCGAATGATAATGTAATTTGAATGTTTCTTTCGAATTAATTTTTCTCCCGCGACCTTTCCGTTTATATACTCAGCTAAAGGAGCTTCTTCAGGTAGCTTTCCGATAGCATCTGTTTCTTTGTAACCACCATCCCCGCCTACAAAAACAGCATCTGTAGAGACAAAAATAACCTTTGTCCGTAGTTTTACTGTGGAAAGAAGAGGTTTGAGACCTCTATCAATTATTCTCTTCTCGTCTTCAAAACTCATAAGCGTCCAGATTATTACATCAGGTTCAAATTCAGCAACGGCACTTTCAATGGAATGCTCTTGGATAGCATCAGCTTCAATAATACCCGGATCTTCATGTGGAGAACGAGATGTTCCAATGACTTTGAATTCTCTGTTATTTGAAGTTAGATTATAGAGTTTAGACCCTAGAAATCCTGTTGCCCCTAATATAAGTAGTTTCATAGCCATTGCCTTTCAGTACTATCTTGCTTCTTTAATTCAGTTATTTCAAAACCCAACCGTTCTGCAAGATCTTTCGTCTCTTCTCTTTCTGCATCAGTTTCGCATTCTGCAAAAACGCTCCTCAAACGTTCTTTTGCGGCCTCTCTATCATCGCATTCATGATAAAGAACCGCTAGAACATGTGGATTCTCATGATATCCTTGTGCTTCTCTTTTCTCCAAGCCAATTATAATATCCTGAATACTTTGAAGCTGTTGAAAATGTGGGATGATTACTCTCTCTATGTCACCTTTAACTTGTTCAATTAGATCTTCTAAATTAGTAGCTGGAGTTAGCTTGTACCAACTATCTTCGTGTTGATCCGTTGTACTTTTGCGCTCGGATATTCGTAGCCTCATCACAGCATCCACTTCTAACGGAAATTTTGGCGGCTCATCCTTATAGTACGTTCCATATAAGCATTCAATTGATATACCCCTATTAATTGTAAACGCTACATCCTCTCTTGTATTCCAACTAGAGGATTGAACATTGATTGTCCACGAGAACCCTGGAAATGTACGTGCAAAGTTATTTCCTTTCTTTTTAAAACAAAGCTTTTTTAATGAAGGAGCTATCGTTTCCTTCACTATATGCTTAAAAACATCTTGCATCCTCACCATAACTCTCTCCCTATTCAATGAAAATCTCTCATAAGCCTAGTTCTATGGGTCTTACCATTTTCTATGGGTCAAAACACGCATGCTATGAGTCAAAATAACGTTTCTATGAGTCGTTAACTTCTTTTCCACACAAAAAAGAAAGCACGTGAACTTAACCGTCTTCGTGCTTTCTTCCTTAAAATATAATCCATATGGTAACCACAATTAATATGGTAATCAGCCATAATGGCAATGATAATAAAATTCCCCATAAGATGACCTTTGCCATCTTCTTTTTAGTCATATAAATCCCTCTATTATAATAAGTGATACTATCTCTTTAATTTTATATACGCTGATTTTACTTGAAAGTTCCCTGAATTTCACTTTTTGTGTCTTATTTTTACATAAATTATCCTTTTCAACATGCCTATTTATCTATACTATCGCAGAAAAGTTTTTTATTGGGAAAATTGTATCTCTTCCCATTCTCTTATTTCCCTAAATTCATACCTATTTTCCCAAAGTTACTATGACATCTATATGGTAGAGTTGAAATTGTATGAATAATCAATAAAAAAGGAGAAGGCACTATGAAAAAAAGATTCCAAGCATTAAAAGTCTTATCGTCTGCAGCCATTTTATCCATCGCGTTTTCTTATCAAGTTCCGCAAGCAAACGCTAGCACTTCTGATAACTTAGCAGAAGTCGAAGGGGATGCAGTTGCAGCTTACTATTATGTTGATGGTAAAAAGATTGAAATTCCTCAAGAAGATTTAGCAAATCTTTTGAGTGTGGAAGAAGTATATGACCTTCCTTATGATCCTGCTGAACCTACTCCACCTGCATCTACTCAGCTAAGCGCCAAAGAAAAGGCTCAAGCAAAAAGTATTGGAACTTTAGGAAACAAATGTATCCCTGGATATGAATACGATGCTAGAAAAATTAGCGGTGCTTTCGAAAACGGAAAGTCTGGCTCACGATTTGCAAACAAAACAAGTTCAACCGTTACAAAGGTTTCACAGCTCTCTACAGATAAAACCATTGGTGGAGAGGTGAGCGCATCTGGAGACTTTACATGGGGACCTGTTCAATCAACGGTCGGATTTAAGATAAATGGTTCATATACATGGAGAACGGCAGAATCTTCTTCCTTACCAATTAAACCGAAGAAAATGGGCTGGGTTGATTATGGGACGTATAAAGAAAAGTGGACAGGTGATTACTATTACTTAACTTCATCGTGTTCCGAGACTTCTAAGGTGTCCGTAACACCAAAGGGTCCTAAATACAAATTGGATGTGGCAAGAGAAAGCGCCATTCCTCCAGGAGTATAATTTTTGTTAAAAAAGAAGACAACCTTTCTCTCACTTTGTTTAATTATAGTCTTAGGTGCCTGTCAATCGTCCCAAGAACCCGTCAACTCCCCATCACCTAATGAAAAGAAGAACAACAAAGCTGAAGTTGAAATGGTTAATCTAATTGATGCACCCGAGCAAAAAATAAGTGCATCTCAGGCAGCTGTTCATCAATATGAGTTTGTTTATACAAATAAAAAGAAGCTACTACCTTCCCAGTCGTCACTTGTAAATGAAGTTCGATTGGGTGACAATAGCCTAGTTATTTTAAACACGCAAAAATATGATCGGAATTTCGTTGTATTTGATTATAAGAACATAGACGGACGATGGAATATACAAAACATCGTCACATTGGATGTCTTAGACGGTGAATATTTTAAAAACAAAGAGAAATTAAACCTTCCTTTTAATGAATTCGTTGTTGCAAAATATACCGATAACAATCCTAAACTTTGGACATTTGCTAATAAAGAAAAGATTGTAACGATTGCTAAGCACGATCGATTTACCTTCCAAGATCAACAAGCCCAAAAGAAGACTGTTGGTGACAAAGAGTTATATGTTCATACGAAGGAAAAAAATAGCTATGTTTACTATTTCGACTCAGAATCTGTGATCCTTTTATCCGGAAATCTAAACGAGGAAGACTTGATTGAACTAGCTGCATCTCTACCATCAGCTAATGAAAGTAGCTTTCCAACCAAAGCCCAATAATTTATAACTTTTTAAAAAAACTCTCTCAAAAGTGTTCTTAACTTTTGAGAGAGTTTTTTGATACTTCCACGTGACTTTTTAACTGAAGAAAAGTAAGAGGTGAAAGCTTGTTTTTGAAGTGAATGGTAATAGAATGATAAGCATATAGAAAAGAAGCACCTAGTTCATAAAATTTAGGTGCTTCCATTTTGTTCTTTATCCTACATCCTTCATACCCTTAGAATACTCGTCACCATCAGAATCTCTTTCACTCACATCATACTTCTCTGGTGCACGCGCCACTTTAATAAGCGCCACTACAATAAACAAACATAGCAACAACGCTGGCACTCCTCCAAGATTTGAAAGCATCTTAATCCCATCGATCTTTGCGAAGGAGATCATGATCCAGGAGATTGTTCCTACTGCTACTCCCCAAACGACTTTTATCTTGAAGTCTGGCTCTGGGCTTTCCGGTGTGATGCCTGTCGCACTGATTCCGCCCATAGCTGATATGTTGGAATCGGCTGCGGTCACGAATGAGATGAATACGATGAATAAGTAAAACGGAATAAGAAGAAAGGACAATGGCAGATCAGATAGTACGGAATAGAGAACGGATTCTGGTCCGCTGTTTGTTAGAATATCGCCTAGTTTGCCTTCTGTCATCTGCTGGTGGATGGATGTTCCGCCGAAAATCGTCATCCAGATCGCACCGAACACGGATGGCAGACCGAAGTTTACTAGAATGAATGCACGAACTGTATATCCATACGAGATTCGACCTAAGAATAGTGCTGTGATTGCTGCCCAAGCAAACCAGTTCGCCCAGTAGAATACCGTCCACCATTGTGGCCATTGATCGCCAGCTGCAGCTCCGGTAAACAGACTCTTTTCAAAGAAATTAGATAAGAAATTTCCGAAAGACTCTGTTCCCAAGTTCACGATAAATGCGGTTGGTCCTGCAATAAATAAGAAAAGAATAACGACTACATACACTTTCATATTAATGTCAGAAAGGATACGAATGCCTTTCATCAAACCACTTGAAGCTGATATTACGAACGTAATCATAACGACCGCCGCGATTACCGCCCACATAGTTGGATTGCTAGGCAATTCGGTTAGATAATTCACTCCTCCGGCAAGGTTCAAAATCGTCGTCCCCATCGCCGCTGCCATACCCAGTGCGAGCGTGTACAAACAAAGAGCGTCAACCGTTTTTCCCCAGCCCCCTGATACACGATCACCTAAAAGTGGAGCGAGCGTGGAGCTTAGAGAGAACGGCTTACGCATGTTGTAGTAAGCAAATGCAAACATAAGTGCCGGAACACAATAGATCGCGTAAGGCGTTACCGTCCAGTGCAGGTACATCGTGGACATAGAAAAAACGGCTGCTTCCGCGCTGTTTGCCTTAATTCCGAGTGATTCTGGTGGTGCTGTTAGATGATAGATCGGCTCGATAAAGCCCCAAAACGTTACACCAGCTGCAATCGTTGTACATAACGTAATCGCGATCCAGTTGCGAAGCTTTAACAATGGTTCAGCTTTATTTCCACCGATTTTCACTTTACCGAGTGGTGAAAAGTAAACACCTACTACGGTCACGAGCATCAGCATTCCACCTAGACTGAACAGCCAGCCGAGGTTTGCTAGAAGCCAGTTGTTGGCATCAGTTGCCGTCTTAATAAACCACTCTCTATTTGTAAAACTCAAAACAGCCGCTACTACTAAAAGTAAAAATGGTGGCCAAAACACACTGTGACGAATATTTTTCATCCCTTTCATCCCCCTTATCCTTAAACAAACGTTTAAAATCAGAAAGCGATTACAAAAAAAATTATGCTTCTAAAGGTTGAAGTTCTAGGATGTTATTCGCAAATCTTTGGAGATCGTCTACACTTGCTTCTCGACAGTTATTGTTTAACATTGGTGCATTTTCTCCCGATTGCATCGTCTCCACAAGCTGTCTGATGTTCTCTTTCGTTAATCCATCATCATACAACGAAAGCTTCAAACCACTTACTTCAACGAGTCTACTATATTCTTCCGCTCCAGCTAGTGCCAGTTCTTTTTCAGTTAAGCCGGCTCCATCAACGCCCATCGCTTTAGCGATCTTCGCATGAATTCTTACCTCTTTCTCCGCGTTCCATGCATACGCCACATTCAACGCGATCGCCACAGCTCGCCCGTGATGGATGCGTCCAATCGTTCCTAGCGCGTGACCGATGCAATGAGCGATGCCTGTTCCTCCTTGCTCTATGGCCATCCCAGCTAGAGTTGCAGCTAAAGCTAGATTTCCACGCGCTACTAAATTATCTGGTGTCTCTAACGCTTTTTCAAAGTTCTCTGCGATTAACTGAACACTCTGCAGACTCAACGCTTCAATGAATGGGTTCGATCGTTTTCCCGTACATGCTTCTATCGCATGAACGAGTGCGTCGAGTGTTGTTGCGGCCGTTAAAAATCCAGGTAGTGCTTTCGTGAATTCCGGTTCTAAAATAGCGAGTTCCGGAGCCATGTTTTCATCCCATCCCCATACTTTGCGTTTTTCTGGCGTGGAGAACACGACTGTACTCGTCACTTCTGCTCCTGTTCCTGATGTGGTCGGCAGCATGATCGTTTTGATTACTTTAAAAGGAAAAGGATTTGCCATCAAAGCGTAATGCATCGCAGGCTGTTCGCCACCCGCAACTAGAGCTGCCATCTTTGCTACGTCCATCGCAGACCCGCCGCCAAGACCGATCACGCACGTGGCACCGAAGCTCCTGATCACCTCAGCTGCTTCATCAATTGAATCCGCACTCGGATCACTTTGCAAGTTGCTGAACAGACGTGTTTCCACACCGCCTTCTTCAAGCGCTTTTAGAACCAAATCCGCGAGACCAACGCCAACTACGCCTGGATCTGTTACAACAACCGCTTTAGATTCACCGCTTAGACGTTTAACATCATTTCCAATTTGAAGATAGCGATCGATGCCATAGGCAACACGGGTCTTAGGTGCAAACTCAAATGGTGTACTCATCTAACTTCCTCCTTCATTTCACTTCTACAGAGACAACTTTGTCACTTCGATCTGTACTTCAACTTTATCTGCCGTTTCAATGGGTGCTGCCGGTGGAAATTCAATCACCGATCGCCCCACATTGATACAGTTGCAATCATGAAACGAGTCAAACGCTTTGTTGATATCATCAAGAGAGATACGATCAAGAACCAGCTCATCTAGTTTGAACTTTCCATCTAAATAGAGCTGCGCAATCGTCGGAAAATCACGATAAGGCTGTGTGTCACCGTAGAAGCTTCCCTTTAGTATTTTACCAACACGATGAAAGCCTCCTGCTGGAAGATTGAGGGCTGCAGCAGGATTGAAGGCGCCAACTACTACGACCGTTCCACCTTTTCGCGTTCCATTCCACGCACTTTCTGTCGCACGCGTATTGCCAGAACAGTCGATCGCAAAATGCACACCAAACCCGCCCGTTAAGTTCCGCAGAGCTTCAGATGCATCCCCTTCGGTCACGTTCACTGTATGCGTCGCACCAAATTGCTTTGCGATGTCAAGGTTGGCTGGCTTTACGTCACAGGCAATAATCTTGGAAGCACCTGCAATCTTAGCTCCTTGAATAGCGTTGACCCCAACACCACCAATTCCGAAAACAGCGACTGTCGAGCCAGGTGTTACTTTTGCTGCATTAACCGCTGCTCCGTAACCTGTCGCCACACCACAGCCTATTAAAGAAGCTTGTGGCAGTGGCATCTCATTCGGCAATTTTACACAAGACAACTCAGGCACTACCGCATACTCAGCGAAAGTAGATAAGAGAGAATTGTGATAGATCTTCTCACCGTTACGACTCAAGCGAGACGTTCCATCGAGTAATGTGCCATCAAACATCGGCCCAAAAGCGGATTCACATAAATGGACAGCTCCTGTTACACAAAACTCACACGTTCCACAATATGGCACCCAGCTGAGCGCCACCTTATCACCTGGCTTCACTTTATAGACGTTTGGCCCAACTGACACAACCGTTCCCGCTCCTTCGTGACCTAAAATGGTTGGAATTGGTGTCGTTGCATCATTCACTGCATTTAAATCGCTATGGCAAACACCCGTTGCCTCGATTTTGACAAGCACTTCATTGGCTTTTGGTTCCGCTAGGTCCACCTCTTGAATATTAAGAGGCATTCCAACACCTGTCATAACAGCCGCCTTCATTTTCATCGCTCGTTCCCTCATCTTCTCTATGAATTTTTTAAAAGGCAATCCAGATTGCTTTTGTTTTTGTATACGATTGTAGTGAATGTACAGCATATTCCTTGCCCCATCCGCTCTGCTTCCAACCGCCGAACGGACTTGCGAAGTCATAGCATCCGTACTTATTGATAAAGACCATACCTGCTTCTAGCCGTCGTGCTACTCGGTTTGCGCGAGATACATCACGCGTCCAAAGACCTGCGGCCAATCCGTAGATCGTATCGTTTGCGATCGACACCGCTTCTTCTTCTGTATCAAAAGGAATGATACAAAGAACGGGACCAAAGATTTCTTCTTGCGCGATCTTCATCTTGTTGTGGACATCCGCAAAAATCGTCGGACGAACAAAATAGCCGTTAGCGTTCTCACCCTCAACATCTCGCTCTCCACCAGCAACAAGACGCGCTCCTTCTTCTTTTCCACTTTCAATATAAGAAAGAATAGACTCCATATGTTCCTTCGTTACCTGTGCACCTTGATGCGTATCTGGATGGAACGGATCTCCGCACGTATAGCTGTTTGCGTACTCCGCGATTTTCTCAACCACTTTTTCATAAATGTCACGTTCGACTAACAAACGAGTCGGAGCCGAACACTTTTCTCCTTTATGTGTGAAGAGTCCATAAAACGAGCGTTCGATCGCTGCATCCAAGTCCGGTGCATCGCTGAATAAGATGTTCGGTGACTTTCCGCCTAGCTCAAGTGTGACTGGCTTTAAGTTAGAGTCTGCTGAATCATGAACAAGCTGCTTTCCGACACCTGTACTTCCAGTGAAGGACACTTTATCCACGTCCATGTGACGGCTCAGATGAGATCCGATCGACCCTTTTCCTAAAATCAAGTTCAGCACACCAGGAGGCAAGATGTTTGCTTCATGAATAATTTCAAACAGGCGAATCGCCGAATACGAGGTTGTGCTCGATGGTTTTAAGATGACCGTGTTCCCCATCGCAAGAGCTGGCGCCAGTTTCCAAGCTGCCATACAGATTGGGAAGTTGAACGGTACGATTTGAGCACAAACTCCGATCGGATCACGCGTTGTGTAGCTTAAGAAGTCACCATCAACTGGATTGTTCTCACCGTAATATTTATCCGTCCAGCCTGCATAATACTCGAAGATATCCGACGCTTCCTGCACATCATCTTGGTATGATTCGGTGTAGAGCTTACCGTTATCCAACGTTTCAAGTGTCGCAAGTTCAGCTTGATGTTCAGCGATCAACGCACTGATCTGACGTAAAATCTTAGCACGCTCTTTTCGGGAAACCGTTCGCCATGGCCCTTGGTCAAACGCATAACGCGCTCCTTCAACAGCTTGATCAATGTCTTCTTTTGTTGCACTCTGAAACGTGCCGTTTACTTTTCCGTTCGCAGGATTTGTAGAAGTGATAAGTTCTCCGCTTGTGGCATCCACCCACTGGCCATTAATGTAAAGTTTCTTCGTTTCTTGTAACCAGTTTTCTGTCCACTCTAACTTTGGCTGATGAATTCCTTTAAAACATACTTCTTCATTTACTTGTGTCATTACTCTCGCCTCCATTACTCATTAAATGTTTCACACCTTCTCTGCCATGTTCCTTTAGTAATGTGGAAACAGCAGCGTAGCCGTGTTGTTCTTTCAGATCGACGATGACAGGGATGAACGTGTTGGAGAGCGCTTCACATCTCTCACGGTTCGCGTCCAACCTCGCTATGCAATTTTTATGAAATGTAGTTATCGCACTCCTTAACATTGATAACGCTTCCAAAATGTTGATGCCCGCAGTCCCTTCAAACACATTAAGGTTCAGCTCACCATGCTCCAGTGTGGCTTGAACAGCTCTGTCACTTCCCAATACTTGAAAACAGCATTGAATCAACGTTTCCGGTACGACTGGATTCACTTTTCCAGGAAAAAAGGAGGAACCGGCTTGCACCGCTGGCAGCTGGAGCTCACCGAATCCAGCTTCAGGTCCTGATGACAATAACCTTAAATCTTTTGCTATCTTGATCAAACATGTTGCGAGTAGACGAAGTTCACTTGAAACTGCGGCTAGATCATCCATATTCTGCGCTGCATCGTACAAATTCTCTCGCAACCCTAACGGCATTTCTATCACTTCACACAGCTTATTTAAAACGACAGCACGGTACTCGGGAGATGCCCCGAGTCCTGAGCCAATGACCGTTCCACCTAGATTAATAAAATAAAGTTGGTCGATCCTTTTTTCTAAAGAAGTTAGTCTTCTACTCAACATGGAAACATAGCCGCTAAAAAAATCACTGAGCTCTGTTCTCATTCCATCTTGAAGACAAGTACGTGCAATCGTCGTTACATCTCTGAAGCTTTTAACCTTATTTTCTAGTTCTTCAATCAGTTGCGTTACCACTCGATGAAGGTTCTGAAAGTCATGAATGATCGCAATTCGAATGGCCGTATGACAAACATCCGATGTGGATTGTGATAAATTCACAGAATCAATCGGGTGAACAGGGTGATAACTGCCCCGCTTTACCCCCAGTTTTTCGTTTGCTAGATTCGCGATCACTTCATTGACGTTCATGTTCGTTCCGATGCCACCACCGCCGTGAAGAACATCAGTTAAGAAGTGTTCGAGATGATTACCCGCTAAAATAACGTCACAAGCAAGTGTAATAGCATCCACAATTTCTGAAGCAAGCAACCCTGTCTCACTATTGGCTAACGCTGCTACCTTCTTCACTCCAATAAGTGCTTTTACATAAGCAGGATATTGGTGTAGTGGCCGGTTCGAGAATGATAGATTCTGAATCGTCCTCACCGTTTGAATTCCGTATAAAGCATCCTTCGGCAGTTCAATTGAGCCAAAAGCGTCTTCTTCGATCCTCATCTCTCTCAAGATGACACCTTCTTTACTTAATACTTCATATAAACGGTTTTGATCTGAAGGAACTCCTCAAATCCGTGCTTGCCGTCATCTCCACCGACTCCAGACTGCTTCCATCCGCCGTGATAGCCTTGATACGCTTCACCTTGCTGGCGGTTCACGTATACTTCTCCGCATTCAAGCCGTGACGTCAGCTCCATCACATGTTTGTAGTTGTTCGTATAGATGTTAGATGTTAATCCATACTGTGAGTCGTTCGCCATATCAATTACTTCATCAAGCGATTCAAACGTAACAATCGGAAGAACAGGCCCAAACACTTCTTCATGTACGATGTTCATCCCTTGATGACAATGATCTAATAGTGTTGGCGGGTAAAAGCTATCACCGAGCTCCTCTGAAATCTTGCCGCCACACAGAATCTTAGCGCCTTCTGCGACAGCACCTTCAACGAGACTATGAACCCGCTTCGCATCATTCCTGCTAATAAGCGGACCCATCTCGATATCTGGTGTTTCCAGTCCGTCTCCAACTTTTACTTCTAGAAACTTTTCTAAAAGCATCTCCGTAAACTTCTTCTTCACACTGTTATGCACATACACGCGTTCCGTGTTGTTGCACACTTGCCCACTGTTTGCGAGTCGTCCGCCTTTGATCGCACTCGCTGCAAGCTCAAGATCTGCGTCTTCCATCACGATCGCTGGTGCTTTCCCGCCAAGTTCAAGTGATGTACGAATCATATTTGCCGCACACTTTTCTCCGATATGTCGGCCCACCTTCGTGCTTCCCGTGAACGTCACCATGTTCACTTTTGAAGAAGAGGTTAGTGTTTCACCGACTACATCATCAAGTCCGGTCACAACGTTCACAACACCTTTTGGAAACCCAGCTTCATCAAACAGTTCAGCTAGCTTTAGTGCGGAAACAGGTGACTTAATACTCGGCTTGATCACGACCGTGTTTCCTGCGATTAATGCGGGCACTACTTTACGCATCAACACGTAGATCGGGAAGTTCCAAGGAATGATAGTTACTACGACACCAAGCGGTTCTTTATACGTAAGAATCTTTTCGTTCGTACTATCGCTATCAACCACTGAGCCTTCAATCCTTCTCGCCCATTGTGCTTGGTACTCACCAAGATCCGCTCCGTAAAAGACTTCTGATTTTGCTGCATCAAACGGCTTACCCGTTTCTTGTGTGATCGCTCTTCCTATTTCCGCTAAGTTTTCTTCTTTTCTCATGAGCGTCAGCAGGTTACTCACATACTCTGCCCGCTTATAAGAAGGCGTCATTTTCCATTCCTTAAAAGCTATTTGTGCGCCCTCAATCGCTTCTTCTGTATCTTCTTTAGTTAGAGCAGGAACTTTTGCGACAAGTTCTCCTGTTGCCGGATAGTTCACTTCTAAAAAGTCTGAGCTCTCAACAAACTCACCTTTTATATACGCTTTATATGTTTGCACTTTGCGCTCACCTCTTATTTTCTTAGGTCGTCTGATACGTCTTGTTGCTCTCTCCAACGTAAAAATGATTGATTTCATATTTCTTTAACGCCTCTTCATCTAATACGATGCCAAGTCCTGGCATCTCAGGAGCTACGAGATATCCTTCAGAATCGATCATCAATTTTTCTTTTTGCACATAATCCCGTCGTTCGTTGCTCCAAGCTGGCGGATCATATGGGAACTCAAGATACGGACAGTTCGAAACCCCAACGGCTAGATGGAGATTGGCGAGCAATCCGATTCCGTTCGTCCACGTATGAGGACTGAACCATGCTCCGCTTCCTTGCACAAGGTCTGCGATCTTCTTCACTTTTGTAATCCCACCAGCTAATGCCACGTCTGGCTGATACACATCGAGTGACTGAACTTTATCCATCTCTCTAAAGTCATACCAATTACGGTTCATCTCACCACCCGCTATTCGGATATCAACTTTATCACGAAGCTTCGCCATCAATCCAAACTGATGAGACGGGAGTGGCTCTTCTAACCAGAAAACGTTCAGTTTCTCTAGTTCTTGCGCGACTTGAAGTGCCTTTTTAAAATCCCATGTTCGCTCCACATCCCATGGCATCTTCCAGCCTTGGTTGGCATCCACCATGATCTCAAGCTTATCACCAACTGCTTTACGTACCGCTTCTACTACCTTTATATCATCTTTCACATCTTTATGGTGAAAACGAATCTTCATTGCTTTAAAGCCTTGATCCACAAATCGCAGTGCTCGCTCTGCTCGTTCTTCTGGCGTGACGATTTCTCCTGTTGAAGCGTAAGCGAGAAGCTTATTCGTCTTACCACCTAAAAGTTTATAAACCGGCTGTCCCGTTGCTTTCCCCATCAGATCCCATAGGGCAAGGTCTAACGGCCAGCAGCGACCATAATGGAAGTCAATGTTTTCAATCACTTGAGCGTGACGTTCGATCGCAAAAGGATCTTGACCAATAAACAGATGTTCGTGTCCTTCGAATCCCATCATCAAGTCGCCTGAACCAACACCAGTAATACCTTCATCCGTGTGCACATAAACAACCGTTGTAGCAAATTTCTTTCGTGGTTCTGGATCCCATGCTGCTTTAAATGGAGGATCTAGTGGTAATAAATACTGTTTGATCTCAATTCCTGTTATCTTCATGAATTCATCAGCCCTTCTCTGTATAGTTTCGTGTGTCAAATATAATTAACCGCTTACATTTATGTGTTTTCTAAACATTCAAATTAATTTGTTTTTATGATACAAGAAACACTCCACTTTTTACATGCACTGAATTATCATGTATATATACTTTATTTCAGGTGAGATGGTGGACATGATGGCAGAGTTATGGCGGATACATGATATCGAAATACAGCAGCATTCCTACTGGAACCATATCGAAGAGTTCATCCTGTCTGAGGATACCTACCCTCATTACAGTGTTTTCTGTATCATGGATGGGACATTCGACTATAACGTGTTAGGAAAGAGTGGACAAGCAGAGTTTGGCGATATTATTCTTTGTCCACCGAATATTCCGTTGAAGCGTAGGGCTATCACACCGTTACAGTTTCACTTTTTTCAGTTTTCTTTCAAAGGATTGGATGAAGAACATATGCCTGTGGGGTTGTTGAAGTTGAAGGATGAAGTACGCTTGTCTACTTCGTATGAACGGTTGAAGAATATAGCATTTGACGAGAGTGTTCAAAGTAATAAGTGGAAAGCCCACCTGCTTAGTGACCTTTTTCAAACTTACAGTATGGATAATCATCTGGGGACATTAGAGGATGAACCTAAAATATATGACCACATCATTCATAAAGCATTAGATCATATCAACAAACACGCTTTTTCAAATATGACGATCAAGGCTCTATCACACGAATTGAACTTAAGTCCCGTACAATTCACGAGAAGATTCAAAGAGAGTTTAGGCGTGTTGCCCGTTGAGTATCTAACCTCGTTACGATTAAGAAAAGCACGCACACTTTTGTTAGAAACTGACTATACAATTGAAGATATTGCGGTGAGATGCGGATACAACAATGGATTTTATTTCAGCAGAATATTCTCGAAGAAAATGAAAATGAGCCCTTCACTGTTTCGGAGGACTCATAAGATTTAATTTTTATTCTGTAAACATCAGTAATAAGAGTTTAAATGATCTTATACTGTTTATCCCCAAGTGCTTTATAATAGGTAAAATATGAGATTAGGGGGTTGGTGTACGATGCAGTGAATAGGAGTTTTCGGAATGAATAACTTAAATCAATCCTAGACAGCAAATCACACAAAGTGTCTTTCCTGTCTAGTCTATTAAAAGTGTTAATTCTTCATATCATAACCGGCCAAACTGCGCTAACAGTTCGTCTGCTGTTTTTCCTTTTAATATCTCATTTCTTGCAGCCTCTTCAACCGCTGCCTGGTTTTTTGCTTTTATATAAACTTCTTCTAGATCGTCATGCGGAACGACAGTTACTCCGATTTCATCCCCTACAATTAGATCTCCAGGTTTTACAACTACTCCGCCACAAACGATTGTTGTGTTAAATTCAAATGGTTCTGTTCTTTGGGAGCCAGGGGAGTGTGTTGAACGGGGACTAACAGATTTAGAGATAACCGGAACGTCCAGCATTCTAGCTTCGTCTGTGTCACGCACGGATCCATCTACGATGATGCCTGCTACACCTGCAGCTTTACAAAGTCCGCACATTAATCCGCCGAGCACCGAGGTCTCCGTCTCTCCGAATGCATCTACCACTAACACATCACCTTCTTGAATATGGTTGAAAACCTCTAGGTAATCAATCAAGTCACCCGGCGTTAATTTCACGGTAAAAGCTGGTCCAATAATTTTTTTATTTACAGATCTTGGTTTCATATCGCTTCGCATGATCTGATTACGTTCCTGTGCATCCCCTACCACACAAGAAAGGCTTAATACTTGTTCCATGTCCTTAAACTTGTTAATAAGGACTTGGTTCACTTCTGGTCTTGGATGAATAACTTTTTTCATTACCAGCACTCCTTTTCCTTATTCCGTAAATGATTGAACAAACACCCGCTTCGAGTGAAAAAGCCGTAAATTCCAGCATAAGCTACTTTTGCTCGCGACCCGCTTTCAGGCATATCTCGGCTTTTTTTCTAAACGAATGTTCGTGGATTATAAAACACACTACGCACTCCAAACTCCTTGTTCTTTCGCTTTCCCGCATTCACTCATAAACGCTTGAGCTCGTTCTTTCACACTTGCTAAACTCTCTTGATCTATTTTTTGGGATGCGCCAACGAGTGAACTCCCTATACCAATGGCTACAGCACCAGCTTGTAAGAAATCAAATGCATTCTCAACGTTTATTCCGCCAGTCGGGATTAGTGGTATGTAAGGAAGCGGACCTTTCATGTCTTTTAAAAAGCCAGGTCCTAAAGCTGTAGCTGGGAATACCTTCACGAAATCAGCACCATTTTCATATGCCGTCAAAATTTCTGTTGGAGTATAAGCACCTGGAATACTAACAGCACCTAACTGTTTAGTCATTTCAATCGTCTGAAGATTTAACGATGGAGAAATAATGAAGCGCGCCCCTGCAGAAATAGCTGCCCGTGCAGAATCCTCATTCAAAACGGTCCCCGCTCCAATACAAATCTCTTTGCCGAACTCATTTTCAAGGAGGGCAATCGACTTCATTGAATCCGGATGGTTTAGCGTTACTTCGACTGCTTTTATTCCACCTTCATACAACGCTTGCACGATAGGCACTACTCGATCATTATCTATTCCTCGCAAGATAGCAATCACGCCGCATCTACGTAAAACATCTACCGTCTCCATGTATCTTTCCTCCTATCTTAAAACATCTTCCTGTTGTGACAGCAGTGAGAGTAAGCTTTGCTGATCAGGAAGTCCTTCTACATCCCCATTTGCCATCGTAACAGCAGCACCAACCACACATCCTTTGTATACAGCATCATAGATTGACTTTTGTTCAAGCAAACCAGAGAGAAATCCGGCAGCGAAACCATCTCCTGCTCCAACAGGGTCTACTACTTGCTTCACGTCATATGCTGGAACATATCCTTTATCTTTATCTGATAAATAATAAGCCCCCTCTTCTCCTAACTTTAATACCACAAGGGAGGAACCATTCTCTAAAAATCGGTTGGCCATTATTTCTTTTTCACATTCACCAAACAAGAATTCGCCTTCACTTAACCCTGGCAACACGATGTCCGCATAGGATGAGAGTTCGATCAGTAATCGTTTCGCTTCGTTTTCATCTTTCCAGAGCTTGCGTCTTAAGTTCGGATCGAATACGATCTTGACACCATTTTTCTTTGCGATCCTTATCGCTTCCCAAACGGTATCTCGGCATGACTCGCTTAGTGCAGGTGTTATCCCTGTAAGATGGAGATATTTAGCACTTGCGATGTATTCTTCGTTCAAGTCTTGAACAGACATTCTACTAGCAGCAGAATTTTGACGGTAATAATAGACTCGGATTTCTTCTGGCCGGAGCAATTCTTTGAAATAAATACCGGTAGGTGCCGAATCATCTTGAATGACTTGGCTAACATCCACTCCCTCTCCGCGGAGGAAGGAAATAATCTCCGTTCCAAATTCATCCTCACCTACTATGCTTCCCCAGCCAACCTTGTGGCCTAACCGTGAAAGACCGATTGCCACATTTGACTCAGCTCCTGCGATCCCCTTCTGAAAGGTATGAGCATGTCTTAAATAACCTGTCCTCATTGGGGAAAATACCATCATGGCTTCTCCGATCGTTACAACGTCCATATCAATCCTCCATTTTAGTATGTTGTAGAAAATCTTGTAGAATATCATGTTTTACTTCATCAATATGTGTTGCCATGATTTTTACGGCTTCATCAACTCTTCCGTCATGCATGGCTTTAATGAGTTTTCGGTGCATCTCATTTGCTTGTAATGGCCGGTCCACATTAATCGTCATAATGACCCCGAACCACTTTATCTGAACTTCCAGTGAGTTCATAATCGTGAGAAGGCGACTGTTGTCAGCATTCACGATCAACAGCTTGTGCAAATTCCGATCAGATTGAAAAAAAGTTTCCACGTTTCCTCTGTTAAGTTCTGCCTCGACTTCGTCTGTCTCATCTAGTAAACGCTTATACGTTTCCTTTGAAAGATGTTGAGCAGATAATTTAACAGCCAGGCATTCTAATGGTTTACGCACATCATAAATTTCCTCAATATCCTTTGGGCGAGGAACGCTTACGAAAGTTCCAGAACGCGGTTTCACTTCAATCAACTTATCATGCTGAAGTCGGTTGATGGCGTCACGCAGCGGTGTCCTGCTTACACCGAGTTCTGAGATCAGTTCTTCGTAATCAATCCTCGATCCTGGCTTTAATTCGTTATTTATAATTTTATCTCGTACGTACATATACACTCTTTCATGTAAGTTCAAATTATCAAAGAAAGGCTTGTTTTCCATGTTACATCCCTCAATATCTATGATTTACTCCTATTCTACTATCCAGTATACTTTTTTCCAAAGTTTGGACTATAATCGAACACTTTCATCCTTTGAATCTTTATTCGTCTGCCAGATTTTCTTAATAATAGGTGTCAGCAAGGTCAGCAAAGATAATAGTAGAAGAACGAGTGTGATCGGACGGGTATAAAAAATATCATAGTTTCCGTTTGAAAGTGTCAGTGCTCTCCTAAACTGGCTTTCTACCATGGGACCAAGGATAATAGCCAGTACAACTGGTGACGCCGGGAAGTCGAACTTCTGCATAAAGTAGCCAATGATACCCGCTATAAGCATAATCACAACATCAAAAAGATTATTGTTAATTGCATATGATCCAACAACACATAGCATGAGAATAACCGGTGTTAAGAAAGCTTTTGGAATCTCTACCACTTTGGCAAAGTAACGGGCTGCAAATAAACCAATAATAAGCATCGCAACATAACAGATTATCATCCCGCTGAACAAGGTATACACAAGATCGCCATTATCTTTAAATAACATCGGGCCGGGCTGAAGACCTTGAACCATAAGAG
Source organism: Fictibacillus tiangongensis (assembly GCF_048083785.1). Lineage (GTDB taxonomy): Bacteria > Bacillota > Bacilli > Bacillales > Fictibacillaceae > Fictibacillus. The sequence continues at coordinate 3,746,451 of NZ_CP182294.1, forward strand.
CTCCGAGCATGACTGCCGTAACAGAATCCCCAGGTATACCTAATGTTAATAATGGAACGAGCGCTCCCCCTGTACATGCATTTGCACCTGATTCACATGCAGCGACTGCCTCCAGACTGCCTTCTCCGTACTCTTCTTTATTTTTACTAAAACGTTTCGCTTCATTGTAAGAAACGAAAGCAGCAATATCAGCTCCTGCGCCTGGTATAATACCGATAAACGTTCCGAGTCCTGTCGAACGCAATATAGCAGGCCATATTTTCTTTACATCTGCTTTTGAAATCATGAAGCGCTGAATCTTTGTTTTCACTTTTTCCGTAATATTCATTTCTTCTAACGACTTAAAAGCTTCTGACGCTGCAAACAGTCCGATCATGACAGGTATGAATGGAATACCGTTCATAATATCTGTTATTCCGCCTGTAAATCGAGGGAATCCTTGAATCGGATCAAGTCCAACAGTTGCGACTAGAAGTCCTGCCGTGCCGGCTATTAACCCTTTAATTAAAGAAGTACCAGAAATACTTGCAATGATACTTATACCGAACAGGGCTAGAGCGAAGGATTCAGGTGCACTGAACTTCAAAGCAAAGTTTGCAAGAATTGGTGCCAGAAACATAAGGATGAGGATACTGACTGTTCCGCCTGTGAATGAAGATATTGTTGCGACCGTTAGTGCTTTGCCCGCCATCCCCTTTTTCGTTAAAGCATACCCATCAATCGCAGTGGCTGCTGCTGCGGGTGTGCCTGGCGTTCTTAACAATATGGCCGTGATCGAACCGCCGTAGATCCCGCCAAAATAAACCCCTGATAATAAAAGTAATCCTGCTACCGGTTCCATCCCAAATGTGATAGGAAGCAATAAAGCTACCCCCATTGTGGCAGTCAGACCCGGAAGAGCACCTACTATAATTCCTACTACAACTCCAAGAATCGCAAGCAGGAGTACGGTTGGCTGTGTGAAAATGTTTACAATTCCTTGTGAGAATAGATCAAGCATCATCCCCACCTCCATTCTGCTGCATTATGAAAAGAAGACTCCATTCGGGAGGGGTACCTGTAATAACATAGCGAAGCATAAGTAAATGACTCCCGTGATCAACAATGACCAGAAAACAACTTGTACGATCCTTCTGTAATTAAATGTCCACATCATAGCTGCAAGGAAAATAGGTGTAGCAGCCACATACCCAAGATAGATCAGCAATATAAAGTACATAAACGTAAGTGCCATCCCAAAGACGACTTTTTTCCATTCTGATTTCCCTGCAGTACGAGTTTTCACCGATTTATTTTTGATGGAAGTAAGAATTAGCAGTAACGATAAAAAGATTAATAATGAGGATAGAATGACCGGAAAGAAACTTGCTCCAACATCAGCTCCTTGAGCTCCGGGGAAGCTTCTGCTCGTATGAATGATTATCGCCCCTATTACAATAAGAGCGAGAGAAATCGAAATGTCTATTCGTTTAACCACTATTTTTCACCTCGATTAGAAACCAGGTCACATAGTTGAACTCCCATGTGACCCGATTACCTTTACTGTTTTAACTTCAGCTTATCGATCAATTCTTTAAATCGCTTTGAATCTTTCGTAATAGTATCAGCAAATCCTGTATCATCCTTATATTCAATACCAAGGTTCAGCTTATCGAGAACATCCTTGAAAGATTGTTCTTCAACCGTTTTACGAGAAGCCTCTTTCAGGACATCAACTACATCCTGTGGCGTATCTTTTGGAACGGCAATCCCTCTCCAAGTTCCGATCGAGAGGTCAATATCGTTTTCTTTTAACGTCGGAACATCTTTAAATGCCTCAAGGCGCTCATCCGACATCACCCCAAGCATTCGAAGTTTCCCAGCTGCTACTTGTGAGCTGACTTCTGCCGGACTTACTGTAACCGCTTCCAAATGGCCGCCCAATAAAGATGTTACTGCTGGTGCTGCACCTTCAAAAGGGATATGGCTGAACTTCACTCCAGTCTCCTCACCTAATGCGGCTGCGGAAAGGTGCCAGATCGAACCACTTCCTGCATTACCAATACGAACCTTCTCTGGATTTTCTTTTGCGTATTTTAGAAAATCATCGAGAGTTTTCCAAGGAGAGTCTGCGGCAACGGTAACAGCTGATGGATCAGCATTCAATTGTGCAACGGGCTTTAAGTCATCCGATTGAAAGGAAGCTAGTCCTAGATTCGGCAGAATAGCTAGTTCAACCGTTACGAGCGAAGCTTTATAGCCATCAGGTTTTGCATTAGCACCTTCAGCTAGACCAATCGCGCCTCCTCCTCCCGTTTTATTCACTACACCGATCGGTTTTGGCAAGTGTTTCTTTGCCGCATCTGCAAAGGCTCTTGCTACGGCATCCGTACCACCACCAGCTGAAAAAGGAACGATCAGTTCAATCTGTTTCTTAGGAAAATCTGATGCACCTTTAGACCCAGAACTTGCAGAGTCTGTTCCAGCGCTGCAACCGATTAAACCTACTGCCAAGACAGATGCCAATAATCCACCAACCCATTTTTTCTTCACAAGAATCCTCCTTTGATTAATTTATTCAACACTTTAAAACCTTAAGTTTTCAACCGGAATATTGTTTTCTTCGCAATAGTTGTAATAAAGGTTCATCTTACTGAATACATCATCTTGGTGAACGACCTGATCCTTATCATCTAAATATTGAATAATTCCTTCGAGTATGAAAAGAGTGATCATCTCTTCCTCTCCGTCGACCACAAGAGTGTGTATGTCTCCTGGCGGCTCATAGACAAATGTGCCTGGTTTTGCAACCCAGTCACGCTCCAAATAACGCCATGTTCCTTGGATCGTATAAGCCATTACTTTTCCGCCTGAGTGACGGTGTCTGTTCACTGCACCGCCCGGCTTAACTTTAAGAAGATTGATCCAGCTTCCCGTCGTTAGATCAAATCGAACGGGCTTAAACCAAACACGATCTGATTGCGGAATCCATGGAATACTCTCGATATCTATGGCCTGATCATCCAACTGGAACTGCTCGGTAAACTTATTTAAATCTGTAATCATGATATTTCCTCCTTAGATATGTTGTTTTACTTATACAAATTCAGGCTGTGTAACTGGTGGATAGAGGCAAGGATCTCCTGCAAGAAGTCCTCCATCAACAGGTAGAACGGCACCTGTTACAAAACTCGATCTTGGAGAAACCAAGAAATGTACAACTTCGGCTACCTCTTCTGGCTTGCCGAATCTTCTCTGTGGTGTGCGGGATAAAATCCTCTCTCTAAAGGTCGGATCTTGAGTCGCTCCAGCAGCTAATGGCGTTTCTATGTATCCCGGACTTACAGCATTCACGCGAATGTTGTGTTTAGCCCACTCGACCGCCAGGCATTTGGTTACTTGTACGATACCGCCTTTTGATGCAGCATATGATAGAAGATTGGTACTCCCATAGTGAGCCAGCATAGAAGCAAAGTTCACGATGGCACCGCTTTCATTTTCTGCCATGTAAGGCTGAACGGCCTGAGACATATAAACGCTTCCTTGAAGGTTGATTTGCAATATCGAATCTAGCTCATCAGCTGATACAGAAACAGCGGGTGAACGGCGGATGATTCCAGCACAGTTCACAAGTACACGAACGTTTCCTATTGTTTCTGAAATTTGATGTACGACTTTTTTTGTATCTTCTTGACTCGTTACATCTCCTTTAAAGAAAGCAACATTCTTTCCTTCTTTCATTAATGACCGAGTGACTTCTTCGCCTTTTTCTTCTGAAATATCAACAATTGCAACAGCCATTCCATGTTGAGCAAGTTCTCTAACAACTGCTAAACCTAATCCTGATGCACCACCGGTAACAATTGCCGCAACGGATCTTTCCATTCGTCCACCTCACATTTAGTTAACTGATATCTGATATATCAGATATCAGTGTTAACTTATTTTTACCTAGTTCCAATATAAAGTCAACTCTTTTTTGATTTTTCTGAATATAAAATTATTGGCTGGTAGTCCCTTTTAATAAATACCTGATGATTAAACGAAAAAACTCTGCTGAGCACCTCCCTCAGCAGAATTTTTAATTTCCCTCTTTTCTTATATACGTCTAACTATTGAGTACAAATCATCGCTTTGCTTCCTAATCCAAATGTAAATGACTGACGTGATAAGCAGCTATATTGGAAGGGGTCTCAACCGTTCCCTTGCTTCATTATCGCTTCAACCATTGCATATAAATTTCGTCCATTGTTTTTTCTAAGGTTTGGTCTTCGGAAAAACGAAAACTCAATGAATTATCGTCTATTTTTCCGTGTAATTCGGGTATTAGTAATGCTGCCTTTTGGTTATTTTCAGGGGTTCTTTGGGCTGGACTGCCATCTTTTTTATAACCGTTCCTTCTGATTCCAATGCAATATCTACCGGGATTAGGGTCTGTTCTATCCAAAGATGTTAAGACGGCTTCCTTCAAAACTGGATTATTATTAGCACTTATATGATCTGGAATAAATGTTGCAAAGTGGTCTGTAAACTGTTTTAGTATATTGCCAAGATTTTCACCGTACTCAATATCAAAAAACGCTCTAAATAATTTCAAATCAGAGATATGTATTTTGTATAGAGTTGCGTAGGTCGAATAGCTCTCCACCATTTTGGGCCTCTTGAGGAACTCCAGCCTGACGATAGCATACGGATCTTCCTTGCTTTTTGTATCTGGATACAACTTTACAAGTACAACAAAATCTTGTTGTTTATACGTAAATAGGAAAGCATCTACAGTCCAAGAATTGAACTTTAATTGATCTCTAATGACTTTTAGATTCTCTAACACCATAAACTATCAAATCCTTTTATAGAAAAATAATTGAAGAATATTTAAATGGTGTGCGTATATCGGTATTGTCCTAAGCCTCATTTTAATACTTTAGTATCTTTTTTCATTACATTTCTTAAATTAGGTCAGAGTTTCATAAGAAGTGCAACTCGCTCGTTAAACAGCAATATACTCCAATCTTATAAAATATTTAAATTACTGTAAATCGATATATAAGTTTGAATCTTGGAAGCACAGGGATGGTTCTCTCTTTGAGGAGTTCATCATAGGAGATACTTCCTTCACAAAATTTCTCTTCCATATCTTCTATGTAGGCTAGCTTAAAATTTAGAATTTCTATTTGGGAATTGTGGGGTCATATGAAAGGTAAAGACTTTTATATAGATTGGGGGTTTAATAGTTGAATATTATCAAAATATGGATGCCCTGGTGGCCGTTACACATACAATTCTGCATGTCAGTAATTAAACTAATTAATATTGTCACAACTTCAAAAATAAACGTTGCTCCATGTCGCGCTCCTTCCAGTTCTACCTTTAAATTTTCTAATACCTTGCAGTTTGAACTCTCAACTAATTTGATAGTTAAATTAGAATATTCAAAGTAAGCTAAGCCATGATATACTCCTTAATAGAATGAATCTAACAAGAAAGTAGCGAAGATGATGAAAAGAATATTCTTAACTATTGGGATAATAGTCGGAATTATTGCTTTAGGCTTAGGTGGATATGGCTATTATTTATATGATTCCGCGAAAAGTGCTGTAAATGATATGCAAGAAAAGGTTGAGATGGATAATCCTAAACCCGTTGTTCAAGGGAAAGATCTTAAGCCTATCTCTATCCTTCTATTAGGAGTAGATGAACGAAAAGGTGACAGTGGACGTTCTGATACGATGATTGTTGCGTCTGTTAATCCAAACACAGAAAAAATGTTTATGTTCAGTATTCCCCGCGATACACGAACAGAGATTATTGGTAAAGGTTATGATGATAAGATCAATCACGCTTATGCTTTCGGCGGAACTCAGATGGCATTAGACACCGTTGAGAATTTCTTAGATACTCCAATTGATTATTATGTAAAAGTAAATATGGAATCTTTCCGTGATATTGTAGATGCGGTTGGGGGAGTTGAAGTAAATAATCCGCGGGCGTTTGAATATGAAGGAAACTCATTTCCAGTAGGCGTGCAAGAACTAAACGGAAAAGAAGCTTTGTCTTATTCTCGTATGAGATATGAAGATCCTAAAGGTGACTTAGGTCGTAATGACCGCCAACGACAAGTGATTACATCCATTATTGATAAAGGTGCACGAGTATCTTCAATCACTAAGTTTGATAACATCCTCTCTATCTTAGGAGAAAATGTAAAAACAAACATGACTTTTGACGAAATGAAAAATATCCAGAAGAATTATAAGAATGCTAGAAACCAAATCGAGTCAACAGAGATTAAGAGTTCAGGAAAGAAAATCGACGGCGTGTATTACGGCATTGTCGATGATACTGAGCGCACGCGCATTCAAACACTATTGAAAGAAACCTTAGAATAATAGGTCATTAGAACCAACTCTTGCAAAGAGTTGGTTCTTTTCATATATTTTTACAGAATTATATTTTATATGGTCAAACCACTATTAATTATAAGATTCATGGCACTCTAATACTTTCTTACTAAAATAAGTATTTTTGGAACATTTCGACAAAACTCATCAATTTACACCCCTTACCAATTTTGTAGGCTTATGATACCATGATTAAAGTATGATTTACTAAAGGAGGTGTACTTCATTGTCTACCATTTCTGTACTTATGGTTGAGCCCTCTAAGCGTCCGTCCATAATTTCAATTGATAATGATTTAAAAGTATTTGAAAACATTGTGAATGGTCCGCTCGATATGCAGCCATTCTACCGCTCCCCTTTCAAGATGGTTTGTAATGTGGATAGCGGATACGAACTTACATATGGAAAGAAAAAACCACAAGACAGCTTTTTCATCGTAAAGCACGATGGTGAATTCCAAAGCCTGGATCGAGCAGAAGCTGAGGAAGTTCGCGATTATTTAAAAGATCGTATGAAAAAATGGAAGTAACAGAAAGCCTTGCAGACATGCAGGCTTTTTTATTTAACTACGTTTATATTTTACTTATAATTTAAAAGTTTCTTTACGTTTTTCGACTTTTTTCGACATTTCTGTCTCTTTTAATCTGCTATAGTAGATTTGTGAAAAGTTTGATAATTATTGAAAGGAACGTGATGATATGTCCGTTAAACAAACGTTTAAAAGATTACTAGTTAGTTCTCTAGCTGTTGGCTTGATCTCATCTCAATTAACAATGCCTGCTTCTGCCGATTCAAAACAGAACCATGGAAAAAAGCATCATCATAAAGACCGTACTTTTAACCTATCTCTTATGCATACAAATGATTCGCACGCACGATTAGATAATGTGGCAAAAAAAGTAACTGCTGTCAAAGATGTTCGTGCAGCTAAACCAAACGCTTTATTAGTAGATGCAGGTGATGTATTCTCTGGAACGCTCTACTTTAACGAGTTTAAAGGACAAGCCGACCTTGAGTTTATGAACTTAATGGACTATGATCTTATGACTTTTGGTAACCATGAGTTCGACCTTGGTTCAAGTCCTGAAGGTCACCAAGCACTAGCGGATTTTGTTAAGAACGCTGATTTTCCTTTCGTCAGTTCCAACGTAAACTTTTCAAAAGATCCATTACTAAAACCTTTATTTAAAAGATATGCCGTAAATGCAAAAGATGGCAACATCTACTCCTCCGTTCTTAAGAAAGTAAACGGAGAATATGTTGGTTTTATCGGACTAACAACAGCAGAAACAGCTGATATTTCAAGTCCTGAAAATGTTGTTTTTGAAAACTATATTAAGGAAGCATCAAAAGAAGTTAAGCTCCTTCAATTGCTTGGTGTAAATAAAATTGTTGCAATTACTCACCTTGGATATGATGATAATCCTGCATATGATAACGATCTAGAGCTTGCAAAACATGTTGATGGTATTGACGTAATCGTTGGTGGTCACAGTCATACCCAACTGAACGAACCTGTAGTCGTTTCAAAAGATGAAAAAGGAAAGACCAAGAATCCTACCGTTATCGTTCAAGCTTATCAATACAGTGATTTCTTAGGAACACTAGATGTTCAATTCGATAAAAAAGGTAAAGTTCTATCACAAGCAGGTCAGTTAATTAAGATCGCTGACAAAGCTGCTGATCCTGAAGCCGCTCAAATGCTTACAAAATATTCGAGTAAAGTTGCGGAAATTAAAAACACACCTACTGGCGGTGTTGCTGAAACAGAGTTAGCTGCTCCACGTACAAATGACGTTGGAATCAGTGTAAGAAATAGCGAAGTTCCGCTTGGAAATCTTATTACAGACGGTATGCTAGATAAAGCAAAAGACTATAATCCAAACGTTGTTATGGCGTTCCAAAATGGTGGAGGTATCCGTGCTACGATCGACAAAGGTGAGATCACGTATGGTGATGTGCTAACAACTTTACCATTCGGAAACACACTTGCAACAATGAAGTTAACTGGTACAGAAATTAAACAAGCGCTAGAACATAGTGTAAAAGATGCACCGAAAGAGCACGGTGGATTCCTTCACGTAGCTGGAATGAAGTTTTCTTATGACAGCACAAAACCTGCAGGAAGTCGCGTTGTTACGATGGACGTGAAGAATGCTGATGGTACTTTTACTGCGATCGATCTGAACAAAGAATATGTGATCGCGACGAACGCGTTCACTGCTAAAGGCGGAGATGGGTTCACAGTATTCAAAACAGCCTATCAGCAAGGTCGTGTAACGGACCTAGGAGCTTCTGACTGGGAGAACCTACGTGATTATGTAGCTGAGTTAGTAAATGTTAACCCTGTCGTTGAAGGCCGTATTGTGGATGTTGCTAAACAATAGTTTTCGGAGCTGGTTCAAAGATTTCTTTGAGCCAGTTTTTTGTTTATCTATCAAAAAACCGCTTTACAGCCATACAGGTGTAAAACGGTCATTCTTATTTGGATGGTACGTCCGCTTTTGCTTGTTTAACAATCTCGTTCAAATATTCTAACAAGTCGTATTTCAGGTCATCTCGTTGAAGAGCAAAGTCGATAGTAGTCTGAATAAAGCCCAACTTTTCACCAACATCATATCTTATACCTTCAAAATCAAACGCATACACGTCCTCTGATTGATTGAGAGATGCAATCGCATCTGTCAGTTGAATCTCACCGCCTGCTCCTGGTGTCTGATTTTCTAAGATTTCAAATATTTGTGGAGTTAGAATATAACGACCCATTATCGCCACATTGGATGGAGCATTTTGTTGACGTGGCTTTTCTACAAGATTAGTAACCGAGTAGAGTCGGTTATTTATTTGTTTGCCATCTATAATGCCATATCGTGACACTTGATGATCTGGTACATGCTGAACTCCAATGATGGACGATTTATGCTCATTATACTGTTGTATGAGCTGCCCTAAACAAGGCGTTTCTGACTGAACAATATCATCTCCAAGAAGGACGGCAAATGGTTCATTTCCAATAAATTTTCTCGCGCACCAGATCGCATGTCCTAATCCCTTAGGCTCCTTTTGACGTATATAATGGATGTCTGCCAATTTGGAAGGTTTCTGTACTTCTTCAAGCAGTCCAAGCTTCCCTTTTTGGTATAAATTTTGTTCTAGTTCATACGAAAAATCAAAATGATCTTCGATTGCTCGTTTTCCTTTACCCGTTACAATGATGATATCCTCTATACCAGAACGAACCGCTTCTTCTACAATATACTGAATGGTTGGCTTGTCTACGATTGGAAGCATTTCTTTTGGCATTGCTTTAGTTGCTGGTAAGAATCGTGTCCCTAACCCTGCTGCAGGAATGATTGCCTTCTTAACTTTCATGTGGTGAACTCCTTTTTATAGAATTTCACTTACATCCTGTATCTCTCTACATTATATCTTATCTTTTCGTTTCACTTTCCCTAATGTATGAACATTTACTTCTTTTTTAGAATCTTTTCATAATCCAAACATCACTTTTATTAAGCGAATCGAAAATTTTATACAGTGCGGATGTTTATTCAATTGTGAGATGGGAAAGGTAGTTTTAGAAGAAAAAATTTGTACATAAGGAGTGAAATACATTCATGTCTGATCAAAATCATCCAACAGGTCAACCCGCACAGCATCAAAACCACCAGCCCGGTGTAGAATCTGAAATGACACCTAAGCCGCAATCGGAAAGTCCGACGTATAAAGGTAGCGGAAAACTAAAAGGTAAATCTACACTGATAACAGGCGGAGACAGCGGAATAGGTAAAGCAGCCGCAATTGCTTTCGCGAAAGAAGGCGCAAACGTTGCGATCGTTTATCTCGAGGAATCTGGAGATGCCGAGGAAACGAAGACACAGATCGAGCAAGAAGGCGTGAAATGCTTGTTGATTCGCGGAGATATCGGAGACGAATCGTTCTGTGAGCAAGCCGTTCGAGATATTGTTGGTTCGTTCGGCGGATTGGACGTTTTAGTTAATAATGCAGCAGAACAGCACCCACAGCAAAACTTTGAGGATATTACTGCGAAACAGCTTGAGAAAACATTCCGCACCAATATATTTAGCATGTTCCATCTTACGAAAGCTGCACTTCCACATCTGAAGCAAGGAAGTTCGATTATCAATACAGCGTCGATTACGGCGTATCAGGGTCATCCGGAGTTAATTGATTATGCATCAACGAAAGGTGCGATCGTTTCGTTCACCCGCTCGCTGTCTAATAATTTGGTTAAGAAAGGGATCCGCGTGAACGGTATCGCACCAGGTCCGATCTGGACACCGCTCATTCCTTCTACTTTCACAGCAGATAAAGTAGAACAGTTCGGTAAAGACACACCGATGGGTCGACCAGGTCAGCCAGAAGAACTCGCACCTGCTTATGTGTATCTGGCAAGTGAAGATTCTTCCTATGTATCAGGGCAGATGATTCATATTAATGGTGGTAAGGTTGTGAATGGTTAATAACCAGATGGATTGCACTCAGATGATGAAGATCATCTGAGTTTTTTTCGTTTATGATTACTTCCTAATGAATTTCCAATATATAGTCAAAAGCCCCTTCTATAATTTGGAAAACATAGTATACTATATCTTGAAGTGTATACATACGTTAAAATCTATTCATTTGGAGGATTTACTTTGAAAACAAAACTTTTTTCAACTATACTCCTCTCCTTTATTTTACTTCTATCCGCTTGTAGTGAAAAAGAAACACTTAAACCAATAAAATCTGAAGCCGTTGATACAAAAGACACTAAAAAAACCGGAGAAGTAGATTCTAAACAAACAAAAGATGAACCCGAACAAGAAGACCAAGAAGCACCTGAAGAACAAGAAGAACAGGTTAAGCCAGAGACAGATGTCACACCTGATTCCACCTCTACACCCGTTGAATGGAACGGTCCATGGACCCGCGTCGGAAAATTTAACGGAGGTTCACTCAAGATTTCGAATGTCTCTGACAACTCATTTGCTTTTACACTGGACGTAGCTGACGGAGCGAACATCGGCATGATTGAAGGTAAAGCTAATATTGAAGCAGTTAAGGCTACTTATTCTGACAACACCGTAACTGGAGGAGAAAGCTGTGTCCTTACTTTCTCCAACAAAAGCGATAGAATCGTTATTACTCAAACAGCTTCTTGCCTCGGGTATGGAGGCAATGGTACGACCTTTGAAGGAGAGTTTGTCAAAGGTCATGTAGAACCTGAATCTAAAACATTATCCGATGTTCAAATAATATCTAAGAAAACGGATGACCAACTTCAAAAAATGACAGGTGATGACTATCGCGTTTTTGTAGATAATATGCAAATGTTTGGTGAAGGAATTAAAGATCAGGATGGTTGGGATGCCAGAGTAGTAAACGGTGGCGTACGTGGTCTTTATACCATCATGGAAGCCATTATCATCACAGATGAGAAGAACGGCTTTATATATGCTGCTGCTATAAAAGATGGAAAAGAAGTTATCTATTTTACGAACAATAAAAAGTATGCCTCTCAATTACCAAAAACCATTGAAGTGTGGCGAGAACAGTTTACTCAGTACCCTGTTCGTTATATGACAAAATAGTTTGATAACTGGTAGGAACTCAGATGATGAAGAGATCATCTGAGTTCCTCTTTATATTATGAGCTTCCATTTAGTTACTTTTACGGTGCATGTTCTAATAGTTATTACACATTTGCGTAGAATTCTGCTGTTTTGAATTACGTATTGATACTGTTTTGTATTGAATATCAACTTTTTGGTACTAGTATGAGTGCAATTGAGGCTGATGAGGGTTATTATGTGAGTGGCTGGGTAACTGAACGGAGGTTTTTAGCGTTTTAGCGGTGGAAACGATCGTTTTACAGGTGCTCGTGAACACTTTACAGGTGAAACTCAGCCTGTTAGCGGTGGTCAAGAGTCATTTACCGGTGAACGTGTAATTAATATAAAAACGCGTACCGTAAAATACCTCAACAAAAAAAGAGCGAGCTCCTAAATAGCTCACTCCCTTTAATAAATTCCTACTTCACCGTTACCTCAATCGGTTCAGACACTAAACTCCACTCTTCGCCTAACATTTCAAACGTATGCTTCACGAAGACTTGCGCATTACCTGGGGCAACGGCTTGAATCGTGTTTCCTTCTACTCGCACCGCACCCGTATTGTCTTTTACATAAAGCACAGTGTCGATTCTTTCTCGGTTATCTAATCGATAACTGAGTTTCGCTTTGGCCCGAACAGTGTGGGTCTTTCCTGCTTTCAAGTTCAGTTTTTTTACAGGTGACTCTAAATACACTGGGGATTCTGACAGCCATTGTGAGTAGTCCGTAATCGGCCCGATTAAGCCTTGCTTTAATTTATCCACGAAAGGCTCTTCGGATCGGAATGTCCAATGCATGCTCATCACACCGCGCTGGCGCATGTATGTGATGAATTCTTCGTAGACGGTTCCATAGCTAGCGTTTAATGTAACATCGTTCAATGTTCCGTAGTCTACCATCTTTTTGGCGTTCTTCACTTTCGCTTCGTATGAAGATGGAACAGCTGCAGAGAACAAATAGCCGATCGGCAACTGAGGTGCGATCTCGTTCATCACCTGCATGCTGTCGAGATAGAAGCTTTGCATCACCACTTGATCCATCATTCCTTCAGCTTGAATCTCATCGATTACTTGTTGTTCGATGTCATGATCTTTCAATTCAACAAGCAAGACGATATCTTTCCCCTTAAATGCTTGAAGAAATTCTTTAAATGTCGGAACTTTTTCTCCTGCATATTTAGAATCATATTTAATTCCTGCATCAAGTTCTCTGATTTCCGCCAGCGTCAGTTGATCCACAGCTCCGGTTCCGTTCGTTGTTCTGTCTACGGTATTGTCATGCATGATAACAAGTTGTCCGTCTTTCGTTCGTTGCACATCTGTCTCGATCTGGTCGGCACCAAGATCAAACGCCATCTGGTAACCTACCATCGTATTTTCTGGTGCTAACGATGGAACACCACGGTGAGCTGAAACGATCGGCCGCTGAATAATCGTGTTTTCCGGATATTGTGTAAAAGCTTTTTCAGCGAGTGCAGGCTGGTTCGTCACAAGACCATCCACCCCAAGATGAATCAGTTCATGCTGATCTGCTAACTTGTCGTCACTCACACCCCAAACCGATACCATCCGGTTGTGCAGGTAATAGACAACATCTGGTGATAATTTTTTTTGTGGAAACAGAACCATTTTACTTCCACTGTCATGAACTTTATCTACGATCTGTTGCAGCCCTCTTTCATTTAATGGACCACGCTCATAAACAAGTCCACCGCGAATTTTGGGGTTCAGACTTTTAATTGCTTTAACAATCTCTGCGTCACTAGAGATCACTTGAACGTCAGTCGTTTGCGTCTCATTCAATACTTCAATAATACTCCCTTCTATTCCAGCTTGTTCAATATGTAGGACTGGGATCTTCTTGTTTTTCAGTTGATTCAGCTGGTCGATCAAACGTTTGCCATTCGCATAAAGATTGCCATCCGTTCCCTGGTCCACTTTTAACATAGCAGAAGCCGTTGCATGCTGAAGGCTGGATACTTTTGTTCCTGAAATGAGTGTAGGAGGATTAATAATGTCCGTTGGCGCTTCGGTTGGAAGCAATGCACCTGAGTTTTCAACGGGTGGAAGCTCTCCAGTAAATGATGTCAACTTAACGTTATCGTATTGTACAGTCGATCCAACAGCTTGAAACCCGATATCGCCATTCTGCCATTTAGATGCTCCTGCTGTGTCCACCACAAGCTCACCGTTCACAAACTGCTGTACACGATTCTTGCTTGCTATTACTTTTAGACGATAGCTTTTGTTGTACTGGAAGTTCTCTTTATAAAAGTTAGTTTCTGTTACGTTCCAGGCGTTCTTTTCTGTGCGCTCGGCAAATTCCATGCCGTTAAGTGCTGATGTTCCTCGTCTGACCGCAAACTGATAATACGGATAGTTCTCGTTCTGTACACGATACATGATAGAAGCCCAGCGCGTGTCTTCAACCGCTGATACAAACGTCATGTCTGCTTCGAACACATAGTTTCCGTTGTTATCATCTGCTAAAGGGACGACGACTCTTGCAGGTCTATTCGTTGCAGCTGATTGCAGCACAAGCTTTCCATCTTGCACCTCTCCTGTTCCTTCAACCACTTTCCAGTCATTCGGCAATGTTCCATTTTGAATACCATCAAAATTCTCGCTTACGATCACCGAATCATTCGCTGTTACCATGCTTGTTCCTTGTGGAATCACTAGACTCAATGCTAAGGCAGACGTTACGATCAATTGACGCATGAAATGAGTTTTCACGTTACTAAACACCCTCCTGAAATAATAGTTTGTGAAACACTGAGCAAAAAGACCTAGTTCACCTCCTTAAAAGACTTGAAATAAGTCATGAGTACCGTGCATTTCTTTAAACATATGGTAAACTCTTCATAGAGAAATAGTATAAATATTCAAAAAATTAATACGGGGTGGGAAGGATATGGAACTTGTTAATATGGTAGAATCACAGATTATCGCATCGATTAAAGATCAGAAAGATATTGATAAAGCGATTAAAAGTTCAGCTAATATTGCTTTTCTTTTAACAGGGGACATCTCAACTGTTGAAAATTATATTAATCAGCTTCGTGAAGCAGGTATGTATATTTTCATTCATCTCGATTTTATGGAGGGCTTGTCCAATTCTAGAAGTGCTGTTAAATACATTGCGGACGTGTTAAAACCAACCGGCATCATCACTACAAAAATCAACATGATCAAGTATGCGAAAGAAGAAGGACTTCTTACCATTCAACGGATTTTCTTAATAGATCGTGCTGCCATACAAAAAGGCATTGAGATGGTCAAATCGTGCAAGCCAGATGCTGTAGAAGTGCTACCTGGATTGATGCCGAAAGTGATCGACCAGCTGTCGCGCCAGCTCAAGCTTCCTCTTATTGTTGGCGGTTTGATTCAAGAGAAAGAGGATATTCTACTAGCCCTTGAAGCTGGAGCGCTCGCTGTGTCGTCAGGCGATCCTCGTATGTGGAAATTCGATCTATAAATTTACTACTTCTTTAATACTACCAAGTACATAGGACGGCTTGTATAAAGATTTTGTTAACATTTCTTGATTCGTCACACCTGTCATCACAAGGACAGACTGCAATCCATTCTCGATTCCCATTCGGATATCGGTCTCTAACCGGTCACCGACCATATAGCACTGCGAAGGATCTAGTTTCAGAACTTGAGAGACTACGTATTCTGCCATCCATTTGGAAGGTTTTCCTGTGATTGACTCAATCCTTTGACCGGTCACACCTTCTAGGGCTCCGATCATGGCACCACAGTCTGGAATCTCCCCACCAAGTACGGGACAGGTTCGGTCTGGATTCGTGGCAATAATAGTCGCTTTGTTAAGCCAAGCTTGGAAAGCTAGATTGATTTTTTCATAGCTGAACTGACGGTCCCAGCCGAGCACGACAAACTTCGCTTGCTTTGCGTCATACGTGATGGGGATGCCTTCGTCTTCTAGTTCTTCTAAGAGCGGCTGCTCACCAATCACTAGTGCTGCTTCTCCAGTCTCTAATGCTTCTTTTAAATATTTTGCGGTAATGAAGTTCGAGTTGATCACTTCATCCAACTCCACTTCAATACCTAGCTTTCGAAGTTTTTGTACATAATCCATGCGGGTTGATATAGATTTGTTCGTTAAATAAACGACCTTATCTCCCCGCTGTTTGAGGGCGGCGATTGCCTCTGCCGCTCCCTCAATCATCACTTCATCTAAATAAACCGTTCCATCCAAATCAAAAATAAACCCTTTAGTCAATGTTCTTCCTCCACCATCCATCTTATAGTTGATTTTTTGAAATGCGGTTTGCTATCGCTTGCAGAATTAATACGATTATGACAAGAACGACCGACATCGCAGCAGCTGTGTAGTATTCACCGCGCAGAATGTTCTGGAATATAGCTAGACTCATTGGTGCCCAGTCTGCAGGGGCTAATAATATAGATATACTCGTTTCTTTAATAACGGTGATAAAAACAAGAATGGACCCGGCCGCGATTCCTGGAAGCATCAATGGCCCAATGATCGTAATCGCTGCTGTTAACGGTGTTGCACCTAAGTTTACCGCTGCTTCTTCAATGTCTTGCTTGATCGCACGCATCGTACCCATCGTCGACCTAACCATGTACGGAAGCCTTCTGATCGTATAGGCGACAATCAACAGAAGTGCCGTTCCTGTCAGGTGAAGAGGTGCTGTGTTAAACGTTTGGATGAGTGCGATACCAAACGCGATACCTGGAACTACGAGTGGGATCGACGTCATGAAATCAAGTTTAGAAGAGTTCTGTCTGACAACAAAATACGATACGAATGTCGCGATAATCACACTCAGGATTAAAGCACCAAGCGCAAGGACGATCGAATTCTGGATGTTGCCCATCGAGCTTGTGAAAATGGTTTGATAGTGTGATAGCGTGTATCCGTTCGGAAGTGGGTTCTTTCCCCATGTTGTCGCAAGAGATTGCAGCACGATGGACAACATCGCTAGCACCGGAATGATCACAATCGCTAAAGAATAAACAGACAACGTGCGCGTTAATCCCTTTGCGTCATTCAGCTTCTGTTGCTTCGGCTTACCTGAAACCGATCCATAGTTCTTTCCTTTTGTAAAAAGATGCTGCAGCCAGAAGAAGAACGCTGCGACGAGTACCATGATGACAGTAAGAATCGCCGCTCCACCCCAGTTGAAGAACCCTGCGATCTCACGGTATGCCTCAACAACGAGCAAGTTCAGATCTTTAGGAGCGAGAATGATCGGTGTCCCAAAATCTGAGAACGAAACGGTGAAGATTAAGAGTGCACTCGAGATCACACCTGGAATCGCAAGTGGAAATGTAACAAAAATAAAGGTAAACCAATTTCTTGCACCTAAGTTCAGCGATGCTTCCTCAAGCGAGATGTCACTCACTTTAAACGCTGCAACCATCGGCCATAGCGCATACGGAAAAAAGAAGAAAACTTGGACGAGCACGATTCCAGCCATTGAATACGGATCGAGCAGCATCCCTTCCCCGCCAAGAGAATTGTAGATGTACGTCACCCAGCCGGCGCGGCCGAACATGATGATGATCGCATAGGCTGAGATAAACGTTGGAACGATCAGAGGAATCGTACAAAGTGCTGCAATCGTCTTTTTAAACGGCATCGTCGTACGCGCGATACCATAAGCGATCGGTATACACATCACGATGACGATCAATGAGACGAGAATGGCGAGCTCTAAGCTATTTTGAACCGCTGAAAAGTACGTTTTGTTCGTAAAAATCTTTTCGTAGTTATCAAACGACGCTGAACTGAACTTTTCAATGGTCGATTGTAAGATGTTTGAGTTGGTGATTGAACCTAGCAGATTGATAGGTTGACCTGTGAAGCTGACTAAGAACACCGAAACAAGAGGAAGCAACAAGAAAACACCAAAGAAAAGATAGATCATTACTTTTACAAGGGTGAGTCCGTTAAAAGAACTGAGACGGTTCTTCATATTAACAACACCCTCTCAGGATCGATGGTTAGCTGCACCTTCTCTCCCTCTGTTAGGATTGCCTCTCCTGGAACAAACGTTGTATCCACAACGAGCTGGTATTCCTCTACTTTTATGTCATACCGAACGATGGAACCCAGATAAGTTGAAACGAGAACGGTTCCTTCAATAATGTTGGTTAACTCATCAGAACTGATCGTTCCTGGTTTGAACGCTTTAATATTCTCCGGACGCACAATTACGTTCACTTCTTTTTGCTCGACATGGTTTGTTGATTTAATGAGAAAGCCGTGTCCTTTTACGACTGAATAACCATTCTCTTCACCAACAACCGTCCCTTTTAAGACGTTTGATGTCCCGACAAAATTCGCGATGAACGGTGTAGAAGGTCTGCTATAGAGCTCGATCGGTGTTCCGATCTGCTTTACTTCCCCGCTATCCATTACCGCAACTCTGTCTGCCATGCTCATCGCTTCTTCTTGGTCATGTGTAACAAAAATGGTTGTGATTCCAAGATCTTGTTGAATGCGGCGGATCGTGTTACGCATCGAGTGGCGCAGCTTTTGGTCTAAGTTTGATAATGGTTCATCCATCAATAGAACAGCCGGTTCCATAACAAGAGCTCTAGCAAGTGCCACACGCTGCTGCTGACCACCAGACAGTTCACTTGTAAGGCGCGTTGCGTGCTTATCAAGTTCCACGTATTGAAGTATTTCCATTACCTTTTGTTCGATCGGCTTCGGATACTTCCCTAATTTTCTGTTAAGCAGCCGTAAATAGATAGGAAGCTTAGCCGCCATATTGCTTGAGTTGAGCTGTTTTATGTTTAAGCTGTATGCAACATTTTCAAATACGTTCATATGCGGAAATAGCGCATAGCTTTGGAAGACCATCCCACAGTTTCGTTTGTTCGGAGGAATATGGTTTACTTTTGTCTCCCCGATTTGTATAGAGCCTGATGTTGGTTGTTCAAACCCGGCAATACAACGCATCGTTGTCGTTTTGCCGCAACCCGATGGTCCAAGAAGGGCGAAGAACTCGCCTTCTCGGATATCTAGATTAACGTTCTTTAGAGCATGAACACCTGAAAACTCTTTTGTTAGCTCTGAAACTTTGACTGAACCCATTCTCGACCACCCCTAATGTGTATTACTGAAATTTCTCTTTCCACTCGTTTCTTACACGGTCATAGTTCTCATTCACCCAATCGATATCTAGATCTACGGCATGAGATTTAACTTTTTCAAGTGTAAGAGGTGTTTTGGATTCCACATCTGGATTGATCGGGATATGGTACCAGTTTGCTAGAATTTGTTGACCCTCTTTTGATAATAAGAAATCAATTAACTTCTTCCCGCCTTCAGGATTCGGACCGCCTTCCACGATAGACACTGGGTTAACCAGAATCGGCGTCTTATCCGGTACTACAAAGTCTACACTCTCTCCTTTTGCTTTTTGCTCGTATGCCATGAAGTCGAATCCTACACCAATGTGTGCTTCACCCATAGATACTGCTTTTGTTGGAGCAGAGCCTGAATCTGGCATGGAGTTCGCTTGGTCTACTAGCTTCTTAAAGTAGTCCCAGCCTTCCGCTTCACCGCGCTGCATCATCTGATTTAAAACCATTAGCGTTGCCGTACCTGATGCTGCCGGATTGGAGAACTGAATCTTCCCTTTCCATTTAGGATCAAGCAGGTCATCCCAAGTCTTTGGTGCTTCATCTGGTTTTACAAGGTCCGTGTTATAAGCAAAACCGAGTACAAATACTTCAACACCAACATACTTCCCATCTTCATGCTTCACTTTAATTCCGTCTTCCACCGTATCCCAATCTTTTGCAAAGTCAGGAATGTATTTTCCGATAATCCCTTTGTCTACAGCCGCTTCAAACGGAAGGATTCCTCCCCCTCCGTACCAAACATCACCTTGAGGATTATCTTTTTCCGCCATCATGCGGTTCACGAGTACGTTCGTACCTGCGTACTGAACATTAACAGATCCATCATGAAGCTCTTCGAATTTTTGTCCAAGTTCCTTCGTCATATCAGGAGTCTCAGGAGAGTAGAATGTAATTTTTCCTTTTCCATCCCCTCCACCAGAATCTTGATCACCCGCACATGCCGTGAGTAATAATATACTCATCATTAAAAATACAGAAGTAAAAATTGAAAAAGACCTTTTCATCATTCAACCCCCTATAAGTTTATGATCGATTTTTCGGCAAAGAAAAAAGAGAAGAAACACCAATGTAAACCCTTTCAAAAGAAAGGATTACAAATTGGGTTTCTTCTCATGGTCTCTTCCCGTCCATATTCGATTACTATCATTATACAAAATTATCTGAATTTTACAACCACTTTGAAATAAAAAATTTACAATTATGTAGCAAACTTAACAAAAAAGGAGCTAACTTTAGTAATTAAAGTCAGCTCCTACCTATTAAACATTTACATAAAAAGTTTCTGGACGTTCGCTATTCTTCTCAAAATGATAAAGGATTGCTTCTACAATACGTCTAGATGCTTCACCATCACCATACGGATTAGATGCTTGAGACATTCTTGTGTACTCTTCTTCATCAGTTAGCAACTCTTTAGCTAAAGAGTATATATCTTCTTCTTCCGTTCCTGCTAACTTCAACGTTCCAGCTTGGATACCTTCCGGACGTTCTGTCGTATCACGAAGAACCAATACCGGCACTCCTAAAGAAGGCGCTTCTTCCTGTACTCCGCCACTGTCCGTCAAGATGATATGAGCGCGAGATGCAAAGTTATGGAAATCAACAACCCCTAGTGGCTCAATCAAATGAATACGAGGATCATTCGCTAAAATCTCATCCGCTGTTTCTCTTACAACTGGATTTAAATGTACAGGGTATACAACTTGAATGTCATCATGCTCTTCTACTAATCGTTTGATAGCACGGAACATGTTACGCATCGGTTCACCGAGGTTTTCACGACGATGAGCTGTAAGTAAGATAAGACGATCTTCACCCAGCTTCTCAAGAACTTCATGGCGATAATCTTCTTCAACAGTTGTTTTGAGAGCATCAATAGCTGTATTCCCTGTTACGAAGATGTGATCGCCAGACTTCTTCTCATCTAGAAGATTTCGAGCTGCAATGTCAGTTGGTGCAAAATGCAAATCAGCCATTACTCCCGTTAATTGACGATTCATCTCTTCAGGATACGGAGAAAATTTGTTCCATGTTCGAAGTCCAGCTTCAACGTGACCAACAGCAATTTGGTTATAAAAAGCTGCTAAACTCGCTACAAATGTCGTCGTCGTATCACCATGAACTAAAACGATGTCCGGTCGCACTTCCTTCATTACACGATCTAGACCTTCAAGTGCTCGGCTTGTTACTTCGACAAGCGTCTGACGATCTTTCATAATGTTTAAATCATGGTCAGGTGTGATTCCAAAAATCTCAAGAACTTGATCCAACATTTGACGATGTTGTGCTGTTACCGTAACAATAGATTCTACTTCTTCATGTTTTTCCAGTTCAAGAACAAGAGGTGCCATCTTAATCGCTTCAGGTCTTGTCCCAAAGATCGTCATTACTTTTAATTTTGTAGCCATTCTAATTGAATACCCCTTTTTGTTTATTTATCCAATTTGCTAAAAGAGAATGATGTTACTGAATTATCCCTTGAATCCACATTCATCTTAATAATCATATTGTTTGTTTTTGCAAAGTAAAGATCTTCTACATCTTTTGTGATTTTAATCGAACTAAACGACGGTATGAATGGTTCGGCATTTGTGTACACATTGGTTAGCACCAGTTCAGCCAATTGATCCGATTTGACGATCAACATAGCATCTGACGTAGTAATCACAGTTGCATTATTATCTAGTTCTGCTTCGTTTTGAATAGCATCTACAATTTTAGAACGATCAAAAGCCCCGTTGAATAGTGAAGTTACTTCCTCATAACTTACAGGTAAATTCCGCTCTGCTAAATACGTTTCAAAAGTTGAGAAGTCCTCAATAGTCGGAATATCTTTGTTCTTCAGAGTTTGTGCAACCGATGAACTTACCCAAGATTCAGATTCACCTGTTATATCCAACTGTAACCACTTCATGTCTTCTCCTGAATCTTCAATCGATTGTTTAATAGAATAAACATCACCAAAAATCCCCTGGCCAACAATTTTACTGTCAAGGCTAGCTTCATTACGAATGTTGATGAAATCCTTATTAATAACGGCGACCTCAATCTCAGGTTCCACTGGTTTTTTAGTTTCTTCAGTAGGTTTTGGTTTCTTTTTTTCTTGGACTTCTTCGGTACTCTTATTTCCATCGAAAAGAGAATTATCCAGAACCTTTGCTTTTACTTTGTCGATGGAAGGGTGGGAAATCGTCAAAAAAGCGTTCAGCACTAAAGCAGTTAATAAGAAGCATATACCAACAAGCTGCTTGATATCTCTCTTTTTTCTTTCTTTTTGCTTTCTTCTTAATCTTGGTTTGTTTTCTGCAGTTACACCTTTTACAATTTTATCAAGTTCCGCTTTTTTATACTCTTTACGTTCAGATGTCGAAAGTGCATTATAAGTTTTTAAGAACTTAACATAATTACCTACAACTTCATTCACTTCTCCGTATTCTCTTACTGTACCGTAATGAAGCCATAATGCTTTATCACAAAATTTCTTAATCTGACTAGCGGAATGACTGATAAAAAAAATCGTTTTCCCGCTATCCTTAAACTCATTTATCTTTTTTAAACATTTGTTTGTAAAAGTAGAATCCCCAACAGATAATGCTTCATCAATCACTAAAATATCAGGATTAATATTAATGGAAATCGCAAAACCTAATCGTGCTTTCATACCACTTGAATAAGTTTTTACAGGCTGATCAATAAAATCTCCAATCTCGGCAAACTCAATCACTTCTGGAGTGATTTTTTTAATTTCTTCTTTTGTTAAACCCAGCATTAAGCCTTTTAATTCAATATTTTCTAAACCGGTTAATTGAGCATTAAGACCTGATGAAATAGCTATTAAGGAGGCCTGACCATTAATATAAACCTTACCTTGAGTTGGGATAGTGACTCCAGAAATTAAATTGGATAATGTACTCTTTCCTGCACCATTTAGTCCTATGACACCAACAATTTCACCTTGTTTGACTTCAAAAGAAATATCTCTAAGTGCATAATGGTAGTCACCTGTTTCTTTCCAGGTGACTAAGTCCTTAAACCGTTCAGATGACTTATGATACTTTTTAAATTTTTTTGTTACACCTTTAAACTTCACTGTTGTATTCATGTGTATCACCTTTACAAACTATCAACAAATTGTTTTCTAAACTTAACGTGTAGGAACGCCCCAGTAAAGAACAAGATTAAAACAAGATTCCAGAAATATAATGTGTTGTAGCTAATAATTGTTGAAGTGTTATCATATAACAAAATTTGCCTATATCCTTCTGTCACATAGTAAAATGGATTTAAATAAAATAAAATCTTAAAGAAAAAAGGTAGTTCATTTATTTGAGGTACCCAAAGAATAGGTGTTAAGAAAAACAACATCCTAACTACTGATTGAACTAAAATATTTACGTCACGCACTAAAGTTGAGAGTGTAGATGTTATAAAAGATAGTGAGATTAATAACATTGTTGAAGACAGTGTAAAATACCCAATAAGTAAAACATTTAAAGAGTTGAATCCTATTGATGTAAAAACAGCAAATAACAGTATACACAGTAATATTATATGGTTATACAGTTGAGCTGTAACAGTATATGTGGGAACTATACTTAAAGGGAAATTCATTTTTGAGACTGTATTCAACTTAGAATAAATTGAATTAGATCCTTTATTTATAGCGGCACTTATATAGAACCAAGGTATTAGACCACATATTAACCACAAAAAGTATGGAACGCCGTTAACCGGCGCTCCACCTCGAATACCTAATCCAAATACTAACCAATAAACAAATATTTGTATTAAAGGATTTAATATAACCCAAACATTTCCCAACATTGTAGCAGAATAAGTGTTTTTTAAATCGTAAAGAGATAGTCTTGAAATTAAGTAGATATTTTGAAAATGTTCTTTCAAAATTATTAAAACTGATTTCATACTAATGCCACTTTTTCCTCTTTCTGTTTATAAAGGTTTCCAAAATTAACCATTTCCGCTTTTTCAAATGTACCCAAAATACAGTTTCGAGTGTCGAAGACTTTTGGGGTACGCATCTTAGTAGTTAATCCATCATAATCTAATGTTTTAAACTCATCGTGGTCAGTTAATACTAAAATTAGGTCTGCACCTAAAGCTGCTTCTTCTGCGCTTACAAAATTATGATACTCAGAAACAACGTGAGGATCATGTACTGCAACATCAAATTGTCCAGTTAGTAAGTTAATAACATCCATAGCCGGACTCTCACGCATATCATCTACATTACCTTTGTAAGTAACACCAAATGCAGCAATCTTAGGATTCGGAACGTCCTTAACCATCATTTTAACACTCTCTACTACATAATCAGGCATAGACACATTCGTATCACGAGAAAGTTTTATAATGTTAGCAAGTTCTGGTGCTTTCGCCACAATAAAATATGGATCAACTGCTAAACAATGGCCACCCACTCCAGGTCCAGGTGAATGAAGATTTACACGTGGATGCTTGTTTGCCATCTCAATTACGTCTAACACGTTAATATCTAAGGAGTTGCATACTTTTGCAAGTTCATTTGCTAAGGCGATATTTACATCACGAAAAGTATTTTCCATTAGCTTAGACATTTCAGCAGTTTTTGCATCTGTTTTAATGATTTCTCCCTCTACAAATAGACCATAAACTTCTGCACCAGCTTGTGCACAAGCTTCTGTTACCCCCCCGACAATACGGTTGTTGTGAACAAGCTCATGCATAATTTGTCCTGGAAGTACTCGTTCTGGACAATGAACTAAATACACATCTTCTCCAACTCTAAATCCAGCTTCTTCGACTAATGGTTTAACATAATCATCCATGCTACGCGGGGCAATCGTAGATTCCACAATAATTACATCACCTTTTTTAATAAGTGGTAATACAGATTGCGTTGCAGTCAGTACATACGTCAAATCACATGATTTATGTACATCATTTAAATTAGGTGTTGGAACAGCAATAATGAATACATCAGCTTCTTCAGGAGTAAGAGATGCACGAAATTTACCATTATCAACAACATTCTTTACTACTTCTCCCAACCCAGGCTCTTCAATGTGAATTTCTCCACGATTTAATTTATCTACCACCTCTGGGAACAAATCTACTCCTACAACCTCTGCACCAAATTTAGCAAACATAGCTGATGTAGGAAGACCGATATAACCTAGACCCATAGTACAAATTTTCATTATAAATATTTCCCCCAAATTGTTTTCTTGATATAATATTCAATCGCCAAAAAGTTTAAATAAAGGATAATTTTGTCGAATTAATGTAAAATGCTGTTAAACTAACATTAATATTAAAACAGATTCTTACACTAAAGTCTACCATTCTTTTATATTTTTAGGTTTTTTTTTAGAAAACAGTGCGGTAATTGTCGAAAAATTATTATTATCTTATTATTATCTTTACATATTTGAATGATCTATTTTTAGTATCTTTTTATTTACAAGAATTCGAATCATATACACCCATCTTATTAACTACACATTTTATGGTTCATATGTAATGTCATACATAAAGTATTGTTGCTGAAACGATGAGTAAAAATATATAATGTGTGAGAATTTGGTAAAAGAGTAATTTAGGAGGTTTATAAATGAAATCAGACATAATGTATCCTTTTGGGTTTTTATTATCAAGGAATCACCAGTTTTTAAATAAATTTGAATGGCATGAATTTAAATTTATAAATGGATGGGAGTTTTATTATTCACCTAAAAATGAATTTGTAGAGTTTAATACAGAAGATACCCAACTTGTAATAATTGGCTATTTTTTCGATGTAAGGAATGGTCAATTAGCAGAGGCTAAAATTATTCATAACCTAATTAAGGCTGCAGATCGTAGTTATGATTACTTCCTAGAAGAACTAAGTTATTTAAGTGGCAGATACTTGTTAATCTTAAGTCGAAACGATGAATTGAAACTCTTTCATGACGTAAGTGGCCTTAGAGCTGTATGTTATCATACCGAATTAGATATAATTGCTTCACATGATTCACTTGTAAAAGAGGTAGCAAATCATTATAAATGTTCTCAAATTTATTTCAAACCTTCAGAAATTAGTTTTTCTTATAACACACGCTATGCAAATATTTTAAAACTGATCCCAAATATGTCTTACGAAGTAAATGCTAGAAGATTAGAAAGATATTACCCCACAAAACTGTATACTCAAAAAACAAAGTTTGAAATCAAAGAAATACTAAAAAAATACTTATACGAAACTGTAAAATGGTTACAATCTTCTAAGTATCAGCCGATATTATCCTTAACAGGTGGAGGCGATAGCCGCACTTCATTGGCAATTTTAAAACCAATCATACATAATATAGAAATGTTTACTTATATGAAGGATACTAGCGATTCCAGTGAATATGCTAAAAAAACATTTGATAAGGATAAAAAAATAGTAAGCTCTCTTGTTGAAAATCTAAATCTGAATCACAGATTCTTTGAAATTTCAAAGGATGAAGAGATTAATGTTCAAATTCTTAAGACCATAAAACATAATGTAATGTCAAATCATGGACTAAATTTAGCTAATGACTATTACTATTTATTTGGACATAAAAATTACATGCACATTCGATCTACTGCATTATTTAACGTAGGAAAGTATATATTCCCCAACAACACACTTAAAATTAAAGAGTGGGACCTACAGTCCATCTCTAAAAATGTTCAAAAGTGGACAAACATTGCTGATAATCAAAAAAACATGGATCATCTTGAACATTTATTAAAACACGCTCAATTAGAGAATTGGTACAATTATAATCCATTAGAACTATTATTCGTTTCTTATCGATTAATACAATGGCATAGTGGAGTCGTTGGAGAATCTGACATTGCATTTAATACTATGTTACTACTAAATTCCCGAAGCATACTAGACTTATTGCTAGCTTATCCAATTGAAGATCGAAGTAAGAATAAGTTGTTTACAGAACTAATAGATGAGCTTTGGCCAGTTTTAAATTATTGGGAAATTAACTCGTTAGAAACCCTAAAATCTAATATGATACAAGCAAATAACAAAATTGAACAGTTAGAAAGAGTAAATAGAGTTTTGTTTCCTAAAATTATTACTGTTTTATCTTCCCAAATTGAACCACCAAAAAACCTCTCAGAATTGGGTGGAATTACTTATAAATTCACAAACCAAAATATTAATGCTGATGAATATTATGAACTTACTTTTGATCTCTCTGGTTTCAATGAATATGATCAGTTAATACTTGATGTTGAATTTTTTTATAACAATCCAAAAGGTAGAAATAGAATAACAGTATCATCTAATATACTTCCTACTACGGATATTTTAAATTTATACGGAAGACATAAAGTAGTGATTAATGTAAAAGATTATAAAACAAATGGTGAGTCTCCTTATATTAAGATTATGCATCTGCAGAGTACCACAGTTAGGTCTTGGATAGAGGCTTCTAGAATTTGGGTAGGAGATTATCAGTTAGCTTGAAATTAGGCACTTTTTTATTCATAGGTGCTTAATTTTAGAATAAACATGTAATTTAATAGCTTTGCTAAACACGAGAGAAGAGGCATATAGTGAAACCTAATATCTTTAAGAAAACTTTAGTTATTTTAATGCTGTTGTTGTCGTTACTGAATCTTTCACCTCATAATCCAATGGCTAATAATTCTAAGGCTACACTGGCTAAGTCAGACCACAAAAAAGGTGAATTAATAATCTTTAAACGCATTCAACCTCATTCAAAATCTGTGGTAATTGGTAACAAACTATTAAACAATGAACTTTACGTGAATAGTATTTGGCCAAGTTATCCATTTTCAGGACATTTAACTTGGAAAGAAAATCCTTATAATGATTCTACATGGTGTTTTTATTA
The DNA here is from genome assembly GCF_048083785.1 of Fictibacillus tiangongensis. GTDB lineage: Bacteria > Bacillota > Bacilli > Bacillales > Fictibacillaceae > Fictibacillus. The sequence goes on from NZ_CP182294.1 coordinate 3,774,488, forward strand.
CCACAGTTTAGATATGGTTGGTTACTTAATGAATGCTTATGAAATGAATCCTTCTGAAAGCTATTTAGAAAAAGCACAGTGGTATATAAACAGCTGGATGACAGCAAATTCCTCTCCTGAGAAACAGGCAAGCAAATACGCTTGGGATGATCATAGTACAGCAAACCGAGTTGTAAACATCATTTATTTTTGGAATTTTTACAAAGACTCCGGGATACATAATAAAAACTTCGAAGTTAAATTGATGAAGTTACTAGAAAAACACGGGGACTATCTTGCAAATGACAAACATTATTCTAAAGGGAATAATCATGGGATCTTTCAAGACCGTTCATTGATAGAGCTGGCTCTTTTATTCCCTGATCTTAAAAATAGTTCGTATTGGTACACAAAAGGAATGAATCGATTACTTATTCATGTGAAGAACGATGTAACACAAAGTGGTGTCCATAAAGAACACAGCCCATCTTATCATGTTATTGTGCTTAATATGTTTAAGGGAATTGATCAGTTTATTGGGCAATTCGGAAAAAATGAAAAAGTATTGAAACAACAACTTATTAAAATGGAAGATTATATAGCTTATTTAGCAAAACCTGATGGAACACTTCCTATTTTAGGTGACTCTAGTCCCGATAGTGTGTTCCAATTAAATCAAAATACTATAACTAGTCCTCAACTTATGTATGTACTTTCTAAAGGAATAAAAGGTGTTACTCCCAATCAAGATGCTATTTATCCTGACGCAGGTGTATCCATCTTCCGAAAAGGTTGGGATGTGAAGAACCCGTTATATTTTTTATTCACAGCTGCTTACCATTCTAATGTACATAAACATGCTGACGATTTATCTTTCCTATTAAGTTATGGAAAAACCGATTTCTTTGTGGATTCAGGAAAGTATAATTACAACGAAAAGGATAAGTACAGACAATATTTCAGGTCATCCTTGGCACATAACACCATAACAGTAGATCATAACTCATATCCACTAAATAATAACCAAATCAATAAATCAAAGATAGATCACTATAAATCTGCTAGTTATTATAGCTATGTAACAGGCAGCCATACTTTATACAATGGTGTAAACATTAAACGGACCATCATCTACCTTAAGAATAAGAATAGCTTATTAATACATGATGTGATGAAGTCCAGTACTTCACATACTTATACTGAAACCTTTAATATAGGACCAGATGTACTTACTAAGAGCTCTGATAATAAAACATTCCAACTAAAAAGCACTGTTGAAAACAAGCAATTAGAATTTAAACACTTAACTAAGGTAAAGTCATTTCAAAAATTAACAGGATTAACAAATCCCATTGGAGGCTGGCAATCTCTTACCTTTAACAAGAAAACCCCCATTACACAGTTGAAATTTTCAAATACAGCAAAGAACCAAGAATTTAAGTATGCAATTAATACTCCTTCAAAAGTTGGTATAAAGGATTTTTCTGTTAAAAGTTATCCAACTTATAATTTATATACCATTGTTTATAAGGATGGTACACGCGGGAACATTAAGATAAGAAAATAATAGTAAAAAAATATGAGGAGATTATTTACACTCAAAAATAACCTCTTCATATTTTCTAGTTCTAAACATCTTCGTCATTCTCAATAAGAAACCATAAGATTAATTAACTACTAATTGTTTTGTTTTACTAACTGCAATCTTTCCTAATTTATCCTTAATATAGTATTGAATTTGGTAATTACCTTGTTCTTCTACAGCAAACTCGAGGGTATTATTAGATTGATACATTATTTTATTAATAATAGAGCCATTTTTATAAATATAATATGCATAAGTTAAATCTTTTGAATCTGTATCAATTATTAGTTTTAAAGTATTATCCTTATGTTGAAAGTTAACTCCCATTAGTCTGTATTCTCCTGCACCAACAAATTCCTGCATTAATTCTTTTTCGTATATTCTGTATCCATTGCTATTAATTTGTAAAATTAATGTATAATAACCTGGTACAGTTGGAGTGAAATCAAGATTCCTCTTACTCTCATAGACTACCTGATTTTTTTCTTTTAATACGAATTTGAATTCCAAGTTATTAAAAGGATCATTAACATTAATACTACCTTCAAATCTAGTATCATCTACTAATTTACAACTCACCCCAATAAAATCAACAAAATAGAGAATTAATAATAGTTTGTTTATAAGAAATTGTGGAAAATGGTTCCCTACGTCCGAGTGATCTTTCATTTCTTTACAATCAAAGTAAGTGTATGCTATTTTTTTTCTTTTTAAAGTATCTAAAAATAACTTAATGTGTTCAGGGTATTGCCAATCATTCTCACTAGACATGAAAAATAGTTTAGTATAAATTTCCTTGTTGAGTTGTTTGTAAATTATACTATTTAAATTATCGTGTCCAATAGGATTTGAATCAGTACCAAGTAGATATTTATATGCTTCTGGTCGAATAGTCACGTAATCTGCAATTTTAGTCTGAAAGGCCCCAGCAATAACATACCCAAAATTATATTTTAAACCAAGATATAATGCTGCTGTTCCACCTTTTGATGAACCAGATAATATTACTTTTTCATGGTTAATATGATATTTACGAATTATACTTGTTATTAATGAAAGCACTGAGCTTTCAACCTCATAGCTCATTGATTCCCCTAAGTAATAGCACCCTGATTCTCCATAATTATCAAGAATATATAACTTATTGCAGTCAAAATCTTTAAGTGTTCGCATATAATTATATGCATGTTTTATCTTGGCTGTATTTTCACTAAACCCTGAAAAAACAATCAATAGAAAGTCCTTATTTACAGTCCCTTCTTCAAAAACATATTTAATCGGTAGGTTCGATTCATAAATTTTCTCGTTAATCAAAGTTTATCCACCCTATCAAAAAATTGTAAACCACTCTAACATTTTATGTTAATTTTTTGGGATGGGCAAGAATTATATTGGCTGCTGAATAGTTCATCAAATTTTTCTAAAGCTATTTGTTCATATATACTAGTTGCCGCCTCAATATCTCCTAGAGGAGATTTATACTCAAGTGGATAGGAGCTTAAAATACTGTTTTCTTCATATACTCCCCAAATTTTCGATTCACTTCCTGCATAATCACTTAGTTTTGAGGGCAGATATGGATTTATTGATTTATTATGAATTGTCATTGCATCATTCACAATCAGGCAATCGAATTTGGTAGTTAAATTTAAGAACTCTAAATAATGAACGTAGTTTTGTACAACGAGATTTTCCTTAATACTATAATTTATCAGTACTTTTTTAAGCTGTTCTGGATCTCCCGTAAAAATGTGTAATTTTATTTTCTTTTTAATATCCTCATTTACTTTTTCTAGACCTACAAATAAATCATCTAAATTCCTGGTATCGTAGAAAGAACCAAAATATGCTAAATTTAATTTACTTGGATCTACCTTATATTCACTCTTCACAATGTTGTAGAATTCATTATCCATTGTAGGCTGAGAGGAGATTATTGCTTTTGAGAGAATATGATCTTTCATCTCTTGGTTTGGTAAATATTCCATCATATACTCTAGTTGATTCTTATTCGTGAAGATAAGCTCATCAGCAAAAATATAAGGGAGATATTCACACCATAAGAAAAGGTTATTGTCTTCAATTGGTTGTAATCCAAGTTGTTTAATCGTTGAATTCACTTCAAGTAAAAACTCTATATTATCTATGAAAGCTTCTCTTCTTTTCCCATGAATATCTAGCAATAGAGGATCTGAAAACTCAGCTGTCCATTTAACATGTGGGCATTGTTTTTTTATTTCGTAACCTAAAAAATGAGAACCTGGCCACATTGCACGACTATAAATTTCATTATACTTTTGTTTATTCAATTTACTTAGTCCTGTTTTTACAAATTCCACTATAGCTTTCCAATTAGAAAAGCTTGAAAAAGAAGAAACTTCTATTCGTTTATCAATTAATTCATCTGCTAATGCATTTAACCTATTGTCCCTAAGTCTTACCTTGTCCATCTTGTTATAAATTACATCAACTGTCTCATTCATTGTACGTATTCTTTTAGCCATTACATTTCCGCTTGTATCAACGTAAGGTGGAAAACAATAAGATATTACCAATTTTTTTGCTAAATCTTTGTTAATGACAGAGTATGGGATATAAGAGAGATTATACTTTTTAATTTCTTCATACGTTTTATTTCTATCTGCTATTACATTATTTAAATATCTGTTTAGAAAGGCAAACTGAGCATTCATTTTTTGCTTTATAAAGATTAATTTTTCTTGATCAGAAGTTAAGTTCAACATATCATCAAGTCTTTTAATCACATCTAACCTTTGTATTACATTAAAGTCAAAAGATAGTTTCTGTCGAGATACTGAGTTGTCTCTGATTAATCGATAATAAATAACTTGATGGCTTATTGGTAGTACTTTAAACTTAAAATTTGATTTTAAGTACAATTCTAAAAAGAAAACAATGTCCTCTCCACTACGAAGACGTGTATCGAATCTAATTTCTGTTAACGCCTCGGTCGGCACTAATTTACATGCGCTTATTGTTGATACCATATTCAAGGTACGCAAACTTGCTTTAATATTTTTGTTCTCGATGTTCATTAATTGTTTATTTACCGGATTGTTAATAACCTGTTTACCGGAAGTATTCACATTCACAATTTGAGAAAAAACAATAGTATCCTCTGAAGCGTTTTTATAAACTTCTTCCAAGAAATTAGCAGACAAATAATCATCATCATCCAAAAATAATGTGTACTGCTTTGAAGCATTTTCTATACCAATATTTCTGGCTGAAGAAGCTCCGGGATTTTCTGAGAAATACATAAGTATATTATTTATATTATTTTCTACAGCAAATGCTTTCACATATGATTCGGTTGCATCCTTTTCTCCGTTGATCACGATGATTATTTCAAAATATTTTTGATCTAATGTTTGATTGCATAATGACATCAAACATTTTTCAATATATTGTTCACCCTTATAAGTTGGAATAATTATACTAATTCCTTCTTGGAAGCCTTGATTATATCTTGTAGTGATTTTTTCTATTTCTTGGAGCCTGTTTATAAAATCTAATGTTGTCATTTATATAAGTTACCCCTTATTTTTTTTAGTTAACTTTTTTCTCCAGTCCCAATATCTTAATGTCAGTGAACCTAGTTTTGAATCTTTTAAAGAAGTATATTTATTATTTAAATATACATTTCTTTTCTTAACTCTATCAAGCTCTGTATTAAATTTTAACTGTAGTTCGTTGTATTTCTTTTTTAAGTTCTCATTTTCTTTCTGATATTTTTCTTTCTCATTTTTATATTTTTTATTTTCTTTTTCAAATCTTTCTTTCACTTTTTCATCATCATTATTATATTTTTTAATCTGATTAATCTCATCTTCTCTACTTAATAGAGTTTGAATAGCATTTTTCTCTGACGTTAAACTTTTCATTAGATTTTTCTTAAGATCATTTACTTCTTCTTGAAGAGAAGTTAGTAGAGTATCTTTGTTTAACAATTGAGTTTCTTTAATATCTAATTCATGCTTTAACTTTTGAAAAATTACGTTGAAAGTATCTTCCTTTTCAGGAATTGCTGTCTTTAATTGTTCGTGCTTATCATTAAGGTTTTTTATTGCATCATTCTTGTCCCTGATAACTCTGTTCAATTCATTAAACTTACTAAGTAAATCTCTTTCCACTTCATAAAAGCCTTTTTCTAATAAGGCTATATCTTCCCGTTGGAAAGTTAGTCGTCTATCACTGGAAGGTTCAAACCTTTTTTTACAAACAACTCCAGTCCACTTCCCCAAATAATCTATTCTTTCTATTTCAAAATATATAGATAATTGATCATATAAATCTAAATAATAATACGTTCTCTTATGATCAAAGTAATCATTAATACCAAATGGGACTGTAACAACTAATCTTCCATGTTTTTCTAAATGGTTATAAATCTTATATAGGAAAGGTTCTGTATCTGATATATGCTCAAGTACTTCTGTTAGAAGTATAGTTTCGTATTCATTTTCTAAATCACTTTCTGTCATGAAATTAGAAACTCTAAAATTAACATTATTTTTTACAGAAATATGCTCATTATTCAAAGCGTTCTTTGCATAATCTATTGATTCTTCAGCTATATCAATGGCGTCTATAACTTTACCTTCTCTACCTAAAATAATTGGAATAATGCCTTGCGAACAACCTATGTCCAAAATACGGACACCTTTCACATGATTTAATATCCAATTGACCCTGCTTCTAGTTTTTTCACTAAAAGCTTGCCCAAGGTCCCCGTTATACGCTTCATTCACTCTGTCTAAAGGCTTAGTTATCATAATTTCCCTCTTCATATATTTATTTTGATTGAAATGTCTGTTTATTAAGGTAAAAAAGCTTTACAGGAAATGAGTAGTAAAAATTAGTTGCTTAGAATTACCCTAATTCCTTGTAAAGCTATATTTGTTTTTTATTGTTAGTATCTCTCTCTTTTAGGTTAGTACACCACTAAACATAATTCTTAATAATGCTCTCTATATCATTATTCTTATATAGACTATAAAAGTGTTTTATCTCAATGTCTTCAAAATTAGTATTAGAATCGTAGAGATCAAGAATTTTACCCAAAATTGTAATTGATTCTTCTAATTCCGAATTACTAGATTTCTTTAATTTCTGAAGGTACCAGTTTTTGAAGTAATATTCAAATCTAATAGTAAGGTACTGATCCAGCAAGTTGTTTCTCGTTAAAAACTCACTTCTGTACGTTTCAAGTAAATAATATTTCTCAAAGAACTTCTTCGTAACAGAATTAACTGTAGAACCTGAAACTGCAGCATAGTATACATGAATATCCGTATTTATCGCTTTTACTTTATTTGAGTTTAGTAATAATTCATGGAAGAAAACTGTGTCTTGTCCAGCTGCCCCCTCAGGCATAATCAAACTATTGTGTTCAATCACTTCTTTTTTTACCATTAGTGCCTGAATGCTCATTGCTTTAAAAGAACTGTTTGCCAAATACCCTTTCTTATTCCCTTCAATTACATCACTATGGTTAAACTGCATCACCGTTTTGTAGTAATTAAAATGAGAAGGTTCAGTATCAATCTTCAACATGTTCCCTACTACCATGTCGTAGTCACCTAGCTCAATTTCATGAAGAAGTTGAGCAAATCCATCATTAATTGCTTCATTATCTGGGTCTAAGTATGTTATATATTTACTTGTTGCGATTTCAATCCCTTTGTTTCTAGGACGAGAAGCACTTCCGCTTCCATTATCATTAAATAAGTAGGTTTTTACGTTGCTATATTCCCTACCTAATCTGTTAACCATTTTAGTCGTGTACTGATCAGTTGAACCATCATCCACAAGTATTATTTCGAGTTCATTAAATATAGAACTTCGTTTTAAACTATTAAAACATTTATGCATTAAATGATCGCCATTATTGTAAACAGGAATAATGACTGAGGCTCTGTACTGCTTATGGTTTACTATCTGATGGGCAGGATTTTCATTTACTTCAAAACGATCTATGCTGAATCCTTTGTCTAATTTAATTGGTCCTTGGAAATTTAATAACTCTTGGGCTGTAAAAGAGTCGCTCCAAAACACTGTTTTGGTTTTATCTTTCATTGTTTTTACAAAGTCAAATTCAACCCCAGGGATTATCTGACCTTTCGAGTAATAACAATCTTTGGTAATATAATCAGAGTCAGTATACTTAAATGCATTAATCATATCTTCTAAATAAAATTCCCCGTACTCTTTATTCGGATCAAAAAATGCAATCATATCAAACTTTGCTTTAATCTCTTCATTAAAATCTTCTGCATTTACCATTTCTTTATATGGGTAAGTTTGATAATTAAACATTTTATTTACATTTACATCATTTATAGTTGGAGTAACTACACAAATGGTGCGAATTATTTTTTCATATGGTTGTTCTGTGAAATTTAAAATTTCTTCTATTCTATTAAAAGTAGTCTCTTTAGACATTACTCTTCTGATACCAAATACTTGGTGCTTGAACACTTCTTCATCGGAAAATGCGTCAATAATTCTCTTCACTTCGTCTTGTTCATGAATAATAAAAACATTTGGAAATTTGTTATTTACACCTACACTGTAATTAGATAGAAGAACATTCCCTAAAGCTTGTAATTCATAAATCCTATTTGCAAACATAGTTTCACTGCTCGTTACAGAGTTGAAGTTAATAGCCCAGTCATAAACCTTATGAAGTCTTTGCAATGTTTCATGGCTTACTGCTGGTGAAATATATTTAACGTATTCAAGTGGGAAGAAGTGCCTTGATAGCTTTAATCCGTAATTTCTGTCTATAATTTTCAATTCTTTACCTGAGTCAAGAATACCGTTAAACATGACTCTTGTTTCTTTCATACGTTTAGGATATTTGCTATACCATGAACCCGAAAACATGACTTCTTTTAATTTTGGAGAGTTCTTAACACCAACAGGATTATGATACAGTGGATTAACCCCAAAATTCAGAACACCCACACGATCATTCTTGCAATCTCTTTTGTAATCTGCCACTTTTTCTTCTGCAGTAGTGAAGATATAATCACATTTTTTCGCGATTTCTACAAAAATATCATAATTAACTGGGTCTTCTTTGGAATAAAAAACAATTGGTTTACTCTCTGCACGATAAAACTCTATTATTTTAAATAAGTCGTCACGATGTTTACGAATGTTAGGATTACCCAATCCTTTCCATTCCATATTTAACCCTTTCCATGCACTTACAACCAAAAATAAATCTAGTTTCCCACTATATTCTTTATAATTTTCTCTAGTAATGTAATGGAAATTTGCTACCCCGTTAAAAGAATTATAGAGAAACTCGTCTGCAATGATACCAATGTTGATGTTCATTTTGTTGAAAAATCTGCTTCCATTACTTTCAGGAATTTGGTCTAAGCTAGACTGAACTTTATTAATAAAATTTTTATCACTGTATTGTTCCAGCTGGTTTAAATAAAGCTTTTTCTCTTCTTCTGACATTTCTTTATAATTTTTATCTTCAATAACTTTAACTTTTGAGTGTTGCATGAAGGCAAGTTTTTTATGATTAAAGGCTATATTTAAATTTTTATCACTTAGCACATCTTCTATAGAAGCACCTGTTTCTATTAGATCTATTTTTGTCTTCTCGTTTTTCAAGAGTATTTTATTGTGTTTTATCTCTTGTGTTAACTGTTTTTTTTGTTGTTTGAGATTATTTAGCCGCTCATTAATTGAATTAATATCCATCCTTATTTCCTCCTAAATAAATTCCTGCGTATCTTCCAATAAAATAAAGTTAATTTTCCTAATTTTGAGGAACTAAGAGCGTTATATCTTTTTAATACGAATCTGTATTCTTTTAATACCTTTTCTTCGTTTTCCAACAAAGTAAATAAATACTCTTCAACTTTTATTAGATCTTCTTTGGATTCAATAAATAATTTTTTTTCATTTATGAACAGCTCATTTATATCATTAGTATTAATATTACTGTTATTACCCGCATTAAACGTTTCAGCAGTTTTTTTTCCTAACGTTTGGTTTTCCAAGATATTCAACCTTTGTTTAATCTGTTCTAATTCTAGATGTACATTATTGTTTCTAAATTGTAATCTTGAATTTCTTAGAATCCTCATCAAACTGCACTCCTAATTTCATTATAGATTTTCAAGAAGTTTTCCTTCTCAACATCCCAATTATATTTATGTCTAGCCGTAAAACAATTCTCTTTCATCTGCTGGTGAACATCAGGATTGTCCAATAAGAAGTTCACACCTTCTGCAATGGATTCCGGTAAATGGGAGTCAATACAAATCCCGGTATGATTTCCTTCTACTACTTTCTTAATTTCTGGAAAACTACACGCAACTACTGGGATTCCGCACATCATATATTCAAAAAGTTTGTTAGATGATGCTGAATAATGGTTATAACAAATGTTATTAAGTACTTGAAAACCTAAGTATGCATTTCGTGTGTAATGCAACAATTGTTCGACAGGGATCTTATCTATGAATTTTATTTTGTCTTCTAAACCAAGCTCTTTAACTCGCTTTTGGAGAGAGGGCTTTTGTTTACCATCACCGATGAATACCATCGTTCCACGCTTAAACATCGGAACAGCTTCAACAATTTTTTCAAGGCCTCGTCCAATTTGAATACCACCTTGATAGAGAAGGATGGGTTCGTCTTTTGGTAGACCTAATAGCTCGTGCATATTCACACTATCGTTTAGTTCAGGTCGTTGTACGAAAGGATAGTTATGAAGAACTTCGGGATACGTGCCATACAGTTTTTCATGATAAGCGGCACGGGTATGGTTCTCATGAATTGTTACATCAACAAATTTCAGATAGAGATTTTCAGCGATACCATACCATTTGCTGTTATATCCAGTCCGACTTGTTTGGATTTCATGTGAATCGTAAATTAATTTCTTCCTTTTAAAAGTTAAAATCTTCGAACAGAGTACACCTTGTGGAAGTGTATTTAAGTCATTTGAATGATAGATAGAATAATTGCGCTTTAAACCATGATAAATCATTTGAGAAGCTATGTAGCTTCTTGCTAGATTTTGTCTTATTTTCTTAACAATAAGCATGCTAAATAAAGCTAATAAAATTAACGTTATGAAAGGGGCTTGCCAAAGAGCTAGGCCAGCAAACAAAACGGATGCTGCTTTTGTAACGATATTACGCATGGCGATTGTTTTTATTCGGTTTGCCACACCTAAGATCTTTAAACGGTTGTTTACACGGATCAGGTTAAACTTTTCATTTCTCTTTTCACGTTTCGCCATGTTAGGTTGCTTCCAATCGTGTATAGCAATTAGATCAACTTCATAGCCCGCTTCAGATAATGCTGTGCATTCTCGAAGCACACGTGCATCATTTGTGAAGTGGTTCCATACGAACATGCATACTTTCTGACTCATTTCTTTCCTCCAACATATTAATAAGTACGTTTATATTTTTCTTCCATCTTAAGTTTTCAAACGCAAAGCGGTGACCATTTCGTCCATACTCTTCACGTAGTGCAGAATCGTTAGCAAGTTCAACAATCTGCTGAGCTAGAAGTTCAACGGATCTTTCCTTTGAAGTTAACCCACATTGTGCTTTTTCGATAACCTCTTTTGCATACCCGGATACATCTCCGACGATTGGTTTACCCATCGACATATAATCAATGATCTTTCCTGGCAACACTTTTTTAAAGACGGTCTCTTCTACAAGACTTACATACGCGATATGAGATGAAGCTACTTCTTTGAGCGCATTCTTTCTATTAAGTGCTTTGAGGAATACGATGTTCTGCAAACCCTTCTCTTCTATCACTTGTTTGAGTTCAGATCGCTTATAGCCATATCCGAATACTTTGAAACGAATATATGTATGAGATTTTAACTTCTCTGCCACCGCAATTAACTTGCTAATATCTTGCGCTAAACCAATATTTCCGGTATAAATAACTTCAACCATGTCATTTGTAGATTGCAGTAGAGAAGTGTTAAGTTCTTCTTCTGTTAAGGAATTCGGCATAAACTGAATACGTTTTTTGTTGATTCCTTTGGCTGCAATATAGGAAATAAAACCTTCGCTATTTACAATAATGTGATTCGCTTTCTTATATAAAAGCGACTCTAGAGCAAATGCCATCTTAAGAACCATTTTGTTTGTAAAAACGCCGACCCCAAGCAAGGATTCTGGCCATAAATCTCTGACATCTAATATCAGTTTCGAACTGAATTTATGTTTAGCAAAAAGCCCTGCTAATCCTACGAATATAGGGGGTGTAGATACAAATACATAATCATATTTCGTATCCATCTTCTTAATCTTTACTATGAACTTTAATGCAACCTCCAAATAAAGAAGCAGTCGATTGAAGATACTGCTCGTATATCGGCGTGTATTTGTATGAATTCTAACAACATCATTCAACTGACCTTGATCATTCCAGAAATCAGTATCTTTATATAAATTACGGTTTGGGTAACTTGGTTCAGTAGTGAGTATGGTAACGTCATATCCCTTACCTTTTAATTCATTGTAAACATTCGTTATCCGATTAGCTGCACTGCCAATCTCCGGATAGAAGTTTTGTGTGATAATCAGTATTTTCTTCATGAAAAAACACACCTATTCTGTGTATAACAAACCATACACTTTTTCCTAAAATAGTAAAAGACATAAAACAATCTGCTGTATTATACCATATTCAGCTACCAAAAAACGACATTATTTTTACTTTTTTCATTAATTCTACATGCGCAACACACACTTTATATAAGATTCATTTATTTGCAAAAAAAAGATAAAAAGACAATAGAAAAAGAATACTCTATTGCCTTTTTATATGAAGTATTCGTTTATTGAGTCATGATGAAGTTAACTCGCCCCAATAATCACTAAGAACCAGAAACCAAATTTATAAACGAAAGTCGCAATACCCAGAATAAGTCCTGTGTAACTCATACCTTTACTCTGTTCTTTCTTCAAACCAATTGCTCCGAAAACGATAGCCAAGATCCATGCGGGTAACATAAACCATCCAAAAAAAGGTACAAGTCCTAACGCAAGCCCCACAACACCAAGCACCAAGGAAGAAACTGCCATGCCGTTGCTTTTTTCCGCTTCTTTTTGCAACTCCATTTAACCATCTCCTTTTTTACATAAAATGTAAGCGTTTTATATATATGACTATCTGTTCTTTAAATAGAACTTTTTACCTGTTTTTTCTTTATGATGTATTTCCGCGTTGATACTATTCAGATGCGTAAGCACAAAAAAATAAGCCTACACATGTATGTGACGGCTTATTAAATCTTAACATCAAACTCGGATGTTAATTCCTTATACGTATATCCTTTTAAATGAAATGTATCCCAACGTTTTTCCAAGGCGTTTAGCTTCTTTTTTACATAATCAAAATTCGCCCTGCCTTGTAGCTCATCTTTTAAATAAATTTCACATTCATTATTTCCTTTATAAATAATCTTCAGTTCATGATGATTAAGACGACAGATGTAAGATCCATTGATTAAACGAATCATAACTGTCCTCCTTTCTTCAAATCACTTTTCCACGCTTCATAAGCCAGAAAATCCCGAATGTCTTCCTTCTTTAATCCAATTTCTTTAGCCTGAGAGAAGAGCTCAATCCATTCAGGATCCAATGTTTCAACTTGAATACTTAATAACTGCTCCACTGGTACCTCCAATGCTTTTGCTATTTTTTGAATCATATGAGCAGATGGGTTTGTTTCATGATTTTCAATACTGCTTAAGTAGCTTTTGGAAACACCCGCTATTAAAGCCAACCTTGACAAACTAATCCGTTTCTTTAATCGATGTCTTTTAATGCGTAATCCTAGGTTTTTATTCATCATTAATCCTCTTCCTTTTCTATAAAACCTCCTCTTTGTAAAGAACAGCCTTTACGATGTAGCGATGTGTTGGATTTTTCATTGGGTGACAGGTTATTAAAGTAATGGTGCTTCTATTTCTATTATTTTGGAGAACGGATAGATCACTTGGCTCTACAAGAAGTTTTTTCGTTACTTGATATGTGAGTATTTTTGATGTAGTTTCAATTTTGATAAAATCCCCTGTATCTACCTCAGGCAGCCTGTTAAACTGTTTTCCGTACGTGTAACTTCTATGCGCTGCAATGGCTGCATTCCCAATTTCTCCTAATGATGGGGTCCCATTTAAATGTCCTGCAGCAACTTTCAAATTCTGTTGAGAAGCACCTTCCATAATAGGGATGGTTAAATCTATCTTCTTTATAGTAAGTTTTCCAATTATGCCTGAATGAGATGTTTTTGCATCGTTGTTTTCTTTAGGATTGGTTTCTTGTGAAAAGACGTCATCGAGCTGTTGGTAACTTTGTTGAACTTTATTCTTGGATGCATGAGCAGATGTATGCCATTCAGCCAGCAACTGAGTTTCTTGATAGGAATAATACATACTTTTGGCTTTTGGATATAACATGGTAGAAATGCCTGCAACAATTAATAAATAAGCAAGCCACTTCATTTCTTAGCCTCTTTTAAATAGATTTAAAAGAATAAACTTTTTAGAGAGTAACAATCCTAAACCAGTTAATGATAGAAATAACCCCGACAGTATTAAGAGCAGTGGGTTTTCCTCACCTGTTTGTGGAAGCTCCCCAGCACCATTGGCTGTAGGCTTTTTACTTGGTGGATTTTCCCCTTCTTTTGGTGGACTACTATCATCTGGTGGATTATTGTTATCTTCTCCATCTGGAGTTGGGGGTTTATCAGTACCTTCTGCAAATACAATAAGTTCAACTTCTGTTTCTAAACCTTGAAATTCGTTACCAGATTCATATGGAAACTCTACTGTTACAGTCAGCTTTTCTTCTGAAAAGCTTTTTAGAGATCGTGGTTTTATTCCAATAAACTCTTTGAGAGAACCCTGATAGATGATTTCTGATTGATCTTTGATTTTAACTACAAATTGGTTATAAAGATTATTAGAACCTGATTTTTTCTGAGCTTTCATACTATATGAAAAATCCTGATTTCCATTGTTCTGAATAGCAAGAACCCGCGTTGCCCAATCGCCTGGTTTAAAATTATCTATCGCGAAAACAACATCTTTAGGTAATGTATTAATCTCAATCTCTTTGGCACTACTATTCGCGCCTGTGTTCCCAAAAGGTACAAAAACCCCCGCGGTTAGCAAAAGACAGCAATACATAATTATGAATTTAAACCGATTTGAATGTAGGTTCATCGCATTCACCTCTCAATCTTCATTACTCGAGGCACTATAAGAAAAGAGGCGGAGATAATTCCCCACCTCCAGTTATTAAAACTGATTAATTATCTTTCTGAACCAGCTTTTTGTTTTGCGTTAAATTTCCATTCTAGAGCCAAAGAGTCTCCTTGGAATTGATTTTGATCTTTATTGTTATCTACAAATTCATATTCAACAAAAAACAGATCACTTGATCCTGTAACAAGCCCCTTCGTACCCCACTCATCTCCAAACATATCTTCAAATTTATTTTCCACAGCCTTAGGATCCATTCCTTTAAGCTCTGCCAGAGTTGTAGACCATACAGGTATATCTAATTTATCAACATTAAATAGGAAGTTAACGCGAATGTGCTTGCCTAGATCATCCGAGTTGTCACCTTTTGCATCTGTTACCTTATAGTTAGTTAAAAGTGATACATTTTTAATATCTAATGTTCCTCCGTTTTTCAACTCAAAAGAGCGAAGCATCGTGTCACCCGGCTTAAGATTATTAACATTGATAATCGTAGTAGGATCCACTGAAAGATCAAGTGTTCCTGCTGCAAAAGTATTGTTTGTTACTTCTGTATCGCTAAAGTATGCATATGTACCTCCGCCCACTAAAGATAATCCAAGTGCTGCTGAAGCTACCCCAAGACCTAATTTCTTTTTCAAACTCATTTTCATTTCCTCCCTTTCACCCTTATTGGGTATGTACGTTTTTTTATATTGAACCCGAGAGGAAGTCCCCGCCGGAGTTTCAATCTTACTAATTACTCGTTGAAGCAGACTTTTTCATTGTTTCCACTTCTTTAATAGCCTTTAGAATTGTGACTGCTGAGTAGATGAGGAGCAGAATTCCAGGCAGAACCAATAGTAATGCAGAACCTGTCTTTGATTGCGCTGTGCTTAATAGATAACCGATGTAAGGTATTGTGAAGCCGTTATATTCTCCAACTATATTTTTTGGAATCAACGGTTCTAAATCAGCAGCATCGTTGTTGTCACCTTTCGTGATATAGTGCAAGTTGTCACCAGAACCTCTTATTTCATGGATTCTATGGGTAATTAACATTCCTTCTGACTCTTTAAAAGTGACAACATCTCCCTTTTTAAAGCGTGTCATCTCTCCACCAGGCTTGATTGCTATAATAGATCCTGTTTGAATACCCGGCTCCATAGAACCGGAAAGGACTGTTTTAAGCTGATAACCAAATACGTTAGGCTCTCCTCCTGAAGCTTTGGAAGAAATCACAACAAATGCAGTGAATACTAAAGTCATAAACAATAGAGTGGTAATGATTGAACTGATCCATTTTTTAATCTTTATCACATTCACTTCAAATCACCCTTTTTATCATCTTTTTCTATGGTGTTACTTGGTTCAACTTTGTCATTTGGTACAGACTGCGTGTTCTGTTCGTTACCTTCAGTCAGAACAGGTTCTTTAATTTCCTCAGCCTCTTTAACAGGAGCGTTTGGTGTCTGATCTATTGTTTCAGTATTTACTGACGGTTCATTCTTCTTGCTATCTTCATTTTTGGACTTCTCTTCTTTCACAGGTGTATCCACCTCTGAAGCTTCATTACTTTTTGTCTTATCACAACTTTTAGCTGTAATACCTTCACTCCAAAGTTCACCTTTTCCCGGATGCCCAGGTCTTTGAAGAGCTTTAAACATATAAATGCCGTTCTTATTTGCTGTATACGACAGCTTCAAACTCTCACCGCTTTTTAAAGCTTTTATCTCTCCAGAATAAATTTTCGATCCTGATTTTGGGTTACCTTTTGCTGCATACCATACTTCATAAGCAACTGGACCTTTTATATCCCTATCCCCACTATTTTTTATAGTTGCGGAGATTGTGTAACACTCACATTTTGATGCAACGAATTTAAGAGAGCTTTTGTCCCAAGGCTCTTCCCAAGTACCAATTTCAATCTTGGAATTAGTAGTCTTGTAATCGTTAAAAAATGCGCCTGTACTGCCTGTAAGATAAAAAATTGTAAGAATAAGAGAATAAAAGATTATCCCGGTTTTCATACTAAACATATAAACCCAGTTATTACTTCTAAACTTCCTAATTCGTTTTGTTCTGATTTTTGTTCCCCCCTTAAACTAGATACAGGGTGTTCTTTTTAGTGAACGTTATGTGGTTATTATAGAACGTTCTACCTAGTTTTAAAAAACCTTAAATACGTCCAAATACGTTCTATTTAGTGTACATTTGTCTTAATAAACTTCTTTTTTCTTCAATTTTCTTACATTATTGTATTTTTTTAAAAGAATACCGTTCATTTTAATGAACAAAAGAAGAAAGTATAAATTAATTTTCTTTCTTATAAAACAAATAAGTTTCGCACCAAAATTTAACTTTACAATAATTATCAATTTTCGTATTATTCAATATATAGAACAAATTTGTTCTATAAAAAGTATTGATGTTACATAAAAAGGGAGATGATTTACTAGGCAACATTATGTTCAACTAATTCAATGAAAAACAGGAGGAGAACAAATGGGAAAATGGAGTAAAAAACTGGGGACATCATTGTTATTAACGAGTCTTTCTATGAGTCTATTAGCACCTACTGCTTTAACAAAAAGTGAAGGTACATCATTCGAGACTTCCTATTCAAAAACAAACACGATTTTGGAATCATCACCTATTGATATGCACATAGTTGATCAAGATCGTTTAGCAAAATCTTTAAAACAGCGAGGAATCATTTCTAAAAACGCTTCTCAAGCTGAAACAGCTAAAGCGGTTAAAAAATATATAGAGCTGAAAAGCAAAAAAGGAAATGCCGCTACAGTAGATAAAAAGAGTAAATCTACAAAGGATATTTCAAATAAATCACGAGAGTTTTTATCTAATCAAAAAGAGAAATTAACTAAGAAGCTAAACAAGAGCCAAGAGATTAAGAGTGGTAAGAGTAGTGGCTTATTACAAGTAGATCCTGCAAAGCCTGTCAAATACAAAGGCGAGAAACGCGAAGATAAAGTATTAGTCCTTTTAGCAGAATTCTCCGATTTCAAACATAATAATATCACTCAAGAACCTGGGTATATGTACTCTGAAAACTTTAGCCGTGAACATTACGAAAAAATGCTTTTCGGGGACAGCGACTTTGAGTTATTTGATAAATCAAAAGTGAAAACCTTTAAACAATACTATGAAGAGCAATCAGGCGGAAGCTACACTGTTGATGGGTATGTTACCGATTGGTTGACTGTTCCAGGAACTGCAAAAGAATATGGCGATGATAATCCAGCAGGCGGTCACGACAACTTAAATCCAAAGGGACCACGTGACTTTGTAAAAGATGCTCTAAATGCAGCTGCTGCAAGCGGAGTTAACTTAGCAGATTTTGATGAACTAGATATATATGATCTGGATCAAGATGGAAACATGAATGAGCCCGACGGATTGGTTGATCACTTGATGGTTATTCATGCAGGTGTTGGACAAGAAGCAGGCGGTGGTAAATTAGGTAATGATGCAATTTGGTCTCACCGTTGGGTTTTAGGAAACGGACCTTATAGTGTTCCTGGCACTAAAGCATCTGTTCCTTATTGGGGCGGACAAATGGCAGCTTGGGATTATACGGTTGAACCTGAGGATGGTGCCGTTGGGGTATTCGCACACGAATTCGGTCATGACTTAGGTCTTCCAGATGAATACGACACACAATACACAGGTGACGGTGAACCAGTTGCTTCATGGTCCATCATGAGTGGCGGAAGCTGGAATGGTAAGATTGCTGGAACAGAACCAACGAGTTTTTCCCCGCAGAACAAAGAGTACTTCCAGAAAATCATGGGAGGAAACTGGGCAAATATCACAGAGATTGATTCAAAGGACTTAACTCGAGTTGGTAAAACTATTCAAATTGATCAATCCGTAACAAAGTCTAAAAATGCCGGTATTGTCAAAGTAAACCTTCCTCAAAAGCCGGTAAAAAGTAAGATTCAACCTGAGTTTGGAAACAAATACTATTACAGTACGAAGGGAGATAACCTTCATACAAGTATGACTTCCCCTACTCTTGATCTGACTGGTAAAACATCTGCTGTATTTTCTTACAAAGCAAACTATGAAATTGAAAATGGCGGAGAATATGATAAATTAACCGTCTTTGTAAAAAAAGAAGATGGGAAAATAGTTGAAATTGACAGGCTTGGTTGGACTGCCACAAATGCAGAAAAAGAGAAATATACAACTGAAGGAAAATGGGTTGACAAATCCTATGATCTAAGTGCATATGCTGGACAAAAAGTGCAACTTGTCTTTGACTATTCAACTGATGGTGGACTTGCACCAGAAGGCTTTGCGCTTGATAATGCTGTCCTAACAGCAGACGGTCAAGTCGTTTTCTCAGATGATGCTGAAGGCGCAACTAAGTTTACTACTGATGGATTTACAACTTCAAACGGTATCTCTTATGCAAATCATTATTACTATATTGAATGGAGAAATACAGCTGGATCTGATAAAGCGTTACAGAGTAGCCGCGGTGTTAAATACAATACAGGAATGCTTGTATGGTATGGAGATGATAGCTACACAGACAACTGGGTTGGTGATCATCCAGGAGAAGGATTTATCGGTGTAGTAGATTCACATCCAAAAGCTATTGTTGGTAAGAAAGACGGGAAACCTACAGTAGAAGATTCAACACGTTATCAGATTGCGGATGCAGCATTCTCTTATGACCAAACACCTAGTTGGTATATTGATTCACCAAGTCGGGGAATTTTTGATTACAAATCACAAAAAGGTGCGCCTGGATTTAGTGATTCTATGTCCTATATCGACAAAACCGATTACAATGGAAGTGCAGAAGACGGCGTGATTGATGACGCTGGTAAGAATCTACCTAAGTATGGGCTTAAGTTCTTAATCTTAGGCGAATCCAAAGATAACTCTTCCGGAGTAGTGTGGATCGGTAAATAATTTAACTGCTTGACCATGACCTTGGCTCTATAGAGCCAAGGTTTTATCGTAAAAATAACCTAGCATAGCTAAGAAAAAATTTCGCTTTACAGTTATTTTTTTCCAGTATATGATATAGGTAGTTTGTATGATAAAGGAGAGCGGTCATGTATATTATTCCAAGCGGCAGTTCTATCGTTAATGATTTTGATTTTAACAACCACCGTTATTTAATGGTAAAAGTAGATGTTGTTTGCGTTAAGGAAGATTTGACCCTTGCTTCTGGTTATATTGAGGATTTTAATGAAAAATTAGTAGTAGTTGATGGAAAAGCATTTGAACGTATTAAATTTCGTTTCGTTTCAAAAACATAACAAAAATACCGCAGACATTAAGGTCTGCGGTATTTTTTAAATTATCGTGCAGTTCGTCTAAATTTAAACACAAACCCAATTATAAACGAAACAATTGTCATGATAAACAGTGCAGTTGTAATAGTTGTTACGCCAGTATTCATGTTAAGCGCATGGTAAACTTGTACGCAAATGCCAAATGGAATGGCGAAGAATAAGAACAACATACCGAAGATAGCGTTCTTCGTATTGTACAATTCTGTTTTATGCGCAAAATCTAACACTTTTAAGCTAAGAATCCAAAAAGCACTCGTAATTGACCAGAATAGAAGTATGGAAGAAATAAATGAAGTTGAAGTCAGTCCCATTATTCGTTCAAAGAACAAGTTAATGTTCCCCCATACCATCACCGTTTGATAGAGACCTAGTGCAAAAAGCGCTGCTAAGAAGATAAACGCAAATCCAAACCCAGATGTAATATGTTTCATCCCCAAATATACTCTCCTTCCCCAATTCCGATAAAACGAAACCTAATTTTCAAATTATTTTACTATATTTTTTAGAAAATTGGAACCCTTTAATGCGCTTTTTATAATTATAATTGGAATAGAAAGGGAAAGAAGTAATAAAATTAGTTCATTTGTTTTCGTTTCCACATTGTAAACTCAATGTAATCAATCAATTCTTCCAATTGATAATCGTCCATTTGAGCTAACGCTTTTTTAAAATTCATAAGGTCATTTTGAACCTCACTATTTCCAACGCTATCTGCTTCAAATAATAATCTTTCTTGTTCGACATCCAACGCTCTTGCAATTTTATTAATGTATTCAAACGTAGGATTGTTTTGTAGATTTCGTTCTATGTTACTCAGATATGATTTTGCGATTCCAGCCTTTTCCGCAAGCTCAGTTAAGGTTAGCCCCTTTTCAACTCGTAGATTTCGTATTTTGGCCCCAATCATGTATAACCCCTCCAACCTACAATTATGTTTATGCTATATACCTATCGCTATTTCACATGCTGCTTAAATTCTTTAAATGAAGTGTTATATAAAATCTGAAACCGTGGAATTTCATACATATGGTCTTTAGGACTTGCTGCTCTTTCTTCTGTTGTAAACGCCATTTTAAATCCCGCTTGCTTTATTATCTTAATACTTTCTGGAGAATACTCCCCATATGGATAGGCAAAGCCTAGGCGTTCTCCTCCTAATTGGAAGATGCTTGTATGAATATCGTTAACTACATCATCTTTAGACTTTGACAATAAGTACGAAGTTTTTACTCCATTCTTTTTCTCTCTTTTATGAAAGCTGTACGTATGACTTTGATACTCAAATACATCGCATCCTCTTCTTAATTCTTTTGCACCGAAATATTGCACATGTTCAGGTGTATACGGATGTACTTTATTAGATATTGCACCTGTAATGATAAAGTTCACAGCTTTGAAGTCGTATTTTTTTAGGATAGGATAAGCTTCTATAAAGTTATCTTTGTATCCATCATCGAACGTGATGACAACACTTTTCTCTGGTAGTGATATATCCCTTGTTAAAAAGCCATGCAATTCATTAAGTGATAAGGTGATGTATCCCTCATCTTTCAAATATGTCATCTGTTTTTTGAAATCTGCTTTTGTAACGATCATAGGATTTACTTTTCCGTTAATATAATGTTTTTTAACTATATCTTTCTCATCGACAATTCGATGGTACGTTAAAATCGGGATATCTTTTGCCGCTTTTTGGACAGCAAATGTTCTAACAATCCTTTTCGATCCATCTTCACAGCTTTCTAAAGCAATTCGCTGATTGCGGGGCAGTAGACCTTCATGTTCTTTAGCGAGAATCTCGTACTCATTGATTACAAATCCAAGCCCCCAACCTAGACCACTCAAAAGGATAAGAAAACCAGAGGCAACGGAAATTTTAGAAATGAGTTCCTTCATGCTCTCTTCACCCCTTTCCAAGAGATGTTCCCAGATCGCTCTAACTTGTCCCATGATTGAGATTTATAAAAATAAGAAATCGTACCATACACAACAAAAGAAAGGTTAATCATGCGGTAAACAAAGATTTCAAAAGGAAGGAATAGGATTATCCTTGCAAGATCTACTTTAGAAAACTTGATTCCATGAAGATGAGTGACATAAATCGTTGTTAAGCTCTGATACATGAAAAGCATAACTGCTCCTAGTCCAAGAAGAAGCAATAAGAAAACGTTGCTCTGGTTATAGAGTATTAAGAATGGAGTAATAACGAATGGAAACGCGTTTAAAGTTCCAATAATAAATTGATCAACTAAGAAAAAGAGAGAGAATCGGATTGAAAATTTATGAAAATAACACTTTCGGTAATGAACGAGACAATCTATAAATGCTTTCTGCCATCTAACTCGTTGTTTAAACATATCCTTTAATGTGCTTGGACACTCTGTGTAACAAAGGGCAGTTGGCACAAAGGCTACTTTTTGCTTACTTTTCGTTTCTTTTATATATTTGTGCAGCTTTAGCGTGATGTCCATATCCTCACCAATTGTTTTCCTAAAGCCGTTTATATTAAAAAGTGTCTCTCTTCTAAATGCACCGAATGCCCCCGCGATAACAGTAATCGCACCGATGGAAGCTTGAGCTCTTTTATGCAGATAGAACGCTGTTAAATATTGAAGAAATTGAAACTTTATAATTCCCTTCACCCTAAATGTTGGTTTTAAATTCTGGATATCTCCCGTAAATGCTTGTGCGATGAGTACATTACCGCCACATGCAATTACGTCTTTTTCTTGAAATTTCATATTTATTTCCTCTAGTGCGTGCTTTTGTAAATAACTATCTGCATCTAACGTGACAACAATTTCATTTTGGCTAAATCCAATCCCAGCGTTAAGAGCATCAGCTTTACCGCCATTTACTTTATCGATTACATATATATTGGGAAATTTTAATGACTGGTACGTATTCTTTATATATTGATACTTCAATTCTTTGTCTATTTTCCTATCACATACTTTGAAAGCTAGGAGCTTATTCAGATAGTGCAGCGTGTTATCTGTTGATCCGTCATTAACAATGATCAACTCTGCATCTTTGTACTTTGAATAAAGAAAACCTACTAAACAATGCCGGATCACCTTTTCCTCATTATAGGCAGGGACAATAACAGAAAATGTATAGTTCTTAGTAACTTCATTTATCTTCTTTTTCTCATTTTTGAAGAGTGGAATGAATATATAAAGGGATTGAAAGATAACAAAAGCCATGAAGATTCCTAAAGCAAAATACGTAAACAGCATTATTGACCACTCCCTTCACTTTTTTGATAAACATGAACATAGTCAATTAACATGTCTTTAGGATATGAATCTGTTGGACTAGGTGGGCCTGGCCAATTACCACCAATTGCTGTATTTAAATAAAGGAATAAAGGAGTAGAAGGAGAAAACTCTGTTGTTTGGAATACTTCCTGATTGTCAATTAACCAAACAATCTTGTCTTTTTCCCAAATGAGGCTGTATAGGTGAAAGTCCTTCGAGAAATCTACATCTTTACTAATAAAATGCCTGAAGTCTCTCTTTTTCTTTCCATGAGAATCCTGCCAATGAACAACAAAATATAGTTCATTCGGCGAATCCCCCAAATTCTCCATCATATCAATCTCTGGCAGCCAGTTTCCGTTTATCGAATTCACTAACCAAAAAGCCGGAAATACCCCTTTACCTTTTGGAAGTTTAGCTCTTATGTCAATCTTTCCGTAAGTGAATTCCAATTTATTCTCTGTAGTCAAAGCCCCAGAAGTGTAGTTCCTTCCCTTAAACCGCTCTCTTTTACTTTTGATAACAAGATGCCCGTCTAGAACCTTCACGTTTTCAGGTGTGTAGTATTGCCATTCACCATTTTTATCAGATGGCCAATCCTGAAGATTCCAATCTTTTAACGATAATTCATTTTGGAACTCATCACTCCACAATAATTGCCATTGGTTAGTTTTTGTTGGTTGATTAATAGACTTAGTTTTAAAGATTACGCCTGAAGTGATCTCATCCAGTGATTCCACTTGTTTGTTTTCAGGTTTTTTCTCTTCAATAGAATTAGTACTAGTAATTGCCATTGTCATAAAGCAAATAAGAAACAAAATTAGAACGCGAATTAGTAATCACTCCCTACGCCTTAAAGTTTTGTTCTTTTTAAAGAACAAAAAGATTAAAAAAATAGGTGAGAATCCTTTTTGTTCTTTATACAAGCCTTTGTTCTTTATATAGAACTTATTTGTTTTCAATATAGCAGGAGTTGAAAACCTTGTCAATTCTTGTTTCTTTTGGGTATTTAATTATTCTTAAAGAAAGAAAGGAAAGGTTAAGAGTGATGTGGTTTTTTAGTTTTTGTTTTCATTTAAGAACAGTTGTGTTTCAATTTTAGTGGCTATCTCCCAATTTAAAATCTTATTGTGTTTTAATTTTAGAATAAAATGGAATATATTCCTGTAGCTGTATTTGATATAAAAATAGATACAGTTAATAAAATATAAGAGGAGTTATATAGATTGGAGCCGTTCACTGAAACTAATACGAAGTATTCCAATTTCGATGGAGTTATGGATGCAAGACAGGAAACAAAACTTATAGAGTTTGTTGGAGAGAAAAAGAAGGATTATTACTTAAAGAAGTGGCAAAAGGATAATAGTTTTAATTGGGCTGCTTTTTTCTTAACGCTCTTATGGCTTGGTTATCGAAAGATGTATACACCCATTCTTCTTGTCTTAGCTGCTTTTTTTGCCATCGATATCATTTTTCTTTTAATGGAAATTGAAGGAACACTTATCAATCGATCTCTAGGTGCCGCTCTTTCTGGCTGGCTAGGCATTGGAGGTAACCTTCTGTATAAAAAGCATGCGCAAAAACAAATTAGCATGATTGAGCAAGGTTCAATCAGCGATAAAGAAAAGATCCATGAAATTCGCAAACGCGGTGGAACTAGTAAAATGGGTGTTTTTCTAGCAATACTAATGATTTCGGTTTATGTTGCACCCGTTTTTCTTATTTATAGTCTTTAACAAAAAAAGAGATAACCTATTTTGTGGTTATCTCTTTCCTCAACTATGAGAAGATTCTTTCCTTTTTGTTTATAATCTGGTTAAGATGAGTTTTTAATAGAACCGCTTTTTCCACAATTCCCTTTTCAAACTCCTCAATTGTAGTTTGATCACCCTTGCTTTTGACTGGCTCTATATTGATAATTTCCTCAAGTTGCATACGAGAAACATCACACTCTTTATCTTCACCCATTTTTTTCATAAAAATAAATGTATCCATGTCTCGATAATTTAATTCGATTTCAATCGCAAGTTGGTCATTTGTGTATAAGAAGGTTGTCTTCCAACTCCCATCTGTATCGATCGGTTCAGAAAATCCATAATCATGTATTAAATAGTTAAAACTTTCTTCCGTAATAGATGAGAATAAATTCATGGTAACACCTCCACTATAATTAGCATTTCAATTTTAATTGTATTGTAAGGAATCCCTTACAGTTTACACGTTTTCTTAACATAAAGATATTACCTAATACTTTCTCTCTCATTCAGTTCAGTCCTCTTTTTATCTGATGAATTATCTTGTTTTTATTTGGGGTCTGACCCCAAACAAAAACAAAACCTTATAATTTGTCCACTTCAGAAGGACAACATAAAACATCCCCCAAAAACTATGTTTATGCACATAGTTTTTGGGGGATTTAGTTCTAAAGGACTATTAAAATCAAGGAATTATACTAATAGCTTCCTTTGTATGTAACGCATTTTTATATTCAGCTTTAAGGTCATCTACTACTTCCTGGATGGTAGAAACTTGCTTCACACTGCCTACACCTTGTCCCGCTGACCAAATGTCTTTCCAAGCTTTTGCTTTTGATTCAGAAAACGAGAGATCGATGGAATCTATTTTCATCAAGTTTTCGACATCAAATCCCGCTTTTTGAAGGGATGGAAGTAGGTAGTTTCCTTTTATTCCACTAATCGCGTCTGTATAAACAAGATCCTCAAGTGTAGAATCTATCAACATTTGCCGGTAATCTTCGCTCGCTGAAGATTCTTGAGTCGCTATAAAGCGCGTACCCATGTATACGAGGTCTGCTCCAAGAATTTTGGCAGCTAGTATTTCTTCACCTGTAGAAATCGCCCCAGCTAGAATCGTCATTCCATCCCAGAATTCTTTTACTGCTTTTAAGAAAGCAAATGGATTTAACGTTCCACCATGACCACCTGCTCCACTGCACACGAGTATTAATCCATCGATGCCAGTCTTAGCAGCCTTACGGGCGTGATCAAGCGAGATAACGTCAGAGAATACGAGACCACCGTATCCGTGTACGATTTTGGCCACATCACTTGGATTCCCTAGAGAAGTAATTACCACTGGCGGCTCATATTTTTTTATTAGCTCTAAATCTTCTTCAAAACGTTTATTCGTACGGTGAACAATTAAGTTAACACCCCATGGAGCTATCTTTGCCGAAGGATCTACTTCCCTAGCTTTACTTAGCTCTTCTGAGATATGTTTCATCCAATTTTCTAATAGATCGGAGGTGCGTGCATTTAATAAAGGAAACGTCCCTATAATTCCGTTCTTGCAGCTTTCCAACACCATATCAGGACTTGATACAAGAAACATCGGGGCGTTAATCACAGGTAAACTGAGTTGATTCGACAAATTCATTGGCAATTTATTAGGCAATTTATTCATCCTTTCAGTAGTAAAAATTCGTTTAATGAGTATTTATAATGAATAATTTCAACATAACCCGCATCATTCCTCTAAAAAAGTTTTATAGGGGTCAAATGAGATTTTCATATATTACATTTTTGTTACAGTCATTTTCTGACAACATTTTCTATTTAGCTTGGATATAATCAATTTGAGTTAGGGAATATTACCCAATTGTCCTCCAGACAAGGGCAAACACATTCGAAAGAAGCGGGCGCAAAGCCACGGGTCTAAGGCTAAAAAGCTACGATCGCCGGGTTACCTGGATATCACTTAATTCTGGAGGGATTCTTAGTGGAAAAGGCATTTCAGTTAGATCACGAGTGGATTGAATTGATGAAAGAAGCTAGAGATCAGGGTTTCACTAAAGAAGAGATTATTCGTTTTTTACAAAACCCACAATTAATACTAGAAAAATATCAATTGCAAGGAAATTAATTCAGTGAAATAGTAAGCAAGTCACAGAATTTATTTACTTACCTCATACAGAAAGATATAATGAAAGCAAATTATTTCTTAAAATGGGGATTGCAAATGATAATTGGTGAGCGAGTTAAAAAATACCGTACCGAAAAAGGCCTCTCCATTACAGCTTTAGCTGACAGAGCAGGGGTTGCTAAGTCTTATATAAGTGCTTTAGAACGGAATATACAGCAAAATCCATCAATACAGCTTTTAGAAAAAATTGCGGATGTGTTGGATATTTCTGTTGACCACTTAATTAAGCCAGAAGTTGACACAAAAAACTTAGACCAGGAATGGGCAGATTTAGTAAAAGAAGCCATGGGTTCTGGTGTTAGTAAAGAGCAGTTTAAAGAGTTTCTTGAATTTAACAAATGGAAAAACAAACAAACCTAACCACCTGATAGCATCAGGTGGTTTTTACGTTGTTAAATTATTTGTGGGTGTCTTCGTGGAATGTACATATTATGGGTTTTGTATTTGTGAGGGGTCAAACCCCACACGAATGTTTAATGTTAATTGAAATAGGGTACGGGAAAAGGGTGTCTACTATTTTTGCTATGGAGGATTATAAATGAAGCATTCGCCAAACGAACTAATGGATTCTCAAAAAAGTGTAGATGTTAATGGTTCTTCTTTTCATTGGGACACAGCTAAAGGTATTTTTCAATTTGAAGGCCAAGATGTAATGCTGTTTTGGATTGATTCAGCATTCAAGGTATTCCTCGATTCCATTGAAGAGATCACAGGAGAAGGAACCGCGGACCTTGTTTACGAAACAGCTGGGTATCGGACAGGGTTAATCGTTAGTGACTTTTACATAAGAACGATTGGAGATATTGAAATTTCCGCTGAATCATTACCTGCCATTTATGCATCAGCTGGTTGGGGAAAAACATACATAGAGCTTGATGTTAAAAAGAAAAAAGCGATTATTACGATTACGAACAGCTGGGAAACGAAAGTGAAAAAAGCGCAGAACAGCGAACGCATGGGTCGTTTTTTACCTGGTCACTGGGCTGGCGTTTTCACTGGACTCTTTCAAACCAACATGTGGTATGAAGTTTTGGAAAACGAATCAGACCCTACCACGCTAAAATTAGCCATTTCAGAATCACATATAACACCAAAAGATAATATCCGCGATCTCGTTCAACGAGAAGAACAGCATGAAATCATGAAGCTTGAAGCTATGGTTGAAGACCGAACAAGAGAGTTAACAGATCTCATTCGCGAGATTTCCTCTCCGATCATTCCAGTAACTGATCACATCGTAGTTATACCTTTAATCGGAAAATACAATGAGCTTCGTTCAAACGATATGTTAGAGCATACCCTGACTGCACTTCCACAACACCGTGCTAAATTCGTGATCTTAGATCTTACAGGTATCAAGTCTATTGATACGGAAATGGTAGGTATGTTGAACAAGCTTGTTTCTTCTGCCCGACTGTTTGGAATGGAAACATTGTTGGTCGGGATCTCACCTGAATTGAGTATGGAAATCACTAAACACCAATATTCTCTAGGAGAAAGTACATATTTTAGAAACTTGAAGCACGCCATCCACTTTGCTTTTGCGAAGGAAGGAATGCACATACAAGAACCTACCAAGTGATAAAAATCCACGCTGCAGCTGCAGTGTGGATTTTTCGTTTTCTAATTTTAAATTGTAGTTCTTCGGTGTATTTCTGAGAAGAACAAATTGAAGGGATTTGTATTTGTTTGGGGTCAGACCCCAATTTCTTAAAATCTCAACGTTCGTCTAAGCAACTTGTCTGCCTCTACATATGATATACAGAAACCGAAACCAATTGGAAGTCGGTATCAATTTGTGAGGTGAAACAATTAATGTGTAACAAGTGTGGAAACTACGACCACTGCAAACATGAGAAGCACGAGAAGCATGAGAAAGTTGAGAAGTGTTACAAGAAAGTAGAATGGGTTTGTGAAGAATCTTCTTCTTCATCCTCTTCATCCTCTTCGTCCTCTTCTTCATCCTCTTCTTCATCTTCTAGCTACGAAGTGTTGAAGTGCAAGAAGTTCAAAAAAGCTAAGAAAAAGCATCATCATTGCTGCTGCGATCCTTGGGCAAGAATCTTGTTCTAGGATAAGAATTAGAACAGAAGCGCAAACTCTGGTTTGTGCTTCTGTTATTTAATATTCGTCTACCATTTTTCCTTGTTTCAATAGACTTAATCCTAATAAAAACATTTTTCAAAAAAACTTCTCTTAATATTTATAAAGCTTTAGCCGATAAAGAATAAAGGACTATTTATTTTTCAAAACCTGTTAGCTCAATATTCTAAAGCAAAGTAGTTAAATCCGTTTTATAAACAGCCTGAATACCCACTCACTTAAATACTATTCTAATTTACTTTTATTACGGAGGCTTTTCATATGAACAATCAAGTTGGAGTTAAGTTTACATATTATCGCATGGGAACGACCATTTCTATAATGACAGACTTTGATAACATGGATGATCTATTTGAAAAAGGTCTAGAACAAGTAGCCCTAGATTGTATAGATGAAGTGTACAGAGCAACAGAATTTGATTTAACCAAATTATCTCAACCCTATCCTGCAACTCAATTTTGTTTCTTTTCAGAGTTAAGTTACCATTCAGATCAGTCCATTACTGAAAAGAATAAAATAAAAGTTATCAACACTAGAAGTACAAATAATGAACTAGTCTATTAATAGTTATGTGTACATAAAAAGAGGAATAGCCTCTACAATTGCAGAGCCATTCCTCTTGGATAATTATTTATAGACGTTTCGTTCCTAAATAACGCGGCTTCCAGTAGCTGTTGCTCATATCTGAAATGGTTACTCCTGTTGATGAACCAGCGTGGATAAACTTCCCGTTTCCGATATAGATACCCATGTGTGAAGCTCCAGAAGTAGTCGTTGAGAAGAACACGAGATCTCCTACACTTTGAGCTGATACTCGATATCCTGTGTTACTCCACATATCTTTCACTGTGCGTGGCAAAACGATATTGTGAGAGTTTTTAAAAACGTAGTTGATATAACCCGAACAGTCAAACCCAGCAGTTGTTGTCCCACCCCACTTATATGGAGTCCCTTGAAAACGTTTTGCATAGTCTACTAGATACGGATTATTAACATTATAGACTCCTAGTTTGTTAAAAGTACTGCGGCCAGCAATCCCGTCCGCCGTTAAACCTTTTGCACGCTGAAAGCTCATTACCGCACTCTTAGTATATGATCCGAAGTATGTCGTTGCCGAACCGCTATATGTAAAATAACCTTTATCTCGCAAAATTGTTTGAAGTGTTTTCACATCTGAGTGTGTCATTGTTGGACGAAGTGTCTGATCTCCAATATTTGCAAACGCCTGTAGTGGCGACAATAATAAACTAGCTCCTAGAACTGATGTAACTATCCATTTTTTCATTATTTATCCCAAACTCCTTTGATTTTCCAAGTAATCTATTATTATCCTACAATAAATAGTAGGACTTGTGTTTTACGCTTCGGTTACGGAAAATAGGAATTTGGTCTTCTTGTAAAATCTCGTCGAATTTAGTATTGTGCTAAAATGTTTATTTTTATAAATACTCTCTTCCTTTAATATCCAAAATCACCAAGGCCTTCTCGCTGCAGGATTTCTTCTATTTCAAGACTACGATCCTCTCCATACATATTTCCATTTATATAAAAATCATCTGTACATCCATTCTTTTTAACAGTAATATTTGAAAAATGGAACTCCTGTTCATCATTTGAAATAGAACCCGAACTACCTATGTGAACACACTTCTCATCAATCTCTACTTTTTGACCATTTTTATCTACAAAATAATATTTATTTTTAATCGTTCCCTCTGCTTGAGGTAACGAAGTAAGAGCATAACCATGATCGTTTACTTGTATCACGTTATAGTCTCCCATCTTTTTTGCTACTGGCTTTTGCTTTATGTTATATATTACAGTTACTTTACCCTCGTAATTAGCTGGAATAAGATAATATTCATGTGTTTCTTTTTCCATCCACTTGTCCAATAAAAATGACGAATAAACAGCAAGGACCACAATAACAACTACAACAACACCATTCACTACCCCTATTTTCCAATTAAATGGATTTTCTTTTCGTTTTTGCCATTCTTCCGATAAGAAAAAAAGAAAGGCACATGCAATAGCAAAAAGGTTTAACCCTTCAATAATAAAGAAAGTAATAAAGCCAAAGAAAATATGTAAAAAACCTGAGATGAAAAATTGAGATTTACGACAACTTTTTGTAATCCAATCAATCAGAATTGAAACAGGTATTGCATAAAAAAAGTTTCCCACCAAAGTAAAGAATAATATTATCAACAGGATAAACAAATCTTCTGAGAAGCCATAATCATAAATAATATAAAAACTCAGCAAACCGGGTAGTAAAAAAGCTGAGAAAAGCGCTGAATCAATTTTCCTTGAAAGATTTTCTGACAAAAAAACCACCTCCTATGTGAAACTCTTCACATACTTATATTAGCACTTTTCTTCTTTGGTTGGAATATTCAGGATAAAAAAAGCCTGCCCTCTCAGCAGACTTCATCCAACGATCTCTCCAAGCGTTTCCGCGAAATTTTCAGATTGTGCAACGGAACCGAACTGTCTCACTTTTTGTTTTGACCCGTAAAATAATAACTCTCCTTCTTTTAGAATTAAAAAAGAAGTACATAATGTTTCGAGCTCTTGCGCGTCATGACTGGAATAAAGGATTGTCTTCCCTTCCCTACCCAGCTGCCGCAAATCATTTACGATCTCTTGCTTTGCGGATATGTCGATTCCGACTGTGGGTTCATCCAGAATCAAAAGGTCCGGGTCATGAAGCATGGCAATTAAGATGTTTAGCTTTCTCTGGTTACCACCGGACAGATGCTTCACTTTTTTATCGAGGTGCTCAGCCAGTCGCCACTCCTCGCAGCGCTGCATCCATCTTTCTTCTGACGATCCTTTCGCTAACTTTGAAAAAAATCGTAAGTTTTCGCGCGTTGTCAGTTCATGATAGACAGCTATTTCTTGCGGTACGTAACCAATTCTCTGTCGAATCTTCTTTTGTTCTTTCCTTACATCAAGCCCATCGATCTGAATCGATCCGCCAGATCCTTTCATAAGGGTCGCGAGGATTCTCAAAAGCGTTGATTTACCTGCACCGTTCGGGCCAACAACGCCGACGGTTTCTCCTTTTTCGATAAAGAAGTTCATTTCTTTTAGTACTTCTTTTCTACCAAACTTCTTTTTCAGATTTTCTGCTGCAATCAAGCGTTGTCACCTGCCTTTAATGTTGAAAGTACGTATAAAACGATGCTTAGACCTACGAATATGAATGGAATCATAAGCGTTCCTTGGTTTAGAGAGGATACGATCCAATATTGCGGCGTCCATTCTGCAGCGCGTTGTAAAAAGCTTGATAGCTCATCGCTCGGGAAGAAAGTTCCGCTTAGAAGCGATGTGCACAATACGACAAAGAGTGTGATCGCTTGCCATGTGCGGTTGCTATGCACGAAATAAGCAAACAGAAGAGATAGTGCGTTTAGGAATAAGACGTAGCCGATCAAGCCAAAAATCGTTGCCGCGTTTAACTGTAACTCATCTCTCCACCAGCCATAACTAAACAATAATACGAGCAATGTTATCTGCAAAAGTAACACGCCTAATGCGTTTCCGAACCAGTAAGTTGAAAATCGGCCGGCTGCGTAAGGCACTCTGGACCGCATACCAGATTCTCGGTCTTTAATCGGCCAGCTGTTATATAAAAAACTAAACAACATGAGAAGAACGAGCATTCCTGGAACATAGATCGAAGCGGCACCGCCAGAATCTACTACCGATGATTCTCTCGTTACCCCAACTTTATAGTCAACCGTCATAAGAGGCTTCGGCTCCCAATGCTTATCGCTATAGGCCCAAGCATCTTTCCAGACTGCAGCTTGTTCCTTAGCATCTAGCTTCTCACTTTTTCCGTATGTTTTTAATACCGTATTGGCGCCATACGAATTACTCGATAGCCGCTTCACTTCACTTGCGAAAATCTCACGCACCAACCCATGAGAAATCGAACCTGACGAGAGCCACATCGTCACGAGCTCATCTTCATCATTTTTCTGTATGCTTTCCATAAACCCTTCAGGTATAAAGAAACCGATGGCGGCTTTTTGCGTCTCGATCTGATTTCGCGCATCCTCTTCATTCCGAACACTTACCGCTACAGCTGGATTTTTACTCACTCGTTCTACAACTGTTTTCGAGTATTCCGTTTCATCCTCATCCACGATCACAACAGGAATCTTGGTCGCGTTACTTGTTTTTTCAACGGACATGTCTAAGAAAATCAGCACGAGAACCGGAACGATGAGTCCCAGCCAGCTCCACGGACTTTGAAGCAATAATTTTATACGTGTAATGGCAATTGTCCAGACCATGGCAACCTCTTCTTTATTGTGATAAGCAGCAAACTCACTGCCCAAATGATGATTGAAAAGCTAAGTAAGACGAGAACAGACATCCAGGTTTCGTTCCCCACAAATAGTGTTTCAATTAGTCCGCTGTGTGCGTGATGCACGATGTTAAGCATACTTACGCTCCGCCACACTTCCGGAAGATACGATAGTGGCAGAACACTTCCGCTTGTAGCAATGAGTCCCATTGCAAGGATGATTCCCGCTCCCCATTTTGCTGCGTTACGAACAAAAAGTTCCTGACAAAGCGCGAATAGAGATGCGACGCTGAGGCAGTATGCTAAAAGTATGAATGTCGCTGTGATGCTCCACGTTTTTGTTAAAGCATAAAATAGTAGAGTCAAAACAACACTTTGGATGACGAGCAGAAGGAAAACGGATAGTACATTGCTAAAAAAGAATATGCCAGACCTTATCCCTTGTAGCGTTAGTCTTTCGTGCAGTGCGGTTTGTTCACTTCTTGCGGTTAAACTCATACCAAACAATCCGCCAACGAGTAACAGGATCAACACACCAGATAAGCTGTAATAGTCGATTGTTGTGACTCCGCCGAACGCACTTAGCGTTTCCGTTTCGTAAATCTTGTTTCTATTCAATGCTTGCAGTGTAAAATCCGTGATAACCGTGTCGCGGTATGCACGGAATTCTTCAGAACTTAAGTCCATTTTCCTTAAATAATGAAAAGCTGCGTTCGCTCCACTTTGTGCAGAAGAGATCAAGTTGGCGTTTGACACCATCACTTGCTGAAGGAGTTTTGCTTGAAAAGGCCGTTCAGGGTTTCCAATGACGGTTACGGGGATATTTTTACCGCCGCGAATCCCTTTAGTAAATCCATCCGGTACGATCACCATGCCCGCGATCTCGTTGTTAGCCAGCTTTTCACTCGCGGTTTCTGCATCTGTTTTTTCAAAGGTTAATACGTTTTTTAGTTCTTCTGAGTTCTCATACTGCTTCATGAGCAATTTGGTTTCAAACGTGTTATCTTCATCTACGATCGCTACGGCAAAAGGCTCTACCCACTGCTTTTCTTCAAGAAGTGGTTTTAGCCCGAGATACGTGATTCCAAGTAAAAGAATGGGAAACAGCATCATGGCAAACAGGGGAAAAGGCTGCTTTAGCC
Organism: Fictibacillus tiangongensis; assembly: GCF_048083785.1. Taxonomy (GTDB): domain Bacteria; phylum Bacillota; class Bacilli; order Bacillales; family Fictibacillaceae; genus Fictibacillus. The sequence goes on from NZ_CP182294.1 coordinate 3,809,426, forward strand.
AGCATTTTACCGTTAGATGGGCAATGAGTAGCGTTTGCCTCATAGTGTCGTTCCTTTCGTTTAAAATTTCGAGAAGGTTCGTGGCTGAGAACGGCTCAGAACATATACCCCTAGGGGCATTGGACTGGTTGAATCCATAAGTTTTGGCTATTTATCCACGAGTTTTGCCTGTTTATCCAGAAGTTTTAGCACTTTATCCAAAAGTTTCGACCGTTTATCCACGAGTCTACAATCCTCGACGTATTTCGCGCCCGGCCGACTTCCTTCAAATACCCTACTTAGTTAGAAAAAAGGACAAAGATCAACTTTATCTTAAGTTATCTCTGTCCTTCTTATTATCATTCTATTGGAACATTTGAGCGTTTTCACCGATAAATTTCTCGATGTTGCGTTGAATGTCTGACATCATCGTCATCATTTCAGCGTCACTCATCTCAGCAACGTTTACTGCTTTTCCTTCTGAAAGCTCAGGGAATTTCAGTTTATCGCCGAACGTTGTTTTTGTTTTGATGTTTAATCCAACGTTGATATCGCCCATTGTAGCGTCGTTACCAACTAGTGTTACTTTGTAGTCGTGGTTTGCAAAGTCTTTATCAAGGTTTTGGTCACCTTTGTGCTCGATCTCAAGCGTCACGTCTGGAAGTTCCATTGGAGAATCGCCAGCAGGAACAAGATTAGCCGTCCATTTTGACTTCTTATCTGTACCTTCACCTTTAATTTGGAACCCGATACCTTCTGTTGTACCGTTTTCAGTCATCTCGAATTTCGCTTTAATGTCGCGCTTCTTTCCGTCTTTCCCTTTTGGTTCGCTTTCCATTTTTACATCAACAAGCAATGTTTCGCCTTCAGGACCTGCGTTAAGAACCCAAGAAGAGTTCGTTACATCGCCCTTCGTCCAGCTTTCAGACTTGTAGTTCATCGGAACCGCTTCTTCACCGTTCGCACCTATCTTCATCGTTACGTTACGGCTTACTACTTTATCATCGCCATCGATGATAACCACTTGCTTCATTCCACCTGGAATCTGTACGTCATCTTTAATTCCTTTTTTCGCATCAGCTAGAACTTTCTTAAGTTCTTTTTTCGCGTCTGCTTTACTCATGCTGCTAGTCGGTGCTACCATGCCTGTTTGAAGTCCGCCTTGCAATGCTGATTGTTCAGCGATCGCATCTAGGATATCATCGTCTTTTTCAATTTTTTCAACAAAGTTTACAAGCATTGTCTTTGTTTCTTTTTCAGAAAGAGAAACCGTTAACTCGCGAAGCTTCTCACCCTTAAAATCAACATCGTCTTTTAGCTTTACGTTTTCATCTTTCACGCTGTCCGCGTAAACTTTTGCAAACTCTTCGAACGCTTCATCACGAGCGTCTTCACTTAGGTCGCCATCTACTGCTTTAAAGAAGTTCTCAAGCTTTTCCATACCTTGGTACGCTGGGTCGAACTTACGCATCACGTCACCGAACTTGCTGTTTTCGAAGTAAACGTTCTTATCGTAAGCTGCAGGTACGTTTACAGCCGTTTGTTTGTTGTTTTGATAAAACTCAGCATTCACTAAGTCAGAGTCGTTCATCGTTAATGCCATTCCCACAGATCCTTCTTCTTTCTTCGGATCATGCTGTGTTGTTACTTTGAATTCGCTGTTTTGTAGAACAGAACCAATCATCGCTGCTTCCATTCCACCTGCTCCAAACATCGCCGGGTCAACATCTACCCCAACGCTCGCTTCAGACTTATACGCTTCTTCCATTTGCTTTTCAGAAAGTGCTAGCGCGTCTCCAAAGCTGTCTTCAAAAGATTCGTTCAGTGCTTTAAATGTGTTCATCTCGGATTTTAAATACAATTCACGCGGAGATAGATCAACGAACATCGCATATGCAGTTGCCCCGATTGCAAGCACTGCGATAATAGCTAGCCCAATGATCAACGGTCGTTTCTTGTTTCCAGTACTCTGATTAACTTGTGTTTCCATCGTTTAATTGTCCCCCTCTTAATAAATATATAAGCTTTGTCCTACCAACTTATTACACTGTTATTCTAAAAAAATAGCAGCTTATTTCTCTATTGGCTATTATGGGTAAAAAAGGAATTTTTTCGCCCACAGTTTTCTACTATACCCTAATTCCAAAATTATATCCATCAAATCACGTAGTAAGAAAGTTTGATTTTATTTGGCAGCTAAAACTGTACGAAGCTTCTTTATTGCCGCTTTTCTCCAAGATTTCACTGCATAGAGAGTGACCCCAAACGTTTCTGCAATCTCAGCTTCCGTTTTCATATGAAAGACACGATGTACGACCCACCGCTGCTGATTCTCTGTGAGATGCATCAGATAGAGGTTCAATGTTTCGTCTTCTAAAAAAGGAATGTGGTCTTGATGGGATAGCTGTTGAAAACTTATCGAATTATGCGGATCATGCGTGACCTCTGCCTCCTGCCTCTTCATCTCGTTTCGCAACTCTTGTAAAATACGCCCGCGAACATGGATAAAGGCGAACGAGGAGAACTGCCCTTTTTCCGGGTTGTACGTTTCATAAGCTTTCCAGAGTCCGAGTAAACCAGCTTGATAGTATTGATCAAAGTGGTTTGTGAGGTGGTAGCGTTTGATCTGGGATTTGATGAGTGGTTCAAACATTGCAGCAACTTCTTCAAACGGTGTGTTTTTCAAGGGAATCGTTCCTTTTGGAATGTGCGCACATTCGGGGAATTCCGCGGTATCTTCACTATAAATTGGAGGAGTTTTGTAAAACAAAGTGCAACTGTTGAAAAGTTGTATGGTAAACGATGCAGAACGACAAAAGTTGCCTGATAACTTTTGAATAGTTATCCACAATGCATGTGCAGAATTACGAAAATGGATAGATTTTTTGTGTGAAATGCAGGATTTTGAAAGATTCAGGTGTTGATTTTGAGTAAAACAATAAAAATTGTGGATAAGTGCTGTGGGTAGAATACTTTTGTTTAGGCTTCGTTGCTTGAGGGTGGTTGATTTCCGTTCCAGGTTGCTCGCTTTCCGCGGGGCAGGCGGTGAGCCTCCTGTCTAGTTGCAGTGACTAGCCCCTCGAGGTCAAAAGTTGAATGGTCAAAAAGGCAAAGTGCGCCTTCCTGGCCATTCACCTTTTGCTTGTCGGGTCTGGACGAGTCACTTCCACTTTTCGGACTGCCGCTTCGCGCCCTTAAGGGTCTCATCTGACCGCTTGTCCCGCAGGAGTCTCGCACCTTGCACTTCAAACAACTTATCAGTGATGCAGAACGTTTTTAGAGCACTATGTTAAATAAAAAATTCAATCATTTTATTCTCCACAAAGTAGGTTTTACACAACCATCTAAAAAGTTTTTAGCCACATGGCTCCTTTTCACTTCTCTCTGGAACTTATGATGTGAAAGGAGGTGAGGCACATGGCGACAGCAGCTTTGATTGATTCAGCAATGCGTTTGGAGCTTGATGGTGGTTTGGATGCAGACAACAAGCCGGTGGTGAAGTATAAGAACTTCGCTAATGTTAAGACCACTTCGACACCTGACCAGCTTTATGCGGTAGCAAACGCATTATCAGGACTTCAAGTGTATCCGCTTGTGATGATTAAGCGAAACGATTCCTTCGCGATCCACTCTTAAGAGTAGTGGCGCGGAAAATATAGAAGAAAGGAGGGATTTCAATGGCCAAAGTGCTTGAATTGCAGTTTCTTAACCAAGAGAACAAAACGGTAACCATCCGTCTGGATGCTCCGATCGAACCGGTTGACCCTGCAGCTGTAAACGCAGCGATGGACACGGTAATCGCACAAAACATCTTCACTTCTTCTGGCGGAAACTATACGAGCAAAAAAGGTGCGCGTATTGTTGATCGTGAAGTGAGCGAGATCGAATTATAAGAACGAACTTCTTTGAAAAAACTCTACAAAAAGCGACCGTAAAAATCCGTCTTCTGATGCAGTTGTTCAGAGGACGGTTTTTCCTTTCTGTGGACAATGTGGATAATGTGGATAAATCAGTGGATAGCTTTACTTTACTGAAAGCTTAATTTTCTATAGTTGTGGATAACTGTTGAATAACTTTCGTCAAGTCCATAGTTTGGTGATATTTAGTGAAAATTGGAAGCGTTACATAAAAGCGCTTTAATGGAAATGCTTATTTGCTTTCGCTATAATACTTAACAAATAGAAGTTTTTAAAAATAAAAGGAAAATTAGTCACAATTATGGTAAAATAGTACAAACATTAATTCACGTTGGAGGAAAAGGCATGGAATTTAAAATCGGTGATATTATTGAAACATTCGACGGCTTAAAAGGAGAAATTACTTCATTGTTGACCAACACCGCTGTTGTGGACTTTTCCGTAACAGAAAACTATTCAGAGCATTTTGAAGATGCGAAGCAAGTTGTACGTTTGAATGATATTAGACAAATCATAAATAGCTAGAACTTATTATATAGAAACTAAAATTTAAACTGACAAACAAAAACAGCTCTCTGTATCTCCACAGAGAGCTGTTTTTTCGTTTCCTTATAAGTTCTTTCGATTGTTTTGCGATGTCACTCCGACTGAAACGACGTTTGAATCATTTTCTCTTGTGTAAGTCGTTTCTTGTGCCGATCCAGTAGAATAGTCGTGCAGTTTATCGTTTCCAATCGGATTCTCTGCAATTTCAGATCCTGCTTCTTTTAATTTCGAACCGATATTGCCCAGTTCGCCTTTCGTTTCTTTTGCTGTCGACACCACATCACTGGAGATTTCTTTTAGTGTGTTGATGTTGCCGAATACGTCTTTATTGAGACGCTCGTATAGCGCTTGCGCATCATTGATCGCATCTTTCAAGGTGGTGCTAGCCGTTTTGAACTGGCTGATCATCTGATCTTTCACTTCACCTGGATTTTGTTTGACCTCTGTAATCATTTTGCTGGAACTATCCTTCAATCCTACCGCTGTGTTCTTCACTTTCGAACGCGTATTATAATCAATCAAGGCAAGTGCCCCACCAACGATACCGCCAATTACGATTCCTGTTAGCAGCTTGCTTTTTTGCGGATCTGCCACTCTCTCTCGTTGCGCTGTACCGTAAGCATCTTCAGGATACATGCCGTTTTCATATCCGTTTGTAGTGTTTACACTTTGTACCATTTTAAGTCCTCCTCGATTAATTTTTTTCGTAGTAAGGGGATTCCCTTTTCTCTAAAAGCTAAACGTTCGGGTAGGCTTTTTCGGGATATTTTCAGATTTTACATAAAAGTTTCTTTTAGTTCTCATACTAATGAAAATCTACTGTGATTGGAGGTTTTACTATGGGAAAAGATAGACAGGAGAAGAAGTTACGCGAGTCTGGACGCGTTGAATCTGACCGTGATCAAGACTTAAAATATTCTGGCGCTACTAAGATGGAAGGTCCTGATGAAGCGCGTGCACGCAACCATCAAGATCAGTAAACAAAAATTAGAGCAGCTCATTAAAAGTATGAGCTGCTCAATTTAGTCTCAGTTGTCGGTATGAGTCGAAAATTCGATAAAAAATTTTATCCGTGAAATTAAAATGCTTACCGTGAAATTTTGAAGCTTATCCGTGAAATTAATTCACATTACCAAACTATGAATAATAACTATCCTTATCCAGCGGACAAATAGCTATTATGTCCTCTAGGAAAAGACACACTTCATAAAAAAGAGAACTCTACTTCTATAAATGAAGTTCGTCCTCTTCTTTACTTCCATTTAATTGATCTTACAATGAAAAATGCGATTGAGCCGGTGATTCCTACGATAAAAATGGGAAGTACCCACACACTCAATCCTTCACTATCTCCTTTTGCAACTTTCGAGCATGCCCAAGTCATATAGACGAAGAAGATCAAGATTTCATTTTTCAGTACATTGATCATCACACGTGCGTTTTTGTATTGTCTCTCAACGTTTTCTTCTGTTAGGTTAAAATAATTGTAGATGTGCGGATATTTTTCTAACACGGTAAGCACTATCCACGTCACCGCTCCCATTACGATTAAAATCCACAGGTTGCTCTTACTTCCCCATCCATCTGGATCTCCGGCTGCGTTAAAGTGAGTAGGTACGGTGTCTGGTATAGCGGCCCAATCTGAGATCAAGCTCACGGTTCCCATGACAAGTAAGGTGATTGACGATATATCTAAAAAGTTTTCAAACCATGTTCTAGGTATCTGAAGTTTTGGTCGACCTTCATACATATTCATCTTCAACCTCCTCTTCTTCCTTCTCTATACGTTTTTTTTCATTAAAAAGTTTCGTTCAAAAATAAGGCAAGCGCGTGCTACTTTAGTTTGTAATCGGCGGAAAAGATATCTATAGTAAAATTATCAGATATTTTAAGGAGGATCTTATGAAACTTGGCGCGTTTTCTGTAAGTTTAAGTGTGAAAGACATCCACCGTTCAAAAGCATTTTATGAAAACTTAGGTTTTGAAACGTTAGGTGGCAACATCGAGCATAACTGGTTGATCATGAAGAATGAGGATACGGTTATCGGTCTGTTTCAAGGTATGTTTGAGAAAAATATCCTGACTTTCAATCCTGGATGGAACCAGAATGCAGAAAATCTTGAAAATTTCACTGACATTCGCGAACTGCAGAAGCAGCTGAAAGAAAGAGGAATTTCGTTATCGACAGAAGCGGATGTAACAAGTGAAGGTCCTGCCAGTCTGACACTTGAAGATCCAGATGGAAACCTGATCCTGATCGATCAGCATAGATAATACATACAATAACGTCCAGATCGCATGTGTGATCTGGACGTTTAATTTTTTATTCGTTTACTATTCCCATCGCGATAATGAACCAGTTGGCTCCGTTTTTACTTCCGATCTGGAAGAATAGCGCAATGATCTCTTCTTTTGAAAAATGTTGCTTCAGTCGGTTGTATAGTTCATCTGGCAGTTGTCCATGATATTCCATGATGTGATCAGCGAGTTCGAGAGCTAGCTTTTCGCGCGCTGATAACTCTGCGCCGTTTGCTTTTTTAATAGCTGCTTGTCTAGAGGACTCATCCAGAGTCCCATAATCCATGCTTTGTCAGTAGTCGCACCCATTGTTTGAGGCCGCTCGTAAGCGGAGCAATTCCATAAGTTCAGGTTCTAGTATGTCGTTCAGCGCTTTATCCATCTGCTGAAAAGCATCTAGAATGCCTGGTGCGTTCGCAAGGGTTTTCTTAAAGGGTGTTCCTTCAATATTCACTTCAGGTAAACGTGCCACTTTTTATCTCCTCCTCAAATTTCACTATTCATTTTTAGCTTACATGACTTCTCCAAAAGTTTACATAATTCTGTTTCAGGTCACGTCTTTATGTTACCTTTACAGATTCGTTAAGTAATGTTTACTATCTTAACCATATCTCAAGATAATAAAATAGTTTTACATGTTACGCTTTAACCATAGATATAAAGCCTCACGTTCAACAGTATAATAGTAAGTTATCATTATTTTCAGATAACAATAAAGGTTTTTGTAGAATGCTGTTGAATTCCTTACTATCCAAAGCCAAGTTCGCTTGGTAAATACATCTGAGGAGTGATTTTTATGTTAAAGCGTTTCGTGGCAGTTGCCGCATCTGTCCCACTATTAGTCTCTTTGGCTCTGCCAGCTTCTGCTGCCGAGTCAGGTACGAAGGAAGCTTCTTTTACACCATCAGCTATCCAGGAAGCTGCATCACAGGAAATTATTGTACACTTTAAAGATTCTGTTTCAGCTGCAAGTTCTATTGAACATACCGTTTCAAAGTTTGACGGTGAAGTTGTGGATGTGACGAAAGACTTTACCGTTGTTAAAGTTGATGGAAGCGTGGCAGATGCGCTTAAAAATTTCGAGAACCTCGATTCAGTGGAATACGCTGAACCAAACGTTACGCTCCATGCGAGTTATGTTCCGAACGACCCTGCATATAAGCAACAATACGCTCCTCAAAAAGTGGGTGCCGAGCAAGCTTGGGACACAACGCAAAGTTCATCATCTGTAAAGATTGCAGTAATTGATACAGGTGTTGATTACAATCACCCTGATTTAGCCGGAAAAGTAATTAAAGGTGCAGATTTTGTAGACGATGATAACGATCCTATCGATGAAAATGAACATGGTACACACGTAGCAGGAATCGCAGCGGCCAATACGAACAACGGTGTAGGAATCGCAGGTCTCGCTCCGAAAGCTTCTATTTTAGCCGTTCGTGTATTGGACGCTGAAGGCAGCGGTTCGCTAGATGATGTGGCACAAGGTATTCGCTACGCTGCTGATCAAGGCGCGCAAGTTATTAACTTAAGTCTTGGCGGTTCAATTGGCACACAGACGCTTCAGGATGCGGTAAACTACGCGTCGAATAAAGGTTCCGTCGTCGTGGCTGCGGCCGGTAACTCTGGTGTTGCACTGCCTAGTTATCCAGCCTACTATTCAAACGCGATCGCGGTTGCGGCTACAGATCAAAACGATCAAAAAGCTTCTTTTTCTAACTTCGGTACGTGGGTTGATATCGCAGCGCCAGGTGTTAACATCTATTCAACAACACCAAATAATCAGTATGCCAGTTTCTCTGGAACATCCATGGCATCACCGGTTGTTGCGGGTGTAGCTGGACTCCTCGCAGCTCAAGGTAAGAATGCATCACAAATTCGCGCTGCACTTGAAGATACAGCTGATCCTGTAACAGGCACAGGCACGTTGTTCCAAAACGGCCGGGTAAATGCAGCAAAAGCCGTTCAGCAATAATTTTTCAAGAAGTTGTTTCATAGCCTCTAGGAGTCTTTCTTTTTAAGACTTCTGGAGGTTTTTTGTTTAGAATCCGCTTTTCCATGAAAAACTATTATTAGAAACTCGTGTATAGAGCGGAGGATATCAACTATGTTTGGTCTAGGTAAGAGTAAGCAAAAGAAAAAAACGTCTCAAGGTTCTGGCAAGAGTGAGTCGACTGAAACGGAAAAAAGGCAGAGTGAAAAGGAAGCAGAAGAAAAAATTGTATACTTTTTCTTGATCAGCACGGCGCTTTTTGGAGTGGTCGTTCTGTATCTTGGCATTTCTCGTGAGATGTCTTTTGTGGCTGATCTCCTTTTGAGTTGATTTTTCATGTCCTGACTGTATAATAGTTGTAACTTTTAATATCGTTTTAAGCCGATTAATCGGTCTCTTATTTCGAGCAGGCGGAGGGAATTAGCCCTATGAAGCCCGGCAACCACCTATTTAGTTAGGCACGGTGCTACATCTAACAGTTTTACAGACTGAAAGATAAGAGGATGTGAACAAAACCATTCGTCCTCTTTTTTATAAAAAGAGGGCGTTTTTTTCTTGGGTGCTATTTTTCCGCCGAGCGCGAGCAACCTGGATCATCCAAAAGTATCTAGAAAAGCAGTATTAACTTTTTTACCGGCAAAGAAAGGATGTTATGTATGGACCTTAACAAAGCAGACCGCATTAAAAAGATGCGCGTCCCACAAGTCGATGGAAAGCTAGAAGATCGCTTGCCTCCAGGGCAGGTTGAAACAAAAAAGTTCCCCATCCTTCATGAAGGAGAAGTACCCCTTTATGATATGCAAAAATGGTCGTTATCTGTAGAAGGACTCGTAGGAAAACGTGTCGAATTTAGTTTTGAAGACCTCATGAAGATGCCTCAAACGACAGTAGTACGTGATATTCACTGTGTAACGAGATGGTCACGGTTCGACAATGCGTTTGAAGGTGTAAAATTTACGGATTTTTTAAAGCATTTTAATGTGGACCCTAAAGCAAAATATGTGATGGTCCACGCTGATTACGATTATACGACGAATGTTCCGCTACAAGATCTGCTGCAAGACGATGTGATTCTTGCACACTCGTTTGATGGCAAGCCGTTAACAGAAAAGCATGGATTTCCGCTTCGTCTCATCGTTCCCCATCTTTATTTTTGGAAAAGTGCAAAGTGGATTCGCAAGTTCGAGTTCTTAGAAGAGGATCAGCCAGGCTTTTGGGAGCAGAACGGCTTTCATATGTATGGAGATCCGTTTAAAGAAGAACGATTTTCGAGCGATGAATTCGAGATGCCGGAAGACGAGTGGAAAAAGAAAGAGTATGATTGATCACTTTAGAAATAGCGAAGGGGAAGATCGTTTATTTTCTTCCCCTCAGCATTTTAATCTCATTTTTTAAAGCTGAGATCTGATCTTGGATGTCTTCATCTGAGCTTCTTGTTCTTGCTGGTCTTTAAGATCGTTTGCTTGATCGATGTACACTTGTCGAAGAGCAATCGCTGCACTGAACGTTGCTAAAAAATCCCCCGCTGTCACAAGCGTCGAGGCGAGTAAGGCGAGTTCTGCAGCAAACGTGGTACCATCTTTATTATTTGCTAAATATTCTTCTTCTGCTTCAGCTAAAATGACGTCTACTACACGTTGATTCACATCATTCACTCCTAACACCTGAATTACTCATACTATATGCGTTTGCCCTGTATGCGGTGCCCGATGTTCCCTTTCATAATCTGATTTTCGAACACAATAAAAATCAGCTTTTTTCGTGATTTGTTCTTAATGTATAGGCATTTTGACCGATATTAACCTTATTAGGAGGTTTGGCGATGGAACAATGGCTGTCTTTTCGTATTCCGTTCGATATCATTTCCATTTACATCTTACTTGCCGCGATCGTTGTGGTCGGCATATTTTCAAGCCTGCTTCGGACGACCTTACCAGAGTGGTCTGTTAGGATCTTTAGCTACACAGGGTTTGTTGGAGTAATCTTTGCTTGGCTGAAGCTACTGGAATATTGATACATACATAAAAAACGCCTCGGGGTTAGCTGCCCGAGGCGTTTTGGCGTTTTATAATGATTTGAATAGCAGCTTACGAAGTACCGGCATGAGATAGTCGACAAGCTCTGAAGCGCTTGGCACGACTACGTTTTGCGGTCCATAGATGTTCTGCATCAACTTCTCTTCTTCCTCTGTGATCTCTCCGTTCGCGATGAACATACCGATCGTTTCGATCCCGAGCTTTCGTGTACGAGTGACCGCTTCGTGTGTATCGAGTACCCCATGCGATTCATAATCAAAAGCGGCAGGTTCACCGTCTGAGAAAACGAGTAGAATCTTTTGCTGCTCTGGTCGTTTTGCCAACTCTTCTCCCATACGTCGGATCGAATATCCGTCGCGGTTATCTTCTTGCGGCTCAAGCTGAATGATCGGCGCTCCCGATTGATGCAAAGAATTTCGGTAGGAGATCACTTCATGAAAATAGTTCGGCTGATCGTTACTTGAAGCATCTGCTGCATCTTCCCAAAATCCGACTACAGAATGCGGGATCCTAAGAGCTTTTAACGTTTCATGAAAAAGTACGATCCCTTTTTGCGTTTCTTCCATCTTGTTGAACATGGATGCCGAACAGTCGACGAGAAGCGTGAACGTCGTGTCGAGTTCTTGTTGAGATTCTTGTTTTTTACGGAAAAGTCTGGGGTTCTTTTCGGTTACGAGTCTTGTAAGCTTCTTTCCGAGTCTTCCAAAGTGCAGATCTTCTCTCGGAGCTGTTCGTTTGTGCTCCATCGTTTTTAAAAAGTTTTGTTTCAGCTGTGAAACGAATGGTGCGATCTCTTGGTTGTATTCGTCATACTGTGCGATTTCGTCGAGAGTTGCCGGTTTTGCTGGCACAAAATGTTCAGTGACGTTTTTGTTCACTTCTCCGTACGGGAAGTGTTTTGCAGAGTCAGAACCATTTTGGTTGTTGTCGGTTTCGGCTTCATGCTCGTTTTGAGTGTTGAAGTCGTTGTTGTCTGTACTTTTAGCGCTCGTTTGAACCGATCCGAACACCGCGTCACCACTCTCGGCTTCCCTCGCACCTTCTCCTAACAGATCCGTGTTTGTTCCTTGATCAAGATCCATCTGTAAAAACGAATCCTGCGGGTCAGATGTTTCATCATGCCAAGAGGAATGAGACTCTTTTTCTTTATCGTCTTTATCCTTGTCTGAGTCTTCATCTTTCGTGATCGTTTTCTTCGTTTTCGTTTCGTTGTTGCGTGTGAGGTCGTTGAAGTTTTGATCCGTTTCGCCGTTTGTATTGTTGTTTGGAGATGGATCGCTAAAACTGCGGTATGCGGTTTTCATATCGTTTAAGTTTGTATGTTTTTGTGTGATAGCAGCCATCTCGGTAATAATTGCCGCGATATCTTCAGTCGATTTTGCCATTGTAAGTCTTGTTAAAAGTGATCGCACTTCTTGATAGATTTCCTGCGTTTCTTGTGGCACGGCTACAAATCGTTTATTCGCTAAAAGGATGATATGGCAAAAAAGCGCATCAAGGGTACGCTTTTGCTGAATATGCTTTCGATACTCACGGTTGTAGTGAACCTGAAACGTTTCTTTTCGCAGCTTAAAAGCATGCATCATCCCCGGACGGTCGCTCACGCAGATCTGTTCTAATCGATAGTCTTCTGCAAAGAGAAGGACTTGCTTAAGAAATTCCCGGTGAGGATGGGATTTCAGCTGCTTCAAAGTGTCCCAGATCACTTGGTCGTCCGTGTGAAACTGAGTTCCATAGCTGCGCAAATAAACATCCGATTTCCAGCCTTCCAGCTGAATATTACGCGGGTACGGATTCCAGAACTGACTGACGTGTGTGATGCCGCTGTTTCGTTCGAGGTACGAGTGATACGAGAACGAAACGTCCATTTTATCCACTTTTGAGAGTGAGCGGGAAAGATCGATCAGTTGCATATGAACAAATGAATCGATCTTCGTATCCGCAAATACTAGGAATTTCATTTAGGGAAAACCTCCAAAATCGTCGTGGGAAATAAATTGTATGGGGTCTGACCCCATTTCCCAGCTTACGCGAACAGGGTTGCGGCTACGTTGGCAACGAGGGCGCGTTCACGCGCATCTTCAAGCTTGTCTGCGATGGCGCGCTGAATAGCGCGCTTCGCTGGCAGATAAACTGAAAGATCGGCCGCATCTAGCAAAGCACGAATGGATGCGGCATCTTCAGACAGATGACCCGCTTTCGCTTGACCGATCAGATCAGACGACAGCTGAACAAACTTGGATAGTACCTCTTCGTCTTTTTGCTGAGATTGGTTTTTCAGCATTTCTTTTAACGTATCACCTTGAATGTAAGGCACTTCAATCACAACAAAACGATTTTTCAACGCTTCGTTTAAAGGTACTGTTCCGATGTATCCCTCGTTGATCGCCGCGATGACATTGAAACCAGGCTGTGCTTTAACCACTTCGCCTGTGAACGGGTTGGCAATCGTACGGCGGTAATCAAGCATTCCGTTTAGGATCGGCAGTGTTTCTGGTTTTGCGATGTTGATCTCATCAATGTAGAGAAAATGGCCGTTCGCTGCGGCTCTTGTGACTGGTCCTGGAATGAACTCTATCTCTTGTTTGCCCTCGCTGTAGCTTAGCGTCTTATGACCAAGAAGCGCTTCAGCATCAAGATCGACAGAAGCGTTGACTTGGTGCAGAGGTTGTCCGAACACGTTCGAAAGAAGCTCTGCAAGCTTTGTTTTCCCTGAACCCGTCGGTCCTTTTAGCAATACATTTTTTCCAAGAGCCAGTGCGATCACCGCATCCTCAATCAACGCTGCGTCAGGTGCTGTATATCCAGGCTCTCCAATTAATTCTTTATATTCAATCGGTAGATTTTCTAATCGTTTCGCTGCATCTTGCTGCAGCTTTTCTTTTATTTCACTTGGAAGTTGGAGATTCATATCAAATTTCCTTTCTCTATCAGTGACTTTTATTAAAAATCACATTATCTATCAACAGTATTTCCACTTATTCGCTGTGTAAAGCCTTACACAATGTAACATTGTAAGCTTTTTCAGTGCAAGTACGTTGTTTGGTCAACTGTATTGCTAGCAGACAATCAAAAAAAGAGCTGATTATTCAAACTCAGCTCTCATTCTTTGCTCTTTTAATTGTAAATGCGTAATAGACAGCAAACGTTACAAATAAAACACTTAACGTCATAATCGCTTTTGTTTCTTTATCAAGTGAAGTCAGACTGATTAAAAATTCAGGCAGAAACAGCATGATAGGAATAACAATCGTGAACCAAGTTTTACTCCAAAAGGAAATCCCTATAAATATGGCGATGGCAACGATTGCCGCAATTATATTTCCTGTTGTTCCTAGTTTTATGAATACAGGCGTTTCATATGCATCGTTTGCAAACAGAAGACCTAAAAAGAACAGAATCGGCAAACTCCCTAATATAAAATAGGTAATGATCGTCTTTGATTTAGATAGCTTTGTGCTCGCTAAAAATTTGAACATCTTCAAATAAAAAAGCACGAGTATGATACAAACCGCTGGATAACCAACCACTTGAAGTAACGTAAATTGCACGCCCCCTCTTATCGTATCCCCCAGTAAAATATAAGCAAAAACACCGAGAACAATAATCGGCAGATAAGAGAGCCATTTAAAATCGAATGACATTTCGTTTGAAAGCTGCTCCATATAAGCTTTCGGCGAATGGCCGATGATGTGAGAGACTGATTTCCCCCGCTTTTCCGCTTCAATCAGGTGATCTTCCAACTCTTCTACGATCTCTTTCACTTCTTCGTCTTTTTTTCCACTCGAAAATAAATAGAGTCTAAGATTATCCAAGAAATCCTGGCTTTCAGCTGTTAACGAATGTTTTAGCGCACTCATTTTCCGCTTCCTCTCTTTTGTAAAATGTGATCGACCGAATGGCTTAATTGGTTCCATCTCTCAATAAATGCTTGAAGTTCTTCCTCACCTTTAGGGGTAAGCGAATAATATTTGCGCCTTGGCCCCGCCGTTGATTTTTTTAACGTAGTGGTAACTAGCTCTTCTTTTTGCATGCGTATTAATAGTGGATAGATCGTTCCTTCGCTCGTCTGTTGAAAGCCGTATGATTCCAGCTTTTCTGCTAGCTCATAGCCATACACTTCTCCTTCGTTGATGATGGCTAAAAGACATCCGTCCAGAATTCCTTTTAACATCTGAGTGTTCGACATGTGGCTACACCTCATTTCACTATCTTGTATTACAAGAGTTATAGATAAAAAAAGAATGCCTTGCATAACAAGATATACCATTAGTATATGCGACACTAACTTGTAATGCAAGGTATTTGTGTAAATTTGTTCCAAAATTTATTTTTCCTTATTCATGAGCTCAACGACATGTGGTTTCGGCTCCCAACAATTAAACTGATAGTCTGGTTTCGTCTCATATCCAAGGCGCACGCAGTGATAGCGCATCCCTTGAGACGTTTTTTCAGGCTTGAAATTGATACACGTCGCACAGCAATGATACTTATTTTTGTTCATGGAAGCGCCCTCCTCTATCTGTCAGTAAAATAACTTTTTATGATTGCCATGTACTCTCTAACGTGCGCTTGTGGAACAGAAGAAATTCTCAACGGCGAGCCAAGCCCCTCCGCCTCAATGCCAACACGCTTTGCGATCATCTTTGTACGAAAAAGATGGAAATCACTCGTTACTATTAGCAGCTGATCATCTTGTTGAATCATCTTTTTTGTATATAAAAGATTTTCGTATGTACTCGTTGCTTTTTCCTCTATCTGAATTCGGTTTGGTTCAATTCCATTTTCAACGAGATAATTTTTCATGATAGATCCTTCACTCGTCGTTTTACCAAAGCCAAGACCACCGCTTACGATGAACGTAACATTTGGATGTTCATTTGCGTACGCAAGCGCTTGTTCTAGCCTACCTTTCAGTACAGCACCTGGTCGATTATTCTTCGTTCCTCCACCAAGTACGAGGATCGAATCTATCTCGGAAGAAACCTTCTCTGGATCAGTGTTGGCTGATGTTAGAATAAGAGTTTCTAGCGTTGCCGCAAAAAGGATCGTTGTGATCAAGAGAGTCAGCGTCGTTTTTTTGTACGTGTTAAATAGTTTCATAGCTGTGTTGTAGCGGAAAAAAAGGACGAGAAAAAGAGCACCTAACAAGAAAAAAATCGCAAGTCCCATATCCATGTTAGTCGTTTGAATAAGCATGGCCGTTGCGTATACAGCAAAGAGGATCCCGAGCGCTAGAAATAGTTTTTTCATAGTGTTGTCTCCGTTCATAGATTTTCTATATTCTAGGATATCAGAAAAAGGAAAAGAGCGGAGAATGAAGATTCCGCTCTTTAACCATTATTTTGTATTTTTTTCTAATTCTCTCTCGATTTTTTCTGAGATATCTTTTTTAATCTCTGTTGTTGATTTAGTAGCGTCTGTGTTCATCTCTTCTTTTTTCTTTGTTAAAGCTTCTTCTTTTCTTTTGGATACTTCAGCCATTTCATTTCTATAATGCGTTTGGATTTCTTCTTTTTTCTCTCTAACAATTTGCTTTTTCTCATCTTCAAGCTCTTTTTTAGCTCCGCTAAAGATGTTAGAGATGTTATTGCTTAAATCTTTTACAAGTGTTTTTTCTTGGTCTTGCAATTCATTATTTATATCGCCTTTAAAAACTAGAGACATGACATGGTTGTAGAGATAGTCTGCAAGATTTGGTTTTGCTGCAAATGTTGTCGTTCCTCCAACACCAAGTGCAATCGTAGTCGCTAAAACAATCTTCGGCCATTTTTTAGCTGCCTTTTTCTTCGTGCTGAATTTTTCTTTACGTGATATTTCCATAATAAATACCCCTTCCTTTATTTAGAGAACGAATAAAGAAAGCGGTCGGTTGCGCTACTAGCTTCAGTTATTCCAAGCGCCCACATACAGAATAACCTTCACAGCTCCACACTTATCTAATTATATTCTGATATAAAATTAACACCAGCCATATTCTCTGTAAATGGGTATTTAGTAAGATATTACTATAAATTGTTTTTTTAGTATTTTATTGTGGTAAAGAGTTAGTGTGTTAAGAGAGAGGAAAATGAAAGAAGCCAATGTCCACCGAGTGTGGACATTGACTTCTAGAATGTATTTGTATGGGGTCTGACCCCCTTTGTGAAACTCCCCACAATGTAGGCGATCAAGGAAAGCACGATTGGAAGTACTACTGTGTGCATGCCCCATAGATTCGGATAGTAAAGGTGAAGGAACATATAGGATCCTACACCTACGATTAATGAGGCAATCGCTCCATTTGCGTTTCCTCTTTTCCAATATAGCCCCAAAACGATCGGCCATATGAATGCTGCTTCTAATCCTCCGAACGCGAACAGATTCAGCCAGATCAACAAATCAGGCGGGTTGATCGCCATAGCGAATACGCTCAGTCCGACAACCGCTGTTATCCCAAAGCTCAACTTTTTTACAAATTGCTCTTCGGCATCTGGTTTGATGTAATTGATGTACACATCTTTAATTATTGCAGAACTAACGAGTAAGAGTACGGAGTCAACCGTTGACATCACGGCAGCTAAAGGCGCTGCCAATACGATACCAGCTAACCACCCTGGCAATACTTCAAGTGCTAAAAGCGGCATTACTTTATCTGGTACTTCGATTCCCGGTAGCACCACTCTTCCGAACACACCAGCGAGATGCATGCCTAGCATGATGAACCCCACAACGAACGTTCCGATGATCATCGCTCGATGCATCGCTTTTGCATTTCTATAGCTCATCGCTCTCACCGAAATTTGCGGTAAGCCTACCACTCCAAC
Organism: Fictibacillus tiangongensis; assembly: GCF_048083785.1. Taxonomy (GTDB): domain Bacteria; phylum Bacillota; class Bacilli; order Bacillales; family Fictibacillaceae; genus Fictibacillus. Next base: position 3,827,001 of record NZ_CP182294.1, read on the forward strand.
ACCAACCAAGATCCAAAACGATGAAACGTAGAGAGGTGTCAGCGATTGATCAGACCCATAAGGTGTAATCAAGTTCGGGTTCTCTGCTCTTAACTCACTCATGATGTTCTCGATGCCACCACCTGCGATAATCGTACCGGCCAATATGATGACGGTTCCGATTACCATAACGACTCCTTGTATCGCATCAGTAATTACAACGGCTCGGAATCCGCCAGCAATGACATACACGAGGACAGAGCCAGAGAAGATGAAAAGCGCTGTTGTATACGATACACCGGTAAACGATTCGATCAGCCGTCCACCGCCGACCCATTGAGCAGCCATTGCAGAAAATAGGAAAACAACAATGCTCAGTGCTGATAGAATAACGACCCACTTGCTCTCATATCGGGCTTTTAGAAAATCGATCAATGTGACGGCGTTGATTTTTCGTGCAACAATGGCAAACTTTTTACCAAGTACTGCAAGGGTGAAATACCCTGTTACAAGCTGTGCCATGGCGAGAAGCACCCAGCCTAGACCTAATTGATAGGCTGCACCAGGTCCACCAATAAAACTCGAAGCACTTCCGTATGTTGCGACCATTGTCATCGCAAGCACAAAACCTCCCAGTTCTCTGCCTGCTAAAAAGTAATCTTGTAAGAAGGAAGGTCCACTTTTAATGTGCCGAGATGTATAAATACCTACTAAAAAAACTAAGATCAAAAAGACAGCTAAAGGAAGAATCACATCCCAATTCATCGGACATCCCCCTCCTCATTCTCGCTCGCCTCATCAAGTTCAAAAGGAACCTCTTTAAAGAAAAACTTCACCATAACCCAAACTAATATAGTAAAAACAAGAAATCCTACGATACAGCTATAAAAAAACCAAGCTGGAAAGCCAAGTATGTATGTGTATTCTTTAATAGGACGTCCGCCTAGGCCGTAAGCGAACGCATACCACCAGATAAAGTTCAAAATGGCGAGCACTGTACCCATGATGGCTTCTCTATTCGATACACGGTACCGCCAGTCTGTTCCCTTTTTCATTTCCTTAACCCCCTGGAGTTTCAGTACATAATATAAGTCCACTCATAACTATGGCAAATTCATTTCTTGTTGTCGAGTCCTTTAGACTTTATGAAATTTTCTATTTCTTATCATGATATCCCAGTTTCAGTATGTGTAAAAGTAAAAACGAGCACCTATTAGGTACTCGTTAAATCTTCCTTATTGAAGTGGTAGCTGTGCTTGAGTAGATGGAGCATATGCACCAAGCATGCTCGTCATATCTTGTTTGTTTAGTTGAGGAATCTGGTAATAATGATTTTTATTCTGCCAGATTGATAATTCGTATGCCATCTCGATCCAGTTTGGAATCCCATCTGCCAATACTCGTCTGAGCACAGGGTTTGTAACTTCGAGTGTCGCCATTCCTCTTAGCGAAGCATTTGATTTTAATGTTCCTAGAATTAGAGATGATACAGATTGGTCATTTAATTCTGTAACGTTTTGAATAGGTTTAACGGGTTGTGCAGGTTTCAAACCATATAAAAAATCATTATCTTGAGCCATCTTATAAGATTCAGTACGCATAGCTGGATCTTTTCCTGTCTGAAAAGCTTGTACACATGCGTTATATTCTTTTGTAATGTGCTGATAATGACGATTGAGCATCGTTTTAAGCTCAGGATCCTGAACATGTCCTTTACAAAGTGTATATAAGTTCAATGTTCCAACAATACCACTTAGCATCTCATGAACATCAAACATCTCATGTCCACCATGGTTCATCATGGCCGGCACTTGTCCAGTCTGCATGTTTAGATGGTTAAATTCAGGATTGTTGTTCCCGGATTGAGGATTCATGCTTTGTTGATTTGGATCTTGATTCATCATACATACCTCCGATTTATAACATACGGGTTTATTGTATGTAGAAAGGAATTCTCTATTCTCTTTTTTAATAATTTCCGAGGAAATATGATAGAAAGTCTGATGAAGAGACGAAGTTCGACATTTTTAAGAGGGGATATTCGCTAAAAAATAGGTACTTTTTTAAAAAGACAAGTTTCGAACCGTTTGTATTTCAAAACCGGTATAGGACTTTTGCTTGAAAACAACAAGGGAAATAAATTTTTTGGGGTCAGTCCCCATTTCCCAGATTCACTTTCAACCCTTATAATTAAGATACGATTGAAAGGAGGTGAAAAACATTCCTAGATCCCCTCGTATTTGGTATCCGGATGCTGTTTATCACGTGACTACTCGCGGAAATCGCAGGGAACCTCTTTTTTATTCCCATTTGGATTTCCACCGCTATTTAAAGATCTTAAGTCACTGTGTTAAAAAGCACGCTGTCGAGCTCTTCTCGTATTGCCTCATGACCAACCACACTCACTTACAAATATTATGCAGCAAGTCCCCACCTGGAGATTTCATGAAAGAATTAAATGAAACGTACGCTATGTATTTTAACAAGAAATATGAACTCACTGGACATGTGTTTCAAGGTCGATATGGAGCAGAATTGATCGAAGATCGATCACATTTGCTGGATACTAGCCGCTACATTCATATGAATCCTGTTTCTGCCGACCTAGTCATGTACCCCTTAGAATATCAATGGAGCAGTTACCGCTATTATGTAACCCCGTCGGTGTGCCCTTTTGTACACACCTCAACCCTTCTTGAACAGTTTAACCATTCGAAATCTCAGTACAGAGATTATGTGGAGAGCAAGGTTACCCCTGTTGTAGAGCTTTAAGCCCTTTTATTCTAGATGTAAAAGTACACTCTTTCCTTTTTCAAAAGTCAGTATTAGCAAAGAAAAAGCCGTATTTGTCTTTTTGGAAAAGACAAATACGGCACAAATGTAATTGTATGGGGTCAGACCCCTAGAAGGTGAACCGCTGGACGTGGTTGCGCATCTGTTCAGCGTACTGCTCGAGCTGATCGGCCAGATGGTTCAACTGCTCCATCGATGCTGATTGCTGTTCTGCTGATGCGGAAACCTCTTCTGTTCCAGCCGCTGTTTCTTGTGTGATCGCCAAGATATGCGACGCATTCTCAAGAAGTACATCCTTTTGCATCGTCATTTCGTCAACAGACTGAATCACGTCTTTTAATGCCGCTGCATTCCCTTTAACTGCAGTAGAGATCGCGGTAAAGCTCTGCTCTGTCTCTTCCACCGCTACGCTTTGTGAAAGAATGAGAGCCGCAGCTTCTTGAACTTGTCCGACGGTGTTTTCCGTTACTTGCTGCATATCCGTGATCAATGAGCTGATATCTTTTAAGGAAAGCTCAGTCTGCTCTGCAAGTTTTCTTACTTCATCCGCAACGACCGCAAAGCCTCTTCCAGACTCTCCAGCTCTAGCTGCCTCGATTGCTGCGTTTAATGCTAGTAGATTTGTTTGATTAGCTATATCGCTGATCGTTAGAACGATCTGTTGAACGCTGCCTGATGTTTCATCGAGTTTTTTAATAGAAGTAATCATCTCTTTTGTCATTTCTGTTGTCATCAGAGACTTCTCTTTTAGCACGCTCACCTTTTTTACACCGTTCAACGATTCTTGATTCATTTGTTTTGTTGCTTTTTCGATTCTTTCGCCATGTGCATGAACGGTACCGATACGCTCAGCCAGCACATTGGCCGCTTTTGCATTCTGATCCATCAGCTCTGCCTGATGAGAAGAACCTGCTGCGATCTGCTGCATTGTTGTTGAAACTTCTTGTGCGGATGCTGAATTTTCTTCTGCACTCGCTACGACCGTTTGAGACGCATCCGTCACATGATCGGTAATCTGAGCCATCTCTCGGATCAGTGTTCGCATCTGGTTAGACATATCATCAAAGCTTGCAGCCAGTTCACCGATCTCATCTTTTCTTTGTATAGAAACGCTCGCCTGGAGATTTCCATTTCTGATCTCATGCATTGCATTCTTTAGTTGGTTCACCGGTACTGTAATTCTTCTTGAAACGAAAACCGATATAATGGCCGCCACTAAAAGAGTGACGAGTAAAGCGATCCCGATCGGTAAAAGAATCACATAAGCCTTTTCCTCAAACTCACTAAGCGCGACAGTTCCTGCTAGTTTCCAACCGGTTGTGACGTTCTTGGTATAGCTGACCACTCTCTCTTCACCATTGATCTTTGTAGTTAACGTTCCATCTTTTTTAGTAATAGCTTTATAAAAAGATTCTTTTGTTGCGCTTTTCCCCAGCTTTTTTGCATCTGGATGAACCATATAATTCCCCGAGTTATCGATGAGAAGAGCATAACCGGTGTCCCCGATTTTCACGTTTTGCATCAGCGTTAAGATATCATTTACTGCGATATCAATCGCTGTTACTCCCACGATTTTCCCGCTGTACTCAACGGCCTTCACAGCTTTTACAACCGGACGATCTGTCGCTTCATCGATGAAAGGATCTGTCCAGAACACTTTAGTAGGATCCTTCGTTGCCTGTTGATACCACGGCGTTAACGTCATGTCCTCAACCGGTGATGCAGGAATCGGATACATGACTACTTCCTTATCATCTGAAATAAAATAGCTGTTCATAATCGCTTCATTTGCTAGATGATAGTCTTCAAACTTAGAGATGATATAGTCTGGGCTGTCTCCCTTTGCATGAAGCTTAATCGTAGCGGAATCTGCATAGGCAGATACAAAATTTCCGTTATCTCTCAAAAACCCGTTGAGCGTCTCATCAAGATCATGCATACGCTCAGATGTATTCTCTGATGAATTTTCAACGGTAGTTTTCTTACTGAATAAATAACTAACTCCGCTCACCACGACCCCTGTCATAATAATGAGCAATATAAATGGCACAAGAATTTGCCTCTGTAGACTTTTATTAATCATTTCTTCCTCCTGCAGTTACTTTTTACTAGATAGCAAAAAGTATATCGACAGAAAGCTACAAAGTTTTACAGAATTAGAGCAAAACTTGTCTACCTGAGTAGTACAAAACGAGCAAAAGTGTATTTATAGGGGGTCTGTCCCCCTATATGTGTAAAAAAATAATAGACTTGACACAAAATATGGTATATAATATTTACAAGATTTACCGATATTAATGGTGCAGAAGTGGTTATTATATTAGAGGGGGAATGGACCATGAGCCGAAGCAATGCTCTTGTCTTAACTACAGAGATAGACGCCATTCGCACGACCATGTATGAGGTAAGTAAAAAGGTTAATAGTCTTGCAGATCCGCTTCTTGTTCAACTGAGCCAGATTTTAGACGAAAAACTAAACAAACTACATCAAATTAAAAATTGCGCTTAATCCCATAAACTACCTATTAAAATTTAAACCGGTGTCCAATTGATTTATTTGGCGTCCGGTTTTTTATTATGACGAAATTTTCTTTTGAACAATCTTCTATTAAAACAGTTGCGCCAAGAGTTGATTTCTTCATTATAACGCTACGAAAACGTCTCACCTGTCATGATACTCATAAAATCTCGGAAGAAATAACTATAATCAAAATCAAACGCGATTCGGTGCCTTTTCTCATCATCCCCAAACTGCGCATACGGCCGAACATCGGCAATGCTCTGCCCTCTTGCCGTATCGCCATTTTGAATCACAATATGTATTGGAAGCGACTTATACGTGAACATATCTTCTCTTATACAGGCCATCAACGTAATCGCATCGTGAACAGGACTTCCTAGGATATCAGGGTTCCTGTTTTTGTAAAAATTGTAATAAAAGTCGAGCATCGGTTTTAGAATGGGCATCTTACCTTTGTAATCAATATAATTCACCATTTCAGGAGTGACAATGGCCCGATCGGTAACATTCAACGGAATGATCGTCACGTTTTTGGCGTACGTTAAAACGGTTCTAACCGCGATCGGATCTCCATAAAAATTCGCTTCAGACACTGGCGTTACATTTCCAGGCACCCAGAACGCTCCGCCCATAATATAGTACGCTTTTACTTTTTTCATCAGCGACTGAAACAAAATAAACATGGTAGCAAGAGAGGTCAGCCTGCCTGCATTCACGATAATCAGTTCATCTTGATACTGTTCGATCAAATTTACAATTTCAAAAAAGTTTTCAATGAATCCTTCTGATATACCTGGATCAATCGGACCTAATCCATAAACGCCGTGCACGTCTGGATAGAACGTTGGTTTTTCCCCTGTCATCGGAACTTCTGCTCCACCAATAACTCTAACATCCTCCGGAAAGTTAAATGTTTTCGCTATAAATTTCACATTCGACACGGTTTGTTCTCTTGATACGTTGCCATAGTCGGCCACAACACCAACAATTTCTATTTCATCGCTTAAAAAAGCATAAGCTAGTGCAATCGTATCGTCGATTCCAGCGTCACCAAAGAATAGAACTTTTTGTCCCATCGTGCAGTTCCCCTTTATAGGCATTTGTTCTATCCTATTAGTTAGACTGCACACTTATGAAGTTTGGTCGTAAAAACTATTGCAGAAACCTATTTCGAAGGTCGGGTGTGGGAATCATACAACTCTCTTTTTGCCCGAACCATTTATACCGATTGCTCGCGACCTTTTTATAGAAAACATTTCGAATCTGCCGAGGTACAACTTTCATATACCTTCCTGTGTTGTATGGAAATTTCAGAAACTCTGCAACCTTTGCCACGGCATCAGATTCTGTATATACCACTCCGTCACTAATTAAAATTACGGAGTTTGTTTGTTCGGGATTTATGTTGTACTGTGATAACAATTTTTGTCCGGCTTCTGACTGAATAGCCGAGAATTTTAACTTCTCACTTTTTTCATGTTTCAGTATAAATTGCACGCTTCCATTACAAAGATTACACACTCCATCAAAAAGAAGCACAGCAGGATCTTCATTACTTTTCATTTTCAAACCTCCTCTAACATCCGCTTTCCTCTAGTCTACTATTAATTTTAAAGAAAACGCATCTTTCCGCCTTTTAAACCGTAGTATAAGGATAGGACAACTTCAGAAAGGTGATACATCATGAAAAATAAAGAAATTAAACAGCAAGCTCGGCTTCGACTAAAGGGACAATGGGGCACAGCGGCGTTATTCACGTTGTTGTTCTCGAGCACCTATTACCTCATCCCATTAATTATAGAAGTGAATTTGAGTGGTGGTTGGAGCGCTTGGTTGAATCAACCGGCCGATGAACTTAACGGACCGACGTTCAGCACGTTCATCATCACACTCGTTTTACTGCCATTATATATTGGATACCTGTGGACGTTTTTATCTGTGATCCGTACGGTTGAAAAAATTAACGTTTCAAGCCTATTTCAAGCGTTCTCTGAGATCAGTACGTATGTAAAAATACTCGGTGCTTATCTCGTGATGATGGTGTACTTGATTCTGTGGTCTCTTCTTCTTTTAATTCCTGGAATCATTAAGGCGTTCAGTTATTCGCAAACGTACTTTGTTCTAAAAGATCATCCTGGAATTGGCATCAACGCTGCGATCAAGAAAAGCCGTAAGCTGATGGACGGCTATAAATGGAAGTTTTTCGTTTTACAGCTAAGCTTTCTAGGCTGGGGAATTCTCTGTGTTTTAACTCTAGGCATCGGCTTCTTCTGGCTCGCTCCCTACATGAGTGCTTCGTATGCTGCGTTTTACAACGATCTTGTTAACGACCATCAAGCAGAATAAGTTTCTATTCACCTCGGAAACACAACTATTCAATGCCAATGTACCTAGAAATGACCCACAAAGTTTCCCCCTGAACTGTCCATCTTAAATGGACAGTTCAGGGGGTTTTGTATTTGTTTGGGGTCAGACCCCATTTCCTAAAATATTTCCCGACAGTAGGACATATCTATCAATATAGGACAGTCAGACAAGACATCTAAGGGGTGGCATATGGATCAACTTACTTTAATTGTCGTCGGGGTCATTGGGTTTCTCGTGTTTATGGGGATTGTGGGTCATACACAAACCGCTTATCATTTTCGTAAATGGAACAAAGAGCTTCAGCAGCTTGAGACCAATAAAGACCAGCAGCCGTATTCGCATTGGCTGCAACGTGTTACAGCCGATTACAAACAGTTTCATCTAGCAGGAGTTCCGCAGCTTAACACGCAAGCACTGATCGAAAAACATCTCTACAACGAACGCATTCCACTTCTTGGTGTCTTGCGGGTACCGGTCGGCAATATCCAGAAGCTGCTCAACCAGCTTCCGTCTTTCACGATTATTCTCGGGGTGCTTGGAACGTTCGTCGGACTCACGCTCTCTCTTTTATCGATGCAAGATACGCTCATGACGCTCGGCACGCAGCCTGCTGATTCAAACCTTACGCTAAATTCGATCATCTCCTCTCTCACCGCACCATTTGAAGGGATGAGTGTTGCCTTTTATACGAGTATTGCTGGGATCGGAGCCGCACTTCTGCTCAATTCCATTCAGTCTGGTTTCTTCTCGCAAGGAACATCACTTTCTTATATGCAAAACAAACTTTTAGCAGATTGTGAAGTGTATTTGGATCACAACATTAACAGCGACCTCATCAACGACAAGCCGCAAGATTCGGTTGAGCGCCTTCTTGATCGCCTAGCCTCACGCGTCGAGTCGTCATTTGATAAAACGCTCGGTGAATTCGCATCGCAGATGGTTAATTTTACAGCAGGTCTTCAAAAAGCGATGGAAGACGTGAATGGCATATTTGAAGCACAGCGCGAGCACGCAGAGAAGTTCGGTGCATCCGCTACACAGCTCGATCAGTTCGGACAGCGGTTCAACGAGACAACAAAAGAACTCGGAACCATTCAAAAAACGGTCGACACGAGTATTAACGCGCTCGCCAAGAACATCTCTTCGTTCGAGCAACAGCTAAAAACGAGCAACGACCGTCACACACAGAGTCAGCAAAAGTTTGAGCAGCTCATCCAACGCTCTGATAAAATGCTGCAAGAAGCACAGCGCCGGTCAGAAGAACATGCCCAATCCATGCTCCGCGGCATGCAAGAACAGCTGCAGCACTACCAAAATCAGCATGATGCCCTAGAGAACCGCCTCGCGCAAAAGCAAGACGAATGGCATTACCGCTATGCTGAAAAACAAGGCGAATACGGCCGGGCGGCAGCTGACTTTGCTTCAAGCGTCGGTCAGCTCGAAAAAGGATTTTACGCTGCGGTCGAACATATCAAGCGTGATTTTACCGATGGAGTTCGAAACATCATGGACAGTCAGAGCAGACAGCTCGCTTCTGCCTTAAACAACTCACAAAATCAAAACAGTCGCGATGATGATATGCGCGAGCTCGCTCGGACGCTCGAAAACCTGCACCACGGCTTAACGCGAAGCATCACCGACAACAATCGCACACTCTCTGACATGTATCACCTCATGCAGCGCATCTACCAAGCTGCGATGAACCAATCATCCAATCAAGTGATCTATGAAACACGCAGTCCTCGCGCACCCGAATACGTCGAAGATGAACGCATGCCAGAAGTTTCGCCGCAAAATTTTAGGAGACGGTGATCGGTATGAAGGCGCGTAAATCTTACTACAACGACGACAGCCAAGAAACAAAAGAAATTTTCTGGCCAAGTTTTACCGATATGATGGCGATGATGGTGCTCGTTATGGTCTTTATCGCGATTCTCGCTTATGTACAGAGCATCTATAACGCGTATGATCAAGCTCAGATCAAACGCGAACTTGGTCAGGTAGCAGAGGTGAAGAAGCACATCTCTGACCTCATTCAAAAACAGCTAGAAGAAAACGTTGGAAAAGATAAGATCATTCGTGGACCAAACAATACGATCTCTGTAGAAGGAAACATCCTTTTTGATACCGGTAGTGCAGTTATATCGGAAAAAGGAAAGCAAGTGCTCGATCCGCTCGCTGATGCACTCGCGGCGATCATCGAGGAAAAAGACATGAGTCAGTATCTGTATATCATTCTGATCGAGGGCCATACCGACTCTGTGCCATACGACAACTGGTCGCTCTCCACTCAGCGTGCGGTCGCGGTCGTTGATTATCTTGGAAAAGCAAATCCAAAGCTCGCTAAAAAAGAGTACGCTCAATACCTCGCCGCAACAGGATACAGCGAATATAAGCCAATTGCAGAAGGTAACTCCTCTCAGGCTCTGCAAAAAAACCGCCGCATCTCGTTTCAGATCATTTTGGACGACGACAAATGGCAGAGCAAACTCAAGGAAATTGTAGAGCAATAATAGAATCTAAAAGCACAAAAAAACGAGCGGAACACTTCGCTCGTTTTTCTTCTGCTATTGAGCTTCTTTTTTACGCAACTGACGATTGAAATATAGGAAGACCGGAAGCGGAATGAGAATGAATACAGAAACTTTTTATAATACTTATCCCTCACCTAGCTTTGTTTGAAAATGCAATGGTTATTATTTCTTTTCGACTTCTATTCTCCTATTAATTTACTTTCATATTTTTTCCTGCTAAATGATTCTATAATAAAAATGGAAATATTTTTATAAAAAGTAAAACTATTTATCTTTCCTATACGAATATATGAGCAAGACAACCTTTTTAGTCTGGAAGTGAAGACAAAATCATGATGAAGCAGAAAAGATGGATCAGCTCTGTTCAAAAAAGAGGCGATCAACACGCAGCGAATGAGCTAATCTCTCATTACTATCAATCAATCTATGCTTATGTTTATAAACAAACACTGAACAAAGAACTATCACTCGATCTAACACAAGACATTTTTATTAGTATGCTTCAATCTATCCAGCAGTTTGATGAGAAAAAAGCATCTTTCAAAACGTGGCTATACCGAATTGCAACATATAAACTCGTAGATTATTTTAGGTCTAAAAGCTATACATATGAACGTTCCACAGACTCGATGGATGGTGTTGAAATCGCCACACCTTCAGATTTTACTCTCGAATTAGAATGGAGAGAAGACATTGAAAAGGTGGCACAACTCATCAACACATTCTCTATCATCGACCAGCAGGTACTTCGGCTTAAATTGTTCGGCGAGCAAACGTTTATCGAAATCGCTAGTTCTCTAGATATGCCAGAGTCATCTATCAAAACAAAGTATTATGCTGCAATAAAAAAAGTGAAGCAGCGAATGGAGGCTGAATAAATGGAGAAGCAAAAGTTTCACATCGAGTACCCAACAGATGCCGAAAGAGAAAACCAATTATCATACATCGTTTCTGTTGGTCTAACAAAACCCAAATCGTTTCTATCTTATCTTCTTGAGATGTATCAGCAGCTTGGCTTTCGCTATTTATTTCGAGATGCCACTGAAATTCTGTTTACGACCTGTTTAGCACTAGCTTTACTGCTATACTGCATATTCTCAATGAAATCATCCATAAACACGCAAGATTTGTATTCGTTCATCTTTACGCTTTCTCCTATTTTTTTCTTTGCTCTATCCTCTCTATTTTTAGTGCGGGCTTTGATGAAGGACACCTTTTCAGTAGAGATGACTTGTAAGTACCATGTTTTCCAACTAGCCGCTTTTCGAATGTTAATTTTTAGTCTGCTAACAATGCTCATGAATATCGCATTGATTATCGTTCTATCGTTCTTGTTTCAGTCGATTCAAATTCTAGATGCATTGCTGTTATCATGCAGTTCGTTAAGCATTTTCTCGGTTCTTTACCTGTACGCCTTGCGCCATGCAAAAGGGCCATACGCTACGTATGTGATGATGACAAGCTGGCTAATTGTAAATTTTCTGCCGGCCATCTTAAATCAAAACATGTACAGTATGTTTTTAAGTCATGTACCGGCTTATGTATACGGCGGCGTACTCATCATCAGCATCCTGCTCTATGTAAAAACGTTAAAAAAACTAATCGCATTTCGAGGCGCAGAAGGAGTTTTATAAATGTTAATCGTTGAAGACGTTACCAAAAATTTCGGGCAGTTCAATGCACTAAAGAATATTAACCTCGAGTTTCAAAACGGTGTGTATGGGTTGTTGGCACCGAACGGAGCCGGCAAGACAACACTGATCAAGATGCTCACGACCCTTTTGTTTCCAACGAGCGGAAGCATTCGTTATGACGGAGAAGATATTATTAAAATGGATGAAAGATACCGCGAGATGATCGGTTACCTTCCGCAGGAGTTTGGCTATTACAAAAATTATTCGCCTACCTCTTATCTGCTTTACCTGGCGGCGTTAAAAGGAATTCACCGAAAAACGGCGATTGTTCGTGTTGAAGAACTGCTTAAAACGGTAGCACTGGATCATGTGGCAGATAAAAAGATGAAGAAGTTTTCAGGTGGGATGATCCAAAGAGTTGGAATCGCTCAGGCCATGTTGAATGACCCGAAGATTCTTATTCTAGATGAGCCTACAGCTGGCTTAGATCCTAAAGAACGTGTTCGTTTTCGTAACCTGCTTACGAATCTAGCTCGTGATCGTATCGTTATTTTATCCACGCATATCGTGTCTGATGTAGAATCAATCGCAAACGAAATCATCATGATCAAAAACCAAGAAGTATTATTCAAAGATACCGTCTCTAACATCTGCCGCAAAATTGATGGCCTCGTTTACGAGACGGAAGTGAGTTATGAACAAACAGAACAATTTCGGACGACTTACCTTACACTGTCTGAAAAACAAGAACATGGAAACATGCACATGCGCTTTTTAACTACAGATACAGCGAAACTAGAATGGAAACCCGTTCATCCGAACTTAGAAGATGTCTTTTTGTATATCTATCAAGATGGAGTACTATCCGATGATCAAACGGCTTGAATTTAAAAAAATTATCTCGTCCCCTATTATTCTAGGATTATTTGTACTGTTTCTTTTGTTCAATTGCTTCCTAATCTATCAACAATCGTCCATTCGAAATGATATGAAATCACTTCAGCCAATCTTACAAGAAACAGGAACATTAATGGATAAAGAGGGACGTGAAAAGCTGCAAACCTCTTATGAAGAAGATTTAAATTCTTGGAATCAGCTCTCACAAAGCAAGACTGGAGACACCTATCAAACCGCAGCGGACTTTTATAAACCAGAAATCTACTATAGTTTGATTGAATCAAACATTTATTCAGAAAAAGAATTGCAAGACATCAACAATCTAGCGATAAAAGAAACGTATCAAAACTCTATCAAGGATATTGAAACAAAGTACAGCACTTTAAACGTCATGGAAAATGCAGAAGAAGGCATCCGCCTTTTCGGCTTGGAAGGTGCTGCAGCTGAAAAAGTTCGTGAGCAATACACGGTATTAAAACCACGTGTAGAAGAGCTTATCCAAAATAAAGAACACCTTCATCTATTCTTTCATGGAAAAATGTTTGGAACACATTCTTTTCTTTTTAAAACGTTATTTGGATTCGTCATTTTTCAAGCTATGATTCTAATCGTTTTATTTACGGCATTTATCGTTAATTATGAGTTCGAACAAAAAACTTTTTTAGTCGCCTATTCAACAAAGCGTGGTAGAAAAGTGGTGTGGGACAAGCTATTTGTTTCGCTATTTACTTCCATCCTTATGACTGTTGTTCTTCTAGCTGCAACATTGCTTGGGTATTTTATTGTGTTTGACTACTCTGGTCTTTGGACCGTCCCCATCAGTACAGGGTTTTTAATAGAAATGAATGAAATTCCGTTTATTAGCTGGTGGAATCTCACATTTTTAGAATATTTACTTTTGACCTGTGTTCTAGTAGTTGTGTGCCAAATTATTTTTGTTTTGCTTACATTTTGCACTTCGATGTGGATTAGGAATAGTTATATCGTATTTGTTATTTTCGGAGTGTTTTTTTCAGCAGGGTTACTCTTACCAAGCATCATACCAAAAAACAGCACAATGCTTCTTTACACTCACTTTTCACCTTTCACCTTAGCCATGAATGTTAAAAAATGGTGGATGGAAAGTGGTGTTTTCAAAGCGTTTAAGTATTATGAAATCATTACCGTTTCTGGATGGCTCGTTGCTTTACTTCTCACAGCCTGGTTCTTTATTAACCGTTTTTCCCGAGAAAATTTATAGATAGGACGCGAACATATGAGAATAGTAGTTAATGAAATAAGAAAGCTGTTTTCGGTAAAAATAATCTGCCTGTTACTATTAGTCAGCTTTTTTGTGTACCAGCAGTTTATTATGTTTGAATTTAAGCATTTTCCTAACGGCAGACCACTACTAGATGATTTCCGCGCTACGCAAAAAATGCTAGTTGATTATGGTGAATCTATGGATAGTGAGGAATTTAAAGATTTTAAAGGTATTAAAGAACAACGAATAGCTGAAGCGACAGAGTATCTTAAGTCACAGAAAGAAATGGTTGCTGCAGGCATTGATACGTATGAGGAATTTAGCAACATGGATCTAGAAAACGAAAAACTAGCTGCGCTGCACAGCAAAATCATTTTTGAAGACTTTGTTGATGTTTTTTGGGAGATTCTTGCCCGTGATGGAATCATCGACAGATATGAGCATCCTGAGCGTTTTAATGAGCATGAACTAACTCCAAAACAAAATGCACGCATGGATGAATTGGTTGAAAATGGATCAACAAAGGCGATATTTACGTTTATGGTATTTGAAAACTACAATGTTTTAATGAAATATGTAGCCATTCTTATCTTTCTAAATATCATGATTATCCTAATGCCACTATACATTCGGGACAAGCGAAATCACGTCCAGCTTCTGCAGTATACATCAAAAACAGGACGCAGCCTTTTTTCACATAAGCTCCTTTCTGGCTTAACTGCATCCTTAATCATTATTACCGCCCAGCTCACTTTTTTCTTTTTCATGTATAGAGGCAATGACACGAGTATGTTCTTTCCGTTATCCATAAACTCTATCTTTAACATCTTTGTTTCATGGTATGATCTAACCTTTTTTCAATATATCGTTCTTACTGTTATTTGTGTCTATCTGTTAGGAATCGCGTTGGTATTGGTCGGAGCTTGGATATCGAGCATCGCTCCCAATTATATGACTAGTGTAGGTCTGCATGTTCCTCTAGCATTCTTGCTATTTGGTACAGGAACCACGTATCTCGTACAAAACCTAACAAGTATCTATTTAAATCCTTACCTCGTACCTATTTCTTTTGTTACGATTCTAATTCTTACTTCGCTATTGTTCCTGAGGCGTTATCGAAGAGAAAAAGTGAAGAATATTTAAAGAGAAGCAGCATCGGCTAATTTAAGCCGATGCTGCTTTTTTAATGATTTAATCTATTACAGCCGACAACTTCTTATTTTGCCGATTCAAAAACAGCCATACCCCGCCTAGCACAATAAATAATGCAGCAAACAGAATCGGAATTTGATAAAAACTCCAGATGCTCGGTCCATAGGTTGTATACTGCAGATGTTTTTCAACCGTTTTTTCATATGATGTCTTGTATTCGTACTGAACGACCCAATTGTCATTCGCCATGATTACCGTTCCCTTATCATAGTCACTCGGCACGATTTTGTCAGTATTCTCTATTACTTTATCGTTTCCAATTACAATGGTGGCCTTTGTATAGTCGATCGGAAAATAAGTGTCAGGTCCATCTTTTGCAGCTGCGTTATTTTTGTCTTGCAACCAGCTCTCTACGTCCTTAGCAGCGAACACAGCAACTAGATTCAACTTGTCATCATACTTGTTAAAGACATCTAGTAGATCGTATCTTTCTTTGTCTCCTACTTCATTTGATGTATCTAGTACATCAAACACATCGTTCATGATGATTTCCTTTTCCTCTTCCACTATTTGAAGCTGATCAACTTCCTCTTTATAATCATCTGCTTTTGAATAAGAAGTGATGAAGAAGATCGCGCTTAGAACGAGAAAAACGACTGAGAGCGTTAGTATATAGTTCGTAAACTTTTTCTGAACCGTAAAAAATTCAGAAAGTCCTTTGACCATTTGATTTCTTCCGCCAAAATTGTTAATCGCAATACGGATCGCTTCTTCTTCCGTTTTTCCTTCTGCCTTTAATTCTTCAACGGCTTCAATAAGGTGAGATCGCATCTCTCTTTTTAACTCTTCCACTTCGTTTCTAGAACCTACAACATCTTTGTAGATGGATTGAATGTATTTATCGATCTGCTTCAACCTATTCTCCTCCTTCAATGAACTGATCAATGATTCGTTTTACAAACTGCCATTCTCTTCGTTTTTGCTCAAAACCATCCTTTCCTTGCTCTGTCATTCTATAATACTTCCTTCTTCCTCCTGGCCCGTGCTCATCTCCCCAGTAGGATTCAATCCATTCGTTCTTTTCTAATCGCTTTAATGATAAATAAAGCGTTCCTTCTTTTAGTTCAAACTGATCTTCGCTTTTTTCGCGAACGAGCTTTGCCAGCTCATATCCGTACATATCTCTTTTAACCATTAACGATAAAATCAACGTGTCAATGTGGCCTTTCAAAACTTCTTTGTTAACTTCCATTTATATCCACCTCCATAATGAATATAAAATATAATACCTAATAATGCAAGGTATTACTAAAACAAATATATTAGAACTTTTTTCCCCGTGAAAAAAGCACCGGCCCCTTAGCCGATGCTTCCCATACTACTGCTTTATTTTTTCTTAACAGGCACCCAAATCTCACTTCTAAATGTAGGTGACGTCGTATCTTTGTCCGCGTTCCAAAGAATCTCTGGTCCTTCTGTTTGTTCGTATGACGATGATGGAAACCATTCTGAATAGATGCGTCCCCACACGTTCTGCAATGTTTCTGGAAACGGACCGACCGCTTCAAATACTGCCCACGTAGTTGGTGCAACCTTCAATTCTGACAGTTCTTGTAGACATTTTTCTGTTGTTGCTGCCCCAATATAATGATCAAGCTCGCTGTTTTCAGTCGTCCTCTCCGAAAAGTTTGTTGACGCACTGATTAAGCCATTTGGCTCTATATTCGATAACTTCTTCAGCTCACTAATCATCTCCGGTTTGAGGCTCTGCCACATTGCAGCAATCTCAGGATTTACCCCTTCAAAAACAAGCGGAACTCGTTTTTTGAGACCTACAATGGAAAAGGCCTCTTTTTCAACGATACGATAGTTCATCTCACTTCCTCCTTTTATCGATAATTGAAAGGACATACGCGGAAAGGCCTTGAGTGAATGACCCTTTTTACGAGATTCTGAAGGTGTAATACCATGCATCTGCTGAAAGGCTTTTGTAAAAGAATCTGGTGAAGAGTAGCCATATTTCACTGCCACATCAATCACTTTCACGTCGCTGTTCTGCAACTCAAAGGCTGCAAGAGTCAGCCTTCTGCGGCGAACGTATTCTGAGAGTGGAATCCCTGCCAAAAAGGAAAACATTCGTTTAAAATGATACTCTGAACAAACCGCTCGTTTTGCTACTTCCGCAAAGTCGATCTCATATTGAAGATGCTCCTCCATATACTGCAACGCGTCGTTCATACTCTTAAGCGAATCCATTATTAACGCCTCCTTTCAAAATAAGAATAACAAGGGGATGAAGATGACACCCGACAATCTCTGTATTCAGTTTGACGGATTAGACGTTTCTATACACAAAAAAACAACCGCTGCTACGGGCAACGGTTGTTCCAAATTACTATTTAAAAAGGGGGGGGTAGTACTACTATTCCCAGCTCACATAATTTTATTCATCATTTTGCAAGATTCATAGATTTTTTTTGCACAACGGCTGTTTTTCCATAATAACTGTGTAAAAACATGCCGAGCATGATGATGAGAACGCCCATCATAGAGAGGAACGTTGGACTTGCGATCGATAACAGCCACATCTCACCGGCTAAAACAAAAATAATTTCAGCAGATTGTGTCGCTTCTACACCAGCCAGTTTCACAGGGTTGTTCGCACAAAGATCCGTCGCTTGGAAAAAGAGTACGGTTGCGATAACTCCTGATGAAATGGCGACTAAGAACGTCTGCCACAACTGATCGTTTGTTGGAGGTCCGCTCTCCACCCATCCGATTCCAGCGAGTACTATCCACCACGGAAGTGATGCGATCGTCATGCCGAATGCTCGCTGAAAAGCATCAAGCCTTTTGTTTGTTACAACCATCATTTTTCGGTTGCCGAGTGGATAGGCGATCGCTGCAATCAGAACAGGCAGCACAACGTTCAACCAAGCGGAGCCGTTCACACCGCTCGCTTCCTGCACTTGAACGAGTGCGACACCTCCTAGTATGATCAGCGAGAAGCCTAATCCTTTAAAGGGAATCTTTTGGCGTGTTGCTCCACTCCCTCTGTCTCCTTCATAGAAGAAGGGCACGAGAAGAGAGCCTGCAACGATCGTAATCTGCCAAGTCGCCGCGACTAACCACGCCTCTCCAAAGCCTGCTGCGTATGTAATCGGTGCATAAAAAAGCACAAATCCAACCGAACTCCATAAAAACCATGTACCAAAACGTGCTTTAAGTTCTTGGAACACAGGACGCACGTTGCCACGCATCCAAACGATAACCCACAATAGCGGAACCATGTAAAAAAAGCGAAGGGCTGCACTCCAATGCCAGCTTCCGCCTGATAAGTCCATGGAACGATTCAAAATGAACGTGACGCCAAAGAAAAAGGCTGCCGCAATCCCAAGCCATATCGGTCTCATGTTAAGTCCTCCGTTTCCCTTTAAAAAATATGCATCTGTCTTGTCCAACATGCTTATCTTTTTTTATTATCTTACCATATGGTTGTACGAATTTGGGAAGACTCTTTTGGTTCAATAATTACGAGGTAAATTACTTTTTTTACGAGGTAATCCGGATTTTATACGAGGTAACTTGTCATTTATACGAGGTAATCCAACATTTATCCGATTTTCGACTATAATCGACACCTCTGTAATAAACAAAAAGAAGCGAAACCTCACAGAAGTTCCGCTTCCCCCTAAGCCAAAAATACCGCTCCATACCCGAGTGATCCAATAATAACGAACACCGGGGACACTTTCACTTTTTCCATCAATAAAAAACTGCCAGCAGCTAGAAACAGCGTGTGCATCCAACCAACACTGATATACGATTCGGCAAAGAACTGATACGCCATGATACCAAGTAGTACAGCGATCGTCGGCTTTACATAGGTGCTCATGTTCTTTACTCGTGGTGAATCTTTAAATTTATAAACAAGACCTAAAAACGCGACCATCAATAAAAGGGAAGGCGCAACGGTTGCGAAGACGCCAACAAACGCCCCGAACCAGCCTCCTTCTTGGTATCCGATGTAGCCTGCCATCTTCGTCGCGATCGGACCAGGAAGCGCATTACCTAGCGCCAGAACTTCGGTAAATTCATTAACAGAAAGCCATTCATAGCGGTCGACGACTTCATTTTCAATCAAAGGAATCGACGCCGGTCCACCGCCATATCCTAAGATTCCAGGTAGAAAAAAGGCTAGAAAGATATGCCAAAACGTCATCCTGTCTTCTCTCCTTCCCGCACGCTTACTTTCTGTTTATCCGTTCCCTTCAATGGTCCAAAAAGAGCGTATGCCAATAATGCACCAATAATGATTCCAGGGTGAACACCAAGAAATTGAAGAAGAATAACACCAGCGAAGATGTGAACAAGACTGAGTTTTAACCCTAACCCTTTTTTGGAGCTATCAAAGAACTGCCATGTGAGGACAGCGAGCATCACAGCGACAACGGGAATGACGCCTTTTGTCATGCCTTGTACCCATGGCTGATCCTTAAATTCTCGGAGTGAGGTTAAGAGCAGAATCATGAGGATAATGGTCGGCAGAATCGTTGCTAATAGCGCAACGAAGAGACCCATCGTGCCTGCCACTCGATATCCGATGTATCCGGCCATTTTTGTCGCGATCGGCCCAGGCAGTGTGTTTCCTAGCGCCAGCACATCTCCAAATTCTTCGTCGTTCATCCATTTGTATTTTCCGACCACTTCCTTATGAACCAAAGGGATGGAAGAAGGACCTCCCCCATACCCCAGCATGCCCGACCGAAAGAAGGCAAGAAACAAGTTGAGATACGTCATGTGATCAGTCCTTTATTCTTAGTTGAGTTTAGTCTGTTACCATGCAGCGATCGAGCCATCTGTTCTTCCTTCCGTTCCACCTGCTAAAACACCTGTCTCTGGGTCTCTCCAAATGATCTGGCCTCGACCAAAGTTCCCAGAATCTGCAGCTACTTGAACGTCATGACCCCTTCTCGCTAAGTCATCAACAATATGCGGTGGCAGTGAGCGTTCGACTAGAACTTTCTTATCCTCCATCCACTGCCAGCGTGGCGCATCTAGTGCCGCTTGCGGGTTCAGATGAAAATCAACCGTGTTCATCACAACCTGCAGATGACCTTGAGGCTGCATGTATCCTCCCATCACACCGAAAGGACCAACGGCTTTTCCATTCTTTGTTAAGAAGCCAGGAATGATCGTATGATACGTCTTTTTACCTGGAGCGAGTGCGTTATCGTGATCTGGATCCAATGAAAAATCATGTCCTCTATTCTGCAGTCCGATTCCTGTTTCAGGAACGACCACGCCAGAACCGAACCCCATGTAGTTGCTCTGAATGAACGAGACCATATTGCCTTCTTCGTCTGCCGATGCAAGATATACCGTTCCACCACTTGGCGGTGTGCCGGGTTCTGGCTGAAGAGCTTCACTACCGATCAATTCTCTTCGTTTTGCAGCATAGCTCTCTGACAATAATCCTTCAACAGATACATTCATCCTTGAGCGGTCTGTTACATATTTTTTCGCATCCACAAAGGCTAATTTGATGGCTTCGATCTGTTTGTGATACGTTTGGGCTGATTCTTTTTCAGTAAAATCATACCCTTTTAGCGTGTTAAGTGCCATGAGTGCAACGATTCCTTGACCGTTCGGCGGTATTTCCCAAACGTCGTATCCTCTGTAGTTCACGCTGATTGGTTTTACCCACTCGGGATAAAAGGTAGCAAGATCCTCCCTTCGGAGAAATCCGCCGTGCGCTTCTGCCGCCTCGCTTATTTTTTGTGCGAGTGCTCCTCTATAAAAAGATTCGGAATTCGTTTCTGCGATGTCTCGTAATGTGCTTGCATGGTGAGGTGAGCGCCAGATCTCTCCTACTTCTGGTGCACGTCCGTCTGGTGCAAAGGTTTGGAACCAGCTCTCGAACTCATCTCCCTTTAATTCACGCTTGTACGTTTCATACGCTTTACGCCAGTACTTACCGAGAATAGGCGTCAAAGGGTAACCTTCTTCGGCGTATGAGATCGCAGGTTGCAGCACTTCTTTAAACGGAAGCTTACCAAATCGGTTGGATAATTCCGCCCAAGCAGCAGGCGCACCTGGCACTGTAACAGGCAGCCAGCCGAACTTTGGCATGATATCATGTCCCGCTTTTTTTACTCCTTCAATCGAAATGCTCTTTGGTGCGGGACCACTCGCGTTCAAACCATGCAGTTCACCATTCATCCAGACGAGTGCGAACGCATCCCCACCTATTCCGTTCGATGTTGGCTCAACGACCGTTAGACAAGCTGCGGTAGCAATGGCTGCATCAACTGCATTTCCACCCTTTTTTAACATATCAAGCCCAGCTTGAGCAGCGAGCGGCTGACTCGTCGCAACCATCCCTTTTTTCGAAAAAACGCTCATACGATTTGAATGATAAGGGTTATGCAGGGCATTGTACTGAAGTTTCTGTTGTGTATCCTGTATCGTTTGATTCATGATTCTCACCTTTCGTGGCAGGCTATAAAATGACCTTCATCAATTTCGCGCCATGCGGGTTTTTCTGTTGAACATTTGCTTTGTGCGATAGGACAACGCGTATGCAACGGACATCCGGTTGGTGGATTGGAGGGACTAGGCAGATCGCCCCTTAACCGGATACGTTCTCTTTTTCTCCCAACAGTCGGCCTTGGTATCGCAGACAATAACGCCTCCGTATACGGATGTGTGGGATTTTCGTACAGCTTATGAACAGGTGCGAGTTCCACCATCTGACCTAGATACATAACCAGCACTCGATTGCAGAGGTGACGCACTACACCAAGGTCATGCGACACGAACAGATAGGTTAGGCCATGCTTTTCTTGCAGATCACGTAAAAGTTTTATCACTTGTGCTTGGACAGAAACATCTAATGCTGACACAGGTTCATCGCACACGATAAAGGATGGATTGATCGAGATCGCACGTGCTATCCCGATTCGCTGGCGCTGACCGCCGCTAAATTCATGCGGATAACGCTCATAATGCTCTTCTTTTAGACCAACCTCGTTTAAAAGTTGAAGAACCCTTTCTCTTCGTTCTAATGAGGTTAGATTTGTATGGATGATGAGCGCTTCTTCTAGAGCATCACCAATCCGCTGTTTTGGGTTAAGTGAGGCATACGGATCTTGAAAGATCATCTGCATCTCTTTTTTATAAGGCTTTAACTGCCTCGATGAATAATTACTAATGTTATTCCCGTTAAAAACGAGTTCTCCTTCTGTCAGGGATTCAAGTCCAAGGATCGTTCTTCCGAGCGTCGATTTGCCGCAGCCGGATTCACCAACAACGCCGAGTGTCTCTCCTTTATAAATATCAAGCGTGATTCCGTCAACTGCCTTCACATGGTTCTTTACCCTCTGCAGCAGGCCGCCTCTCACAGGAAAATGCTTTTTTACATTTTTAACACGATATAGAACTTGCTCGTCTACCGCCATTCTGTTCGACCCCCTCTTCTTGCAGCCAGCACCTTACACTCTGTTTATCTGTAACGTGAAACGTTTTCGGAGATTTTTCCATACATTTATCAAAAGCATACGGACAGCGTGGATGAAAACGGCATCCCGAGATCTGCTCATTTAGCATCGGCATCGACCCTGCGATCGGCTTCAGATCAAATTCAGGATCATCAACATTTGGTACAGAAGCTAACAAGCCTTTTGTATAAGGATGCTGAGGATTCTCAAAGATTTCTTCCACACGGCCTTCTTCAATTATTTCTCCTGCATACATCACGATCACTCGATCAGCAATCTCGGCGACAACTCCCATATCATGCGTGATCATAATCATGCTCATGTCGAGCTGTTCTTTCAAATCGTTGAGAAGGTCGATGATTTGAGCCTGAATGGTCACATCAAGCGCTGTTGTCGGTTCGTCAGCGATCAACAGAGACGGGTTGCAAGATAGTGCGATCGCAATCATGACGCGCTGCCTCATCCCTCCGCTCAACTCATGCGGAAATTGATTCATCCGTTCGACAGGTGAAGGAATCCCAACCATCTTTAAGAGTTCAATTCCTCTCATATGTGCTTGTTTCTTTGATAGCTTCAAATGGATCATCAATGGTTCACGAATCTGAAAACCAATCGTGAATACTGGGTTTAAAGCTGTCATCGGTTCCTGAAAAATCATAGATACATCGTTTCCGCGCACCTTTTGCATCTGTTTCGGTGACATCTCGGCAAGGTTTTTTTGATTAAACGAGATCGATCCGTCTGCTATCATTCCGTTTGATGGCAGAAGTCCCATGATGGAAAGAGCTGTGATACTTTTACCACAGCCCGATTCTCCAACGATACAGAGTGTTTCTCCTTTTTTTACTGAAAAGGAAGCGCCCCGGACAGCCGGCAATGGACAGTCCGCTGATTTAAACGTTGTCACTAGATCCTTTACCTCTAAAACAGTCTCTTTCATCATCCATCCCTACTCTCTATAAACGCCGTAAAGTGACCACTGTCCTGTAGGTTCCATCTCAAAGCCTTTAACAGATTTATCGTAAGCGGCTGAGGCGATGCCATGGTAGATCGGCAGAACCGGCAGCTGTGTCATCACATATTCATCCGCTTTTGTTAAAATTTCTTTACGCTGTTCTTGATCCACTACAGAACGAGATTGATCGATCAGCTTATCGAGCTCAGCATCTTTATAACGGCTTAAATTTGTCGCGTCAATATTTGCTGAATGAAGTCGAGGGAACAATAATTCACTTCCATCTCCCGTAACGTTTGACCAGCCAGCAATCGTAATATCAAAGTCACCTTTTTTCGAGACATCCAAGTAAGTACCCCACTCGATCGTCTCAATGGTTGCGTTTATCCCTGCTTCTTTTAACTGTGACTGAATGACTTCAGCCATGTTCATGTACTGACTCGTATTAGCTGCTAGTATTTTTATCTCTTTTTTGTCAAATCCGTTATCTTTCACAAGTTTCTTCGCTTCTGCCTGATCAAACTTCGGTCCCTTATCACTGCTTTCGTTATGCCCAAAAACTTCTGGTCCGATGAAGCTGTTTGAATAAACTCCGAGACCGTTTAACTTTTTCAAGTATCCTTCACGGTTGATCGCTTGTGAAACAGCTTGTCTAAATTTCAAGTCGTTCATCGGTGCTTTTTCCATGTTAAAAGCCAAGTAGTAAACCGGAGTTCCTTCTTTCTTCTGAATATCAACGTTCTTAATCTTCTCTAGACGCGGCATCAGTTCAGGTGCCAGTCCATCGATCAACTGAACTTTTCCGGTCTGCAGCATAGAGATCGCCGTTGATACTTCAGGAACGACTGTAAACGTTAGCTTTTCAAGTTTGGCCGGCTTCTGCCAATAGTCCTTGTTCTTCACGAGTACGATGTCATCGCCGTTTACTTTTTCAGAGAACGTAAAGGGTCCTGTTCCAACTGGATCTTTCATGAGATCCTGCTTTTGATCAGCTGTTGGAGATACGATGGCCGCATTTGAGTGCGTTAGGGCCGCAAGCATCGGTCCATATGGCTTCTCTGTTTTTAAAACAACTGTATGCTCGTCCTGAACTTCGATGGATGATACAGGTGCTAAAAGTGATGCACGCGGTGCTGCTGTCTTCGGATCTTTTAATTTATCAAACGTGTATTTAACAGATTCTGCGTTGAACGGAGTCCCATCGTGAAATTTTATATCTTTTTTCAACTTGATCACCCACGTATTTTCGTCTGGGTTTTCATAGGATTCTGCAAGATGTGGAACGATTTCACCTTTGTTATCTCGAACAAATAATGTTTCATAGATCTGTTCGATCACTGTAGATGATACAGAATCATTTGTTAGAATTGGTGATAGACCTACCACTTTTGAAGTCGTTGCATAGGTTAGCTCTTGTTCAGCTTTCCCTGCACTTCCGCCTGATGAAGAATTGCTGCTGCAACCCACTAAAGCCAATGACAATACAAAAAGAACCGTTAGCAAACTAGCAAACCACTTTTTTCCCATTTGTCATATCCCCCTCTTATTTGTCCAAACTCATTCCTTGATCTAACGCGTCACGAAGCGCATCACCTACAACATTAAACGCAAACACAACTAGCATGATGGCGATACCCGGAATCACGATCATATGAGGCGATGTCCACATGTACTCCTGTCCTGCAGCAATCATCGCACCCCATTCAGGCGTTGGCGGCTGTGCGCCTAAGCCTAGGAAACTTAATGATGCCGTTGATAGAATCGCAGTTGCCATCCTCATCGTCGCAAACACGATAATAGGAGCCATACAATTTGGCAGAACATGCTTGACCATGATGCGAAGGTCACTTGCTCCAAGTGATCGCATCGCGATAATGTACTCTTGCTTTTTAATGGAGAGAACACTTCCCCGGACGATACGCGCACACGTCGGAATCGACCAGATACTGATGGCAATTACGACGTTCACTAGGCTTGTCCCTAAGATTGCAATGATCAGCATAGCTAGCAGAATACCAGGAAAAGCAAACATTAAATCTACGAATCTCATGATGATGCCGTCGAGCCTTCTATAGTAACCAGATAGCAAACCAAGTACGACTCCGCCCGCTAAACCAAGACTTACAGCACCGATTCCTACTAACAATGAGATTCTCGCTCCATATACGATTCTGCTCCAGATATCTCGTCCATAATTATCCGTTCCTAGCCAATGCCCTTCTGTTCCAATAGGCAGTTCACTCAGTTCCAAGTTCTGTTTGTTTGGATCCACTCCTACGATGACTGGAGCCGCAAGAGCCATAAACAGCTGAAAGGCAATGATCAGGAGACCGACGATAGCCATCTTATTCTTAATGAGCCGTTTCCACGTTTTGAAAAGCGCAAACTCTTTCTTTTTCTTATGTGACGGTAACTGCTGTGTTACTAATTCCGTTGACATGTTATCCCCCCTTCGCGTTTATTCGTAACTGATCCTTGGATCAATAAAGGCATATACGATATCGACAATTAAGTTCACTAAGACGAACAATGTAGCTACAAGAAGAACCGATCCTTGAACCATCGGAAAATCACGAGCTGCAATAGACTCAATCATGAGCCTGCCAACCCCATTGATGGCAAAAACAGATTCTGTAATGATGGTGCCTCCAAGTAAGAAACCAAAATTCAAGCCGATCACTGTAATGACTGGAATCATTGCGTTTCGAAGACAATGCATCATGATGACTGTTCTTTCACGAACGCCTTTCGCTCTTGCGGTTCTTACGTAATCTGCTCGAATCACTTCCAACATGGCAGAACGACTCATTCTAGCGATCATTGCGGCTGAGCCTGTTCCAAGAGTAATAGCAGGAAGTGCGAGCTGTTTCATTCCTTCAACAGTCCAGAACGGTTCGGTCAATCCCCCAACTGGAAACCATTGAAGGTTAACAGCGAATATTAGGATCAATATCGCACCTAACCAAAAGTTAGGAATGGAGATTCCCCCGAGAGCAATAATGGTGCTCAGTCCATCAAACCACGTGTTATGCTTTAATGCTGATATGATTCCTGCAGTTACACCGATTACAATCGCAACAATAATACTTGCGATCGCCAGGTTCAGTGTGTTTGGAAAACGATCGATAATCGCTTCTGACACCGCTTGTTTTGTCTGATAGGAGAACCCTAAGTCACCTGCAAAAATACCTTTTAAGTAATCAAAATATTGAGCGAGCAACGGCTCATTAAGTCCAAGGTTTTCTCTGATCGCTTCAACGTCTTCTTGAGTCGCTGTTGGTCCGCCGATAATACTTGCCGGATCACCTGGCGCAATATGCATACTCATAAAAACAATGAATGAAATACCGATTAATAAGAGCACTAACTGAAAAACACGCCTTACAATCAAACCTGCCATTTTCTCTTCACCTCTCCCCTTTTTTCACTTTTCCGATACAATTAAGCATAAATTACCTTCGTTTGTTAACCAAAATCCAAATATAAACTAACAAACGTTTAATATTGTTTCTGATTATAAAATATATTCAGAATATTTTCTATATAAAATCTTAATTTGGTTCTTTGTTCCCGCACCTATGTAAGTAGACATAAACCAATGCACTACTAAACGTTTTTGAGATAGGAGAATGCGCCTAGTTGATATAATTGCTTCACTGGAATAATAAAAGAGGATTCGAAATGGATAGCTGTCCATTTCGAATCCTCTTTGTATTCTTTATAGTTTTAGCCCTGACCGGCTCTTAAATCTTCTGAGTAGAATATGTGATTCTACTCTGGAAATTCCTTTGATACCATACAGTTCATTATTGATAAACTTCTCTAACGAAGGAAAATCTTCTACCAATACGTGCATATGTAATGTGCTGGGCCCTGTCATCTGGTAACAGCTTGCGACACTTGGGTTATTTACGAGTTTCTCTGCTACTTTTACTAAATACGCTGGTTCACAATCCACTTCAAAGAAGGCTGAAACGGTCTTACCTGCTGCTTCTGAATCAATTACCACACTGAATTTTTCTATAACTCCCGCTTTTTTCATCTGATTAACACGTTCGCGAACAGATACTCGCGAAAGGCTTAATTCCTTACCGATCTCTGCATAAGACATTCTGCCGTCTTGTGTTAGCAACTCTAATATTTTTCGGTCTGTATCATCAATTTTCAAATCAATCACCACACTTACTTTGAATGAATTCATTGTAAGCGTTATTTTCTCAAAATTCAAATAAGGTCTAAAAAGCTATCGATTACACACTGTATTACAACAGTTTTAAAAAGTTTAACACATTACCAGAAACCCAGTCATATCAAGGATAAACAATTGGACAGATGACTCAATTTTATAAAAAACAAGAAAATGTTATAAAACAGGTGTTGCAAAATATAATCTGTTATAATACAATGCATTATAATCAAATCAAAAACAAAACAGGAGGAATTTAAAATGAAAAATTACTTGGAGCTTCACCGTAATATTCCTAAGAAGACGTGTTCGGAATGTGGATGTGTAATCGAGGAACAACATGAATCTTATCTTTATGAGTGCGAGCGCTGCATGGGAAAACACGAGAGGTAAATTTTTTTTACCTCTTCTGTTATATAACAATAATTTTATAAACACATCTGTTTAATAACATGTTCAGAAAGGACTGTGTAATAAGTGACGATTGAAACTACTAATCTACAAGTGTTAGGCGACATTACCCCCGCGTATGAAAAAATATTAACACCAGGCAGCATTCTTTTCTTAAAATCATTGCACCTTCACTTTAACAACACCCGAAAAGAACTTCTGAAACAACGTAAAGCCAGGCAAAGTGAAATTGATGCTGGGATCATGCCTACCTTTTTACCGGAAACCGAACATATCCGTAACAGTGATTGGACTATCTCACCGCTTCCACAAGATCTTCAAGACCGACGAGTGGAAATCACAGGTCCTGTTGACCGCAAGATGGTGATCAACGCGCTTAACTCAGGAGCTAAGCTGTTCATGGCAGATCTTGAAGATTCCAACTCTCCTACTTGGGAGAATACGATTGATGGTCAGATCAACTTAAAGGATGCCGTTAACCGTTCCATCTCTTTTGATAATGGAAACGGAAAAACGTATACATTGAACGAAAAGATTGCCACGCTCATCGTACGTCCACGCGGCTGGCACCTTGAAGAAAAACATATCGTTGTCGACAACGAACCGATGTCTGGTAGCTTAGTAGATTTTGGGCTTTATTTTTATCACAACGCAAAGACACTGATCGAAAACGGGTCAGGACCTTACTTCTATCTTCCTAAAATGGAAAGTCATAAAGAGGCTCGCCTTTGGAACGATGTGTTTATTTACGCCCAAGAACAGCTTGGGATTCCAAGAGGCACGATTAAAGCAACTGTACTAATCGAGACGATCGTTGCCGCATTTGAGATGGACGAAATTTTATACGAACTTCGTGAACATTCCGCAGGCGTAAACTGTGGCAGATGGGATTATATTTTCAGCTATATTAAGAAGTTCCGTAATCAGCCACACGTCATTCTTCCTGACCGTTCGCTCGTTACGATGACTGTTCCATTCATGAGATCTTACTCTCTTTTGGCAATTAAGACGTGTCATAAACGAAACGCTCCTGCGATCGGTGGTATGGCGGCACAGATTCCAATCAAAAACGATGAAGCTGCAAACGCTGCTGCTTTTGAAAAAGTACGTGCTGACAAAGAGCGTGAGGCTTCTGACGGTCATGACGGGACATGGGTTGCCCATCCGGGACTCGTGCCTGTTGCTATGGACGTGTTCGACCGAATCATGCCAACACCTAATCAGATCGATCGCAAACGTGAAGACGTAGTCGTAACGGCTGATGATTTAGTGGCTGTACCAGAAGGCGAAATCACAGAGGAAGGTTTGCGCGTCAACATTAGTGTCGGCATCCAATACATCGCTTCTTGGCTGAGAGGTAAAGGAGCTGCACCGATCAACCATCTCATGGAAGATGCAGCTACAGCAGAAATCTCACGTGCCCAAGTATGGCAATGGATCAGACATCCGAAAGGCATTTTACGTGACGGCCGCAAAGTGACGTTCGAGCTGGTAGAGGAACTAAAGCTGCAGGAAGTTCAAAAGTTGAAGCAAGGAATGAATGAGGAGTCATTCAATTCTGGTCGTTTTATGGAAGCCGTCGCACTCTTTGATGAGCTGATTCGCGATGATGAGTTTCAAGATTTCTTGACCAATCGCGGTTATGAGGTATTGTAAGTCATATTTCTTGCTGCTTTTTGATTTCTGTTAGCTAGCAGTTTTTTCTAAAAAGGCGTCACTGTATAGGTAATCGGAGTGTAAGGTGGGAGACTCCTGGGGGATCAGCGGGACAGGTGAAACACCTAGGGACGCATAGCGTCGAGGTGGTTCACCGCACGCCCCCCGGAAAGCGAGCACCTGAAACGGAGATTAACCACCCACAAGAACAACTTGAGTTTACTTTACCCTACCTACTTTCTAACAATTTTAAAAATCTAAAATATAAACCTTAAGGAGAGAGATTAATGAATCAATCACGTGTGGAGAAATTACAGGATATGTGGCAAAACGAAGAGCGCTGGTCAGGTGTTCAGCGTCCTTATACAGCAGAAGAGGTTATTCGCTTACGCGGATCCATCGATATCGAGCATACACTTGCAAAACGTGGTGCCGAAAAATTTTGGGATCTGCTTCAGAACGAAACATATGTAAACGCTTTAGGAGCACTAACGGGCAATCAGGCTGTTCAGCAGGCAAAGGCAGGTCTGAAAGCCGTATACTTAAGCGGTTGGCAGGTCGCTGCAGATGCCAACCTTTCTGGAAACATGTATCCTGATCAAAGTTTGTATCCGGCAAATTCTGTGCCACACGTGGTAAAACGCATCAACTCAGCTCTTCAGCGCGCTGATCAGATTCAGCATATGGAAGGCGGAAACGAAGTGGATTATTTCCTTCCGATCGTTGCCGATGCAGAAGCTGGTTTTGGCGGACAGCTTAACGTTTTCGAACTGATGAAAGGCATGATTGAATCTGGAGCGTCGGCTGTTCACTTTGAAGATCAGTTATCTTCTGAGAAAAAGTGCGGACATCTAGGTGGAAAAGTGCTTTTGCCTACGATGACGGCTGTTCGCAACTTGATCTCTGCCCGTCTGGCGGCAGATGTTATGGGAACGCCAACGATCCTGATCGCACGTACGGATGCTGATGCAGCAGACTTGATCACTAGTGACATCGATCCAGTCGATCGCGCTTTTATTACAGGTGAGCGAACAGCTGAAGGCTTTTACCGTACGAATGCTGGCCTTGATCAAGCGATCGCACGAGGACTTGCGTATGCTCCTTATGCGGATTTGATCTGGTGTGAAACGAGTGAACCAAACTTAGAACAAGCGCAGCGTTTTGCGGATGCGATTCACGAGCAGTTTCCTGGTAAACTATTAGCTTACAACTGTTCTCCTTCTTTTAACTGGAAAAAGAAGCTGGATGACGCAACGATTGAAACGTTCCAGCAGCAGCTTGCTGCAATGGGCTATAAGTTTCAGTTCGTTACACTTGCAGGGTTCCATGCTCTGAACCACAGCATGTTCGAGCTTGCAAAAGGCTACAAAGCAAGAGGCATGGGTGCCTATTCTGAGCTTCAGCAAAGAGAGTTTGATAGTGAGATCGATGGGTATACAGCAACTCGCCACCAGCGTGAAGTAGGAACAGGCTATTTTGATGAAGTGACACAGCTCGTTTCGGGTGGTACAGCTTCAACAACTGCTCTAAAAGGCTCTACAGAAGAAGATCAATTTCAATCACAAAAAGCGTAGAGATAGAATCACTGGATAGGAGATATATAGAGAAAGGACAGGAGCAGATGCCCTTGTCCTTTTTTTGCATTCAATTTACAAATGTATTGTGAACGCGCCACGATTTCTTTGCATACGTTGACCAGATGAAAAACGCCAATAACGCAGAGGCTGAGTTTACAAACGGCGTTCCTGTATTCACTTCATCTACAAACAGAAGCAGAATATCAGTTAAAATCGCAAAGGCTAATGTGATCTGCAGCAAAAATATCCAAGTCCTCACAAAGGTTTTCTTCTTCGTGAAAAATAGATAGAGAAGAAAGATATTCAATCCGATCAATCCAATATTAAAGATTAATTCTCCGTATACGACGTATTTTAATAATAACGAATTGAATTTATAACCTTGAATCGCATCCAATCCCACTTGTACAGCATTGAGTTTAAACGGCAAAGCTAAAATGAGTCCTGCTCCTACTAATAGCAGCCATCCTCCTAAACCTTTCAAATCTTCTTTTTGTTTTGGTTGTGTCTCCAATTTCCGACCTCTTTCTGATGTTTGTCTTTTCTGCACTTCTATTTTCCATGAAGGATAAAGTAACTCTATACGGAATATTATATCTAAAATTAATCATGTCAGGAGTCATGTTATGGAAATGATTAAAAAAGCTACTGTTTTTGATGCTGCTGAAATACTTACACTACAAAAAATAGCTTATGTGAGTGAGGCTGAATTATACGGAAACTTTGATATTCAGCCTCTTAAGCAAACTGTCGCTGATGTGGAAGAAAGCATAAGAACCCACCACTTACTAAAGTATCTATTTAACGGTAAAATTATTGGCTCCGTCAAAGCTCATGAAAACGAAGGAACGTGCTTTATAGGTAAGCTCATGGTCCACCCTGACTTTCAGAACAGAGGAATCGGAAGAAAGTTAGTACAGGAGATTGAGCAATTGTTCGCTGGATATCGTTACGAATTATACACAGGCAGTAAGAGCGTGAAGAATATCTCTTTTTACGAAAAGCTAGGCTACAAAGCGTTTAAAACCCATAAATTAGACTTTGAGGAAACCATCTTTGTTTTTATGGAAAAGCAGCCAGCTTTGTTAAAAAAATAAGGCTGTTTTCTTAAACTTTGTTGCTTTTGGAAGTGTTGATTTCCGTTCTAGGTTGCTCGCTTTCCACGGGGCAGGCGCTGAGCCACATTCGTACGTTTCACTCTTAAGTGTCTCAGCTGCCCGCCTTAAGAAGTTCCTTGCTCCTGCGTCTACAAGTGATGCTTCGTAGTAAGTTTCCTCGTCGCATGCCTTGCAAGGAGTATCTCATGTGGTAGGCACGCACCTTCCACTACAATCAATTGTCAAAGGTGACATGGGTACAAAGCAACCTTTTAGAAAAGAGCGAAAAATAAAGAAAAGAGGCTGATACGAAAGTCAGCCTCTTTCTCGTTCTATTAAGCTTTCACATCACGCTTTTGGAATACTGTAAACGTAATCGCGAGCATGATCACAGTGTATACGGCAAGAACGCTAATGGAGAACGGCAGTGTTAAATCCTTGATCATCTGGTTCTGTCCATCGATCAATACACTAAGATCCATGTTGGCGAACAACGTATAGATCACCCAGTCTTTTGTTGCAAGCAGCATAACGATCGTGTTACCCGCAAACAGTGTGAACATGGCAACACCAATCGCCACTGAGTTACTCATGAACAGCGTTGAGATCATGAATGACATAGCCACGAGCGCTGTTAATTCAATAAATTCTACACCGATGTTGGCAAATACATATTCCACGATCAGTCTTTCTTTTACTTGACCATCTTCTGTTGTGATTAAGTAGGATTGATCCATTCCGCCGAATCCATAGGCAAGACCACCAACAAGCCACGTTGCTACAATAACAACGAGCCACATAACGAAAGCAAAACCTAGTGTTGCAATGAATTTGGATAAAAGAATCTTCCATCTGCTGTAAGGACGAATGAGAAGCATCTTAATCGTTCCTTTGGCAAATTCATTAGATACAATGTCACTAGCCACGACGATAACAAATAACCCAATAAAGGACGAGATCCACGCCATGTCTTTCATAAACTGCCATGCTGTTGTTTCAGTTGGTGAAATGTCGTTAGCAATAGCATACTCATTTTGTTTGATGGCTGATTCAAGTGAATCAATATATATGGCGTTGTCACCATTCTTTTTTGCCTCATCCAGCGCTTTTTGGTCATCCTTAACCGTTTGCGTCAGCTCTTGCTTCCAATTTTCGTTCACTTCAACATCTGTTGTTACTTTGTCATAAACTGCGATACCGATAATGATAACGATTGGGATGGCAAGGAAGATCCATGTGCGCACACGGCTAAAGATTTTAATCCATTCATTCGTTAACAGGGACAGCCACTTCATTCAGATCTCCCCCTTTCTTTGTCATTTCTAAGAATCGTTCTTCCAGCGTCTTCGTTTTGCGTTGGATGCCCACAACGAGAACGCCTGCTAGAACAAGTTGTTTGTTCATTTCAGCTATAAATCGAACGTCTGCTGTTTGCACGATCAGTTCTTGACCGGACTCGGTTACGTTCAAATCTTCGTTCAAATTAAGAAGGACTTGTTTTGCCTGCGAAACATCTCCTTCGATTTGGAAATGAACCTTCACATCTGCCTCGTCTTCCTGGTTCAGAATCTCGTCGATACGCACAAGCTTTCCGTTTTGAATAATGGCTACACGGTCACACATCATCTGCATCTCAGCAAGCATGTGTGAAGAAACGACAACAGACGTTCCGTTGTTCGCGAGTAGACGTAAATAGTTACGAAGGTCATAGATTCCCTGTGGATCGAGTCCGTTTGTTGGTTCGTCCAGGATTAACACGTTCGGCTTATGTAAAAGTGCCTGAGCTACGCCCAGTCGCTGTCTCATACCAAGCGAGTATGTTTTCACTTTATCGTGAATCGCGTACTTCAGATCAACGAGTTCTATCACTTCGTCAATTCTTTCCTTCGTCACATCCGGCATGATCCTCGCATATTGCATGAGGTTTTTATAGCCTGTCATATAATCGTACAGCTGAGGGTTTTCAACGATCGCACCAACGCGTTCCATCGCTTTTTCAAAGTTCCCTCGCAGGTTATCACCGTTGATCAATACGTCTCCATCCGTGATAGAGATCAGCCCAACGATCATTCGAATCGTTGTTGTCTTACCCGCTCCGTTCGGACCAAGCAGACCGAAAATCTCACCTTCTCTTACCGAAAACGAGAGATCATCCACAATGGTCTTGCCTTTGATCTTTTTCGTTAAGTTTTTAAGTTCTAACGTATGTGTTGTCATGCGTTCCCCAATTCCTCCTATCATAACTCTCTCTTTTCACACTGTAATACGACTGAGAATAAAGAAAAGTTTCGTAAATTTTGTAAATTATTTACTTATTACTTTAACACTTCTGCTTGCTTTTGGTACATGCTTTTCTCTTTTTGTAACGCGTGTAGAGATGAAAACACCCAGTATAACGAGCAAACCTCCAGCTCCTTGATACCATGCGAGCGATTCGTCGATAAAAAGAACGGCAAAGATTGCAGCAAACACAGGGATCAGGTTCAAAAAGACTCCAGCTTTACTCGGTCCCACCCGCTCAACCGCCGTATTCCAGGACATGAATGCGACGATTGATGCAAAGATCCCCGTGTAAAGAATGGTTGCGATAGTGCCAAATGACCATACAATTTCTTTCGTTTGCATCTCGTGTATGGAAAATGGCAGCAAGATGATGATGCCAAGAAACGCCGTTACAATGAACGTGCTGTATGTAGGGAGAATTCCCGCATATCTTCGAATAAGAAGCGAATAGATGCTCCAGCAGATCACAGCTCCGATCACGATTAAGTCACCTTTATTAAACGACAGCTGCAGTAAAACGGTGAGTGAGCCTTTTGAGATAATAAACAGCAGGCCAATGAGAGAAAGCAGGGCTCCTGCAATCTGTTTCGTGTTAAGCTTCTCTTTTAGAAAAAGAAACGACAATAGGAAAAGCAGAATCGGCGTTGATGTGTTAACGATGGATGCATTAATGGAAGTCGTATAATGCAGAGCGATGTACAGAAGCGTATTAAAGCCCGTGATTCCAGTGATCGATAAGATAAGGACGACTTGCCAGTGTTTTTTTAGCATCTGCCATTCTTTTTGTAAAAAGGGTACGGCAAACGGAAGAAAAATGAGAAATGCCGTGCACCATCGCATAAAAGAGAGTGTAACAGGCGGCAAACTGCTCGTTATGGCACGTCCGATCACAAAATTTCCGCCCCAGATTAAGTTTGCGACCACTAAAAGTACATACGGGTTAACTTTTTGCACGGTGTGATTCACCTCTTTTTTTGGAATTAAGTCGTTTTGAGCTTCAATAAGGTCATTTTGAGAGTAGATTAAGTCTAATCAGCCACGTATTAAGTCTAATCAGCGACCAATTAAGTCAAAAATCAAAAATAAAGGCCATTCGACAAACGGTGACCATAAAACATCCCCTGCCAGAGTCCTCCTAATCAACAAGCTTCAAAAATCATTTTCTCCCACTATAGCAGACTACCTTTTATAGTAGATATGGTCATTTCGCCTCAATCTAAAATTTGTAAGCTTTTTTCCTGGAAATCCACTTTGAATGCTGTACAATGGAAATTAAAATCATTGAAATACTTTACTTTATGAAGTAAAAAGCAGAAGAAAGAAGATGACATAATGAAAGCGTATCGGACGTATGTGATTTTATTCCTAGTGATGGTGGTGTGGGGCTTAAACGTAACAGCGACGAAAATTCTTGTTACGAACTTTTTGCCTGTTACTATCACTGGAATACGTGTTCTAACGGCGGGATTAACCGTATTTCTGCTTCTCTCTATAATAAAAAAAGTGCGGTGGCTGACGAAAAAGGAGTTTTGGTATGTCTTTCTGGCATCGATCTTTAACGTTGTCGCGCATCACTATTTCCTTTCGATCGGTCTAACCGAAACAACAGCCACAAACGGCGGATTGATCATGGGAATGTCGCCGCTTCTCACGACCATTCTTGCTATCTCGTTTTTAGGAACGCCTCTTACGCTCTTAAAATCGATCGGACTTCTTCTTGGGTTCTCAGGCGTTGCGTTCATCGTTTTAGAAGGAAACAGTCAGGTAGCAGGGATCTCGTTCGGTGACGGATACATTTTATTATCTGTAATCACGCAAGCTGTAAGCTTTATCCTCATCAAGCGCGTGGCGCACACGTTAGATCCGCGACTCATGACTGGCTATATGATGGTGATTGGTTCCCTGTTCCTGATCGTGATCGGATTGATCGAAGAGCCACAAGGATTTGCAGGTGTTGTTGAGAATTCGACCGTTTCGCTATGGCTGATCTATTTTGCTTCAGCTTGTATCGCTACAGCGGTCGGTCATATGCTTTATAATGAGGCGATCGGTAAAATTGGAGCATCTGAAGCTTCAATCTTTATTAATTTAAATCCATTTTTCGCTCTTGTTGGTGCCTACCTCTTTTTAGGTGAACAGATCTTGTTTCAGCACATCTTCGGATTCCTGCTCATTATCACCGGTGTTCTCTTAGGCTCTGGTGCTGTTGAAGAGATCCGGAACAAAAGATTGCGCAAAAAACATGCGGCATAAATGAGCATCATACGAATATAAAAAACGACCAGAGATTCATAGAATCTGGTCGTTTTCTTGTTACACACTAGTTGATGCTGTTTTCTTCTTTCGTTTTTGCAGCACCACATTTTGAATCGTTAAGAACACATTCCCTACTATCCAATAAAGAGGCAGAACGGCTGCCAGCTTCCATGCAGAAAACAAGATGATGATCGGCATCACGTAACCCATCATTTTTATTTGCGGATTTGAAGCAGCAAGCTCAGTTGTACTCATTTTATATTGGATGAAAGTGGTTAACGCCGCTAACACCGGGAGCAGATGCAGAGGATCTGCTGTTCCTAGGTTAAACCAAAGAAAGTTGTGCAGAGCGATTTCTTTCGTTTTGATGATTGCATAATAAAACGCAAACAGAATCGGCATCTGGATCAAAAGGGGCAAACACCCCATTGATAGCGGGTTGACTTCATGTTTTTTATAAACAGCCATTAATTCGTTTTGTAATTGCAGTTGAGACTCTCGATCTTTGCCTGTGTGCTTTTCACGAAGCTGTTGGATCTCCGGCTGAATCTTCTTCATCTTTTCCTGATTTTTCGTTTGTTTCAATGTTAACGGCATGATCAGAAATCGTATTACAACGGTTAAGATGATGATCGCAATGCCATAGCTATCGTTAAACAGATACGCCACATATTGGATGAGCTTTGAAAACGGGTAGATGAAAAAATGGTTCCACACACCCGGACTTTCAGCTGTAATCGGTGCGTTATTGCAGCCGGTTAATAGAAAAATAGCAGGTAATGAAAGAATAGATACATATTTCTTCAATCTTTGTTCCTCCTTGTTTTTTAAAAAAATCTAAGCAAACAAGGAGTAAACGTGTCCTTCTTTATCATCAGGCGTTTCTTTTCTAAACATCGTCCGTGCGATCTCGTCTCGAATGAAACAATAGTTTTGCACGAGGTGAGAATGGGTCATCCTCATCTCGGCACTTAGGCTGTCCTGTTTCACATGGTGATTTGATCTATGAACAAGAGATTGATTAACGAACGAAAGCTGCTTAGCGATAATGAACGTTAGAGCGATACTAATGGATAAAACTAATGCGTCCGTTTGATAGATCAGATCAAAAAACTCCATAAATCAAATCACCTCCTATACTTCATTATACAGAGTTTTCACCCTATAAATCTATGATACAAAGATTTTGCTTCTGTCGTATTCTTCGTTCCATGAACAAGTGCGCGTCCGTCTTTAAAAAGAACGAGGCGGTGACTTCCACTCTGAAGCTCTAGTAGGTATGGATTACAGCGAACCTTACCATGAGGCAGTAATCTCTTTTCCATCTCTCCCAAATCAATCTCGGTCGTATGAGCGGGACGGATCTGAACGGTATCCCGCCCGCAAAGAACAGCTGTTTTTAACGCAGCGCCTTTTTCTAAATAAGGATACGTTGGGTTAGCTCCGCAAGATGGACAATCTATCTTCTTCGCTTTTCCCATCCCTAATTGAACGTGCTGATTGGTCCACGTATCAAATGTTACGATCTTCTTCCGAATGGATGCATAGTCTTCAACTAAGATCTTTAACGCTTCCGATGTTTGATAAGCGGTGACCATCTGAACAGCTGGAGAGATAATTCCTGCCGTATCGCATGTTTGGCCGTTCGCTGGAATCTTATCGAGCAAACAGTTCAAACACGGTCCCTCTCCAGGTAAAATCGTGTAAGAGATGCCATAGCTTCCAACACATGCCCCATAAATCCATGGTATCTCATATTTCTGAGCCAGGTCGTTAATCAACAAACGCGTCTCAAAATTATCGGTCGCATCCATGATCAGATCGATGTCAGAGACTAATTCTTCTGCTTCCTCGATCCCCATATCCATCACATGTGCTTGAATTTCCACTTCAGAATTAATCTGGTTCAATCTATTCTTTGCAGCGACTACTTTTGGCAGCTGTTTCTTCGCATCTTCTTCAGAATAGAGCTGCTGACGTTGAAGGTTCGTCCAATCCACGTAATCGCGATCAACGAGAACGATTCGTTTCACGCCTGCACGTGTAAGAGCTTCAGCGTTTCCTGCACCAAGCGCGCCTGCACCAACGATCAGCACGCTTTTTGTCCGTATTTTTGCTTGCCCATCTATACCAATTGGGCTAAATAATTCCTGTCTTGAATAACGTCCATTCACTTCACACTCAACCCTTCTAAAGGACTGCTCGCTGTTGCCGTTTCTTTTCTCGGAATTCTTCCTGCTTCATACCCTAGCTTTCCGGCTTCTATAGCCATTTTCATCGCAAAGGCCATCTTAACAGGATCCTTCGCACCCGCTACCGCTGTGTTCAACAGCACACCGTCGGCTCCAAGCTCCATCGCGATCATCGCATCACTCGCACTGCCGATACCTGCATCAACAATAACAGGGACCTTCGTTTGCTGTATGATGAATTTTAAATAAAGGGGGTTGATGATTCCTTGCCCGGAACCGATCGGAGAAGCGGCTGGCATGATCGCATGAGAACCCAGCTCTTCTAATCGTCTAGCGAGGACCACATCATCTGACGTATAAGGAAGTACGATGAATCCTTCTTTTAATAGCTCTTCTGTTGCTTTTAACGTTTCCACGGGATCCGGCAGCAGCGTTTTGTCGCATCCGATGACTTCTACTTTTACCATATCACATAATCCCGATGCTTTCGCCAGTTTTGCGA
The DNA here is from genome assembly GCF_048083785.1 of Fictibacillus tiangongensis. Lineage (GTDB taxonomy): Bacteria > Bacillota > Bacilli > Bacillales > Fictibacillaceae > Fictibacillus. The sequence continues at coordinate 3,866,735 of NZ_CP182294.1, forward strand.
TCCGAACCGCTTCTGCCGCCGTTTTCGCACCTGCTGTGTTCGGTAACAACGTGTATTTTTTCAGATCAAGCATCTCTAAAAAGTTGGGCTGACTCGCTTCAAAGATGTTCATCCTACGAACTGCAAACGTCAAAATCTCAGAACCAGATGCCTCTACCGCTTCTTTTTGTGTTTTGAAGTCCGGGTATTTGCCTGTACCTAAAAGTAATCTTGATGAAAAGGAATAGTGTCCAATGTTTAACATACAATCAACCTCCGCCAACGAATCGAACAAGTTCGATCTTATCGTTTTCTTTTATTTGCGTTTCTCTTTGTTTCTGATTATCAATAATATCTTCGTTCACTTCTGCAATCACAACTTGGTCATGTAAATTAAGGTGCTTCAGCAGATCAGTAATCGACTCCAAAGTATTAGGCACCATGACCTCTTCTCCATTTATCATAAGTTTCACGAATGATATACCTCGCTTTCCATATAATCGGCAATCCTTTTTCCAGTTATGGCGGAAAGCAGAATGCCGTTTCGGTAATGTCCTGTCGCAAGAATGAGTCCCTCTTTATGTGGAGACGGACCGATATAAGGAACTCCTGATTCTGTTTGGGGACGGATACCTCCCCATGCTTTTTCAAAACTAGCCCTACTTAGTTCAGGAATGATCTGTTTCGCCTTCTCCATCAATTCAAAGAGACCTGAAAATGTAACTTCTTCATCAAAGACGTGCGGTGTACTTGTCGCGCCAACAAAAATTCGATTTTCACGCTTTGGAACGAGGTAACAGTTTTTGTATTTTACCGTACCTGTGAGTAGTGGACGCTTTGTTTTAAAAGAAAGACATTCCCCTTTTACCGGCACCATTTGTAGTGAATGCTCTAGATCAGAGCTCCACACCCCACAAGCTACTATGACGGAATCAGCATGAAACGTTTCCTTCTTTGTTACAACACCTGTCACCTTGTTGCCAGTTTGAAGAAGCTGAGCCACTTCGGTGTGCTCTTTTATCTCGGCACCGAGAATTTCAGCGGAATGATATAGGGCACGAGTAAGCTTAACAGGTGACACTTGAGCATCTTTTTCAAAATAGAGAGCTCCCTTTACAAGTGGCGACAACGCAGGTTCTTTCCTAAGCAGGTCGTGTGCCGGGAGCCAGAAAACGGCTTCACCTTGATCTTGACGCTTGGCCGCTGCTCTTTTTAAACCAACCTCTTCTTCCTCTGTAAACGCGAGTTCATAGATTCCCTCCTGGATTAATTCGATGTCTATCCCACAAACATCGAAAAGCTCCTGTGATAAAGAGCTGAAGGAATCCCGACTTTCTTTTGCGAGCACATAGAGTGGATGATCGGTCTCAAACTCCATCTCTGCACCGAGCATGCCGGCTGCAGCACTTGACGCCTTGCTTCCTATGGTTTCTTTTTCAATAAGCAGCACACGTTTGTTTTGTTTAGAAAGCTCATAGGCGATGAAACAGCCGATCACGCCGCCTCCAATAATGATGGCATCATACGTTGTGCGCATCCCACACCTCCAGTTGTTGTTTGTACAGTCTTACAGCTTGCAGTGATGATTTTGCTTCTAAAATACCTGACATGACGGCGATTCCAGATGCACCCGTTTCAATGACATTCCGTACGTTTTCTGGTGTGATGCCTCCGATCGCGATGACCGGAAGTGTAGTTTGATCCACTACACGTTGAAGCTGATCTAACCCTCTTGGCTCTGCATCACGTTTGGAAGATGTCTTAAAAATATGACCATACATGATGAAGTCGGCGCCGTTTTGTTCAGCATACTGTGCTTCTGAAACAGAATGGACAGAGCAGCCAATCTTCATTTCTGGCAGAGCTCTTCGCACTTGTGACACATCTAAACTGTGATGTGCCACCTGAACACCTTTTACGCCTGTGCAAAGTGCTATATCCACTCGATCATTTACGATGATTTTAGAGGAAGGCACTCCTGCTTTCTGAAGACGTTCAATAAGATGACTGACTTCTTTGGCAGATTTTGTTTTTTCCCGTACATGCAGCATCGTCATATACGGATGAATGATAGCAGCTATTTTTACCAACTCTTCAACACTTTGCCTTCCCGTAGTAATCACATGAAGCTGTTTTTCCACAATAAAAAACCACCTCCTTATGCAGCAAAGAGGTGGTTTCACAGTTTTTAGTATTTATAGAGAAGTATCTGATCCACACACCACTTCCCTACGCTGGTTCTAACCAAATCAGGTTCCAAGGGTCTTAAAGTTCACTTTAATCTCAGCCTTAACAAAGGCACCCCTAGTGGTGAAATACTATTTAGTTTTATATACTACTATTCTATCGATAAAGGGCTTTCATAACAACCAGTAAAAGTATTTATAGGAATAAATAAGCTAGCGGAGTCGCTATAATCAATGCCAAAATCGTGCGTTGGAACCAGATAATTAGTAGTTTTGGAACACTGATTGGGATGTCTGTCGAGAGTACACACGGGATACTTGCGGATAAAAATAGAATGGAAGCTACGGATACGACGCCGATTACGAATTTCGTGACAAGTGCCGCTTCCGCTACTAAAAGTGCAGGCAGGAACATTTCAGCAACACCGATGGAAGCCGCTTTTGCAGCAAGCATGGCATCGGGAAGCTGCAGCGCCCATGTGATCGGATAGAAAACGTAGCCCAACCAGTCAAAAACAGGCGTGTATTCTGCCAACAAAAGGGCGATTAAACCGACACTCATAATGGAAGGCAATATACTCATCGCCATCAGGAAACCGTCTTTTAAATTCGACCAGATATTAGTTAAGAATGCAGGAGCATTCTGAGAGGAATCCATCGCGTTTCTCCAAGCCGTTTGCAGGTATTTCTCATTCACCTCTTCTTCAGGCTGACCTTTCCCACCTGAATACGTATCATCCATCCTGCTCAACGGACGAATCCTCACTGTGATAGCCGTTACTAAGAAAGTGACCACAAGCGTCGTCCAGAAGTAGGTGTTCCACATTTCCATCAGCCCTAACGTTTTTGCCACAATGATCATGAACGTTGCAGAAACGGTAGAGAACCCTGTTGCAATGATTGCTGCTTCTTTTACCGTATACTTTCCTTCTTTAAACACGCGGTTCGTGATAAGCAGACCGATCGAATAGCTGCCGACGAAAGAAGCGACGGCATCGACTGCTGATCTGCCCGGCGTTTTCCAGATGGGTCTCATGATTTTTTGCACAAGCACTCCGATAAACTCCATCAGACCATATCCTACAATAAACGCTAGGAAAACGGCTCCGATTGGAACGAGCAATCCAACAGGAATCACGAGTTTCTCAAATAGGAACGGTCCCATGTTCGGATCGCTTAACCAGCTCGGACCCCATTCAAAGTAAAGCAGAACAGCTGCTACGAGACCTACAACTTTTAGCAATGAGAAGGTGGTCGTGACTCGGTCTTTGTTCCACGTTTTTGTGTAGAACGGATAAACAGCACCGAGCAATATGACGAGCAATGCATAAAGCGGCACTGCTTCACCCGCCGTATCTCTTACCCACGTTACAAGGTGATCGAGTGGGATCGACGATTTTCCTTTCACTGTGATCGGAATGAAGAACATGAAAATACCAACTGCACTGAACAAAAGAAATTTTAATGAATGAGACCAAGTACCTGCAGTTTTCATTACTTCCAACTCCCTTTCCGCTTAATAAGCCTGCACTTGTCAGGCTCTCTCTACATCTTATCGGGACAAAGTTCGAAATATGACGAGTCATGCTTGTACAATTTTTATAAGTTATCTTCCCTTTTTGTGTCTTTATATGTCTGATGACAACGTGTCTAGGGAATAACATTGACATAATCAAAAAAACAGGAGTGTTTTGTGCATGAAGTATTTTATCAATGTGAACAAAAGTGTAGAAGAAGAGTATGGAAAAATGTTTGTATATGATCCTGAGCGCAACAAGGAGAACGAAGACGAGCTGGAAGTGTTAAACAATCTAGACGAACAAGATAAAGGAAAACCTTATATTTTTCCGAAAACCTTCTTGTTAGAAGTTTCAGCTGAGGATTATGAGAGGTATGCTGAGGCGAAGAGAAGAAATGAAGATGTACAATCAGTTACTGAGGCAATATTTAATAGGTATAAATGATATAAGAGCTGCCGAATATGGCAGCTCTTATTTTTATTCATTAATAGATGCGTAAACAATGTTCGCAATCTCTTTAGACAGTGGACCCGTACTATGATAAGAACCATTTGCTTTAGGGCCGTTATTTTGTTTATTAGTTAAAAGAATAATTTGCAGGTTGTATTTAGGATCGAAAATTACTTGTGTTCCAGTAAACCCGGTATGTCCAAATGCATTGTCAGAATATAAGTCACCCATGTACCAGTTCTTCTGTCTTTCCCACCCATAACCTTGACCAAACGCTTGATCCGAAGTGAATTCATTAATTACTTCTTCATCATAAAGCTTTGTTTTGCCGTACGAACCGCCATTCAGCATGAGCTGTCCTAACTTGGCAAGATCTTTTGCTGTTGAAAATAGACCGGCATGTCCTGCAACGCCACCATTGCCATAAAAGCTGTTACCATCGTTAACTTCACCTATCAGCGTGTAGTCTCTCCATCCTTTAAATAAATCCGGACTTTCTTCCACATCATAACCGAAATCTGGATCATCAATCATTTTGTATTCATAAGGATTACCCCAGGAAGTAGCGGCTATTTTTTTCTTGTTTACATGATCAGGTGTAAACATCGTATGCTTCATTTTAAGAGGCTGATAGATTTCAGATTCGAGATACACATCCAGCTTTTTATTTGTTATCTCTTCAATAATAAACCCTAATGTCATAAAGCTAAAATCACTATATCTTCTGTCTGTACCTGTTTCATAAGCTAACGGCAGCTGGTTAATATAATTTAGGACTCCTTCAGGTGTTTGAACAAATAGATAAGTAGGATACCAAGGTGTAAGTCCTGATGTATGAGTTAAGAGGTCAGCAATCGTTATATGGCCCTTTCCATTTGCTCCGAATTCAGGTATATATTTGGTCACTTTGTCATCAACTGAGAGTTTTCCTTCACTTACGAGTTTCATAATGCCTTGTGTTGTACCCATTACCTTGGTAACAGATGCTAAATCGAACATTGTGTCTTTTTTCATCGGATTAGGCTTGTCCAACAACTCACCCATGTCATACTTTAATGCATAACCATAGGCACTCTCTTTTACAATTTTCCCGTCTTTCACGATTAAAAGAGTGGCACCAGGGGTTATTCCATCGGCTATGGCTTTTTCCACAACTTGATCTACTTCTGACAGCTTTTCCGCATCCATTCCAACTCGTTTTGGTGTTCCATAAGAAAGTTTAGTAGCTTTAGTGTGTGCGTGAGCAGTATTCATATTTCCTAATAATGTTACAAAGCAAAGAGTGATAAACATCATAACAGATAACGTTTTTCTCATCTTTAAATCCTCCTGTATTTTTATTTAGGAATCTACTAAGCTCTTTTTATTTCTTTTAAGAAGCTTTTACCATACTCTGGCTGAGGTACACCTGCCAATTCTGCCATAGTTGCTGCAATATCAGCCATTGTAGTTCTCACTTCAAGATTAACGGGAGTAATCTTTTCTCCGATAACAAGAAGCGGTGTTTGCTCTCTTGTATGATTGGAGTGTCCGATGGTTGGATCGTTTCCGTGATCTCCCGTAATAAATAAAACATCCTCGTCACTCATCTCTTTTATAAACTCTCCGATGAATCGATCTGACACTTCCAAAACTTCTTTATACCAGTTCACATCTTGTTTGTGTCCAGCAAGATCGGTCTCTTGAACATTCACTAAAAAGACCGCATTATCCTCAGCTTTTCTGTAGTGGTGTCTATATGTTCTCAAGACATCTTTCGTTTCGACGACTGGATCCTTAAAACCGGAAGCTTGTATAACGTCCGCTGTTTTTCCAATTCGATACACCGGGACGTGATTGGCTTCAGCAATATATGGGAACTGCTTATGAAAGTCTACTCCATAACCTAAGTGCAGCACATGATAGCCTTCTCCGTAAACGTTCGTTTTTGGACTGTCAACTCCCCATTGACTGCCGTTCTTTTTAGTCACTGCTGAAAGTATATCCACTATATCTGACTTTTTATTTCCAAAGACAATCACCCTGCTCGTATCAACACAGCTTCTAACCACTCGACCGATCTTGCTCGCTTCCTCAAACGTAATCTGATTGAGATCACAAACAACGTTAATAATATTACCTGGCGAAGACTCTAAATTATCGCCTACGACAATACAGCCATTAACAAGCAGTATACTTCCACCTTCAATAGGAACTGAAACGTGACAACCTTCTTCTTCCAGACATTTTTTAATATGATCTCCTACATCATTCATGAATCTATTTTGAGGAATGCCAGGTTTGCTGCCCATCAGCTCTTGATGCCCCATGTATGTATCAGCACCATGATGAGCAAGATTGTTTTTCCCATATGCAGCTTTAGGTTCCCCTTCGTTATCAACAAGTCTGCACAAACCTAACTCATATAAAAATGGTATATGAAGTTTGGTCGCTGCTCTTAAATGCTTATAGGTGTTTGCATTCATGTCTTCGGGCTTTACTTCTGCACAATCATCCATAGCTCCAATTCCAAACCCATCCAGTATAAGTAGTGAGATTTTTCCCATGCTTTACATCCCTCTTCTCTGAAAATAAACGACCTTCGGTGACAGGGAATCTACTCCTTCCACAAAAGCAATATGGGCTCTAGTCACAAATATTTGTGCACGAAACGCATAAATAGCCGTATCTCCCACTTGCATATCCTTCTGCCGTTTTAGACAACCGTAATAATCAATGTTTTCATTAGAGATATTTTGAATTGGTGTACTTTTACCTAGAATGGTTTCGTTATTTCCGTAAATGGCATTCTCCATATTGGAGCGGGAATAGTAACCTCCCGCTATCGTGTATCCATTATTTTCATCCATATGGGAAACTTCTGATACATAAACCATAGACGGGACTTCTTTTTGTTTTTCATCATAAGCATGAAGTGGCGTCGTTCCAGTTATGGCATGACCAGGTTCTCCATGTGTAATGCCATACTTTCTTAATAAAGGTATCGTGTGGCAGCTCGTAGAACTTGGTGCGTTTAATTGCTTTACTTTAATCCCGAGGTTATCAAAGATTTCTCTTCCTTTTAAAAGCGTGTGTAGATTTGGTGTAAATTCATATTCCAAATGAGATGTATTTAACTGCATAATAGGAAAGTTGGTTAAACCGGTAATATGAATTCCCGGCAATGCTTGTATTTCCTTTGCAACGGATTCTAAATCACAAAGTGGAATACCACCAAATTGCCCCGGATAGATCAAATCGTCTTCACCAACTACACGTAAAATCACATCTTGTTTATTACCGAGTTTTGCAGCTTCACGAGATAGCTGCACTGCTCTTTCAAAGGAAAAGAGAGTAATAACTTCTGGCTGCAATTCAGTAAGTACGCGTTTCCATTGATGTTTTCCAGGCTGAACGAGATGACCAACATTTCCGATCTTACAGCGATTATCAATCAGATTGTTTGCCTCATCAATATCTACAGCCACTGCTTTTTCAATACCGTTTTTTTCTATAAAATTTCCGATAAAACCGCTTCTGCCTATCTGCTTAGTCATGTAATAAAGGCATATGTCGTGTTCTTTTGCCGTCTTTTTTAAACTCTGTACATTGGAAGAGAGGCTGTCCAGATCGATTACATAAGTGTTAGGTGGTATCAGTCCCTCTTGATGCAATCTGGTAGCTGTTCGTATTAATGCTGGGTTTCTTTTGATGGTCATCTGTAAAAACATGGTGTACTCACCCCCTTATCTCTGCAAACACTTCTTTTAAGATTCGGATGATTGTATCAGCTGATGATTTCATTGGATTGATACGTATACCAAAATTTTTTAATTCAGGATTACTTTCAATAAAGCTTCCTGACACACGGTAAATCATTGGCAGCAACTCATATTTAGACTCTGCACCTACTGGATATGTTGCAGCACCATGTGCAGACGCCTTAGCAATAACCTCTTGTGCGATTGGTATTTCTAACTCAAGGATGACGTTTTTTGACTGTGAATTTGTGATGTATGCTTCCTTCACAAACGGTAGTTCGTTTTTGTTAAGTCTGTCACATAAAAGTTCGACTTGCTCGTTTTGAATGGCTAGCATCACAGGTGCAAATGCCATACTGCGGAGTAGTTCATGAGCTTCATGACCTTGTACCTGTCCGCCACCTGAATAGTTCTGTAGATGTATTTTTTCAATAAGACTAGTTGAACCGAGGATGATGCCTATTCCTTCAGGTCCCAACAGTTTAAACCCAGAAAACGTTGAAACGTCCGCTCCATACTCAACTCCGATTCCTTTCATCTTCATAGCACAATAATTATCATCTACGATCACACACAGTTCTGGCCTTAGTGTTTTTACTTTTTGAATCACACCTTTTATGGAATAAGTATCTGTGGGTTGTTGCCTGGCATGTTGAATATAAAAAACTTTGGAACTACGATCAGCCTCTAGCACAGTTCTTAGCTGTTGTTCATCGTTAAAATTTACAGGGTTTTGTTTTAGTCCCATTAAATGAAAGGTATCTTTTGTCGTTGTATACATGGGTGCAGTATGTACAATAACCGAATCACCTGGCTGCACAACCTTACTTAATGCAATTCTTATAGCTCCTGTGCCGCTTCCTCTTACTAATGCACAGGCTTCTGTGTTAAAAGTGGCAGATAAAACTTGCTCCACAAGAGCCGTTGTTTTCGGACGATTATGTTCAGGATGCAGTCCTACATCGCCAGTTTCAAAAAAGGAATTATACTTAAACACTTTCGTTACATTATCGAGCAACTTAAACTGCAATTCAGTTGCTTCTTTTATTGTTAGGTTCGGAAGTATGGAATCTGCATATTTTTGTGTCAACGTGAATCATCCTTCCCTGCTGTGTATACTAAATGCTTTTTGCGGATTTTTGACTAGCAGTTTATTTATTACATCTTCTGCAACTCCCTCTTGTCGCAGCGTCGGAATAAATGTACGCAGCACAACATCGTATCCTTGGCCACCGAAAGCTGTTAAATGCGATCTGCGGGTTAAGTCACTTGAAAGAAGAAGTTGATCTTCAAATCCTTTACCAATAAAAGCTAGCAATGACCGTAATCGGTCTTCATCACTCCGATAATTCGTTTTCCCGATGGTATCCAGAGCAACAAACGCCCCACTTGCCAGCACTTCAAGAACAATTTCATCTGATGTATTTAAATCTTGATGACCAATAATGACTTGATTAAGGGGCAGATTTTCTCTTTGGAACAACTCTACTTGTTCTAACGCACATGTGCCAAGAGTGGTATGTGTAGATAATGGCAGTCCAGATTGCTTGGCTGCTTCGATTGCACCATGAAACAGCTCCACCTCAATCGGCTTAAATTCGTTCAAACTGCTGCCGATCTCCCCAATAACTCCTGGTTTTATTCCTGTACTTTCAATTCCTTCAACAATTTCACTTATCATCCAACACGCCAAATGGTCTCTGTTCCAAGTTAATTTTTCGTCAGGAACGAACGGATCTTTGTAACACCCCGTGCTTGCTATGATATGCAGATCCAATCTTCTGCTCATTTCTTGCAGCTTGGTAACATCACGGCCCATACCATCATTCGTTACTTCAATTATAGATTGACCACCTAGCCTCTTAAAATGTTGCAGATCCTCGATTACAGCCTCTATATCTTGTAATCTTGTATCTTCATCTTTTTTTATTCGACTCAAATCAACATAAAGGTGTTCGTGACAAGCACAAACACCTAAATGATCAGCAGGTATCTTTCCTAAAACAGTTTGAACATACATCTTCTCTCTCCTATCCAGCTGGAGGCGTAAAGAGTCCTAAGAGCACCAGAATATTTCCAATAATGCCAACAGCTATTGCTCCTACAGGTCCAACCGCCATTCTGACAATCGGTCTGCCTGCAACTTCATTCAGTAAATAAAATCCTGCGATGGCGAAAAATCCGAATCCGGGAACGATCGCGTTTGCAGCATTTGCTCCACCAATTAAAAGTGCTACTTCCAACACTCGGGTCATTGCAGTACGAATATTTTCTCCTGAAGCACGGATTCCAGGATAACGATCTAATAGTTTTGCGAGCTTCGTTAATAACATAACTTCAGCAAAAATAATCACTGCACCAAGAATGGCTGCAATAATTGGATTTGGTGTGAAAATTCCAGCTCCAAATACAAAGGTGAAACCAACCGGACCGTACACACCCGTTGCGATTGCTGTACTCGCAATAAGGGGAACAAAGCCAATCGCCTTAGCGAGAGATGCGATTCCACCTTCAGAAATTTTTCCTTCTGCTAAAAGGTTTAAAGAAATAGGGTCACCTGCAATAAGTAATAGGTTGGTAGCAGCCGCAACTAAAGCTCCACTAAGCATGAGAACCCAAACATATTTTTTAATTTTCGCTACTCGCTCGGTAAAAAGAGTAGCAAGAGTTGATAAATTCTGATCATCTGATTTTTCACGCACTGCAAAGGCGATTAAGAAAAACATACCTACAACAAGAGCGATACCTTCTGGACTTAAAACAACAGGTGTACCATCAATTTTAAGAAGCTGTTCTGTGTTAGAGAAAACAATAAGCTGACGTGCAATAGCTGCCGCCAAAAATGTAATAATACCTTTTTTAACCCCAAATTGTAGTGCAATAGCTATGGCAGGAAACACCATGAAAGCAACGACTACAGGCTCACCGACTTTATTAAATCCTTCTACAAAGTTTAAAGGCAATAATTTGAATGCATCAACAACTGCTTGAAGACCAAGATAGATGCCTACTCCATAAAGAGCACCTGCTACACCGGCTAGAACCGACGTAACCTTTCCTCTTTGAAACGTAAGACCAATAATATCAGTACCAAGTAAAATACTGTGGATTAAAATAATACTTCCTGCGATGGAAATGGGTATGCCAAAACCAATAACGAGCCCAAAACTCATTGCAAATGCCGTGACACCAAGCTCTTTGCGACTCATTCTGCCTTCTAAGTTTTCGGGAACAATAGGACGCAGCCCATCATTGAAAACAGCTATACCTAAGTTCGCCATTACAGCTGCCAAACCACCAATACAAGCCATTAAAATAATCTCTAACATACACTAACCCCTCCCCCTATATGGGTAACCCTATACTTGCTGCTTCAGTAATGCGTCCATTAAATATTCAACAGCCTTTTCTTTGTGATCTCCTGTGAAACCGAATGCTTTTGCACCACCGCTAACACTTTCTTCTACCTTTTCTTTTACTGGTGGCTTACCGGGCATAGAGATCGTGGCACACTGCGGCTTTCCTAATAACGCAATTGCCATTGCCAATGCTCCGCCTCCTCCAGTATGGCAAGCACCAAAATAATAATCAGCACCTCCAGATTTGAGCAACATTGCCGCATCTAGATCATTTTTTACAATCACTTGGACTGAATCACCTCCAAATTTTTTCACTAGTTGTTCAATCTCTGCCTTCTCTACTTGGCCACCGACTACAATCTTCAATTTAATTCCTCCTTTTTAATCATTAAGCGGATAAAACCGTTACAAAATGCATCAATAAGAATTCTCTTTCCTCGCTAGGTATTGATTTTTCCATTTCACTTTCAATCCATTTAACACGTTGTTTGGCTTCCTCTATACAGGAAGAGGTATAAATTTCACTCATGACCTCTTCTGGTGGAGGATAAAGCTCCTCATTTCTTTCCATCCTTGTAACCGCCATTGCTAGATGGGTAATGAGCATGGTGTACTTATCCTCGTTTTCGGTAGTTACGAATTTATTTATCGTTTTTTTACAAATGGATTCAGCTTGGTCAGTTATACTGTCCGCAGATCTTAAAATTTGAAGTCTAGTATTTAACACATTCAATAGATACACCACCAATGTACAGTTTTTTGTATTTTGATGCTAAAAAGAGATTATTAATATCTAGGTATATGTTTGCCTTCTTCCACCTTTTGTTGCATTGTTTTTAGTTCAGTAACAGATAAAAGGTGTAGTAAGTATTTTAGCTTCTTATTGCTCTTATTAATTACACAGACGGCTTCTGTAATCTGTTGTTCCTCTCTACTGGCAAGAGCAGATGAGAGTGGGGCTGTATGATACATCTCTGAATCAATTTCATCCGTATTCCAGATAGCAGCATCAATAGATTTTGCTTTGAGGTGCTGAAGAAGGTGCATATAGTTTAGATCAATGTACTTAACATCCAGATGCTTGGTTTCAGCCATTGTTAATGTTTTCTGATCAGTTGAAAATGAGTCAATTCCTATCTTCATTCCTTTTTTTATTTTGTTGTTTTTTCCATCTGCAAAAATAACAGCATGTTTTGATACGTAAGTGTTCATTCCAAAAGCTAATGCAATATCTAATTCTTTATTTTCTTTAATGGCTTCTACCGCCGAATATTTGGACACAAGAGCAAAATCATATCTTCCTTCTTTTACTCCCTCCAGTCTTAATTTTGCTCCCCTCATGAATGCAATATTAAGATTCACATCTAACTTCTCAAATTCAGAATTAAATCCAGATGCAAGTCCTTCGTATTTTTTTGAATAGGGAAGTGGCATAACTCCAATAATTCTAGATGTCCCAGCGTACTTTAAAAGATTAGGTACATCTTTGTTTCTCAAAAATGTTCCTAAATGCCCTCGTGATTCTAGCTTGATACAGGAAACAGATTCTAAGTTTTTTAATGCTGTCTGGATTGTTCCCCTGCCAACCTGATATTTCTCCGCGAGTTCGCCGATCTTAGGGATTCTTTCATTTACATCAACAAATAGCAGTTCTTCCGCAACCTTTTGAAGGATACGTACTTTTTTTGAATATAAAGGTTCATAGATTTCCATATCATCACTCTTGTACAGTTTTTTGTATATTGCACTTCGTACATTACCATAATATGAAAACGGTTACAATAAAATGTTTGAAAATTCTTTCTTCATAAAAAATGCTGCCTCTTTAGAGAAGCAGCATCCTTCCAAACTAATTCTTATTAATCGTCATAACAATATCTTTCGTGTTCTTCCCAATCGCGCCGCCGTCATTTTTGAAAATAGTCGTTTTGTTCTCTTCTGACGGTTCGATATGAATGTTCAGCTTGTTCTCTCCTGCATTCAAATTCACCGTGTGTGAGAACGTCATGTCATCGTTGATCGTAACCGGCTGACCGTTAATAGTCATCACACCTTCTTTGATGGCATTTCCTTTTAGTGTGATCGTGTCAGAAGTTACGGTCTGGCCATCCGTATGAGAGGTAACGACAACCGGCATATCGATCCATCGTAGGATCTTATCTTGAACGACCATCGCATTGCCGCCTTGGTTCGTTACAACAAAGCTCAGGTCTGTTCCTGTTGCACCGTATCCGTAGTAACTTACATCATCATCGTTTGGATTACTCGGTGTATGGTCAGCAAGACCCTCTTGATCCCATGAGCTGTTCTTTGCGTATTTGTAGGTGATCACTTCGCCTTCTTGCGCTTCAAACGTATATTCATAATCATTTGTTACAGCGCCTCCACGCGTCATCTTCCACGCACCTGTGTTCCAGCCGTTCTTGCTGCCTGGCATCGTAACATCCACCCCTTGTGGTGTATAAGCTGGTGCGTTTACTTTCATTGTGACTTTTACCATAACAAGATCTGGTGTAACTTGAACGGCGTTCGACTTCACGCTGTTACCGGCTTTGTCGTAGATGTGCACTTCATACGTATAGACTTTTCCGTTCGTTACGTTCAGATCTTTGTACGTTGTGGCACTCGTATCAAGGACTTGGTCAATGACCTCGCCATCACGAACGATCGTGTATAGATAAGGGTCGTTTGCACCCTCTACAGACCACTTCAGGTTCACTTGTCCAGACTCTTGCGCTGGTTCTTCTAATGTTACTGATGTTGCAGGAGCTGTCGTGTCATCATCTTTTGTAAAGGTAACTGTCTTTGTTTCACTTGTCACCCACGTTCTGCCTAGATCGGTTGAGAACGCATAACGATATTGATACGCTCCTTCTTTAAAAGGTAAGAAATCTGCGCTAAACGTGTTATATTCTCCGTTTTGAGCGGTGTACGTTCCTTTATGAGATGTCCAGTTCGTCTTGCCTGGCTCTTTTACTTGCAGCTCACTCTGTAAGCCTTCTGCAAGATCCGTCTCTGTTTCACCAATGATTTTGATATCAGCTGTAACGGTTTGTGGCTTAGATAGGTCGATCACGCCATTCTTTAACGGTGTTACATTTGAAATGTTATAGTTACCGTTCTTTAACGCCACATGAGGAATCGCGGCTTTTGATTCTGTTTTTAGAGATTCGTTGTTGTTTTTATCGATCGCAACAACTGCGAAATAGTATTTTCGACCATTATCAAGGTCATTGATCTTGATTGAGTTTCCTTTTGTTTCTGCTACCTTTTCATAAAAGGCACCAGAGATCGTAGTTTGATAGATTGCGTAACGTTTTGCGTCACCTTTCCATGAAAGATAAACAGAGTGACTGCTTTCTGACGCTTTTACATCTTTCACCGCTTTTGGCGCTTTAAGATTCTGGTGCTTATCCGAAACGAGCATACGACCGCTCATCGCTGGAATTGTTACTGATAACTTTCCATCTTTAACAACTGTTTTGTACTTTTTGTTCAGCTGATCTGTTAGCTTTACGTTGTTCACGATCAGCTTTTTTACGTCCAGTTCAACAGTTTTTGATTCAGTGCCGCGGTTTGTAATCACAAGACCTGCATTCTTCTTATCTGTACGAGCATAAGCAAGCACATCTTTTTCTGCGTATAGATGGTGAAGCTCACCATAGCTGAAGAGGTCATGATAATCACTGCGCACTTTTCCGATATTTTGATAATGCTTGATCAGATCTTTGTCTTCAGAGCCCCATGGATACGTTCTTCGGTCATCCGGATCTTTAGAGCCTGTAACGCCCGCTTCATCTCCATAATAAAGAGTCGGTGCGCCCGCATAACCCATCTGTAAGATTGCCGCAAGCTTCAGTCGTTTCACACCTAGCTCGTGATCGTACTTTGGATCCAGTTCAGCGCGCTCGTAAGAATCTGTTCCGTTTCCAAGGATAAACGCTGCACGAGGTGTGTCATGAGATCCCATCAAGTTCATAAGCGCATAGAATGCTTCTTGTGGGTAATCTTCAAACACGGCATTCATCTGGTTCTCTGCACCTTCTGCGTTACCGTTTTTCAAGTAATCGATCATCGCACCGCGGAAACGGTAGTTCATAACCGAATCATACAGATCACCAAGGAAGTATTCAGACGCATCATCCCAGATCTCACCTAGGATTAGTGGATCATCTTTCTTGCCTTCCTTCAGCTCTTTTCGGAACTCTCTCCAAAACTCTGTATCTACTTCGTTCGCAACATCTAATCGCCAGCCTGATGCACCGCGGTCTAGCCACGATTTTGCAGCAGAATCTTTGTCATACATGATATAGTCTGCGAACGGCTTGTTGTTCAACTCAGAATCATAGTCTACCGCTTCACCAGGAATCGATTTGATCTCAGGAAGTGAGTCAAAGCCCCACCACGCCTGATATTTATAAACACCGTTCACTTTTTCGTTCTCGATGTTAAACCAGTTATGAAAGCCGTACGGACTAAATTCTTGTCCTTCTTCCTTGAACTTTGCTTCTGTTTGTTTTTTTGCTTCTGTTTCTGTTAGACCTTTTGAACTCATCAGATCGTAGATGCTTGCCCAATATTCATAAGCTCCGACCGTTTTGTATTTGCTGTAACGGTCAAAATAGATCGAATCGTCTCCAACATGGTTGAATACACCATCAAGGATCAAGTGCATCTTGCGTTTTTTCAGTTCTTTTGTAAAAGCCTTAAATTCTTCTGGTGATCCAAACATCGGGTCCATCGCTTTATAGTCCGTCGCATCATATTTATGATTTGATGCTGCATGTGCGACCGGGTTCAGGTAAAGCGTATTAACGCCAAGTGACTCGATATAGTCTAATTTCTTTTGAATCCCAGCAATATCGCCGCCAAAGAAGTCGTTCGACCAAATCTCGTCTCCGTCATAGCCTTCTGTTTCTGCTTGACGAGGGTTGTCCGGCAGCTCATTCCAATCTCGATGCTCGATCGGTTCAGTGCCGCGTGCTGTTGTTTTTGCTTTGTCGTTCTTTTTGTTTCCGTTATAAAAACGGTCCGGGAAAATCTGATATACAACAGATTCTTTCATCCAGTCAGGTGTTTTGTAAGACGGGTCGTACACGGTCATCTGGAATAGAGCGGCGTTTGTATCTGCAGCTGTTCCTTTGCCGCCTTCACCCGTATCTTCTCCATATTCTTTTACCGCATCTCCATCTCGTGCTGTGAATTTATAGCCGTACACCCCTTTTTCTTCAGGTGTAACCGTAGCTTCCCACAGCTCGATGTCTTCGCCGTTCACTGTTGTCCAGCCAGCGTTCACCATATCTTTTACCGTCGTATTGCCAGAGTTATAGTTACGAAGATAAAGCTTTGCGCCAGTCAGGTCACCCTTTTTCGTTTGCAGGCGGAGTGTTACGTCTTCTCCAGCTTTAATTGCTCCAAACGGCGCACGAAACGCTTCGTTCCATGTATCATGGTGAAGCTTGCCTGCGTTCACGCTGCCATCAGGAAGACCCGCGTCATAGTTCGTGTACACTTCTTTTGTGTCATGGTTGTAGAAAAACGTGATCTCTGCGTCTTTCAGTACATTCAACTTCATGTTGTCTGCCGGGTAATTTGGAGCATCCCAATTGTTGCCGAGCACGATCTTAAATTCATGCTTTCCTTTTGGCACTTGTGCGGTGTACGTGTAGATGTTGTCACCGTCTTCATCTTGTAAAAGGGCCGTCGATTCACCAGGCGTCCACTCGCCGCCTGCTCCGATATCCGGCTGAATATCGCCTACGATTCGCGGTGTTTTCTCAGCAGGAAGTGGTTCTGGAATCGTTAATTTATGGGTCGTATCGTCGTAAACAAATGTCACTTCTTTTTCCGTGTCGATCGTCAGCTTATAGTTGTCGCCACCTTGTTTTCCGTCCACTCCATAGTTCTCATCCCATGAACCATTGATCGCAACCTTGTATTCATAGGTTCCGGCAGGAAGTTTTCCTGTAAGCTTGTACTTTCCGTTCGGTTGAAGTTCCATTTTTGTAGCTACTTCTGCCGGATTCCAGTCACTAGAACCACCAAGTTCAGATTGCAGATCTCCAACAAGCGTTACGTTGCGCTCTACTGCTTTTGATGAAGATGGTTGTATGAGTAATGCAGATGCAAACGTTTGCAAAATTAGCGTAAAAAGCAATAACCAAGAAACCGTGTTGCGAGATTTCATTTTCCTCACTTCATTTCCCCCTTTTATTGGCGTGCAAATTAGCGAAAGCGTTTGCACAAATGCTTTTAAGATAACGCTTTCATTCCTTTTATTATGCCATGTTTTCTTTACTTGGAAATGAGTCGTTCGGCTGATAAAGATGAACTTAAATGGGTATATTTACATATTTTTCAGATAAATGTTTGACCTACACTGTGGCTCACCGCCTGCCCCGTGGAAATCGAGTACCTGAAACGGAGATCAACTCTTTCACAAGCCTTAAAGATTCAGCCCAAAACAAAAAACCGGGTCCTCTCTGGAAGGTAGAGGCCCGGCACTTCTTTTATCTTATTCAGCTGACTCTTCCGTTGATTCCTCATCTGTTGAAGTTTCTTCATCTGTAGAACCTTCTTCATCGGTCGTTGTTTCTTCGTCTTGAGTCTCTGTTTCTTCCGTATTTGTTTCTTCCTCAGTGTTCGTGTCTTCCGCGTTGCTACATGCAGTGATCAAAAATATTGCCAAAAGAGATGCTCCGATTTTAGCCAAAAACGTTTTGCTCATTGTTCAATTGCCCCCTTCGGATTTTCAATATGATTTTGCATGAGTATGGGATTTCTTTGTCCCTGCTCAGAATATATCACGAAAAAAACCCGAAAAGACGCAATTTACCAAGTCATAACCAACACTTTACAATTCTAAAATCAGCTTTATATGAGCTTAACAATCAAACATCATAATGCAGCACATATTGCGGCCCCACTGGACCATGTTTGATCTGACCGCGATCTACAAAGCCTACTTTTTCGTAAAGCTTTTTTGCTGAATCGTTCTTAAAGTTTACAGCTAGAATGAGTTCGTTCACTTCTGGAAAGTGTTTAGAAACAAACAGTGGCAGTTGAAGCATCGCATCCTTCGCATACCCTTTTCCTTGCTCGGAGTGATTGATGGATAGCGCACGAATCACCATCGCGTTCGGGTTTGCGGTAAAATCTCCAATGTTTTCACCTATATGCAGGACGAAAAAACCGACTGTTTTTCCGTTTGCTTCAATAACCACAGGATGACGTCCCCGATCTTCTTCGCATTTTTTTAAGGCTTCACTAGGCATAGCCGTGAATTTTTCTTGCTCCTGAGGTAAATAAAATGCGTTTAATGCGTCTCGATGTATCTCGTTAAAGAATGTTAGTGTATTTGCCATCTATGTAACTCCTGTTCGGTTTTTATTGAGTGATGAGTGACTCTGCGGCTTCCAGCCACGTTTTTGCCATGAGTTCGTTTCCTTTTCGTCTCATATGTACACCGTCTGTTGTTAAGGACACATCTGGCTTTTTGGTTAGATGGTTGAGGAAAATTTCATGTGTAGGTACGAGCACCGCATCAAATTCTATTGCTAACTTTCGGACCACTTCCACATAAGGAATCAACAGCTGATTTCCTTGAGATCCTGTGTTTTCTTTTATGATCGTAGGTTCCATAAGGACAAGTTTTGTTTTTGGTGAAAGCTGCGTTAACAACTCCCGATACACTTCCTCAAATTTAGAAGCATCCACCTGCTCCAATTGAGGGCTGTCGAGCTGTCTCCAGACATCGTTGATTCCGATGGAAACAGATAGAAGATCAGGCTCAAGATCAATTACATCTCGCTGCCACCTAAAAGCGAGGTCTGTCACACGATGTCCGTTCACACCTTTATTGATCACCGTTACTTCCTTTGGCAAGACTTCTTTAATCATGCGAACGTATCCGTCCCCAAGCCGATCTGGATCTGTGTTTTTATTTGAAGCTGTAATGCTGTCACCGATAAAAATAATCTTCATATCCATTTCCCTCCCTGTTTTCTTTATTCTATTTTATCACGTTGAAGTGAAATGTTAGATTTTAGAGGATTTTACATTCTTTCTTTGAATAACTATAAAAAATCCTTTTTTAAGGAGTACGTAACATGCTTGAAACAGCGGTTCAACAACCGAAAACATTCGGCCAAACGGAAATGAGACCGTCATATCGAATGGATTTGCGACAGTATAGAGACAGAAAAGAATATGAAAAGTTTGTAAAAGTAAATACGGTGAACGATTGGTCCACTGTGACGTGGAAAGATATTGGCAAACCGTATGAGGTGACATCTTTTTCAAAAGAAAAAACAGAGTGGGAACAGGCGCATGGTGAGATGCTTCCGGTCCATACATCCTGGACGATGTTCAACCAGTCCTTTCACGAGTGGTTCTCTAAGGATGTACCCACTGAGATTGGACAGAAGAAGGGTGCATTTTTAAAAAGTTTAACAAGCTTTAAGCCTAGCGAAATAAAGACAGCTCTTGGTGATTACGTGCGGATCCACCTCTGGAATTATGTGCACCGCATTCAGGACGGCATCTGGGACCCGCGCGGAAAGAGAGCTTTATTCGAGGGACTGAACGTGGATAAACCTCGCATTCTATTTTTGGGTGCCGCTGAAGGATATGAAGCGATGCAGTTATCTGCGATGTATCCTGACGGCGAAGTGGTGATGGTCGATTACGATCCGTTCTGCCGGGATGCACGGTTCGCAGAATTTCCCGAGTCTTATCCGTTTTTGGGGAAAAATTCACGAACGGGCGGAGATAAAGTTTATTATAAAAACGACTTCAACATTTCATATGTCTTAGATGATATCCGCAATCTGCCATATGGAAGAGAGTTCGATATCGTGCTCAGCGTCGGGTTGTTAGAGCATTTTCCAGATTCAATGAAAGCTGAAGTTGTTGAGTGGCATCGAAAATTCTTGAAACCAAGCGGCTATATCGTGATGACAACACCTCGTGCGCAAATGCGTTCCAAACTGTACTACGAGATCATGGCGGATGTAATGAATCATACGTATCGAGAGCTGATGACATTAGAGCAGATGGGACTGTATCTGCATGAAAACGGACTGGAGATTTTACGACATGGTTACATCAAGGTGCATAACGGAATCGTGGCGAGGGCGAAATAGACTTCAAACCTGGAGGGTGCTCCAGGTTTTTTATTTTGATTTTGATGGAAGATTTCCGGTCAGCAAGTTTTCTAAAGTAGTGTGATCAAGCAAATCGGCAACAACATCTCGAACGAGACGCCATAAAGGCTGTAACAGACAAGCTTTATCTTCTAGCGGACAATATTCATAGGCTGTAACGCTCACACAGCTCATCGGAGCGAGCGGTCCTTCTATATCGCGAACAACTTCTCCAATACAAATCTGTGAAGGCTCTCTTTTTAGCGTATAACCTCCACTAGCCCCTCTTTTACTTTTCACATAGCCTAAGTTTTTTAAAAGTAACAGAATCTGTTCCAAGTAATTCGAAGGAACAAGGGTCTCTCTTGCAATTTCCTTTGTTTGAACAAGTTGCGGGTATTGTGCACCTAACACGATTAACGCTCGAAGCGCATATTCTCCTTTGCTCGAGATCTTCATACCCCTCCTCCTTCCCACCTCTATCACTCTATGGCTAGCCGTTCGATTTATTCCATGATCCGTCCATTTATTATGCGGTGTCGTAACGCTTGTCCCTTAAGCCGCATACCTTATAGAAAAGGCGACTTCGTTTATCAACAATGTCGTCAAAGGCAGCAAAGGGGAAATGGCAGTTGGATTTTATACAAAAAATTGAGCGTGTATTTCGCACGTTCTCACACATAAATAGAGAAGATGCAGAAAATATCTTGCTACAGCTCTCTCCTACTTTTCAGGATGTAGAGAAACTAGTAACAACTCCACAGGACTTGGAGTATGGAAGGAATGTAATTTTTAAAAATGAACTTTTCGAGGTTCTATTAATCTTCTTACCTCACTTCTCAAAAACGCTCGTGCATGATCATGGGTTCTCTTCAGGATGGATTTATGTTGTGGACGGTTCTGTGTTGAATCTTCTGTATGCGAAGGAAAAAGATGGTGTGAAATATGAGAGAAATGAGTATTACCAAGAAGGTGAACTGTTTTCTGTGGAGGGAGATACGACCCACGCCATGTACAACCCTTCGCTCTCAGCCACGGTGACTCTTCATATCTATTCTCCTCCACTCGGGACCGGGCAGGTGTACAAGCCGCATGAATAACTATGGTGAATCATTTATTCATAGCTTAAAAGACGCCCGTTCGGTTTGGCTGAACGGCAGTGTGACAGATGTGACGACAGATCCACATTTTGCTGGGACATTATCTACCATCAGCTCTTTATTTAATATGATGGGTAGTGCTGAGCATCAGGATAAGATTAGCGTAGTGCAGCATGTTAGAGAGCAACAGCAGCGCATACACACGTCTTTTCTAGTTCCTCATTCACAGGATGATCTGCTAAAAAGAAGAATCGCTTTTGAAACTTGGAGCAGAGCGACTTCAGGCGTGATGAGCCGGTTGTCCGATTATGCCCGATCTCGTTTAACAGGATGGTACGGAAACCGTTTGGCATATGACACTTTCGATAAGCATTTTGCTGAAAAAATAAAAACGTATTATGAAACAGCACGAGATGAAAACCGTTTTCTAACGGTTGTTCAGCGAGATCCGCAGATTAACAGGAGTGTGAGTGGCGAGATTCTTGCCGAAGAACTTGGCCTTCTCCGTATCACAAGAAAAACAAGTGAAGGGGTGTATGTTAGTGGCGGCAAGATGATCGCTACAGCCGCTCCGTATTCCAACGATCTCATCGTATTTCCTGTTGCAAAGTGGGGTGAAAAGGAGAAGGCTTTGGCTAGTGCGCTGATTGTTCCGGCGAACAGCAAAGGATTGCATATGATCTGCAGAGCAGGATTTGATTCTGGGAATGTGTCGCGTGCTGATTATCCGCTTAGTTCCGCTTTTGATGAGATGGACGCGGTCCTGATATTTGATGATGTATTGATTCCATGGGAAAGAGTATTATTGTACGAAAATCCAGACGCGGTTTGGCAGTTCAAAAATGACCCTGTCGCCAACGCTCTCGCCTATCATCAAGTGATTGTTCGTCTTCAAGTAAAATTGGAGTTCACTGCTGCGATCGGGCATGCAATCGCAGAAAGCATCGGAGCCAATCAGTATTTGCACGTACAAGAAAAATTAGGTGAACTTCTTATGCAGAGTGAATCGATCAAAGGGCTTGTCATTGCGAGTGAATCGGCGGGTAAGTGTAATGGTCAAGGCATCTTTCTACCGCACTTTTCGTTTATTGAAACAGCAAGAAATCTCGGTACCACGTATTATCCGCGCGCGATCGAATTATTGCAGTTGATCGGAGCAGGTGGATTCATGCAAACTCCGTCCGTTATCGCTGATTTCGATGGACCGATCAGCCATATGTTGGATAAGTACTATAAGGGTAAAAACGTTGATGCTGTTGAAAAGACAAAATTGTTTAAATTAGCGTGGGATCTGATAGGCAGTTCGCTAGGCTCGAGGCACGAATTGTATGAGCGTTTCTATGCGGGCGATTCGATTCGAAATAAAGCCGCTCAGTATAAGGGGCATGATAAAGCGGCTCTTAGGAAGATGCTTGATTTGTATTTGTAATAGTTGATGATGTATATACGCTCTGGTGTAACAATCTCGGTAACTTATAAAAGTTGTAATATGTCGAAAATCAGATAAATAAATTTACACACGGAATTATTGGGCTTATACCCGGAATTAATGAGCTTATCTGCGGATATAAAAGGACTTACCTCGTAATTATTAAACAGCGATCGTCTTGTGCGGACATATAGGTAAAGTATCGTTTCCTCAAGTACACTACAACAAGATATTTAATTATTATTCAGCTCTGATTTTGAATAGTTGTGTCTTTCAACAAGAATTCCCTAATTTCTGAAACAGAGTTAATAATTTTTGTAGGTTTTATAGCCGTAAGTTCTTCCAATGAACCATAACCGTATGTAACTCCTATTGAATCGATACCTGTGTTATGCGCCCCAATAATGTCATGCTTTCTGTCACCAATCATGATGAACGATTCCTTTGGTTGATCATTGTAATGGTGAAGAATGTGCTGGATGATCTCTGTTTTGCTTGTACGTGTTCCGTCGAGATTGCTGCCAACGATCAGGTCAAAATGGTGGTGGATATTGAAGTATTTTAAGATTTCTTCAGCAAAAACAGTAGGTTTAGAAGTTGCTATAACTAATATTGGGTTATTATCACTCAGTTCTTGAAGAAGTGATGGTATTCGTTCGTAAAGTGTATTCTCGTACATGCCTTTGTCTTTGAATCTTTCACGATAGTGCGTGATGGCTGTTCCAATCTGCGTTTCATCAAAGGAATATAACTCTGAAAAAGATTGTTGAAGCGGCGGTCCGATAAAAGATTCTAAATGATCGAGGTTCTCTTCTGTAATTCCCATTCTTCTCAAGGCAAACTGAACAGATTTTGTAATACCGATTTTAGGATCAGAAAGAGTCCCGTCTAGGTCAAACAAGATATATTTATAATTGTTCATCGTGATTAATTCTCCTTCGCGCAGCCATATTTTGAAGCTTCAAATAAAATAGCATAAAAAGAAAGCTTGAAATAGGACATACACCCTAAGGGAATGCTCCATTTCAAGCTTTTATGATAATTGTGTGGGGTCAGACCCCTATTTACCTAGTGCGAAGGTGATCTCAACTTCGCAGGCTACCTGCCCATCCACAGTCGCGATTCCTTTGCCTTTACCGATCGAACCACGCACACGTGTCATCTCTACTTCTAAGCGAAGCTGGTCGCCTGGTACGACTTGCTTTTTGAAGCGGCAGTTATCGATGCCTGCGAAAAATGCTAGACGTCCGCGATTTTCTTCTTTCTTTAGCATCGCGACTGCACCTACTTGAGCAAGTGCTTCTACGATCAATACGCCTGGCATAACCGGATATTCTGGGAAGTGACCGTTGAAGAATTCTTCGTTTGCTGTAACGTTCTTGATTCCGACAGCGCGCTCTCCTTCTTCTACTTCTAAGATGCGGTCGATCAGCAAGAACGGATAACGGTGCGGAATGATTTCTTTAATTTCTTCGATCGTTAACATATACAAACATCACCTTTCTTTTTTTACTCATTTTTTATGGTCTACTTTTATTATACTTGGTATTGTTACCTGGTACTAATTTTACATCAAAAGAAAACAATGACTTTCATGCCATGTCATTGTTTTTTTATTATATCTTTACGCATCTTTTTCTACAAGGTCGATGATATGTGTCCATGTTTCTTTTTCAAACACGTTCATCGGCTTACCGTCACCGATCACGCCATAGCCGACCATCGTACCAACAGCAAAACAGACGATGATTCCACAGACAAGAAGCAGAAGACGCAGCCAGATCGGAAAACTTCTTTTCGTTCGGCGTTGGTACCACTGTTTCTTCTCTTCTTTAGAAGACGTTTCTTTCTCTTGGTAACGCTGTGTTTTCGGTTTTTCGTTTTTATTCAACTCTTGCATCTTATTCGTCATACAAACCTACCTCATTTAGCGAAGCCCGTTTACTAACCCCATCATTTGGTCAGCAATTGTAAGAGAACGCGCATTAAATTGATAAGAACGCTGTGTTTGAATCATTTCCGTCATCTCTGTGGAGATGTTTACATTCGAGGATTCGAGTGCACCTTGCTGAACGAAGTTCCCTGCTCCAGCATTTACTTCCTCTATCAATTGATTCAACGGAATGTCTTGTGGCGCCTGCAAGTTCTGTCCAACAGATACCATCAACTGCGGCCGAACCATGTTCACAATCGCAAGCTGTCCTGATTCAACAATCGCTCCATTATTTAACGTTACCGAAATTTGGCCGTTTTGTCCAATAGTAATTTTGCTATGGTCAGCTGGAATCGTAATTGGTCCGTCTGCGCCCATTATTTTACTGCCTTCTGATGTAACGAGTTCCATCTCATTAGCGTTGTTAGCAGACGGTGACAGATAGAACGCGCCATCTCGTGTGAACTGTAACGATTCATTTCCGTTGTTATCTACAGCAGATACTTGAAAATAATAGCTAGGCTGCGTGAGAGCTACATCAAGAAGTCGTCCAGTTTCCTGCAGCGTGCCCGCCTCTAAACTGAGTGCAGTTGAAGAAACACGCGCTCCGCTGCCAAGTCGAATTCCGTTCGGCGTTAGACGGCCCGCTTCTGTCGGATTCAATGCTTCACTATTAATCTGCTGAAAAAGAATATCCGAGAATTGCGCCTCGCGTCTTTTATAGCCGTTCGTCGTGCTGTTCGCCATGTTATTTGAGATGGTATCGAGCTTGTGCTGCAGCTGACCCATCGTTACTGCTGCTGAAATCATAGACTGGTTCATGTTAGATCCCCCTAGCCGATTCGGCCAATTTCATTCGATGCTTTTTCCATCGTTCGGTCGTAAGCTTGAAGTACTTTTTGGTTAGCTTCAAACGCACGGTAAGCCGTCAGCATCTCTGTCATCGTCTGTTCCGTGTTCACGTTCGAACGTTCTACAAAACCTTGCTGCACGTTGTACGCGATGTTCGGATTCCCAAGAGCACTTGGCGCATTCCCGTTTCCATCCAGTCTGAACAACCCTGTGCCTTCTTTTACAAGCTCGTTAGGGTTCGTGATGTATGCAACATCAATCTGCCCCGCAACTCTACCGTTATCAAGCACCGAACCGTCTTTGTTCACTGTAAAATTATCGCTTCTCACCGTTATCGGGTTGCCGTCTGTTCCAAGCACATAATAGCCTTCAGGCGTAACAAGACTGCCTTCTGCATCAACTGAAAAATGGCCATTTCTCGTGTAGCGCTCTTCACCGTTCACATTCAACCTGAAAAAGAGTCCTCCTGGCTTCCCTGTTTCTGGGTCTACCGGAACTTGTCCTTGAAGAAGAGCCATATCCGTTTTTATCCCGGTCTCGCGCATGTCACCTTGCAAAAAGTTAGGTGTCGTCTCCTGCACGTAAACTCCTGTTGATAGTGCTGCAGGTCCGATCGGGTAGTTGTTCGGCAGTTTTTTTCCATTCATTTCAGTCTCTCCCATATGCTGAAGCAGCATCGTTGGGAACGTGCGCAGACTCGCATTGTCCGCTTTATATCCAGGCGTATTCGCATTCGCCATGTTGTTTGTTAAAATTTCTTGTTTGCGCTGCTGTGCCAGCATGCCAGCTGCAGCATTATAGAAGCCTCTTAACACGGAGTATTCCTCCTGAATTTGTAATCTGGACACAAAATGTCTCTTCCGTTGTATCGACAGTTTTTTACAATTATTAATAGATTTCTGCAAAAAATGTGAGATTCCTTTTTCATGATGAGGATTTTGTCCTAGAGGTGGCGAGGAGAAGGACTGTGACATGCAGCAGCGGACCCGACCCGCTTGTTTGTCGAAAAGCCTATAAATCCATTTGAAGGACTATAAATTATTTTGAAGGACTATAAAAGGTTTTTTTGGGCTTATAAATTTTATTTTAGGGCCCATAAAGTTTAACTTAGGGCCTATAATCTATTTTTCTTGCCCATCTCCCCTTCACATCTTCCATACAAAAACAAAATGCCACCCCGTTCGGGCGGCATTCCTTCCTTAAAACACTTTTCTTTTCGCGATTTTATCCATATGTTCAAGCATTAAGCCTGTTCCGTTCGCTACGGCTCTCATCGGCTCTTCTGCGATCAATACAGGTACTTTCAATTCATCTGCAAACAGCTGGTCGATTCCGTGAAGAAGTGCTCCACCACCTGTTAGCATGATTCCACGGTCGATGATGTCAGCGGATAATTCAGGCGGCGTTTTTTCTAACACGCTCTTTGCCGCTTGAACGATAACCATGACTGGCTCCATCAATGCCCGTTGGATTTCTTTAGATCCTACTGTAATCGTACGTGGAAGTCCTGATACCATGTCACGGCCACGGATCTCGAGTTCTTCATCACGCTCGTAAACGGTAGCAACGTTCAACTTAATGTTTTCAGCCGTACGTTCACCGATCAGCAGCTTGTACTCTTTTTTAATATATTGAAGAATTTCAGTATCGAACTTGTCCCCAGCCATCTTAATAGAAGAGGACGTAACGATATCTCCCATGCTCAAGACCGCAATGTCAGTTGTGCCACCACCGATGTCCACAACCATATTGCCGCTCGGCTGGAAGATATCCATCCCCGCCCCAATTGCAGCCACTTTTGGCTCTTCTTCAAGAAAAATATGTTTTGCTCCGCACTTTTGCGCAGCTTCTCTGATCGCTTTTTGTTCAACGGACGTAATGTTCGTTGGTGTACAGATCAAGATTCTAGGCTTGGCAAACATGCCTTTTACGTTAATCTTATTAATGAAATGTTTCAGCATCTGCTCAGTTACTTCAAAGTCAGCGATAACGCCGTCTTTTAACGGACGGATCGCCACGATGTTTCCAGGTGTACGGCCAACCATGCGGCGGGCTTCTTCTCCTACTGCGAGTGCTCTTCCTGTATTCGTGTCGATCGCAACGACAGATGGCTCATCGAGTACGATCCCTTTTCCTTTTACATAAATCAGTACATTAGCGGTACCAAGGTCAATTCCAACGTCCCTTGAAAACATGTTATATCCTCCCTGTTAACATCCATACGATATAATGACATTTTTAGTAAAAAATCGAAGTTCTATCCAATTTATCATTATATCACAAGTCTGTCGAACAAGGTGAAATATTGTCAAAAATTAATTATTTGACATTGGAACGATGCGGCACATAATGTAATATCGTTTCATCTAACATCCTTACATCTCATAAACTTACTGAACAACTTCCTCTGTGCCTTTTTTGTACTTTACGCGAGTCGCTTCTCCACCTCTCAAGTGGCGGATGGACTTATGGTATTCGAGGATCTCTTTTACGTTGTTTGCAAGATCAGGATTAATTTCAGGCAGCCGCTCGGTGAGGTCTTTATGCACCGTGCTTTTGGAAACCCCGAATTCTTTTGCGATCATGCGGACTGTTTTTCTTGTCTCCACGATATACCGTCCTATCTTGATGGTTCGCTCTTTGATGTAATCGTGCACACCACTCGCCTCCCTAAAATGGATGTGAGAGATGCGATAGAGACTTGTATGAACAAGCTACGTGACAAGTTTCGTTGTCATCTTCGGCTTATAAGTATTGCTTCCATTCCCCTTTTTCCACCGCAGCCATAGTACGATTTCTCACCGCTCACCCTCAATTGAATTATTGTAGGTTTTGTAACATCTTATTAACCAAGTTTTCGTTATATGCCTAAATCTCAACTGGGACAAGGGGAAATGTCCATATTTGTGAAAAAACCTGCATAAACAGTTGGAAAATTAAGTTATTTACGTACATGTGGATGAAGAAAATATTTTTTACGGTACGTGTTTTTATATGTATTACGCGTTCACCGGTAAACTTGCTTCTTCACCGGTAAAATGCTCGTGACCACCTGAGAACTGCCTCGTTACACCGGTGATGCACTCGTGACCACCTGAAAAGAGAAATGTTTCACTGATAAACGGCTGAAACTTAGATAAAAATGAAAAAACTGCCTCGGATTGAACCGAGACAGCTTCCTTTTTGCAATTATTCGCTAGCGCCAGAGTCGTCTGCTGCAGGAGCATTCGTATCTTCGGCTGATTGAGATGATGATTCTTGCTCACGGTTGGCATCTTTACCATCTTTGCCATCCTTCGTGTCTTTCGTATCTTTTGTATCTTTTGTACCTTTAGAATCCTTTGTGTCCTTTGTATCTTTAGAACCTTTGTCTTCAGCCTTTGGTGCTGGCTTCTTTTCTTCAGCAGGCTTCTTCTCTTCAGCTTTCTTCTGCTCTTCAGCGGCTTTCTTCTCTTCCGCTTTTTTCATCTCTTTTCGAGAGTCATCAACAGCGGTTGCAAGTTGTGCAACAGATTGATCCCAAGCCATTACTGGATCGACTGCTTCTCCGTCTTTACGAACTTCGAAGTGTGCGTGGATCTTCGCATCTGTATCGTATGCGTTCTCACCGGCTTGTCCTAAAACTGCGCCTTGCTTCACTTGGTCACCTTGCTTTACAGATACAGAAGCAAGTGATGAGTAGTGTGTAACAACACCTTTGTCATGTTTTACTTCAACAACGAAACCTAGTGCAGGATCTTTAGAAACTTTTACAACGCTACCGCTTAATGCTGCCGTTACGTCGAATGCTTTGTTATCAGCAGTCGCTAGATCGATACCGCGGTTTTGGTAGTAGATGTTGTTATAGAATACAAGAGCTGCTTCTTGTTCTTGAGCTGGAGCTTCTGGGCTAAAGTAATCTTTAACCACTTCAATAGCTTCAGGGTCAGAAACGGGCATTTGGAAAACTTCTTTTGTAAGGGATACAGGCACTGCTGCTCCATTGTCCTCTAATGCGCTATCTGGAGTATTATTATTCTCCGTATTCTTCGCATCGTTTTGATACCATAGAACAGAAGTTAGAATGACTGCTGCAAAGCTTAAATATACTGCAGGATAAACCCAACGTTTTTTCATAGCACTCTTACCTTTCATCGGTACTGTTTTTTTGTTTTGTTTTTCTTCTTCTTTCATTTTTCATCACCTCAGCAACAAGTTTGAACAGAATTCTGAAAATATATACTTTAGCGCAAAAATTTTTTGAAGATTTCGTTCGACAATCGAAAAAACCGCCGAATGCCTGATGACATCTAGCGGTTTCCTTATAACAATAAAGAGGGGGTCTGACCCGGGTCAGACCCCCTTCAATTTCCACACAATTCACTGAGTCTGGTACGCGAGGCCCTTGTCAGCAATCGGTTTATAATCCGTAATCTCAATCCCTTTGTAATAGTGGTTCACGATCTCTTTGTATGTCTTACCTTCCTTTGCCATTCCATTCGCGCCATATTGGCTCAATCCCACTCCATGACCATATCCTCGCGTTGTTACGGTAACTTGTTTTCCTTTTTTCTTCATCTGGAAATCCGTCGACCGCAGCTCCAGCTTCTCTCGTACTTCTTTTCCAGTAAACTCTTTTTTACCGATCGCCCACTTGCCGATTCGTTTTCCGCTCGTTGTGGCTACCACTTTTCCGACCTGACCGTCCTTTGTTAGTGAGACGCCTAGTTTCTGCTCTACGGTGCTGACAGGCAGCTGGATAGTCTCTGTGTATTTCGGAGACTCTTTTTTATCCCATGGACTCTCCACACTTCGTAAATACGGATATTCGTTCTTCCAATAATCTTCGGAGTTCACGGTAAAGCCATTGCTAGTGGAAAAGAAACTCGCTTGAATTGGATCTCCTTCATATGTTAAGATCTGTCCTTTTGTTTCTGAGACGGCTTTAATGATCTTCTCTATCTTTTTGTTGAAATCATCTCCCCAAAGCGTCTCTAGCTCTTCGTTTCCTTTGTACACTTGATGCATTACGGTATCTGAGACGACTGCCCCTTCTGGCAGACTATCATCTTTACCACGGTTTAGTAGAGCTTTTACAATAAACGTTCGTGCGGTTAACGCTTGTGCTTTCAGCGCTTCTAACTCAAAGTCTGCAGGCATTTCAGAAGCGACCACTCCTGCCACATACTCTTCTAACGGGATGTTCTGAACCGTATCCATCGATTTTCTGAAAACAGGCACGACGATGTCCGAATGCGGGACTTCTAAAGCTAGCACTCTCTCAGATGGACGCGCAGCCTTCTCTTCTTTCCATTCAGGAGGTGCTGACGAAAATGGTAGTACGAGTATCGTCGGGAGAAGGACGATGATAGCGACAAAAATAGCTAGAATCCAAATCAGCGGCTTGATATTTATATTCACGTTCCCATGCCCTCCTAGATTGTTATCTACCATACAACTTATACAAAAAGAGGGGCATTTAGAACTCGAAACTAGCATTTTTACAATTAAATATGAGCTGGCTACATGCTTCATTTACAAGTTTTGCTTCAGGGACTGATACAGGCCAACCGCCGCATAAAATAGAGAGATGAAATGTTTGAAAGGGTGAATCATATGGATAGTTTTCAGCCTCCTGTTTTGGTCCGTACGCTCACGTATGCACCTGGTAACATAAAGATTTACTACCCGCAGATCGAAGGTAAGATCAACCCTCGTATTCAGCAGCAAGTTAACCAAAGAATTGTTAATATCAACGAGCAGCTCGCGAATTATCAGAATCCCGAGGCTCGTCCAAGTATGTATGGAGAATTTGCTGTGAAAACGAACGAAAAGAACATTTTGAGCATCGGTTTCTTAAATTTTGCCTATACACCTATGGCTGCTCATGGAATGACTTACATCAAATCAGAGACGTGGGATCTATCGACAGGAAAAACGTATCAGTTGAAAGATCTGTTTAAACCCGGAAGTAACTATGTAGAAGTGATTAACCGTCATATTAAAGAACAGCTTAAATCGAGGCATATCGACACGCTCGAACCTTTTAAAAGCATACGGCCAGATCAAGATTTTTATATCGCTGATAAGTCGCTCGTGATCTATTTTCAGCTATACGAGATCACCGCTTATGTCTATGGCTTTCCTATGTTTCCTATCTCTGTTTTTGATTTTCAAAACATCTTGGATGAAAACGGACCGCTCGGAAAATTGGCGGTGAATGGGTTGTAAAAAGAAAAACCCTGACCTCACACACAGAGATCAGGGTTTTCGCATTAAAATTTAGTTCACACCAACCGCATCATACGATTTTTTAACCGCTGCTACCTCTGGAGATGTTGCTCCATAAAGGTCGGATGCTGATTGAACAAGCGCCGCTCTTGCTTGGCTGAAGTTTGAAGAAGCTGTTAAGTATACCGTGTTTGCTCGGTAATAGATCGCTCCTACTTTTTGATTGCCGATTGCCGGAACCGTTACACCATAATGCGTTCCACCGACTGCCAGCAAATATGCCGCTTTGTTGATGATACCACTGTTGATGTGCACACCACCGTTATCGCCCGTTCCTGTGTAGCGAACGGAGTAATGATCAGGATCTTGATATTTCGTCGGATCACTCATCGAACGAAGCGCGTCATTCGGTGTTCCTGGTGTATAGATATCCTCTCCGATCTCATAATCCGGATTGTTATTTTCATGGTGCTCGACTAGCGTACCAAAAATATCGGACATCGCTTCGTTCAACGCACCTGATTCGTTTTGATAGATCAGATCAGATGAGAAATCCGTCACAGCATGTGTTAATTCATGCGCTACGACATCCAATCCGCCAGACAATGATACGAACGTTGAGCCGTCGCCGTCACCATAGACCATCTGCTGTCCGTTCCAGAATGCATTGTTGTAGTTACGGCCATAGTGAACCGTTGATTTTAACGCAGCTCCTTTATTGTCATACGAGTTGCGGTTGAAGACTTCTTTATAATAATCGTACGTTGCACCTGCATAATAGTGTGCATCTACTGCTGCTCTGTCATAAGTCGCGTTTAGCTTGTTATCCGCATCTGCCCATAATGTGCCAGGAAGCTGCTGACGGTTCTTCGCATCGTATGTAAATACGCCGTTTCCTCGCGTGTTATCCTGCAGATAGTACGTACCGTTCGATAATAGTGTGTTCAGGGATTTTGTATCGCCAAGTACACCCGTTCCTGTACCAATCGCATTCGTCCCTACTAAAGTTCCTTTACCTGTTGGCGGTGCTTTTTGGTCGCCATGTGCTTCATCCAAGTCGTTGTAAGAATTCAGGATCTTGCCTGTTACAGCATCTACAAAGTAATTATAGTTACCTGGTTCAGGCGATAAGAAGTTTAAATTCACCAAGTACGCATAAGCGGCGCTATCTCCATTTGTGTACACAACGAGTTTGGATGTTGGGTCAGCTTCATATTCAGGTGTGAAACCGAGGTCTTTAACCGCTACAGTCACTGCTTTTGCAGCTGTAATCTTTTTTCCGAATCCTAATCCAGGTTTATTTTGAAGGTCAGGTGTAACTGTTCCTGAAAATACAACGAGCTCTCCCTTTTCGTTCACATGTGCTACTTGTGTGGAGCCCCAAATTGGAACGCCTTTATAGGTTTGCTGAAGTCGCACCAATTGTCTGCCTAACTCATCCTTTGTAACAGACTTTATCGTAAACGACTGCTCCGCTTTTTGAGTTCCTAATTTAAACGTTTTTGATTCTTTTTGAAGATAATTAAAAACGACTTCTTTTGCTGATTTTGAAGACGCCTCTGACAGTTTCCCAGATACGAACGACGGTGTACCCGTTAAGCTGTTCATCTTTTTAGTTGATAAAACATTAACAGGTGCTTCCGCTGATGCTTGTCCTGCTGCTAACGGACTGACTGCCAGTCCAAGTGCCAAACCCCATACTGATAGTTGCTTTTTCATCCCTTCCCAATCCCCTTTGCTTCAATGAATTTAAAGCCAGTGGATTTATAATAGCACCATTTAAATTATTTTCAAACTATTCTTACAATTTTGATTAAATCGTACTATTATACATTATTTTTTCATAAAAACAGGAATTAGGAACTGTTTTTGCGTCCTGAAAAATAAAAAAAGCTGGCTACGGAAGCCAGCTTTTACAGCTATTTCGATTTTCGACCTTTAATAAAATTTAAAACGAAAACGATCAAAGCGATAACGAGTAAAATATGAATGATACCGCCAGCTACTTTAAAAATAACACCTAATAACCAAAGTACGACTAATATTCCGATAATGGTCCAAAGCATGAGTTCGACATCCCTTCAATAAAATAAAAAAGTATAAGTATACAGTTTAGATTTCCCGAATACGCTTTGAATTAAACAGATATTGCCTCTAAAATCTTGGATGTCGGTGAAAATCCATCATTTTCAGGTGGTAAATCATCAATCTTAGGTGGTAAGCGGCTCTTTTCAGTGGAACTTCTTACTTTCCAGCTGCTCATCACCTCTTTACCGGTGAACGTGTAACAAATATAAAAACACGTACCGTAAAAACTCATATAAAAACAGAAAAACCCTTTCTCAACATGAGAAAGGGTTCGCTCTAATGAAAATTATGCTAAATTACTTTTTAATGATTGCTCTTTGGCAGGTGTTGTTTTCACATCTTCGTTTACACGCTCGATGTCAGCACCTAATGCAGCCAGTTTTCCAGTGAAATCAACGTATCCGCGGTCGATGTGCTTCAGTTCAGTTACACGCGTGTAACCATCAGCGACAAGCCCAGCAAGTACCAAAGCAGCACCTGCGCGAAGGTCAGTTGAGGCAACCTCAGCACCTTGCAGATTTACAGGTCCGTTGATTACAGATGAACGGCCTTCAATTTTAATATCACCATTCATGCGGCGGAATTCTTCCACGTGCATGAAACGGTTTTCGAATACAGTTTCCGTGATTACGCTTGTTCCGTTTGCACGAAGCAATAGCGCCATCATTTGCGACTGAAGATCAGTCGGGAATCCTGGGTGAGGCATTGTTTTAATATCAACAGGTTTTAATTCACGAGGTCCGCGAACACGAAGTCCGTTTCCTTCTTCTTGAATCTGTACACCCATCTCTTCCATTTTTGCGATTAAAGGACGTAGGTGTTCTGCGATTGCATTTTCAACTAAAACGTCACCTTGTGTAATAGCTGCAGCTACCATATACGTACCCGCTTCAATACGGTCTGGAACTACTGTATGCTCAGCACCAACAAGTTCTTCAGCTCCGACAATGCGAATCGTACCTGTTCCTGCACCGATAACTGTAGCACCCATCGCGTTCAGGTAGTTAGCCAGACATACGATTTCAGGTTCTTTTGCAGCGTTTTCGATGATAGTCGTTCCTTCAGCAAGTGTTGCAGCCATCATGATGTTCTCAGTAGCTCCTACACTTGGGAAGTCTAAATAAATCTTTGCACCTTGCAAGCGGCCATCAATTTTTGCTTCGATAAATCCATTTCCGATCTTTACTGTTGCACCCATCGCTTCAAATCCTTTTAGATGCTGATCGATCGGACGTGATCCAATTGCGCATCCTCCTGGAAGTGCGATACGAGACAATCCAACACGAGCAAGCAATGGTCCCATTACTAGGAATGATGCTCTCATTTTGCGGACATACTCAAATGGTGCTTCAGTTTTCAATTCGTTTGTAGCATCAACAGAAATTTCACCGTTTTCAAATGCTACATCAATATTTAAATAACGTAATACTTCGTTAATCGTAAACACATCAGCTAGACTAGGCACGTCTTTGATCGTGCTCTTGCCCTTACTTGCTAAAATGGATGCTGCGATGACAGGAAGTACGGCATTCTTAGCTCCTTCAACTCGAACAGAGCCTTCTAACCGCCTACCACCACGGACAATGATTTTTTCCAACGATATTCCCCTCCGCGTCCAATTTGTATATTAATATTCAGACGTAATTATTGGTGTGCCAATTGTGACAGTTGTTCCGCTGCCCAATCCTTCAGATCGCAAAGCTACCTGAAGATTCATTTTATGTTGATGACCGGTATAAATCGCTTGTTCCCACTGCTCAGTATATGCAGAAAGCGACACAAACGTCTCTTCTTTTAGTTCCTCAACGGGATCACCAGAAAAGGCGCGTACCAATTCATTTGCTTGCGAATACAAATCAACCACCATTTTATCACCGTATGTACCGGTAACACAAGAGAAAATTTTGGGATTTCCTCCAATTGATTGTTCAACCCGGCTATCGATCAAGTTCTGGATTTCTTTCCAATTTTGATTTGCATTTACAAGTCCTTCAACCGCATAAATAAAATACGATGCAGATTGTTCTTTTTGGGGGTATGTAATGACGGTGATTTTCTCTCTAACCCCGATATCATTACGTTCAAATAGTCCGGTTATTTTATAATGTCCGGCTTCATCTTCGGTTACCGCCCAGTTAAATTCAGGATAATTACGTTTAAGCTCTTCTGCTTGTTTTACATACCCTAGTCCTTTAGATGCAAAACCTGTTTGACCGCGAAAATACATAGTCCATTTGTCAGGCGTTGCTCCGCTCTTCTTTAGAACGTCTATTATATGTGTAACTTCATTTATTTTTTCGTCTGTTTTTGCATATCCAGAAGTAATCATAACCAATAGCAAAATCGCTGTAATCGTCATCGTCCATTTTTTCATTCCCCAGCACATCCTCTCTATTTCTCATTGTTGCCAATGAAACAGAGGATATCCGTGGAAGTTGTAGTCATATTCCGACAAATCCATTACTTCTGTAAAAGTTGTGAAATCATCCAAATAGCTGACTAAGATTCGTGGAATACTGTAGATACTTTAGAAAAAAATCGCTCGTTATGCTTGCTAAGCTGATCACTAGAAGTATGTATAACATTCTAGCTTGCATGACCTTACCTTTTTTGATCCATTTATCAAAGTGAACGGCCTGCAATGCCCACCAAGAGATCACGAGAAACAATAGATGTACGATGATATGTAACAAAGCTTGTTGTCCGATTGGAATCATTTAAAAGTCTGACCTCCTCATTACATATTTCGACATCTTAAGCATACGTCTTTCCCAACAATTTAGATAGATACTTTTTCCCTAGTAAGGTGTTATGAAAGCCTTTTCTTTTGATATGTTCAAAAATTTGTAACGACTAATAAATGTCAATCTCGATAGATAGTCGTTTCACTATGATTAGACGAAACAAAACCTAGAAAGTTACGGTAGTTTCTGCTCATTTTTTGGGATTTTTTTGGGGTGGGGGTTACTGTTTAAGAAAGTTGTTGATTTCCGTTTCAGATGCTCGCTTTCCGCGGGGCAGGCGGTGAGCCACATTCATACGTTTCACTCTTAAGTGTCTCACCTAGTAAATAAAATGATTTAAGAGCGAACAACCTTTATATGTATTAATCCGGTGAGTTTTTGATATAATTCCGCGAGTTTTAAGCATATATCAGCGAATCTTCAAAAATCGACAACGATTGATTAGCAGATACCCCTTTTAAGAGAAACAAAAAAGCCCACCAACCTCCAACTAAGGAGAAGGTTGATGGACTTTCATCTGAGCTCAACAATCAATGATCATGCGTATGAACTTCGGTTTCAATCTGCATGAAGAATTCATTCACATCAAAGTTTCCGTAAAAGAAATCGAGTGCGAGATCTGGCATGACCCCTAGAATTAATACTGATGCTGCACAAAAGGCGAGTACGGCAGCCATCCCACCTGGGATTGAAACCTTCGTTCCTTCACTGTCACGGAAAAACATGATCGCAATGATGTTAAAGTAATACACGTACGACACGAGCGTGGTTGCCATCATTACAGCAGCCAGCCAATATTGTGGTTGTTCAAGTCCAAGCGCTCCCATGAAGATTCCAAACTTACCGATAAATCCTGCTGTGATGGGTATCCCGGCAAGAGAGAGAATAAAGAATGTCATCGGAACAGCTAGCCACGGTGATCGACGGAATAACCCGCGAAAAACGCCGATATCATTTGAACCTTCTTGACTCGTTAACAATTGGATGACGGTAAACGCGCCAATATTCATAAATAAGTACGCCAGCAGATAGAACCAGATCAGTTCGAATATTAATGACGAATTTGACACGAACGGTACTAAAATGTAACCCGCTTGTGCGATAGACGAATACGCAAACATCCTTTTTATATTTCGTTGTCGAAGTGCTGTTACGTTACCGATGATCATGGTTGCTGCCGCTAATACCATTAAATACGGCTGCACTTGCAGCAGAATCGGTTCCTTATCGATCCCTGGAGCCGCAATGAAACAGATGATGATCACACGCAGCAAGATTACAAAGCCTGCTGTTTTTGACACGACACTCAAGAATGCGGTAACCGGAACAGGCGCACCTTCATATACGTCTGGTGCCCACATGTGAAGCGGAGCGGCCGCGATCTTGAACGTTAGTCCTGCAAACGTGATGATGAACGCGAAGACGATGAGAAAGCTGTGCTCTAACAGTTCAAGGTTCCCCATGTTCTCTGCGATCTTGAACAGGTTCGTCTCTCCGGTAAGCCCGAAAATGTAGCTCATTCCAAAAAGGGTGATAGCTGTCGCAATCCCGCCAGACACGATATACTTAAACGCTGATTCATTGCTTCGTTTATTGCGCCTCTCGAGTCCTGCCATTACATAAGAAGAAAGAGAGAGAAGTTCAAGGCCCACAAACAATGTGATCAAGTCAGCGCTCGACGCCATCATCATGGCTCCTAATAGAGCTGCGAGGAGCAAGTAATAAAATTCTCCCCGGTTTTCCTCCAGATCTTCTTTTTTATAATTAGAAGAAAGAACGATTACTAATAACGTTCCTAACAAAAGCAGAATCTTGAACGCTTTTGAGAACGAATCAAGTCTGTACGTATCATACAGAATAGAAGTTACTTCAATATCGAGCTGCATAAATATGGTGATGAGGGCAGCTAGAATACCTGCTCCAGCAAGCCAGGCCAGAGGCTTCCGGCTCGATTCTTTTTTCATAAAAAGGTCGATAACAGATAAAAGGGTCGCAACCCCTAAGATGATAAATTCAGGAAGCATAACACTCCATCTAAACGATAATAAAGTATCTAGATCCATGATTTAGCCCCCTAACCCTAGCAGAATGCTATCTAATGTTGGACGGAGCATATCACTTAACCATGCAGGATAGATGCCGATAAACAAAATCGCTGCAAGCAAGATAAACGCCGGAATTCGTTCTGTTGATGAAAGATCATGTGCGTTTGATAGTTCTTTTTCAGTACCAAACGTAATCGCCAACACCGCTCGCAGCACGTAGACCGCTGTTAAAATCAGCCCTAACGTTCCTATAGCCGCTAAAACGGGCATCGTCTCAAACAATCCTAAAAACGCCATGAACTCGCTGATAAAACCAGACATTCCCGGTAGACCCAATGATGCGAGTCCCCCTGCGAGCAGAACACCTGCAAAGATCGGCATCCTTTTCGCGACTCCACCAAAGTCTTTTAGCTGTGATGAACCTCCCCGTTCGTAAAGAACACCTACTAAGAAGAACAATAGCGCCGAGATCAATCCGTGTGAAACGACTTGGAACACGGCACCCGTCATACCCGCTTCGTTTAATGCGGCGAGCCCTATCAGAACGATTCCCATATGCGAAACAGATGAATACGCTAAGACGCGTTTCATATCACGCTGTGTGAGTGCTAAGAAAGCTCCGTAAAGCAGGTTGATCACACCGAACAATCCGATGATAAAAGCGAGTGACTCAAACTGATCTGGAAACAGCCCTGCCCCAAAAACGATTAAGCCGTACGCTCCAATTTTCAAAAGAATCCCCGAGTGAAGCATAACGATCGGTGGTGGTGCCTGAACGTGAACCTTCACCATCCAAGAGTGAAGCGGTGCGACCGGCAGCTTCACGGCAAACGCGAGAAGAAGCGCGATCAGCATTCCCATCTTAAAATCCTTCGTGATGTTCATATCACTCAGTTCAGATTGCGGAAGCGAGAATGTATAAGCTAACTGCTCAAAATTCATCGTTCCCGTCTTCATGAACATCGCAACGAACGCGAT
The DNA here is from genome assembly GCF_048083785.1 of Fictibacillus tiangongensis. Lineage (GTDB taxonomy): Bacteria > Bacillota > Bacilli > Bacillales > Fictibacillaceae > Fictibacillus. The sequence continues at coordinate 3,906,491 of NZ_CP182294.1, forward strand.
CAGAAGAATGGCTGAACCCACGCCGTTATAGATCAGAAAACTGTACGCTGCTTTTTCTTTTTCAAGGTAACCCCAGCGTCCGATGAGGAAGAACATCGGAATGAGCGTGATCTCAAAGAAAATAAAGAACAAAAATAGGTTTTGTGAGGCGAATACGCCAATCATGCCCATCTCAAGCAAAAAGAACAATATGAAGTAACTTTTCCAATCTTTTTTGATCGAAAAGGATGCAATGGCAGCAAGGACACTCACTACAGTTGTTAATAAAATGAGCACCATCGATAAACCGTTAACACCGACTTCATAGAAGATTGGATAGCTCACATCACCATTCGACTGAAAGACTTCATACGAAACCCACTGAAACTTTTCAGCAAGCTGAAGACCTTCGCTCGATTTATTGAAAGCAGACAACGTAACGAGTGCGGTACCTAGCGGAAATAATGTACCTAATATCCCGATCCATTTGATCGACTTCTCATCTTGAGACGGAGTAAATAGGAGAACCAAAACGCCTAACAATGGGGAAAGAATTAATATCGATAGAAGCCATGTGTTCATGTGAAGTACCCCCCTGTTAATGCGACGATCAGCAATAGAATCACGATGCCAAAAATGGCGAACGTCCCATATGTTTGAACCTGCCCGTTTTGAAGACGCGAGCCTGCCTTACTTAAACCTTGAACGCCACTCACAACTGCTGCCACGAGTCCGCCCACGATATATTTATCAAACAGGACGCCAAGTTTGCTCAACCCCTTCGTTCCTTTAACGAAAGTCGCGTCGTACCCTTCATCAACGTACCATTTGTTGTAGATCACGTTGCTGAGCCCTGGCAATGACCGTGTAATCCAATCACGGGAAAGTGTACCTTTTTGGTAGATCAGATAAGCTAGACCGATTCCTAAAAGCGATGCGGCTGTTGCAACAATTGGAATCCAGCTTGGACCGTGATGATCTCCATGCGCTAGTTCAACCGGACCTCCTGCTAAGTAATCTGATAAAAACGTACCGAACCACGTTGTATTCAGGTAACCTGCCACGATTGCTAGAACACCTAAAACAATCATCGGAAGCGTCATAACAATTGGTGACTCGTGTACGCCTCTCTGATCTCCGCGCGGTTTCCCGGTAAACACAAGGAAAAATAGACGGAACATATAAAACGCCGTCATAAAGGCTGCAACCACTGCCAGCCAGAACAATCCGTAACGGCCATCTGCATACGTACTGGCTAAAATTTCGTCTTTAGAAAAGAAACCAGATAGAAGCGGAACTCCCGAAATGGCTAGAGCTCCGATTAAAAAGAGAGGTCCTGTCAGCCGAAGCTTTTTCCAAAGTCCGCCCATCTCTTCAATGTTTTGTGTATGTACAGCATGAATCACGCTTCCTGCAGCTAAGAACAATAATGCTTTAAAGAATGCGTGCGTTGTTAAGTGAAAGATCCCTGCCACATAACCGGAAGCACCAAGGGCGAGCATCATGTACCCTAGCTGACTGACCGTAGAGTATGCCAAGACACGTTTGATGTCTTTTTGCATCAGTCCGATTGAAGCCGCAAAGATTGCTGTGACTCCCCCTACTACAGCAACGACCGTTAATGCCGTTTCTGAAGCTTGGAAGAGCGGATACATCGCAGCGACTAAGTACACCCCAGCTGCGACCATCGTTGCCGCATGAATTAGCGCTGATACAGGCGTCGGACCTTCCATCGCATCCGGAAGCCATGTATGAAGAGGCAGCTGACCTGATTTTCCAATCGCTCCTACAAAGATACATAGTGCGGTGAGCGTGAGCATGCCAGAAGATATATCACCATTTCGTACAGAAGCAAAAATTTCGTCATATTCAAAACTACCAACCTGCCAAAATAGCAAAACCATTCCGATAAAAAGACCAACGTCCCCGATTCGGGTCATCACAAATGCCTTTTTTGCAGCGGCTTTTGCTTCTGGTTTAAAATAGTAGAATCCGATCAATAAGAACGAACCAAGTCCAACAAGCTCCCAAAACATATAGAGCTGTAATAGATTCGGAGACAGAACGAGTCCAAGCATCGCAAACGAAAACAATCCTAAATACGCAAAGAACACAGGAAACCGTTCATCGCCATGCATGTATCCTTTTGAGTAAAGATGTACAAGAAAGCTGACGAGTGAAACGATCACTAGCATAAGAGCATTAAGCGGATTGACTTCATATCCCATCGTGATAGCCCGCTCACCAATCTCAAACCAAGTGCCTTCAACCTTAATTCCGTCCCCTTGCCACACTGCGATCCAAACCCCAATGGATAGAATGAGCGATAATCCGGTTAGAAGCACACCGATCCATGCAGTGCCCTCACTTTTTGATTTTCTAAAAATCAGCAATACAACGAAGGATAAAAGCGGGAACAACGGTATAAGCCAACTATTCTGCAACATAATCGTCCATCTCCTTCCTTATCGCTTCATCGTATCCATCTCATCCACGTTAACCGTCTGTCTGTTGCGGTATAGTGCTATGAGAATCGCAAGTCCGACTGCCGCTTCTGCCGCAGCAACCGTAATCGTAAACAGCGAAAAGATCTGACCTGTTAAACCAGGATTTATAGAGTATTTGGCAAATGCCACGAGGTTGATATTTACAGCATTCAGCATCAATTCGATCGAAATCAATACGATGACCGCATTACGTTTTGTCAATGCTCCAAACAAACCGATGCAGAACAGGATCAAAGCAAGCGTCAAGTAAGCTGCTAAAGGAACTGAGCTCATTTTTTCGCCTCCTTTTCATCGTCATCCCGCTTTGCGAGAATGATAGAACCGATCAAGGCAACAAGCAGCAAGACAGAAGTTAACTCGAACGGAATCACATAATGCGAATACAGCTCGATTCCGATCTTTTTTGTATTATCGATGTGAAGCTCTGCGTTCTGCTGACCAAAATCAAGGTCTTTGATCTTGCCGTACATGATCAGAAAGAAGAGTCCGATCGCAAGCCCGGTTAAGATAACTTTTAACCGTGGTGCACGTTTTTCTTTTTCCTGATGACGCGTGAGCATGATTCCAAACAACATGATGATCGTGATAGCTCCTGAGTAGATCAGCACCTGCACGACGGCAACGAACTCTGCTGATAGTGTGATGTAGATTCCTGCAATGGCAATGAACGTAAAAATAAGAGCAACAACCATATGAACGACATTTGATAGGTTGATAAGAAGAACGCCGCCGGCAATGGCTGTTAAGGCGAGAAAGAAAAACGCGATCATTTCACCGGTCATGCTTTGTTCTCCTTTCTGATATTCTCATCGTTCTCATCGAGCCACTCGAGGTTTTTGAAAAGTTCATCACGGCTGTATTCAGCAAGCTCGAACTGATTTGTCATGACGATCGCTTCAGTCGGACAGACTTCTGTACACAGGTCGCATAGTATACAGATTTCAAAGTTAATATCGTACGTGTCGATGATCTTCCCTTTTTTCGCAGGATCTGGGTGCGGCTTACCCGTTAACTGGATGCAGTCGGTTGGGCAGATCTGTGCGCATTGGTTACAGACGATGCATTTTTCGGGATAAAACTTTTGGATGCCGCGGAAACGGTCAGGCATCTGAATCGGCACGTCTGGATAGCTTGTGGTGACGTTTTGTTTTGTTAGGTTTTTGACGGTATAGCTTAAACCTTTTACAAGACCTTTCATCCTGAGATCACGCTCCTTATGCGTTGGTCTTTCAATTGTTAGAGCATTTTTTAGCATTGCTTTGTCGTTTATGAAAGTTTGATTTCCGCTCCAGGTTGCTCGCTTTCCGGGGGGCGTGCGGTGAGCCTCTTAGTGCCTTGCACTATTAAGAGTCTCACCTGTCCCGCTGATCCCCCAGGAGTCTCGCACCTTACGCTTCAATCAACTATTCGAGGAAGTGTTTGCAATGTTTCTAAATATTTATTTGCCTGACCTTAGAGAGTCAAAGCGGTGGGTTAGGTCATTCTATATGATTGTTTTTCTTGAAATTTCTTGCTGTTCAATCACTTTTCGACTTCTTTGAACGGTTGGTTGTAGTGAAAGGTGTGAGACTCCTGCGGGACAGGTGGGCAGGTGAGACACTTAAATGTGAAACATTCGAATGTGGCTCACCGTCTGCCCCGCGGAAAGCGAACACCTGTAACGGAAACCAACTCCCACAATTATTAGCAGTGCTGCCCTATTCTCTTTTATAAAAACAATTCCTTAACTGCTGCACTGACGAAGATGTTTAACAGTGCTAGCGGTAGTAGGACCTTCCAGGCGAAACCCATGAGTTGATCGGCGCGGAGTCGTGGAAGTGTTCCGCGGATCCAGATCATGAAAAACACGACGATGCTGAATTTGACGCCGAACCACAACATCCCTGGGATAAAATCTAAGAACGGAATCGGGTTCCAGCCTCCTAAGAAAAGAACGGTTGTTAAGGATGCCATCGCAAATAGATACACATATTCTGTGAGCATAAAGAACGCCCAGCGAAACCCAGAGTATTCGACGTGATAACCAGCCACTAGCTCTGACTCTGCCTCTGGCAAGTCGAACGGCGTACGGTTCAACTCAGCGATCGAGGAGATCAAGAATACGAAAAATCCGATCGGGGTTAAGAAGATGTAAGCAATGTTCTCTTGGCCTCTTACGATATCATTTAAGTTCAGACTGCCCGCGAACAGAATCACTCCGATCACAGAGATAACAAGCGGAATCTCGTATGAAATCATCTGTGCTGCAGCACGCATGCCGCCGAGTAACGAGTACTTATTGTTTGATGCCCAGCCACCCATTAAGATGCCGATCGTTGAGATTCCTGAAACGGCTACGTAATACAGAAGACCAACGCCAAGGTCTGCGAACTGCATGTTTTCTGAGAACGGAATCGTCGCGAGCACCATGAACGCTGGAGCAAATGCGATGACCGGTGCCAATATGAACAACGGACGATCAGCTAATTTCGGTATGGTGTCTTCTTTTATTAATAGCTTAAAGACGTCGGCTACCGTTTGAAGGAGGCCGAATCTTCCTCCAACCCGGTTCGGTCCTGTACGCATCTGCATGAACCCGAGCACTTTTCGTTCGGCTAGAATCGCGTAGGTTACAAACCCTAGAACCGTAACGAGTAATGCAGCGCCGAGCGCAAAGAAGATCGCAACATGCGTCCAGCCGGGCTGTGCGTATAAAAGCTCCTCCATCAGCCATCAACCTCCCCGAGAACGATATCAATCCCGCCTAAGATGGTAATCAAGTTGGAGATGTTTTCACCGACTAAAAGTTTTGGCAGAATCTGAAGGTTATAGAATGATGGTCTGCGAAACTTCAAGCGGTACGGTTCTTTTTTTCCTTCTGAAGCGATGTAGCAGCCGATCTCTCCGCGAGGCGACTCAATGCGGACGAAAGCTTCACCCTTTGGCGGCTTGATGATTCTTGGCACTTTTGCCATGACCGGTCCTTCTTCTGGAAATTGTTCCACCGCTTGTTCTACAATCTTGAGTGATTCTTCGATCTCTTGCATGCGGCACTGATAGCGCGCCCATGCATCGCCCGTATGAAAGACCGGTACATCAAAATTAAAACGGTCATAGATCGAATACGGCTCATCTTTTCTAAGATCCCAGTTCGTACCTGTGCATCTTAAGTTTGCACCGCTTAATGAAAAGTTCAGCGCTTCTTCTTTCGTGTAGTAGCCGATTCCTTTTACACGGTTCAAGAAGATCTCGTTGCCTGTCACAAGATCGTGATAGCCTGCAAGCTCTTCTCTCATGTACGGAACAAAATCTCGGACCTTCTCGATCCAGCCATCTGGTGCGTCCCACTTCACACCGCCAACACGCATGTAGTTGAACGTCAGCCGAGCGCCGCAGATCTCGTTCAGCATATTGATGATGGCTTCTCTTTCGCGAAACGCGTATAGGAATGGACTCATCGCCCCGATATCTAATAAATATGTACCGAACCAAACGAGATGGCTTGCGATGCGGCCGAGCTCCATCACGATGACGCGCAAATATTCCGCTCGTTCTGGTATCTCTAGACTCATCATCGTTTCCACCGCGTGGCAGATCACATAGTTGTTCGTCATGGCCGCTAAATAATCCATGCGGTCTGTGTATGGAATAATCTGCGTGTACTGAAGGTTTTCTGCTAATTTCTCGGTGCCTCGGTGAAGATAGCCGATCACTGGCGTGGCTTCGATGATCGTTTCTCCGTCAATTTTCAGTACGATTCGAAAAACGCCGTGTGTGCTAGGATGCTGAGGCCCAACGTTGAGGAGCATCTCTTCTGTTCTGATCAATGTCTCTACACCTCCACGTCATGTGGTTCGTAATCTTTTCTTAGCGGATGCCCTACCCAATCGTCCGGAAGCATGATGCGCGTTAAGTTCGGATGACCTTCAAAATGGATGCCTAAAAGATCATACGTTTCACGCTCTGGCCAGTTTGCTCCCTCCCATAACGGGGTAATGGAATGGGTAGTAGCGCTCGTTCTGTCTATCTTTACTTTTAATGCAACGGACTGGCGGTGATTGTACGAATACAGGTGGTTATAGACTTCAAAATGCGTTTCAAAATCGGTGCCGTGCATTTCAGATAAATAATCAAAACGAAGCTGGTCGTTATATTTTAAAAACTCCGCGATTTTATAATAAGAATCAGGTTTTGCAACTAAGGTAGGGACATCTTTTGACAGTCTGTTAATATAGGAATCTTCGAGTACATCTTCTCCTAGATGTTCTTTGATGACTTTTGTGTAGGTATCGAGGATAGGTTGATTTGGTGATGGCTTTTCTTCTGCAACAGGTTCTGTTGTGGCACCTTTAGCGTTGGCGGCTGCTCGTGCTTTTGCGGCTGCAGCTGCTTTCGCCTTTGCAGCGGCGATCGCTTTCGCTTTTTCGTCGTCACCTGCTGGTTCAGCTGCTGCATCTGATCCTGCTTCACGAGACGCTTTTGCTTTAGCAGCAGCGGCGGCTTTTGCCTTCGCGGCAGCAACAGCCTTTGCTTTTGCTGCTGCTTTTGCTTTTTCGTCGTCTGAAGCGGGTTCAGTGGATGTGTCGCCTCCACCCTCTCTCGCTAGTTTTGCTTTAGCGGCAGCTGCTGCCTTGGCTTTTGCTGCTGCGGCTGCTTTCGCTTTCGCGGCGGCGAGTGCTTTTTGTTTCGCAAGATCATCCGCTGGCTCATCACCTTGTGGAGCTTCCGCAGTTTTCGCCTTTTCAGCCTGGCGCTGTTTTGCGAGTTCGAGCGCTTTTGCCTTTGCTTCTGCGGCCGCTTTTTTCTTCAGCTCTTCTTTTGTTAACTCAGGTTCAGCTGCGGTCGGTTCCGACACATCTGCCGCTTTCACTTTTTCAGCCTGTCGTTGTTTTGCGAGTTCGAGCGCTTTTGCTTTCGCTTCTGCAGCAGCTTTTTTCTTCAGCTCTTCTTTTGTGAGCTCAGGTTCGGCTGCTGTCGAATCGGTTCCTTCTGTCGCTTTCACTTTTTCAGCCTGGCGCTGTTTAGCGAGTTCAAGGGCTTTCGCCTTTGCTTCTGCAGCAGCTTTCTTTTTCAGCTCTTCTTTTGTTAACTCTGGTTCAGCAGCGTTCGGTTCCGACACATCTGCCGTTTTCGCTTTTTCAGCCTGGCGTTGTTTTGCAAGCTCGAGCGCTTTCGCCTTTGCTTCTGCAGCAGCTTTCTTTTTTTGTTCTTCTATCGATAATTCATTGGAATCATTTTGCTTATCTGTCATTCGCTCATCACCTTCTTGCCTGTCTTCGCTTCATAACGGATTTTCTCCTGAAGCTTGTTGATGCCATAAATAAGTGCAGCAGGGTTAGGTGGACATCCTGGTATGTATACATCCACGGGTACGATTTGATCTACGCCTTTTACGACGGCATACGATTTGATGTAAGGACCTCCGGCTGTGGCGCATGATCCCATCGCGATAACCCACTTCGGCTCTGGCATCTGTTCGTATAATCGTTTTAATACGGGCGCCATCTTTTTCGTTACGGTTCCAGAAACGATCATTACGTCAGATTGACGAGGTGACGTACGGAATATACTTCCGAAACGGTCGAGATCGTAATGAGACGATCCTGTGCCCATCATTTCAATCGCACAGCATGCGAGTCCAAAGGTTAACGGCCATAGCGAATTACTTCTGGCCCAGGCTTTCACTTGTTCGAGTGTTACCATGAATACGTTGCGGTCTAGTTCAGCGCGTTCCTCTGCCGTAAGCTCCCACTTTATGTCCATTTAAGCACCTTCTTTTTCCAAGCGTATACAAGACCTAACGTTAAAAGAACAACAAAAATCCCCATCTCAATGAGAGCGAACACGCCTAGCTCTTCATAGGCCACGGCCCAGGGGTATAAAAATACGGTTTCAACATCAAAAATAACAAACATGAGCGCAAATAAATAATAACGGACATTATACTGAACCCAGCTTTGATGAAAAGGCTCAATTCCGCTTTCGTAGGTGGTGTATTTTTCTGCTGATGGTTTATAAGGGCGCAACAAACGGCCTGCAGTCAATGCGACCACCGGCAGTAGGACCCCTAAAAATAAAAATACAGCCACAATGAGGTAATTGTTTTGATACAGATGATAAAAATCCATTCTGACTACCTCCTAATCTTCAGAATTTTATAAATTATGTAACCGCTTTAATTATAGCAAATTCCATATTTTGTGTCGATGTGCTTCTTCACATATGGGTTTTTCACTATATAAATGTCTCCTTCTTATTTTTCTATAGAAATGTTCATAATCCTGTAAATTTTTTGGATGTGACGATCGACTGTTAGCAGTATGATAGGTATAAAGGGGAGATTCGTAATGGATATATGGTGGATTGCTTACTTTTTGATCGTCGTAATCTCGATTGCTGGATTAGTCGGTACGATCATGATTTCTAAAACACAGGACGAAAAATACGGAAGTTCAACTCGTCAGAACCTCGTGCGCCTTACACTCATCTATGCAGTGGTGATCCTCGTTTCGATCATCGCACTTGCTCTATACATCTATCTTTAATAGAATGTCGTTATTAAAGGATGTGATCTACTTTGAAAAAAGAGACCGAACAATTGTGGGCAAGTGAAAAATACACGGTGATGGCTAAGGGATATAACCTTTACAAAGAGGTTCAAGGGCTCATGAGAGATGCACAAACTAATGCTGATTATGAAAAAGTGACGATGTTGATTGCTGAGATGAAGAAAAAACCTTTTGAGCGACGTGCTTTATGCAACACGCTAGAACATGTTTGGGGTTATTTTAAAAAATCGGCAGAAGAAGTGGACAAAGAGCACTTCTTTTCGCTTCTGAACACGTTGAGAGAGTCAGATGAAGAGTATTATGATGAAACGCCGTATGAAATTGATCTTTTTCTGCAATATTTGCTTCAAAAATACCCTTCAGAATATTTATCTCGTTCAACATTTATCAAAAATTAAGGATGCTCCCGTCGTGTTGTGGGATCATCCTTTTGTTTTGCCTAAAATAGGTGCAGTTTCGGTGGACGAAACTATTTCGTATGTATACCCTGTTAGGTATTTTTGAGAATCAATCAAAAAATTCAAGCATTTAATCCACAAAAATCAGAGTGTAATCCACGAGTTTTAAGCATGAATCCAAAAGTTTTGGCTAATTATCCACGAGTCGACAAACCTCGACATCCCGCAGACATAAATAACCCCTCATATACCCCTCCTCACACATCAAAAAAGCACCCCGCTCTTACTAAAAGCGGAATGCCTCTCTGCCATAACTCTCAATTTTTTATTAGATCGCCTCAACAGACAATCGTAATTGCTCTTCGAAATCTTCTGCATGCTCGCGTTTTTGCTCTGCGTTCCAGCCTAATTTGTCTGCCATGCAGTTGATCACACTTTCTTTCCACTCATATACCGTATCAATGTCGAAGTATAATGCAGACGTACGGCGGATCAAGAAGTCTGATGGTGTGGATGTCATCTCATACTCTAATGCATAGAGCAGTGATGCATACAAGCTTTCTGGCAAGTTGTAGCTCTTCGCTTCTTCACCGCGTTCTTTCATATAACCGTATACGATGTCGATGTTCGTACCATAGCGCTGAACAAGTTCGCGAGCTTTCGCTTCATCCAGACCTAGTGCTAAGCCTTCCTGGACTTTTGTACGAAGGAAGTCTGCGAAGTTTTGGCTTCCGCCCATCTTACCGCCTGATAATTCCATGTGTTGCGTACGGCATCCAGGGAATTTTGCACCTTCTTCCTCACCTAGCTGATCACGAACGATATCCACGACTTTTTCAGCCATTTTACGGTAACCTGTCAGCTTACCACCCGCGATTGTTAGTAATCCTGATGGAGAGTGGAATACTTCATCTTTACGAGAAATTTCTGAAGGTCCTTTCTTCGGTTCGTGAATCAACGGACGCAGACCTGACCATGAAGATTCAACATCGTCGCGCGTAATCTTCACGTCTGGGAACATGAAGTGGATCGTGTTTAATACATATTGAAGATCTTCTTCTGTCATTCCAGGGTTTGCAAGGTCTCCCTTGTAATCTGTATCTGTCGTACCAATATACGTTTTACCTGCACGAGGAATCGCGAACACCATACGGCCATCTTCTGTGTCATAATAGACCGCTTGTTTTAACGGGAATTTAGAACCGTCAATTACAAGGTGGATTCCTTTTGTATGGTGAATCTCTTTTCCTGTTTTTGAACGGTCTTCTTCGCGAAGCTCATCTACCCATGGGCCTGTTGCGTTCACGATCTTTTTCGCGTAGATCTCATGCACTTCACCAGTAAGCTGGTCTTCTACTTTTACACCGACCGCTCTTTTTCCGTTATAGATAAAGCTTGTAACTTTCGCGTAGTTAACGGCCGATGCTCCCCGTGCTACCGCTTCTTTCATGATCTCAAGCGTCAGACGAGCGTCATCTGTTTTATATTCAACGTAATATCCGCCGCCAAGTAGATTATCTTTTTTCAAAAGAGGCTCACGGCGTAGTGTTTCTTCTGCTGAAAACATTTTTCTGCGTTCTTTACGTTTTACGCCTGCTAAGAAATCGTACACTTTTAGACCGATAGAAGTAGAAAACTTTCCGAATGTACCGCCTTTATAAAACGGTAGCAGCATCCATTCTGGTGTTGTTACGTGTGGAGCATTCTCGTATACGATCGCACGTTCTTTACCGACCTCTGCAACAAGTTTTACTTCGAACTGTTTTAAATAACGAAGTCCCCCGTGGACAAGTTTTGTAGAACGACTGGATGTTCCAGCAGCAAAGTCCTGCATCTCTACAAGACCTACTTTCATACCACGCGTTTGGGCATCTAATAAAATTCCTGCTCCAGTTACGCCTCCTCCGATTACAAGGAGATCAAGCTTTTCTTGTTTCATACCTGTGATGATTTCTTCTCTTTTATATGTTGAAAATGATGCTGTCATTTTCTTTTCACTCCTTCTGTACAGAACCGTTGGACGTATATAATACGGGTAGTTTTCCCGGAATCAACGAACCCAACACACATTTTTCTACATTTCTGTGTATTGGCACATATGCACGCAAAAAAGACCACAAGAACCCCGCAACGTTTGTACGAGGTTTTGTGGTCTCTCCTGATCTCCAACCGGTTCAATATCAACTTGGGTTTAGTATAACGCAGTTTTCAAGATTTTAAAAGGGTTATGCTTTAGGTTTGTATGCAATCGTTGCTTCAACAGCTTTTTTCCAGCCATCATAAAGCACTTTGCGCTCTTCTTCTTTCATGTTTACGTCAAAGTCTTTGTCCACTTTCCACTTATCTGCGATTTCTTGACGGTCGCCCCAGAAACCTACTGCAAGACCTGCAAGGTATGCAGCACCAAGTGCAGTCGTTTCGTTAATCTCTGGACGCTCAACCGGAACGTTTAAGATATCACTTTGGAACTGCATCAAGAAATTGTTCTTAACTGCTCCGCCATCTACACGAAGTTTCTTCAACTCGATACCTGAGTCTGCTTCCATCGCTGTTAACACATCCGCTGTTTGATAAGCGAGTGACTCTAGTGTCGCACGAATGAAGTGTTCTTTTTCTGTACCACGTGTCAGTCCGAAGATCGCACCGCGTGCTTCTGAATCCCAGTAAGGTGTACCGAGACCTACGAATGCTGGCACAACATACACGCCATCTGTTGATGCAACGCGCTCTGCATAATCTTCACTGTCAGCCGCATCTTTTAACATACGAAGTCCGTCACGCAGCCATTGAATCGCTGACCCTGCAACAAAGATACTTCCTTCAAGTGCGTACTCAACTTTCCCGTCCACACCCCAAGCGATGGTCGTTAGTAGGCCATGCTCTGACTTAACTGCTTTTTCTCCTGTGTTCATAAGCATGAAACAGCCTGTACCATACGTGTTCTTTGCCATTCCTTTTTCAAAACAAGCTTGTCCGAAAAGTGCTGCCTGCTGATCACCCGCGATACCTGCGATCGGAATATTTTTACCAAAGAAGTGATAGTCGATCGTTTCACCGTAAACTTCTGATGACGATTTCACTTCTGGAAGCATTGTTTTCGGAACGCCTAAGATCTCAAGAAGCTCGTCATCCCATTTCAGATCGTATATATTGTACATGAGTGTACGTGAAGCGTTGGAATAATCCGTTACATGCGCTATTCCACCTGTTAGCTTCCAAACCAGCCACGTATCGATCGTACCGAATAACAGGTCACCATTTTCTGCTTTTTCACGAGCACCTTCAACGTTATCAAGGATCCATTTTACTTTTGTTCCTGAGAAATAAGCGTCGATCAACAATCCTGTTTTGTCGCGGAATTTATCGTTTAAGCCTTGGTTTTTCAGCTCATCACAGATCTCAGCGGTCTGACGAGACTGCCATACGATCGCATTGTGCACCGGTTTTCCCGTGTTCTTGTCCCAAACGACCGTTGTTTCACGCTGATTCGTAATTCCGATCGAAGCGATTTCGCCTGGATCAGTATCTGTTTTTGATAATACTTCAGCCACAACAGCTAAGATCGTTCCCCAGATTTCTTGTGCATCATGCTCTACCCAGCCTGGCTTCGGGAAGTGCTGCTTAAATTCCTTTTGTGAGATCTCAACGACTTCTCCAGCTTTGTTAAAAAGGATCGCTCTTGAGCTTGTCGTCCCTTGATCGAGTGCAATGATATATTTCTTTTCCATACGTAAACCCTCCCAAAATGGTATGTTCTTGTTTTAGTTTTCTATTTGATCTCCATGAGGCAGTGCATGTGTGCCTTTACTTCCTAAGAAGAACGTTATAGCGAAGATTGCTAGTGTTACCACTGTCCAAATCCAGAATAACGTTGTCACTTTCCCTGTGAAAACAGCTTGGTAGAACAATGCTCCGAAAACTCCGCCAAGCACTGGCCCTACAACTGGAATCCATGAGTATGTCCAGTTAGATCCGCCTTTGCCTGGAATCGGTAAGATGAAATGCGCGATTCTTGGACCGAGGTCACGAGCCGGGTTGATCGCATATCCTGTTGGTCCACCAAGTGATAATCCGATGGCTACGATTAAGAATCCGACGATCAGTGGATTTAACCCATCTGAAAATTTATTCGCTCCGATTGACAATAATCCTACTAGTAAAACGGCAGTTCCAATGAATTCTGATAAAAGATTCGAAAACGTATGTGGAATTGCAGGGTCCGTTGAGAAAACTCCTAATTTTACCGCTGGATCATATGTTGCTTTCCAGTGCGGAAGGAAGTGGAAGTAAACGACCATTCCTCCTAAAATACCACCGATCATCTGTGCAAGGATATAAGCTGGTACATCAGCCCATGCAAATTCACCGATTGAAGCGAGACCAAGCGTAACGGCCGGGTTAAGATGTGCACCGCTAAAGCTTCCAACTGCATATACCGCCATCGCTACGGCTAGTCCCCAAGCAAGTGCGACAACAATCCATCCGCCACCTTGGGCTTTTGATTTATTCAAGGAAACGTTTGCAACAACGCCCCCGCCAAATATGATTAGAATCATTGTTCCTATTAGTTCTGCCATAAATGTAGACATGTATTTTCCTCCTTTATGCAATCGCTATCAATTATAAGTGCAAGTGTGTGAACGGATGTCATCAAAAAAAAGACCCAGCAAAAGATACCTATAGTTTTGCTATAAGTAACTCTTGTGGATCTCCATGTTCTCCGTCACGTTTATGAACTTGTCTCTATTATAACAAGGATGAAAACGTTGTCAAACGTTATTTCATAAGAACATTAAATCCACAATTCAGGGTTTGAAGTCGTCACAGCCTCTGCACCTGCTTCAAGTGCTTCCATCACATTTACTGTTGTACGAATCAATCCACCAGCAATTACCGGAATACCCGCTTGCTTACTCACTTCTCTTATTATTTCCGGCATGATGCCTGGCAAAACCTCTAAATAGTCTGGCTGAGCACGTTCAATGACTTTATAACTCGTTTCAAGTGCTAATGAATCTAATAAAAATAACCGCTGAACAGCGATCATGTTCTTCTTCTTTGCACGAATGATGCAGTTAGATCGCGTAGAAATGATTCCCGCCGGCTTCATTTCTTGTGCTAAAAAGTCGACAGCATACTCATTTGCTTTAAGCCCGTTAATCAGATCAAGATGAACCAAAACCTTCTTTTTACGTTCGTTCGCCATAGCGATCATAAATTTCAACTGGCTGATATGCGTATCCAAACATACAATATATGTGTATTTGCTGTTTAGCAGCTTCTCAAAATCCTTCATCTTTCTCGCTGCCGGTAAAACTTTTTGTCCATGGAAGCTCATCTAGTACACCCCTTATTTTTCTTATCATTCACCAGTTCTCACATTTTATTGCAAACCCCAGGTAATCCGCCTTTTTTACATATTAAGTGATAATAACACATACAACTACTGACGGACGAGCATTTAATAGTATATAGCTCGTTTAAAGAGCTATATTTCTTAGGACACTTCCTTAGCTTGAGGAGGTGAAAAGCTTGATTAAAAAGAGAAAGAAACCTGTGATCTCTCCTGTTGGGAAATTTCAGAACCCTTTTGGTGATGAAGTGGTTGAAATGGAAGAGGCAGCAGAAACGAACGCGATGACTAGTGAAAATGGCGACCAAGTATGGTTACGTAGGGTCTCATGTGCTCGGCCGATTTTTGGAAGAAACTAAAATAGAAGGCTGTTTTCGTATGCGATGTAGCTATCCAGAAGTAGTTGATTTCAGCTCCAGGTTGCTCGCTTTCCATGGGGCGAACGGTGAGCCTCCTGCTGCTTCGCGCCCTTAGGAGTCTCCACCAGTCTAGTTGCAGTGGCTAGCCCCTCGAGGTCAAAAGTTGAACAGTCAAGAAGGCAAACTACGCCTTCCTAGCCCATTCATCTTTTGCTTGTCGGGGCTGAACGAGCCACTTCCACACTTCGGACTGACCGCTCGTCCCATAGGGGTCGGCAACCTTATGCTTCAATCAACTTGCATAGGAAGACAATAAGAGATTTATCCAAACAGAAACAATCTTTTAGAAAAGAACCAAATATAAACGATCCATCCAATGTTCAACCTTCTCAAACTGAACGTGATGTATTCGTATAAAGCCCCTTTGACTTTGTTTTGGAGAAGTCGAAGGGGTTTTTGAGTTCTGAAAAAGAATTAAGGTACAGTTTCGGTTCCGAAACTGACCAACTTAGATACCGGGCGGGGTATTAGCTTCATGCAATCCAAAAGTTTAAGCTGTTTATCCAGAAGTTTTGCCTGTTTATCCACGAATTTTAGCTCTCAATCCAAAAGTTTTGCTACTTTATCCACGAGTTTACAATCCTCGACATTGCTCGCACTCCCATTATTCCTCTCATACCCCCTACCAGCACAAAAAAAGCCCTCCAACTCTCTAAAAAGAGAGCTGAAGGGCTTTTAAATTAACGCTTTGTTGCTATGTCGATACGGTTCATTGCGCGTTTAAGCGCAAACTCCGCACGAGCTGCATCTAGGCTGTCTTGTTTGTTGCTTGCAAGACGCTGTTCGGCACGCTCTTTTGCTGCGCGTGCACGATCTACTTCGATGTCGCCAGCGATCTCAGCAGCTTCGGCTAAAATCGTGACTTTTTCAGGTCGCACTTCAATAAATCCACCGCTAACGGCCACATATTGTGTTTTCCCATCAACGTCGTGAACACGCACGGCGCTGATCGTTAAAGGAGCTACAAGAGGGATATGGCCTGGAAGAATTCCAAGCTCCCCACTTTTTGCTTTCGCGCTGACCATTTTCGCATTTCCTTCAAACACAGGACCATCAGGGGTTACTACGCTGACTTGAATGGTTTTCATCCAATCTTACCCCTTTCAGGCATTAGGCCAAAGTTTTTGCTTTTTCAATAGCATCCTCAATAGAGCCTACGAGATGGAACGCTGATTCCGGAAGATCATCGTATTTTCCTTCAAGGATTTCTTTGAATCCACGAACTGTTTCTTTAACAGGAACGTATGAACCTTTTTGTCCTGTAAATTGTTCTGCAACGTGGAAGTTTTGAGATAAGAAGAACTGGATACGACGCGCACGGTGTACAACTAGCTTATCGTCTTCAGAAAGCTCGTCCATACCAAGGATTGCGATGATATCTTGAAGCTCTTTATAACGCTGTAAAGTCGCCTGTACTTTACGAGCTACTTCATAATGCTCTTCTCCAACGATCTCAGGAGAAAGTGCACGTGAAGTTGAAGCTAGTGGATCTACCGCTGGATAGATACCCATAGCTGTAAGTTTACGCTCAAGGTTAGTTGTTGCATCTAAGTGGGCGAACGCTGTAGCTGGAGCCGGATCCGTATAGTCATCGGCAGGTACATAGATCGCTTGGATAGATGTTACAGAACCTTTTTTTGTAGATGTGATACGCTCTTGTAATTGACCCATCTCAGTTGCAAGAGTTGGCTGGTAACCTACCGCTGATGGCATACGGCCAAGAAGGGCAGATACTTCAGAACCTGCTTGCGTGAAACGGAAGATGTTATCTACGAAGAAAAGAACGTCTTGTCCTTGTTCGTCACGGAAGAATTCAGCCATTGTCAAACCAGAAAGAGCGATACGTGCACGTGCTCCAGGCGGCTCGTTCATCTGTCCGAATACCATTGCCGTTTTCTTGATAACACCAGAGTCGCTCATCTCGTGGAAAAGGTCATTTCCTTCACGAGTACGCTCACCAACACCTGCGAATACGGAGATACCACCGTGTTCTTGTGCGATGTTGTTGATAAGCTCCTGGATAAGAACGGTTTTACCTACACCCGCACCACCGAAAAGACCGATTTTTCCACCTTTTACGTATGGAGCGATAAGGTCAACTACCTTGATCCCTGTTTCAAGGATCTCCGTTTTAGTTGTTAATTCTTCAAAAGAAGGTGCTGAACGGTGGATCGGGTCACGGCGAACATCTGCCGGTACTGCCTCACCAAGGTCAATGTGATCACCTGTTACGTTAAATACACGTCCAAGTGTTGCTTCACCTACTGGTACAGAGATCGGCTTACCTGAGTCAGCGATTTCCATTCCACGAACAAGACCATCCGTTGAATCCATTGCGATTGTACGAACCATGTTATCACCAAGGTGAAGTGCTACTTCTAGTGTTAAGTCAACACCCTCAGCGCTAACAGTTAAAGCGTTAAGCAATTCTGGAAGCTGGCCTTCGAACTTAACGTCAACGACCGGTCCAAGAATTTGAGTAATATAGCCTTTATTCATCGGTTTCCCTCCTATCTTACTTTGCAAAATAGCTGCTAGAATCACTTTAAAAGTCTACTCTAGAGCTGCTACACCGCCGACGATTTCCGTAATTTCCTGAGTGATAGCTGCTTGACGCTCACGGTTGTACGAGAGGTTCAATTGGCCGATCAGTTCATTAGCGTTATCCGTTGCATTTCTCATCGCAGTCATACGAGAAGCATGCTCGGCTGCTTTCGCATCAAGTAAAGCACCATAAATCAAGCTCTCCGCATATTGAGGAAGAAGCACTTCAAGGATCTCGTCCTCTGATGGTTCATACTCATAGGAAGATTTTGATTTTGTTGCAGCGATATCTGTTAACGGAAGAAGCTTCTTCTCCGTCAGATCGCTCTGAATGGCACTTACAAAATGGTTGTAATACATGTAAAGCTCATCAAATGTTCCGTCCGCATAAAGACCGACTGCCTTTGAAGCGATCGCCTTGATCTCAGCAAAGGATGGCTGATCTGCCACGCCTGTGATGCTGTCCAAGATAGACATCTTACGGCTTTTGAAAAAGTTCACACCGACTTTACCGATCACGATCAACGCATACTCATCTGCTGATTTGTGACGCTCTTGAATCGTACGGTAAACGTGGCGCAAAATATTCGAGTTATAAGCTCCTGCCAATCCACGGTCAGCTGTAACGACGAAGTAACCCGTCTTCTTCACCGGTCGTGTTAAAAGCATAGAGTGTTTCGCGTTGCTTCCAGATGCGATGCTTCCTACCACTTCTTGGATCTTGTCCACGTAAGGGCCGAAAGATTTCGCATTTTGCTCAGCGCGGTTTAGCTTTGCAGCTGAAACCATCTCCATCGCTTTTGTGATCTGCATCGTCTTCTTAGTAGAATCTATTCTAGCTTTTATATCTTTCAATGCCATTCATTTTCACCACCTTTATAGCGGAGGTTTAAAATTCCGGTTAACATTCCTGTCGGATTTGTTCGTTGACTTGTTTCTCCGGTTCTCATTTAGCTAACTAAACTCCGATCCTCGAAACTGCGTCGCCTCGAACTCCTCCGCCCTGTTAATCCTCATTTTAAACAAACCTTTTTAGTAAGCTGGTTGCAGGGTGCATAAAAATGCACCACTGCTTTTGGGTCTCTTTTATCTATAAAATCTTACGCGAATGTCTTTTTGAATGCTTTGATCGCTTCGTCTAGGCTGTCACCTTCAGGAAGTTTACCAGTCGTTTTGATTGCATCAAGAACGTCTTTAGAGTTTGCTTCCATGTGAGCGTAAAGCGCTTCTTCAAAGCGGTTTACATCTTCAACAGCTACATCATCGATGTAACCACGAGTCAATGCATAAAGGATTGCAACTTGGTGCTCAACTTTTAGTGGCTTGTGAAGTCCTTGCTTAAGTACTTCAACTGTACGTGCACCACGGTTAAGTTTTGCTTGAGTCGCTTTATCAAGGTCAGATCCGAACTGAGCGAATGCTTCTAGTTCGCGGTATGAAGCAAGATCTAGACGAAGTGTACCAGATACTTTGCTCATCGCTTTGATCTGAGCTGCTCCCCCTACACGAGAAACGGAGATACCTGCGTTGATCGCCGGACGAACTCCAGAGAAGAACAAGTCAGATTGTAAGAAGATCTGTCCGTCTGTGATAGAGATAACGTTTGTTGGAATATAAGCAGATACGTCAGATGCTTGCGTTTCAATGAACGGAAGCGCTGTGATCGATCCGCCACCTAAATCGTCATTCAGCTTCGCTGCACGCTCTAACAAGCGAGAGTGAAGATAGAATACGTCCCCTGGGTAAGCTTCGCGGCCTGGAGGACGACGAAGTAGCAAGGAAAGCTCACGGTATGCAGCAGCTTGCTTAGAAAGATCATCATAGATAATCAATACGTGCTTGCCAGCCCACATGAATTCTTCAGCCATAGATACCCCAGCATAAGGAGCTAGGAACAACATTGGTGCAGGTTGAGAAGCAGATGCTGATACAACGATCGTGTAATCAAGCGCTCCGTGTGCACGAAGTGTTTCTACAACGCCTGCAACTGTTGATTCTTTTTGACCGATCGCAACATAGATACAGATCATATCTTGATCCTTTTGGTTAAGGATCGTGTCGATCGCTACAGCTGTCTTACCTGTTTGACGGTCACCGATGATAAGCTCACGTTGTCCGCGTCCGATTGGCACAAGTGCGTCAATCGCTTTAATACCTGTTTGAAGCGGCTCATGTACGGATTTACGAGCCATTACGCCTGGAGCTTTTTGCTCGATAGGACGTGTTTTTGTAGTAGCAATTGGACCTTTGCCATCGATAGGCTGTCCAAGAGGGTTAACTACACGGCCAAGAAGCTCTTCACCTACAGGAACTTCCATGATGCGTCCTGTACGTTTTACTTCGTCACCTTCACGAATTTCTTGGTAAGGTCCAAGAATGATGATACCTACGTTGTTTTCTTCAAGGTTTTGGGCCATACCCATTACACCGTTAGAAAATTCAACTAGCTCACCAGCCATAACGTTATCTAATCCATGGGCACGGGCAATACCGTCACCGACCTGGATAACTGTACCCACATCATTAACTTCGATCTCAGATTGATAGTTTTCAATCTGTTTTTTAATTAAAGCACTGATTTCTTCAGCTTTAATGCTCATGAATTTCACCCCTATCCTCTCAGCTTCCGTTAGAAGCTAATTGACGTTCCATTCGATTCAACTTTCCGCTGATGCTTCCGTCAAAAATACGGTTGCCAATGCGGATCTTGATTCCTCCAACAAGAGAAGAATCTACAATATTATTAATGCGCAACGCTCTTTTGCCGACTCGGGCAGCAAACGTTTGCTCCAACTTCTGTATCTCTGAGTCTGATAAAGGACGTACAGAATATACATTTGCGTCGGCAATGCCTTGTGCCTCATTTGCTAATTCAATGAACTGCGCTGCCATCTCTGTGATGTATGTGTAACGGTTACGGTCTACCATCAGATAGATCGTGTTCATTACAGCCGTAGAAAGTTCAGCTCCAACGCTCTCTTTGATCAAAGCTTTCTTTTGATCCTTTGAAACTTTTGGATGTGACAGAACTTTTTGAAGCTCTTTATTAAGCTCCAGCACGTTCTTAACAAGACGCAATTCTGAAACTGTATCTTCAAGTTTCGTAACACCAACTACTTCAAATAGTGCTAATGCATAACGTTTTGCTACGATTGCTTGATCTTTGCTCATCGAGACTCGCCTACCTCTTGAAGGTATTCGTTAATAAGCTTCTCCTGAGAGCTCTCATCAAGTTCTTTTGCAATAACTTTAGAAGCGATCTTAACGGATAGAGCAGCAACTTCTTGACGAAGTGTAGCAACTGCTTTTTCTTTTTCAGAAGCGATCTCAGCTAATGCAGCATCTTTTACACGCTCAGCTTCATCACGAGATGCTTTAATGATTGCTTCACCTTGTGCTTCGCCTTGCTTTTTAGCATTGTCGATAATAGACTTTGCTTCTTCTTTTGCTTTCTTTAACTCAGCAACTTGAGTTTCAAGATAGCTCTTAGCTTCTTGACGGGATTTTTCAGCCGCATCAATTTCGCTGTTGATATGTGATTGGCGCTCCTTCATGATTCCCATTAACGGGCCCCATGCGAATTTACGCAATAATACTAGTAGGATTAAAAATGCAGCTAATTGGTAAAGGATATCACCTGTGTTCAGGCCTCCACCTGCAGCAGCACCTAGAATTAAGTTTTGCACACCATTTCCTCCCTTCAATCAATCATACATAAGGAATGGCGAAGGGTAGTCCCTCTAAGGAAACTTGCTTCGCCATTATAGAAATCGTAATAAACAGTGGTTGTTTTAAGGATTAAGAACCAAGCGCGATGAACGCGATAACCACACCGATGATTGGAAGTGCCTCAACTAATGCAACCCCGATGAACATTGTTGTTTGAAGAGTACCACGTAGTTCTGGTTGACGAGCGATCCCCTCAACTGTACGTCCTACGATCAAACCGTTACCAATACCAGCACCAAGTGCCGCTAGACCTACCGCGATTGCAGCTGCAATAAGATTCATGATAAAATTTCTCCCTTCTGAATTCCCTTAAAGTTTTTATGAAAATGGGCTTCTTTTTATAGAAGCTTGATATTTCCTAAAGATTAGTGATCGTGACTTACTTTATGTGCCAAGTAAACCATTGTTAGCATCGTGAAGATAAATGCTTGGATTGCACCAACGAATACTGAGAAGCCTTGCCACACGATTAGTGGGAAGATTCCAAGCACGCCAGCAAAAATACCCATCTTAGTCAAACCTACCAATAGACCTAAAAGCATCTCACCTGCGAAGATGTTACCGTAAAGACGAAGACCAAGCGTTAATGTGTTCGCAAACTCTTCAATAATCTTTAGTGGGAACAAGAACTTCATCGGCTTGAAGAATTCAGCTCCATATTCCTTGACACCTTTCATTCTCACACCGTAATAGTGTGATAGCGCCACTACCATAACTGCTAGAGTCAAAGTAATAGTTGGGTCTGCAGTAGGGGATTTCCACCATAGATTATGGTCGACTACTACTGCAAAAGGTAATCCCAGCATGTTGGCAACGAAAATATACATGATTAATGTAAGTCCTAAAGCTAAAAAGCGTCCGCCCGTATGCCAATCCATTGTGCTGTTGATGATTCCTTTTACGAAATCGACTACCCATTCAAGGAAGTTTTGCATTCCTCCTGGTCGCATTGACAGGGTTCGAGTAGCGAGTACCGCAATAAGGAAAACAATAACGGATGAAACTGTGATCATCAGTACGTTTGACAGGTTAAATGTCAAACCTAGAAAATCTCTTGTAACTGCACCATGTTCCACCTATGTTCACCTCTTTTCCTTTGGAGTACGTGTAACTTGAGTTAGTGAATCTATTAACATGATAATGTAGACTGACATCAATCCCATTACCACACTTAATAAATGAAAATGTTCCGGGTATTTCATCGCGATGAGCACCGCTAACCCTGCAAAGAGGAGCCTTGAAAGTGAACCGAGTGTTTTCACTCTTTTCTGCTGAATAACTGCTTGTCCCATGCGGTCGATCTTCGAATACATGCTCCAAAGATTATAGAGGCTAAAAGCAGTTCCTAGAGCTAGTCCTAAAAAGATAGCTTTGTAAGGAGTGACAGCATAACCGACGAAAAAAAGAGAGAGAAGATATAATGTGTACTTTATGTATTTGAAAAACACCGATTTGTACTCATTCATCATTGCCCGTCCCCTGAAAACTTCGATATTAAGCGGATCATCCCGTAAACACCTGTTCCAAGACCTAGAAACAACCCGATGATAAGGAAGATTGGAAATTCATTGCCGACTTTCTCGTCCAGCCATTTCCCTCCGAAAAGTCCAACTAAGATACATCCAACAAGCTGAGAAAGAATGCCAGACATTAAAGCCATCGCTTTATAGGGGCGTTTCCCATTGCTCATATCGTTTGGACTCCTTCCTTCTGGAAATTTGGTAATAATTTTCTTGAAAACCCTTGTAAACACAAGAATGTAAACCTTACCATATTCCCTTTGTAAGAATACAATAGTGCCATTTCTATGTCAACGGCTTCCGGGACGGTTTATTAAATAAATTGTGGAAATTTTGTGGCTTGTTTCAAGGGTTTATTATTCACTTTGTTTACTACTTCTGCCTACACTTTCCATTTTCCTGAATAAATCACCCTATTTGATAAATACTTACATTAAATATATGGAAGGAGCTTGTTCGACATGAAACAAAAATTAATTATTTTCTTCGCGTTGACTGGGATTTTGGTAGCTGGCGGCTGCATGAACAATGACAAAAAGCCTTCAGAAGAATCTACAAACATGAAAAATAACGTGGAAAACGATCGTACAAAACCACTAAATGTTCAGTATAATGACCAGACCCCTACTGATCGAACGACTGTGGATTATAGCAAATGGGGAAAGATGGCACTAGCTGAGACGAAAAAGAAGTATCCGAACAGCGATGTAAGTGATTATCAATATGACACACGCCGCGTGAGCCCTGACGGTACTATCTCAGATTTCTTCGATTTTACGGTCAACGACGACGGGAAGAAACGTATCGTCAAAGTCGGCGTGATGCATACGGATGAAAAGCTTGTGGATATAAATGTTGAAGAGTTGAATTGAATTTAGATTGAGTATAGTGGAACGGGAAGAGTTATGAACGTTAATTAATACGCGTGTTAAGGCTGACGACGGGGATTTGTCAGCTTTTTTGCTGTTTTTACGGTACGTGTTTTTTTATTTCTTACACGTTCACCGATAAACATCGAGTTTCCACCGGTAAACGATCTCTGTCCACCTGAAGTTAGCTTGTTTTCACCTGAAACAGCACCTCGACCACCTGAAAACGGGTCCACACCACCGATAAACACCTACTTCAATAAAAAAACTGCCCGAAAGAGGGTTTTCACCCGCGATCAAGTCAGTTTTTTAATTTACTGCTTATTTAGTTCCAAATAAACGGTCTCCAGCATCGCCTAAGCCTGGAACGATGTAGCCGTGATCGTTTAATTTTTCATCAAGTGCTGCTAAGAAAATATCAACGTCTGGGTGCTCGTCTTGAATTACTTTAATACCTTCTGGAGCTGCCACTAAACACATAAGCTTAATGTTTTTCGCGCCGCGTTTTTTGATTGATTCAATAGCTGCCGCTGCAGACCCGCCTGTAGCAAGCATCGGATCGATCACGATAAAATCACGCTCTTCTACGTCTGAAGGAAGCTTCACATAGTATTCGATCGGTGTTAATGTTTCAGGATCACGGTAAAGCCCAACATGTCCAACTTTTGCTGCTGGAATGAGTTTAAGGATTCCGTCTACCATTCCAAGCCCTGCACGAAGGATCGGTACTAGCCCTAGTTTTTTCCCAGCGATCGTTTTCATAGTTGCTTCAGCAACCGGCGTTTTCACCGTTACCTCTTGCAATGGAAGATCACGTGTAATTTCAAAAGCCATAAGCCCCGCTACTTCATCAACAAGCTCACGAAATTCTTTCGTACCCGTACGTTCGTCACGGATGTATGTTAATTTATGCTGAATTAACGGATGATCAAGGACATATACCTCACTCATGTTTTAAGCACCTCTCCTTATGTAACATTTATTTTCGTTCAAAAAGCATCTCTAGCATTGTACAGAAAAACAACCTTCACTTCAAGGAAAATCAGCATAGAATCGATAGTTTTCTGACTCCAAATTTTACATATAAACTCCTCTACTACTATTCCCTGAATTTAGAGGTGAAATCCCCAAAAAACATTCTATATGCCTGGCATGATGGAGCCCTAATTGAAATTACCTGTCCAGTTATCCAATAATACTGTCCACTTTACTGTCCAGTTCTCTATAAATACTGTCCACTTTTCACATTTTACTGTCCACTTACGTAAAAATACTGTCCACTCAGTTCTCACGCACAACAAAAAACACCCACATGAATGGATGCTTTTAAGTTATTAATATTTCTTTGTTACTCATCCGCTTTTAACTCTGTATACACAACCAACCGCTCTTCATGTGTGCCCTCTTCCACATTAAAGGTTCCTGTACATGTGATTAGGTTCAGTTTGCTGCCGTATGCATAGTCAAATATTTTTTCGACAGGGGCTGTTTTTCTGTTGTATTTTTCTTTTCCCGTTACTTTAAAAGTTAACATCTTACCGTCTTGATCCTCGACGATAACTTCATCACCACTCTCAAGCTCTTCAAGCTTATAAAACACAGCTGGACCAGATTTACTATCTACATGGCCTGCCATTACTGCATTTCCTGGAGATCCCGGTTTTGCCCCATCACTAAACCATCCTACGGTATCCATTCCTTTTGGAACACCCATCTGACCGTTTTCTAGTCTGCCTACCTTCTCAATTTCGGTACTGATATTTAATGATGGTATTTCAATTGTGGTTGGAACAATTCCTTCTGTATCTGCTTTTAATTTTAATCCTTCAGGTGGTGTTAGTTCGGTTGATAATGATTTTACTTCTTTCTCTTGTTCCTGAACTTTAATGGTTTCACTAGATTCAGAAGCTTCTTTATTCTTTGTATCTTCTGGAGCTGAACAACCGGCTATTAATAGTCCCGCCAGCATTAGACCACCAAACACCTTCTTCATAAAAATCTTCCTTTCCATCTCAAATAGATAGAAAAGATGGAGGACAAATTTGCCGCCCTCCACTCTTAACTCTTAAGAATTATTCGTCGCCTTTTTGCGAAGAATCATCGCTGTTGTTGCTGAAGCTAGGATTAATCCGAACAAGCTCCAAAGGATAGCATCGTTTGTTGATTGACTCATTCCACCCATACCTGTTTTCGGCATATCAGATGGCTTTTGGCCGGCAAACTTATCCGGGAACTGATCAACGATCGCACCAGATAGAGATTGTCCTACTCCGAACATGTGAGCATAAGCTTCAGAGATGTTCTTGTAAGCTGTTGGATAATCTTTTCCTGTATAGCTGTTAAAAGCATTTAGTAGTTGATCGATGTGTACTTTTAAGCCTTCTTCTAAGTCAGCTGCTTTTAAGCGTCCTTCTGTTGCCGTATCTAAGAATTTCGCTTGTTCCATACGGTACTCATCGAGTTCAGCGATCGCTTGCTTCTTACCATCTTCATTCTTTTCTGCAGTTGCTGTTACATAGTCAACGAAGTAACCGATATGGCTGCTCCAGATTTCTTTAAATTGCGCTGCACCTTCTGCACCATATACAGATTCTACAGCTGCTGTGATGTCATCTGTGTTTTCGTTCAGCTCAGCTGCCGCTGCTTCAAAGTCTTTAGCACCGTCAATTCCTTTTTGCATCGTTAATGCCGCTAACGCTGCATGTGCAGAGAACACACTGTTCAAGTCAGCACGAAGATCAGCTGCAGGTGTGTCTACTGATTTGTTTTCAAACTTGTCAGGGAATTGATCCGTGATCGCCCATGAAAGACCTTTACCTGTCATGAACATGTGGTGCATCGCTTCTGAAATGTTGTCATACGCTTTGTCGTATTCGCCAGTTCTGTAGCTTTCAAACGCCCAGATCAGTTGGTCGATGTGTACTTTTAAGCCTTCTTCTAGATCAGCAGCTTTTAATCTACCTTCTGTTGCTTTATCCAGGAAGTCAGCTTGTGTTGTACGGTAT
The DNA here is from genome assembly GCF_048083785.1 of Fictibacillus tiangongensis. Taxonomy (GTDB): domain Bacteria; phylum Bacillota; class Bacilli; order Bacillales; family Fictibacillaceae; genus Fictibacillus. Next base: position 3,933,362 of record NZ_CP182294.1, read on the forward strand.
TTATCCAATTCAGCGAGTGCTTGTTTTCTGCCTTCTTCATTATTCTCAGCAGTTGCTGTTACATAGTCTACAAAATAGCCGATGTGGCTGCTCCAGATTTCTTTAAACTGTGCTCCAGCTTCTTCACCATAAACAGATCCTACTGCTTTTGATAGCGCTTCTGTGTTTTGGTTCAGCTGTCCAGCCGCTGCTTCAAAATCTTCTTTTCCGTCAATTCCTTTTTGCATCGCTACTACAGCTAGGAATGCATGCTCTGAAAGAAGAGTGTCCAATGAAGCGCGAAGTTCAATTGCCGGGTTTGAAACTTCAGCAGACATTGGTCCTTTGCTATGGTTCTCATGACCATGTGCATTTGCCACTGTGAAGGTAGGTATTAGTAAAGAAACACTTAACGGTACTGCTAAAAGTGCCTTTTTCATTTTCATTTGAAATCTCTCCTTTTTAGTTAATTACAATAAGCTAACGGAGAGATTTTCTATTTGGATCACTATTACTTAAAATTTTTTTTAGTTTATGTCGAAAAAAAGTATTGGCTGATTTATGTCCAATACTTTTTCATTGATATAGATTCTACTATTCCGCTTTTCCGCTCCATTTAAAAAATACGGACGACAACACGATCGAAACGAGCGCGATACAACTTAGTACGAGAACAGGCGTCCAGTTCTCCCATAAAGGGGATGTGTTCCATGTTGCACGCAGCAGTTCGATCACATAATAAAGAGGTAAGATCTTAGCGATATATTGCAGCACGTCAGGCATCATCTCTAATGGAAATGTTGCTCCTGATAAAAACAGCATAAGGTTTAGAAAAAGTGAGCTGATCGCTGCCGCTGTTCCTACGTTTTTTGCCAGGGATGTTAGAAAGAGTGCAAACGGAAAAAAGGCAAGAATGCTAACCAACAGCGCGACTAGCGTACTTCCTAAATAAACGGGTGCATGAAGGTCAAACATGAGCGTTCCGAACACCACTAGAACGACCGCTGAGAAGCTAAAGATCACCGTACCTTGAATTGTGTGGGCGAAGAGAATCTTCCACGGAGCAAGCGGTGTCGATTGATATCGGCGAAGAACTCCCGTTTCCCGATATCCGGTAAGGACCGTTCCTAGTGTAAAAAAAGCGGTCGTCACGATATTTACCCCAATCCATGAGGGAATGTAGAGACTCGCAAAGGAAAACCCTTCAGGCGCTTGGTTTTCAAACATCGAACCGAACAACCAAATCATAAGTACGGGGAACAGAAACGTCCAGAACACCTGCAGCTTATCTCGAAAAAACATCTTCGTTTCAAGTAATGTTAGTTGCCATAGAGCGGTCATGCGGATGCATCTCCTTGTAAGTAATGAACAAACAAGTCATCAAGCGTACCTCGTTCAAATTTGTAATCGGAGATATGGTAATTTTCTTCCTCTGCAATCTTAAATAGGAGATAAGAACAAGATTGAAGATTCTCGGTGTAAAGCTTGAACGCATCTAGCACTTCATCATGTTCCACTTTAATAACACCAGACATCTGATGAAGCTGAGCGACAGGAAAATCTGGACTTCGGAAACTGATGAAGTGAGCAGATATATCTTCTACCAATCGGCTCGGTTCATTTAAAGCACGAAGTTCTCCATTATAGATCATCGCGACTCTGTCACATAGCTTTTCTGCTTCTTCCATGTAATGTGTGGTTACAACAATCGTAGCACCATTATCTCGCAGCGAGCGGATAATGTTCCACATCTCTCGCCTTGCATGCGGATCGAGCCCCATGCTCGGCTCGTCTAAAAAGATGATCTCGGGCTCATGTAGAGTAGCAAGTGCTAAAGTTAATCTCTGCTTTTGTCCACCAGATAGGTCATCAAAGTATGTATCCATCTTTTCCTCTAACCCTAGCAGTTTCATCATCTCATCACTCGTATTGTTTTTATTGTAGATCGCCGCAAACAATTTCAATGCTTCTTTTACTTTCATTTTCTTTTGAATAGAAGTGGCCTGAAACTGAACACCAATTCTGTGGTTCAACACCTTCCGATCTTTTTCCGGATTCATGCCTAAAATAGAGACCTCACCGCTATCCTTTTTCCTGAGACCTTCCATAATCTCGATCGTGGTCGTTTTACCGGCTCCATTTGGTCCGATGATGCCGAATATCTCACCCTTTTTAACAGAAAAAGAAAGATTGTTTACTGCTTTTTTCGTTCCGTAGGATTTGTTCAAGGATTGAACGACAATGACGTTCTCCATGCACATCACTCCTTCTTATCATTACTTTAGTACGTAAATGTATTATTCAAAAAAATAAGAAATATACCTCTTTTCACTCCTCCCATTTATTACAAGTCCTTTAACCCTTGTCAATAACTAAAAGATATCGAAGTTTATTATTGTGAAATAATTAATGGTTAACATTTAACGTTTAAAGAAGAGATATGTTTATGGAGAGGATGTAAAAAGTGGATAATAAGCTTAACAACAAAGAGTACTTCAATGAAATTCACTTTTTGAGAGCTTTCGCGTGTATTGGTGTTTTATTGGTTCATGTATCGGCTACTTATTTTAATGAAGCTGATGGTGTATGGAATTGGTTTACTTATTTCTTTAATCAGTTAGGCAGATTTGGAACGCCAACGTTTGCTGTTATTAGTGGTTTTTTACTTTTTAATGGGGTAAATAAAAAAGGATTCTCGTTCAAACCTTTTATAACTTCCCGCACGACTAAAATTATTATGCCTTTTGTCATTTGGAGCTTGTTCTATCAATTTGTAACTGTATATTTTCTTGGAGGCACGCTTTCAACAGATCCAAAAGTATTTCTATACAACTTTACAATGGGAGAATCATTTTACCACTTATATTTTATGGCGATCGTTGTTCAGTTTTACATTATGTTTCCAATCCTACAGTTTATTAGAAGTGGTATTGGATGGTGGATCGGATTAATTATATCTGCAGCAATAAGTCTTTATTTTACAAATCTGATAGATGTCCCGTTTGCTTCAGGAATCATTGAAAAAGTTTTAATCGATAAAGTATTCGTGATGCATTGGATCTTTTATTTTGTATTCGGTGGATTTCTAGCTCATTATTGGAAGCCAATTTCCGTTTGGGTAAAAAAACACTCTGCTCTTCTTGCATTAGGTGTAGTAATTGTTTATGTTGGAGCATATTTGGAGTACAAAGTAGTCGGAAGCGTTTCATCAAGAAGAGAGACAAATTTAATTAATATACCCATTTTAAGTTTTGCAACGATTGGATTATATTTTTATTTAGTCAAATTAAGCTGGATGAAAGTTTCATTACAGGTAATTGGAAAGTTGTCTATGGGCATCTACTTGATACACCCATTTACTTTAATACTGTTTACAAAAACATTACCACCAGAAGTTTGGCAAACAAGATTTATGCCCATTATGTTCTTTGTAGTTTTAATAACTACTATCGTCTTTGTTAAAATCATTCAGCAAGTACCAAAGCATCAATTTATCATCCCTGTACCCACTAAACGAAACAAAAACAAAACTTCTATACAAAGAAAACCAGTTTCTGCTTAAGAAACTGGTTTTTTTATAGCTATTTTATTCGTACAACTTATATTTACCTGCAAGCTTCTCAACGCGTGTCTCAGCATCTTTCAACACCGATTCGTCCTCTATGTTTTTTAACACAGACGCCATGATCGAAGCGATCTCGTCCATATCTTCTTCAACAAAACCACGTGATGTGACCGCAGCTGTTCCGATACGGATTCCGCTCGTTACGAAAGGACTTTCTTTATCAAACGGAATCGTGTTCTTATTAACTGTGATCCCGATATCATCTAATGCTTTTTCAGCGACTTTACCTGTTAGCGCGAGCTCACTCACATTGATCAGAATCAAGTGATTGTCTGTACCATCAGAAACGATAGTGATGCCTTCTTTTTTCAAGGATTCAGCTAAGCGTTTCGCGTTTCTCACAATCTGCTCTGCGTAGCCCTTGAACTCATCTGTTAATACTTCACCGAACGATACTGCTTTTGCTGCGATAACGTGCATCAAAGGACCGCCTTGGATGCCTGGGAAGATTGATTTATCAATTTTTTTCGCGAACTCTTCTTTACAAAGAATCATACCGCCACGAGGGCCGCGAAGTGTTTTATGTGTAGTCGTTGTTACAAAATCTGCATAAGGAACTGGATTTTGGTGAAGGCCTGCTGCAACAAGTCCTGCGATGTGGGCCATATCCACCATTAGGTAAGCTTCAACTTCATCAGCGATCTCGCGGAACTTTGCAAAATCAATCGCACGCGGATACGCGCTCGCTCCAGCTACGATCAGCTTTGGACGGTGCTCTAGTGCTTTTTGACGAACATCTTCATAATCGATAACATTCTTCTCTGCATCTACGCCATATTCCACAAAGTTATATTGAATGCCAGAAAAGTTAACGGCACTTCCGTGTGTTAAGTGACCGCCATGAGAAAGGTTCATACCAAGAACGGTGTCGCCTTGCTCGAGGATCGTAAAGTATACAGCCATGTTTGCTTGTGCACCTGAGTGAGGTTGAACGTTCGCGTGTTCGGCACCGAAGATTTCCTTCGCGCGGTCTCTTGCTAGGTTTTCAACAACATCCACGTGTTCACATCCGCCATAATAGCGTTTGGACGGGTAGCCTTCTGCATATTTATTCGTAAGTACAGAGCCTTGTGCTTCCATTACGGCTTGACTTACAAAGTTTTCAGAAGCAATCAATTCGATTTTCGTACGCTGGCGGTGCAATTCATCCATGATGGATTGGTAGACTTCTTGATCAGCTGTTTTCAAATGGTTCAATTTCGCTTCCCCCTTACCTTATGTGAAAAATTGATTATGATTGTAACATACCCCTCTATCTTACACGTTAAAGCTTTAAGTTGTAAGAGGAAATGCACAAGTGTGAAAATTCATTTTATTTGATAGGGATGAACATGGTATGATGATACATAATAGAGAGAGAGCTATTTATAAGGGGTGTTATCAACATGATGAAAAAGTGGTTTGGAGCGAGTCTCCTTATTCTTGTACTAGCTTTGGCTGGCTGCAGCGAAGAAAAGGCAAAGCCTGAAGCGAAGGAAAAAGTAGAAACACGAGATAACGAAGATCAAAGCACAACAGATGATCTGGCTGGTCAACAAGCTGAGATCATTAAGAACATGGAAGAAAAAGCCGTTCAGTTAGATCCAAAAGCGCTTGAAGCAGACCCAAAAGCGTACGAAGAAAAAATTGTTAAAGCGACTGGAAAAGTTTTAACAGATAACGAAAAAGGAATGGGCGGAAGCTTTGAGTTCCAAGTTGGAGAGACAAAATTTAAAGTGATGAACTTTACGATGGGCAGCGGTCTTAAAGAAGGATCTAAGGTCACAGTATTCGGCAATGTTAAGACAGGTAAGGATGCTAAGACTGGCCTTCCGCTGATCAACGCGACATATATTGAATAAAAAACAAAGAGCGGGATCATTTCCCGCTCTCTTTTTTAAGCCTATTTTGAAAATCATGAATGGCCTTATATTGCGTTTGCATCGTGTCAGATAGAGACTGATAAAGGTGAAACAGCTCTTTGTAGATTGTCTGGTGATCAGGATTAGGCGTGATTTCTTCATACTGCTTCGTTTCAACAGGCGCTTCTTCTAGCGTATCTGTTTCACCGACCGCGTATCGGCCGAGCAAGACCGCTCCCAAGCATGAGCTCTCCGTATGTTCAGGAATACTCACTTTCGTTTGAAAAATATCTGCTAAGATCTGTTTCCAAAGAAGCGAGTTCGTAAAGCCACCCGTTGCAAAAATCTTCACTTCTCTGTTCCCCACTTTGCTCTTGATGAGAGAGTAAACACTAAACAGGTTAAGAATCGATCCTTCGAGCACTGCGCGCACCATATGGTTGTGATTGTGGCGAAGTGTTAGACCAATAAACGATGCTTTTGCCTGCGCATCCCATAAGGGTGCTCGTTCTCCAGTTAGATAAGGCAGAAAGATTAAACCCTCTGTACCCGGCTGGATCTGTTCAGCATCTCTAGACAGCTTTTCATAGGCCGCACTATCATCTTCTTTTTGCAAAGTATCATGAATCCATTGAAATGCGATACCTCCATTGTTGACCGGTCCACCTGAGACCCAATGATTCTCCGTAAGCGGGTAACAGAACGTGCGCCCATCTGTATCGAGTATCGGTGTCGCTGAAGTGGTTCGAATCGCACCGCTCGTTCCTATCGTTACTGCAATATCTCCAGGTGTGATCGCGCCAACACCAAGGTTAGACAACGGGCCGTCCGTTGCACCAATCACCACTTTTACAGAGGAATTCAGCCCTGATTTCTTCGCCAAAACTTCAGACAGCTCTCCCCAATAATAGGTGGTCGACTGCAGGCTCGGGAGTTTTTCTGGTGTGACATCTGCAAGTTGCAGCGCTTCTTCATCCCACTTTTTAGTGTGCATGTTCCAAAGACCTGTCGCTGCCGCGGATGCATGATCCGTATGCCACTCACCAAACCAGCGAAACAGTATGTAATCTTTAATGCCAACAAACTTTTCTGCCCTTTGAAAAATATCGGGATGTTCGTTTTTTAGCCACTGCAATTTAAATAATGGTGTCATCGGATGCTGTGGGACACCAGTCCGTTTATAAAGTTCAAGCGCAGTTTCGCTGTAATCTGATTTAAAAGCTGCTACATACGGTTCACTTCGGATATCAGCCCACGTGATGCTGTTTGTCAGAGGCTTTCCTTCTAAGTCCACTGCAATCAATGAATGCATAGCCGTGCTAAAAGAAATTAAACCGATTCTATCTGCCAGATCTCCACTTTTTCGCACCGTTTCTCTTAACGATTCATTTACTGCTTCATAAATTTCATCCGGCTTCTGTTCGGCAGCCCCTTGCTCTTCCGACAGCAACGGGTAATTTTTCGAGTGATGAGCGACAACCGCTCCTTTTTCATCAAAAAGAACAACTTTCGTACTCGTCGTACCAATATCTATTCCGATCGCATAATTCCTCAAGATCCCTTTCTCCTTTCACATAAAAAAGGAAGCAGCTCTAGTATGCCCTTCCTAAATAACAAGTCATCCTACATCGCCTTTTTTATCATACTATTCAGACCAGAAAGAATCACTTAATATAGATGTAAAAGGAATGCTTAAGGAAACCAGATTAGAGGAGATGGATAACGATGACTAGTTTTAGTGTTCGCCCTGTCGTTATAGAGGATCTAGGTCAGCTGAAGGAATTGATGCATCGTTACATTGTTGATTTTTATAAAGGAAAAACTCCTGAGGGCTCAAAGTTGGAAGATCATATCAAGCATCTGCTTTCTTCAGATGAAGCAGGAACTCAGTTTGTTGCTGAGGCAGAGGATGGCAGATTAGCAGGATTCGCAACCCTTTACTTTTCGTTCAGCACGACCCGGCTGCAGAAAATCGCCATATTGAACGATCTTTTTGTAGATGCTGATTTTCGTGGTGCTGGTTTAGGGGAGGAGCTGTTTCTGCATGTTCTTGCATATACAAAAAAGGAAGGCTATGCCTACATGACTTGGCAAACCGCGATTGTTAACACGTCTGCTCAAGCTCTTTATAAGAAGATGGGCGGAAAAAACATCAATTCAGAGTGGATTCATTACGAGATTGAACATTGAGTAGGAAGATATGAAGCTTAGTGAGTGCCAAGAAGCCGCTTACAGGGGCTTGTTAACCGTAATCCTATACAAAATGACGGTGAATCCACGAGTTTTGGCTTGGAATCCACAAGTTTAGGGGTTTTATCCACGAGTTTTACCTCTGAATCCAAAAGTTTTAGCAGTTTATCCACGAGTCTACAATCCTCGACAAGTTACGACAACCCGTCATGGGTGCAAGGTACACCACAACAAAAAAAGCCCTCATCAAGAGGGCTTTCCAATTCTAAAAACAACGTATGTCTTCTTTACTCGGATACACTGCACGTTCGCCGCCGATTAACTTTGGACGTGTCTTTGCCAACGTCACGTGTGCGGCGCCGACCTTTTTCACTTCACTGCGCACAGGCACGGCCACATGCTTCAAGTGCATACCGATAAAGGTGTCACCGATGTCGATGCCTGCGTCGGCTTTTATATATTCAACGATCACGGGTTCATTCATATGGTGGTATGCGTGTGTTGCCAACGCACCTCCAGCTGATCGTGCTGGAACGACCCGCACTTCTTCATAGCCTCGTCGTTCAGCTTCTTCGCGCTCGATGACAAGCGCACGGTTCAAGTGTTCACAGCATTGCACGGCAAGTGCTACGCCAGTTTCTTCTTGAAACGCTACGATACCTCGGTAAAGTGCACCCGCAGTATCCATCGTGCCTGACGTGCCAATTCGTTCACCAATTACTTCGCTCGTGCTTGCGCCTACTACTAATAATTGTGACGGTCTTAATTGTGCATGCTTTTGCAGATCTTGCAAAACATTCAGGACTTGGTCTTGAATTTGTTGGAGCTCATCGCTCATGAGATGGTCTTCCCTTCATTTTATGGGTTTATAGCCTTTTAGCTATTGGCCTTCATATTGAGAGATTTTATCTACACGGCGACCGTGACGTCCGCCTTCATATTCTGTCGTCAGCCATACTTTAGCGATTTCGAGTGCGAGACCCGGCCCGATGACACGTTCACCCATTGCAAGTACATTGCTGTCATTATGCTGTCTTGTAGCTTTTGCGCTGAATAGATCATGAACAAGCGCACAGCGGATTCCTTTAACTTTGTTCGCTGCAATGCTCATTCCAATGCCTGTACCGCAGATTAGAATTCCGCGATCAGCTTCACCGTTGGCTACTTTTTCTGCTACAGGAATCGCATAGTCTGGATAGTCTACAGACGTGTCGCATTCACAGCCGACATCCTCCACTTGCATACCCAGCTCTTCAATCATGCTGATGATTTCTTTTCTTAATTCAACTCCGGCGTGATCTGATCCAATTGCTACCTTCATGTTGTGTGCACCTGCTCTCTCATACTTTTTTTCATTATATGCTCTTCCGATTACCCGTTCAATGTCACTGCTAGGCAATTTAGAACAGCCTTACCTCATTTTGTCCTACTACTTCTTGCTATCGTCTTTTTTCATTAATTTTTCAATGAGGACTTCAATTTCGTCTCTTGTTTCTTGATAAAGATGAAGCGGTCCACCGAAAGGATCTGTAATGTCTAGAGAAGGTACATCATTTTCTAACTTCATCCTTCTTTCAACGAGCGGTCTTACTTCTCTTTCAAACGCTTGTCTCACTTCTTCATCCGCAGAATCCTTAGACATATATTGAAGCTTCAGCATCTCGATCTCTGTGTAGAGCTCATAGATCTCTTCAATCTTCTTCTGCTCATCTTCGTCAAGAACATACTCTTTTAATGTATACGTCTTATTCACCGCATCTGGCCATCGTCCGACGAGCGCATGTTTATGGCTCTCGGTCATCGTTAAGATAAGATCTGCCCACTCGATCAAATAATCGGACACGCCTTGTGACTGATGACTTTCTTTAATACTTCTTTCCGAAAGAGCTTGTGTCGCGTTCCAACTCATCACGGCACCGTTTCCAGCAAATACACCAGCTGATTTAACGTTGAACTTACCTTTTCCTTTTTTGCGTAAAATGGCCTCAGCCATCGGACTGCGACAAGTATTGCCTGTACAAATAAATAAAACATTCATGGTGAATTCACCTCATATTCTATCTTTCCCTATTTTTCTATAGGTTAACGCTCTTATTAGTAAGTATATCATCGGATTAGTGAATAAAAAATATAGAGAGTTTCTTACTTCTTTTGTCTGCCTGTACCACTGACTTCATTGACAAGTTGATTGGAGAGTAAGGTGCGAGACTCCTGGGGGATCAGCGGGACAGGTGAGACTATTAATAGCGCAAAGCGCTAATAGGCTCACCGCACGCCCCCCGGAAAGGGAGCACCTGAAACGGAAATCAACACTTTCTTGCAGCATCTGCGTTTTTCTAGAACGGAAATAGAATCTTCACCCCAAAAGCAAGCAGGATGCATCCGCCGAACGCTTCACCATAAGAACCGAGCCACTTCTGTACTTTTTTTCCCATGATCAAGCCAGCCCACGTTAAGACCATGCTCATGAGACCAAACATCGTAATCGTGAGCCAGGTTTTCGCTCCATAGATCCCTAAAGATAATCCCACTGAAAAACTATCTAACGAAGCGCTGAGCGCAAAGACGAAGAGCCCTATGCCGATCGGCTGTACGAACGGTTCATCATCATTTGAGAAAGAGGACCGAATCATCGTAACACCCAGTATGACAAGCAGAATTCCACCTATGATAGCTGCTATACCGCCAAAATGAACGGAGATCTGTTTGCCGAGCGTCATTCCTGCAAGAGGCATGATCATATGAAAGATTCCTATCGTCATTCCTATTTTCATAATTTGTCTTATACGAAGCGATAACATCCCCATCCCTAGGCCGATCGAAAAAGCGTCCATACCTAGCGCAACTGACATAAATACCAGTGTCATCCATTCTCCCATGGTTGCCAAATACTTCCCACTCCCTTAACCATCATACTTTCAGACTATGCATGTCTACTTTTAAAAAGACTAAAAAACATACAAGCTGTCGGAAGAATCAAAAAATGGGACTCTTTACCGCTTTAGAGGAAGGGATAATGTGATTTATATCGTATATAAAAGGAAGTGAATCTGTATGTAAAGGAGAGGAACAAGCATGGTCCATAACGCATCGGCCATAACGGAAAACGGAAAAGACATGCGGCGAACGTCGCCATTCCCGACTGGCCTGTCACGCCAAAAAAGCATGACTTTTCGATGTATGAAACATGATGAAAACCTCATTATGACCGAGAGCGAAGGTGAACTGTTTGACTTGTTTGGGCTTAAACGGGAAAACGTACTTCAAAAGAGAATAGAAGACATCTTTCCTAAAGAAATGGCAGACTTTAAAAAAGAAATGTACGAAAGAGCGCTGAACGGAGAAAGTCTTACGTACGAATCCGAACTGAACGGCATTCCTTTTTTAGCTGCGATCGGTCCCATTTACGATAAAGATGGTACCGTTTCTGAGGTGTATGGATTTTGTGTTGATCTCACTGAGAGAGTATCCGTTGAAACTCAGCTTGCTGAGAGTGAACAGCGCTTCCGGTCGTTGATGGATCATAACATCGATGCCTTGTTTTCGCTCGATCTTGAAGGCAAATTTACGACTGTCAACAAAGCGTGTGCCGAGTTGAGCGGTTATAGCGAGACAGAACTTTTAAACATGACGTTTAATCCGTTCATGATGCCACACAGAAGAGCTGCCGCGATCGATCAGTTTAAGGAAGCATTAGAAGGAAATTCCAAAACATATGAAACCCGGATCAAGCAAAAGAACGGTGAAACGCGCCAGATCATGTTCACCCTGACTCCAATCATCGTACTTAATAAAGTGCTCGGTGTTTTCGGCATCGCAAAAGACGTAACCGCTAAAAGAGAGGCGGAAAAAGAACTACGCGAAACAAAGGACCTCTTGGAAGCTGTCATCTATCATTCTAGTGATGCGATCTCGGTCGTCCACTTAACCGACTATTCGGTAAAAGTGAACCCAGCTTTTGAATTCATATATGGATGGTCAGAAGACGATCTCGCCAATCTGAATTCACACATCTTACCCGTAGTTCCAGAGGATAAGGTAGCTGAATCCGATCGGCTCATGACGATCGTCAAACATGGAGGATATGTAAAAGGTGTCGAGACGATCCGATTAACGAAGTCTGGCAAACGGCTAAATGTAAGCCTTTCCTTAAGTCCGATCTATGGCGAGAACGGTGAAGTCGTCGCACTATCCGCCATCTCAAGAGATATCACAGATAAAAAACTAAAAGAAAAAGCATTAAAAGAAAGCGAAGAAAAATACCGCATCATCGCAGAGAACACGACTGATTTAGTAGGTGTCGTTGACCTTGAAGGAAACGTCAAATACGTCTCCCCTTCAAACCGTCTTCTTCTCGGCTTTGATCCGTCGCTTTATGATGGAAAAAAGATTCAAGGATTCTTCCATTCAGATGACCGGCCAAAGGTAAGAGTAGCTATAAACGAGATGGTTCAAACTCAAAAGCCGGTAAAGTTCGAAGTGCGATGCAAGCATGCACATGGCCATTGGGTAACCCTTGAAGCGAACGCGACCCCTATCGCAAACGATTCAGACCAGCCTGACTCATTCGTTGTCGTAGCACGTGACTTGACCGAACGAAAAAAGACAGAAGAGATGCTAAGAAAATCTGACAAACTCTCTGTTCTCGGTCAGCTTGCCGCTGGTGTAGCGCATGAGATTCGTAACCCGCTCACTTCGATCCGCGGATTTTTGCAGCTTCTGCAATCGAGAGCCTCTGAGAACGAGGACTATTACGAGATCATGCTCTCAGAGATCGATCGAATCAATAGCATCGTCGGAGAATTTATGCTGCTCGCTAAGCCGCAAGCGATGAATTTTGTACAAACCGATCTTCGCCAATTGTTGCGACACGTTATCTCGATTCTTGATACACAGGCGATATTAACGAATGTCCAGATCTATTTCGAGAGTGAACCAGATCTGCCAGAAATTTGGTGTGTGGACAATCAGATCAAGCAAGTGTTCGTGAACATGCTGAAAAACGCAATCGAAGCGATGCCAACAGGCGGCTCTGTACATATTCATTTAAAGCAAGAAGGCGGATATGTGATCGCTTCTTTCATCGATCATGGCTGCGGAATTTCAGAAGAACGCTTGCCAACTTTGGGTGAACCGTTTTATACCACAAAGGAAAAAGGTACTGGCCTCGGGCTCATGATCTGTTACAAGATCGTAGAGAACCACCACGGTAAAATACTGATCAACAGCAAGATTGATGAAGGAACAACCTTCTCCATCCTGCTTCCGATCGATAAAAACAAGCCTGTGTCTTGAGTAGACGCAGGCTTGTTTTATTGTATTTGAAGGCTTAGTCTAGCCTCAGTTTGTCGAAAATCGTTTAAATAATTTTATCCGTGAAATTATTGACTCTATCCGTGAATATATATTAAATTACCGTGAAAATAAAATAGATTACCGTGAAATTATTTAATTTTACGATTTCTATTAACAAAATTTTCAATGCATACTAGATTAAACAGCCAATTTCAGCCCTCTTTAAAAACAAAAAAGCCCTGACTCAAACCAAAAACATTGAATCAGAGCTTCATTCTATTCTTTTATGATATTTCCACCGGCCGATTTTTCAAGTCTGTTCATAATCGCAACACCAACACCAGTTTTCGGGAAAACCTCTCCGAATATTTGATCGACACCAGCTTCGTTAAACGCTCGCAAAGCTTCGTATAGATGCTGAGCCACCGTTTCAGGATTGGAACGATTTCCCGCTGGAATCACACAATCCGCTTTATAAACATGTGCTCTTTCTTCTGTTGTTAAAATTCCAATCCGTTTTCCTGCTTCGCGTTCTTGATCCACAAGTCTCTGTAAAAATTCCACACTTCCATCTACAAGAACGAAAGGTGCGTCAGGTGCATAATGTGTATATTTCATCCCTGGCGATTTAGGCGCATGCTTCTCGTTCTCCAACCCCGGATCAACAACGACTCGCCCTGCACCAACTACTCTTTCAAGCTCTTCTAACGTGATTCCGCCTGGTCGTAAAATCGTGACAAATTCACCTGTACAGTCCACAACAGTAGATTCAACACCAACACCTGTTGAACCGCCATCCACAATGCCCGGAATCCTGCCCTTCAGATCTTCATAAACATGCTGAGCAGAAGTGGGACTTGGTTTTCCAGAAAGGTTCGCGCTTGGCGCGGCAAGCGGAACATTTGATACAGCGATGACAGCAAGAGCGATCTCATGGTCTGGCATCCTTACCGCAACTGTGGATAACCCTGCTGTCACTCTTTCACTTACGTTTTCACCTTTTGGCAGCACAATCGTCAATGGACCCGGCCAGAACGCGGTCATTAATTTTTGTGCGGTCTCTGAAACAGAAGCAACAAGACCCTCTAATTGTGAGAGATCTGAAATATGAACGATTAGAGGATTATCGCTCGGTCTTCCCTTTGCTTCAAAAATACGCTTGATCGCATCATCACTTCTCGCATTTCCTGCTAATCCATAAACCGTTTCTGTCGGAATGGCTATTACTTCATTCTTATTTATCCACAAGGAAGCTTGAATAATAAGTGGATGATCTTCTAACGTTTTTTCTGTTTTATCCACAGGCCAGCGTTCCGTTTGGAATGAGTTCATATGATAAATCCTTTCTATTACTCAGGTCAACCTTATCTGGAAAGGTCGATTACAAAACTTTTATATCCACAGAGTTATACACAGTTTGTCGTAAATTGTGGACAACTTGTTGACAATCTCTGATTAATCCAATGCATAAGCTAAAAGTTCTGCTCCTGATGTTGCATTATTTTTTATATGATCAGCGCTCTCGATATGTGGAGGCACTTTATCTTTCGGAATCGTTTTAAAAGAAAGTTGTTCGAACATATGCACAGCTTTCGTAAGTAAATAAAGAGTTTCGACTCCTTTATCTTTTGAGTATACCAAAATTTTATCAATGAGTTTAAGAAGAAGCGTCTCTGAAGAATATTTCTGCTTCAGTACGAAAGACCGGAGCAAGCCATCGTTTCCAATTCTCTCTAAACCTACTGTACCGATCGTCTCACCTTGGTCGTTTACCACGACTAAATAATTTTCGATGCTGTCTTTGATCCCTTCTGACTGAAGTCCAGCTTTTCCGACGAGCTGTAACAGATCTTTTGCTTCATGCTGCATAGCCTGCCTTAAGATTATCGTCATCAATAACTCCCCTATTCCTATATAATTTCAGCCTTCGTTCGGCTGTTTTTCACCGTTTCATCCGAAAATCTTTTAAAAAAAAGAAGGCTAACCACCATTTGGTTACCTTCTTCATTTTCTATAATCTATGAAAATAGGGAGGAAAATATGCACATTTTAAGAGAATAAGGACCCTACAAAACTGAAGAGGCTATCAAACAGTTCTACCACAAAGAATTTCGTCTCGATTTCCTCAGCTTCATCTGCTTGATCCGCACCTGCATCAGCAGCCGTATCTACTACATCACCTTTACCATCTTTGTTTTCTTTTACTGCATCGCCATTTTCAAAGTCTAGAAAGCATAATGGCGGGAACAGAACACACCACCAGTTCTTCCCTTCACCTTCCCCAAGTGTGATCAGCACCGCTTCATATTGACCTGCTGGATAGATGAAGTCACCGTACATTTTAGTAGGAAAAGCCACTTTGTTTAATTCTACAGAAAACGTCTTCTCAAGGCCGGCTTCATCCAGTTTACTTTGAACGATCCTTTCAATCGTTGGCAGCTGTTTACGAATGATCTCACGCGCTTCAGAAATCGTAGATAACTCATCCACCCAAGTCGTGATCTGGGCATTCACTTCATCACGGATCTCACGCTTCAGCTTTTGGTCGGCATCCGTATTGCTGTTTGCTAGAATGCGAAGTCTGATCGATTCTTCAGGTATTTTAACAGAGGCGTTCATTGTTGCGTTCGCCACCTTGGTTTGTGTTTCAAAAAATAAGAACATCACCGCTAAAGAGATAAGAACTAGAATAAAGAAATGATTGCGTTTTTTCATTGTTTTTTCCTCCCCCGTCGTATCTAACCACAGTTTGGACACGACGCAAAAATTTCATACTAGTAATCTAGTAAAATTCGTTCTGTCTGATTCGACAAAAACACTTCTGCTAGTTCTTTATAGGGATGAAAGTGGTTGATTTCCGTTACAGATGCTCGCTTTCCGGGGGGCGTGCGGTGAGCCACCTAGCGCTCTGCACTGTTAGGTGTCTCACCTGTCCCGCAGATCCCCCAGGAGTCTCGCATCTTTCACTTCAATCAACTTTTCAAAGATGTGAGGGAGTAAGATCTGAAGAAAGTCTTTTCAAACACAACCAAACAGGAGAAATATTTACCAACTTGCATACTGATAATATTTCTGTTAACTTAAATGTGTAAACGGTTACATATTTGTTTTAGAGGAGGCGGAGATTTGGTTACCATTCGTGATGTGGCAAAAAAATCAGGTGTATCGGTTGCGACGGTTTCTCGCGTTTTGAATGCGAATGGATACGTGCATGAAGATACGCGCAAAAAAGTGATGGCTGCCGTTGATGAGCTGAAGTACAGTCCAAATGAAGTCGCCCGTTCCCTCTATAAAAAGAAATCTAAACTGGTCGGCTTGTTGCTGCCAGACATCACAAACCCATTTTTTCCACAGTTAGCAAGAGGTGTAGAAGATGAGATGCAAAAAGGCGGTTATCGTATTCTTTTTGGAAACAGTGATGAGAATGCTGAGAAAGAGCTGGATTATTTGAACACGTTTATTCAGAACAATGTAGTCGGCATCATTTCAGCCACGAACAATAAAGCTAAAAACAACTATAAAGACCTGTCCATTCCCGTAGTCTTTCTAGATCGAACTTCAAGTGATTATCCATCGGTCTATGCGGATGGAAAAGAAGGCGGAAGAATAGCTGCAAAAGAGATCGTGAAAAGGGGCAGCAAACGAATCACGATTTTGAAAGGTCCCGCGCATATCCAACCGGCTCAAGATCGTTTTCAAGGTGCGTTAGAAGTGTTAAGTCAACCGAACATTGATTTTCATGTGATGTCGACGACTACTTTTGCTTTTGAAGATGCAGAGAAATGGGCGAAAGAACTTTTTGCAACATATCCTGATACAGATGGTGTGTTAGCGAGCAACGATATTGTGGCAACAGCCGTCTTACATGAAGCGCTTCGTCTTGGAAAAGCGATTCCGGAAGAACTTCAGATCATCGGGTTTGATGATATACCGCAGAGCGGTTTGTTGTTCCCTTCCCTTTCTACCATTCGCCAGCCAGCTTATGAGATGGGAAAAGAAGCGGCACAGCTGCTTGTGAAGATTATCAATCAAGAAAAAATCCATCAACAGCAGGTTCAACTGCCTGTTACATTTATAGATCGAAACACAACAAGAAAGGTTGATACGAATGGTTAAAATTGTAGTCATCGGAAGCTCTTCGATGGATCTCGTCGTTACATCTGATCAACGTCCAGGAGCAGGAGAAACTGTTTTGGGACGTTCGTTTAAAACCGTACCCGGAGGAAAAGGAGCGAACCAAGCAGTCGCGGCTGCTCGTCTTGGTGCAGAGGTATACATGATCGGATGTGTAGGTGACGACCATTATGGAGCAGCGATTCTAGAGAACTTTAAACAAAACGGTGTTGATGTAACGAATGTGGAACCGGTTACAGATGCAGAGAGCGGTACAGCTCATATCATTTTAGCTGAAGGTGACAACAGCATCGTCGTCGTTAAAGGCGCGAACGATCTTGTAACTCCCCCTTATGTGAAGAAATCAGAAGCACTCATCAAACAAGCAAACATGGTTCTCATTCAACAAGAGATTCCGGAAGAAACGGTTGAGTATGTAGGTGCGCTTTGCAAGGAGCTTGATGTTCCGTTGTTATTGAATCCAGCTCCTGCTCGTCCACTCTCTAAAAAAGTGATCGAATCGGCCAGCTATATTACTCCAAACGAACATGAAGCTGCTGTTCTTTTCAATGGTCTATCAACAGATTCAGCACTAAAACAATATCCGAACAAAGTGTTTATAACTGAAGGAAGGAATGGCGCTCGTTATTTTGATGGTGAAAAAGAGATCACCGTTCCCTCTTACACGGTTGAAGTGACAGATACGACTGGTGCTGGAGATACGTTTAACGCCGCACTAGCTGTTGCTTTAGCAGAAGGAAAAAGCATCAATGAAAGTTTGCAGTTCGCCAACCGAGCCGCTTCCCTATCCGTTACGAAGTTCGGTGCTCAAGGCGGCATGCCGAATCGATCGGAAGTGGAGGCATCTCTATGAAACGACATGGCATCTTAAACAGTCATATCTCAAAAGTTTTAAGTGACCTCGGCCACACCGATCTTATCGTGATCGCAGATGCTGGTCTTCCGATTCCGAGCGATGTTCCACGGATTGATCTGGCACTCACGCTCGGCGTACCGAGCTTTAAAGATGTTGTTTCCGCTGTATCACAGGATATGGTTGTGGAACAAGTGATACTCGCGAGTGAGATCAAAGAGAAAAACGAAGAAACGTTAACATTTATGGACGAAATTTTTTCTGAAACTGAACAAAAATTTGTTTCTCATGAAGCGTTTAAACAATTAACAAAGCAGGCGAAAGTGGTCATTCGAACAGGCGAAGTGACACCGTATGCCAACTGTATCCTGCAAGCAGGTGTAATCTTCTAAAAAGAGGTGATCGTGATGCACATTCAAATGAACGACATATATAAAGCTTTTGGTGCCAATCAGGTCTTATCAGGTGTTGACTTCGACCTTCAACCAGGCGAAGTACATGCCCTAATGGGTGAGAATGGCGCTGGAAAATCAACGTTGATGAACATTTTAACCGGACTTCATAAAAGAGATTCGGGAACCATTCATATCGACGGACAAGAGCGGTATTTTGATAACCCGAAAGAAGCCGAGAAGCACGGAGTCGCGTTCATCCACCAAGAACTGAACGTATGGCCTGACATGACCGTACTTGATAACCTTTTTATCGGAAAAGAGCTGCGGTCAACGTTCGGTCTTTTACGAACGAAAGAAATGAAAGCGCTGGCAAATAAGCAATTTGAAAAGTTAGCGGTTACGATTCCACTTGAAAAAGACGCAGGACTCTGTTCAGTTGGTCAACAGCAGATGATTGAGATCGCGAAGGCGCTTATGACAAACGCTAAAGTCATCATCATGGACGAGCCGACCGCTGCCCTAACTGAGCGTGAGATTGAAAAATTGTTTGACGTGATTAACGCTCTGCGAAAAGAAGGCGTTTCGATCGTTTACATCTCACACCGCATGGAAGAGATCTTCTCAATCTGTGACCGAATTACCGTGATGAGAGATGGTAGAACGGTTGATACGAAAGCGATCTCTGAGACTAGCTTTGATGAAGTGGTCCGGAAGATGGTCGGCCGTGAGCTTACAGATCGTTTTCCAGAGCGAAATCCGCAAGTTGGTGAGTCGGTTTTAGAAGTAAAGAACGCGACGAGAAATGGAATCTTTGAAAATATTAGTTTTTCTGTAAGAGCCGGAGAGATCGTTGGCGTTTCAGGTCTTATGGGTGCAGGTCGTACGGAGATCATGCGCGCGTTATTCGGTCTCGATCAGCTTGATTCTGGTGAGATCTTTGTTGGTGGTCAGAAGGTAACGATCAAAAACCCATACGAAGCGGTAAAACGCGGAATTGGTTTTATTACAGAAGACAGAAAGAACGAAGGCTTAGTGCTCGATTTTTCGATACGTGAAAACATGGCGCTGCCGAACTTACGAAGTTTTTCTAAAAATGGCGTGATCGATTATAAAACAGAAACTGACTTTGTTGACATGCTCATCAAACGGTTACAGATTAAGACCGAATCGAGCGAGACGAACGCTAAGAACCTTTCCGGAGGCAACCAGCAAAAAGTGGTCATTGCAAAATGGGTTGGAATCGGACCAAAAGTATTGATCTTGGACGAGCCAACAAGAGGCGTTGACGTTGGTGCGAAACGGGAGATCTATCAGTTGATGAACGAACTTACCGATCGTGGTGTAGCGATTATCATGGTCTCGTCAGAACTTCCAGAAGTTCTTGGTATGAGCGATCGCATTCTTGTCGTTCATGAAGGACAGATCAGTGGTGAGCTCTCAAAGAGCGAAGCAACGCAAGAAAGAATTATGACATATGCAACGGGAGGACAATAAAAATGAAAACGTCACCGGCTAAAGTAAATCATGTAGAAAACCTGATGCAAAAACTTGGACCTCTATTAGGACTGTTGATTCTCGTCACGATTGTATCAATCCTAAATCCTAGTTTTCTAGAACCCCTTAACTTATTAAACTTGCTGCGCCAAGTTGCCATTAACGCACTCATCGCCTTTGGTATGACATTCGTTATTTTAACGGGAGGAATCGACTTATCCGTTGGAGCTATTCTCGCTTTATCGAGTGCACTGATGGCGGGAATGATCGTATCTGGCGTTGATCCGATGCTAGCGATCTTGATCGGATGTTTACTAGGTGCTGTAATGGGTGCAATTAACGGCTTATTGATCACAAAAGGAAAAATGGCTCCATTTATCGCAACACTCGCAACGATGACGATTTTTCGTGGATTAACGTTAGTGTATACAGACGGTAATCCGATCACGGGTCTTGGCGAAAGCTATATGTTCCAACTTTTTGGACGAGGCTATTTCTTAGGTATTCCGGTACCAGCGATCACGATGATGCTTGCTTTTGCAGCGTTCTGGGTGATCCTTCATAAAACACCGTTCGGACGAAAAACATATGCGATCGGTGGAAACGAGAAAGCCGCGATTATCTCAGGAATCAAAGTGACAAAAGTAAAAGTAATGATCTATTCACTAGCAGGACTATTAGCAGCACTAGCTGGAGCGATTCTTACTTCACGTCTGAACTCTGCTCAACCGACTGCCGGCACATCGTATGAACTGGATGCGATCGCAGCTGTTGTTCTCGGTGGAACAAGCTTATCTGGCGGACGAGGACTAATCGTCGGAACATTGATCGGTGCATTGATCATCGGAACGTTGAACAACGGTTTAAACTTGTTAGGTGTATCATCATTCTTCCAAATGGTCGTAAAAGGGATCGTAATCCTGATTGCAGTATTGATCGACCGTAAAAAAGCAGCGTAGGAGGGTTCTAAATGAAAAAAGCTTTATTACTCATCATGTCTTTATCTGTTTTCCTGTTAGGTGCCTGTTCTTTAGAGCCCCCTTCATGGGCAAAGCCGGCTAAAAAAGGTGATGGAGAAAAGATTAAAATCGGTTTATCTGTTTCAACACTTAACAATCCGTTCTTCGTATCGATGAAAAACGGCGTGATCGATGAAGCGAAAAAGCAGGGTGCCGAAGTGATCGTCGTCGACGCACAGAATGACTCTGCGAAACAAGTAAACGATGTAGAAGATCTTCTGCAGCAAGGCATTGATACACTGTTGATCAATCCAACCGATTCAGCAGCGATCTCAACCGCTGTTCAATCCGCGAACAACCTTGATGTTCCGGTTGTCACACTGGACCGTTCAACAGATAAAGGAGATGTAGCAACGCTTGTTGCCTCAGATAATGTAAAAGGCGGCCAGATGGCGGGTGACTTTATAGCAGAAAAGCTCGGCGAAGGAGCAAAAGTGGCTGAACTAGAAGGCGTACCTGGCGCTTCAGCAACACGTGAGCGCGGAAAAGGATTCCACAATGTGGCCGATGAAAAATTAGACGTTGTAGCAAAGCAAACGGCTGATTTCGACCGAACAAAAGGGTTGAACGTTATGGAAAACGTTCTTCAAGGAAATCCAGATATTAAAGCGGTATTCGCTCATAACGATGAGATGGCGCTCGGTGCCCTTCAAGCGATCAACAGCTCTGGTCGAGATGTTCTCGTTGTTGGTTTTGACGGAAACGAAGATGCAATTAATGCTGTTAAAGAAGGAAAGCTCGCAGCAACTGTCGCACAGCAGCCTGACCTGATCGGTGAACTTGCAGTAAAAGCCGCATCCGACGTACTAGCAGGAAAGAAAGTAGAAAAGAAGATTGCAGCGCCACTTAAGTTGATGGTGAAAGAAGAATAGTAAACAAAATAGAATGACGAGTAGAATGATATGAAGTTAGAAAAGGCCGACTGGACGCAAGCGATACATGCTTGAACCCAATCGGCCTTTTGAATTGTGTGTAAATTGTTTGGGGTCTGACCCGGGTCAGACCCCATTTCCCACTTTATTTCCCGAGGATGGCGAACACCATGCGGTCTTTGCCGCTGATGTCCTCTTTCACGTACACATCCGCACCAGGGAACGTGATACGAAGCATGCCCGCTACCGTCTCACCCTGCCCCGCTCCTACTTCAAAGCCTACGATCGCTTTTTCTTTTAGAACGAGCGGCAGTTCTTCCATGAATCGTCGATAGAATACATAGCCATCTTCCCCGCCACTTAATGCCCTCATCGGTTCACGATCTTTTACAATCGTTTCAAGGACCGCGATCTCATGATCTGGGATGTACGGCGGATTTGATACGACGACATCCAATTTCTTCCCACTACTAATAAAAGGCTGTAAAAGGTCACCATGCAGAAATGTAACCTCTGCCCCAAGTCGATCTGCGTTTCCTTTTGCTACTTCGATTGATTCCACTGCAATATCAACCGTAAAAACGTTCAGTCGATTATTTTCTAGAGCTAATGAGATCGAAATGGCTCCGCTACCTGTTCCGATATCTGCAACAGCAACAGTCTCATCATCACGAAAATGTTTTGAGATCAGCATTAGTGTGTGTTCGACCAACTCTTCTGTTTCCGGTCTTGGAATTAAGACTTCTTCGTTTACCAAGAACGTTCGACCGTAAAATTCTTCTTTACCGGTAATATACTGAACAGGCTCTCCTTCAACGTGGCGAGCGACTGCCGTATTGAGTTTCGACTCATTCTCTTCACTCATCACATCATGAAGGCGCATGAGCATCTCTGTTCGATTCACATCCCCTAAAACATGTCTCATTAAAATTTCTGCCGCAAAGCTTTCACGTCCATTTTCAGCTAAAAAAGAAGAAGCCCACGCGAGGGCTTCATGAACTTTTGTACTCATTTTACGCGTCCGCCTGAGCTTTCATCTTGCTAGTTTGGTCTTCTGTAATGAGTGCTTCAACGAACTCATCCATCTTACCAAGAAGGATCTGATCTAGCTTTTGAATCGTTAAACCGATACGGTGGTCGGTCACACGGTTTTGCGGGAAGTTGTACGTACGAATACGCTCAGAACGGTCTCCTGAACCAACCGCACTCTTACGTGTTTCATCGTATTCTTTTTGTATTTCGCGCTGAATCTTATCATATACACGTGCACGAAGAACTTTCATCGCTTTTTCTTTGTTCTTGATCTGTGATTTTTCATCCTGACACGAAACAACCGTACCTGTAGGAACATGTGTTAATCGAACTGCTGATTGAGTCGTGTTTACAGACTGACCCCCAGGGCCAGATGATGTAAATGTATCAACACGAACGTCTTTTTCATGAATCTCAACTTCTACTTCTTCAGCCTCTGGAAGTACAGCAACCGTCGCTGTAGACGTATGAATACGTCCGCCTGATTCTGTTGAAGGGACACGCTGAACACGGTGTGCGCCGTTTTCATACTTAAGCTTCGAATAAGCACCAGCACCATTGATCATAAAGATGATCTCTTTGTATCCGCCAAGCTCTGTGTATGAAGCTTCAATTACTTCAGACTTCCATCCTTGCATCTCTGCATAGCGCGTGTACATACGGTAAAGGTCGCCAGCGAAAAGTGCCGCCTCGTCTCCACCTGCTGCACCACGAACCTCGACGATAACGTTCTTGTCATCGTTCGGATCTTTTGGAAGCAATAAAATTTTTAACTGAGCAGTAAATTCTTCGATCTGCTGGTTAAGACCTGAGATCTCTTCTTTTACCATCGCAGTCATCTCAGCATCAAGCTTATCTTCGAGCATCAATTTAGCTTCATCTAATTGCTCTTTCGCTTCTTTATACTCGCGGTAAACCGCTACCGTATCTTGAAGGGAAGATTGCTCTTTCGAATAATCTCGCAGCTTGTTCGTATCATTTATAACCTCAGGGTCACTGAGTAATTCATTTAACTTGTCATATCTTGCTTCGATCGTCTCTAAACGTTCTAACATGGTTTTTCACCTCTGTTTTATATGCATAACATTATAATTATAGTCGTTATCAGCTAAACTCTCAATCTTTTTCAGCAGTCCTTTTCTAAAAGCTTATGGCAATTTGAAAGATTTTATGGTAAGCAAACTCGCTGGCAATATAAAGTGAACGCAAGGCATTGCGACGAGGAAGTATCATAGCCGTACTTTCAAGTAGACGCAGGAGCAGCATTTCATATCTCTTTCAACTCGCAGCCACACGCGGCGGAAAGCCAGCTATCTGGTGCGAAAGTAGACCATTTCTTCATTGTACCTATTTTCTACCTGGTTAATTCCACTTTTTCAACATGACTTCTTCCCCATTCACTCATGTGGTTTAATGTGTCTTCTAAATCTTTTCCGTATTCCGTTAAAGAATACTCTACTTTCGGAGGGACTTCTGGATATACTTCACGATTGATCAAGCCATCAGCCTCTAATTCTCTTAGTTGAAGCGTCAGTGTTTTTTGTGACACTTTTGGAAGCAGTTTTTTAATTTCACCAAATCGTAACACCTCATTTTGCTGTAAATGGCATAGGATGATACCTTTCCATTTTCCGCATACCACATCCATCGTCACTTCAATCGGATGAGAATATTCTTTTCTCAATCGAAAACACCCCTTAGTTTCATTTCGTTGCCTTAGTTACAATAATGTAC
Organism: Fictibacillus tiangongensis; assembly: GCF_048083785.1. Taxonomy (GTDB): domain Bacteria; phylum Bacillota; class Bacilli; order Bacillales; family Fictibacillaceae; genus Fictibacillus. The sequence continues at coordinate 3,957,825 of NZ_CP182294.1, forward strand.
CTTCTTGCGTACGAACACTAACTATCATTATAATAACTACGATACGAAATGACTATAAAAATATTGGGGACCTGCCGATGTCTAAAACGATTCGAATCGTAAGGAACGGAGAAAAGAGGAAAGTACATCCAGAGGACTTACCTTGGGTCATCCTTCAGCTTGAAATAGGTATGGAAAAAGGAATGATTGAAATTGTTCAACATACCCCTTCCATACGGGCTTTCAGAAAGAAAGATTATGTGTTTGGATCAACCATCTTCAGCTGGAATTACAAAGAGGAAGACCAGCTTTATTTTGACTACTATCAATTTAAAGTATTTTGTGATGACTTGGATGTGAATGTAAGATATTCTGAAGCAAGATAAAAGAACTACAAGCAAAAAAGAGGCTCTGTAAAGGAACCTCTTTTTTGCATTTTTTTAGTTATCTAGTAGCTGCGTAAACATCAATTACGCCTTACCGTAATAGAATGCATCACCAAGCGGTTTCGCTGTGTTGACGAGCTTTTGGCGAACTTGAACGTTTGTTAGTCCAGGGTTGCCAGCCTAAATAAGTGCCGCAGCTCCAGCAAAATGCGGTGAAGCCATTGATGTTCCATTGTAGCTCGCTACTGGTTCCCTGGCACAGAACTTCAAATACTAACACCCGGTGCCATCACTTCGAAAGAACCATCTTCCCAAATGATTCCTTTTAGACAAGGTGTTAAAATAAAAGTTTTACGTTCTTTTTAATAAAGATTGTCTCATCGATTCAGCCAGTTCTTTCACTTCAATTAAACGTTGAATTCTTCCTGAGTCTTTTTCAAAACCATACTTGATCTGATTGGATTCTGTTACTGAAATGCCAGCGGGGTGTTTTTCGATTCTCACCATCTCATCACCTGCTGCAACCATACCTTCTTGTAAAACACGAAGGTAATATCCGGTACGACCTGTATCTACAACCTTTTTAATCATATCGGGACGGCATAATATTGAAGCTAGTGTGTTACATGGTTGACGAGGCTGGGTAATTTGCACGACAGCTTTCCCCATCTGAAAAACATCACCAATACACACATCATCTTCTGTAAACCCTGTAGGTGTAATATTTTCTCCGAATGCTGGAATCATAAGCGGGTTTTCCAGCTTTAGCTCAGCGTTCCACTTTTCATAATGCTCGAAAGGATACACACAAACCGCTTGATCGAGTCCTCCATGATGAACCTTATCTCCAACACCGTCTCCCTCAAAATTCGTTTTATGTAAAAAGACCGGCTGCTGCTGCGGAATTTTATTGTACGCTGTGAAAAAAGTCTTGCTTGAAGTTGCTATTTGTTCAGGAAGCTTTATGTTTAACGAAGCTACTTTTCCCTTCATTTCCCTCACCTCACAAAAAGCATAGCATAGGACAAAAGGAAATTAATAGGAAAAGATATTACGGCGCAGCTGCTCATAATCAATACGCTCTTGGTTCATTCGAATCGCTTTCGTCAGCTCCTCGATGACCACTTTTTCATTTGTGATCACGTTAAACACATAAGGAATGGTCGCAAAATGTCCAAGAAAGTGCGTACAGCCAACATAACGCGGATTGTCGGTCTGATTTTCATTTTTATATTTAATAATAAAATTGCCCATGCCTTCATAGACAGGATCCAATGGCTTTTGTTCAAGTTTTTTTATCAGTGTATGAATCGGCTGAACCGGTGCGTTCCAGTCCGTTCCGTTCGATTTAATCTCTAGCACAGTCCACCACCTCTTTCTACTATCATAGTTCGTTTTAACTCTGTACTTCTTGTTGGTCAAAGTGAAGAGAGTTGTGGCATCATACAGGTAACGTTACTTTTTTCGGAACAATGGGAATACTATATGGTTAGAGAGACGTAAGGAGCTGATCAGATGAAATATTGCATTATTGGTGGAGATGCGGCTGGTATGAGTGCCGCGATGCAGATTGTTCGAAATGAAAAAGATGCCAACATCACGGTTCTTGAAAAAGGTGGTATCTATTCTTATGGACAATGTGGACTTCCTTATGTTGTAGGCGGGCTTATCCCTTCTACTGATGAACTTATCGCACGCAGTATTGAAACGTTCCGTGAAAAATACGGCATGGATGCTCGTACGTTTCACGAGGTTAAGGCTATAGATACCCACTCTAAAACAGTGTCTGGTGTACATACGAAGACAGGACAATCCTTTGAGGTGTCATACGATAAGCTCTTGGTGGCTACCGGTGTTAGTCCAATCATACCGAAACAGTGGACAGGATTACATCTAAAGGGCATCTATCCCCTCAAGACGATTCCTGATGCAGAAAAACTCATGGCCGGGTTAAAAGATGTTCAGAACGTAACCATCATCGGTGGAGGATACATTGGCCTTGAGATGGCCGAAAACGTACTAAGACTCGGTAAAAACGTACGTATCATCCAGCGCAGCAATCAGCTCGGAAATATTTTCGATCATGATTTCGCTCCATTCATTCATGAAGAAGCAGAGAAACATGGCATCGAACTTTGTTTAGAAGAAGAAGTGCTCGGTTTTAAAGGTGACGATCACGTTCAATTTGTGAAAACAGCTAAAAAAGACTATCCAACAGACCTTGTTATCGTGTCCGTCGGGGTATCACCGAACACAGGCTTTTTAAAAGAAACGGACGTGGCACTCAACGAACAGGGAGTTATCGTCGTGAATGAGTCGATGGAAACGAGTATGGGTGGTATATACGCGGCAGGTGATTGTGCGACCCATTATCATAGAGTTAAAAAACTAAATGATCATATTCCATTGGGGACGACAGCAAACAAACAAGGCCGAATCGCCGGATTAAACATGGTTGGTGTGAATAAACCTTTTAGAGGAATCGTAGGTACATCTATCATCCAATTCATGGATCTAACACTTGGAAAAACAGGATTATCGAACAAAGAGGCAGAAAAACTGAACATTCCTTTTTCAGAGATCAAGATTACATCAAAAAGCCATGCCGGCTATTATCCTGATCCAAAGAAATTAGAAATAAAATTAACGTATCATAAAGAAACTGAGAAGCTGCTTGGTGCACAAATCATCGGTGAAGAAGGCGTAGATAAACGAATAGACGTGCTCGCAACAGCCCTTTATCACGAGATGAATGTTGAGGAATTGGCAGATTTGGATCTGGCATACGCGCCTCCGTATAACGGTTCATGGGATCCCATCCAGCAAGCCGCACGAAGACTCGGGAAATAAATTGGGAAATGGGGTCTGACCCCATTTCCCGTTTTATTTCCCACAGTATTAATGATCGATTTTTAATGAGAAGTTATATCTCGGAACAGCTCGCTCTACGGCGTTCATGATCTTACGATGCGTAGCTGCTCGTTCTTTTTTGGACATATCATGCGGCACGTTCACATGAATGTGTGCATAATTTCCGTTTACTGTAACCATCTGTGGGTTGATTCCAGATGAATCAATAACAGCCTGACGAATCATATCCTGGTCATCGGATAGGTCGAATCGCGTGGTGTTCATCGTCCGATAATCATTAGGATTCATGTTCGTGTCATAGCTGTAGTTGGTTCGTGGTTCGTTTTTGGTTAGGTGGTAATTGATAATCCCATGACCAAACAGGTTATCCCGAATATCCCGTTTATCTTCATGAGCGGCAGGCTCAATTTTAGCCCCTTCTTCTTTATAAGACTGCATAGGTGAACATGCTGTTGTTACCAATAGTGCAAAAAGCGGTGCATGTATTGCCTTTTTCACTATAAACACCTCCCATATCGTTAGGATTTCCTGTTTAGGAGGTGATTATGTTAAGTGGGTAGCCGTTTTTAAGGGGATGATTGTCAAAGGTAGCGACGAATCCACAAATTTGGAGCTTGAATCCAAAAGTTTTAGCCTTCAATCCATAAATTCTTTCGTTCAATCCACAAGTTTTGGTCGTTTATCCACGAGTCGACACGCCACGACATTTTTCGACTTCACCTGCAAGCAAACTCCGCCACACCAGCGTCAAAAAAAAGCCCGAGAGCACTTATCTCCCGGACAATATCATATCTAACCTTTATTTCAACCGACCTTCTAAGCCCTCTGCGCTTGATAGGAGGTTTCTTTTCTTTCCTGGTACTTCATGACAATGGCGGCAGCGCGGTTCATATGACTCGGACGCTCCCACTAGAATCACGGGATCATCGTAAGAAGCAGGTCTGCCATCGATCAAACGCTGTGTACGGCTCGCAGGTGATCCACAAACCATGCAGATCGCTTGAAGCTTTGTCACATGTTCAGCAAGAGCCATCATTTTTGGAACGGGTCCGAACGGCTCGCCCTTAAAGTCTTGATCGAGTCCTGCCACGATCACGCGCAGTCCTTGATCCGCTAGTTCTTGAGCAACTGGAATGATATCTTCATCAAAGAATTGCACTTCGTCGATCGCTACGACTTCGGTTTCAGGCAATACATTTTTTAAGATCTCCACAGAACGTCCGACTGGTTCAGCCATAACAGCGGTTCCGTTATGAGACACAACCGATTCCTCGCTATAGCGGTTATCGATCAGCGGCTTAAACACCTGTACTTTTTGCTTTGCATACGTCGCTCTTCTTACGCGGCGAATAAGTTCTTCTGATTTTCCAGAGAACATGCTGCCGCAGATCAATTCGATCCAGCCATTTTGTTTCATCACATACATGGCCTGCTCCCCCTTTCGCAACAATCTTTTCCTTAGTATGTACGAAATGTATGATGTTTTACCATACATAAACGTTCGGTACGGGAGTGCTTGACTCCTTTTAAGGCGTATAAAAAACCCGGTCCATCAAAACAGTTACCGAGTTCTTGTTTTCTATAAAATACAAAAGAAAAAAGGGCAAGAAAGACTCCTGCCCTTTTACTTGCAACAAATTACTTAAGGTTGTATTTCTTCTTAAAGCGGTCAACACGTCCACCAACATCAGAGAACTTCTGACGTCCAGTGTAGAACGGGTGAGTGTCAGAACTAACATCCACTTTGATTACTGGATATTCGTTACCATCTTCCCACTTCATTGTCTCGCTTGAAGACAAAGTAGATCCTGAAAGGAAGCTAAATCCGCTTTGAGCGTCAACAAAGATAACCTTTTTATAATTCGGATGAATTCCTTGTTTCATTCTAATTCCACTCCTTCTGCCCTGTTTCCTATGCGGAGACAGAGTTATAAACACATAAAAATAGTATAACAGGGACAAAACCCATTTGCAACCATACTTTTTCGTTAGTTTGTTACGGGTTTAGCTCGCTTTGGCGCTCCCTTTTTTTCACTTTCAAAAAGCTCGAAAAACTCTTCGTTGTTCTCCGTTTTACGCATACGTTTCATGAACTTGTCTACGAAATCGAACGAGTCATCCATCGTCTTACGGATCGACCAAAGTGCCTCAAGGTGATCTTTCGCGATAAGCATCTCTTCTTTTCTCGTTCCAGAACGGCGAATGTCGATCGCAGGGAAAATACGACGCTCAGCCAGCTTGCGGTCTAAGTGAAGCTCCATGTTTCCTGTACCTTTGAACTCCTCGTAGATGACATCATCCATACGAGATCCCGTATCCACGAGTGCCGTTGCTAAAATCGTCAAGCTTCCGCCTTCTTCGATGTTACGAGCCGCACCGAAGAAACGCTTCGGACGGTGGAACGCAGCAGGATCGATACCACCAGATAGTGTACGTCCGCTTGGCGGAATGACAAGGTTGTATGCACGAGCAAGACGAGTAATGCTATCGAGCAGGATAACAACGTCCTTTTTGTGCTCAACAAGTCGCATCGCGCGCTCTAATACGAGCTCTGCCACTTTAATATGATTTTCTGGTACTTCATCAAACGTTGAACTTACAACGTCTCCTTTTACAGAACGCTCGATATCGGTTACTTCCTCTGGACGCTCATCAATAAGCAAGACGATAAGTTCTACTTGCGGATTGTTCGTTGTCACACTGTGTGCAATTTCCTTAAGCAAGCTTGTCTTACCCGCTTTTGGAGGAGCGACGATCAGACCACGCTGACCAAAACCAACTGGCGCCATCATGTCGATGATACGCGTTGAAATGTTGTTGCTCGTTGTCTCCATAACCATCTTCTTCTCCGGATAAAGAGCCGTCAGTGCAGGAAAATGCACGCGTTCCTTTGCCGTTTCAGGGTCCTCACCATTAACCGCATTCACTTGTAAAAGCCCATAATAACGTTCGTTTTCCTTTGGAGGACGAACTTTTCCTGATACTTTATCTCCGTTTCTTAGATCGAATCGACGGATCTGTGAAGCTGAGATGTAGATATCTTGGGAACTTGGTGAATAGTTGATCGGACGTAAGAAGCCGAATCCTTCGTTCGGAATGATCTCTAATACACCTTCCATAAAGGAATAACCATCAAGCTCTGCTTGTGCTTTCAAAATAGAAAACATCAATTCACGCTTTGTTAATTTACCGTAATACTGAATATTATATTGTTTGGCAAGCTCATAAAGCTCTTTTAATTTCTTTGTCTCTAATGTTGCTAAATCTATCCCCATAGTGACACCACGCTTTTCTATTAATAACTATCTTTTGTTTATGATTTAAATGGGATTTTTTATGTTGGTTTGGTTTTGGTTTTTTAATGGAAGGAGTTCCTTTGAAAGTTAAGGGTATTAGTGGGTATGAAGAAAATATTAACCTAATGAATCATACTTCTTATTTTAACCACATATTGAGTCTTTAATCAAGCAACAGAAACTCAGAAGTAATGACTTCTAACGAGAATTTACAATACATGCTGAGCTTTTGCAACTGAAATTAAGATTAATTCATGTAATTGTAACGGAAAGACCGGACGAAGTTGTCCGGCCTCACTCGTTATTTATGGTTTGATCACAAGATCTGGTTTCTTCTTCAAGCTGTGTCTTCCATCAATAAATCGTACGGTTCCTGACTTCGCACGCATAACAACAGATTGTGTTGTACCCGTTGATCCGTCAAAACGTACTCCTTTTAAAAGCTCACCGTCTGTAACGCCTGTTGCAGCAAAGATCGCGTCGTCTCCTTTTACAAGGTCGTCCATGTATAATACACGGTTCACGTCGTCGATGCCCATGCGTTTGCAGCGTTCTAATTCTTCGTCATTTTGAGGAAGAAGCTTTCCTTGAAGTTCCCCGCCGAGGCATTTTAACGCAACAGCTGCGATTACGCCTTCAGGAGCCCCTCCTGAACCGAATAAAATATCAACGCCCGTATCATCAAACGCCGTATTGATCGCTGCTGCTACATCACCATCTGAAATAAGCTTGATACGCGCACCCGCTTCACGGATATCTTGGATGATCTGCTCGTGACGTGGTCGGTCTAGGATGACTGCTACCAAGTCTTCAATATTCTTATTTTTCGCTTCTGCTACTGCTCGTAAGTTATCAATAACAGGTGCGTTGATGTCGATCTTCCCAACACTCTCACGCCCAACGGCGATCTTGTCCATGTACATATCTGGTGCGTGAAGAAGGTTTCCGTGGTCTGCGATCGCTAAAACAGCCAAAGCGTTCCACGTTCCGGATGCAACGATGTTTGTTCCTTCTAGCGGATCCACAGCAACATCTACTCGAGGACCATAGCCTGTCCCAAGCTTTTCTCCGATATAAAGCATAGGAGCTTCATCCATCTCACCTTCACCGATCACAACTGTCCCTTTCATCGGAACCGTATCAAAAACGTTACGCATCGCAGTTGTAGCTGCGTCATCCGCTTCGTCTTTCTTTCCTCTTCCCATCCAGCGTGCTGATGCAAGAGCTGCCGCTTCTGTTACACGAACAAGCTCCATTGATAAACTTCTCTCCATGTTTGTTCCCCTCCCCATACTTTAACCGCTTACATAATTATCCTGAAGAAAAATCACCAGGTGATGGTGATTTCTCGTTTTAACTTATGAATTCTTAAGCTCTTCCATCTCTTCCGCACCTAAGCTCTCACGCCAAACTTTAGCACCAAGTCCTTTTAACTTATCAACTAAAGATTCATAGCCGCGATCGATGTGCTCAAGTCCAGAGATCTCTGTAACTCCTTCAGCCATCAGACCCGCTACAACTAGCGCTGCTCCAGCACGAAGGTCAGAAGCTTTTACTTTTGCGCCTTCAAGCTTTGCTGGCCCATTTATTATAGCAGAACGTCCTTCTACTTTCACATTCGCTCCCATACGGCGAAGTTCGTCGATATGTTTGAAACGTGCACTGTAGATCGTATCAGTTACGATGCTCGTTCCTTCTGAGCTTGTTAAAAGTGAAGTGAACGGCTGCTGAAGATCCGTCGGAAACCCTGGATAGACGAGCGTTTTGATGTCAACGCTCTTGAGTGGATCTTTTCCACGATAAACGAGCACTTGATCATCTTTTGTTTCAATATATACACCCATCTCTCTCAATTTAGCGATAAGAGACTCTAAGTGTAGCGGAATGACATTATCAAGCAATACTTGCTGACCCATAGATGCTGCTAGAATCATGTAAGTTCCCGCTTCAATGCGGTCAGGAATGATCGAGTGACGGCAGCCATGCATCTCATCGACACCATCGATACGAATAACATCCGTTCCTGCTCCTTTGATCTTGGCACCCATGCTTGTTAAAAGGGTAGCCACGTCAATGATCTCAGGTTCTTTAGCCGCGTTTTCGATGATCGTTTGGCCTTTTGCCCTTACTGCTGCGAGCATGATGTTGATGGTCGCACCAACACTAACAACGTCCAAGTAGATTCTTGCACCAACGAGCTCGTCCGCGCGAAGATAGATCGCTCCTTGCTCGTTCGTTACTTTAGCGCCTAACGCTTCAAAGCCTTTGATGTGCTGATCGATCGGACGAGGTCCTAGGTTACAGCCTCCTGGCAATCCGATGACCGCTTTTTTGAAACGGCCAAGCATCGCTCCCATCAAATAGTACGAAGCACGAAGCTTCTTCACTTTTCCGCTCGGAAGTGGCATCGCAATCATTTTTTCAGGGTTAACCGTTAGAGTCTGATTCTCATCCAGGTAAGCTTCCCCTCCGATTTCCTCTAACAGATCACGTAGAATACGAACGTCTGATATGTTAGGCAAACCTTCAATGGTAACGGTAGATTCTGCTAATATCGTTGCGGGGATCAAAGCCACCGCACTGTTTTTTGCTCCGCTTATATGGACCGTTCCTTCTAGAGGATAGCCCCCTTCAATCATCAGTTTTTCCATGGTAAACTCCTTTCAGTAAGAGTCACAAAAGTTGTGATTGTGTAACCTTTTTAGATAATACTATTATTTACCAATATTTTCTTTTCATGTATAAAAGTTTGTGCGTTTAAGGTACCTCGTTTGAGAGTAGTTGATTTCCGCTCCAGGTTGCACGCTTTCCATGGGGCGAACGGTGAGCCTCCTGCCGCGTTGCGCCTTTAGGAGTCTCCACCTGATCGCTCGTCCCATAGGAGTCGGCAACCTTCCGCTACAATCAACTTGCAAGAAGTTTTAAAAAATCAAAAGCTTAACTAGAAGAAAGTTACTTTCAAATTTTGTCTTCTATGAAAGTTGATTGGAGTGTAAGGTGCGAGACTCCTGTGGGACAGGCGGGCAGTCCTCAAAGTGGAAGTGGCTCGTTAAGCCCCGACAAGCAAAAGGTGAATGGGCTAGCAAGGCGCACTTTGCCTTGTGGTTCATTTAACTTTTGACCTCGAGGGGCTAGCCACTGCAACTAGACAGGGGAGACACTTATACGTGAAACGTACAAATGTGGCTCCCCGCCTGCCCCGCGGAAAGCGAGCATCTGAAATGGAAATCAACCACTTCCAAAAGTGTTATTTGCAATTACTTCCTGTTAGCAGCGTCCCAGTCAGCTAGGAATTTCTCGATCCCTTGGTCTGTTAGTGGGTGCTTCACTAGTCCTTTGATTACGTTTGGCGGAATTGTTGCGATGTGCGCGCCTCGTAATGCCGCTTCTGTTACGTGAACAGGGTGGCGGATCGATGCTGCGATGATCTCTGTTGGGATCTCATGAATCGCAAAAATTTGTGCCACTTGTGAAACAAGCTCCAAGCCATCTTGGCCGATATCATCTAAACGACCTAAGAATGGTGATACATACGTTGCACCTGCACGCGCTGCGAGCAATGCTTGGTTTGCATTAAAAATAAGCGTTACGTTTGTTTTGATGTTTTCATCAGAGAACGTTTTTACCGCTTTTAATCCGTCCAGTGTCATTGGAACTTTTACCGTGATGTTCGGTGCGATCTTCGCTAGTTCACGACCTTCTGAAACCATTTCTTCATAAGAAGTTCCGATCACCTCAGCACTAACAGAACCCGGTACAAGGCTCGTGATTTCCTTTAATCTTTCATGAAAATCTACGCCTTTTTCTTTAGCGACTAAAGAAGGGTTCGTCGTTACTCCAGATAAAATGCCCAGGTCATAGGCTTCTTTAATATCATCAATGTTTGCAGTATCAATAAAGAATTTCAAAAATGATCACTCCTGTTTTTTTTGAATATGTCTATCTTTTATATTCTTTTATAACATGTTCGTCTTCATACACGAAGGATTACGCTTACAAAACTTCGTATCATTCTTTTATTATCTATACGTGGATCGTGTTTTTGCACTCTTATAGTGTAAATGAAACCGCCTATGATGTATAGGCGGTTTCATGAGAAAGGTTATATTAAGCTTTGTTAGAAGAACCAAACTCACGCATTTTTCCAGCTACAGTAGCTTGGATCGCATCACGAGCAGCAGTTAAATAGCTACGTGGATCATATTTGTCTGGGTTAGATCCGATGTATTCTTTAACAGCTTTGTGAGAAGCAATTTGGTTTTCTGTGTTTACGTTGATTTTAGCAGTTCCTAAAGAAATTGCTTTTTGGATATCTTTTGTTGGGATACCAGTACCACCGTGAAGCACAAGAGGTACACCAGTTAGTTCCATAACTTCTTTCATGCGGTCGAATCCTAAGTTCGGCTCACCTTTGTATGGTCCGTGAACAGATCCTAGTGCAGGCGCGAAGCAGTCAACACCAGTCTCACGAACAAGTTGATCACACTCAGAAGGAATCGCGTAAGCTGCATCTGCATCTTCAACAACTAGATCGTCTTCTTGTCCACCGATACGGCCAAGTTCTGCTTCAACAGAAACACCGTGGAAGTGAGCAAGCTCAACTACTTTTTTAGTAAGAGCGATATTCTCTTCTAACGGGTGGTGAGATCCGTCGATCATTACAGATGTGAAACCTGCATGAATCGCTTCAGCACACTTTTGGTAGCTAGAACCGTGGTCAAGGTGGATCGCAACAGGTACAGTTACTTTGTACTCTTCGATAAGCGCTTTAACCATAGCAACGACAAGCTTGAATCCGCCCATATAACGAGCAGCACCTTCAGAAACACCAAGGATTACTGGAGATTTCTCTTCTTGTGCAGCCTTAAGGATTGCTTGAGTGAACTCAAGGTTGTTCAAGTTAAATTGACCAACTGCATAATTTTCCGCTTTTGCTTTTTCAAGCATTTCTTTCATTGAAACTAAAGGCATAGTAATGTCCTCCTTAGATATTGGCACGAGCAGACCAACTACATTTTTGTATAGTATATTTGCTGAAATGCGCATACACAGCAAAAAGAAGCCACTTTAGTTTACCTTTCATGGCGTCTTGCTAAACATTTCATTATGCTCATATTTCATTCTAGTATAGCATACCAATATCGCCTGAAAACCGCAACACATCAACGTTTTCCGGGTGTAACCGCTATCATTGGCGACACACCAGCATTTCTTAATCTTTTATGATGATGGCGTGTTTAATGGAAGTTCTTTCCTAACAGCTGCGCGAATCTCATCAATATCAAAAGGTTTTGCAAAATGAGTGATAGCTCCCAGCTTCATAGCCTCATGAATCATGTCCAACTCACCATAAGCGGTCATGATGATTACTTGAATCGTCTCATCATGTTTCTTTACACGACGAAGGATCTCTAAGCCATCCATTCCAGGAATCTTCATATCTAAAATGACAAGATCAGGGCGGTCCTTCTCCACAATCGAAAGAGCTTGTACACCGTTCGCTGCCTGATACGTCTTATAACCTTCTTTTTGAAAGATTTCGTTCAAAAGAATTCTGATGCCATACTGATCGTCTACAATTAAAATTTTCCCGCTCATTATTGCTCACCTCATCTAGAGTTTCTTTACAAAACCATTTTGTCCCTATACCATTCGAGACAGAGGGTACCAATTCCTGCTGTTCCCGATGATTTGTATTGTTAAATTAAGTATACTAAATTAATAAACAAAAACACGATGATTTGAAAAAAAGTAAGGAGTTCTTTTTCATGTTAAAAATATTTTCAACACAAGTTGCAGGATTGCTAAAATCCATCTCAGATAAAGAAGAACAGTCGATCGAAGAAACTTCACGTTTGCTTGCGCAGACCGTTTTGTCAGAAGGAACTGTATATTTTAAGGGATTCGGCGAAATGGAAGCCGTTGTAAATGAAGCACTATATGGAGAGAATAAATTCCGCGCTGGGGCTGATTTTTCAGATGTGGAGTCGTCTGATCTGCTGCCGGTCGATAGTGTTGTCGTGGCTTCGCGCTTTTTAGATGACGAAAAAGCTGTAGCAATTTGTTCAGAAGTACGGAAAACGACGGATTGCAACGTCATTTTAATAGGAGGGCGGCGAAAAGATGCCAAGATGGAAGTAAATCCTGATGATTTAGCCGATATCGTGATCGATACGAAGGCTGTTCGCGGATTAGTGCCGCTTGATGATGGTTCACGATTAGGATTTCCGTCTGGACTGACTGCTTTATTCGCGTATTACGCTCTATTTTTAACAACAGAAGAGATTTTAGAAGAATACGATGAATAGGATGAAGCCTGGCTGTATGCCAGGCTTTTCTATTTAAGAAAAATGAACATTTTTAAGTACTTCAAGTTGCCAGAAAAACTTTAATCACATAAAAATCATGGATAATCACATAAAAATAGGAATCCATCAAATAAAAATCAGAACTCATCATATAAAAATAGACAAAGATCACATAAATCGTAAAAAAACCGGCAGCTCCCACTCAGAAAGTGAAGCTACCGGCCATAATTAGTTCTTTAATTGTGTTACCGCACCGATAAAGTCACGGAATAATGCTTGCGGGCGTGTTGGTCGTGATGTGAATTCTGGGTGGAACTGTGACGCAACAAACCATGGGTGATCTTCTAACTCGATGATCTCAACAAGACGTCCATCCGGAGATGTTCCTGAGAAGATGAACCCTGCTTTTTCCATCTGTTCACGGTATTCGTTGTTGAACTCATAACGGTGACGGTGTCTTTCGTAAACAACTTCATCGTTATAAGCTGCAAACGCTTTTGTATCTTCTTTAATCTTACACGGGTAAAGTCCAAGGCGTAGTGTACCACCTAGGTCTTCGATGTCCTTTTGTTCAGGAAGCAGATCGATGACTGGGAACGGTGTACCAGGCATAAGTTCTGCAGAGTGCGCACCATCAAGTCCGAGGACGTTACGAGCAAACTCTACGGAAGCAAGCTGCATACCAAGACAGATTCCTAAGAAAGGAACTTTGTTCTCACGCGCATATTGAGTAGCTAGAATCTTACCTTCTACCCCTCTGTCACCGAATCCGCCAGGAACCAAGATACCATCAGCATCTTGAAGAAGTTCGTGCACGTTTTCAGCCGTCACGTTCTCAGAGTTGATCCAGTCGATCTCGATATCTGTATCGAAGTGATAACCTGCATGACGCAGCGCTTCAACAACAGAAATATATGCATCTTGTAAAGAGACATACTTTCCGACTAACGCGATCTTCGCTTTTCCTTTTAGGTTCGTTACGCGGTTGATCAGTTCTTTCCACTCGGCCATATCAGGTTCGTGCGTTTCAAGCTTAAGGTGTTTACAAACAAGCTCGTCCATCTTCTGTTCTTGAAGATCGATCGGCACTTGGTAAAGCGTATCTGCATCTCTCGCTTCGATAACCGCTTTAGGATCGATGTCGCAGAATAGACCGATCTTATCTTTCATTTCTTGAGGAACCGGCATCTCCGTACGAACTACGATGATGTTCGGCTGAATACCAAGACTGCGTAGCTCTTTAACACTGTGCTGTGTCGGCTTCGTCTTCAGTTCACCCGCTGCACGGATGTAAGGAATCAGTGTACAGTGGATATACATGACGTTTTCAGAACCTACATCACTTTTGATCTGACGGATTGCTTCTAGGAACGGCAAGCTTTCGATGTCCCCAACTGTTCCGCCGATCTCTGTGATCACGACATCTGCGTTCGTTTCACGGCCAGCACGGAAAACACGTTCTTTGATCTCGTTCGTGATATGCGGGATAACTTGCACGGTTCCGCCAAGATATTCTCCGCGACGCTCTTTTCTAAGAACGGTAGAATAGATTTTCCCAGTCGTTACTGAGCTGTATTTATTTAAGTTAATATCGATAAAACGCTCATAGTGACCTAAGTCTAAGTCCGTTTCCGCACCGTCATCCGTTACGAAAACTTCACCATGCTGATAAGGGCTCATCGTCCCTGGATCCACGTTGATATAAGGATCGAATTTTTGCGTCGTCACTTTTACTCCGCGGTTTTTTAATAAACGGCCTAATGATGCTGCAGTGATTCCTTTTCCTAAAGAAGAAACTACACCGCCTGTAACAAAAATATATTTTGCCATGTTTTCAATCCCCCTAAATTTTCTAAAATAAGTATGTGCGTTTAACGCTTTTTCTACTATCGGGAGAGGTATCTGTGTGAAGTCTACACAGTCTCAGCCGTAAAAAAATAAAAAGCAAAAGACACTTCCCCTATGGTTAGGGGGCACTTTTGCTTTGATATCATATAAAATTAGTCTTTTTAATAAAAGATACAGGAATAGCCCAAAAAGAATATTACCCGAGTATAGAGCTCATGTCAAGATGATCTGTGATAAACCATTTATTCATGTGACAAGCTTGTGAAATGGCAGCTCAGCCTCATCGACAGCCTCGCCAATCCGCATGTTCTGGGCTTGAATCCACAAGATTTGAACATGAATCCAAAAGTTTCGGCCGGCAATCCACGAGTTCTCTTCTAAAAAACAAAAACCAGCGCCTAGGGCACTGGTTTCCACGACTCACGACGAATCTTACAGATCTTCTTCCTCATCTGTTTCTTCCTCTTCGTCTTCTTCGTCGAAGTCTTCATCTTCTTCATCGAATTCTAATTCTTCTTCATCATCGTCATCATCATCGTCGTCATCAGCAAGATCGTCGTCTTCATCAACGAACTCATCTTCTACTTCTAACTCATCGAAGTCTTCATCATCGAAGTCCTCTTCAAAGTCATAGTCATCTTCAGACGCTTTTTTACGTTTAGTTGGTTTGTTCGTTGCACCAAGTTCCTCTTCAGAGCTCTCAACTGGGTACCACGTTTTTAATCCCCATTTATTATCGCCTAATGAAACGAATCGGCCGTCAATGTTCATATCTGTGTAAAAATACGCAATACGGTTTTCCACAGCAGTTTTAGACAAACCTTTGATTTCAGCGATCTGTTTAACTAAATCATAGAATTGAACAGGTTGCTTAGCATTTTGCAAAATTTCAAATGCGATTTCGACCATTGACATTTCAACGACTTGTTCTTTCGTGTACGTGTTCAACATAGCCACATCGGCACTTCCTTTCCTTCTCCACACTCATTTATATCAACACATTGTGCTCATTCTTTAGAAGAATCATACTCTTCATTATAAACAAATCCCATGCGTATATGCCAGTAGTAATCTATCTTTTTTCCATAAAAGGTTTTATAAAAGGTGTAAGGTTGAGCTTTGATGCTTTTTGAAAGTGGTTGATTTCCACTCCAGGTTGCTCGCTTTCCGCGGGGCAGGCGGTGAACCACCTGCCGCTTCGCGCCCCTAAGTGTCTCACCTGACCGCTTGTCCCGCAGGAGTCTCGCAACCTTCTGCTCCAATCAACTTGCATATAGTGAGAATTGAAGTAGCAAAGGTCACCAGCTTTAAAAAACCTTTTTTAAAAGACTCTTTCTAAATGCCAGTGCTAAGAGAGACCTTTGAGAATACTTCCTCGAATAGTTAATTGAAGCGGAAGGACGAGACTCCTGCAGGATGAGTGGGACAGGTGAGACCATTCAATGACGCAAAGCGGCGAATGGGCTCACCGCACACCCTGCGGAAAGTGAGTCCTGAAGCGGAAATTAACTCTCTTAATCGTCTCGCAAAGAAAAGAGAACCGCTCAAACTGGCGGCTCTCTCCTTTCTCACACTACATGTTTCTTCTATACTTCCCGCCTACTTCATAGAGCGCGCTCGTGATCTGACCGAGGCTTGCAAATCTTACCGTATGCATGAGCTCGTCGAATATGTTTCCGCCGGATAAGGCAACATTTTTGAGACGTTTAAGAGCTTCACCCGCTTGGTCTTTGCTAGACTCTTGGAACGCGTTCAGATTTTGGATCTGCTGTTCTTTTTCATCCTTTGTTGCACGAGCGAGCTGCATGTTGAACTCTTCTTCTGATGGTGGATTCGGGTTCAGATACGTGTTCACGCCGATGATCGGGAGAGAACCGTCATGCTTTTTCATTTCATAATACATGGACTCTTCTTGGATCTTTCCGCGCTGATACTGTGTTTCCATCGCACCCAGCACGCCGCCTCTTGTGTTCATGCGCTCGAATTCTTGAAGAACCATCTCTTCTACTAAATCGGTTAATTCTTCGATAATGAACGAACCTTGAAGCGAGTTCTCATTACGAGCCAAACCAAGCTCTTTTGTAATGATCATCTGAATGGCCATCGCACGGCGAACGGATTCTTCTGTTGGCGTTGTGATCGCTTCGTCATACGAGTTCGTGTGAAGCGAGTTACAGTTGTCATAGAGTGCCATCAAAGCTTGAAGCGTCGTACGAATATCGTTAAAATCAATCTCTTGCGCGTGAAGTGAACGTCCAGATGTTTGGATGTGGTACTTCAGCTTCTGGCTGCGCTCGTTCGCTTTGTATTTATCACGCATAACTGTAGCCCAGATTCGACGGGCAACACGGCCGATTACGCTATATTCTGGATCAAGTCCGTTTGAGAAGAAGAACGATAGGTTTGGCGCGAATGCGTTAATATCCATTCCACGGCTCAAGTAATATTCAACGTACGTAAAGCCGTTCGCAAGTGTAAACGCGAGCTGTGTGATCGGGTTCGCACCAGCTTCTGCGATATGATAGCCAGAGATCGAAACCGAATAATAGTTACGTACTTGATGATCGATAAAGTACTGCTGAATATCCCCCATCATACGAAGAGCGAATTCCGTAGAGAAGATACACGTGTTCTGTCCTTGATCTTCTTTTAGGATATCTGCTTGAACCGTTCCACGAACAGAGGCAAGCGTCATCTCTTTAATCTCTCTGTACTCTGCTTCGTTCGGTTGTCTGCCGTTCGTATCCGCAAAGATCTTCACTTGCTGATCGATCGCGGTGTTCATGAACATGGCAAGAATGATCGGTGCCGGACCATTGATTGTCATCGAAACTGATGTAGAAGGAGCGATCAGGTCGAATCCGTCATACAGCTTTTTCATGTCGTTTAGCGTACAGATGCTCACACCGCTCTCTCCGACTTTTCCGTAGATGTCCGGCCGGTGATCCGGGTCCTCTCCGTAAAGCGTTACCGAGTCAAACGCTGTACTCAAGCGCTTCGCATCGTCATCTTTTGATAGATAGTGGAATCGGCGGTTCGTACGTTCAGGCGTTCCTTCTCCAGCGAACTGACGCTTCGGATCTTCACCTTTACGTTTAAAAGGAAACACACCTGCTGTATATGGGAAAGAACCAGGCACGTTTTCTTTCATAATCCATTTTACGATGTCTCCCCAGTCTTCGAACTTTGGAAGAGCAACCTTTGGAATATCAAGACCAGAAAGACTTTTCGTCGATAGCTCGGTCACGATTTCTTTATCACGAATCTTTGTTACGAATTCTTTTTTGCTGTACATTTCTTTTAGCTCTGGCCACTGTTTCAGCATTTTTGAAGTCGATGGTAAAAGTTTTTCTTCTACTTTTTCAAGCGCTTTGTTTAAACTCGCCTCTACTTCTTCACCTGCTGCGTCGTACTCTCTTACTGTTTCAAGCGTTCCTTGAATCTGGAACGACTTGCGAGCAAGTTTCGCCTGTTCGTTCACCGTTTCATGATATTTACGAACGGTTTGTGCGATCTCGTTTAAATATTGCGCGCGTTCACCTGGAATGATGACGTTCTTTTTCGCGGTCATTGCATCATGAGCAGGCTGGATGCCCCAATCCATACCTGACTTCTCTTCAATCACTTTCATCAAGTGATAAAAAAGGACGTTCGTGCCCGCATCGTTAAACTGGCTCGCGATCGTTCCGTAAACAGGCATTTCATCTAAGTCTCTATCAAACCAGTTGCGAGAACGCTGATATTGCTTCTTCACATCACGAAGCGCATCTTCAGAGCCTTTGCGCTCGAACTTGTTGATCGCGATAATATCTGCATAATCGATCATGTCGATTTTCTCTAATTGTGATGGTGCACCAAACTCACTCGTCATGACGTATAGAGAAGCATCAGAGATCTCTGAGATTCCAGCGTCCCCTTGGCCGATTCCGCTCGTCTCAACAACGATCAGATCAAATCCAGCTGCTTTTGTTACTGCGATCGCATCCTTGATCGCATCAGACAGCTCAGAACGTGAACCACGCGTAGCAAGTGAACGCATGTACACACGCGGATGATAGATCGCATTCATACGGATTCTGTCACCTAAAAGCGCTCCGCCAGTCTTTTGTTTTGTCGGATCGATCGAGATAATCGCGATCGTCTTGTCTTCACATTCGTTTAAGAAGCGTCGAACGAGCTCATCGGTTAATGAACTTTTCCCCGCTCCACCTGTTCCTGTGATTCCTAGAACCGGCACTTGTTTTTGCAGGCTTTTCAATTCGTTTAACGTCTGTTCAGCCGTTGCTGCGATTTCTTCCGGTGCTTGCTTCACATTTTCTGCTAATGTGATCAAACGCGAAACAGAGCGAACGTCTTTTTCTACTACTTTTTCGATCTCATCCGTTAAAGAGGTAACCGTCGGAAAATCACACTCTTCTACCATCTTATTGATCATGCCTTGAAGGCCTAGCAACCTTCCATCTTCCGGTGAAAAGATGCGCGTTACGCCATAAGCATGCAGCTCTTTGATTTCAGGCGGGATAATAACGCCCCCGCCTCCGCCAAAGACTTTGATATGTCCTGCACCGCGTTCTTTTAATAGATCGATCATGTACTTAAAATATTCAACGTGCCCGCCTTGATAAGAAGAGATCGCGATTCCTTGAACGTCCTCTTGGATGGCTGCACTCACCACTTCATCTACAGAACGGTTATGACCGAGGTGGATGACCTCACAGCCGTTCGACTGAATGATTCTTCGCATGATGTTAATCGACGCATCGTGACCATCAAAAAGACTGGAAGCGGTTACAAATCGAACCGGATTCTTCGGCCGGTAAATATCGGTCTGAGTCATTTCATTCATCCTTTCTTATGCTCCTTTTATGCCGTACAACAATTGCTGAAGCTGTAACTGTGTATATTCTTCCAATGTATAGATCTTCTGCAGCGCCCAGCGTCTGAACGTCCACATCTGTCCGAGGATCACAATATTGTGAGCCGCTGCTGGAATCTCGTTTTCACTTAATTGCAGTTCACCTTGCTTTACTACTTTAAAAAGCAGTTCTTCAAAGATCGCCGTCATTTCTAACTCTTTTTTGAGTACATAAGGAAGAGCTTCATGCGAGAGCGACTTTGCTTCTTGATACATGACGAGCACTTCATCCTGCATATCGTCCATCACTTTAAAATAAGCCGCGATCGCACGCTCGACTCCTTGAATGCCGCTGTCTTCTCCATTGATATCCTGCTGCAGCCTCAGCTTAACGCCGTCATAGATGCTGTCGCAGACGAGATAAAGAATATCTTCTTTTGACCGGATATACTCGTAAAGTGTGCCGATGCTGAAACCAGAAGCTTTTGCGATCTCACGGGTTGTCGTGCGGTGGAAACCGTTCTCTTTAAAAAGAGAGACCGCCGCTTTTACCATCTCTTCCCGTCGTCTCTGAATCAATTTTTCGTCTTTTACGAGCGACGGCACTTCTTTCTTACCCAATTGGCCTCCCTCATTTCTGTTTCCCGTCAGCCGGCTGCATTCGTTTTAAAAGAATCTCTTCTGCAGCTGTATAAGGGTCTGTCGTACCTGATTCTAAGTCGGCCAGCCAGGAGAACCCATTTTTCTGTTCTTGTTTCCACACTTGCTGATAGATTTCATGCTGAACCACTTCCATCACCTCACGCTTCAGGTTAGAAAGCTTTCTTTCCTTACCTTCGCCGCTCTTCTCTAAATATTCACGGTGCGTTAGAAGCGATTCCCATAATTCGTGTAAACCTTTATTTTCAGTAGAAATCGTCTGAATGACTGGCGGTCGGTACGGACTGTCGTGCTTCACAAGGTCAAGCATCGCTTCGATCTCAGCAAGAAGCTTCGGAACGCCTGGCATATCCGCTTTGTTCACAACGAACAGATCCGCGATCTCCATGATTCCCGCTTTAAACACTTGCACAACATCTCCGCTGCCTGGGTTCAATACAACCGCAACCGAATCTGCTAGCTTCATAATGTCGAGTTCTGATTGTCCGACTCCTACTGTCTCTATTAAAATCACATCAAAACCATAAGCATCCATCAGCCGCACCGTTTCTTTCGTAGACCGGGAAAGACCTCCAAGACTGCCACGCGTCCCCATGCTTCTGATGAAAACGCCAGGGTCGGTAAAATGGTCAGCCATCCGAACGCGGTCTCCGAGGATAGAGCCGCCACTGAACGGACTCGTCGGATCAACGGCAACAACCGCAACAGTCATCTTCTTT
This sequence comes from Fictibacillus tiangongensis, assembly GCF_048083785.1. GTDB lineage: Bacteria > Bacillota > Bacilli > Bacillales > Fictibacillaceae > Fictibacillus. Next base: position 3,978,747 of record NZ_CP182294.1, read on the forward strand.
TTACGCAAAAAAGAGATGAGACGATTGACGAGCGAGCTTTTCCCGGCACCCGGTGAACCGGTGATGCCGATCCAATGAGCGCCTTTTTGCTGCGGGTAGATGCTCTTTAGAAGCTCGAGTTTGTCTTCACCGTTGTTCTCAGCAAGCGTGATCGCTTTCGCGAGAGCACGTTCCTCTTTTTGCTGGATGCGCTGTGCTAATGGATGCATGGTTTCCTCCTAAATATTTCAGTAACTGTTATTTGTAAAGGTTAATCTCTAAAAGATTTGTGCCTTGGGTTTTGCTACATTGAAAAGTTGATTGGAGCGCAAGGTGCGAGACTCCTGCGGGACAAGCGGTCAGGTGAGACACTTAATGGCGCAAAGCGGCAAGTGGCTCACCGCCTGCCCCGCGGATAGCGAGCAACCTGGAGCACAGATCAACCTCTCACAACCCACAAATTAATCTTTCAAAAGCATCTTAGAAATAACGAGACGCTGAATCTCTTGTGTACCTTCGTAGATCTGCGTGATTTTCGCATCACGCATGTAGCGTTCTACTGGATAATCTTTCGTGTAGCCGTATCCGCCGAATACTTGAACTGCGTCTGTCGTTACTTCCATCGCGATGTCTCCGGCAAATAGCTTCGACATCGCGGACTCTTTTCCGTATGGAAGACCTTCTGATTCTCTCCAAGCTGCTTGATAAGTTAGTAGGCGAGCCGCTTCAACTTTTGTTGCCATATCTGCAAGTTTGAACCCGATCCCTTGGTTTACACCGATCGGCTTACCAAACTGTTTCCGGTCTTTTGCGTAGTTTACAGAAGCATCGAGTGCTCCTTGAGCGATTCCTACTGCTTGAGCTGCGATTCCATTACGGCCGCCATCAAGAGTCATCATCGCAATCTTAAAGCCTTCTCCTTCTTTCCCTAGAAGGTTTTCAGCTGGCACACGGCAATCTTCAAAAATGATTTCTAACGTTGGAGATGAACGGATGCCCAGTTTCTTTTCTTTTTTACCAAAAGAAAAGCCTGGTGTTCCTTTTTCTACGATGAACGCAGAAACTCCTCTTGATCCCGCTTCAATATCCGTGCGCGCGAACACAACATAGATCTCCGCGTCTCCAGCGTTTGTGATGAAGATCTTTGAGCCATTGATGATATAGTCATCGCCGTCTTTTTTCGCTGTCGTTTTCATGTTTCCTGCATCTGACCCGGATCCTGGTTCTGTTAAGCCATATGCTCCGATTTTTTTACCTTCTGCCATCGGACGAAGGAACTTTTGCTTTTGCTCTTCGTTACCAAACTTAAAGATCGGCCATCCTGCAAGAGAGGTGTGAGCAGATAGCGTTACACCGACTGACGCACAAACACGTGATAGTTCTTCAACTGCGATCACGTAGCCTAAGTAGTCTCCGCCGATTCCACCGTACTCTTCTGGCCAAGGAATTCCGCAAAGGCCAAGCTCACCCATTTGATCAAAGATCGCGCGGTCAAAACGCTCCTCTTCGTCACGTTCTGCTGCTGTAGGTTCTACTTCATTTTTAGCAAAATCACGCACCATCTTGCGGATCATTTCATGTTCTTCAGATAACATAAATTGCATTTCTATCTCTCCCTCTTATCCTAGTAAATGTTTGCTTAATACCATGCGTTGAATCTCGCTTGTTCCCTCATAAATCTGACAAACCTTCGCGTCACGGAACAGTCTTTCTACTGGATACTCTTTCGTGTAGCCGTACCCTCCATACACTTGAACAGCTTCAATTGCTGACTTCATCGCAGTCTCTGAAGCAAACAGCTTTGCCATCGAAGCTTCTTTTCTGCATGATAGGTTGTTTGTCTTCAAATCAGCTGCACGATAGGTTAAAAGTTTTGCCGCTTCAACCGCAGTCGCCATGTCCGCAAGCTTAAAGCCAAGCCCTTGATTAGCGCCGATCGGCTTACCGAACTGTTTTCTTTCTTTTGCATAGTTCGTTGCGAATTCTAATGCCGCCTCTGCGATACCAAGGGATTGAGCAGCAATTCCGATCCTGCCCACATCGAGGTTGCTCATCGCGATCTTGAAGCCTTCCCCTTCATTACCTAAAAGATTTTCAGCAGGTACACGCGCATCTTCGAAAATGATCTCGCACGTGTTCGATCCGTTCAACCCCATTTTTTTCTCTTTTTTCCCTACCGAAAAACCTGGTGTATCTTTATCTACGATGAAGGCCGAGATCCCGTAGCTTCCTTTATCAGGTGCTGTTGAAGCAAAAACGATGTACACATCCGCTTCTCCCGCGTTTGTTATAAAAATCTTAGAGCCGTTCAAGATGTAATGATCGCCCTTTTTAACTGCTCTCGTCTTTAAGCTTGCTGCATCAGAACCTGAACTAGGCTCTGTTAGTCCGAACGCACCAAGGTATTCTCCACTCGCTAACTTAGGAATGTATTTTCTCTTTTGTTCTTCATTCCCGAAATAAAGAATCGGATTCGTTCCAACACTCGTATGGACGGATAAAATTACGCCGATCGTCGCGCTCACTTTTGATAGTTCATTGATCGCGATAATATAGGACGTAAAATCCATCCCTGCTCCGCCATATTCTTCTGGTATCGGTATGCCCATCAGTCCGAGCTCTGCCATCTTCGTGATGAGATGACGCGGAAACTCTTCTGTCTCTTCCATATGCTCAATGGCCGGTGCTATCTCTTTCTGCGCAAAATCCCGTACCATCTTTTGCATCATCTTTTGTTCTTCAGTAAATACGAGGTTCATGGTCTCTCCCCATTCCTATAGTGAAATGCCGACTCTTGTAGTCTCTCTCCGTGATTTCTCTCTATTTGTACTTTCTTTGCTTGCTGTTTTTCTGTTTGTTTTTCTTTGATCTATTTTTGGTTGCTGTCTCTTCCACAAAGACAAAAATGGAATTTTTGTCTTTGTGTGGGGTCAGACCCCGTAGTTGTAGAAGCCTCTGCCTGACTTCTTGCCGAGCCAGCCGGCTTTTACGTACTTTCTTAACAACGGGCACGGACGGTACTTGTCATCACCGAAGCCTTCATGCAGCGTTTCCATGATGTAGAGGCACGTGTCTAGCCCGATGAAGTCTGCTAGCGTTAACGGCCCCATCGGATGGTTCATCCCGAGTTTCATAATCTCATCGACCGCTTCAGGGGTTGCCACACCTTCATATACCGAGAAGATTGCTTCGTTGATCATCGGCATGAGGATGCGGTTGGAGATGAACCCTGGGAAGTCGTTCACTTCTACGGGGACTTTTTGCAGCTTCTTAGATACCGACTCGATCGTCTCGTAAACGTCATCCGCTGTTTGAAGTCCACGGATGATCTCTACGAGTTTCATAACTGGAACGGGGTTCATGAAGTGCATGCCGATCACTTTTTCAGGTCGGTTCGTTGCAGCCGCAATCTCTGTGATCGGAAGTGAAGATGTGTTCGACGCTAAAATCGTATGAGCTGGCGCATATTGGTCGAGCATCTTGAAGAGCTGTGTTTTTACGTCCATGTTTTCCACGACCGCTTCGATTACAAGATCTGCATTTGACGCGTTTTCTAAGGAAACAGAAGCTGTAATGCGGGACAGAATGGATTCTTTCTCGCTTTCATCCAGACGTCCTTTTTCCACGGAGCGGTTTAAGTTTTTAGAGATGATTCCGATTCCTTTTTGTACGAACTCCTCTTGCATGTCATGCAGAACAACGGAATAGCCCGCTTGCGCACAAACTTGCGCGATTCCTGAACCCATCTGTCCTGCACCGATCACCATAATGTTTTGAATGCTCATGAATATTGCTCCTCCTTATTTCTTCACTTCTACTAAGATCGCGTCACCTTGCCCGCCGCCTGAACAGATAGAAGCGATGCCAAGTCCGCCTCCGCGTCTTTTTAACTCGTGGATCAATGTTAGTACGATGCGCGTGCCGCTCGCCCCAATCGGGTGACCTAACGCGACTGCTCCACCGTTCACGTTCACTTTTTCAAGATCTAATCCCGCAAGTTCAGAACTCGCTAGCGCAACAGCTGCAAATGCTTCGTTTATTTCAAAAAGCTCAATGTCTTCTAATGATTTTCCTGTTTTCTTCAACAGTTCATTGATGACAAGACCTGGCGTTTTCGGAAAATCCTTTGCTTCAACAGCAAGTGCTGTGTGACCTAGAATTGTAGCCATCACTTCTTTGCCCTCTTTTTCCGCACGTTCTTCACTCATCACGACTACTGCCGCTGCACCATCGTTTACGCCTGGTGCGTTTCCTGCAGTGATCGTTCCATCTTGAGAAAATACTGGTTTTAATTTTGAAAGAGATTCAACAGACGTATCTTTACGCGGTGATTCATCTTGGGAAACGACAATCGGATCACCTTTTCGTTGAGGCACTTCCACAGAAACGATCTCTTCTGCAAAAATTCCTTTTTCAATCGATTCGATAGCACGGCTATGACTGCGGTACGCCCACTCATCTTGGCGCGCGCGTGAGATTTCCATCTCTTTGGCTACGTCATTTCCGTAGATTCCCATGTGAACACCTGTAAACGTACACGTTAATCCATCATGCACCATGAGATCTTTTACTGAGCTATCTCCCATACGAAGACCCCAGCGCGCTTTCGGTAAAATGTAAGGCGCGTTGCTCATCGATTCCATTCCACCTGCTACGATGACTTCTTCGTCACCCGCACGGATGATCTGATCTGCCATCGTGATCGCACGAAGACCTGACGCACATACTTTGTTGATCGTTTCTGTTTTCGTCTTCCAAGGTAAACCTGCTTTTTCTGCCGCTTGGCGAGAAGGAATCTGCCCTTGCCCACCTTGAAGAACACAGCCTAAAATGACTTCATCCACCGCGTCTGGAGCAACGTTCGCTCGTTGAAGCGCTTCTTTAATCGCTATTCCGCCCAGATCTGACGCTGTAAGAGAACTTAATCCGCCACCAAACTTTCCTACAGGTGTCCGTACACCACTGACGATTACTGATTTTGTCATATGAATAACCTCCCGATTCGTATGGTAGAGCTGCGAAAATTATGTTAACGCTTACAAATGTGTTTAAAGACGAGCCGAGCGAACGCTCAGTCGACCAACTTCCAAGCATGAAGCTGCCAGCTCAAATGCAGGCAGCTTAATTACATGCTCAAAAACTACTGAAGAACTTCTTGTTTCTGTGAGCCAAACATCGATTTTTCTAGGATTTCAACAACATCGAGTGTTTGAACTTGCTCTTCCACTTCTTTCGCTTTCGTTCCGTCACTCAACATCGTTAAGCAATACGGACATCCGCTTCCGATCATGGTTGGATTAACAGCAAGAGCTTGTTCTGTACGCGCAACGTTCACACGAGATCCTGCTTTTTCTTCCATCCACATCATTCCGCCACCCGCTCCACAGCACATTCCGTTCTGACGGTTGCGATCCATCTCAACGACCTTCACTCCTGGAATTGCTTTTAAGATATCACGTGGTGGTTCATAAACTTCGTTATAGCGGCCGAGGTAACAAGAATCGTGATACGTGATCGTTTCATTCACCTCGAACTTCGGCTTGATTCTTCCTTCTTTAATCCAGTCTGCTAAAAGCTCTGTATGGTGATACACTTCAGCTTCAAGACCAAACTCTGGATATTCGTTTTTGAACGTATTATACGCATGCGGATCGATTGTGATGATCTTCTTAACATTATGCTTTTGGAACAACTCGATGTTCGCGTTCGCCATCTCTTGGAATAGAAACTCGTTTCCAAGTCGACGAGGCGTATCACCAGAGTTCTTTTCTTTGTTTCCTAAGATCGCAAACGTGATTCCTGCTTCGTTCATGATCTTCGCTAAAGAAAGTGCGATTTTTTGTGAACGATTGTCATAAGCACCCATCGAACTTACCCAGAACAGGTACTCGAACTCTTCACCCGCTTTTTCTTTTTCTTTTACAGTCGGAACCACGATATCTTCTTTCAGCTCGCGCCAGTTCTCGCGTTCCTTTTTAGAGATTCCCCAAGGGTTACCTTGCTTCTCAATATTTTTGATCGCACGCTGCGCTTCTGCATCCATCTTACCTTCAGTAAGAACAAGATAACGACGCATGTCGATGATTTTATCTACGTGTTCGTTCATAACTGGACACTGATCCTCACAGTTACGGCAAGTTGTACATGCCCAGATCTCTTCTTCTGTCATGACTTCACCGATCATCTCAACATCATAAGCAAGTGCAGAAGATCCGTCTGTTGTTGCAGCTGTTTCCTCAGCGCCCTTCCCTCTCGCTTCAAAAGCGATCTGGTTGCCTGTTGTGTTCGAGAAAGCGAACGCTGGCATCCAAGGCGTGCGAGATGTTACGGCAGCTCCTTTTACCGTTAGATGGTCACGCAGTTTAATGATCATATCCATCGGTGATAGCATTTTACCAGTACCTGTTGCCGGACAAACATTTGTACAACGCCCGCACTCTACACATGCATAGAGATCAACAAGCTGCTTTTGATTGAAGTCTTCAATTTTATTCACACCGAAAACTTCTTGTGTCTCATCTTCAAAATTGATCGAAGAAAGCTTTCCTACTTTATCTTTGCGCCCAAGCCAAACGTTTAGTGGACCTGCGATCAAGTGAGCATGCTTGGATTGTGGAACATACACTAAGAACGTTAATAAGAACAATAAGTGAATCCACCATGAGATAAAGAATACGACTGCAGCACCCGTTTTCCCTAAGAAACCAAGAGCCATTGCAATTGCAGAAGCGATAGGCGCCGTCCACTCGTACGGTAGATCGTGCCAGATAATCTCTGCTCCGTTCCCAACTAATACGGAAAGCATCAAGCCGCCGATAAACAGAAGAACCAATCCAGATTTAAATCCACGCTTCAATCGAACAAGCTTTTCAACATATCTTCTATAAAAAGCCCAAACAACTGCGATCATGATCATCGTTGTTACGATTTCTTGAAAAAACGTGAATCCTGGATAAAGCGGGCCTAAAGGCAGATGCGATCCAGGTGCAAGTCCCTTCCATATAAAATCGATCGCTCCGAACTGAACGAGAATGAATCCATAAAAGAACATGATATGGATAATTCCACTCTTTTTGTCTTTCAACAGCTTCTTTTGACCAAATACATTCACTAAAACTGCTTTAATTCGTTCTTGAACCGTATTATCAAACTCTACTTTCTTACCGAGCTTGATGAATTCAAACCTTGTTTTTACAACATAAGCAAACAAAAATAGTGCGTAAGCGGTTACAAAAAGAAATGCAAGCCAGTTTGCTACCATTAAGCCGTCCATCGCTCTCTCTCCCTTCCAATGCTGCTATTCCCTAATTCTTTCTCTTTTAATAATTCTAAATGAAATTAATTTTCTGACTTCATTATAGCATAAAAAATAAATGAATGAGCATTCAGTCAACATCCGTGCAAAAAAATTTTTAGTGGTTTCATATGGTGGGGGTATACTATATAAAAGTTTGATTAAAAGGAGGAGAAGAACATGTGGATCGTTTTAGTGATGATAGCCATTGGATTTTTGGCTTGGATCGACTTTTATTTAGGACATAAACAAACGACCTCAAAAGAAGAACCTCCTGTAAACACAACTGGCCATATGCACCTTTTAACAACGGGTTCTCATTTTTTCGATTCACTGTTTCAAGACATAGATCAAGCGAACAAATCGATCTACATACAGTTTTACATATTACGAGATGACGAACTCGGACAAGAGCTATGTAAGAAGTTGATCACAAAAGCACATCAAGGCTTAGAAGTTAGACTGCTTCTTGATTACATGGGGAGTTACGGGCTGAAAAAAAAGACGGTTAACAGTCTAAAAGATGCTGGTGTTCATTTTGAATACAGCAACAAGCCGCAATTTCCGTACCTCTTATACCGCATCAATCACCGAAATCATCGAAAAATCACGATCATCGACTCAGAGATCGGCTACTTGGGCGGATATAACGTAGGAAATGAATATATTGGCAGAGTTACCCGGTTTGGAGATTGGCGTGACTATCACTTAAAATTAAAAGGTAACGCTGTTATCCAATTGCAGCGTCTGTTTATCGACGATTGGAACGGTTCAACAAATGAAAAGATGACTCATAATGAGACCTCCTCTTTTCTCAAAGAAGAAGAGGCAAAAGAGCTGATGCTTCTTCCTTCAAAAGGACAGGCTGGCTACCGCTATTTTTATACAAAAATAAAAGGTGCGAAAAAAAGCATTTTTATAGGTTCGCCATACTTTATTCCGGGTAAAAAGATGAACAGAGAGCTTTTGTCAGCACTCCATCGCGGCGTCAACGTGAAATTACTCGTTCCGATGAACCCCGATCATCCTTTTGTCCAAGAAGCTTCTTATCGTTTCGTTAAACCGCTCTTAGAAGCTGGAGCAGAGATCTATCAGTTTCATGAAGGATTTTATCATTCCAAGATTGTTATGTTCGATGATACGATCTGCGATATTGGTACCGCAAACTTTGATCTTCGCAGCTTTTTTTATAACGACGAGCTAAATTGCATCTTTACAGATAAATCGGAGATTCAAGCGGTGAAGCAGGTGCTCGATTCAGATCTTGAACGCTCTGAGAAATTGACGCTAGCCCGCTTAAAGAAGACGCGCCGTTCCGTGAAAGTTCGTTTTAAAGAAGTGGTGGGTTTTGTGCTATCGCCTTTTTTATAAGTTGAAAGTGAATTCTTTGTAGATTCTGAAAGTGTTGATTTCCGTTTCAGGTTGCTCGCTTTCCGCGGGGCAGGCGGTGAGCCTCCTGTCTAGTTGCAGTGACTAGCCCCTCGAGGTCAAAAGTTAAACAGTCAAGAAGGCAAAGTGCGCCTTCATAGCCCATTCAACTTTTGCTTGTCGGGGCTGAACGAGTCACTTCCACATTTCGGACTGCCGCTTTGCGCCCTTAAGGGTCTCACCTGACCGCTTGTCCCGCAGGAGTCGGCAACCTTACACTCCAATCAACCATTCAATGATGCAATTTAGTAGTACTTCTTCATAAGATCACGACTTTCTTGGAAATATATCAAAAAATTAAACCAAAACACTAGGGGGCCAAACATGTTAACATCTTTCGGATTTGTATCAACGGCTCTCAACTTATACGAGGCCTCACCTGCAAAAACGATGACTTATGCTACTTATCAAAAACGTGATGAGAAAGAACGAACAGCACAGCTTCTTGCTATCACGAAAAACAATCTCGAGCGCACACTGCGCGTTCTTCATTATTGCATCGCGCACGAGCTTCCTCTTCACCGCATGTCTTCTTCGATCGTCCCTTTAGCTACCCACCCTGAAGCAGCTTGGGATTTTTTAAAGCATACGAAGAAAGAATGCAAAGAGATCGAAAAGCTTGTAAAAAAACACAACATCAGAACGAGCATGCATCCTAATCAGTACACCTTGTTTACGAGTCCTCGTAAAGAGGTGACGTTAAACGCGGTGAAAGATATGCAATATCATTTTGATCTGCTAAAAGGGATGGGCATTGAGGACCGAAGCTATATTAATATACATATCGGTGGGGCTTATGGTGATAAGCCGTCTGCTTTAGAACGTTTTTATGAAAATATAAAACTTCTCCCAGCCGATGTTAAAGCAAGGACGACTCTTGAGAACGACGATAAAACGTTCACGACCCAAGAGACGATAGAAGTCTGTGAAAATGAAGGAATCCCGCTTATGTTTGATTACCATCATTACATGGCAAATCCAGATGACAATGGTTCGCTAGAGGAATTACTTCCGAGGTTCGTGAAAACGTGGGAGAATACAGGCCGACCTCCAAAGGTGCATCTTTCTTCACCAAAAGACGAAAAGGCGTACAGAAGCCACCATGACTTCGTTAGTCTCGATTATGTGCTGCCGTTCTTTAAACTGATGTCCAATTATACAGATGAGCTGGACGTAATGATTGAAGCGAAACAAAAAGACCGCGCCGTTCTTCAGCTCGTTGCTGAGCTAGAGAAAGTACGCGGTTTTAAAAGGATGAGCGGCGGAACCATCCTTATGTAAGGCATGGAATAAATTTTCTAACCTCTGCATTAAAGCTTGCATAATGTTTGATCGGAAGCTGATGCAGCGCTTTGTTTAAGAGAACGAATTTTGCTTTCGGGTGAACATTCCTTGCGTAGATCCTTCTATAAGGATGCATATATTCCGCTTGTTCCCCGTAAATGAACAATAACGGAAATCGCCACTCTTTCAGCTGATCCGTGCATTGGAAGGAAAGACTTTCTTGGTAGAACCGCTGCCACGTTTTAGGATCTGTCAGCTTATGATAAGACAGCATTTCTTTTCGATCTTCTGGAGAGTTCGAATGTGTGCTGACAAGAATCTGATTGAGTAGGGCTGGTGCATTTTTGACCAGCCTTATTCCTGTTTGAAACTGTTTTTTCAGTGCGAATGTAGAAACTTGAGGAAAGCCTCCACTCAAAATAAGACCCTTTGTGCGCTGCGGATATTTTTGAACAAACGCTTGTGCGACCGAACCACCTGCTGAATACCCACAAATATATGCCTCTTCTAATAATAAGTGATCCAATAAAGAAGCCACATCATCTGCCAAGTCCCATATCGTAAACGTTTCTGGGTCTTTACTAGACGATCGGCCATGCCCCCTACAATCAGGAAAGATCGTCTGATAATCCGACGCTAATTCTTTTTGGTACTTGAACACGAGGTGACTCATACCGGGCGGGTGTAAAAAAACGATTGGCGCACCGGTTCCTAGCTTTTCATAATAGATTTGCAACTCAGAGGTCAGTCCGGCTAACGCCAAGTTTTCCTCACTTTAGAAAAGTACCTGCCATCCAGATGTAAGCTTGATAGCCTAAATAGATACCGATGATGCCCATGATTCCTGGTAATGCGGGTGGTGCCGGAATCGGGAGTTTTAACAGGGCAAAAACAAAGCCTACGAGGGCGCCTGTTATTAATGATAATACGATCAACTTCATATATGTACCCCCTCTTTCAAACGAGTTTCCAAACCTATCTCTTATTAATATGGCATGTTATCCCGACATTATCCCTTTTTTCGTTGCGGTTAGGATTGCGCAGAAGATTTCGCTGCCGCGAGCTCATATTGCTTTTTTATAATACGAATCTGACCGCGATGACTCAGTTCATCTTCAAATACATGAAACCATTTAAAGTAGTTGTTACCGAGCTCATTCCCCCACCACGGTGTTTTTTCATAGAGCCACGAGTCTTCAAGCTTCTGAAAATGCTGTAATGTAATTTCACGGGTCTTTTTTAAGTCTTCTAGATAAAATTCCGCTGTATTGCCATGAATAATCGTCGCCGCCTCACCTAGATCGAGTGCAGGCTGCAAGGTCTCTGCATAACGCTCGATCTCCTCCTCTGGCAGATCTTTTCCGTCGAATGTGATAAATTGATAAATCTTTTCTACAGCCACAAGATGAGCGAGCAGCATGCCGATTGAATTCCCGATTCCGTTGATTCTGTAATCGAGCTCTTCTACGGATAGATCGTGGACATCCCAAATCGTCGTTTCCCTCGTGTAGTCCATCATGGATATCAAGTTGGAAAATTCTTTTGAGTACCCTTCAATCTGTCCGATAACAAAAGGGCTTTTAGATGATGTCATTTTTGGAACCTCCTAAGCATTGATGTGCTTCAATAGAATTCAAGAAAAGCTTGGGAATTCCTTTTTTGTTTTGTTGAGTCCGTGAATGATGGGAATCGAGGAGAAAATCTTTTGTATCGAGCATAATTTCTCGGCATCGAGCATATATTTCCGGCATCGAGCATATATTCCCGGCACCGAGCATATATTCCCGGCATCGAGCATATATTTCCGGCACCGAGCATATATTCCTGGCATCGAGCATAAAATCCTGGCATCGAGCATAAATTCACGGCATCGAGCATAAATTCCTGGCATCGAGCATATATTCACGGCATCGAGCATATATTCCCGGCTTCGAGCATATATTTCCGGCACCGAGCATATATTTCGGGCACCGAGCATATATTCCTGGCATCGAGCATAAAATCCCGGATTCGAGCATAAAATCCCGGATTCGAGCATAAAATCCCGGATTCGAGCATAAAACCCTAGAATCGTTCGAAAACTTCTTCCAAAACGAAAAAAACCTGTCCGAAGACAGGTTTCCTCTATATATTACATACGCTCTGGTGCTTCTACACCGATGATGTTCAATGCATTCTCAATCGTTACTTGAGTAGCTTTCATCAATGCGTAGCGCGCTTGTGATTTTGTTTTATTTTCAGGATCAAGTACACGCTCAGCGTTATAAAAGCTATGAAGAGCTGAAGCCAGCTCGAATACATAGTTCGTTACACGGTGCGTTAAAAGCTTTTCTGCTGCTTCATTGATCACTGCAGGGAATTCTCCGATTTTCTTCAACAGCTCGAACTCTTTTTCAGAATCGATCTGAGAAAGATCCACGTCTCCCTCATAAGAAAGACCCATCTCTTCCCCTTGGCGAAGCATGCTGCATACGCGTGCATGTGCATATTGTACGTAGAACACAGGATTTTCGTTCGATTTTGAAACCGCTAAGTCCATATCAAAATCAAGGTGAGTATCGTTAGAACGCATCGCAAAGAAATAGCGAGTTGCATCGATGCCCACTTCTTCCATCAGTTCACGCAGCGTTACCGCTTTACCCGTACGCTTACTCATACGAACTTTTTCACCGTTTTGGAACAGGGAAACAAGTTGGATGATCATTACATCGAGTTGCTCTTTATCATAACCTAAGGCTTGGATCGCCGCTTTCATACGCGGGATGTAACCGTGGTGGTCAGCGCCCCAGATGTTGATCAGCTTCTCAAACCCGCGCTCAAACTTGTCGTTATGATACGCGATATCTGGTGTTAAGTATGTGTAAGATCCGTCATTCTTGATGAGTACTCGGTTCTTGTCATCATCATAATCTGTCGTACGGAACCATGTCGCGCCTTCTTCTTCATAAACAACACCTTTAGCTTTTAACTTTTCGAGTGCTGCATCAATTTTTCCGTTTTGATAGAGAGAAGTCTCAGAGAACCACACATCAAAATCTACACGAAATTCAGCGAGGTCAGCTTTTAGTTTTTCAAGCTCTCGTGTAAGACCGTATTCACGGAAAAAGCTAACACGCTCGCTCTCGTCTTTCTCTAACCAAGAATCGCCGTACTCTTCTGCAAGATCTTTACCAAACTCGATGATATCCGCTCCGTGGTAACCATCTTCAGGCATCTCTTTATCCTTGCCTAGCGCTTGAAAGTAACGAGCTTCGATCGAAGTAGCTAAGTTGTTGATCTGATTTCCAGCATCGTTGATGTAGAACTCACGAGAAACGTTATAGCCTGCATAGTCTAGGATATTGCAGATCGTATCACCAACAGCTGCACCACGTGCATGTCCTAAGTGAAGCGTTCCTGTAGGGTTTGCAGATACGAACTCGACTTGAACCTTTTTACCGCCGCCATGCTCAGTTCGTCCGTAATCCTTGCCCGCTTTTAATACAGTCGGTACAAGCTCTGTTAAATAAGAGTTATCCATGTAAAAGTTAATGAAACCAGGACCTGCGATCTCAACTTTTGCGATAGATGCCTTACTCTTATCAAAATTTGCAACAAGATCGTCCGCGATCATACGAGGAGCTTTTTTTGCGACACGTGCTAATTGCATGGCCATGTTCGTCGCGAAGTCACCATTCGCTTTATCTTTCGGTACTTCAAGAACGACTGCAGGCAGTTCTTCTTTTTTAGCGAGTCCTGCTTTAACGACCGCTTCTTCTATCTCTTCTTTTAACAGCTGCTTGACTTGGTCAAGGATATTCATGCTTTTGCCTCCTGAAAATTAATCTTGATTCGATGTGTTCCTGTATGTTCACCCTGTAGAACCAGCTCGTATGCGAGATTTAGATCTCCCGTCTGCTTTTGCTGATTCCAGCGGAAATTCATTTCATGTGTAGTCGTTTCCATCCAAAGCTGGCCATATGGGCTGTCGTACATGCCTTTTGTCGTTTGGCCGATTAAATATTTCTGTTTCATAGATACACTGCCTGAGCGAATAATCAGAATACCAGCGTGCGTTATCTTAATCACATTATTGACAGAACCTGCACCTTCTATCTCTTCCTTATACTGAAGATAGGTGACGTCCCCACGTTTATAGAGCTTACCTTCTGTCTCGGTGAAATGTTTCTCCGCTTCACCGCTGAAATGTACTTCTGAACTTATCGAAAGCGCAACAGACAATTCCGTATCTTGATCCATGCGAACAACACTTCCTTTTTTGATGTCCCTCTTTAACTTACCTATTATAAAAGATTTCACTGCTTCCCTTCAACCTTATGGGTGTCTTTTTAAAAATTCATGGTCTTATTAGGTAAATTTATCCTAAAAACACGTTTTCATGAGTGGATGATTTGGAATGAAGGCAGTGAATGACGTATTATACACTCGAGAAGAAGAAATAGAAATGAGGAGGATCTTAATGAAAAACGAAAGAATTTTACTCGTGAATCGACCAAAAGGCGCACCTCAAAAAAGCGATTTCCGCTTCGAGGAGGCTTCTACTCCTGCACTAGAAAACAATCAAGTACTGTTAAAAACGATTTATCTATCGGTAGATCCATATATGCGCGGACGCATGAGTGACCGCAAATCGTATGTACCTCCATTTCAATTAAACGAACCGATCTCTGGCGGTATTGTCGGACAAGTTGTTGAATCTCGTTCAGATGAATTGGCAGAAGGCGACTTTGTGATCGGTAACTTAGCATGGCAAAAATACAACGTAGCAAGTGATGCTGAAGTTCGTAAATTAGATCCATCTCTTGCTCCGCTTACGGCAAACTTAGGCGTATTAGGCATGACAGGCTTAACGGCATATTTCGGTCTGCTTGATATCGGCAACCCACAAGAAGGCGAAACCGTTGTAGTCAGCGGTGCCGCTGGAGCTGTTGGTACGATTGTTGGCCAAATCGCCAAGATCAAAGGTGCACGTGTTGTCGGCATCGCAGGTTCAGACGATAAGATCTCTTACTTAAAAGATGAGCTGGGCTTTGATGCTGCGATCAACTACAAGACGGAAAATGTATATGAGGCATTAAAAGCAGCTTGTCCGGACGGTGTTGATGTTTATTTTGATAACGTCGGCGGTGAGATCTCTGATAGCGTATTGGCGTTGATCAACAAAGGTGCTCGCATTCCTGTTTGTGGCCAGATCGCTCTTTACAACCTTGAAAAAGCAGATGTTGGTCCACGTATGCAAAGTCAAATTCTGATCAACAGTGCTTTGATGAAAGGATTCATCGTTAGCGATTATGCGGCTCATTTTGAAGAAGGCGCGATCGAGCTTGCTAAATGGGTAAAAGAAGGTAAGATTTCTTATAGCGAAAACATCGTAGACGGCTTTGAAAATACGATTGATGCATTCTTAGGACTGTTCTCAGGTGAAAACACAGGAAAACAGCTCGTAAAAGTAGCTGAGCCGGAGAATGTGTAACAAAAGGCGATAGATTAAGGAGCTTCTCACTCGAAAAAAGGTGAGAAGCTTCTTTTTTTGAAGTTGTGGAGATGCTGTTCAAGATATTTCGAGAAATTAAATAGATAATACAGCGTAAATTAAACATATTACGGCGAGTTTCAACTATAATTTGGCCACTTTTTAAGTTATATCGACGAGTTTACAAAAATCGACAAATACCATAAAAAAACTTGAGCTGAAAACAATCATCAGCTCAAGCCCATTACATCACACCGGTAAAATCATACTAGCAGTCGTTCCCTTGCCTTCTATACTCGTAAACCGCAGTTCACCGTTATGTTCTTTCATGATTTTCGAACTGATCATCAGACCTAGCCCAGTCCCTTTTTCTTTTGTCGTATAAAAGGGCTCACACATTTTCTGGATTCGATTTCTCGGAATGCCACATCCTTGGTCTTTTACGGCTACATGGATCTTTCCATCCATCATTTCGGCCTGAATCGTGATCTCTCCCCCATCTACCATCGAATCGATCGCATTTTTCAACAGGTTGATCAACACTTGTTTCAGTTCGTTTTCTTCTGCATGAATATGAGGCAGAACATCAGGCATCTTTGTATGGATCTGTATGTTTTGTACGATTGCTTCTGGCTGAAGTAAGGTTTCTACAAATTCAATGATTTCTTTTAAACACGTCTTTTTATACATTCTAACTTGGGGCTTAGCCAACAATAACAGCTGCCCCATGATCTGATCGATGCGGTTCAGTTCTTTGTCCATAATGCTGTAGTAGTTGGATGGATCGCTTTCTTGTCTTTCTTGTAAAAGCTGAACAAATCCTTTTAGTGAAGTCAGCGGATTACGGATTTCATGCGCAACCGAAGCCGCGAGCTGGCCGACGATTGAAAGTTTGTCAGACTGACGCAGCATATCTTCTGATTTTTTTCGGTCTGAGATATCACGCGTAACCCCTATGATTTCCACAACTTTACCAGTGTCATCCGTGATGCTTTTGCACGAAGTTTCTAGCCACACATAATGTCCGTCCTTATGCTGTAAGCGAAAAGGTACGGTTTTCGTACATGGTGACGCGATTAACTCTTCATGTGCTTTTCTCGATACTTCTTCGTCATCGGGATGAAGCATATTATACCCAGTGCCACCTAAAATTTCTTCAGGTCTTTTTCCTAATAACGCATACGATGCAGGTGAAATATACGTAAATGAACCGTCCGCTTTATGTGTTGTGATCATATCCATCGCATTTTCAGCAAGCAGCCTGTATCTCGCTTCGCTCTCTTCTAGCAGCTGTCGGGACTCGATCTTTTCCGTTACTTCCCGGCCAAAAACAAGCAAGTTCTTACGAGCTCCGTTTGGATGAAACACAGGAATTTTATATACATCAAAAAAGCGTGTACTGCCGTCTCGTGCAGGCACGAATTCTTCACACCTTACAATTTCTCTTGCCTGCCACACTTGCTCATCCGTCTCGATACAATACTGAAAAACATCATGAAAATCTGGCGTGATCTCCGCTAAATCAGCATCGGTCTTTCCGGTAAAATCAAATCCAGGCAGTTCAAATAGTTCACCTACAAATTCATTAGCAAATACAAAGCGCCCATCTCCGTCTTTGATGCCAATAAAATCGGGAACGATGTTCATTAACGTTTTCATAAGAGGTTCCTGACAAGAATGAACGACAGCCGGCAGTTCTTTCAAAATATAATAGCGAGTAGAACTCTCGATAAACGGCAAAGACCCTTCACTCACTTTTACCGAAATAAATCCATTCTCAGCAAGCAAAGTTCCTTCTTCACCATCTGAATGTCGTAAAAGAACTTCATCTACTAACTTTCCTGTTTCAAAAGCAGCTTGATCTGTCAGGTTTAAGTAATGGTGATTCACTGCTATAATTCGTTCATTATTATCCACTACCACAACTGCTTCAGAAAGCTGATCGATAAACGTTTGGAAATACTCCAACTCATTTGAAATCGCTGTCATTTCATTTGTCCCCCCTTTATCCAACTAATTCTCTAATGTAACTATAGCAAAAAAGACATAATGATATAACAAAATTCGACAAATTTAGCTAAAAACAGTTGAAGTCAGTTCCAACCTACTATTTTTCTTAAGATTTCCATTGCTTTACACTTAAGAATTTACTATATTTGATTAATGTAAGAGGTCTGACCTCTAAAGAAAATTTATAAAAAGTAATGAGGGAATAAAATGGGTGCTATAGGATTGCTGTTTTCGGGTGGAGCTTTATTCTTGAACAGCTTGATGTTGCTTGGAAAAGCTGAAGAAAAAAGTGTCGCGTTCTTCAATATATTAGTCGGATTACTTCAAGTTATCACACCGATCTATCTAATTATTACGTCCGATGGATCAAACTGGTCGATGTTCAATAACGGTGCTGTTTTCTTATTCGGGTTCACTTACCTTTACTTAGGCGTGACGATTCTAAAAGGATTAGATTCCAGCGGCCTCGGTTGGTACTCTCTGTGGGTTTCGATGATGGCCATCGTTTATGCACTTGTGTTTTACGTTCAAGAAAATGACATAGTAAACGCACTAACTTGGGTGTTGTGGACATTCCTTTGGTTTCTGTTCTTCTTGTCATCTGCACTTAAAAAACCGTACGAAAACTATATCGGAAGAGTCGCTTTCGTTCAGTCATGGGTGACGTTAACGCTTCCTTCCCTATTCATGCTTTTAGATCTTTGGCAAAACGCTAAACTTCAAGAAATCTGGACGTATGTCTGCATCGGATCAATGGTTTATTTCGTAGTAGAAGCGATTTTGTTTGCAAAATCGATCAAAAAAGAAAAATTAGTAGAAGAATTAGCTTAAGCGTTCGCCGGTCTCGATGATTCGAGGCCGTTTTTTTATGTGTAAGGTCTGCAAGATGAGGTGTGAAGAGGATGGCGGATGGCAATTAAGTCGTTTTGATGAGCAATTAAGTCGGAGAAAAGTTCAATTAGGTCTATTTAGAAAAAATTAAGTTAAAATCCATACTAATTAAGTCTAATTCGCAAAATAAAGGCCGTTCGACACAGCTCGACATACGGCACTGACCCAAACAAAAAACAAAACCCCTGTCCGACGGCTGCAAACAAAAACAACAGCCTTCAAACAGGGGTTACTTATATATTATTTTACCCAGCCTAACAAAATTTCGCGAAGGAATTTGCTTGCTGCGATCGGTGTTTGCTCGGAGTGGTCATAAACTGGCGCTACTTCTACTAAGTCTGCACCGATTACGTTGATGTCCGCTTTTGCGATCAACTGGATCGCTTCAAGAAGCTCTTTTGACGTGATTCCACCCGCTTCTGCTGTTCCTGTTCCAGGAGCTGCAGATGGGTCTAACACATCAATATCGATCGTAACGTACACGTTACGTCCCTTTAATGTTGGAAGAACTTCTTTTAACGGCTCAGCTACATCGAACTTGTACATGTGCATGCCGCTTGTTTTTGCGAATTCAAACTCTTCGCGCATACCTGAACGGATTCCGAATGAATACACGTTTTCTGCTCCGATCAAATCACACACTTTGCGGATTGGTGTTGAGTGAGAAAGAACTTCTCCTTCATACTGCTCGCGAAGATCAGCATGTGCATCAATATGAATCACAACATAGTCATCATATTTTTGCTTCAACGCTTTAAATACCGGCCAAGTCACAAGATGCTCTCCACCCATTCCAAGCGGAAACTTGTTGTCAGCGAGTAACGTTGAAACGTACTCTTCGATCATATCAAGAGAACGCTGAGGATTACCGAACGGCAACGGAATGTCTCCCGCATCAAAGTAGTTCACTTCTTCAAGATGCTTGTCCATGTATGGGCTGTACTCTTCAAGGCCAAGAGATGCCTCACGAATACGAGCAGGACCAAAACGGCTGCCTGGTCGGAATGAAACCGTCCAATCCATCGGCATGCCGTAAAGAACGGCATCAGCCGTCTTATAGTCAGGCTTACTTAAAATAAACACATTTCCAGAATAAGCTTCATCAAAACGCATGATTTTACACTCCTTATGTAAAATACGGGACCGTCCTAAAAAGCAAGTTCACACTTACTTTTGACGGCCCCTATTTTTTATTAATTATTTTCAATACAGTTCATACAATTGATGTTTTGCATATTTTGCTTCAATGACTAGTTAATTGGAGCGCAAGGGCGAGACTCCTGCGGGACAAGCGGTCAGTCCGAAAGTGGAAGTGGCTCGTTCAGCACCGACAAGCAAAAGTTGAATGGGCTATGAAGGCGCACTTTGCCTTCTTGACTGTTTAACTTTTGACCTTGAGGGGCTAGTCACTGCAACTAGACAGGGGCTCACCGCCTGCCCCGCGGAAAGCGAGCCACTGTAGCGGAAATTAAACCTCATTCAAAACAACAATACATATGCAAACTGTCTTATTTTTTGATCAAGTCACTCACAAACTTCGGCAACGCGAACGCAGCTGTATGAAGTTGCGGCGTCCAGTATTTCGTTTCGATATCATGGAAACGAGCAGCAGGAACTTCTAGTGGATCGTGTTTCTTAGATCCGATCGTGAACGTCCAAAGTCCGCTTGGGTAAGTTGGGATGTTCGCTGTGTAAAGACGCGTGATCGGGAAGATCTCGCTAACATCGCTGAATACTTGAGTGATCAACTCAGGCGTGAACCATGGGTTGTCTGTTTGTGCAACAAAGATTCCGTCTTCTTTTAAAGCTTTAGAGATTCCTTCATAGAAACCTTTTTCAAAAAGCTTTGCAGCTGGTCCAACTGGCTCAGTTGAGTCAACCATGATTACATCATACTCGTTATTGCTAGTTGCAATGTGCATGAATCCGTCATCTACTTTAACTTCAACGCGCGGGTTCTCTAGGTCCCCTGCGATTTCAGGCAGGTATTGCTTAGAATACTCGATTACTTTTCCATCGATCTCAACAAGAACTGCTTTTTCAACAGATGGGTGCTTAAGCACTTCACGGATTACTCCACCGTCTCCTCCACCTACAACTAGAACGTTCTTCGGGTTAGGGTGTGTGAAAAGAGGTACGTGTGCTACCATCTCGTGGTAAACGAACTCGTCTTTTTGTGTAGTCATAACCATGCCATCCAGGATCAGCATGTTTCCGAACTCTTCTGTTTCTACCATATCTAGCTTTTGAAATTCTGTTTGCTCCGATACGTACGTTTTGTTAATTTTCATCGTAATTCCGAAATTTTCCGTTTGTTTTTCAGTAAACCAAATACTCATGTTGGTCTCACTCCTACTATATATTTTGAAATGCCAGGCATCGTTGTTTCGAGATTTTACAAACAAAATGATTATAGCATTCCGGGACCTAAGATTCCAATTCAATTTTTGTAAGAATGCAGCTAATTTCAAATAACCACTTCTTATCCATACCACATTCTTGTTTTCTTAATCTTTAACCAATAAAAATAGTTCGATTACCCCGTTTCTTTCGGCTGACTATTCTGACTACTTAAGTGGTATAATGGAGATAGCGTTCAGAAGGACAGACGGTCGGCGCATTCCCTTTTTTAAACTGAAGCTGGACATCTTGCGGGTATCCGCAGCTTACAGTTAAGGGGGGTGATGCCTCTGACGATCTTTGAGGCGTTGATGTTTGCGGTCGCTTTCAGCTCGCTTATCGTTACTGTCCTTACGTCTAAAAATAAATAGGCCTCTGTCACACGTGTAAAAGCACCGGGTTTTCGTTCCAGAAAAACCGGCCTCGCTTTACCGACTCGTGTGTCCCTTCTGGCGCCCCATTCGTCCGTGTTTCGTGCACGGACGATTTCTTTTTTGGTGGATTATGATATAACCGGCCAAATTAGGAACAATTCATGTTAACAAACTTATACCAATGGGGGTATTTTTTACTCTAATTAAGGAAATTAGAAGCATAATCCCGGAAATTATTGAATTTATTCCGCGAGTTTTAGCTTTAATCCCGCGATTTTTGTTCATATATCGGCGAGTTGACAAAATTCGACTCCAGCATCCAACTCTATACTCCTCGACCTGACAAAATGCATTACTCAAAAACAAATAAACCATGAGCAACCTTCCCGCTCATGGCTTTAAACCCTTACTCACCTATAGAACTATTCCTTACAATCGAGTCTATTATGATATCCCAATCCTCTGTATGCAGCTCATGTCCCGTTCCTTCAAGAGTCACGAGTTCGGCATGCGGAATTGATTTAGCAAGCGCTTGACCGTGTTCGAACGATAGGGCCCGATCTTCTGTTCCATGAAGGATGATTGCGGGAACTGTAATTTCATTCATACGATCTAAAAACTCTTCACCGCCGCCTAGAAACAAATAATTAAATCTGCTTTGAATCTGTTTGGCACGCGTGTATTCTCTTTCTGCCAATGCGTACATCCTTTTCTTTTCAAAAGGTTTAGATCCCGAAAGGACTGCCCATCCGTCTGCTAGATAAGCAACAGCCTCTTCTCGATTATTCCAATCAATAGAAGCACTTTTTCCATGAAAATCTAATATTTTCTGATCCATCTGAGGCAGCTCAGCTTGCTCTGACCCGAAGACACTGGATGCAAGGATCGTCAGGCTCTGAACACGTTCTGGGTGCTTGATCGCCATAATCTGCCCGATCATTCCCCCAAGAGACATTCCCATGATGTTCACTTTTTCTATAGAATAAGCATCTAGAATGCCAAACGCATCATCAGCCAGATCTGTAATCGTATAGTTGGACGCACCAGGTTCATAGACTACGGATTGGCCGAGATCGCGATGATCATACCGAATCACGTATCTCCCTGCTGCCGCAAGACGCTCACAAAATTTTTCATCCCACCAGTCGAGCGACGACATCGCACCCATGATCAGTAGAACTGGTGGATCGCTGGGATTACCGAAGCTTTCCGTATTTATTTCCACTTGATTAATTTGTAATAGCTGCTGTTTCATCATTGTTTCCCTCCGTGATTTTATTTTTGCCACTTTAAAAAGCGCAGATCAATAAGCACTTAACGGAGTTATCTTGGCCTGCACTTGTCATTATCGAAGTTTGATCCATTTAATGATCATGACGCGTCGGCCTCCTTCTTTTATATAATGAGTGGTATTAGAACCGTATTTATTTTAACATAATTTTCTGAACTTCTTATCAAAATTAAAAAAAGCACCCGTGTTACCCACTCTCGGCTGCTTTTCCCATTTAATATTTAATTAACAGTACTTGTGGAGGTGGATAAGTAATTTTCTAATTAATAGTCACTGAGGTTACCTAAAACAATGAAAGCCCTACCTCTCTTCCATCCTTACGGCTCCTTGTCCGTGCCAGTGTGAATCAGTATTACAACGATCATGTGATTATTGATTAGAATTGATTTGGAAAACTTCAAATGTTATAGAGGAAAGTAAAATCAAAAATTAAGGGTTAAAGTGTTGTAGAAATTAAAGAGGTTACTATAAGTAAGTTTAAGAAGTGTATTATCTCTGAAAAGTTATGAATGAGACTATTTAATGATTCCATACCATTTCATTAAACCTTAACAGAAACTTTTTATCTGGGTTTCAGTGATTCCTTTGATTACTTCAAGTTCACTAATTAAAAATCCATATGCATTTTCCAACATTTTTTTTTCGCTTGCATTCAGTGTTTTTTCTTTCTTCATACGCATTAAATCACGTACAACTTCAGCACCTTCGCGTATTTCACCCGTTTTTAGCTTATCTGTATTTACTTTATATCTTTCTTTCCACGTTAGTAATGTTTCTGATTCTCCATTGTGAAAGTCGTGCATAATCTGCTTTAATGCTAAGAGTTCTGTAACAGGACGAATTCTAGAATTCATGATCTTACATGCTGGAATCATAACTTGCATGTTGCTGACTGACATCTTTATCACATAGTACTGTTGTTTTTCATCGGGGAATTCTTTTTCTTCAATGGCTTCAATTACACCTACTCCATGCATTGGGTACACAATGTTATCGCCAATTTGAAACAAATACTCCACCTCCAGATTTGCTAACCTTCTAAGAGTACCACACTGCTCTAATATAATCAAATATTTTATAATATCATGATTATATTTTTCGTGTCAATCATTTTTACAACAAAAAAAGTGCCTCAAAATTGAGACACCCTACTCATCATAATCGCACCAGAAGTTCTTTCGTTCGTTCTTTAGCGTTTGCTATCACTTTTTCTTCATCAATTGTCTTCAACTCACGGCCGCGCATGACGATTTTGCCATCGATGATCACCGTATCAACGTCTTGTCCTGTTGCAGAATAGACGAGAAGATTAGCATGTTCATGACTCGGCGTCAGATGGAGCTTGTTCATGTCCATTAAAAGAATGTCTGCTTTCTTACCAACCGTTAAAGAACCAACTTCATCCCCGATTCCAAGGATGTCAGCACCGTTCTGCGTTGCCATCGATAACACATCATGCGCACTGAGAACCGCCGCTTCTTCGTACTTCAATTTTTGGAACCAGCTAGCAGCTTTCATTTCTAAGAACAGATCAAGAGAGCTGGCACTCGCTGGTCCATCCGTTCCTAAACCAACCTTCACACCGCTATCCATCAAACGTTTCACATCACTGATCCCGCATCCGAGCTTCGCGTTACTTACTGGATTATGAATGATACCGCCCTGCACCGTTTTCAGCGTTTCATAATCTTCATCGTTAAAATGAACACCATGCGCGAGCAGTACATGGCGATCGAACACACCTGCTTGTTTTAAATATTCAACCGGTCTTAACCCGTGCTTTTCTTGAATCATTTTCTCTTCGTCTTTCGTTTCAGCTAAATGAATATGAAGCGGAACGTTCTTTTCTTTTGAAAGATTTACAGCGGCTCTCAAAAAATCTGGCGGGCACATATACGGAGAATGCGGCGCGATCATCGTTGTGATTCGACCGTCTCCTTTTCCATGCCAGCGATCTACAACATCTGCCGCTTCCTTTAACCGACCTTCATAATCCGAGTCCATTGCGATAAGCCCACGCGCTAAAACGGAACGGATACCCGATTCAACAGCCGCTTCTCCGATCGTATCAATTCCTATGTACATATCTGCGTAAGACGTGGTTCCACTCTTAATCATTTCCGCCATGGAAAGAAGCCCACCCCAATAGCGATCTTCATCATTCATCTTCATCTCAAGCGGAAGCATCTTTTTATTTAACCAAGTCATCAATGTCACATCATCACTATAGCAACGCAACAGCGACATCGGTGTATGCTGATGTCCGTTCACTAATCCCGGCAGTGCAAGCATCCCTTTTCCGTCTAGCTTCTCAACCGTTTCATCGCATTCAAAGTTTCCTATTGAATCAATCCTATTATCTTTTATAAGGATGTCTCCCGTGTTAACAACCCATTTTCCATCTGCCGCAGTCGTCATATATTGAATGTTTTGTATAAGCATGTTACGAACCTCCTCTTTCTCACAGCCATTATAGCACTTCATTCCCTTATCACGTTTAAGGAGCATCTTTTTTCACCATACTAGATAACAAAATGAGAGTTTTTAAGGAGGGCGGATTATGAAGTTTTGGCAGATCTATAAAGAGGCTACGAAACAGCAGAAAATACGCTGGATGAAAAAATGGGGTCTTATCGTTACTGGATGCTTTGCATTATCCTTTGTTGGACTGTTGCTGCTCGCTAAACTCATGGGACCTCCCGCTCTGCTTGTTCCGCAAACAACCATCATGTATGCAGCGGACGGTTCTAAAATGGGTGAGATCAACAACGGTGGTCAGAATCGATATTGGGTTCCACTTAAAAAAATTGATAAACATGTGATCGACGCGACGATCTCTATTGAAGATAAAAGTTTTTATAAACATAACGGTTTTGATATGAAGCGTATTGGCGGTGCATTACTCGCGGACCTTAAAGCTGGCGCAAAAGTCCAAGGAGCCAGTACCATCACGCAGCAGTATGCACGCAATCTTTTTTTAACACATGACAAAACATGGCGAAGAAAGTTTCAAGAGGCGTTCTATACACTGCGCCTTGAGATGAGTTATTCAAAGGATGAAATTTTAGAAGGTTATTTGAACACGATCTATTACGGACATGGCTCTTACGGGATCCAGTCTGCTTCTCGCTATTATTTCGGCAAAGATGCAAAGAATCTTTCACTGAGCGAAGCCACGATGTTGGCAGGAATCCCTAAAGGTCCGAGCTACTATTCTCCAATCCTTCATGAAGAGAACGCGAAAAAAAGACAAAGCATCATCTTAAATGCGATGGCTGAAGATGGATCAATTAAGAAGGCGTCCGTCCAAAAAGCAGCATCCACCCCATTAACATATGTACGAGAAGAAGAGGAAGAGATCGCAACGGTCGCTCCTTACTTTCAGGATGCCGTGATGCGTGCTTTAAAAAAGGAACTGAACGTGAACACGAACTCGATACAGTTCGGTGGACTTCGAATCTACACGACGCTCGATCCGAACATGCAGGAAGTCGCTGAACACACGATCGAAAATCGTATCATCGATAACAGCTCGATCCAGACTGCATTAGTCGCTATGGATCCTCGAAGCGGAGATGTAAAAGCGCTTGTTGGCGGCAGGGATTTTGAACAAAGTTCCTTTAATCGCGCTCTTCAAGCGAAGCGTGCACCAGGTTCAACATTTAAGCCATTTTTGTATTACACCGCGCTCGAGCACGGATACACGGCGTCTACTCCCATCAAATCAGAACCAACAACATTTGCGATGGGAGAAGGCATAGGCGATTATAAGCCTAAGAATTTTAAGAACCGCTATGCGAATGATTTTATAACGATGGCTCAAGCCCTCGCGCTTTCAGATAATATTTATGCTGTAAAAACGAATCTCTATCTCGGTCCAAAGAAGCTTGTTAAAACAGCTAAGAAATTCGGTATTAAAAGTGAACTCGCTAGCATCCCTTCACTCGCTCTAGGCTCAAAAGGAGTAGGTGTGTTAGAGATGACAAACGCATATGGCGTTTTTGCGAACGGCGGTAAAAAAGTAGATCCTGTTTTTATCACGAAGATCACAGATTCTAAAGGCAAAGTGCTGTATGAACATAAATATGAAAGCAAACAAGTGATCGACGAGAACAAAGCTTTTGTCATGACCGATCTGTTAGCCGGTACATTTGATGAAAAATTGAATGACTATACGAGTGTTACGGGTTCAAGTATCAACCACTATCTGACACGTCCGATGGCTGGAAAATCTGGCTCTACACCAAATGACAGCTGGATGGTCGGATATTCTCCCCAACTCGTTACTGGCGTTTGGGTCGGATACGATAACAACGAAGAGCTGCATGATGTGAACGACACGGGATACTCCAAACGAATCTGGGCTTATTTTATGGAAGGCGCGTTGAAGAACAAAGAGATCTTATCGTTCGAACAACCAGAAGGCGTAAATGCGGTAACGATCAACCCGCAAAATGGAAAGCTTGCAACCGATAGCTGTCCGGTAACACGCATCTCTTATTATGAAAAAGGTACAGAGCCTGTAGAGTATTGTGATGAGCATGGTGCTTCAAGTGAAATAAAAGAAAAATTAGAGCAGAAAAAAGAGGAAAAAGGGTTTTTCAAGCGGATTTTTTCTTGGTGATGACGGTGAAGGTACCCTTCGGTGGGTGAGAAAAGCGGTGACTTCAGATGTTTTTGGTCTGAATCCAAAAGTTTAGAGCTTGAATCCAAAAATATGGCGCCGCAATCCACAAATTCGGATGGAGAATCCACGAATCGACAGGATTCTTCACTCATAAAAGACTTTTAATAAGACAAAATAAAATGCCCGGAGCTCTACTACAGGAGCCCCGGGCACTTTATTGTCCTAGAAACATTGTGTGTACAATGCTACCTATATTTTAATGGAAGTGCTTTCTTGTCACAAGTTATTTGCAAAATGTTCAAAAAAGGTTCATAACTTTGCCATTTTTATTCCACTAACGACTTGATTTCATCACTTGAACGGTTAAACATCGCTTCATCATTCTCTTTAAGGAAGTTTCCAAGCACGCGACGAGCGTTTTCATCCATATCCTCTACGATCACTTTGCCCTTCATGGATTTATCCATGCGGTTTACGTGTTCTGGCAGACTCTTATACCCTCTTCGTGCTTCAACATCTACTAGCATCTCGCATGCAGTTAATCCGAAGTAATACGGACCTTCTGCATTTCTATTGATCGTAACCCAAACGAGCCAATAAAGACGAGGATTCGGCGTATCTTCACGATTCGGCGTAAACTTGATGCGCTTTTCCACATCACTTCTCGCGTGCATCGCCCCCATATCGATATAAGCGATCGACTCTTCTACATCTACGATAACAGGTGTTACGTGATCAAGTGTCAAACTCCCCACACCATAACCACCATGACCGTCTGTGGAGTCACCACTTATGATGGTAAAGCCCATTCCTTTTTTCTTTTTATCAGCATCATTGGAATTGAAAAAATCTTTCATGCTTCCAGCTCCTCTAAACATTCATCGTTAACACGTATTGTATCACAAATCACACAAAACTCTCAGTTGGAAAGTTTGAAGAAAATTGTTGAAATTGCACCTAAAAACGAATATTATATATCATGTACTTATAAATCGTTCGTATTTTGGAGGTTCTAACGTATGCTTTCTTCATTTTTTAAACTAAAAGAACTTGGTACGACCATCAAAACAGAAATATTAGCAGGAATCACTACATTCTTAACGATGGTGTACATTGTCATAATAAACCCAATCATCCTGCATTCTGCTGGTGTTCCTTTTGACACTGTCTTTATTGCAACAATTATTGCCACGGTAGTCGGTACACTGTGGATGGCTTTAATGGCCAACTATCCGATCGCCATAGCTCCTGGTATGGGGCTGAACGCGTATTTTGCGTTTTCTGTTGTAGGGAACCATCCTAACATCGATTACCGTATCGCGTTCGGAGCTGTCTTTGTAGCTGGTATTCTTTTCGTGATCTTATCGCTAACACCGTTTCGTGAAAAATTGATCGAATCCATTCCAGCAAACCTGAAGCACGGAATTACAGCTGGTATCGGACTATTTATCGCGTTCATCGGTTTACGTCTTACAAAAATTATCGTGGCTCACCCTGATAACTTAGTCACTTTAGGTGATATGCACTCACCAACGGTACTTCTTGCACTTGGTGGACTTGCTATCACGTTAATATTAATGGGACTGAACGTGAACGGTGCATTATTCTTCGGAATGATCATCACGGGGGCAATCGCCTATTATACGGGACATCTAACGTTTAAAGATGGATTCGTATCTACACCAAACCTGCCATCAGAGCTTTTTATCTTTGGTGATCCGATCACAGCCTTTTCTGATGTGTTTCAATATGGATTATATGCAGTTGTGTTCTCCTTCTTGCTTGTAACGATCTTTGATACGACGGGTACGATGGTTGGGGTAGCAGAACAAGCTGGACTGATGAAAGGCAATAAGATGCCTCGTGCACGTCAAGCACTGTTAGCCGATTCGGTTGCGACAACAGTTGGTGCTGCGTTTGGTACGAGCCCAACGAGCGCTTATATCGAATCATCTTCCGGTGTAGCTGCAGGCGGTCGTTCTGGTTTAACATCTGTTGTAGTAGCTATGCTATTTGTAGCCGCTGCGTTCTTCTCACCACTCGTTGGTGCGATCTCAGGATTAGCCGCAATCACAGCACCGACCCTGATCATCGTCGGAAGCTTGATGCTTGGATCTTTAAGTAAAATTAATTGGAACGAGCTTGATGAAGCGTTCCCAGCGTTCTTGATTATTTTAACGATGCCGTTAACGTCTTCTATCGCAACAGGTATCGCTTTAGGTTTCATTTCTTATCCGATCCTGAAAATTGTAAAAGGTAAATATCGTGAAGTTCCGTTCTTGGTTTACTTGTTTGCGGTGTTGTTCTTCTATCAACTAGCGTTTTTACCTCACTAAAAAATACTTTTGAAAGCCGTTGATTTCCGCTCCAGGTTGCATGCTTTCCACGGGGCGAACGGTGAGCCTCCTGCCGCTTTGCGCCATTAGGAGTCTCCACCTGACCGCTCGTCCCGTAGGAGTCAGCAACCTTGCGCTACAATCAACTTTGCAACGAAGTATTTATAAAAGACAACAAAATCAATAAAACACAAAAAGACCGGCCGCCCCTAAAAATAAAGGGCTGACCGGTCTTTTTCTTATTTTGTTTCAAACACAACGGCTACTTTTTCCTTCTTTTCATCTACAAAGAACTCTTTCGATACACGATACGTTCCTGCATCTTGTTCTTTAAGATCAACCGCTTGATCATAGTTTGACCCAGCTTTCACCATGATCATCTGCTCGGTAAACATTTGATCGTTATTGACTTTCGTCCATTTACCGTCTGTCCATTTTTCTAGTGCATACGCTGTTCCTGTACCAGCTTCTTTATCGGATGAGTTTTTCAACGTCAATTTTGCTTCTTCACTATTTTCTTGGAGTGCGAGTTCAGCTTGTACACCCTCTTTTTCAGCTGGTATCTCGTTCTTAACCTGAGGTGCTCCGTTCTTCTTTTCCTCTTCTGGCATTGCTTTAGAACCGCAAGCGGCGAGGAGAACGAGCAGACACGCCATTAAAATCAGCTTCATGTTTTTCATCACTAAGCCCTCCTTTTACCCTGTTAGTCGTACCTCATTTAAAAAAGTTTCAGTTAAACTGTCGTTTACAAGGAGAATGTGCTGGATATGCTGATAATAGAGGAGGCGCTAGCATGAAGATTTGGCTTGTTGCATTAATTTTATCGCTCTTGTTTACAGGGCTCGGAATCGGCTATTACGCAACGCGCCTTTATGAGAAAAGTGTGGCAAAAGGCTTTTTCATGACACTGCTTGGTATTATCGTTCCATTTACGATGTTTATCGTGTTTGTTTATTTTTATGGTGTTGCAAATAACGGTTATCCCTTACAATTTAAATGGTAAATAAAAAACCTGTCCACTAGCGTATACTTCACGCTAACTAAACAGGTTTATTTTTATTGAACTTGGCCTTTTAATGAATCAATATAGTTAAAAGCTTCATCCATCTCTTCTTCTGTATACTTTTGTTTTGCTTTAACGGTTTGTACTTTTTCCTTGATTTCGTCCTTCTCGAACTTCTCAAAATACATCACGGTAGAAACAAGCTCTAAGAACCTTGAAGACTGCTCGTTCATTGAGCGGACACAACTTCCTAGCTTTTCGATCTCCGCACCATATGTGGAAAGAAGATTCTGCCCTTCTTCGTTCACAGCATATCGATATTGCGAATAGCCGCTCACCTTTTCTTTCACTTCATGTATGTATCCCATGTTGCAAAGCTCTTCAATCTTAAGCGTTAATTCTTCTGAGTATGGGCCGTAAAAGTGAAATTGATATTTTTCTTGGAAAGGAAAGTTTAGCTTTTTTGCGATGTACACCATCTTTTGAAGCTTTTTCCGACCGACGACTTCTCCGGCTTCTTGAATCAAGGTGACTACCTTTAAATGATCCTCAAACACAGCACGTTCCCCCTAACATCCTTTTTCTATTTATCTGTTTGTAAGAGTTGATTTCCGTTTCAGGTGCTCGCTTTCCGCGGGGCAGGCGGTGAGCCACATTCGTTCGTTTCACTCTTAAGTGTCTCACCTGCCCACCTGTCCCGCAGGAGTCTCGCACCTTACACTCCAATCAACTTTTCAGTGATGTCTTTTTAGTAACAAACAACAACTTGAAGTGAATCTAATAGTCAAATCGACTGTTAAAAACACTATCTATTCAGAATCTCTTTAATTTTACTTTTAAGTGTTATATCCTCAATGGCTTCTATCAGGTCGAGTGGATAATAGAGTTTGTGATCTGTTCGGCGTTTGCCTGAGATTGCTTCGACGACATCTGATTCTCTGGATAGCTCGCGGATATCGCCGTTTGGTTTTAATAGGTTGATCGGCAGACGCTCTTCTTTTTCGCCTGGACGGTAAAAGTCGTATGGCAGATCTGATGATGAATCGACGACTAAGTAATATTTCGGATTGATGCCTGCTTCTGTAAAGTAGCTCGACAGCAAGTGGCCGTCCGTAAAGGAAACCATTTCGGTATACTTAAATAGTTTTCGATCGATGAAACGATGACATAGATCACTTAAGATTGAATCCTCTTCTTCCATCCATCCTTGAAAATAGTAATGGATCACACCTTCATCGAGCGAAATGTAATCGTGAAGCGAAACATTACCATCAAACAGCGTTTTAAAATGAGACAGCTCTCTTTTGAATGTATACCCTGTTTCATACAGTTCCTTCGCTCTGTGCAAAATTTTACTTAAGATTACTTCCGCACTGCGTGTTACAGGATGAAAATAGACTTGCCAGTACATCTGATAACGGCTCATGATATAGTCTTCAACCGCATGCATGCCGCTTGATTTTATAACGACGCCCTCTTCAGTCGGACGCATCACACGCAGGATTCGTTCGATATCGAAATTACCGTAGCTTACTCCTGTAAAATAAGCGTCTCGTAACAGGTAATCCATTCTGTCTGCATCAATCTGACTCGAGATCAGACTGACGATTAATTTATCTCTATGTGTTTTCGCGATCACCTCTGCTACTTGTACAGGAAAATCTTCTCCCATCTGCAAAAGGACGCGATGCACTTCTGTATCTCCGAGTATGATGTCTCTACTGAATTCTTCATGATCCACACCAAACACCTTTTCAAATGAATGTGAGAATGGACCGTGTCCTACATCATGTAGAAGAGCCGCCGAAAGAACGAGCAGACGCTTTTCGGGGTCCCATGTTTTCTTTTCTTGAAAAATATCAATGATCCGCCTCGTAATCTCATAAACACCAAGAGAATGGCTAAAACGGCTATGTTCTGCTCCATGAAATGTTAAGTATGTCGTCCCAAGCTGACGAATTCTTCGCAGTCTTTGAAACTCGCGCGTACCGATCAGACGCCAGATCAGCTCATCACGCACGTGGATGTAACGATGCACTGGGTCTTTAAATACTTTCTCTTCGTGCAACTTTCCTAAGAGTTTAGCCATTGATTTTTTCCCTGCTCCTTCACCTGCATTTATAGGTAAGAATTCTCGTAAAAAAGAAAAATCCCTTCCTTGGTCTGTCTAGCTAAGAAGGTATTTTCTGTATAAGTATCGTGTTGTAACTACTAGATTATACCCTATTGTATCGTGTTCTTAACTTTGAAAACAACCACTATTTTTTTCTATTCTCACTCCCTTTTTATCGGTATTCACACCATTTTCTTACCGTTCACATTTGGGTTATACTAGATAAGGCTTATAACGGATATGATAGATTTTATATAGATTTCAGGAGGAACTCATCATGGATCAAGATCGAAGAATAAGAAACGGACAAGCATGGAGCAACAGCTCTTATACAGCCTGGGTGAACCGTTTTGGCGCGCCGGAGAAAGCAGTTTCTCGTATTCTAAAAGATCCGAAACGCAGACTTCAGCCATTAGATCAGTACATTGGTGAAGTCTCAGGCAAAAAGATCGTGAATCTCTTAGGTTCACACGGCAGTAAAGCAGTCGCACTCTCTCTCCTTGGAGCAGAGACAACAGTGATCGATATCTCAGAGTCGAATGCAGCATATGCGCGTGAACTGGCTGCAGCCGCTAACGTTGATTTCCGCTATGTGGTTGAGGATATTTTAAACCTGCCACAATCCGAAATAACAAGCGATTATGATATGGCATTTATGGAAAACGGCATTCTGCACTATTTTGCAGATCTGAACGAATACTTCAATGTTGTTGCAGAACTTTTGAAAAAGGGAGGAACTTTGATCCTGCAAGACTTCCACCCTGTTTCAACAAAGTTAATAGAATCTCAAGGAAAGAGCCAAGCGGTTAGGAAGCATAAAGTATCTGGAGATTATTTTAGTGAAGAGCTTGTTACAACAGATGTGGCTTATTCAAAATTTTTACCTGAACTTCAGTACGCAACTTCAGAAGAACGCGCACCATTTCAAGTACAGATCCGCCAATGGACGCTTGGCGAGATCATAACTGCTATCGGATCAGCCGGTCTCTGGATCAAACAGCTCGTTGAAGAACCGCATCCAGATGAACTCGACCGCGGTATTCCAAAGTCATTCATCATCGTGGCGGAGAAATTGTAATGACCGATCATCTACTCTCTCAACCTGTTTGGCGGTTGATCGATCAGTCTACACTCGGTCCATCTTTTGATGCACGGCAGTCTTTTGCGACAGATGATACGCTTTGCACGTCGATCGGGAGCGGGGATTCTCCCGCCACGGCACGAACGTGGGTTCATCACGACACGATCGTCCTTGGCATACAAGATACACGTCTTCCTCACCTGAAGGAAGGTATTGATTTTCTGGAGTCTCGGGGTTATCGCGTAATTGTGAGGAATTCCGGCGGGCTTGCCGTGGTGCTTGATAGCGGCGTGTTGAACATCTCACTTATTCTTCCTGAAAAAGAAGGAACGATCGATATCAATCAAGGGTACGACACGATGACCGCACTCGTGGAAGAGCTTCTTGCGCCGTATGATGCGAAGTTTGAAGCATACGAGATCGTCGGTTCTTATTGCCCGGGAAGTTATGATTTAAGTATCGGCGGCAAAAAGTTTGCAGGAATCTCTCAGCGGCGTATGCGCGGCGGTGTTGCGGTACAGATCTACTTATGTGTGGACGGCAGCGGTTCAGAGCGCGCGTCCGTGATTGGAGAGTTTTATAGGCGGGGGTTGGCTGGTGAGGATACAAAGTTTCAATATCCGGTGATTGAGCCTGATGTGATGGCCAGTTTAGCGGAACTGCTTGGACAACCGTTAACCGTAGCAGATATACACGGTGCTTTATTAAGAGTGCTGCACAAAAATAGCGAACTTTTTTACAGCGGTCAGCTTTCAGCAGAGGAAAGCGAGCTGCTTCCTGGGAATATAAAGCGAATGTGGGATCGGAACGAAAAGGCACTGTCACTGTAAGTGGCGGTGTCTTTTTGAGGTGTACAGCTTTTGAGTTGGAATCTATTTTTATGTGATGAATAGTTATTTTTATGTGATAACCCGTAATTTTTATGTGATATCTCCTCTTTTTTATGTGATGTGACTCCATTTTTATGTGATGGTGTATTTTTAGCGGCAGCTCCACCACCATGGCTTCCATTTTCCATACAAAAAAGCCAGCTGCAAAGAGCTGGCTTCACCTAAATTATGAACTTACAGAGCTTGCATCGCTGTGATCAATGCTAATTTGTAAACATCTTCTGCATTACATCCGCGAGAAAGATCGTTTACTGGCATGTTCAATCCTTGAAGGATCGGCCCGATCGCTTCAAATCCGCCAAGACGTTGAACCATCTTGTAACCGATGTTTCCTGTTTCAAGACTTGGGAAGATAAATACGTTCGCTTCCCCTTTGATCGGTGATTCTGGAGCTTTTTTCGCTGCTACAGATGGAACGAATGCTGCATCGAACTGAAGCTCTCCATCATATGGGAAGTCCGGGTTCATTCCTTTTAAAACTTCCAATGCTTCAACTACTTTTTCTGTCTCAGGCGAAACCGCTGATCCTTTTGTAGAGAAAGAAAGAAGCGCAACTTTCGGGTCGATACCGAAAACACGTGCCGTTTCAGCAGAAACCATAGCAGATTCAGCTAGATCCTGGCTGTTAGGTGAAATGTTGATCGCGCAATCTGCGAACACATACTTTTCATCCCCACGAACCATGATGAACGCGCCTGAAGTCTTCTTCACGCCTTCTTTTGTTTTAATGATCTGTAGAGCCGGACGAACCGTATCAGCAGTTGAATGTGCTGCACCACTTACAAGTCCGTGAGCTTTCCCTGTATAAACAAGCATCGTTCCGAAATAGTTCTCATCTAAAAGGATCTTACGTGCTTGCTCTTTTGTTGTTTTTCCTTTACGGCGTTCCACTAAGGCGTCAACCAACATGTCGAACTCGCCGTATTCAGCAGGGTTTAATACTTCTACTCCATCTAATGAAAATCCACCAGCTTGCGCCTTGGCTGTTACGTCAGCAGGATTTCCTATTAAAATCGGTTGAAGAACTTTTTCAGATGCTAGACGGCTTGCTGCCTCTAGAATTCTTTCATCCGTTCCTTCAGGAAAAACGATGGTTGGGTTAGCCGACTGGACTTTACTCTTTAAATCTATAAAAAGATCACTCATGATTTAGCCTCCTATTTTCTCTATATAGCCTGTACTTTTTTGCACTCACTATTAGGGTACTCCTTTTTTCTCACCTTTTAAACCTATCCATGCAGTTGTAAGCGCTTGATAAAAGAAGTTCTTATATTTAGAATTTTTTTACGTCTATGAAATTTATTTTTTTCTATTTGAATCTTTTTCGTTCATCTACCGTAAAATTGTTTGAAAAATGTTGAGGAGGAATTTTACATGTCTTTTGTAAACCGTATGTTAGCTTCTGTAGGTATTGGATCAGCAAAGGTAGACACCATTTTAGATAAAGATACGTACTCACCTGGTGAGAGCATTACAGGAAAGATTAAAATCGAGGGAGGCAAAGTCGATCAAAACATCGATCACATCACACTTTATGTTATGACAGAATACTATCGTGAAGTGGACGATAAAAAAGTGCGAGATACTGCAGCGATCGAAAAGACGAATGTAACGAGCTCACTTGTTGTAAAAGCAGGCAGCCAGCAAGAGATTCCGTTCTCTCTTAAACTTCCATATGATGCTCCATTAACACTTGGACACACGCCGGTATGGATCAAAACAGGGCTTGATATTCAAATGACTGTTGACCCAACAGATAACGATCAGATTCGTGTGCTGCCAGATAGTGAAACTTCTGCGATCTTTGATGCGATCGAACAGCTTGGGTTCCGCCTCAGAAAAGCTTACTGCGGTTCTGCACCGCGTTATATGCGCCGCAGACTTCCGTTTTTACAAGAGTTTGAGTATGTACCAACGTCAGGAGCTTATGCTGGAAAGCTGGATGAGCTTGAAGTAATCATGGTTCCACAAACAGACAGCATCGAGCTGTTCTTAGAAATTGATAAAAAAGGTAAGGGATTGTTCGGCATGCTGTCTGAAGCGATGGACATGGATGAGACGAAGGTCCGCCTCACACTGTCACGCTCTGAACTTCGAAATCCTGCAGGTGTTAAGAGCAAGATCGAGCAGCTGCTTCGTCAATACAGTTAATCCCTCCTTTTTGGATTCGTCCCTACTTATGGTATATTTGTAGGGACGTGTTTATATCTAGCAAGGAGTGAATAGTTGATGAGTGAAGCAGCGATTACATTAGAAGGCTGGTATTGCCTTCATGATTTCCGTACGATGGACTGGGCCGCTTGGAAAACGCTTTCCGGTGATCAGAGAGAATATGCGATCAATGAATTTTTGACGTTCCTTGAGAAGTGGGAGAACGTAGAAGCTAACAAAGTGGGCAGCCATGCTCTTTACAGCATTATGGGTCAAAAAGCTGACTTTATGATGATGCTTCTTCGTCCGACGATGGAAGAACTGAACGAGATCGAAAATGCGTTTAACAAAACAGCATTCGCACAATATACAGTAAAAGAATACTCTTACGTTTCTGTTGTCGAGCTAAGTACGTACAATCCGCAGAACGAGAGCGGCGAGATGGATCCAATGATCAAAGCTCGTCTGTTCCCAGAGCTGCCAAAATGGAAGCATGTATGTTTCTATCCAATGGACAAGCGTCGTGATGGCGAAGATAACTGGTACATGCTGCCGATGGAAGAGCGCAAGAAGATGATGTACTCTCACGGCATGATCGGCCGCGGATATGCAGGGAAAGTGAAGCAGATCATCACAGGATCCGTTGGTCTAGATGATTGGGAATGGGGCGTAACGCTGTTCTCAAACGACATGCTTCAATTCAAAAAACTCGTTTACGAAATGCGCTTTGACGAAGTAAGTGCGCGCTACGGCGAGTTCGGATCTTTCTATGTTGGAAACATCCTTACAAAAGAAGCAGTGCCCGCTTATTTGCAGGTGTAAAATTTGAGGTGACTCGTTAATGGCGAGTCATCTTTTTTGTTTTTGTCGAAACTTTGATAAATTTTTTTATCCGTGAATTTATTAACTTTATCCGTGAAATTATGCATACTTACCGTGAATAAAAAAAGGATTACCGTGAAATTAACTGCTAGAGGTTCCCCCATTTAAACACCAATCTATAATGTCCTTTCCACAAGAACATACCTTCCACTCTACTGATTCTTTCATTCCTGATTAGAATCAATTTATCACCACCCCCTCATAAATGTCTCAAAAACATGAAACTCCCATCCCATTTTTGGTCTAGTTTCCCAAAACAGCTCATACACATATATCGAATGTTCTGTTTCCCTGCTTGTACACCACGATTAACAACATAGAGGGGGAAGGCAATTGGCAGTCATTAAGGCTACAAATAAGGATATTGACTTGCTGGCACGTCTCATACGTGCGGAAGCTGAGGGTGAAGGTGACCAAGGGATGCTCCTTGTTGGTAATACCGGCGTAAATCGAATTCGCTCCAACTGCCTTGATTTTAAAAATATTCGTACGATGCAGCAGATGGTCTTTCAAAGACCTGGAGGATTTGAAGCAACGATCAAAGGATATTTTTATCAAGGTGCTAGAGAGAATGAAAGAAGGTTAGCGAAAAGGGTTATTAACGGGCAGCGCTTCCACCCTGCCAGAAATTCGTTATGGTTTTTCGATCCAAAAGGGGCTTGTCCGAAGACTTGGTACAATCAGCCTCACTCGGGAAGCTTCAAGGCTCACTGTTTTTATCAGCCGAAACAAAGCGATTGTCCAAATGTGTTTAACACCTTTTAGGGAGGTTTGTTGATGAACAACTTTAATCCGTACGGCCAAGAGTATTATCGGGCTCAAAATGGAATGGGTATGATGGGTGGCGGCATGGGAGGAATGGCAGGCATGGGGGTTCCTCAAGACATGGCACAAAGTCAGCAGGCACCAGGAATGGGCGGCGGCCCTCTGCAAGATATCGGTGCACCTGGCCAGCTTCCGCTCGAGCAGTCCTACATCGAAAATATTTTAAGGATGAACAAAGGTAAAGTTGCAACCGTTTATATGACTTTTGAGAACAATGAAAAGTGGAACGCCAAGGTGTTTAAAGGAATCATTGAAGCCGCTGGACGTGATCATATCATCCTTAGCGACCCGCAAACAGGTAAACGTTATCTGTTATTAATGGTGTATGTAAACTATGTCACGTTTGATGAAGAGATCAACTATAGTTATCCGTTTGGTACGCAACAGCAGCAGCAAGGCGGTCAGATGTCACAATACAGCCCTCGTTGATAGATATTATTCCTGTCTGGTTCAGGCAATTATGAAAATGGCGCCCTCTAATTTAAGAGAGCGCCATTTATTATGCTTTTACAACTGCGATGATCAGCAGGATCCAACCAACGATAAACGCTACGCCGCCAAGCGGTGTAATCGGACCAAAGAATTTCATCCCCGTCGTTGAGAGAGCATACAGACTTCCTGAGAAAAGCAGTATGCCGATAAAGAACGACCAACCTGCTCCTGTTAATAGCGTTGAAGCTGGGAATTTACCAAGTAAAACACCGACAACTAACAAAGCCAGAGCATGATACATGTGATATTGAACACCAGTCTGGTACACATTTAGCATGTTTCTTGCATTTAGCTTAGCTTCAAGTGCATGTGCCCCGAAAGCTCCAAGCATAACCGCAAGCATCGCGTGAATCGCACCTAATATAAGAAAAAGCTTCATCCTGTTCCACTCCTGTTTTTCTTTTATCTTACCATTGAAAAATGACAATACAAAGGTTGCCACAGGATTGTAAAAATTTTGGCGGACGGGTTGTCCATGATAAAAAAAGCGAACGCTAACGTTTTTTCGGCTGACGTTCGCTGTCAAGCAATCGGACGTATTGATCAATCTTACGCTCAAGCTCTTCTTTTTCTACTAATTCAGAGTGAAGTTCCCGGATGATTCCTTCTAAGCTCTGAATACGCCTCTCAAACTGAAAAAGCAAGTAGCCCGCAATGACGATAGGAAAGCCCACATTACCGAGGAGATTAACTAAGTTTAACCATTCACTTGCTCCGACCATTTCCATTCACCCCTCATTTTTTATCGAACAAAACAGAACGTATGTTCGTAATTTTAGTATAAAGCGAACGGAGAATATTTACCATCATTCCTTTCTCATATTTTCATTTTGATTCGAAGGACCTATACAAAAAAGAGGTTTAAATAATTGACACAGTGGAATAACAAAAATAAGACAGAAAAAAATTACATAAGAGGAGGAACAATAAAATGGAACTTCTTATTACAATGATATATACAATTCTTGGTTTAGCTGCTCTAAGTCTAATCGCAACAGTGACTGCCATTTATTTTTCTAATAAAAAGATTAACGAAAAAATTGAAATCGCAAAACGTAGAGATGCAAGAATGGAACACCAAAATACGTATGTTTCGATCTAACAGCGCTGATAATGGTGCTGTTTTTTTTGAGGAAATGTTGAAAGCCGTTGATCTCCGTTTCAGGTGCTCGTTTTGTTCGGGGCACGCGGTGAGAGCCCTGTAAAAATATCAAAACCGGAATTGCGGGGAAAACTCGCGGGATTATTGTACGAACACGCGGAATTAACCTTGATTCTCGCGGAATTATCTCCAGAATTTCCGGAATCCCCTCTCCTTCTACCCCACCACAAGTACTCTCTCCCTTACAAACCAACACAAAAAAAGAAAAACCTACTCAAAAAGAGCAGGTTTTTTAGCAAACTAACATTTAAAAATCAAAAATAGATTCTCCGTTGCCGTCTTTTTCGTCTTGATCGTCATCCTCATAGTCCATATCATAATCCATCATAGACTTTTGATGTTTTTTTGCGGGAGGAGCGGTTACTAGGCTGGCTGGCTTTTGAACGGGATATGAGGGTACCCACCCTTTCACGTCAACAGCTGCACCTTCGTCGTCCGCTTCTAGCATCAATTCGCACAATGTTTGAATGGCTGATACATGTTCGCGCAGTTTTGGAGAGTTTTCATCTAATACTTTCATTTCGGCAACATGCTTTTCTATTTTCTTTGCAAACTGACTTACTGATATATTCATCGGTTTCACCACAATTGTTTTTTTCTTATTCTATCAAATCCATTCACATAAATAAAATAAATGCCAAAAAAGGCAGCTCAAACAAGCTGCCTTTTGCTCCAAATTCCGCTCAAGTATATTCATACACTAGCACACGTACGGTGATCCTGCCGCGAGCATGATAGTGAATGCGAAAAATAGCCCTATTGATTTTTTTACAGCAGACCCCCTTCATTTTCCCAATACATTCATTTCACCTATTTTTACTACATCAACGTAAATTTCACACTATGTAATCTACGACGTATCTACCCAACAGAAATTCTGATTATTGAGAGGAACGGCAATTGCAGACATAACTTCCGATACATTCTTGTTACTCACTTCACCATACGAAAAGAAGTTCACACCTGATTCATTCGCCATCATAACTTGTCCCGTTTTCGGCATAGAAACTGACACCATGTAGTTCTTCATAACCGACCCCATTAACAGCAGAACCCAAAGTACATACGTCATAACTTCCATCTTCCCTACCCCTTTCAAATTTTCGTTGATTTGTACCGATCTATTTAAACCCTACTTTACTGGCAAGTGATTTTCTTACTTCACCCTCCCTTCGACTTACCAATGTATGTGGTGTTAATTGCGATTATACGTACCTTTTTATAAAATGTTTGTCACAATGTGCTTTTGTTTTAAAGTTTCTATCAACAAAAGATTCGCTTCAAATACAAAAAAGAGCAGATTCGGCCCACATTTTTGTATAATAGTGAATATAGAAGTGAATATGTTAGCGAGTTTAAGCTGAATATGATAGAAAAAGACGTATACTTCTAAATCTTTTTATACTTTAATTATTTTCTGTAGAAACAAGGAGGAGAATCATGTCCGTACTTAACGAAATCTTAGCGTTCAATCACCAATTTGTTGAAAACAAAGAATATGAACCTTTCCAAACTACTAAATTTCCTGATAAAGGACTTGTTATCGTGTCTTGTATGGACACGCGCCTGACTGAGTTATTGCCAAGTGCGATGAATATCAAGAATGGTGATGTAAAAGTTATTAAATCCGCTGGAGCGGTTATCTCCCACCCATTCGGTTCTATTATGAGAAGTATCCTTGTAGCCATCTATGAATTAAAAGCTGAAGAAGTTATGGTCATCGGCCACTATGATTGCGGAATGAGCAATGTAAACGCAGATGGACTACTTGCCAAGATGAAAGACCGCGGCATTGAAGAGGCAACGTTTGACACATTAAAATATTCTGGACTCGATTTAAAGAAATGGGTTCAAGGATTTGAAAGTGTTGAGGATTCTGTGAGAAACAGTGTAAAACTTG
Source organism: Fictibacillus tiangongensis (assembly GCF_048083785.1). Classification (GTDB taxonomy): domain Bacteria; phylum Bacillota; class Bacilli; order Bacillales; family Fictibacillaceae; genus Fictibacillus. Next base: position 4,020,633 of record NZ_CP182294.1, read on the forward strand.
TAAAAAATCACCCGCTGCTTCCTGAAGATATTAAAGTACATGGTCTTGTTATCGACCCTGCTACAGGAAGACTTGATCTTGTGGAACGCGGAGAATAGAAACACAAAAGGCAAAGCGTATGCTTACACGCTTTGCCTTTCTTTATTATGGATTGATCTTCGTGATGCGCCCTTCAATCTGTGCGGATACGGTATCACGGTTCTTAAAATAGTTTACTAGTGCTTCGAGATCCGTCACGCTTACCGTCGGATTCTTTCCTTCTAATAAAACGGTATAACCATCACCGCCACCGGCCATAAAATTGTTTACGGTAACCGTATATTCTTGTTCTGCCTCAATCGGTGTTCCATCACTCTTAACCATAGAAACTGTTCGATCTCCAACTGGCTTTGAAAGATCAAATGTAGCTTTCAGACCAGAAATCTGAAGCATCTTCTCTTTTTCCGTTGCCCATTGAGATTCAAAAAGTTCTTTAATCTGCGCTCCTGTTAACGTCATCGTCACAAGGTCGTTTCCAAACGGCTGAACGTTAAAAAGTTCTCCCCATGTTACTTCACCAGGGTTGATCACATCACGAATACCGCCTGGATTCATAAACGCAAAATCCGTACCCGTCTCTTCTGTCATAGAATCTGCGATCACATTCCCCAGTTCAGACTCACCATTATAAGCTTCTGTTCCAGATAGGAGTTGATTCGTGTTCCCTACGACTTCATTGATGATCGGTGCTACTTGATCTTCGGCTTTTTTAATTATCTTCGTAATTCTTGAGTCTGGTGTTATACCTTTTTGCATAACCGACACGACTTCTGCTTTACTTTTTACGATATCTTTCGTGCGGCGGTCAATTTTTAAATCTACATCCGCAAAAGCTGTGCCATAAGAAAATGCTTGTACAAGCAGTTTGTTATCTACTACAGCGTTCACGTTTCTATGATTGTGTGCTCCAAACATTACATCAACTTCATCATCTACTTTGTTTGCCATATCCACGAGCTCACCAGATACTTCTCCGGTCGCTGATTGCTCTACAGGGTTATGCGCTAGAACAACGATAGACTTTACACCCTTTTTCTTAAGAGATTTCGCAGCTTTATTGATTGCTTCTGCTTCATCTATAAATTCAACGCCTGCTGTTCCACTTGGAATGACAATATCCGGCGTGTCTGAGAAAACTACTCCGATGAATCCGATGTTTACTCCTTTAACCTTCTTGATCACATAAGGAGGTAAAATATTTTTCTTCGTCTCTTTATCTATGACATTAGCAGCCACATAAGGGAAATCTGCCCCTTTGAAATAACCTGTCTTTTCATGAGTTCCGCCTTTTATTAGACGCATCATCTCATCTATGCCTTCATCAAACTCATGGTTTCCTAGTGTACCTACATCAAAGCCCATCTTATTCATGATCTCTACGGTTGGCTCGTCCTGCAGCAATGCTGATGTTGGAGAGCTCGCTCCTACCATATCACCTGCATGTACCAAAAGCGTGTTAGGGTTTTCACTTTCTCTCATCTTTAAATAGCTTGCTAGATAGTCTGCACGTCCAACAGGTTCTCCTGCCACAGTGCGCGTAATATCGATCTGTCCATGAAAGTCATTTACTCCAAGCAGTTGAACATCTAAATAACGACCCTTGTGTTTTGGGATGTCGTGTTCCTCTGCATGTACACCTGCGCCGATTGGCGTTAATCCTAAAGCAAGTGCTAAAGCTGATAATGTCTTTTTCATTAAACAAACTCCCCTATCACTCATTTTATAAAAAACTCAACAATTAAAAGTATATATTTTGAAATGTAAAATGATAGAGGATTTTCGTAAAAATGCTGTAAAAACGTTATATTCCTATAAAAAAGGAATTTATGCCTACACAGTGGGATTCCAGCACTATTTTTAGTACTTTTATCCCGGTATGCGTTTGAAAAAGGATGTTTAACCCTGTTCGAAATCGTGAATACACACTATAACTTCGTTTAAAGGAGAGGATTGTAAATGGTAAAACCTATCGTACATGAATTTAACTCTCAACAAGAATTGATTGCAGCTGCAAGTGATCTGAAAGCTCGAGGAATTCACGAGGACAACTTATATGTATTATCCCACGAAAAGGATGACACAAAAGATATTGCTCATGACGCAGATGTAAATACAATCGGATTAAAAGAAGAAGGACTCGGCACGGCACTAAGCAATGTATTCGAGTCTAGAGGCGATGAGCTTCGCAACAAGATGACAGAACTAGGGTTATCTGATGTAGAAGCGGATCAATATGAGAAAAAGCTCGACATGGGTAAGATCTTATTGTTCGTAAAAGAAGAAGATAAAGTAAATACATTGCCATAAGGTGATGAAGAGAGTTGCTTGTCCAATCGGGCATGCAGCTCTTTTTTTGTGTGAATTTTAAACATTCCTCACTCATACTGAAAGTCTGTTTAGCCTTTTTTTATTTCCTTCTTGGATATTGATTGTAGTGGAAGGTGCGAGCCTCCTGCGGGACAGGCGGGCAGTCCGAAGAGTAGAAGTGGCTCGTTCAGCCCCGACAAGCAAAAGGTGAATGGGCTAGGAAGGCGCCCTTTGCTCATCACAGACCATTTAACTTTTGACCTCGAGGGGCTAGCCACTGCAACTGGAAAGGTGAGACACTTATACGGAACGTACGAATGTGGCTCACCGTCTGCCCCGCGGAAAGCGAGCGCCTGCAACGAAAATCAACATCTTTCAAAAGCAGCAATGAGTACAAAAACAGCCTACTAAAATAATTCCCGTTAGAGTATTCACACAAAATCCATATTTTTGAAAAAATTTCTTCTCATGCGTTTCTTTACAGAAGATAGGGGGAATGAACAGAAGACGAGGAGGAGTAACTATGAATTTACACAATGGTCAGCTCTATTGGCCTGAAACATATACAAACACGGGTCAGTACCCGGTTCTTGAAGAAGATATATCGTGTGATGTACTAATTGTTGGTGGAGGCATGGCAGGTGCCCTTTGTGCCCATGTAATCGGGCAAGAAAAAGAACTAGATGTTGTATTGATCGATAGAAGACACCCCGGTGCAGGAAGCTCCTCAGCAAACACAGGACTTCTGCAGTTCTCAAGCGATAAGATGCTGCACGAACTCATTGAACAGCAGGGAGAACAGGATGCTGTCTATTTCTATCAACTTTGTTTACAGGCGTTAGAAGATCTAAAGAAGATGACGTCTGGACTATCCGAAGACCCTGAGTTCCGTGAACAAAAAAGCTTGTACTATGCGAGCTCTCCTGAAGACACGTTAAAACTTGAGCGTGAATACGAGGCATTAAAGAAGTACGATTTCCCAGTCGAATATTTAGAACCTCAAGAGATTTCTTCACGTTTTCCTTTTTCAAAACCAGCAGCTCTTGTTACGAGTGGCGATGCAGATGTAAATCCGTACAAGTGTGTACAGGTGTTATTGAAAGATGCTGCTGCCTCAGGAGTGAGAATCTTTGAACACACACCTCTTATTCGAAAAACTAAAACCGTTCACGGCTTTACCTGTGAATCTGAAAAAGGTACTATCTCAGCGCGTTATGTAATTTTTGCGACTGGTTATGAGAACGACTTTTTAGCTCAGCAACTAGGAGCAGATTTGAATCGTTCGTACGCGATCGTAACAGAGCCGATACCATCACTGAAAACGTGGTACGAAGAATGGATGATCTGGGAAACGAAACGCCCTTACCTTTATATGAGGACAACTAAGGATGGAAGAATCGTTGCAGGTGGTCTTGATGAAGATAAGGCTGAAGCGCCATTAAATGAAGGACTTATCGAAGAACGTGGCGAACGTATTCTTCAAAAAATCAAAGAACATTTTCCCGATATCTCACCAAAAATCTCTCATTCTTGGTGTGCGACGTTTGGTGAGTCACATGACGGACTGCCATATATCGGTGAACATCCTAACCGCCTCGGCGAGTACTATTGTTTAGGTTTTGGCGGTAACGGTACGGTCTACAGCATGTTGGGTGCAACCATCATCAAAGATTTGATCACAAAAGGCTTCCACCCTGCTTCACGATTGTTCACGATCGCACGCGCTGTAAGTTTATAAAATAACAATTTGTATAGCTCGTTTCCATAGAAGTGGTTGATTTACGCTACGTGATGATTTCTTTCGGAGAGGTTTGCAGTGAAGGGATTTATGAGAGGTGTACAAATTATACGTTCACTACCCCATCTGCAGGACCCGAAACCACGATCAATAATTGGCAAAACTAAAATAACAAAAAGAAACGACCCTGTTTAAAGGGTCGTTTCTTTTGTTTTAACTTGTTCTTAAACTTAGTCGTTAAAGATAGTAGCTACTACCGCCATCTTAATAAGGCATCCGTGACAAGTTGATTGTAGTGTAAGGTGTGAGACTCCTGGGGGACCAGCGGGACAGGTGAGACACCTATGGGCGCATGGCGCCGAGGTGGCTCACCGCACGCCCCCCGGAAAGCGAACACCTGAAACGGAAATCAACCACTTTCAAGAACAACAAAGTTTACGCAAACATCTGTTTTTAAGGTTTTAAGAAGCATTCGGTGCAGCAGCAATCTGCTTGCGAATAAACTCAATCGAACTCTTGTTAAAAAGCTCCGGCTGGTCAACATTACATACATGTCCGCAATCTTTAATAGTTAAAAGCTTGGAGTGCTTCTTCTTATCGATGAACGCCTGAATCGGCGGTAAGAACATATAATCTTCCTCACCCATGATGTAAAGCGTTGGAATCGGAATTTCTTTTTTCGTTAACTTTTGCAGAAATGGATTGATCTTCAGTGTGAGCTTAAACCATCTCTTGAACTCTTTTTGACAAAGCTTCTTCGCTTCTCCAATAAACAAAGAACGTGAAGCTTCATGTCTCTTTTTAGGCATGATCACCCAAGCAAATAAGCTGTAAAGCCACATGTACGGGATGAATGATTTACATAGGTTACCCATCGCAATCAAGAACTGCGAGCGGAAATTCATTTTTGTTACCGCGCCGCCAAGTGTCATAGAGGCGACCCGATCAGGATAGAGCTCTGCGATCGTTTGAATAAGAATCGTACCTAAAGAGATGCCTACAAAGTGCGCTTTTTGAATCTTTAGATGATCCATAACCTCAAGCACATCAAGGCTTACTTCTTTAAACGAATATTTTTTTAATAAAAATGTATCGGATTGTGATTTGCCATGACCTCTTAGATCCACAAGCAAAATATTAAAATGTTGTTTAAATTCTCTTAGCTGTTTATACCAAATGGATGAACTGCCCCCAGCTCCATGGACAAAAATCACCCATTGATGATTTTTTTCGTGTGTGTACGTTTTGTAATGAAGCAACAAGTACTCCTCCTAGTGGTTCAAACATTCTGTAAATTTTCCAGCCTTCATTTTAACATAAAAACATATATTTTGTACCCGTTTCCAAGGAAAAGAATGTGTACAAACTGGAAACATAACCACAATGTATTTATACTGTAACTATATAAACGAAGTAATCGTCAGGAGGTTTCACAAAATGGCTAAAGAAAGTTCATTTGATATCGTTTCACAGGTAGATCTATCAGAAGTAGACAATGCGATTAACATCGCGACAAAAGAAATTACAACTCGTTATGATTTTAAGGGTAGTAAAAGTGAGATCACACTAGACAAATCTAGTGAAGAGCTCGTTTTAGTTTCCGACGACGAGTACAAGCTAGAGCAGCTAAAAGATGTCTTGATCACTAAGCTGATCAAACGCGGCGTATCAACTAAAAACTTGGATTACAGCAAAATTGAGCAAGCATCAGGTGGAACGGTTCGCCAACGTGCTAAACTTGTAACTGGAATCGATAAAGACAACGCAAAGAAAATCAATGTGCTGATCAAAAATTCTGGACTTAAAGTGAAAAGCCAAGTTCAAGATGATCAAGTTCGTGTAACAGCAAAGAGCCGAGACGATCTTCAGCAGATTATTGCCCTTGTTAGAGAAGCAAACCTGCCGATCGACGTGCAGTTCATCAATTACAGATAAAAAGGTTCTAACAAAAAGGATGACTCTAAAGCAATCTGCTTTTGAGTCATCCTCTTTTTATACGGATTTTTTCTGATCAGGTGAGTCGAGCAGTTTCATCTGTTCAAGTTCAATCCTCATCTTTTGGGTTTCAATCACATAGTTGTCATGTTTTAAACGTTCCAGTTCTATCTCATCTTGTAGCATCTTATGTTTAAGTTTCGTCTGTTGTTGAAAATGACCTAGTACGATTGCAATAATGGGGATCGAGAATATCATAATGACTGTAATTGTTCCTGTCATGGTATTCCTCCTAGAAATTATTACCTTCTATCCCAATAATAACAAATATCTATGCTGTTCGTACAGGTTATTCGTTAAGCTGTTTTCGTCAACATTCGCACTTCATTCAAAAAAATGTTCTTAAGAGACAGCCTCTTTTACACCGTTTTTAATTATTTCCTCTGTCAATCTAGCCAGTTCTTTAGCATCTTGATGCTGTTCAGGATAAATCGGCGGATGCACGGTAAGGTGAACGTCCGCTGGCTTGATCCAAAACTTTTGTTGTTCCATAATTTTATAAGAACCGTTGATCGTAACAGGAATGATCGGCACACCAGATTTAGTCGCTAGTTTGAAACTTCCTGCTTTAAACTCTGACATTTCGTCGCCTTTACTTCTCGTTCCCTCAGGAAAAATAACAAGAGATGTTCCGTTCTTCAGCAGTTTAGCTCCTTCATTGATCGCTTGCACAGACTGCCTTACATTCTTACGGTCCATGAACAAACAGTTCAACTGCTCCATCCACGTCCCGATAAACGGCATCTTCTTGACCTCGATCTTCGAGATGAAGGCTTTTGGTTTCTGGATATAGCCTAAAAGAATCGGAATATCAAAGTTACCTTGATGATTGCTGACAAAAAGAACAGCTGTATCTTTCGGAATATGTTCTTCACCACTCACCGATACTCGCGTTCCACTAAGCTTAACGAGCGAAGTTGACCACTCCTTTACCTTCTGGTCTACTAAGCGGTCACGCTCTTCTATCTTTCCGGCATAGTAAAACTTTTTTACACGGTTTAATGAGGGGATCAACTTTAATAAAATTCCCCAAAAATAAATAAACCAAATAATCGTTCTCACACGTTTCCCCCGCTTTACATGATGATTAATTTTCCATACTCTCGAGATGGCTGTTTTCTTAGTGATGCTGCTGGAAAAATAAACGTCCATGGCATACTTGTTTCAGCAGGAACTTCCAACGTATATCGGGAATCCATTTCACCAACCGTATGCTCCTCTTCTATATACAACACTTTCTTGCCGTTTAAAGAGAAAGGCTCTGTTGAATAATTATTTACAAGCACCGTCACTAAAAATTCTTCCTTATGATTATAAGCTGTTTTCAATATCACAGCCTGCTGTCTCATATGTTCATCTGAATGCAACTCAGAAAAGATCCGTTCTATCTCTTCTCTGTCTTGGCGGGCTATAGTCTTGTCCCATGCTGATTCAAACTGCAGTTTTTGCAAGATTATCCCCTCCTTTGAACCATATTATCATATTTTATTGCAAACCATTGAATTTCAAACAATAAGCCGCAAGAGCTCAGTCACTCCACGGCCTCATTTTTTTATATATAATTATTCAAAAACAGAACTTGCTGCTTCGATGAGCTTCGTTTTCTCCGCTTTTCTGTCCGCATCTTCCTTTATTAAATACTCCATTCTATGGAATAAGCCATCCTTCTTCCAAGCGAGGATAGGAAGATCATTACTGCCTGAAAAATAAGCATCCGTTCCATCACTAAGCTCAACTTCATCTTTTGTTTCTAATTTCTCGGTCTTTGGAAGAAAATTAGATACTCGATAAGCCAAATATACATTCTGCCCTTGTTGTTCCGGATAAAAAACGGAGTCTACAAGGATATTCCGCTTTTCACCCCAATCCGAGATCTGATAGGTTGAAAGAGCGACTTTAAACGGCAAGCGATCAGGCAATTCCAGTGAAAACGGAACAGCTTTAAGTGTTTCTTTCTTAGAAACTTGGTCGTAATAACGAGGATAAGCACCTTTTGGATGGTCTTGCAGTGTTAAACCTTTATCGTTCAACGTTCTTTTTTCTTCACTCGAACACCCCGCGAGTAAAACGGCTATGATTACGAATACAAACCAACCCCACTTTTTCATCCGCTCCACCTGCTTCTCTTATTTTTAAAAGAAAGATGAAATCTCAACACGCCAATTGTGATCGCACGTTGCTTGTATCGTTCCTCTTTTTAGAATATAGTTTGCCATCAGTTCTGACATATCGATCGGAATATCCTTCACCACGCGTTTTCCCTTAAACATAGGATAATCACCGCCTCCACCAGCACGATAGTTGTTCATCACTACCTCGTACAAGGAGTCGTTTTCGATCGGTTTTCCTTTATTCATCAAACTCACAATGCGGTGACCGATCGGCTTCGCCAGGTCGATCACATAATGTATACCTTCCCACATGTCGTAGTTATAGTGCTGAGGCTTTGGAATTGAAAACGCTGGGTTGATTATCGGATCACCCTCTTCGTTCACAGAAAAATAAGAAGCTGACCGCTCTAATGCATCCTTCATATCTCTTCCTGTAATCTCGATCACTTTTAACGTGTTAGGGTACACATAGTTGGAAACGATATCGCGCATCGTTATATGTTCTGAGAATCCTTTGGAATGATCATCGAACAGGGCGGTACTTGAAATATCTACACCTGCCGCTTCCATCTGCACTTTATTGATGAACTCAATAAACGGATGATCAGCTAGCCTCGTTAACATCGGATCAGTAATCGTCATGTCTCCGTCTACTTGTCCTAAAGCTTGATCCAGCCATTTCTGTGTTTCACTCTCATATGGCTGAATAAGATCCAGTACCTGTTGATCCGGTTCGTAGTCACTCACAGAAATCAGTTTTGCTTCTTTCTTCTTCACTTTCCATGAATCACCCTCACCATGGACATTTATTTCTACATACCCTAGCTCAGTTCCTTGTGTTCCAGGCATAATGATCGTTGCTCCATTCACTTCACCTTCAAGCAAGCGATGCTGATGACCTGTTAAAAGCACATCGATCCCTTCGACCTCCATACAGAGCTGATATGCTTGGTTCTCTTTCGTGAGCATTTCCGTCGGTTTCCCAGTTCTGAGATCTCTCTCAAATCCGCCATGATAAGAAACGATCATAACATCTGATTTCGACCGTAAATAAGGAACCCATTTCTTTGCCGTCTCCACAGCATCTAGAAAGGAAAGACCTTTAATATGATTAGGATTCTCCCAGTTCGGTATATATTGTGTCGTTAATCCTAAGAGCGCTACTTTTATGCCACACTCAAATGTTTTGATCACATAAGGTTGTCCAAATACCGGTTTCTCTGATCCTTGGTGTACGATATTAGCCGAAAGCCAAGGGAGTTTAGATTCTTCAATCGTCTTATATAGATAGGGAAGACCATAATTAAACTCATGATTTCCTACTATTGCAGCATCATAGTTCAGTTCATTTAATACATGAACCATTGGATTAACATCACTTTGCTCTGTTTTTGCGTGATAGTAAGTGAGTGGTGTTCCTTGGATGAGGTCTCCATTATCAATGAGGAAGGTGTTGAGATTGTTAGACATGTTTTCTTTTATTAGTGCTGCCGTTTTTGCTAACCCTAAATCTGCTTTTTCATTATTAGCGTACGTTAACGGGAGAACATAGCCGTGAATATCGCTTGTCACAAAAATATGAATGGATTGTTCCATGCCTTCTCCCCACCTTCTTTATTTTTTTACACCTAAATTATACCATCAGATTCTAAACCTCACTTTAAAAATTCGTTGATGATATTCGACAATATTTCCGGGGGAATGATTGTTATTCTACAAAAATTCACAAAGAGCAACTATGGATAAATTATTTACCTCCAATAAAATCTTTTTGTGAAATATTTGAAATTTTTTACAAGGAAATACGTCTATTATAACGAGTAGTATTACTTTATCGTTTTATAGAAAATAGGGGGATCTATCATCATGAATACGAATGTAAAAACAAAAAACAAGAAGAAAAGAAATCAATCCAATTACAGAGCTTTATTACTTCCTTTTGCAGTCGTTTTAATTTTGATCGGAGCCGTGATCTGGAATAACGTAAGACAAGAGACAAAGCTTCCTGATCCTGATTGGAGCCGATCAATAAGCACACCCGCTCAATCCATTAGTGCTGAACCAACTGTTATAAAAAGAGATGACCAATATTATGCTTATACTCATCAAAAAGACGGTTTACAGGTGACAACTTTAGACGAAAAGCTAAATCTAGTCTCTGAAAAAAAAGAGAATCTTGCTCTGGATGAAAGAGCGAACTATTGGACAAACGGGAAACAGATTGCCTTTATCTCTCGTGGTGAGCTTATTCTGTATGATGATGGAAAGCAAACAGTCATAGATAAAGATGTAGATCTTTTAGCTGATGCTAAAGATCGATTTGCTTATTCAAAAGGTAATGAAGTATTTGTTTATATGCCTGAAGATGGAAAGAGTCAATCTATCTTTACAGCTAAAGAAAAGCTATCAGAATTATCAGGTCACCCAGCATCTCAATCATTCATCCTGACTGTTGGTGAAAAAGTAGAAATGGAAGCTTTTTATTTAAAAGAAGCTGACGGAAAATATAGCGCTCAATCTATTACGCGATACAGCAAAACACCGACAGATAAGATCTATAATTTCCGCTTTGCTGAAGCAGATGATCAAGTTCATTTTATGTATACCTTTTATTCTTCTAAGCAAGGAACGAAGACGTTTAAAACGTTTTACGGTGCGGCACCAACGGATCAGCTTACAGCAATTGATTTCAGCAATGTTAAGCTATACAGCTCAGAGCTTGGGTATGAGATCGAGAATCCTTCCTATCAGCAGTTGAACGTAGAAAATAATCAGCCTATCATCCTATTTGCAGCGAAAGGACCGATTTCTACTAAAAAGGAAGCGGGCAACATTTACAAAGCTAGTTTAAATGGCGACAAGTGGGAAGCAGCACGAATCAGTACAACGAGTGATTTTTCAGTATATCCGTTACTGGTAGATGAAAAGACGATTGCTTGGTTAAAAGCAGAATCTGTCAGTGATTATAGACTTTATTTAGCAAGCAAAGATTCAGAGATTAAAAGTGCGAGTAAAAAAATGGGGAAACAAGATATATATACTGCCACGTTTGACGCGTTTACGGCTTTCGTTGTATCGTTCATCGCTATGACAAACGCATTCATTTGGGTAGTGCCCTCTGTATTGTTCTTAGGCATCCTCTATTTTGTACGGATAGACGTTATTGAGGATGAAAAACCTTGGGCGAAATGGACTGCAATCGGACTTTTTATAATCACTCAGCTTTATGTCATTCAGTCTCTGTTTAACAACACATTCTATACACTAGCACCAAAATACCTTTCCTTTACCGGAAGCTCATTCATCATTCCTCTAATCGTTTCCGCGATCGCACTGTGGGTGATGCAGGTAGCTAGAGATAAGGATTGGGGATTGTTTGCGCAAGTCTCTTATTTTATCGGACTTACCGTATTGTTCGAACTCTTTGTTGTTGGGACGTATGTTTACTAGAAGAATAGTTGATAGTAACCAAAAGCACTGCTGATAAGACCGCAGTGCTTTTTCATATTTTGTAAATAATATTTAAATCATAATATAAAAAAGAGTGATAAAAATAAGGATTATTGCAGAAACTGCTCCTAGCAAAACTGCTGTTATATTTGTTTTTCGAGTATAACCTTTTAGATCCTGTGCAGATTTCGAGCTATCAACTTTTTTAACATGAATAAAGAGACTTAAATTTGATAACCCGAGTATAAAGATAAGCATGAGTACCATATAACGAATATCAAATTTAAAAAAGTCTCCTGATATATCTCTATTCAAGTATGCTTGCATGAATAAAAAACTACTAGTAATGAACATCCAGATGTAACTCATCTTTCTTTGTTTCTTCCATTCAACACCCATTTTTTGTTTTTCGTATAGATTTATCTTCTCATAAATAGAAAAAAGTGATTTGGTCGAGTTAATTCGGACAAACCCTATAACGGATTGAATAAGTAACACCACTCCCAGAGTTAAAAAGAATTGAGATGATGTTACACCGATAACTTGGATTACGATTAAATAAAAAGTAACAAGAATAAGTAGAAGTACATTCATTAGTATAAACTGCTGCCTTCTCATCTTCTTAATTTCATCCAATGTCATATACCTGCCTCCTACTCATTAATGCAATCTTTTTAAATCACCCTTTTGTGAAATACAACAAGATATATATTCGATTTAATAACTATTTATCCTCTTTAGGCTGAAACGACAAGTCTATAAGCTTGATCAGGAAGTACACATTTTCAGAATAAAAATAAGCCAGCTAATTCTTAAAGAAATTAGCTGGCTTATGCTTTTTTACTTTCTAATAAGCTCCCAAACTCTCAGGGCTCGGATACACGTAAGGATCTTTAATTGGCTTAATTTTTTCTAGAGACTCAACCTGCACTAATGGCAGACGGACTTTGTTTAACTCTGTTTCATCAATGGTTCCTGTAACGGTATACCATTCATCCGCTTTAAGTTTGGATACTCCATCGCCTTCAATGATGGTTCCATATACCACGGCATCCGCACTGCAGCAGTTCATTGAAAAGCGCGCAATAACAGCTTGATTCTCACTCATCCCGTCTTCACGATATACGAATCCTGTCGTTTCAATTTCTTTTCCTTTGAACTTATCGAGGTAGATATCCAAAACAGTCATCGTATCGAGATAGTGATCAGATGTTACTTTCACTTTATCCTTCGCCAACTGTTCTTTTCCGAACTTTTTATAATACGCCGTAACATCATAAGTCTCGACCGGATTTTCTTCCTTAACGTTCTTTTCCATCTCTTTAATATAACCTTCTGGATCATCTAAATAGGCTTCCACATCAATATTTTGTGTAGTGGTTACCTTACCTTCTTCTGTTTTTTGAGCTGGCTTAGCATACAGTCCCGTTCCGTAACGAATGCCACGTTTTTCCGCGACTGAGCTGTCCATCGCTTTTTCAGGGATCATGAATCCAGTAAGAAGAGGGATCACAAAGATCATATAGATAAAGAAATGCTTGAGCGGCCTTCCCTTCGGTGTGTGATCCACACCACATCCACATGCATCATCATGCTGTTCATCAGATCGTCTAAAGAACTGCATCACACCTAAAATCCCTAAGATGCCGATCGCAAAATAGACAAAGATATGCATTTTCGGTGCTACATAATAATTCAGCTTCCCTGTTGTGATTAATCCGATCAGCAGGAGCATGAAACCGATTAAGATGATACCTCTTAAATACGTATGAAAATCACGACTCTCTTTGTTCATCGTATCCTACCTCCCTTTCTACGCCACAAATTGATACACCATCGTTACAGCAAATACAGTCAGCGTTATTAGTCCCATTAACACAAATACAAAGCGTGTTTTAAAATAAGCAAACATCATTAGCATGTTCTTCACATCAAGCATCGGACCGTATACCAAGAACGCGATGATCGAACCTACTGTAAACGTGCTTCCGAATGATGCTGCGATAAAGGCATCTGCCTCTGAACAAATGGATAGCAAGAAAGCAAGACCCATCATTAATCCTGTTGATGACCACTCATTCCCACCAAGCGCCAATAGATCATTACGATTGATGAATACTTGGAACATACTCGCTAAAAACGCACCAAAAATCAGGAACTTCCCCGTATCAAAGAATTCATCAGATGCATGATACACCGTTTGTTTCCAGCGACTCATCGTAATACCATGTGAATGATCATGAGCTCCATGTTCTATGTGTGATCTGAGTTGATCTTTATTGCGGAAAGCCCAATATACGATCAATCCAATAATGATCGCCACAAGAAGTGCCAGTCCAATTCTTCCATATACGACTGCCATATTGTTACGGAACGCATAAAAAGTGGATAGGATAACGACTGGGTTTACGATTGGTACGGTTAATAAGAAAACCGTTCCAAGGTGCAGCGGAAGTCCCTTTTTGATCAAGCGTCTTACGACAGGGATGATGGCACACTCGCAGACAGGAAAGATGATTCCCATGAACAGAACGACTCCGATACCTAAGAATGGATTTTTAGGTATCAACCGTTGAATATGCTGTTCTGTTACAAAAGTTTGGATTAAAGCCGAAACAAAAACTCCTAATAGAATAAAAGGAACCGCTTCTATTAAAATACTTAGAAACACCGTGTTCACATGCATGATGGAACTTGGTAAGTTATCAAATACAGAATCATTTTTTATTTCTTCCATAAATAGAAAAGAAATAATAAAGATAGACAGCAATAATAGCCCTATCATTTCTTTTCTTACCACATCTTTTTTTGTGGAATACGCACCCATATTCTCACCTCTTTTTCTAATCTATGAAATGAGCTGTTTTTTATGATAGATACTCATATAGCTCTTACTATTCTTTCTGTCGCTCTTCTAGCACCTGCAATATTCCTCGAAACTGGACCAATCTCAAGCTCCGCTAAAGGGCCCATAACAAACAGCCCCTGATCCCACTCTAGCGTTTCAGGGCTAACAATTGGATAACCACATTTAGCACACTTTAAGTTTTCGTGTTGTATTACATTTTTTAGCCAGTGAATTCCAGGAGGTGTTGAATGAAACCCCGTTGCGAGAAGGACCGTTTTGGCTTCATACCTTTCTCCGGATTGCAAGACCAGCTCATTGCAACTCGTACAATACGATTCTACCTCTTCTTTTAACAGCTTTATTTTACCGTTTTTCTCCGCGGATTTTAACCCTAAATAAAGTTCTTTTGTGACAGAACCTTTATGTCTTGCTTCTACAATGCTCTTTCTTCTCATGGAATAGTCTTTTAATTGATTAAATTTATCCATGTACATCGGACCTTGCCACCCAGGATCAGAATCGAAAGTATGAACTTCTAAGTCTTTTTTATAAATTAACGAAACGTTCCCAGGATATTTTTCTGCCAAAGAAAGAGCAAGATGGGCAGCAGATATCCCTCCTCCAATAATTGAAACGGGAACAGAGCATGAATCAAGATCAGGCGTTTCTTTTTGAAAGATATGATGAATTTGAGCACCGCTTGAATTCGCATCTTCTGCCCATTTCGGCCAAAAAGGATGTTCTCTTAATCCCATGGCTAGAACAAGGTTTTCCGCTTCCACAACTTCACCTTTCTCTGTCTGAACAGTCCAGTAGCCTTGCTTTTTTTCTATGCCAGTTACAGAAGCCTGTTTCCAGCAACTCTCTATATCTAGATTACGAATTAAAGTTTCGCAATGCTCGTTAAACATCTCTAGAGACGGACGGTCATAATAACCATAAAAATGATTAACCTTAAGATAACCCTCTCTCTTAGAAAATTTCTCGAGAGAAAAAGGATTTACATCAAGGTGATGCACTGACGGTGAACGTAAGAAAGGCATCGAGATCAAATCTGTGCATTCTCTCCAATTATTAAGTGGCTTGTTATTTTTATCTATAATCAACAGTTCATGATTATCGAGCTTTTTCATTTTTAATAGATGAATGGCTAGCGTACAACCTTGTATACCCCCACCAACAATAATCATTTTTTTCATATAGTAATAACTCCTTAATTTTAGTCAGTTCCATATATTAAATCGTAATTATTACGTTTTGTAAAGAGTAAAAAAAAGAAACCAAGGTGAATTACCCTTGGTTTGCTAAACGTTTATATAATGCATGTGTTCCGCTATCTTCTTCACCCATCTCAGCAAGCTCATCGTATAGCTTTTTCGCGAGTTGTAATCCTGGTGTCAATAAGCCCATCTCTTCAGCTGATTTTAATGCGATGTTCATATCTTTTATAAAATGTTTTACGTAAAAGCCAGGAGCAAAATCTCCTTTTAGAATTCTTGGTCCAAGATTGCTGAGGTTCCAGCTCCCTGCAGCACCAGATTCAATACTTTTCAGCACATTCTCTGGGTCTAACCCGGCTTTTTCCGCGTAAAGAATCGCTTCGCAAACTCCCATCATACCTGAGGCGATCGCAATCTGATTGCACATTTTCGTATGCTGACCAGATCCAGCTTTTCCTTGATAAACAACGTTCGTACCCATTTTAGATAAGATCGGTTCCATATCGTGGAATGCGGACTCTGAACCTCCTACCATGATAGATAGCTTAGCATCTCTCGCACCAATATCCCCGCCAGAAACCGGTGCATCAAGCGTTGCGATATTCCGTTCAGCAGCCGTGCGCTCAATTTTTTGCGCCAATTGCGGACTAGAAGTTGTCATATCGATTAAATAAGAACCTTCTTTAGCTTGAGCAATTAATCCCTCAGCACCTAAGTAAACTTCTTCTACATCTTTCGGATAGCCGACCATCGTGATGATCACATCACAGTTCTGAGCGATTTCTTTTGGTGTGTCTGCCCATTTAGCTCCTTTTTCAAGAAGATCTTCTGCTTTTGCTTTCGTTCTCGTATAAACATGGACTGGATAACCTGCATTCATCAAGTGACCGGCCATGCTTTTTCCCATTACACCTGTTCCGATAAATCCAACACTTTGCAAATGTCCTCACTCCTTTCACTCATTATAACGAAGAATAACGAAAATAAAAAAGACACCGCTTTTTAAGCGATGACCTCTCCTTGAAGAATACGTTCGATCTTTAATTGAGCTAGCTCATAATCCATGTCTAAATTTGTTAACATCGATAGCATGTCATCGTTCGAATGCTTCTTAAAAAGTTGGTATAAGTTCGGTTTTCTTCTCTTGATCATGGTCATCATCTCAATAGTAGGCAATGTTCTGCCGGTTGGTTTAATACGTAAAAAAGAGCGGATGTATTGTGTGAAAGCGGGTATAGCCTCTACAGTGTCTGGTAGTGTGTCTAATAGCTCCTGAAGTTTCAACAATGAATCAATCAGTTCTTTGTTTCTTTCCACGAATTCGTCCCTCATCTTTCTCCGATATTGTGTTACTTTGTTAAAATTTCGCCTGTTTAGGCAATTCATAATAAGTATCGGCAGTTTCATAGAAAGTTTAATGAGGGGTCTGACCCCACACAATTTATTTCCCGAACTCATTTACTCTTCATCTCTTAAGAGAATACTCCATTTACAGCCATCCACATTCCTCGTTTCAAAATCTCGGTCTTTTCAACAAAATATAAAATGCATCCAATCTTACTAGTACTTTGCAACACCTTTTGACCTGTTTCTTTTCCTTTTATGTAAATCCCGCACAGTCCTTTAGGGGTATCTTTCATTTCCCTCATAAGTCCACCCTACTGTTTATTCGTTTTCGTATTTACGCATCTGTATATAAATGGTAAATTTAACATGTCGACAAAGGGGTCCCGTATTACGGCAGGGAGGTTTGGAATATGAAAAAACATCTAGTTACTAGTGTTTTAGCATTCTGTCTCACAGCTTTTTCGGTACCAAGTGCTTTTGCTCAAGATCAGATCTCGTATAAAGATGAAATCCTAAGTATGCAGCCAGATTTAACATCAGCTGAGTTGCTTTCTAGCATTCAGGCTATCGCAAAGAACACAGGCAATACTGAGGATGCCCTTCTTAAAAAGATCTACGAAGAATTAAAACATGATCAAACCAAGAGCAAGGAAGAAAAACAACAGAGCGGTAGGATCGGTACAATGGGCAGCAGCGGAGGAACTGTTTCTGTTGGACCTAGTTCAAAAGGAAACTTCTATTACACCGCATCTCAAACTGCCTACATGAACCATGGACACGTGGGCATGTATTACTCAAGCGACGTCATTGTTGAATCTGTCCCTGAAACAGGTGTACGGACGATCTCAACCACATTACGAAAAGTGGATCAAGGAGATGCACAAGTTAAATCGGTTACAACAAGCTCGTCAAACCGTAATAATGCTGCAAACTGGGCGTTTAGCCGCGTTGGCATTGATGCGTATTCTTATAACTTCGTGACCAACCGTTCGACTTCACATATCGGGGATAAGAACTGTTCCAAACTGGTCTGGTCGGCGTATAAATTAAATGGAAATTTAGATTTAGACGTAGATGGCGGGTTAGGTGTCTATCCTCGCGATGTCCGGGATGCACCTGGCACACAGCTTGTCCGGAATATATAAAAAATAATAAGGCGATAAGGACGTAGTACTACGAACTTATTGCCTTGTTTTTATAAGAAGGTGATTACAGTGAAAAAAATAATCTTCTTTTCATTATTGATTATCTTAATCGGTGTATCTTTATATAAAATGTACTCGAGTCAGAATCTCAGCGCTTCACTTTTTATTCAGAATGAATCAATCAAACAAGAAAAATTTTTAACTGATAAGAAAGCTGTACTCTATTTTTCAACAACAGCTGATCAAGACATGGATGGAAAAGGAGTAAGTCTTGCTGTCTTTATTAATGACAAAGGTGAAGCAGATGCATTTAAGATGAAAGGCTTAGAACTCGGCAGTGTAGCTGCGAGCCAAAATGAAGTTTTATTAGTCGATAAAAATAAAATTCGTCTAGTGGGAGACACATATAAAGAGTTTAGTATGGATAAAGCCCAGTATACGGGTGAAAGAACAGGATATTTGGAGAAAGAAAAATTATACTTTACTGTTTTCAATACAGGTGTAGGTGCTAAAGGCGGGTATGATTCGAATATTCTTTATGGTAACAAAAAAGGCTTTCATAAAGAGAACATTCCCCATTACATTGCTGCTTCAGGAATCGATCAAGGTGAAATCGTCGTGTTAACCCAAGATAATCAGAAGGAAGAATTTCATATCAGAAAAGTGATGTTGTCAAAAAAGGATATGAATACTCAAGATATCCTAAAGCTTAATCATGCAAAAGAAACTGATCTTAGCAGTATGTCTCCAATCCTGAGCGACGATACGTTTTACTATTTTGTAGGACAGAAAACGCTAGGAGAAGTTACAGAAACAATAGATTCAGATATTGTATTGTATCGAGTCAATAAAAAAACGCACGCTCAAGATGAGTTCATCATTTCTTCTTATAGGAATGAAAAAAATATCACAGCGCACTATCCATTCAATATTAAAAACTCCTCTCACCTATTTAACAATGTCTTTTATTACGCAAACGGCCTTGGTGAGGTATTTGCTTTTGACACAAAAACCGAAAAAGTAAGCAAAAAATTCTCTATGAAAAACGTTCGAAAAGACGGAGTGAGACACAACGAGGAGCTTTTCTATAAAGATGACAACCTTTACGTCGTAAGACATGACGAAAAACTAAAAGAAAAATACTACATTGAACACTATTCCTTAACCGAAGGAAAGAAGAAAGAGAATATTAAAATCAATGGTTTAAACGACATCCTTAAATCGATCAAAGGCAAGTCTATCTATTCGTATGACTTTAAGATGCTGAAATAAAAAATGTGAGTCTAGAACTTATTCAAGTTCCGGGCTCACATTTCTTTTTATCTTCACTCGATAAATAACGATCGAGATGACGACCAAAATCGTATACACGATAAACACGTTACGATAGATAGCTTCTAATGCGATCCCTTGCTGTCCCTCAATTAAGAGCCCCGCGACGGCTACACCGAGCGCGCCACCAAAAAACTGCACAAGCTGAAGCATACCCATTCCAGAACCTACTTCATCCTCGCTTAAGATTCTAGAATTTTCATTTGCCAAGCTTGACGTTAAGCTAGAAAATCCAACACTCGTAAACATGTAAAAGATTGCTGTCAGATAGAATGCCTTTGTTGCAAAAAGAGAAAACAGCACGACGGACAACAACAATGCCACAAGTCCCGTTCGCATCACAGGCAGATTTCCAAATCGATCAATCCAGCGTCCAACATAAATCGCGGCTAACGCGGAAAGCATGGCACCCGGAAAAATAACAAACCCAATCGTAGCTGGTTCTTTTCCGAATAAGTTCGACAACATGACGGGCATCACGAACAACAGCGCAAAATGGGTCATGAACGCGATAAGTCCGATGATTAATAGCGAAACATACAGCGTGTTCTTAAACAAACTCACACGAATGAACGGATCTTCCTTTTTCTTTGAATAAAATACGAGTGTGCCAAAGAAGAGTACACTCAAGCCCAACAAGTACCAAGAAAATGAAGAAAGATAGAGTAATAATGAAGTTACTCCGCCACCTGTTAACAGTGCACCCACAAAGTCGAACGATCCTTCCCGTTTTTGTTCAACAGGCAGATAGACCTTAAATACTGGCAGCAACAGCAGCACGAGACCTGTTACGATGAACAGAAAATTCCACCCTAACAATTGTGTGATACCGCCTCCGATTACAGGCCCTAACCCGAAACCAAGAGACGCTGCTGATGAGATCAACGACATGGCACGCCCTCTTCTTGAAATCGGAATATATCTCGTGGCAAGCACCATACCTAGCCCTGGAACCGCACCTGCTCCCATTGCTTGAACCATACGGCTTACCAATACAAACTCAAAACTATTTGAAAAATATCCGATGATGGAGGCGATTCCTAAGATGATGACACCTGTAAATAACAATCTTCCTATCGGTATAAAATCTGACAATCTACTGAACGTGATCGTCGATAAGGCAAACACGATCGAATAGCCTGAAACAATCCATGATCCTGCAGTAGGACTCAGATCGAATTCCGAGATAACACTCGGCAATGCCACATTAAACATCGTCGTGTTCATGACCACAAGCCATACCGTAAGGCTCCATAATGGAATGATCCGGTTCTCCTGAATCGTTCCATCCCCTTCCTCTTTAGCCATTCGTTCACCTTCTTTCTAATTCTGTTTCCTTATACATGGTTGCTCTGAAAGTGGTTGACCTCCGTTACAGGTGCTCGCTTTCCGGGGGGCGTGCGGTGAGCCACCTCGACGCTTTGCGCCAGTAGTTGTCTCACCTGTCCCGCTAATCCCCCAGGAGTCTCCCACCTTACACTACAATCAACTTGTCATGGATGTTCTTTTAGTAAGTCATAAGCAACAAATGTTTATAGTACAGCCTTCTCTTAAAAAACAATATTCCCATCTTATCATGGGTCTATAGAATTAGCGTTACGTTTTGCTCATGAATTTTTCGGGTCAAAAGACCAACATTGTGTTTCCAATATAAGGACCTATTATCTGTTTTTACCAAATGACCAAGGGATTTAAACACGGCGGTAGAATATTACCTTGATATTAAAAATAAGGGGTGTACGCTTGAATGAAAAGTTTTTTACGCAAGACTTCTAGTTTCACATTAGCATGTACGTTTGTTTTTTCTGCTTTTTCTGGTGTATCTGCTGCTCCATCTACAAACAATTCAGAGCCAGAACTAGCACCGCTTTATGGGAAGTACAATTTAAACTCTTCTCATGTTACAAAAGTAATGGTTGAATTAAAAGAACCATCTGTACTAGAGGCAAAAAAGAAAGGCCAAAAACAAACGAAATCAAATTTAAAATCAAAACGTGAAGCAGTGGTAAAAGAAATCTCCACTCGCTCCAAAACATATAAAGTGAAAAATGAGTACGATCATGTTTTCTCTGGCTTCGCTCTAGAGATCGCAGCAAACGAAATTCCAAACCTGCTATCAACGCCGGGTGTAAAAGCGGTTTATCCTGATGTTGAATACCACACAACAGGTGATGACATGGGAGACCAATCATTCGATGAAGTTACGCCTCAGATGATGAATTCTGCGCCTTTTATCGGTGCGAACCAGGCTTGGGAATCTGGCTACACGGGCGAAGGTGTGACGGTTGCCGTTATTGATACGGGAGTTGACTATACACATCCCGATTTAGATCAAGCATTCGGTGACTATAAAGGATATGATTTTGTTGATAATGACAATGATCCACAAGAAACGCCTAAAGGAGATCCAAGAGGAGCTGAGACTACCCACGGCACGCACGTGGCGGGTACAGTTGCGGCTGATGGCGGCATTAAAGGGGTAGCACCTGATGCTACATTGTTAGCGTACCGCGTATTAGGACCTGGTGGCAGCGGCTCGACTGAGAATGTAATTGCCGGTGTTGAAAAAGCGGTAGAAGACGGCGCTGACGTTATGAACCTATCTCTTGGAAACTCATTAAACAACCCAGACTGGGCAACGAGTATCGCGCTTGATCAAGCGATGTCTGACGGTGTTGTGGCAGTGACGTCTAACGGAAACAGCGGACCAAACAACTGGACAGTCGGTTCACCAGGTACTTCTAGAGAAGCTATTTCTGTTGGGGCTACACAGCTTCCGTACAATGTGTATGCAGCTACTTTAAAAGCAGGAAATGCTAGTTTTTCTTCCGCAAAAGTAATGGGTTTTCCGTCTGAGGAGTCCGTTCTAGCACTTAATGGAAAAACATTGCCGATCGTCGATGTTGGTTTAGCTGGAACTGCTGATTTTGCAGGAAAGGACGTAGCAGGTAAGCTCGTATTAGCAGAACGAGGCACGTATGCTTTTGTAGACAAAGCAACGAATGCAAAGAACGCTGGCGCTATCGGAATGGTTATCTTTAACAACGTCGCAGGCGAGATCGTGGATGTGCCGGGAATGGCAGTACCAACGATCAAGTTAACGAACGCTGAGGGCGTTCAGCTTAAAAGCTTATTAACCGCTAATCCAAACACAACAGTAACACTTGGCACCAAGTTTGATAAACGAGTCGGGGAATTGATGGCTGACTTCTCATCCCGAGGTCCTGTAATGGATACGTGGATGATCAAGCCTGATGTTTCTGCACCTGGCGTAAACATCGTAAGTACTGTACCGACTCATGACCCTGCAAATCCGCATGGTTACGGCGCGAAACAAGGAACAAGTATGGCATCTCCACACGTTGCAGGTGCTGCCGCTCTGTTATTAGAAGCACATCCGGACTGGGGTGTTGACGATATTAAAGCCGCTCTTATGAATACAGCGGAAGATTTATTCGATGCTACTGGGAAGCTATATCCGCATAATACACAAGGAGCAGGAAGTATCCGTGTCGTTGAAGCAATTGAAACACAAACACTCGTATCTCCTGGCAGCCATTCGTTTGGTGTCTTCTCTAAAAAGAAAGGCAAAGAAGTAAGAGACGAGCGTTTTACAATTAAAAACTTAAGCAACAACTCAAAGGATTACTCATTTGACGTAGATCTTGAAGGTGTAAAAGTAACAACAAGCAAAAACTTGAAGATTAAAGGAAAAAGCTCGAAGGATGTAAAATTTAAAGTTCACGTGGATGCTTCTAAGATGGCAGCTGGTTATCATGAAGGAACGATTACGATCAGCGACGGTAGAAACGAAGTAGTCGTACCAACGATTCTCTTTGTACAAGAGCCCGACTTCCCTTCCATCACTAGCATCAGCGCTACAGCACTAGGAAATAATGCTTTCACATTTTCCGCATACTTCCCTGCTGAAGCCGATAAAGTAAACCTGTTTCTATACGATAGCAACCTGACAAAAGAAATTGGTTTGATCGGCAGCTACGAAGATGTTCCAAAACAATATAATGATTTCCAATGGGACGGAAAGATCGCAGGACAAGCTGTTGCACCAGGTAAATACCGCGTTGTCGCATTCGCTGAAAGAGGCGATAAGCTCAACAGTCGATACACGGATGTTATCACCCTTCAATAAAAGAAATCCCTTGCCGAACTTTCGGTAAGGGATTTTTTTATGGTTTGCATTAAATGATATGATAAGGAAAGAACGATCAGGAGGTATGTTATGAAACTATGCGTACTAGGTGCGACAGGAAGAGTCGGACAATATTTTACTAAAATGGCGCTCCAGAATGACATCAGTGTTTCTGCACTTTTACGTAACCCCGAAAAGTTTACGCACTCTATTTTGAGCGAGATCTCTTTTACAAAAGGAGACGTTTTAAGGAAGGAATCCGTAACTGAAGCCTTGGCCGGCTGCGATGTCGTTTTCAGCGCTCTATCAACAGACGGAGCTAATGCCCTTTCAGAGGGTATGCCTATAATTATTGAAGCGATGAAAAAGGAAGGCATCTCTCGTATCATCACGATTGGTACTGCAGGTATCCTACAAAGCCGCATAGAGCCTCATCTGCTTCGATACCAATCATCTGAATCAAAGCGTAAATTAACAAGAGCGGCTGAAGATCATCATAAGGCGTTTACTCAACTGCAAGAAAGCGGGTTGAACTGGACGATCGTTTGTCCTACTTATTTGCCAGACGGGGAACCTACCGGCACGTATCGAACGGAAAAAGACGTTTTACCGATCGACGGATCTCGTATCAGTACAGGAGATACCGCTCATTTTGCGTTTTCACTTCTAGAGAACAATAACTTTTTAGAGACTCGTGTAGGCATCGCTTATTAAAATCTTCGAGGCATGTCTTGAAAAAAATAGACGCCTAGACTTAAGAAACCTGCTCCAATTATGAAGATGAAGAACTTGATGAACCATTTCGGAAATAAACCAACAAGCTTATTCGTAAACGTTACAAAAATAAATTCTACGAGAGCTCCAAAAAACGTTTCCGAAACTCTCCCACCTTTGTAATTAGCGTCGTAACGGTTCTTATGCTCCATTTCTTCTTTTTGATAACGGATGCCATATACAATAACAGCGATTCCAAATCCGCAAAGAACGACAGGTATGATCCAAAACCAGCTCATCTCTCATTTCCTCTCGCTACAGAAAAGACTTTTGCTGTTTCAATTTGATCAGCAAAAGTCCCCTGTTTTTTATGAATAATACGGCGCGATCATCAAATAAACAATAACACCTGTCAAACTCACATAAAGCCATAGTGGCATCGTCCAACGTGCAATCTTACGGTGTTTCTCCACTTGCATGTTGAAGCCTCTTGTAACGGTGATTAACGCTAAAGGGACGATAACGATCGCAAGCAAGATGTGTGTGATCAAGATAAAGAAATAAACGTACTTAAGGGGACCTTCACCGCCATAAGACGTCGATTCTGTAAGATAGTGATACGTTACATACGACAGCAAAAAGAATGTTGTACTCGTAAACGCCGCTAAAATAAAGCGTTTGTGAAGCGTGATGTTCTTCTGTTTCACAAAATAAAGAGCAGCCAGCAAAAATACGAAAGTAAAGCTGTTAAAGATTGCGTTCAAACGCGGCAGCAACGTTACATCAAAAGCGATTTCTCCCTCATACTCTGGGAGGAAGAACAATACGGCCACAAGTACGTTGATCGCGATGGATAGCCCGATAATTAGGGGTGTATAGTTACGCTGTTTTGTTTCAGCCATTTTGTATTACTCCTTTTCCACTAAAAGTCTTTAAAACTTCTAAGATTCCTTATTATTTTACCACTCAAGACCCTATTCACAAACATATAGGCAGCTGAAAACAGCATTCCCCAACCAAGTGTCAATAATTCTTCAAAAAATGAGAAACTTAGCGAGAATACACCTTAGGGTATTAACGGTTACGGATGACGTTTATTCCAGAAGTTTGCAGCATCAATCCACAAGTTTTTGCGTTGAATCCACGAGTTTCATGCCTGAATCCAAAAGTTTTAACGTTTTATCCACGAGATGTCATTTGTCGACAATTTTTGCAGTAGGTATACCCCTGCCCATGCCCCCCATAGTCTACACAAAAGAAAAACCGGCACATGGCCGGTTCTCCTCATCCTATCACCTATAACAATTAAGCTCTCGCAAATTGTTCTTCATCCACTGTAGCAATAAAATTCTCTACTTCGCCAACAACAGACGCTACACATCCTTTTTCAAAAGGAGAGATCAACCCAGCTTCTTCAACGAGCTTTGTAAAAGGCAGGCTTCCTCCCTTTTGACACAGTGCGAAATAATCTTCCCATGCACGCTCAGAATTCTCACCAGCACGCTTCCAAAACTGAAGAGCGCAGATCTGAGCGAGCGTGTAATCAATATAATAGAATGGAGAGCGGAAGATGTGACCTTGTCTATGCCAAAAACCGCCGTTTTCCAAGTACTCCAACCCATCATAATCACGATGTGGCAAGTATGTTTTCTCAAGCTCTCTCCACTTCGAACGGCGTTCTGATGGCGTCGCATCTGGGTTGTCGTATACGAAGTGCTGAAACTCATCAACTGCAACTCCGTACGGGATAAACTCTACTGCACCTGTTAAATGGGAGTATAAATATTTTTCTGTATCCTTGCCAAACAGCTTTTCCATCCAAGGATACGTTAAGAACTCCATACTCATTGAATGGATCTCACAAGCTTCAAGTGTCGGGAACTGATATTCTGGCACTTCGAACACTCTGCTCGTATACATCTGGAACGCATGACCAATCTCATGCAGCAGCACGCGAACATCATTGTCTGAACCGTTGAAATTTGTAAAAATGAACGGCGCCGTATAGTCCTGTAGATACGTGCAATACCCACCAGGCGCTTTACCGCTTTTACTTTCAAGATCCATGAGCTCATCTTCTGCCATATAGTTGAAGAACGCTCCTGTTTCTTGCGATAGACCACTAAAGACCTGCTTCGATTGATTCACAATCCACTCTGCATCTCCTTGAGGCTTAGGATTTCCTGTCGTAAAGCTGAACGGCTCATCGTAGAACTTAAACTCGTTAAGTCCGATACGCTTTTGCTGACGCTTCTTTAATTTTGTACATAGCGGAACGATGATTTCTTTGACTTGTTCACGAAATACCTTTACGTCTACCGCGTTATAATCCGTTCTTCCCATTCGGTCATACGCCAATTCTGTAAAGTTTGAGTACCCTAACTTTTTAGCGATTCCGGTTCGCAGCTTCACGAGCTCATCATAGATCGAGTCAAACTTTTCTTGATTTGAACTCAAGAAAGCGTTCGCGGCTTTGCTCGCCGCTTTTCGTGTCTCACGATCTGCCGATTGAACGTATGGAGAAAGTTGCGCAAGGTTCAGCTCTTTTCCTTCAAACTCGATCTTAGCTGAAGCCATCACTTTCACGTATTCTGAACTCAATTTATTTTCTTGCTTAAGGTCCTCTAATACATCTTCAGAATAGGTCTTCACTTTTAATTCTGCCAAGCGGAACAACTGACTGCCCCATTTATTTTCAAGCTCATTTTTAAAAGGTGATTGGACAAGCGCTTCATGAAACGCTGTGACCATTCCTTGATAGACTGGCAGATTCTCATCCATGAAAGCTTGCTCTTCCTTATAATAGGCATCTTCTGTATTAATCGTGTGGCGAATCTTTGCCAGCCTTGCTTTTGATTCAAAACTGTTACGCAGAGCTACGACCTTTTTCATCGCTTCATTCTGCTCGTCCGCCGAACTCGCATTTTTAAAAATCTGTACGGCTTCTTCAAATTCCGTTTTGAGAGTTGCAACATCAGGACGTTCATATGTAAATTCACTAAATTTCATTAGAAAAGCCTCCCATTCATTTACATTCCATTCCTGTATTACCAATTCTACAATCCATTGCTTTTCTCCTGTAATCCCCTTCCCTTTTTCGGTAGAATGTAAGCAGAGAAACTAATGGCGGGAGACAAATGTTATGAAGAGCTTTCAATCTGATCCTTTTAAAGGAACTTTCGGCAGTCTTGAAAATTTAGCAGACAAGATCAGCGACGTTTTGTCGTGCCCTGTAACGATAGAAGATCAGAATCACCGACTCCTTGCTTACAGTACACATGAAGACGGAACAGATCCTGCGCGTATCGCGACCATCATCGGGCGGCGCGTGCCAGAAAAAGTAGTGAACAGTCTTTGGAAAGACGGCGTGATTCCTAGATTGCAAGAGAGCGATGACCCTGTTCGTGTCGGCACGATACAAAACGTCGGGCTTGGCAACCGTGTGGCAGTATCAATCCGAAAGAACAACGAAGTTCTCGGATATATTTGGGTTCTTGAAGTGGAAAAACAACTGTCAGCAGAGGATATGCAATTATTAAAGCTCGCTGCTGCTTCAGCTAAAAGCCAGCTTCTTCAGATGCAGATCGGTACGAAAAAGAAAGAAGAAAATCGGCAAGAGCTTTTCTGGAAGATGCTCACGGGCAACCTTCCTCAAGAAGAGCATATTTTAGAGAAGCTGCACGAACTCAACATTTTGCCGGTACTTCCAGCTGCTGTTTTTATTCTGCAGCTAGAAGAGGAGATCACACCAGCTATCGAAAAAGATATTTTGTATCTTGCTGCTGTGAATCAGAAGATCAACGTTCTTTTATCAGCGGCGGACGCAAATCAGATGCTCCTCCTCGCCTCACCTGTTGGAAAAGAACCGCCTTTAGAGCTCGCGAAGTCCTTTGTAGAGTCCTTTTTTACACATATGAAAGAGCGTTTTTCTGTGTCAGATATAAAAGCGGCATACGGTAGTCTTGTATCCTCTTTTTCGAACGTAGATAAAAGTTATAAAGAAGCTTCTAGTGTAATAGCCGTTCAAGAAAAACTTGGCGGGGAAACGTTAGCGCTAAACGGCTATCATGAACTTGGTATCTACCAATTTTTAGATGCCATTTATGAAAAACAACAAAGACAGAGCTATCAAAATGAAATGATCAAGACTCTACAAGAATATGACGCCCAGCACAAGACAGAGCTTTATCACACTTTAGAAACGTATCTGACGTTAGATGAGAACCTGAATAAAGCATCAGAAGTGCTTCATATCCACATGAACACTTTACTTTATCGTCTCAAACGGATCAGCGAGCTTACGAATATTGATATGAAGAGCCCTCATCAGAAGATTATGATCTATCTTGATTTCAAGATGCATCGGCTATTTAAACAAGAGCGTTTGTGAATTATCACAAATGCTTTTTTTTATTTTCTAGATTCCCCACAATGAAAAGATCAATCCCTCGAACTATACTGAAATCACAAATGAAAACGCACTCAAAGAGTTTACTTATATAGGAGGATTCACAAATGATTATTGGAGTTCCAGCAGAGATTAAAAATAATGAAAACCGCGTAGCGATTACGCCATCAGGTGTTATTACACTAACAGCAGCAGGCCACAAAGTGCTTGTAGAAAACAACGCAGGTGTTGGCAGCGGATTTACGAACGAAGATTATGCGGCAGCAGGAGCTGAAATCGTAGCAGAAGCACAAGACGCATGGTCAGCTGAAATGGTTATGAAGGTTAAAGAACCTTTAGCATCTGAGTACAAATATTTCCGTTCAGACCTTATTCTTTTCACATACTTACATTTAGCTGCAGAGCCAGCATTGGCAAAAGCACTAACAGATAGCGGCGTTACAGCGATCGCTTACGAAACAGTAGAATTCAACCGTACACTTCCGCTATTAACACCAATGAGTGAAGTAGCAGGACGTATGTCTGCACAAATCGGTGCACAGTTCCTTGAGAAGCCAAAAGGCGGAAAAGGTATCCTTCTTGCAGGTGTACCAGGAGTACGTCGCGGTAAAGTAACAATCATCGGTGGCGGTGTTGTAGGTACGAACGCAGCTAAAGTTGCGATCGGACTTGGCGCTGACGTTACGATCATCGACCTTAGCCCAGATCGTCTTCGTCAACTTGATGACATCTTCGGTAACAGCATCCAAACATTAATGTCTAACCCATTAAACATTGCACAAGCTGTAGCTGAATCTGATCTAGTAATCGGAGCAGTACTTATTCCTGGAGCAAAAGCACCTAAATTGGTAACGGAAGAAATGATCAAGTCTATGACTCCAGGATCTGTAGTTGTTGACGTTGCGATCGACCAAGGCGGTATCTTTGAAACGGTTGACCGCATCACGACACATGACAACCCAACTTACGACAAGCACGGAGTTGTTCACTATGCAGTAGCAAACATGCCTGGTGCTGTGCCTCGTACGTCTACGATCGCCCTTACGAACGTAACGGTTCCATATGCACTACAAATTGCTAACAAAGGTGCACAAACTGCAATCGCTCAAAACCCATCGTTAAAAGCGGGTCTAAACACAGCTGGCGGTTTCGTAACATACGAAGCAGTTGCAACTGATCTTGGCTACGACTATGTTTCAGCTGAAGTTGCATTAGAAAAAGCAGTTCAAACGGTATAATCGATCGAATGAAAAGAAGCTAATCTCATAATTTTGAGTGCTAGCTTCTTTTTTGCGTTCTCCTAGTGGACGTCTTTGGCATCTGTACGTTATAGACAGACACGCAACTTCTTTTACGAGGTAATTTCATTTTTATACGAGGTAAACGGCAATAATTCCGTACTAATTAGATCGATATCCGTAGATAAATTTTTTTATCCGATTTTCGACAAACAGTTTCACCGAATATTTTCACAAAAAAGTATCCATACAGCCTAAACAACTGCATGGATACTTTATTTTCCGGGAAATTTTTGTCGAATTTTAATGAATAATGGTAGAAGCTTAAAGAAGTCCTTCCTTCTTCAAGAAATCTTCCGCTACTTTCTTAGGTGATTCTCCACCTACATTCACTTTATAATTCATCTCCCGCATTTCATCATCTGTAATTTTTCCTGCTAGCTTATCCAAAGCATCCTTTAGTTCTGGGTACTTCTCTACGGTTTCTTTACGAAGCATCGGTGCACCTTGATAAGGAGGAAACAGTTTTTTATCATCTTCTAGTACCGTAAGCTTGTATTGGCGCAGTTCGCTGTCTGTAGAATAAGCATCTACGACATCGATTTCACCTTTTTTCACCGCGTTATATCTTAGCTTCGGCTCCATCGTTCTCACATTTGCAAACTGAATATCGTATAGCTTTTGGATGCCTTTATAGCCATCTTTGCGATCCGAAAATTCTAGCGTAAAGCCGGCGTTCAGACTTTGGCTTACACTCTTTAAATCCGAAATCGTCTTTAGGTTATATTCTTTCGCCAATTGTTCAGGAACAGCAAGTGCATACGTATTGTTATATTCCATCGGACTTAAGAGCTGCATATCAAACTTACTTTCCATCCCGCTTCGAGCTTGTTCATATACTTTTTCGCTATCAGTACTTGTTGCGTTCTCTTTTAAAAACTCTGCTATCGCTGTGCCTGTAAATTCTGGATAGATATCAATACTCTCAGATTTCAACGCATTAAACACAAAGGAAGTTTTACCAAGTCCCGGCTTCAACTCCACATTTAAATCGGTTTCTTCTTCAATTAAAAGTTTGTACATGTTGATCAAGATTTCTGGTTCAGACCCTAACTTTCCACCGATCACGATATCTTCTTGTCCGCCTTTCATCGCGAAAGGAACAATTATAACTAAAAGAGCAGCTATCAAAAATGCACTGACCGTTGTTAGCGCTCGTTTAAAAGAAAGAAGCTCTAATCTTCTGAGCAGAAAATCAAATAAAATCGCCAGCAAAGCGGCTGGTACGGCTCCAAGCACGATCAGCATCGTGTTATTGCGGTCAATACCGAGCAAGATAATATCACCGAGTCCACCCGCTCCAATCAGTGCTGCGAGCGTTGCGGTTCCTATAATTAAGACCATGGATGTACGGATTCCTGCCATGATAACAGGCATCGCTAAAGGAAGTTCAACCTTCATCAATCTCTTCCTCGTGTTCATACCCATCGCTCTCGCTGCTTCAATCAATGAGGAATCGACTTCTTTAATTCCTGTATATGTGTTTCTTAAAATCGGGAGCAGTGCATAAACAACAAGTGCAATAATGGCTGGAACCTTGCCGATCCCAAACAGTGGGATCAAGAGTCCAAGAAGAGCAAGTGACGGAATCGTCTGCAGCACAGCAGTTACACCGATGATAGGTTCAGCCACTCTTGGCTTTTTCGTTAAATAGATACCTAGAGGAATCGAAATAACCACGGCAAAGAGAAGAGCGATAAACGAAATTTGAATATGCTCAATCAGCGCACTTGCGAGTTCACCTTTTCGATCTTGAAATACTTGCAAGAAACTATTCATCTCTGCTACCTCTTTCCTGCAAGT
Organism: Fictibacillus tiangongensis; assembly: GCF_048083785.1. GTDB lineage: Bacteria > Bacillota > Bacilli > Bacillales > Fictibacillaceae > Fictibacillus. Next base: position 4,052,538 of record NZ_CP182294.1, read on the forward strand.
GATCTGCAAGATATTGAATAATAGCTTGTCTGTTCAGTGTTCCGATAATCGCACCATGATCTTCAACCGTCACTTCATTTTCACGGGTTAAGATATTGAGTGCCTCTTTAATACTCGTATTCACTGAAAGGGATGGCAATTGATAATCCATTCCAATTTCATCTGCTTTCAATGGAATGACAAGCTTTCGAAGATCCATATTTTCAACAGAACTCACACTCTCTGTTCCTACGAAATTTCTTACAAAGTCATCGGCAGGGTTTTCGAGCAGCTCTTTCGGCGTTCCCACTTGCACGATAGAGCCTTCATTCATCACACAGATCCTGTCTCCCAGTTTCAAAGCTTCCTTCATGTCATGCGTGACGAAAACAATGGTCTTCTTAATATTTCTTTGAAGATTAAAAAGATCTTCCTGCAGCTTTTCTCTGCTGATCGGATCTAGAGCACTAAAAGGCTCATCCATTAAAATAATGTTAGGATCTGCAGCTAACGCTCGAACAACACCCACTCGCTGTTGTTGTCCGCCAGAGAGTTCATTGGGCTTGCGATCTCGATACGTTTCAGGATCTAAGCCAACCATATCAAGAAGTTCGTCCACTCTTTTACGAATTTTTACTTTGTCCCATCCTTTTAACTCGGGAACGATACTGATATTCTCTAGAATCGTCATATGAGGAAATAAGGCGATCTGCTGCAGTACATATCCGATATTCCAACGAAGTTCATCAATATTGTAATCACTGATTCTCTTGTTATCGATTGAAATCGTGCCTTTTGTAAGGCTGATCAGCCGGTTGATCATCTTAAGCATCGTCGTTTTCCCACAACCACTCGGACCGATCACGACGAAAAATTCTCCTGGCTGTATCGTTAAATTCAGATCGCGAACCGCAGACGTTCCATCACGGTATTCTTTAGAAACATTATCAAAAGTTATCATACACCTGCTCCTTAGTGTGCTTTATCTATTACAAGCAGTATTTCCGTTTTTTCTTTAATCAATAATCAATCTACACTATGTATTGCACAAAGAAAGAGATTGTAAACTACTCGTGCACCTGTTATTTATAAGGATTATTGATTAATTACAAAAACTGCCTTATAATGGGGAACTGTTGTGTTAAAAGTGTTTCGCGGTTCGCAAACTCCCGCGTTATCAAAACTAGGAGGAATTTTATGTTTAATTTTTATTTTGGTGTAGCTTTTGCACTGGTTAATTTTATATTGTTTTTAACATGCTACAAGTGGTTCGGTCGTACGGGTTTGTATGCATGGATCGCAGCAGCTACGATTCTTGCTAATCTGCAAGTTGTTAAAACGATCGAGATGTTCGGACTTGTTATGACTCTCGGTAACGTGATCTACGGAACCATCTATTTAGCAACAGATTTAATCAACGAAAAGTACGGAGAAAAAGAAGCGAAGAAAGCAGTTTGGTTCGGTTTCTTTACTCTTATCATGACAACGATCATCATGCAGATGGTGCTCGTGTTTCAACCGCACGAAAGCGACATCTTCCAGCCGCATCTTGAAGCAATCTTCGGATTCATGCCTCGCCTTGTGATCGGTAGTCTGGCTGCTTACTTAATCAGTCAGTATCTAGATGTTAAACTTTTTGCAAAGTTGAAGGAAAAGTTTTCACGCCCTGATCAGCTTTGGATTCGTAATAACGGAAGTACGATGGTAAGCCAGCTGATCGATACGCTTATCTTTTGTACGATTGCGTTTGCTGGTGTGTTCTCATGGGAAGTTTGGATTCAGATCTTCTTTACGACGTATGTGATCAAGTTTGTGGTATCTGCTGCATCCACACCGTTTATCTATATTGCAAGAAGCTTCAACCATCCGGAAGAAGACCTTCAAAAACCAGGCGTTTAAAAGTTTCTGAGAGTGGTTGATTTCCGTTCCAGGATGCTCGCTTTCCGCGGGGTGTGCGGTGAGCCTCTTAGCGCTCTGCGCTATTATGAGTCTCACCTGTCCCACTCATCCCGCAGGAGTCTCGCACCTTGCACTCCAATCAACTTACCGGGATGAAATTTAAAGATTTTTAAAAGTAGAAAACTGTTAGATTTAAAAAGAGGGTAATACCAGCTCGTATTAATGAGATGGTATTACCCTTTTTTGTTATATCGTAGAACTACTTCAGCCACTTTTAGAGGACTTTTATGTAACTTCCCTTTTCAGCACGCTTCTTTGCCTTCGTGTTCATTTCTTTGATTTTATGGGATATATTTGAACCTTCTACTGGTCTTCCTTCTATGATGACTGTTGGATCGATCAATCGAGGCTTTCCTTTTAATTGAATATCAAACTCAATCTCGTTTTCTTGTAGCTTCACTGGCTTTACAAGTCCTTCATATCGAGCGGCTAAGGAAGGCTTGTTTGATGTTCGGACTTTTTGAAGAACTTCTTCATCCGTAAGCTTAAAATCTGATAGTGTAATAACATCCAGCTCTAGAGCTTCTTTGAGCAATCTTGTTAGTCGATCATATCCGTATACGTTCAGGGGATTCATGAAAAAATCTAAAACCTCTTTGTAATACGCTTCAACGAACCATTCAGCCTGTTCCGTTCCTTTAATACAAATTAATCCTCGTGATACGCACAATTTCTCCATAAAACGACCAATCTCAAGCTTTGAAAGGTAGCCGTATCTATACAGATCTCTTAGTGTGTAGTCGATGCGGTCCGCACACAACAAAGGTAATGGTTGCTCTAATAAAGAATGATCACCTTGCATGATTTCCTCGATGGAATAGCCATGTTGAATCAATATACTTGGAATTTCTGACCCCATAATGGTTTCCTCAAAGATTTTTTCATGAAAGTCTTCTGATTCATTTTCAAGAACAAAATCGATCACATGAGAAAATGCAGTGTGGGAAACATCGTGAAGTAGTCCTGCGATCTGCTCCTGAAGTGTCCCGCCTAACTGTCTGATCAGCAGCATTACGCCCACCGAATGCTCATATCGCGTAACGTTCCATTCCTTGTTTACAAGATAAGATGCTCCGCCTTGATGAATGCCTTTTAAACGTTGTACTGGTTTAGAAAAGACTAAATCATGCAACACAGGTTCAACTTCAAACGAACCATATATATCATCAACTATCATGCCGTTTTCCCCTTTTTCTGTTTTTGTCATTTTAACATACCTGACATCTCCTTCACCCCACCTTTACAGAACTGCTATTTGTTAAGATATCCCCTCATATAGACCTTATTTTCTTTAAAATACTAAGGAGGTTTAGACCATTCTTTCCCCATTTTCCTTTGTTAGCATAATGAATGTGATCTTGCTTGTTGCATGAGGCGAGCAGGATCACGGATCATACAATGACAAGGGGATGAATGACATGAGCATGAAAAAGACAGCAGTTGCATCACTACTTTCAATGGGGATTATTGGTTCGATCTATAGTACTTCCACACTTGCTTACGACCCGTCTGATCGCGTTCAAACCGTCGCACACCGCGGAGCTTCAGGCTATGCGCCAGAAAATACGATGGCCGCGTTCCATAAAGGTGTAGAGATGAAATCCGATTATATTGAAATTGATGTACAAGAAACAAAAGATGGTGAGCTCGTTGTCATTCATGATGTTACACTCGATCGAACAACAAACGGAACGGGATATGTAAAAGATCATACGTTAGAAGAAATCCGTCAGCTTGATGCCGGAAGCTACTTTGGGGAGAAGTTTATAGGAGAGAAAGTTCCTACCTTTGAAGAAGTACTTGATGAGTTCCGCGGAAAAACAGGCATTTTAATTGAATTAAAAGCATCCTATTACTATCCCGAGATTGAAGAAAAAGTAGCTGCAGCTATAAAAGAACGAAACATGCATCTACCTGCTCATGATAAGATAATTATTCAATCATTTGAGTTTGGTTCTATGCAACAGATAGACAAGTTGCTTCCTAGAGTGCCTGTTGGCGTACTTACTTCCAATGCAACCGACTTAAGTGAAGCGAAGCTCGATGAATTCGCTACATATGCTGAATTTGTAAACCCTAGCAGAACGCTTGTTAATTCTTCGATCGTTGATGAAGTACATGAACGTCATATGGGTATCATGGCTTGGACCGTTCGAAACCAACAAGAAGTTCAACCGCTCTTAGACGCAGGTGTTGATGGAATCATTACGGACTATCCAGATTATACGCCAAGACATAAATCAAAATAAATGATTATAAAAAGTGTTGAAGCTATGGGTGGCTTCAACACTTTTTTACTTAATTGATATTCTCTTTGATTATTTTGCATGGGTTACCTACAGCTACACAATTAGCTGGAATAGATTTTGTGACAACACTTCCCGCTCCGATTACCGTATTTTCACCTATCGAAACACCCGGTAAGATAACGGAATTTCCACCAATCCAAACATTGTTTCCGATTGTCACAGGTTTGGTGTTCGTTCGATATGGCGCTTCATTTGCTTGTGGATGCTTATTGATTCTTTCCATCACGCTTATAGGGTGTGTAGCCGTGTAGATTTGGACATTAGGTGCGATTAGTACGTTCTCCCCAATCGTAATCTTGTTGTTATCTAACAAAACACTGTTGAAATTAATAAAAGTATTGCGTCCTATCGTAATATTTTTTCCGAATTCACATTGAATGGGTTTCTCAATCCAAACCCCTTCTCCTAAACTGCCTAATAATTTCTTTAAGATCTGTACTTTCCTTTCAATCTCATCAACGCTTGTCGTATTAAAGGTTTCCACAAGCTTTTTGGCATCGAACGACATTTGTAAAAGTTCAGGATCTCGAGTGTTATAAAACTCTCCAGATAGCATTCTGTCAAACTCTTTCATCTAATCCCCCCATGGCTATTTTTTCTTATTACCATCTAACAATAAAAAAGCATAGAAGTCCAAAACTTCCATGCTGCTTTGATTTATTTATGTTTAGCCAAAACCTCATCGAGCTTCGCAGATTTTTCACTAAGTTTTTTATTGATTTTTTCATTGAGACTCAGCCACTGGTTCATCTTCTCTAATGCTAGCTTCTCGTTATTTGCTCGTAATGCCTCGTGCATCGCTTTTTTCGTTTCATGTGCTTGGCTTTGCAGAGTCCTTAACTCTTGATGAATCTGTTTCATCTCCTGCCAGCCAGCTTTGTTCTCACTTCGTTTTTCTTTTACTTTCTGCTCCCCAGCTTTTACATGCATGTCAAAAAGCTGGTCTTTCTTTTTAACAATCTCTTTTTGAATCTCTAATCGCTCAATCTTAAGAGTATTCGCTTTATGAACCTGCTCCTTAAAATTTTTCATCTGCTTAAAGTGTTGTCCTCTTTTATGAGACTCCACTTGAACCTTTTCTTGATTTGCAGCCGACACCGTAACGGCACCACTCGTTAGTACGGAAAATGCCAGTGCAAGAGGGATAAATTTTTTCATCACACAATCACTCCTTTAACTTTTATACAGGTATCATTTGTTAAAGAAGCAAAAATCTTACGTTCATATGTATGTAAATTCTTTGACATTTCATTAAATCTTCTTAAGTGCCCGATTAACAGTTTCTCGTCTTAAGCCAACAAACTGCCCAATTTCTTCTTGAGTCAGCACTTTTTCGATCTGGATGTCAGGAAAATAATTGGCGAACCACTCTTGAAGTTTTTTTATTTTTCCTTCTGGTGTTAAGGTAGACATCTGATTGATGCGCTGCTGCATCATCCTTAGTTTCGTTTCTAGCATTAATGCCACTTCTTTGTATCTGTATGAGTCCTCTTCCAGTGAACGATACCATTGCTGCGGTTCAATGCGCGTGATCTCACACGGTAACAGCGCTATTGCGGTTCCGTTGTATTCGTTTGGACTCGTTAATGAATGATGTGGAATCACTTCGCCTGGAATAATTAAATTCAACAAAACTTGGCTTCCATCTTCATGAACTCGTACGATTTTTAATAAGCCGCTTTCTAATCGAAATAGGGGACCTTCTTCTCCCTGCCTGAATAAAATCTCGCCTTTTGCCATCAGCATGATTCTTCCTCCTGCGTACGTATATCGTATGTATCACCTATTCTACACATCCTCCATATGCTTGTAGGTAAGGAGGGTGAAGATCGAATGAAACTTGCACCTTTTATGCAAGAATTAACCCTATTGTACAGCATTGCTCTTATCGGTTATATCCTTCTAAAGAAAGAGATCTTACCATCTGGCAGTGAACGTACGCTTTCAGCACTTTTATTAAATGTAACGTTACCTGCATTGATCATCTTCGGAATGGATGTTTCCTTTTCCATCGAAAATCTTAAACAGTTCGGTTGGCTTTCCATGATGTCTGCATTCGTATTACTGATTTCCTCACTCTTTTCTTGGTGGACAGTAAAGCGGCTAACGATAAAAAACACACAGGAAAATGCCTTAGAAGGAATCATGATTTTTGGAAATCAAGGTTTTCTAGGCATTGCAGTTTGTTTTATATTATTCGGAAAAACTGGAGTGCTTTTTGCTACATTCTTTAATTTTGTTTATCTGTTGTGGATCTGGACGTACGGCATCTATCTTTTTGCTCGACATTCTAAGACTTTGCCATGGCGAAGCGTCTTTTTAAATCCAGGTGTGATTTCCACAATTGCGGGCTTAATCCTTATGCTCCTGCCAGGTACACTTCCTAGTGCTTTATCCAACACTTTAGAGATGCTAGGAAAACCTACTGTTCCACTTTCTATGTTATTGATTGGCGTTCTCTTAGGGGCTTTACCGTTGCAACATGTCATGAGCTTTCTAAAAAGTTCCCACTTATGGCTAGCGAGTTTTTACAAGTTGCTGCTTTTTCCGTTTCTATTACTGCCTTTTATTTTCTTTTCGTTACCACTTCAATTAATAGCAGTTGCTGTTCTAACTGCCGGCATGCCTTCTGCTCCTACCATCTCCATGTATGCAGAGCGTTATGGAGAGGATGCCTCTTTTGCGGCAGCAGGTGTTATGTTAAGTACGATTCTTTCCTGTCTAACCATCCCACTGTTGTATGCGCTCGTTTTAATAATCTCGTCCCTTGCCTGAGTCTGAGATCTCAAGCAGAATTTCAGGGTATGGTGCAAAGAACGTCTGACCAAGAATCTCGCTGTCTTCAAAGCGTATAGCATGTGACTTTAAAATCGTAGCCACACTCGAAAACGGTTCTTTTTTATTTGCGTACTTTTGAAGAAGTTCTTCAAAAAAGGCGATTTCTTTTGCAGACAGATGCGGCTGAAACCTTTTGAAGATCTCGTACGCCACTTTCCTGTTAGAATCGCTTCTTGCCGTACGATTAAACAGCTTGTTCATGGCTTTAGCATACAGTTGTATCGTTCGTTCTTCCCCATTTTCCTGCTCTTTTTTCAAGATTCGATTCATCACTTTTAACGTTGGATTGCTATAGGCCATAAACAGAAACTGATTTTTCTCATGAAAGCTTTTAATCGCTTGGAGCCCCTGCGGCAGTATATTTCGAAAGGCTGCGAGCGTAAAAAGCTTCGTATAAAAACGATCACGAATCGTAAAATTATTTAACCGTCCTTCTTCTTCGATGGCTAAATGGGAATAGAGTTCAGCGACTTTTCCGCCAAACAACCCGCTCGAATGACCGATTGCAGGACCTTTTTCAGTAGAGGCATACACCTTCACTTCTTTTAATCCACAAGAAGGAGAACGCGTCTTCAAAATAAACCCGTCTGTATCAATAATTCCAGCCAGATAACCATCTGAAAAAGTTCGCATCTCTTTCGTTATATCACGCTGCGTTGATGGCTGAAGAAGAAAATGATCTTCACCCTTTTTCACGATACGAATCGTTTCTCGTGGCGTTCCTAACCCAATCTCCACTTCTGGACATACTGGAACAAAATCTACATAATCCATCAGTTTTTTGATCACATCGTTATATATCACATCACCGTTGTATCGGCATGCTTCAAATTCAAGACACTTACTTACCACCACACGGGGTCTAGCGAAGGCTTCCATTCCAAAACTCCCCTCGATCTTTTTATTCAGTGTTCCACTTTTAGATGAATTATTAACATGTTTTCTGTAAAATGTTGGTTAGGAAGGAGCGATTTAATGGCTTACTATGAAGATCTTCGGAAATATGTAGGAACCGCACCACTCATCTTACCTGGCTCTGTTGTTATTATTGTGAACGAAAAGGATGAAATATTATTACAGCACCGAACCGATGGCGGATGGGGACTGCCCGGAGGCCTGATGGAACTTGGTGAAAGTTTTGAAGAAACGGCGATTCGTGAAGTAAAAGAAGAAACAGGACTTGATGTTGAAGGCTTGACCCAGCTTCATGTCTATTCTGGTCAAGATCACTATATAAAAAATGCAAACGGTGATGAATTGTATGCCGTAACCGCTGTGTATATGGCTCATTCTGTAAGTGGCGAACTAACGATTGATCACAATGAATCACATGATTTTCAATATTTTAAACATGATCAGCTTCCGAAAGACACATTAAACGGTGCACGAAAATACATAGGGAACTATATAGAGATGAAGAATGAGAACAAAGTTTACCGGTAATCAAGCCGGTCGCTCTGTTCTTTTTTCGTTAAATTTCAGTTCAATATAATCACATACCGGCTCATAACCGATATTTTGATAGATTTTATTTGAAGTAGGATTTGAGAGGTCCGTGTAAAGAGTGCAGAATGTGAATCCTTCACTCAACAGGTGATCGCTTAAAGCAGCAACACAAGCACTCGCATATCCTTTACCTCTAAGTTTCTTAGGTGTATAAACCAAATTGATCGAAACACCTTTAATATTCGGCCTCGTCTTAGCGGCCATCGAAACCGGCTTCCCATCCTCTTCCCATATAAAAAGAAACTTGTTTTCCACACGCACTTTTGCATACTCTTCAGCTTCAGCCATCGTCATAATCTGCTTCGTCTCTTCTGTCATCTCTACGATCCAGCGAGGCAAGAAAGCTAAGTCAGCTTTTGTGGCCATTCTTAATCTTCCGGGTCTGGCTGCAGGCTGGATAACAGAAGGCAGTGTATAGAGACGCAGATCCATCAGCAATTTCTCTTCTAGATGATGAGCGGTCGTCCAATTCTCTGCAAACGCCTTTCCAACAGCTTTCGGTGACATTACCTTTTGTATATAATAATCTTCTTCAACTAAGTAACGAACTAAAAAAGGTACTGCCGCTACACCATCTGTTTCCTCTTTTTCTAAAAGTAACAAAGCGTAAGGCGGAATGAGCATGGCTGAGAGCATTATTTTCCCATTCTGTTTAACGGTAGCGAGAAAAGGCTGTTCACCCTCCCATATTTTGTCTTGAAAACGCAGACAGTTGCCAAGCATGATTCCTGCTCGATCTTCCTGACACAACAGGAATTCTTTTACTTCCCTATAAAAAGCTCGTATAGATGAATAACGCGTGACCTCCATAATCGTGACCCTCTCTTTATCTATTAAGTCTGTAATCTTATCTATTTCCTCTCTCTTGAGAAAGATTCCTTCTTTTTAGAGATTTTTGAATGAGTTGATTTCCGTTGCAGATGCTCGCTTTCCGCGGGGCAGGCGGTGAGCCACATTCGTACGGTTTCACTCTTAAGTGTCTCACCTGCCCACCTGTCCCGCAGGAGTCTCGCATCTTCCACTCCGATCAACTGGCAGAAAGACAAGCAACAAACTTTTTACAAAAGTCCACTTTCGCTTGAAGAATTTTTTTCTAATTCCTCCCTTCAATGCAAATTGATTGTAGCGGAAGGTTGCCGACTCCTATGGGACGAGCGATCAGGTGAGACCCTTAATGGCGCGTAGCGGCAAGGGGCTCACCGGTCGCCCCATGGAAAGCGTGCAACCTGGAGCGGAAATCAACTACTTTCAAAGGCAACAATGTATTTACAATTTTTAATGTTCTTTAATTGGTTAAAGGATGCCATTTTCTGATATACTGACCATAACGTAAAGGAAGGTGAACGAAATGAGTACACATGTATTTTCAAAACGCGAAGAGATAGCAAATGCCATCACACACGGACTCGGTGTCCTTCTCAGTGTAGCGGTTACTTCCATTCTGCTCGTGTTTGCCGTATGGAAAGGAACAGCGGTTCATATTGTTAGCTGCGCCGTATTCGGAGGCACGATGCTGACACTTTATTCAGCTTCAACCCTCGTGCACGCTTTTCCTAAAGGACGGGTTAAGGATTTATTTGAGATCATGGACCACGCGGCCATCTATCTCTTTATTGCAGGAACGTACACTCCAATCGTGCTGATCGTTGTAGGCGGTGGACTGGGCTGGACATTATTTGGAGTCGTTTGGGGACTTGCGATCTTTGGTGTCGTGTTTAAAGTCTTTTTTACGAAAAAGTTCGTTGTGTTATCAACATTAGGGTATGTCGCGATGGGATGGCTGATCACATTTGCCTTTCAAGATATTTCAGCAAACATGCCACCAGCAGGCATCCAGCTCTTAGTGGCAGGCGGAATCATCTACACGCTCGGCAGCATCTTTTATGTATGGCGCAGCTTTCCGTTCCACCACGCCGTCTGGCATTTGTTTGTTCTAGCCGGCAGTGTGATGCATTTTCTTATGATGTTTTATGTGTTGCCTAACTAAAATTTTTTTTTGAAAGAAGCAGAAAATGTTCTGCTTCTTTTTTATGCTGTAGTTTTAACGAGCTTAGCTTCTGCTGACTCTTCAGATCGAAATAAAAAGTGATAAATAATTAAACTTGTAAGACCCATCAAACTAAACAGCAAAGTAATCGTGTTGGCTGAGAGGACCTCGCTCAGCATGACGAATAGTGCGGCAATCATGCCAGACAGGTGAAACGACAAGCCGTATATTGCCATGTACGAGCCTCTAGCATCATCAGGTATGATTGATGCCACATAAGCTTGCTTTGCTGGAATATGAATCAGTTCACCAACAGACGCAATAAACATAGCAATGATCAAGACAATAGGTATCGTACTATAGCTGATCACAACAAAACCTAAAGCGTAGGCGAACCCTCCTCCGAGCATTAAGGATCGATCTTTGAAACGCTTAAACAAGGTGGCTATAACAAGACTTAATACCACGACTAAGATGGTGTTCTCTGCTTTCAGTAAACCGATCAACTGAAATCCATCTACTTCAAATAGTGATGAGAAAGGCAGTAACGCAACCGGATCCTTCATATCGCTTACAAGTTTTATACCTATATATGTGGTCAAACTTTCCTCTAACGAGATTAGAAACAACCCTGCTACCGTAAAAAGGATAAATTTTCGGTTCAAAAAAATCTCTTTATAGCTTCCCTGAAAACTTTTTGTTACATTGGTATCCGGAGTCACAGCGCTCGGCAGCCGTACGTCTTCAAGCCATAACCAAGTCACTACCCACGTGATAAAGGTAACCAACGCGATTCCTAAGAACAACTCATATGGATAGGTTTTAAAAAGTAAAGCCCCTGTTATTCCTCCTGCAGCAACCGCCAGATTCCCAAGCCAATAGGAAATCGTATAAATGGCTTTTCTGTTTTCCTTCGTACTTGAATCAATAATGATCGCGCCATATGCAGGGCCAGCCATACCTGTAAAAAAGAGAATAACGATGAACAGTACAAAGTTCACATATGGAGAAAGAGGAAAGAACAGATTGAGAGCTCCAGCAATCAAGTAACCAAGACCAATCATGTTCTCACTTAGTAAAATAATTCTCTTTCTACCGAATTGATCCGAACGCCTCCCACCAATCAACGCTCCTGTTATTCCAGATAGAATAACCCCGATATACATCAAACCCGTTGAAAACACCCCTACCTGATCAGAAAAAAAGATAGCTAGAAATGGGATTACAGCTGAAGAAGCAAATGTTGTAATAAATTGGAGCACTAGCCTCAGCTGGATGTTGCGATGAAACGAAAAGAAATTCATGTCTATCTCTCCTTTTACGATTGATTAATCAATCATTATTAAGATAAAAAGTAACCGAAACACATTTTAGCGTTTCGGATATAACAGTTGAAATGCTGGAATCTTAAACTTTTCTCTGACCCGTGATACCGCATAGTCTGTAAATGTTAATCGAATTCCTAATAAAAAGCCGAGATAAGCAGTCGCTGTTAAGTCCTCATCAGACTTCTCTAGAACTCCCTTTTCTTGACCATTTCGTATGACCTCTTGAAGTTTTAAAATAAACTCCAGACTAAATTCGTCCAGTACTTTAAACGGTTCAGGAAATTTCGTATGCTGCCCGATCACTTGCACGACCAGCTGCAGATATGTACGCATCTCGATAAAAATCGTAATATGTTTATCTATCATGCTCTTAATCTCGGTCAAAAGATCTTCAGCTTCCGGATTAAAATCTAACATCGCTTCTCTATATTGTTTTTCCAAAGGCTCTGTTACAGCATGATAAAAAAGCTGATCCTTATTTTCAAAGTACGTAAACACACTTCCAAAACTAACACCTGCAGCTTTTGCTACCTTCGCAATGGTCGTGCTCTCATACCCTTGCTCTGCAAACAACAGGATCGCCTGCTCTAAAATCTTTTCACGCTTCTGTTCCATCGCTTTCAGTTGTTTATGTGATAAAGGCAATTGAATAATCTCCTTTTCATGGATGATTGGTTAATCAATCATTATTATAAAGTGTATGTTAAAATAAGTAAAATGTTTTTTCGGAGGATTACTTGTGACGATTTCTATTGAGCACCGACTTTATACGATGTGCATGGTTCAGAACGGAGATAAAGTGCTGTTAATTAAGCGGCCAGACAGCCGTGGCTTCCCAGGCTTTATAGCTCCTGGAGGTAAAGTAGATTTTCCTGAAAGCTTAGTAGATGGTGCTTGTCGTGAAGTTGAGGAAGAAACAGGATTACGTGTCTCGAATTTAGTATTCAAAGGAATCGACGAATATGTAAATCCACAAAAGAATGTGAGATATATGGTTTTCAACTATTGGGCGAATACTTTTGAAGGTGAACTTTTGTTAGATCCACCTGAAGGCGAATTGGTTTGGGTCTCGATAAATGAAGCATTAGATCTTCCCCTGCAAGAATGGTTTAAAGAAAGGTTTCCGTTGTTTTTTGAGGAAGGTACTTTTGAGATTCAACGGGTATGGGATGATCATCAAAACAAACAGGTTGAGCTTTCATTACTAAAAACTTAAAGAAAATAAGGCTATCAATCTGTCGATAATTGTCTAGGTTTGTAGACTCGTGGATATTCTCCTCAAATTTGTGGATTGAAGGTCAAAACTCGTGGATTGAACGTCATTTTTCGTGGATTCAAAGGCAAAACTTGTGGATTGCACCTCTAAGCATCTGCCAAAGTGACCATCTCGCTGCTCTCTTTGCCCGTAAAATAGAAAAGGATGGCTCCCACAAGAGCCATCCCTTCATTTTTAACTACTATTACTTAATAATCTGCAGCTCTTTTGGATATTTCGTCAATGTTTCGTGTCCATCTGCTGTTACATAGACGTCGTCCTCAATACGTACGCCACCAACATCATCAATATAGATTCCTGGTTCGATCGTATATGTCATTCCTTCACGAAGCACACCATCGTTGTTGTCACTCATGGACGGGAATTCATGAACATCGATACCAAGGCCGTGTCCGATGCGGTGCGGGAAGTGATCTCCGTATCCTGCTTCCGCAATGTGATTGCGTGCGATCAAGTCAATGTCACCGATGCGCGTTCCTGGCTTAGAAGCTTCTAACGCCTTCAATTGTGCCTGCAGCACAGTATCATAAATCTCGCGACGCTTTTCGTCCAAATCGCCAAACGCTACAGTACGCGTGATGTCAGAACAATAACCGTCAAGGACTACACCAAGGTCGAATAAAACAAAATCGCCGTGCTGTAGCTTTCTCAAGCCTGGCTTCCCATGAGGCTGTCCAGCTTTTTCACCGAATAACACCATTGTAGAAAACGACATTGCGCTGATGCCTTTTTGCTTCAGTTCGTATTCAATCTTCGCGAGTACTTCCATCTCTGTTACACCTTCACGAAGTGCTGCAACCCCTACTTCAACCCCATAGTCCGCAAGTCTAGCTGCTTCACGCAACGTCTTTAACTCACTTTCTTCTTTTATGAGACGAAGCTCGTTCATCAACTCTTCAGCTCCGACCAAGCTCGCACCATCAAACATACCAAGTAGCTTTTCGCCACGCGCGTATGGAAGTGTTTCTTTTTCAACTGCAATCAATGTTGCTGCAGTGATCCCACGATTTGCTAAAGCTTCCTGTACCTTCGCCCAAGGATCTTCAGAATCGCTGTATCCAACAATCTCATACGTCCAGCCTGCGTCTTTAGCTTGTGAACGCTCCATGCCTGGACAGATCATGAACGGCTCTCCTTCTGCAAGTACAGCCACACCTAACACACGTTCATGCGGATCCGAATACAATCCTGATAGATAGAACACGTTTGCTGTCGTGTGAATGAACGCGAAAGTATGCCCTTCTTGCTTTAACCAGTTCTGTACCTTTTGAATACGTCCTTCGTTCATGTATATACCTCCAATAAAAGCCCGAGGGCTATGAATTAATCTCTCATACTCTATTGTAGAATAAACTCCCGTGAAAAAACAGAAGCACACACTGCAAGAAGCAAATGTGTGCTTTTTATTAAGCTTTCTGATCTTGAATCTTCATTGAAAAGTTGATTGGAGTGTAAGGTGCGAGACTCCTGGGGGATTAGCGGGACAGGTGAGACACCTAATGGCGCAAGGCGCCGAGGTGGCTCACCGCACGCCCCCCGGAAAGGGAGCACCTGAAACGGAAATCAACTACTCGCAAAAGCAGCTCTGAATCACAAGCTTTTAATTAAAACTGAACCTTAGACTCAATAAAGCTCTTAAGATCTGCAATCTTCACACGCGTTTGTTCCATCGTGTCACGGTCACGTACAGTTACCATGCCGTCTTCTTTGGAATCAAAGTCATACGTGATACAGAAAGGTGTACCTACTTCATCTTGACGACGGTAACGTTTACCGATCGATCCTGTTTCGTCATAGTCCACATTGAAGTCTTTTGCAAGTGAGCTGAACACTTCTGTTGCTTCTTCAGATAGCTTTTTAGATAGTGGCAAGATCGCTGCTTTATAAGGAGCTAGAGCAGGGTGCAAGTGCATTACTGTTCTTGAAGTACCATCTTCAAGCTGCTCATCTTCATACGCATCAATCAAGAACGCTAACGTTACGCGGTCAGCACCTAAAGAAGGCTCGATGCAATACGGCACATAACGCTCGTTTGTTTCTTGATCGATATAGTTGAAGTCTTCACCCGAGAACTCCATGTGACGCTTCAAATCGAAGTCCGTACGAGATGCAACACCCCAAAGCTCACCCCAACCGAACGGGAATTTATATTCAAAGTCAGTTGTCGCATTGGAGTAGTGAGAAAGCTCATCTTCGTTATGGTCGCGAAGACGAAGGTTTTCTGACGTCATACCTAGAGACTTCAGCCAGTTCTCAGCTGTATCTTTCCAATAGTTGAACCACTCGATCTCACTACCTGGCTTACAGAAGAACTCAAGCTCCATCTGTTCGAACTCACGTGTACGGAACGTAAAGTTACCTGGCGTGATCTCGTTACGGAAACTCTTACCGATCTGTGCGATACCGAACGGCAATTTTTTACGCATCGTACGCTGAACATTTTTAAAGTTAACGAAGATACCTTGAGCTGTTTCTGGACGCATGTAGATCTCGTTTGAACTTGATTCCGTTACTCCTTGGTGTGTTTTGAACATTAGGTTGAACTGGCGGATGCTTGTGAAGTCATGGCTTCCACACTCCGGACAAGCGATATTGTATTCTTTCACCAACTCTTCCATCTTTTCAAACGGAAGGCCGTCTACGATAATTTCTTTTCCAGCTTGATCAGCCGCATCTTCGATCAGTTTATCAGCACGGTGACGCGCTTTACAGTTCTTACAGTCCATCATCGGATCGTTGAAGTTACCGATGTGACCAGATGCTTCCCACGTACGAGGATTCATCAGGATCGCTGCATCAAGACCTACGTTATAAGGTGATTCTTGAACGAATTTTTTCCACCATGCTTTTTTTACGTTGTTCTTCAGCTCAACACCAAGTGGGCCATAATCCCACGTGTTCGCAAGGCCTCCGTAGATTTCAGATCCCGGAAATACAAAACCGCGGTGTTTAGCATGATTTGTGATGGTTTCCATGTTTTTTGTCATTTTTATTCCTCCCATTTAGGTTTTGCCTTATGGGTCGGCCGTTTTTAAAAAAATAAAAAACTCCCGTCCCAAGGCGCTATGCCCAGGGACGAGAGTTATATCTCCCGCGGTTCCACCCTAGTTGATCCGTATGTAAAAACGAATCCTCTTTTCAAAAACAACTCCGGATTGCCGTTTCACTAATGTCTCTTACCAGGCTCTCACCGTCCCCAGCTCGCTAAAAAGAGTGTACATTTAGCTACTATTCATCCTTCACAGCTGCATATCATCTTTTATAATAAAATAATATTACCAAAAAACAAAAACATTAGTCAAAATATTTTCCTATTATATGCAGTTATTGTTTATTTTGTGCCAGTTCGTCTTCAATTTGCTCTAAAGTAGGGAGTGCCGTCATTGCTCCTTTAACAGAAACTACAAGTGCTCCAGAAACGCTTCCGAACAACGCCATATCGCTCGCTTCATCAAGAGTCAGTTCTTGGAGTGAGCCATCATATTCATTTAGTTGATGAAGAACCCCCGCAACATAAGCATCACCTGCTCCGGTTGTATCTACCGAAGAGACACGTTTTGCCGGGATATACTCGCCGCCCTCTTTTGTCACCACATAGCTTCCGTCATCACCGAGCGTGATGAAGAGTAAAGGTATATCATATTCTTGCAGCACTTTAATGCCTTCTTCGACCTTTTTTAAGCCTGTGATAAATTCAAGCTCCTCTTCAGAGATCTTAACGATATCAGCGTGCTGCAGCATCGAGAGAATCGTCTCGCGGGCGTGTGCCGGCGTCTTCCAGAGCGATAATCGTAAGTTCGGATCATACGAAACCCACATGCCGTTTTCTTTTGCGAGTCTTACCGCTTTTTCGGTAGCACTTTTAGAAGGCTCGCCAATTAACGAGATCGAACCAAAATGAAGAATTTTATGCTCTTTAAAGAGACTCGGTTGTACATCTTTTTCTTCTAAGAAGCGGTCTGCACTCGGATTAATGTAAAAGTCGAACGACCTTTCACCGTTTTTATCGAGCGTCACAAACACAGCGCCTGTTCTCACTTCTTCCGTCTTGTACACATGAAACGCGTTCACGCCATAGCTCTTTAATGTATCAATCATGAACGATCCTAGAACATCATCCCCAACTTTTCCTAAAAAAGTAGATGCTGAGCCTAATCGCGCAACCCCAACTGCTACGTTAGCTGGTGCACCACCAGGACTTTTCTGGTAAGTCGTGTTCGTTTCATCAGTTGGAATAAAATCAACAAGTGCTTCTCCTAAAGAAATGACGCCTTTTTTCATCGTACCCGCCCCCTTTTATTGGAAAAAAATCAGGCATGGTTAGCCTGATTTCCCGTTTTATTTCATTTTAACCTGCAATAATGAAGTTTCACCTTTTGTTGCTTCAGAAGCAGCGCGCTTGTCTAAAGATTCTACCGCATCACCATTTGTGATTACGATCGGCGTTACCGTGCTAGCGGCTTTTTCTTTAATCAAATCCAGGTCAAAGCTTAAAAGCTTATCTCCTGCTTTTACTTTATCTCCTACATTCACATGTCCCTCGAAACCTTCACCGTTCATGCTAACCGTTTCAAGACCAACGTGGATCAGAATTTCTGCACCCGCTTCTGATTGGATACCGATCGCATGCTTCGTGTGAAAGAACTGAACGATTTCTCCATCAACTGGAGAGACAACAATACCTTCTGTTGGTTCTATCGCAATCCCATCGCCCATCATCTTCTGAGCGAACGTCGGATCTGGCACCTCTTCAATGTTTACGATTTTTCCTGTTAATGGAGCGATTAATGTTTCTTCTTTTTTAACTTCTTTTTTTCCAAAAAGTTTATTGAACATAATTTTTCACTCACCTTTCAGTTTGCTTTACTTTTATAATTTACACCTGTCTGAACGCTTTAAAACATTTCAGCTCTTATCATTAAAGATACAAAGAAAGACCAAAGAGCAAAAACTGATCGTCTCATTGCTCTTAAGGCCTCTTATAATGAGCATTTTCCAGGAAAATTACTTGATGCCCTTTTTTCTATCTTCTTTAGCTAGTTGATTGGAGTGCAAGGTGCGAGACTCCTAGGGGATCAGCGGGACAGGTGAGACTCTTAACAGCGCATAGCGCTAAGAGGCTCACCGCACGCCCCCTGGAAAGCGAGCATCCTGGAACGGAGATCAACCCCTTCCGAGAGCAACATAGCCAATCATAAGATTCAGGGTAAACTTTCCCTATAAAAGTAATGCAGTGCTTATCTGGTTGTCAACGAGAAAGGCTCTTTTATTGATATAGTGAGTTGGACAATAAACGGAACAGATAATCCGTATGATCACGGAATCCTGCTTCGAGTCCGATCAACGTTATATCTTTTTGCGCTTCTTCTACAATGACGGACTGCCCAGCCGCTAGTTGATTGTTCTTCCAGTGGCCTGCAACAAAGAAGTCACCGTCTCCTAACGTTGCGACCGATTTTGAGTTTCCTAACTCTGTAAACCAGACTGGTCGATAAACAAACCCGAGATCATCCTTTTTATAACCAGCTGTTACTTCATCTTTTTCATAGTTTACTTTTACGATTCCGTTGCTGTTAGAGCCGCCCGTATCTACTTTTATCGTTGTTAAGCCGAGCTGACTTGAAGCTTTCGCACCACCAGCGCCAACTGAAATGTATTTTCCACCGTTATCGATAAATGTTTGTACGTTGTTTTTGAAATTGTCATAAGCCTGTTTGCTGCCGATTACAAATGGCTTATTTGCTTCTCTCACATTCTCGTATTGCAATAATGCATCTGTTCCGGCATATAGAAACGCATCGTATTGAGATAGACCCTTTTCTGCCACTTCTTTTGGTGTCACCTCTTTTACCGAGAAACCGAGTCGTTCTAATGCGAGTTTTGTACCCGCATGACTTTGTGCTTTATTCATGCCACCATCTTTTAATACAGCTACTATAAGTGTTGAAAGCTTTTCTTTTTGAGCTGGCAGTTTCGCTGAATGCAGCTTAATTCCTGATTCTTTCACGAGCTTCTTATTTCTTGAGGAGAGGTTTTCTATATAGAAATTTCCTGCATCGTCTTTATATACACGCTCACCTTTTTTCATAAGATCGTTCACTAGCTTTACAGCTTGGACAGAGCTGTTGGAAATTACATATGGCCCTTTTCCTTGTAAGGAGCCTTCATATTCAGCTTCTTTCACCGGTTTTGTTTTTGCGTTCACCTTTTCTTCCACTTCAATCGCTTCAAAGCCCCATAATTCTGGTAGACTCCAAGCTGATATGTCATACATCGCTGGCGTATCGTTCGTGATATCCTCGCCATCCCATAGCATCGTGTTCGCAAGTCCGGCTTTAGCTTGGCTCATATTAACGATGTACGTGCCTATTGGATAAGCTTGTCCGTTAGCCGAAAAAGGTTTGACTGCTTTTTCTACAGAAATATCATTT
This sequence comes from Fictibacillus tiangongensis, assembly GCF_048083785.1. Lineage (GTDB taxonomy): Bacteria > Bacillota > Bacilli > Bacillales > Fictibacillaceae > Fictibacillus. The sequence goes on from NZ_CP182294.1 coordinate 4,072,151, forward strand.
TCAATAAGATGGTTCACCGCTTTTTCGGTAACCGTAGGGTCTTTTTCATTTACAGGCAGAACATAGGCACTCGGGAAAAATCCTTCTTCATGGTACGGGTGATCAAAATTGATACCACGTTCAAAGATCTCAATTTGATCCGTAAGCATTCCTTGTTTATTTTGAACAGCAAACTTTAAAGCTCCCATCACAGCATCGTTCGTCCATCTCACACCATCCCAGTTATTTGTTGGTGCTTCTAGCGTATAGCCGTATGCCCCATGATACATGGCGTACATCGGTGTAAAGATCGGCGGATAATCGTCCCAGCCTGCGCTGTCATCACGCTGCGGAATATATGTACCCGTCATATTTTTATAGAGATCTGTTTCATAGTTTGCTTTGTTACCAACGATTTCAGCTTCCATCGCTTTTGCTTGATCTAATGCCCACTTAGAAAACAGATCATATTCATAGTTCGGGTTATGAGGCGGTGTACATGGCTCGATTAATCCTGGCTTTCCATCATCACTGTTCACATAGCCATGAAGATCTAAGAAGACCATCGGGTTCCAATCTGTGATCAGATCAACGGTTTGTTTCGTTTCCTCTTGCGAAAGAGTGATAAAGTCACGGTTCAGATCGATACCGTTCCCGTTAAAACGAGTACCGTCAACACGACCATCAGGATTCGCCACTACATTAAAGATAAGTATATTGCTGTCAAGAATCTCTTTTGTTTCTGCATCATTATCATTAGCAAAACGATCGATCAGCTGAAGAACAGCATCAGACCCTATGTATTCTGTTCCGTGGATAGATCCATTGATCATCACCGGCACTTTGAAATCAGGATTTTCGGCAATCCAGTCTTGTGCTTTTTGAGGATTTCTGAACATTTCCTTTCGTAGTTTCTTATAATGTCCATACTTGCCTTTATCGCCGTTATTAGAGATTGTAACTACATACATCGGATACCCTTTAGATGAAACGCCTGTTTGCTCGAGGGTCACTCGTTTACTTTCTCTATCAATCTTCTTTAGGACCGAACCAATCTTTGAATACTTCACAAAGTCATAATGCTCAGAGTTAAACGGACTTCCATCAGCCTCTTCAAAACTATTAACATTCGTCCACTTTTTTTGAGGCGTCTCTGCTGTTACAGCAAAAGGCATCGATGTCAGCAAACTTAAGCTCATGACACCCGCTACCCAATGTTTTTTTAACATGTTGTTTCTCCCCTTCCTCTACCAAAAACAAAATAATTATACTAACTTATGAATATTTATTCAATCTCTTTTTCAAGATAATTTCACCAGAATTAATATTCAATAGATGATAGTTGATACCTCTATAAAAAATACAAAGATCCATAAATGAGTAAATATTCATGGTTCTTTATTCTTATAAAGAGGTGATTGTAAAAATAATATACGAGTTAATGTTATAATTTGGATGTTAGAAAGGAGGCTTTAACGTATGAATATTAGCGAGGTTTCAAGAATAGCCATCGGCACACATCTAGGAGAAATGAATGAAGAAGATTCGCTTTTCTATCAGGCATCGATTGAATTTGCTCTGTTAAATGGAATTAACTTTATTGATACTGCACTTAATTATCGAGGCATGCGCTCTGAACGCGATGTTGGAAGAGTTTTTGTAAAACTTATTGTGAAGGAAAAACAGATTAACAGAAAAGATGTATTTTTGTCTACGAAAGCCGGCATCATTCCAGGTGATATTGACGCTCAACTTCGTCCTGATCATTACCTGCAGAAGGTTTTATTGGAGAAAGAAATTCTGCAGCTTTCTGATCTACAGATCATCGACCATCACAAACACGTTATGGAGCCTTCTTTTTATGAATTTGCTATTCAACAAAGTTTAAAACACTTGCATGTCGATTACATAGACGTTCATTACATTCATAACCCTGAGGTCTCTTTGATCGTTTGAATTGATGTCTATTGTTTTAAAAACACCGGGTATTTTGTCCACAATGGTAGGTATGCGAAAGGTGGATACGGTAAAAAAGAATTTGAGATGGTTAAACAAAGTTGGCTCGTAATAACGAGTCAACTTTGTTACGTAAAGTAAAATGAAATAGTAGATTCGATTATGCTCCATAATGGTTGCTAAAAATTAAAAAAGTATTAGCCTAACTCTTTTAAAGTAGGTATAAAAAAACAGCCATTCTAATTTGGAATGACTGTGATTCACCCTATTACATTGCAATACGTGCGTTTACTTATTGTAATCCTACCAGTGCGCTTGCAACTTATTACCATTCGGATCATAAAAGTGAAAAAATGCATGTCCATTATCTTCTTTTATATCGTCGACCTTAACCTGATTATCGGTTAAGTGTCGATGGAATTTAGCTAATTCAGGACTTGTAAAGCCAATGCTGAACTCTTGTTCGTTGTTAACTGTAAAATGTGCAAATGTTTCATCTTCAGTAGGGACTAAGATGAGTAAGAATGGTCCTTCATTTACTTTTATAATTGCCAGTTCCTCTGTACTATTTAATATCTGTAACCCTAAAACATCTCTATACCATTGTGCTGATTGTTCTAAATCTTTTACAGGAATTCTTATGTAATGTACTTGTTCAATAAATGATTTACTCATATCACTCTCTCCTTGCTATGTTTATTCAATATACCTCTTTCTTCCAATTTACAAATTAACCTGCTACTTAACTAAATTTTAAAGGTCGAATTGTTCTTGGCTACCCTGCTAAAAATATTACAAAGTATCTGGAAAAACTTTTTTCCTCACTTTTTTAGAAATATTACTTGTAAATGAAACCGTTTTATTTTACAATCACTAATGCAAACGATTGCACCAACATGCATATACAAATATGTAAGCGATTCAAGTTTTTTTCGCAATCTACTGAATGCGATTTCAAAAAGACAACGAAAGATATATACTTTAAGGAGGAAATCGTTTTGAAACAACGTGGAAAACTCATTTCATTTGATTTCTGGCAAAAGCTAGGTAAAGCGCTTCTTGTAGTAGTAGCGGTTATGCCAGCTGCCGGTTTGATGATATCACTAGGTAAAGTTATTGCTATGTTCGGTGGCGACATGACATTAGTGCAAACGATTGCTCGTGTTATGGAAGACATCGGATGGGCGATTATTACAAATCTGCATATCTTATTTGCGGTAGCTATCGGGGGATCTTGGGCGAAGGAACGTGCTGGCGGTGCATTCGCAGCCGTAATCGCGTTCATCTTGATCAACCGTATTACAGGAGCAATCTTCGGCGTGAACAGCGCTATGATGCTTGAAGAAGGTGCGAGAGTAAAATCACTTTTTGGCAGCGAACTTGTTGTTGGTGATTATTTCACTTCGATCCTTGGTGCTCCAGCACTAAATATGGGAGTATTCGTCGGAATCATTTCCGGTTTCCTAGGTGCTGTTCTGTTTAACAAGTACTACAACTACAACAAGCTTCCGAATGCATTAGCATTCTTTAACGGAAAACGTTTTGTACCATTCGCTGTTATTTTATGGTCAGTGGTTACAGCTTTACTACTAGCATTAATTTGGCCGTTTATCCAGTCTCTACTTAATGACTTTGGAAAATGGATCGCAACATCTCGTAACACGGCTCCAGTTATCGCGCCATTCGTGTTCGGTACGCTAGAGCGACTATTGTTACCATTTGGTCTTCACCACATGTTAACGGTACCGATCAACTATACGGAGCTCGGCGGAACGTATCAAATCATGACTGGTTCAGGAGCAGGATCTTCTGTAGCCGGACAAGATCCACTATGGTTGGCTTGGATCAACGATCTTAACAACTTCTTAGCTGCTGGAGATACAAAAGCGTATCAAGCACTTTTAAATGATGTAGTACCAGCTCGTTTTAAAATGGGACAAGTTGTTCTTTCAACGGCATCTCTTGTAGCGATCGCACTTGCGATGTACATGAACGTTGATAAAGACAAGCGTAAAAAGTACAAATCTATGTTCTTATCTGCAGCACTCGCTGTATTCTTAACAGGTGTAACAGAGCCGATCGAATTCATGTTCATGTTTGCTGCTCCACTTCTTTATGTTGTGTATGCGATCACGACTGGACTTGCGTTCGCCGTAGCGGATCTTATCCACGTACGTGTTCACGCATTCGGTTTTATCGAATTACTTACTCGTACACCATTGCTTGTAAAAGCAGGATTAACACGTGACTTAATCAACTTTGCTGTAACGTGTATCGTATTCTTTGGATTAAACTTCTCGATCTTCTATGTATTGATCAAAAAGTTCAACCTGCCTACTCCAGGTCGTGCAGGTAACTATATCGAAACAACAGAAAATGATGCTGCACCAGCTAAAAATGAAGCGGCAACAGGTTCTGACAACTCTCAAGCATCAGCGATCATCACGCTTTTAGGTGGAGCTGATAACATTGAAGACGTTGACGCTTGTATGACTCGCCTTCGTGTAACAGTAAAAGACACAACGGGTGTTGGTACGGAAAAAGAATGGAAAGAGAACGGCGCACTAGGTCTGATCATCAAAGATAAAGGTGTTCAAGCGATTTACGGACCAAAGGCTGACGTATTAAAATCCGATATTCAAGATCGTTTGGGGATGTAATTCATGAAGCTTTTAACGTTAAACGTTCATGCTTGGCAAGAAGAGAACCAGATGGAAAAATTAGAGATGCTTGCTCGCGATATCGCGAGCGAGCGTTATGATGTTATCGCGCTACAAGAGGTCATGCAGTCGATCGACTCTCCTCTTGTCAAAGACAATATCAAAAAAGATAATTATGCCCTTGTTCTTTTAGAGCTATTGAAGAAACTTGGCGTTGAAGATTATGACTTTGTATGGGACATGGCGCACTATGGCTATGTGACGTACGAAGAAGGACTGGCAATCATCAGCCGCCATCCGATTACGTCTCATGAAAGCTTTTTTGTTTCTGATCTACAAGATATGCACAACTGGAAAACACGCAAAATCGTAAAAGCATCGATATCTCATGAAGGACAAGACATTCAATTCTTCTCCGGTCACTTTGGCTGGTGGGAAGATGATGTCGAACCTTTCAAAGGACAGTTCGATCGTTTGATGCAGTACATCCCTGAAGAAGGTCTTTCTTTCATCATGGGTGACTTAAACAACGATGCGAACGTTTGTGGCGAAGGCTTTGACTACGTAAAAGAAAAAGGGCTTTACGACACGTACGAACTGGCTGCAGAGAAAGATGATGGGTTAACGATCATCGGATCTATTGCAGGCTGGGATGATAACGAAGCTGGCCGCCGGATCGATTATATCTTAAGCAGCAAGCCTGTTGATGTCCTTCAGTCATCCGTGCGTTTTAATGGCAAAGAAACACCGGTGGTCTCCGATCATGCAGGTGTTGCTGTTACGATAAAGATTTAAAGAATTCGCTTTTTATGGTTTTGTTTCTTAATCAGCTTCTTAGATAAGTTGATTGCAGTGGAAGGTGTGAGACTCCTGCGGGACAGGCGGGCAGGTGAGACATTTATAAGTGAAACGTCCGAATGTGGCTCACCGCCTGCCCCGCGGAAAGCGAAGCACCTGAAACGGAAATCAATTCCCTCAACAGCAACGAAGAATAAGGAAACATTTAAATCAAACAAACCATGGGGAGCCGTTTATGCGGTATCCCCTGGCGTGTTGTTAAAGAGAAAACATGGAGGTAACATTATGGAAAAAGTTTGGTGGAAAGAAGCCGTTGGCTATCAAATTTACCCTCGCAGCTTCCAAGACTCAAATGGAGATGGAATCGGGGATCTAAAAGGAATCATTCAACGCTTAGATTATATTAAAGACCTTGGCATCGACGTGATCTGGATCTGCCCGATGTACAAGTCGCCAAATGATGATAATGGTTATGACATTTCCGATTATCAAGATATCATGGACGACTTTGGAACGATGGAAGACTTTGATCTCCTTATGGAAGAAGTTCATAAGCGCGATATGAAGCTGATCATCGACCTTGTTTTAAACCATACAAGTGATGAGCACCAATGGTTCATCGAGTCTCGTTCATCTAAAGAAAATCCGAAGCGCGATTGGTACATTTGGAGAGACGGTAAAGACGGCAAAGAGCCAAACAACTGGGAAAGTATTTTTTCCGGATCTGCTTGGCAATATGATGAAAAAACAGATCAATACTACCTCCATGTTTTCTCGACCAAACAGCCTGATGTGAACTGGGAAAACCCTGAAGTGCGCGAAGCTCTTTATGACACAGTCAACTGGTGGTTGGATAAAGGAATCGACGGTTTCCGTATCGATGCGATCAGTCACATTAAAAAGCGCGATGGTTTTCCTGATATGCCGAATCCGAAGAACGAAAAGTACGTGTCGTCCTTCGACATGCATATGAACCAAAAAGGGATTCATACGTTTTTACAAGAGTTCAAAGACCGCACATATGCAAACTATGATGTCATGACGGTTGGTGAAGCGAACGGCGTTAAAATTGACGAAGCGGACCTTTGGGTAGGAAAAGAAAACGGAAAGATGGACATGATCTTCCAATTCGAACACCTCGGCCTCTGGGATGCAGAAACCAATCCAGAAGTGGATATCGTTGAACTGAAAAAAGTATTAACTCGCTGGCAGAAAGGTCTTGAAAAAGAAGGCTGGAACGCACTGTTCATTGAAAATCACGACAAACCTCGTGTTGTTTCTACTTGGGGCAATGATGATGAGTTTTGGTTTGAAAGTGCAACGAGCTTCGGCGCGATGTATTTCTTGATGCAAGGAACACCGTTCATCTATCAAGGACAAGAGATCGGAATGACGAACGTACAGTTTGACTCGATCGAAGACTATGATGATGTCGCTGACAAAAACCGTTATCGCATCAAGCGCGAAGAAGGCGTCGCGCATGAGGACATCATGTCTGTTATATGGTCATCATCTCGTGACAACAGCCGTACTCCGATGCAGTGGAACAGCGATGAGAACGCTGGATTCACAACGGGTACTCCTTGGATGAAAGTAAATCCGAATTTCACAGAGATCAACGTGGAAAAGCAAGAACAAGACGAGCATTCGATCTTAAGCTTTTACAAGAAAATGATCGCATTAAAGAAAAATAACGAAGTCTTTACGTACGGTGTATATGATCTGATCCTTGAAGAAGATGAGCAGATCTATGCGTACACTCGTACACTTGGAGAGGAAAAGATCGTTGTGATCACGAACCTTTCTAAGACGGAAGCGAAGTTTGAAACAGAATTGAAGTTGAACGCTGATGAACTGTTGTTAGCGAACAAAGAAGTTGCACCTCATGACGATGTAACAAGCCTGTCATTACAACCGTATGAAGCGCGTGTATATCGCGTGAAAGCTTAACAAACAAAAGCGTGCTATCCGTTTAGGGAGAGCACGCTTTTTTAATGTGGCAGTCTTTTTTCAAACCGAATAAATGAATACAATCGCAGAAGTACAATCAACGTACCCACAATCGTTAAAACGGGCGAAATATTCGTGAATAGAGGTAACCACGCTAAAATAAATGCAACAAGCGCTGTAAAATTTCCTGAAAATCCATTGATCGGCTGAGTTCCTACAAGCCCCGCGCCTCTTAAGGAATTTTCATAACACGATCTATGATACGGTCGCAACTTGAAAAAGGCCCATACCGTACGCAGCTCTTCCCTCTCTTTGATCGGCATCAAACAGCTATCACAGTTTAATTCTTTTTTCATCTTTTCTTCTCCTTCAGCAACAAATCACTCTCCCTCTATTCTACCAATCCTTTAATCAATCCTATAGCTTTTTTAAAAGGACTTTTTGCGATGAAAGGAGAATTTTAACGTGAGGAGTGATTCTATGATAAAAAAGGTAAGGCTGCAGCCCATTTATATGGATAAGCTTCAGCTCTTGATGAACCGTTTAGGTGACGATCTTGTTAAACAGAGTCTTGAAGTAGAACTGAGTAAGATGACAGCCGGCTTTCGCGGTGAAGACTCTATCAATTATTTTTTGAATATGCTTCCAAACCAGAAAGAATGCCACGTGTTGCACGACCTCCGAATTTCCCATGAATCTACTTTTTTCAAATCGACACGCTCATTCTTAATCCCACCTACATTCTTATTATTGAAGTGAAGAACATCTCCGGAAACCTTTTCTTCGATCATACCTTCAATCAACTTTTGCGCACAAAAAACGGTATAGAAGAACCCTTTCAAGATCCTATCGCACAAGTCGAACGCCAAAAATACCAGCTTGAACATAGGCTGAGTAAAAATAAATTGCCCTCAGTTCCAATCGAGACCCTCGTTGTTATGACTCATTCCCAATCTGTTTTGAAAACGAACGATGTGTCGAGCCGTATATCGAAAAAAGTGATTCATAGTGTTCAGCTGCTAGACCGTATCCGGCAGCTTCAACGAAAGTATAAACAGCATGTCATTGTTGCTGGAGATGTGATGAACAAGATCACCCGGCGATTGATTAAGGACCACACTCCGCGGGATGTAGATGTAATGGAGCGGTATAAGATTAGTAAAGAGATGGTTATGAAGGGGGTGCAGTGTGAGGGTTGTTTGGGTTTCGATATGAAAAAAGGCTATCGTACCTGGAATTGTCCGCATTGTTCACATTCAAGCAGGAATCCCCACATAAGAGCGCTCAAAGATTACTCTCTTTTCATCCAAAATACGATAACCAACCAGCAAGCACGTGATTTTCTGAAGCTTTCTTCTATTTCGGTAGCATCCAAGCTCTTAGTATCTATGAAAATGCCTTATACAGGTGCAACAAGAGGGCGAACGTATGATTTAAGCTCTCTAAAAGACCTTCAGGAATAAGAATCTGTCCAATTGATTGGGGAATCTATCCGATTGCATGTATAATCTGTCCAATTGAGGCCGTAATCTGTCCAATCTTGAGTATAATCTGTCCAATTCAGCAGTTAATCTGTCCAATCACAAAACCCACTCCCACACCAACCAAAAAAAACACCCAAATTAATGGATGCTTTTCGACGTGCGGTTCACTGGCTTTCGTTCTTGCTTCTGTTCTTCCACAGTTTCCGTCTCATTCATCCCATAACCAAGTGAAGGATACAAATTCCCGGGTGCTGGATCTACAAACTGAGTCTGATTAAAGTACACGTGCGGTGTCTTCCATAACTCCACAAGTGCTTTCCAGTGCGGCATCTCGTGATAGCGCTCTGGCCACATCTCTTTAATGTGCTTCTTCACGAGCGGGTAATATTTTGGACTCATACCTGGGAACAAATGATGCTCCGTATGGTAAGAGAAATTAAAATGAATCACATCGATCCATTTTGGAACAGTTACCGTTAAGCTGTTCGCTAAGGGATCGTTCACGTTTGTCATTGGGTTCAAGCGGTGATTGGTTGAAATATAGCTCATTACGATCGCGTTTGCGATCAACAACGGCAACAATACCGCAAAGAACCATTTAACTGGTCCGAGCCATGCTAACAATCCTAGCCACATCGCCCACGGCAATAACAGCTGAATCCAAACAGACGGACGATTACTCGGTTTGAATTCTGTAATAAATCGTTTGAACATGAAAAGTCCGTGCAGCGTAAACGAGACAGACAAGAAAGCAAAGCTTACGATCGAACGCATCCACATCGGAAGCTTGTACACTTTTTGAAGCAATGGTTTGTGAGACAAGTTCTCTAGCGTTGGCCACGCATCCGGATCTTTCCCATCATGCTGTGTGTGTACGTGATGCGTCGTATTGTGCCACTTTCTCCAAAGCTTCGGTCCAACACTTAACGGCCAGAAAGCTACGGCTCCTAAAAAGTCACGAAGCCACGGCTTCCGTATCACTGTGCCGTGCAGGATCTCATGACCTAAAAAGCCCATTCCCGCGAAACACGTTCCTAATATAACGGCGATTCCAATCCCTAACCAAGGGTGAAGATTATTCAATAACCCGATAACTAAAATACCGGCGATTGCGATCAATAAGTAGACAAGCCCACCCCATAATCTTGAAGGCACTGGCTTAAAGGCTTCTTTCGGCAGCTTTGGAGCAATCTTTGCTGCATACCAGCCAAACGATTGTAAATCTTTCATTTGCTCAACTCCTCTAATCTGACTCTTTCGAATTCTCGTACAATACAATCGTAACAAGGTTTGTTTTATGAAGCAACTATTTTTGTTACCAGGTAATAATAGTTGGTATTATGTACCCACAAAAAAAGGAGCTATCCTGAAGGATAGCCCACTTTTTTATAAAATAATCTTACATATATTCAAGTTTTAACACATTCAACTTTTGATTCGTCTCTCGTTCGATGATTTGCAGCAAACGACGGTCTTTTTGCGCAACGAACGTAACTGCAAGTCCTTTTCCGCCAGCACGCCCAGTTCTACCGATTCGATGAATGTAGCTTTCAGCATCGAGCGCGATGTCGTAATTAAAAACATGTGTTACACCGTCAACATCCAGACCACGTGCTGCTACATCCGTAGCTACTAAAAACTGAATCTCTCCTTCACGAAATCGCCTCATCACGTCTTCTCTTTTCGCTTGAGAAAGATCACCATGCAGTTCATCAGAATTGTAACCCATATTCTGCAAAGCTTCGTTCAACTTGCTGGCTCTTCTTTTCGTTCGGCAAAAAATAATCGCTAGAAAAGGACGCAGAAGTCTGATCGTTTGAACAAGATCATTCTGCTTCCCTCGATCTGTTGTTTCCACGATTCGCTGGCGAATTTCTTTTAACGTTATCTGTTTCGTTTTCACATGAATATCTTGAGGGTCGTTTGTATACGTTTCAGCCAGCTTCTTTACTTCATCAGGCATCGTCGCAGAGAAAAGTAACGTTTGACGATTTTCTGGCACCTCATACATAATGTCTTCAATATCATCTAAAAATCCGATGTGAAGCATCTGATCCGCTTCATCTAGCACGAACGTTGAAACATGAGATAAGTCGATCGTCTCTCGGCGAATATGATCGAGCAGTCTTCCAGGTGTCGCGACAACAACATGTACCTTGCCTTCTAGCTTGTACATCTGCGCGATCACGTCCTGCCCACCGTAAACAGCGAGCACGTTGATCTCACCGAGAGCTTCTGTAAGTTTGCGTACTTCAGCAGTGATCTGAATGGCAAGTTCACGTGTCGGTGCAACGATCAATCCTTGAACGGCATCACGTTCAGCATCAACTTTTTGCAGAAGAGGAAGCACGAAAGCAAGTGTCTTTCCCGTACCCGTTTGAGCTTGTCCCACAACATCCTTACCTTCTAAGATGACAGGAATCGTTTCCTTTTGAATAGGCGTAGGTTCACCGATTCCGTTTTGAAGCAAAATATCTATCAATTCATCATGAATACCTAGTTCTTTAAAGCCCATCTACTTTTTCCCCAATTTCTTTACTTTTTCTGTGCAGCTTTCCATCGCCGCTAACACTGCACCACGAAAGCGTTCTTGCTCGAGCGTTGCGACGGCCGCAATCGTTGCGCCACCTGGTGACGTTACTTGATCTTTTAGCTCGCCAGGATGTTTTCCGGTTTCAAGCACCATTTGGGCTGCTCCTAAAACCGCTTGTGCCGCTAAACGATAAGATTGATCGCGCGACAAACCTTGTACGACGCCTCCGTCTGCCATCGCCTCAATCATCATGTACACGTAAGCCGGCGAAGAACCGCTGATCGCAGGAATCGCATCCATCTGAGATTCGACAATCACCTCTACTTTTCCGAAGCTGCCTAACAACTTCTCAACCGCCTTTAGTTCATCATCCGTTATCACATCATTAACAGAAACAGCCGTCATTCCCGCTCCAACAAGTGATGGTGTGTTCGGCATCGTACGTACCACTTTCACTTGTTTGCCGAAAGCCTGCTCTACGTCCTCCGTTGTAATCCCCGCTGCGATCGTTACGATGATCGCATCAGATTTTACGAATTCCTTTACCTCTTCAATCACTTCAAGATAGGAATATGGTGCTACAGCAAGGAACAGCACGTCTGCCGCTTTTGCAACATCACTATTAGAAGCGAACGTGTGGATACCAAATTGCTTCTCGACATACAGACGTGTCGTTTCCGTTCGCATGCTCGCGATAATCTGATCAGGACTGATCAAACCCGAACTGATCATACCTCCTGCCATCGCCTGCGCCATCTTTCCAAAACCGATAAAACCTATTTTTTTCTCCATACTCTATGCACTTCTTTCTATCTTTTATAAAGGGAAATGTTCACTTATACAGAATACTCATACCGATAGCTTTACCTTTAGTAAACCACAAATACATAAGGTGTGTGAAATGGATGGAGAAGTTAACTCTAAAAGAATGGCATCGAAAGCAAGCTGTAGATAATTTCAATAAAACGTGGGACTTGATCGAAAAGAAAGACCGTACGAATGAAAATGACTTAGAAATGATACATACCGCTCACGCCTCTCGCTTTCATTGGGGACAAATCGGGGAACCTCTTCACTTTGCTCGAGGAGAATGGCAGCTCTCAAGAGTATATTCCATTCTAAACATGAGCGAGTCAGCAATGTTCCACGGAAAACAATCTCTTGAACTCTGTTTAGAACACAGCATAGCCGATTTTGACCTCGCTTTCGCGTATGAAGCAGTTGCACGTGCATATCTAGTAAAAGAAGATGAAGCGAGCATGGAGGAATTCTACAATCTTGCGCTACAAGCAGCTCAACAGATTTTGAAAAAAGAAGATAAAGAATATTTCATTTCCGAGCTGAACTCCATTAAACTAGGAAGTAGAACTTAACGTACATAAGGAGGATTTTTGCTATGACAGATAAAATCGTCAATTACTTAAAAGAAAATCGCGACACACATTTAAAAGAGTTAACCGACTGGCTTGCTGTTCCAAGTGTCAGTGCACTGCCTGAACACAAAGAAGACGTTCGAAAAGGTGCAGAATGGATTGCAGATAGCCTGACGAATGCCGGAATGGACAACGTAAAAATCTATGAAACAGATGGGCATCCTGTTGTTTATGGAGACTGGTTAAAAGCAGAAGGCAAACCGACTGTACTCGTTTATGGTCATTACGATGTACAGCCTGTTGATCCGATAGAGCTATGGGAGTCTCCGCCTTATGAAGCTACCATCCGCGATAACAAACTGTACGCGCGTGGAGCTTCAGATGACAAAGGTCAAACGTTCATGCACGTAAAAGTTTTACAAGCCATATTGAAATCAGAAGGCACACTGCCTCTTAACTTCAAGTTCTGTATCGAAGGTGAAGAAGAGATCGGCAGTCCGAGTCTTCCGAAGTTTATTGAGGAAAATAAAGATTTACTGGCAGCAGACGTTATAGTTATTTCTGATACGGGTATGCTGGATCGTGGAAAACCAGCGATCTGCTATGGCCTTCGCGGTATGTGTGCGATGCAAGTGGATGTAACAGGACCGAACAGTGACCTGCATTCTGGTCTATATGGTGGTGCCGTCCAGAACCCATTACACGCGATCACAGAGCTTCTGCAATCGTTCCGTGATGAAAACGGACGTATTTTAGTAGATGGCTTTTATGATAATGTTCAAGAACTAACAGAAGAAGAAAGAGAAGCGTTCCGCGCTCTTCCTCTAACAGAAGAAGCGCTTAAGAATCAGCTAGGCGTAACAGAACTAACAGGTGAAGAAGGTTACTCTCACATCGAACGTACGTGGGCCCGCCCTACTTTAGAGTTAAACGGCGTATGGGGAGGGTTCCAAGGTGAAGGAATCAAGACTGTTATCCCTGCAAAAGCACACGCGAAAATTAGCTGCCGACTCGTACCAAACCAAGAGCCGGATGAAATCATCGAAAAAGTAAAAGCGCACATTGAAAAGCATAAGCCAGCAGGCATTGATGTGAAGGTTACTCTGTTTGATAAAGGTGCTCCATACGTAACGCCGTTCGATCACCCAGCCATCCAAGCAGCTGCACGTTCTTATGAAAAAGTGTACGGTGTACCAACAGCGTTCACACGTGGCGGCGGGTCCATTCCAATCGTAGCAACGTTCGATCAAATGCTGAACATCCCAGTCGTATTAATGGGCTTCGGACTCTCAACAGAAAACTTCCATGCACCAAACGAACATTTCCATCTCGAAAACTTCGACAAAGGCATGGAAACACTAGCAGACTATTGGTTCGAACTCGAAAAATCCATCCAAAAAGAAACAACAACAAAATAAAACAGATGAAGCTGACAGGAAAGAAATCTTGTCAGCTTTTCTTTTTATTTGTATGTTGAATGAATGGATTAGTCTCTGAAAAAGCCCTGAAATCCTTTGACACCAAAGCAAGTTGATTGGAGTGGAAGGTGAGAGACTCCTGCGGGACAGGTGGGCAGTCTAAAAGTGGAAGTGGCTCGTCCAGCCCCGACAAGCAAAAGGTGAATAGACAAGGAGGGCGGTCTTTGCCTTCATGGTCTATTTAACTTTTGACCTCGAGGGGCTAGCCACTGCAACTAGACAGGTGAGACACTTAGACGTGAAACGTTCGAATGGGGCTCACCGCCTGCCCCGCGGAAAGCGAAGCACCTTAAACGGAGATCAACTCACCCACGAACAACACAGAATTTCCCACAAGAGGCATTTTCGTTTTTCTCTTCCAGTGTGATATAATCAACCAATCACAACAAAGAAACGGAGAGTATAAACATGCTTTCATTTGAAGATAAAATTGCTTTAATCGAAGAAAACTTCCCAGAGCTCGAAATGCACGAGGTATCCCTTGGCCGCTTGAACTTCCACTTTGAAGAAAGTGTACAAGACAAAAAAATCGTCGTGTACCACCTTCACCCGAACGGAAACGGCTTCGTTTATGGCGGACACCTGCCACAAAGCGTAAAAAACGAAAAAGGCTACGTAAACATCCGAGACTACGAAGCAGAAGAACTGATCGCTTTGATCCAAGAATCTATGGAATTTCTATCGAAAAAACACGGCTGGCAGCAGCCGAAGAAAGATCGTTCGGATGACGAAGAACGTAAAGAAGAACACTGGTACAGCCACAGCCACGAGGAGATTCGCCTCGTAGGTGAAGATGGCATGTGGTTCATCTTTGATGAAGATGATGCACTGGAAGCTGCATTTGAAACATATGCAGAAGCAGAAGGTTATTTAAAAGAAGCAGATTTTAAAAAGAAAAAATAGAGGTGACGAAGATGGCTGAGGAGAAAAAGAAGTTAAGCTTTCAAGAAATTGCAAAGCAACGTTTAGCTGAGAAGAAAGCACAGCAATCAGGCGGATCATTCAGCAAGGGTCCTGTGAAAGTGGCCAACCAGCTAAAAAATCAACAAACAAAAAAAGCAAACAACCAAGCGCGGAGAACAGGTGTTTAATGCATCGTAAACGAGCAAATATCACCCCTGGTCTTCCCGTGAACGTGATCTTAAAAGCAGATCAGCGTTCTGGCAAGAAAACAAAAGGTATCGTAAAAGATATCTTAACGAACTCACCTACTCATCCACATGGCATCAAGGTGCGCCTTGAAGACGGCCAGGTCGGAAGAGTCATTGACATTCTGAATGCATAACTACGAAAACGGTCACCTCCTCGGGACCGTTTTTTCTGTACATGGAATACATTGGATATCCGTATACTAGTGGATAGATTTTTTAAAGGAGATCACTTTATGAACATAGATGCTCTAAAAAAACGAATTGATGTTAGCACAAAAAGAATGCCAGCAGATGTTGTAATAAAAAACGGAAAAATCATTGATGTGTTTAACCTTGATGTCATTGAAGGTGATGTAGCGATCGTTGATGGCTATATTGCGGGTATGGGGGAGTATGAAGGACATGAAACAATTGATGCAGCGGGTAAATTCATATCCCCTGCATTCATCGACGGTCATGTGCACATTGAATCATCTATGGTGACGCCGGCAGAGTTCAGCAAAGTGCTGCTCGCACATGGTGTTACAACGGTTATAACAGATCCTCATGAGATCGGTAACGTTTCAGGAGCTGAAGGCATCTCTTTTATGCTGGATCAGTCTGAAGGGCTTCCTCTCGACGTCAGAGTGATGCTTCCTTCATCAGTTCCTGCAACTCCTTTTGAGAACGCAGGTGCTGTTTTAAAAGCGTCTGACTTAGAACCCTTTTTAACTCATCCACGTGTCCTCGGTTTAGCGGAAGTCATGGATTTTCCTGCTGTTTTTAGAGGAGACGTGGATATGCTTCAAAAAATCATTTCAACAGCGTCCAAAAGGGGCATGATCGATGGCCACGCAGCAGGATTAGACACTAATGGCATCAATGTCTATCGCTCCTCACTGATTACGACAGACCACGAATGTACGACAAAGGATGAAGCACTAGATCGAATCTCTCGAGGGATGTTCGTGTTAATACGTGAAGGATCTGTAGCTAAAAATTTAAGAGCGCTCATAACAGCTGTAACACCGAAAAACGCTCGTCGCTTTTTATTCTGTACAGATGACAAACACCTGGATGATTTAGTAGCAGAAGGAAGCGTAGATCATAACGTGAGGCTCGCTATTCAAGAAGGTATGGATCCTCTGCAAGCGATTCAGCTTGCAACCTTGAACGCAGCCGAATGTTACGGTTTAAAAGAAAAAGGCGCTGTCGCTCCAGGTTACAAAGCAGACTTTCTTTTGCTTGAGAATTTGGATTCCATCACCATATCAGATGTTTTTGCAGGAGGAAAATTGGTCGCACAGAACGGGAAGTACAAAGGATCAGAATCTAGACGAGCACAGCCTCCAGCCGCTTTAACAAAGTCGGTAAACGTGACGATGATAGATACCGATAAGCTTTCTATTCCTATAACCGACGGTAAGCCAATGCATGTGATCGAAATCATCCCGAACCAGATCGTTACCAAGAAGAAAATTTTTGATGCAACGGCAGAAAACGGAGAATTTACACCATGTACCACGAACGATTTATTAAAAATGGCTGTGATCGAACGTCACAACAAGACTGAAAACATTGGACTCGGCGTCGTAAAAGGACTGCTTATTCAGAACGGTGCGATTGCTTCAACTGTTGCCCATGATTCGCACAACTTAGTCGTTGCCGGAATAAATGACGAGGATATGCTGGTCGCGATCGAGGCCATCCGCAAGATGCAAGGAGGCTATGTAATCGTGAAAAACGGAGCAGTTCTCACGTCTGTCCCGCTTCCCATCTCCGGGTTGATGTCAGATCGACCATTTACAGAAGTCAACGACCGAATCATTCACTTAAAAGAAAAGTTAGAGGAGATTGGCTTCAGCGGAGATTTTGATCCATTCCTGACCTTATCCTTCTTAACACTTCCTGTAATTCCGGAAATCAAACTCACAGATCTCGGACTTTTTGATTTCAAAACCTTTCAGCATATCTCTGTTCAGGCAGAGTAAGTGTTACACGAGTGAATGGTTGAAGGCATAGATAACAGCTTGTGTACGGTCTTGAACATCCAGCTTGCTCAA
This sequence comes from Fictibacillus tiangongensis, assembly GCF_048083785.1. GTDB lineage: Bacteria > Bacillota > Bacilli > Bacillales > Fictibacillaceae > Fictibacillus. The sequence goes on from NZ_CP182294.1 coordinate 4,089,555, forward strand.
TATATTACTCACATGTACTTTGACCGTTTTTAAAGCGATGAACAGATCATCCGCAATTTCTTGATTCGTCTTTCCTTTCGTCATCAACAGAAGAATCTCCATCTCGCGCGCAGTCAGCTCTTCATGTGGCTCGCGCGTCTGTTTTTTACGCATCTTGCTCATCATCTTCCCGGTTACTTCCGGCTCAAGAACAGATTTCCCATGATACGTATCGCGAACAGCTTGAGCGATATCACTCGCTTTTGACGTTTTTAACATATAGCTGGAAGCCCCCGCCTCGAGTGCAGGATATACCTTCTCATCATCAAGAAAACTTGTAACAACGATGATCTTCGCTTCTGGCCATGCCCCGGTGATCTCTCGTGTTGCTTCAATTCCATCCATCTCATCCATAACAAGATCCATTAAAATTACGTCCGGTTTCAATGCTAGTGCCTTCTCTATCGCGACTCTTCCGTTCTCAGCCTCATCCGTTACCTCTATATCAGGCTGCGCAGAAAGGTAAGCCGAAACCCCGATACGCACCATCTCATGATCATCCACTAATAATACTTTGATCATTCCCGTCATCTCCCGCTTTTAAAATAGGTACTTTCACTTCAAGCCGCGTTCCTTCGCCTGGCAAACTCACAATCTTAAGCGTACCGCCAATTTCTGCAGCCCGTTCATGCATGTTCTGAAGTCCATAAGAACCAGTTTTTTCTTGATCCATCTTAAAGCCTACACCATCATCTTCAATGCGAAGGATAATCAGATCTTCTCTTTGGACGAGCAAGATCTGCGCTTTATTTGCCTGTGCATGCCTTAAAATGTTCGACACCGATTCTTGAAGAATACGAAACAGGTGATCTTCCACTCCTTTAGCAAGAGGAATCGTTTCAATCTTCCATTTTAGCTCAATCGGTACCTTTTGCAGAAGCTCCTGTAAAAGCTCTTCCATTCCTTTCTGCAATGATTTTCCGTTTAATGCAGCGGGACGAAGGTGCAGAAGCAGTGCCCTCATCTCAAGCTGTGTCTGATGAATCGTTTCTTCAACAAGCTTTAACTGTTTGGTTTCACGTGTGTCTTCTTCTCTTCGTGTTTCATTTATAGCAGACATGATCATGCTTGCTGCAAAAAGCTGCTGCGAAACAGAGTCATGTAGTTCCCTCGCTAAACGATTTCTTTCTTGGGAAATAATCTCTTGGATCCGCTTTTCTTGATCTACAGCTTTTTCGGTAGCCATCTTTTGGGACTGGCGAATTTTTTCTCCTAACTGCCTTTGAATGCCTTCCATCCGTTTCGTGATCGTTCGCAACTCAAGACTGTCAACTTCTTTCATATCTACTTGCCTTCCGTCTTCAATGGATTTCAGTGTTCGATTGATAGAGTTTAGTTGTTTACGAGACGTGATGCCCGAATTCAAACCAAAGAAAGCGCCCATGATGAACACTAAAAAGGGTAGAACAAAAGCTACAGGGATATCAAGCAGGGTTTTCTGTAATAAAAAATCCCAGTTATCGATCGGAAATATCGTGTAAACAATCGATCCTAAGACAATCGCTACAGCAAATGCTGCTACGATACCGGAGAACATATGACGTAAAACAGTACTCATACCCGTTTCACCTCCAAACTCCCGGCAAACATACTTGTAACAATTTTTATTTTTTTATCCGCTTCTCCATACCCTTTTGTTCGATAAAAAAGGGTTTGGTTGAACAGTTTCGATTCATTTCGGTCAAAGATCCTTGAATTCCCCATGATCATAGAATGGCTGACTGCCGCCTCCATCTCATAAGGAACATAGATCGTGATATTTCCAATCGTACCGCGGATCATAATAACCGATTCCCCATCAGGTAAGATGGTCTGATTTAAATCGATGATCGTATCACCAGGACCACATTGAATGTTAATATCGTTCCATTCATACACATGTTCTGGTGTTTGTTGCGTGCCTAGCAAGATATTTTTTAACAGCGTTTCTTTTCTGTATACATCGTCTTGTGACCTGGTCGAAACCTCTTCGACCTGAGGCGCCACGAAAACTGGATTTTGTTTCGTTTGATAAAATTCATAGATGACATAGATGACGATTGCTACTAACAAGAGCTTAAAGGTAAACATGCTTAATACGTTCATGACAGCAATGAAAACACCGAGCCAGAACATGATCTTGCCTGAGCGCTTCGGCATTCGTTTTCGTCCAAAAAACAGGAGTGCAGCACTTAATAAGAGGGAAAATAAGATTCCTCCTCCGTTTAAGGTCGCTTCTAATAACACCAAGACCACCGCTAATAAAAGCCCCCAACTTATGAAATCACTTCTTTTCCGATTCAGCATCTGCACTCACTCACTTTCTGTCATAAACGAGGTAAAAGGCGCAGCAATTTGCGCCTTGTCTCTTATTTTATCGTATCATATACTGCCTTAAACGGTAGTAGATGATTCTTCTTTTTTCCAATCTTTTTCAAGTTTAGCTAGCTTCGCGTCCATTGAACTTGCTTGGTAATCAGCGTTTACTTTCTGTTCAAGATGATCCATATAATGTTCAAGCTCATCAAAACGGAAAGCCGATTTTTTCATGGATTGAGACGGATCGATCACACGGTCCATCTTCTGATGAGCACGTGCTACATTTTCACGCCCCATCAATTCCATGCGCTTAATCTGCATATCTTTTAGCTTATGTTTCATCTGCTCATACTTTTGTTCAAGCTCTACAAGATCCTTTTCTGCTTGAAGCGTCGACTCTTTTAAGTTCGCTGCTCGTAATGCATGCTGTTCTTTTTCTTGGACTGCGAACTGATACAGCTCTTGTTCGTTCGCTTGTTGAGCGATTTCAGCCTGATGCGCACGCTTAGCTGCTCTTGCCTCAGCATCTTCCATTTCACGTACGAACTGATCTTTTAACAGCTGCTGACGTTCTACTAATTTATGAGCTTTGTTCACCTCTAACTCACACTGTCTTAAATATTGGTTCAGAAGAGATAAAGGATTCTTATCCTCTTTTTGATCTAAAAGCTCATGTACATCTGCTGAGATTGAGTTTTTGATGCGTTCAAATAAATTCATAATGATTCGCTCCTTTTAACGTTTGTTTTTAGCTATTTTTAAGTTTTGCCCATTCTCTTTCAAAGTTGGTGAAAGGGTCATTGCTGTCGTTCTCATTTAATACCGCTGATTGATTCCATTTCTTATAGACCACGTAAAGAACGTAGATCGCGACAGCACCTAATATCGCAGGAAGGTTGCTAACGGATACAATAAGCCCTACTACCGATAGAGCACCCCACCAAAATTTCTTTCCACCACTTTGCGCAGCCATCGCCTTCTTAAATGCGTAATACATAACAGCTAGACCGATCCCAAGACCAACCATCGGACCAAGATTTGCAATCAAAACGATTGCTGCAATTCCTCCAACTACAAGCAAGCCTAATTTTTTCATATTGGCTTCCTCCTTTCGTATCTTTAGCTTACCTCCCTCAGCATTTTCTCAAAACTGGCCGTAGCTGTATCTTTATATAAGCCTCGAGGCGTAGTGGGGTCTGACCCCACACAAATACAAAAACCCCACTTTGTACAAGCGGGGTGGACACTGACATAGATTCAATCCATATCTCTTCAGACTAGTATTGGTTTTTAGTACCAGATTCCACTTCTTTCTTCTCTGCATACGCTGAGAAGATAAAATATAAGGGGTGGATAGTTTTGAAACACAATGATTGCGGAGATGGCTTTCAACCTTTCGTTAGCCCTAATCCTAAGACGACATTTAATCCAATTCAAGTTTCACCAACCATTGATCAAAGTTCATTCTTAAGTCCATTTACAAGCGTAATCGGGGATGTAAGGATACAAGAGAACGTATATGTCGCACCACTTGTGAGTATTCGCGCAGATGAAGGCACACCATTTTATATTGGCTCTAATACGAACCTTCAAGATGGTGTCATTCTTCATGGATTGACGAATCAATTCGTCAAAGTAGATGGCCGAAAGTATTCCATTTATATCGACAATGAGGTCTCTGTCGCGCATGGAGCTCTCGTACATGGGCCGTGTTTTATCGGAGAAAAGGTATTCGTAGGCTTTAAGGCGATCGTTTATAACGCTACGGTGGAGAAAGGAAGCTTTATTTCCTACAATGCAGTAGTAACGAACGGGGTCCGTATACGGAAGAATCGGTTCGTCCCGCCTGGAGCATATATCGATTCTCAAAAGAAAGCCGATGCACTCTCCCGCGTACCTACTGACGTAAAAGAGTTTGCACGCGGCGTACAGGTAGTCAATCAGGAGTTTCCAGCTGCTTATCATCTTTTGTTCGGTGATTCTCGATGTTCTTGTGGATTGGCTTACAACAATAACAGCAGTGAAGAAGAATCGGATTAAAAAACAGGAGTAAAAATAAGTTAAGCAGCGTAAGGTCAAACACAATTTAACCTCGCTGCTTACCTTGTTTTCTTTTTCTCGTATCATTTAAGAACGGTTACCCACTACAGAAGATTGGTCTACTAAAAAATAATCCGGCTCAAAAGAACATTCCTTCAGCTTTTCCTTCACCACTTGAGGATACAACACATACTCGTCTAACTCCTCCAACGCGACCCACTTAAAGACAAGTCGATCTGCTTCTAACACAGTAAATTCCTCACCATCATGAAGCGGCAACGGTTTTTTTGCTGTGATTTTAAAATATAATCCAACTTCGTGAATCTCTTTTTCTGCATATGTAAAAAAGTTTTCAACTGTCCATAAGAAACCATCAACAGTCACTTTCAAATCCAGTTCTTCTTTCATCTCCCGTTGTAAGCTTGACTTGGCATCTTCACCAAGCTTCACGCGTCCCCCAGGTAAAGACCAATTTGTTTCTGCTTTCGCTCGATGCATAAGCACGCGACCTTCCTTAATCATTACGGCAGCCACACGGTAATTAAAAACTTGATGTTCCACATGAAACACTGCGTCCATTTTTATCTTCCCCCTTTTGTTAGCTCCTTATTTTACCACTTCGAGCATTTTCAGTGAAAGCCGTTCCATTTACCGTTACACTATTAAAAAACGGAAAATAAGGAGTTTGAGAAAATGTCTGTATACGATTTTTCAGTTGAAACGATCAAAGGCGAGAAAACCAACCTAGACTCTTACAAAGGCGATGTACTTTTAATTGTTAATACGGCAAGCAAATGTGGTTTTACCCCTCAATACAAAGGACTTCAATCCATTTATGAGAGCCACAAAGAGCAAGGATTATCTGTACTTGGATTTCCATGTAACCAATTCGGAGCGCAAGAACCTGGATCTAGTGATGAGATTATGGAGTTCTGCGAGTTGAACTATGGCGTTAACTTTCCGATGTTTGCAAAAGTTGACGTAAACGGCGACCAAGCGCATCCTCTTTTTAAATACTTAGCAGCTGAAGCACCTGGCATCTTGGGATCTAAAGCGATCAAATGGAACTTTACCAAATTTTTAGTAGACCGAAACGGACAAGTCGTAAAGCGCTTTGCACCAACAGACAAGCCTGAAACCATTGAAAAACATATACAAGAACTTTTATAGAATCTCAAAAAAGCTGTTCAGAGAAACGAATCTCTGAACAGCTTTTCTTTTAAAACATAAGGTGTGCCATTCCCACAACAATCGGAAGTGAGATGAATGTGCGCAAGAAAAAGATAATAACTAATTCTTTAAAGTTAACAGGAATCTTTGAAGCTAGCAGCAATCCGCCAACTTCAGACATATAGATCAATTGGATGACTGACATTGCCGCGATTACGAAACGAGTCAGTTCGCTCTCAATTCCTGCTCCGATGATAGAAGGAAGGAACATATCTGCAAATCCGATTACAATCGTTTGTGCTGCATCTGATGCATATGGAACTTGCAGGAACTCTAAGATTGGTACAAAAGGTGCGCCCAGGTAAGTGAAGAAAGGCGTGAACTCTGCTACCATCAGTGCAGATGTTCCGATCGCCATTACGATTGGCACAACGCCCATCCACATATCAAGGACGTTCTGAAAACCTTCTCTTACTAACGGTGCCGCTTTTTTATTTTGATCAGCGCGTTCAACCGCCTTTTTCAGACCAAATCGAAAAGGTGTCTCACCCTCTGGAATCACTTCATCTGCTACATTTTCTTTTGCGCCCTCATAATACGTATCAGGCTTTCTAGACAGTGGCGGGATGCGCGGGATAATAATCGCACATACGAGCCCTGCTAATACGACCGTTAAATAATAAGGAACGATCATGTGTGCCAGATCGACCTGAGCAAGAACAACAATCGCGAACGTTATGGATACGACAGAGAACGTCGTGCCGATAACAGCTGCCTCGCGCTTCGTATAATAGCCCTCTTCATACTGCTTGTTTGTTAAAAGAACACCGATCGTTCCATCTCCAAGCCATGATGCTAAACAATCGATAGAAGAACGTCCAGGCAGTTTAAATACAGGGCGCATCACTTTTACGAGTAGCGCTCCACAAAGTTCTAACAGCCCGAAGTTGAATAACAGCGGTAAGAACAGTCCAGCAAATAAGAACACGGAAAACAATACAGGAATCAAATCAAAGAGTAGAAGCTGGCCTGTATTTTCGGACCATACGGCTTCCGGTCCAAGCTTGAACAACGTCATCACAGCAAAAATTAGTCCTATTACACGAATCAATTGCCATACGATATTCACGTTGAACAATGTATTTAGAAACGGTTGATTTACAATGGCTTTAGGCTTAAAAAAGTATGTTCCTAAAGAACCTACGACCGTAATCGCGATGATAGCGGTCATGATTTTTGGAATGTATGCACCTATTCCATCCTGCAACATTCCTGCTAAAATCGCTACAGGTATTGTGATTTCCCCATCATATGAGATAGGAATCATAAATAAAAATATACCGATCAAAGACGGAACAATAAATTTAATCAAACTAGAGAAATTCGTTTGCTTCATTTCATAATCCATTTGTTGCTTTGGTAAACCCATAATCTTATGCCTCTCTTCCTACGATGTAAAGCGCTTTCATACACTTTCCATTTCCAAGTATATGTTTATTCTGCAATTTTCGCAATATTGTAAGAAATGCTAGGAATCTTATAAAATACTAGTTTTTCTTTCCTTTTTTATTAAATCTCTAAACCTTTTTTCAGATCGCTAAGCTCATCATCCCTTAAATACCGCCACTTTCCAGGTTCCAATGCATGAAGATGTATATTCATAATGCGTATACGCTCTAACTTCTCAACTTCATACCCTAGCGTTTTACACATACGCCGAATCTGCCGGTTTAGTCCTTGCGTTAGCGTGATGCGAAAAACATATTTGCTTATCCACTCTGTTTTCGCAGGTTTTGTTATTGAATCTAAAATGAAGACGCCTTGAGCCATTTTTTGAAGAAACAACTCGGTAACAGGTTGATCGACCGTCACTTCATATTCTTTCTCATGACCATAGTCCGCCTGCGAAATACGATTGGCTAACTCTCCGTCATTCGTTAATAAAATCAAGCCTTGAGAAGCTTTATCTAACCTTCCAACGGCAAATACGCGCTCTGATAGATCGATATACTCTAAAATATTTCCGTCAATCTCAGGATTAGATGTGGTCGTGACTCCCACTGGTTTATTAAAAGCAAGGTATACCGCTGACGTTTTTTGAGGAATAACTTTCCCATCGATAAGGACAGTATCCATATCCAGTACAAAACTATCTTTATTGGCGATCTTTCCATTTATAGAAATTCGGCCACTCTTCAACAGCCGATCCGTCTCTCTTCTAGAGCAAAAACCCGTTAAACTAATATATTTATGAATGCGCATGCTAATCCTCACTTCAACGTTGTGAATATGCACAACGATTTATAATTATAACTCCAAATGAATATAATTTCGATAGTTTTTATAAATATCCATTATTTTTCACTTCTCTATTCATACTACCATTTTTATTTAGAGCGTTTCTGCATGCTTTAATCTTAAAAAAAGGATCAACAAAAACTTTTTTTAGTGAAATCCTTTTCAACTCTCTCGGCGAACTTGTAGTATGGAAGAAGTAAAGGGAGGTCATTTTAACATGGAACTTAAAGTATTATCAGAATCAGAATTTGAAAAATCCATTCAGCTTTCTCAATATGCTTTTCAGTACATCGTAAAAAAAGAAGATCTGCCAAAACGGTATGAAATGATGAAGAGACAGGAAATCTGGGGAGAGTTTGAAAACGAAGAGCTTATTTCTAAACTTCACATTCACTCTTTGGAGATCTCTATTGAAAATCAGCGTTTTCCGATGGGTGGAATCGCAGGTGTAGCTACTTGGCCAGAACATCGCCGAAAAGGATCAGTCACCCGTCTCTTACAACATGCACTTTTACGAATGAAGGAGAACGGTCAAAGCATCAGCTTGCTTCACCCTTTCAATATCCAGTTTTATCGTCGTTTCGGCTGGGAGCTCACAGCCTCAGTGAACAAATATACACTCAACAAAAGTGATCTCGTGCGATATGAAGATGTCCCTGGAACCATATCCAGGTTAACGGAGAAGGACGGAAATGAGTTACTAAATACGGTTTACGAAGGTTGGTTCCGTACATACAATCATCTGCTTGTTCGTACAGACTATTGGTGGAACAATCATGTATTTACAGAAGGCTATAACCGGATCCTCTATAAAGATGAAAACGGAGAACCTAAGGGATACCTATGCTGCAAAGTCGCAGATAAATTGCTGGATGTTCAAGAGTTTGTCTATGTCAGCGATGATGCACGGCGTGCGCTATGGAATTTCATCTGTCAACACGATTCGATGGTAGAAAAAGTAAAAATCATCGCACCATCTAATGATCAGCTTCCGTTTTTATTGAACAATCCACGGATCCACCAAGAACGCTATCCCTACTTCATGGCACGTATAGTGGATGTAGAAAGCTTTCTAAAGCAATATCCATTTAAGAACGTAGAAGGCAGTCTTACACTATCCATAACAGATGAAAAAGCGGAATGGAACAACGGTACGTTCACAATCGATACAAATGGCATCACGAGGGAATCAGAGACTGTATCAGAAGCATTAGCTATGGATGTACAAACGCTGGCGGCAGCACTTCTAGGCTCACAAAAGCCCCAGTTTTTATTTTCATGCGGAAAAATCAAAGGTAACCAAGAAAACACTGAACGATTTGAAGAAATCATTACAAATAAGCCCGCAGCTTTCCTGGATTTCTTTTAAAAGAGCTCTTTTCTAAAAGTTGTTTTCTTTCTGAGCCTTTCTCCTTTGACAGTTGATTGGAGTGTAAGGTGCGAGACTCCTGCGGGACAGGCGGGCAGGTGAGACACTTATACGGTAACGTACGAATGTGGCTCACCGCCTGCCCCGCGGAAAGCGAGCATCTGCAACGGAAATCAACTACTTCCAAAAGCAACAATGAATTCGAAAACAGCTTTTATACCACAAGCCTTATCCATCATCGGATAAGGCTATTTTAATTCAGCATGTTTCAGGGAAAACTGAGAGGGAAAAGGATAAATAGACCCTTTTTCTAAAATAGGAGGTAATCATTCATGAGTGACAAAACAGATAAACAAAAGCAGTCAGAAGACATCGCAGAGAAAAACTTCGAACTTGATAAGAAAAACAAATCAAAGACAGATAAGGAATTAGAAACCGTTCACGAGCAGATCAACGATACATTTAATCAAGGTACGATTGATCAAAAAGAACAGAACAAAAAAGAAAAAAAGGATAAGTAGCAAAAAAGCCTCTCATTGCCGAGAGGCTTTTTCTTATGATGTTCTAAATGAGTCTGGAAACTGCTTCATGATGCCATTCGTTATTTCATCGGCAAACATCACCATATGGTTCTTGTTCTTATCAAAGATCGCAATCTCTCCAGCATAATCATTTTTAAGCCTTGCAACAGCTTCATCACTTACATACTTCAAATGTGTGTAAAGCATTTCTTTGACTTGTTGCTCTGACCAGTTTGGATTCGCCTTACTCATAAATTTGGCTATATCATCTGCGTTACGATACCAGTTTTTATTAATTGTCGCTGCTTTTGCAGTATCGCCTTTTTTCACGGCATCCACCAATTGGCCTGCGATCACGATGTGCTCTGTTAATAATTTTCCGAGTTCGTTCCCGGCTTTATCTCCATAATACGGCTTGATCGAGTTACCAATATCGGTTTGATTCTGCAATAGCCTCTTCAACACGGCGTCTTGATCTTTAGCACCTTCAGTAGCACTCACAATGTAACTTCTCGTCCAATAAACATGGTCTTTCCACAGTCTTCTTTGCAACGAATACAGATCAATCGCATTCTGGTTAAAACACGGTGCCTGCACTCTTTGTTTTGTCTTTGCTTCTGCATGTAAAGGTGAAGTGAAAACCGGAAACGCTATGGCAAGCACCATAATCAAGCTTAATATTTTTCTATACATATGAACTCTCCTTCATGTTAGTTTCATATGTAGTTTGTATCGTTGTCACCATTTCATTCCTAAGACACAAAAAAAGAACAGTGAACACTTAGGCTCACTGTTCTTACGTTCTTATACTTGACGGTTCCAATGGCGGTGAACGGAAATAGCTTCCGTAAAGTTCTGTACGAAATCGTCTTTTCCATCTCCACTCACAACACCAGGCTGTCCGGTCAGTTCTGCTTCATTCAGCCACTGCTGACCTTCATGAGTACCACCGATCGGTTTATAGTGTGCGAAAGCTTCATTAACGAAGTGCAGAGCATTCTTCTTAAACGCTGCATCATTACTTCCACCTACAACGTATATCGCATCAAAGATAACAGAAGTTGCAGTCAAGAACGTATGCATGATCTCTAGTTCAGATCCATCATCCGCTATTCGTTTACCTAGCTTATCACTGATACATTCACCTTGAATGCCGCTCTCTTTTAACGATTGCAGGATTTCTGCTGCTTCACTGCTTACAGTCGATCCAACAATTACTCCCACTTTTCTTGTTTTCGGGCTTTTTACCGTATTCAGCTGGCTTAAAGCTGGTGAAGACTTTGTAACCGTAGAACCTTCACCTTGAGGAGGTACCGCATCAATCGCTTCTGCAAAAGCAGTCGCAAGCTCCAGGCTCACGTTGCCAAACATATCTACGACTTGCTGTTGTACGGATTTGCTCTTCACTTTACCCAGCTCAAAACTAAAAGCGTTCTTTAGATGCTGTTTTTCCGGCTCGCTCATACTGTTCCAGAAAAGAGTGGCTTGAGAGAAATGGTCTTTAAAGCTCTCGCTTCTGCTTCTAATTTTTCTTCCGTCTACTTTTTCCTGATAATGAACATATCCGCCTTCTGCTTCAGGAGTAGGTGACGGCGTATTCGCTGCAAGTGAATTCTTGTGATAGCTCACTTGCCCTCTGTTGATCGTATGTCTTGAAATTCCGTCACGCTGATTGTTATGAAACGGACATACAGGTCGATTGATCGGAAGTTCATGGAAGTTTGGTCCTCCAAGACGAGAAAGTTGTGTATCCGTATAAGAGAACAAGCGTCCTTGTAATAGTGGGTCGTTTGAGAAGTCGATTCCTGGTACAACATGTCCCGGATGGAATGCAACTTGCTCTGTTTCGGCAAAAACGTTATCCACGTTACGGTTCAACGTCATCTTGCCGACAATTTTTACCGGTACATCCTCTTCTGGCCACAATTTCGTCGGATCTAGGATATCAAAGTCAAAGTTGAATTCATCTTCTTCCGCAATGATCTGAAGTCCTAGTTCATATTCAGGATAATCCCCATTTTCGATCGATTCCCAAAGATCTCTTCGGTGGAAATCCGGATCTTTCCCAGAAATTTTTTGTGCTTCATCCCACACGAGTGAATGTGTTCCTAAGACTGGCTTCCAGTGAAACTTCACAAAATGCGCTTTTCCTTCGTCATTCACAAGCCTGAACGTGTGAACGCCGAACCCTTCCATCATACGAAAGCTGCGTGGAATCGCTCGGTCAGACATCGCCCACATCACCATATGCGCCGACTCTTGATTGTTGGCTACAAAGTCCCAAAACGTATCATGCGCGCTTGCTGCTTGCGGCATCTCGTTATGAGGCTCTGGTTTTAACGCATGGACAAGATCAGGAAACTTAATCGCATCCTGAATAAAGAAAACCGGAATGTTGTTTCCAACAAGATCGTAGTTTCCTTCTTCTGTATAAAATTTCGTTGCAAAACCGCGCGCGTCACGCACCGTTTCAGCAGATCCACGTGAACCAGCTACAGTTGAAAAACGGACGAACGTTGGTGTTTTTTTAGAGATATCATTTAAAAAATTTGCTTTCGTAAATTCTCCTAAAGACTCATATAATTCAAACTCACCATGAGCTGCGAATCCACGAGCATGTACGATACGCTCTGGAATTCGTTCATGATCAAAGTGAGTCATTTTTTCCCGGAAATGAAAATCTTCCATAAGTGTTGGACCACGTTCTCCCGCTTTTAGCGAGAATTCGTCTTCAGCAACTTTTAACCCTTGATTGGTCGTTAACTTTTTGCCTTTGTCATCTGCACGATACTGTTCCAGCTGTTCATTCTTGCTGTTGCCGTTCACTTTGTTCTGATCGCTCATTTAACTAATCCTCTCCATTATGTATTTTCACATCATAAAGAGACCTTTCCCTACCTGTGACGGAAGCAAACTGATTTTTTATAAAAGTTCTACTCCTTCAAAGGGAAAATAGTTGCCGTTTCGTGTACCGAAGCTGTTCGTTTCATATACCTATGTGGGTATTCACGACTTTCAATCCAGAAGTTTTGTTACGCAATCCAGAAATTTCGGCTGTTTATCCACAAGATTATTAGCTCAATCCAAAAGTTTTAATGGTTTATCCGCAAGTTTACAATCCTCGACAAATTACGCAGCTTAATTTCTCTCACATACCCCGTAGCATGAAAGCTCCCATTAATAATAAATAAACGCAGCTGATTGCTCAGCTGCGCTTTCTAGTTACTTATTCATATGTGCCAGGAAATCCCCAAGCAGATCTTCCATTTCCTGCTCCGGACTTTCTGTTTCATCTTTTTCTTCAGGCTCATCTCGCTTAGCACTGTTCCAATCGAATTGACTGAGGTCATCATCGTCAAAATCTTCGGCTGATCGTTCGGTCTCAACTCGATTTTCATACTGATCCAATGAATTCTCTTCACGCTCTACATCTTCCTGCAGATATAGGGCCTGATCAATATCGGTTGCGTTGCTGTTTAAAGCCGCAAGCAAAGATGCTGTTCTTACAGGATTGGATATAAGCTGATACAAAATATTGCCTAACAAGGCCTCTGAATGTTCATGCTTCAACCAATCACGCTGCATCTTACTTAAATTTTTCGGCAACGGTATCGTAATCGTCTCTCGATCTCTTTGGATGTCTTGTCCCACACCTTGAAGAACATACTCTGAGATCTTGCTCGAAAAATTGCGCCTCTCCGTCTCTTTCAGCTTTTGAAGCTCTTTGATGACGTGATCTGGGGTGTCAGAGGGGATACGAAAAGCTATCGTTTTACCTCTTGTAATCTCATTGGATGCTTTTTTGTCCATTTCATCACCCTTGTTTAAGCTTTAACGGCTTTTTTGTCTTTATCCTCGCTCTTTTTCTCTTTAGGTGCAGTTCTTCTTAAGTGATCAGAAATCAGCTTATAATAAGCGTTTGCCATCATCCAGATGCTTTCTTTTTCATCTTCAAAAAAGTCGATGTTGTAGCCATCCAGATTATTATTTAACGTCTTAATATAATCTTTAAGTACCGCAGATCCTCCACCTACAAAATAGCAGATTTCAGTTTGCGAATTCTTTTGCCAAACGTTGCGAAGAAGACGGTATTGCTTTTTCGCCAAGTCTACTAAAATTCGGTCCGTGATGTCATGAACACTCGTACGGCTACCACGTACCATGATGTGGTTGCGGTTCGTCTTTTTCGTAATGATATCTACTACATCACGTCGGCTGTCTAATTCCACGCCATGCTTAGAACGGATTTCTTCTCTAATTTGCTCTAGCGCTTCAGAAACACCAAGGTTAAATCCTTGAGCTTTATCATCATCAACGTTTCTATTTTTAATAACTGCGATATCTGTAGACAGGCCGCCGATATCTTGGATAAGGATAGGCTTGTCAATCAGATCTTTATTAGTAATGTTTAAATCGTTATCCATAACAAGGTTAATAAAAGCAGCAAAACCTTCAGGATACACTTTTACTTCTTCAAACTTTAAGTTAACTTTAATTCCTTGGTATTTAGGTGTTACTAGGAATTCTACTTGGTGAACAGATCCTAATAGTTTTGAACGATATCCAGCATCCTTACCTTCTTTTACTTCTCGTAGAGGAAGACCCGTTCCTAAAATATAGCTTGTATCGATCACATTGTTGTTTTTCGTAAATGTTTTAGCATTGTCTTCATTTACAGCATCAAGAGCTAATGCAGCAAAAAGCATGATCAATGTTTGATCTTCTTCTGATTTACTGCTTCCTGGATCTAATTCAGCAGAGTTATCGCTCTTAGCAGCAAGCTGACCAACACGATAAATGACATTGTTTTCTTTAAGGGCAGGGGAGTGAACTCGAATATGTATGCCTTCTAAAGGATCTTTGCTGTCTAACTCCTCAATCCCGATTACAGGACGATCCTCAATATCTCTAGCAATTACGTTAGGGATGTTTAATTCATGTTCTAATGTACCGAAAATTCCTTTTAGTGAATCGTTACCTACATCAACTGCAGCAATTCTAGAATTACTCATGGGCGTACATCCTTTCTTTTTCAATTCTTTATTTTGTTGCTATATAAATAGATTAGAGGGTTAATTGAAATTAAACAATGCCTATTTTTCTTTTTAATACATTTGTAAACACGCAAACATTTTCTGTAAACTTGTAAACATAGTTGCAAACAAATATTATTAATCACCACAAACCCTTATGCGCCAACAAGTAAACGTTTTTGTAAACTTGCAAACAAATAAGCAAACAGTTGCAAACGTGATTGTAAACTTGTAAACATTTTTGTTTGCATCCGAAAAGAGGTAGGTAGAACGACTCTCCCCTATCCCTTTAACATGCTGATTATTATATTTTAGATAGGGAAATCATGAATTATAATCTAATTATTTAAAGCCGAGGTGATCGTTTAAATGATTTCACTTGATAAACATCATGATCCACTCACTAACAAAAACTTGATAGAAGAATTGAGAAAAAAGCACGCTCATACAGAATCTATTGATGTAAATACTTCAGAGAATCTATTCAAAGACTCATTAAAAAAAGTTAAGAAACGTAATAGAAATTCTTTAGAATGGTTCAAATATGCAACAAAAAGTTTGATAATAAAAAGGGCTCGCTACAAAGACGTCGATACGACTGATTGGGATAAAGATGAACAAGAACATATCTATCCTCGATGGATCACGAAGTTAAATGAGCAATACGAGATGCTTTATCGATATATAAAAGAGGAAGTAAACGTATTAGACTATGGTGCTGTTGGGGACGGAATAACCGATAATACGGAGGCTTTTAAAAAAGCAATCGGTAAAGGAAGAGTCATTGTACGTATTCCAGCAGGAAAATTCATAACAAAAGGCATCAAATTGCCTTCGTGGACGATTCTTATAGGAGAAGGAAAACGTAAAACGACCCTGCAGCTGCATGAAGATTGTCCTAAAGCAGAATGGCTGATCACAAATAAAAACCATTTTAAAGGTAATCGAAACATAGCTGTAAAAGGGATGACACTCGATTGGAACCTAGAACGGCTAGATTCCGAAGAAAAAACGAGGGCAGGAAACAATCGATCAAGTTGTTTAACCTTCGCTAACGTCACTTATGGCTGGATGTTTGACCTAGAAGCTGTTAATCCAGGGCTGCACGGGTTTGATGTGTCTTCTTCGCTATATACCTACCTCGGGGACGGTACTCGTTCAAGAGGAGGAAGTAAATACATCTGGTTAGACAATCTCAATGGGTACGGCTTTGGTGATGATGGTATTACCACACACCACAGTGAGTATATCTTTATTTCGAATTCCCATATGTGTGACCCAAGCGGAAGGTCCCATAAGAAAGGATTTTCGAACTCTAATGGCATTGAAATCGATGACGGTTCTCATAATGTTTGGCTACTGAACAACTCAACAGCACGCTGCTTTGGAGGTGTTGAGATTAAAGCACATCATAACGCTTCTGCTGCTTCAAATGTACACATCTATGGTCATTTATCTGTAAACGATAACCGATCCTACAATTTTCGTCATATCGGCCATCATAAGGATATAGATCCTGAATCGAAAACAGCTCATCATATCTCAGCAACTAATCTCTTTAGCATCTCGCCTATTTTTACAGAGCTCTATAAAGATTCAACACCTCGCGGCCTCGTGGTATCTGGTTATAACCATGTTGTGATCAATGGTTTAACCGTTCTAGGCGATCGCACATATAACTATGATGGTAATCCGGTGATTGCCATTCAATATCGCGCGCACAACGTCATTCTGAACGATGTTGTCGTAAAAGATTTTACAACCGCTGGATCGGCTGTAAAAGTGTACGGGGGACCTCATCGACCCAATGATGTAACATTAAAAGGCATTCGGTGCGATCATTTTTTTACAAAAGCGATAGATATTGCTTCAGACATCGAGCAAACACTGGCTGATGAGATCGTTATTGAAAAAGAGACATCTAGCAGTACGTAGATGTCTCTTTCCCTTTGTTATAGCGCTTTCTCAAGTTGAATGTCTAAAGGTTCTCTTTTGAAGATACGCTCATTCACTTCTTCTGCTGGTGAACACCCTACAGCGCGATAAAACGATTGTGATTCAATAGACGGATGCGCTGCAATATAGAGTTTCCTACCACCTAGCCTCTTCGCTTCTTGGCAGCAAAAAGAAAAAAGCTTCTTCCCAATCCCCATGCCCCGCGCAACATTTGTGACATGTAGGTATGGCAGCTCAACATATTGCGCCTCGGAACCAAAGCGTTCACTTTCTACATTCGCAAAACCTACTAACTGCTTCTGATTCCATGCTGCAACAACTGCTCCCCCGCTTCTTACACATCTTCTTAACTCTTCAATGACCTGAACCTTCTTTTCCGGCATCCAGTCATCAATAAAATAATCATCCTTCACTTTGTAGGATTTATCCTCTACATACCATACTTGTTTTGTTTCTTGATATCGGATGAATTCCTTTAAAAAATCATCCGTTAGTTCAGTAACGCCAACTACTTTACACGTGACAAGGTTCTTCATTTGGCTCCCTCACTTAGTGATCTTCCCTCTCGATAGAAAGACCTTCAACATGACGCTTTTTCATGGAATTGTTCTTTTTTCTATTTTCTTTTGATTCAAATACAATGTCCATATCATAATTGTCTGGATACAGCATTTTACTCTCAATATGAAGTTTTAAGCGCTTTTTATGAATGATATGCTTACTTTCTCCAACCAATACACCTAGTTCTCCATGATCATTCTCTAGCTTGTAAACAATTCCTGCGGCTTTTAGACTTGAAACGAATACACGATCACCTATATGAAAAATTTCTCCTAGCTGCTCTTCCACTTTTCGCGGTTTCTCCTGTTGTTTTTTCACTTTTGACTGAGCTTTATTACGTAAGTCCTCAAGTTTTATAAATTCATCTGTGGAAAACACTGAAACTTCATTCTTATCCACATGTGGATAACTTTCTTTTCTTGTAATGAGTTGTGCACGGTGGATAATCTCATCGTCCATTCCCAATTTTTTTGCGATCGAGAAAGCCTGACTTTTCCCTGCTTTACCTATAATTAAAGAATACGTAGGCTGAAGCGTCTCAAGATTAAAATCCATCGATCCGTTTTCAAAACCAGGTGTAACGGAAGCAAATTCTTTTATTTCACTATAATGAGTGGTTGCTAAAATCATACTTCCCTTGCTGTACAACCTCTCGAGAATAGCAACGGCAAGCCCCATTCCTTCAGAAGGATCCGTTCCCGCACCCAGTTCGTCTAAAATGACCAAATCCTGTGGCCCTGCTTCTTTTAAAATGGAGATGATCGTTGTCATATGAGAAGAAAACGTACTTAATGATTGTTCGATACTTTGCCCGTCTCCGATATCAACAAAGACGTCTCTGAATACGGCAAATTCACTGCCTTCATCAACAGGTACATGCAGACCTGTTTGAACCATTAAAGTTAATAAACCTACTGTTTTAATGGCTACCGTCTTTCCACCCGTATTAGGTCCTGTGATGATGAGTGACTGATAGCTTTTGCCAAGATTAAAATGCAGTGGAACACATTTTTCACCTATCAACGGATGTTTGCCGTTTATGATGCTTATCACATTCTCTTGATTTAACGCTACTGATTTCGCATCTAGCACTCTGCTATACTTCGCTTTTGCAAAGATAAAATCGTAATGAATCATCGCTTCAATTGTAATATGCAATTCCCTCTCGTAACTCGCAACCATACCTGTCAGCACGCCTAGAATCATAGAGATCTCGATCTCCTCTTCTGCTCTAAGCATACTGATTTCGGTTTGAAGTTTACGAATATCATGAGGTTCAATATACACGGTAGCGCCACTTGAAGAACTATCGAGTACTTGACCATCAATATTACGCTTGTATTTGCTCTTAACAGGAATAACATAACGACCATCTCTCATGGAAACGATCTGATCTTGCAGCATATCACGGTAAACAGAGGACTTCATCATGTTATCGAGCTTGGATTTAATTCTTTCTTCGACAACGGTAATCTTTTTTCTCACTTTCAACAAAGTTTTACTAGCATGGTCATCGACTCCACCGTTACGGATACAACGATAGATCTCTTCTTTTAAATCACTTAGGTCAAACATAGAGTACGCATAAGAAGATACGCCGGGTCCTACAGAAGTTTTGTCTCTCATGAATCGCTGCATTCGGCTCACGTTTTCTAAAAGTCCAAATATTAATGTGAGTTGTTCGGGAGATAGATTCAATCCTTTCTTCGGTATCTCTAGAACTTGCTCCAAACCGTTTAAATTAGCGATCGGGACACTTGCACTCTTCTCTAAAATGCGTTTTGCTTCCGTCGTATCGAGCATCCATGATTGAATCACAGAAAGGTTAGAAGAAGGTTGAAGCTTTTCTATTTGTTCTTTTGTGGCTCTATTTAATGCAAAAGACGCAAGCTGTTCTTTAATTTTGTTATATTCAAGCATGTTTATGGTTTGTGTATTCAATGGAACTACCTCCAGAAATTTTTTATAGCAAAAACAAGTTATCTTAAAGAATTGTTTATTATCCCCTCCTCTTAACAGAGGCCAGGAACTGCCAATAAAAAAAGACAGAAATGAACATGTCATTTCTGCCTCATAGATAGACTTCACCCTAAAAAATGCATAAAAAAACCGGCTCATAAGAAGAGTCCGCAGCATCATGGGATTGAGTATGATGGCTTGTATCTGACCGCTGTTCTTAACTATTGGTGGCAAACAAAAGACATAGCAAATAAACCGGACATGCCGTTTCATTTTTTCTTTTGTAGACCGATATCCAAATTGTTTTAGTTAAGAACGACAACGCTCACAAACACACCATCCCTTCCATTGAATTACCATTATCATATGTAATTGTTTTACAGTTGTCAACTTAATAAAAGGTCAACTTAATAAAAAGAGACCAGTTGAAAAAACCGGTCTCTTTTCATTAGGCTGTTTTCGAATTCAATGCTGCTTTTAAAATATATAATTGGACAGATTATTGGCTGAAATGGACAGATTACGGTGGAGATTGGACAGATTATGTGGCCAATCGGAGAGATTAATCTTCGAATCAGACAGATTACCTTCACCATCAACAAACTACCTCTACATAGGAGCAGTTTTAATGCGTAGACAGGCATATGGGTAGCGTGCAAACACCTCAAAGTGTGCTTACTGTCGACTTTTTAGAATATACTGTCCACTTTTTGAGTTTTACTGTCCACTTCCATTCACCACGCACTTTTAGGAGTAAACAGCTTTCCATTAAGACTTAATCGATTGATCTTTATCCTTCTTGATCTGTTTACTTCTTAACTGACCGCAAGCCGCATCGATATCTGTACCGTGCTCTTGGCGAATCTTACAGTTGATTCCGTTCTTCTTGAGCGTATCATAGAACGCTAGAACTGATTCTTGATCACTTCGCTGATACTGACTATGTTCATCCACTGGGTTATATGGAATCAGATTGATATATGTTTTTTTCTTTTTATCTTGGAAAAGAGCTGCAAGTTCTACCGCTTCTTCTACATGATCATTTACATCTTTTAATAGAATATATTCAATCGTAATTCTACGATTTGTTTTCTCAATATAATAGTTGATCGCATCCATCAGCTTTTCAACAGGGAAAGCTCGGTTAATCTTCATAATTTTTGTACGCAGTTCATTGTTTGGTGCGTGAAGGGATAATGCAAGATTAACTGGGATGTTCACATCTGCAAACTCGTACATTTTGTTCACGATCCCGCTTGTTGAGACTGTAATATGCCTTGATCCGATCGCTAACCCTTTTTGATCGATCATGATCTTTAAAAAATCAATCATGTTTTGGAAGTTATCGAAAGGCTCACCGATTCCCATTACAACGATATGACTTACCTTTTCTCCCCCACCTGCAGCGTCTAAATGATGCTGCACGTTCATGATCTGCTCTACAATTTCCCCACTTGATAGATCCCTTGTTTTGGTTAACAGACCACTTGCGCAAAAGCTGCAGCCGATGTTGCAACCAACTTGTGTGGTTACACATACCGATAAACCGTATTTATGTCTCATCAGTACGGTTTCGATCAAGTTGCCATCATTCAATTTGAAAAGGAATTTAACTGTTCCATCTGAAGCTTCTTGCTTAACGTGCTCCCGAAGCGTTTGAATGGTAAAGTTTTCGGTTAATAATTCGATACAATCTGCTTTGATATCGACCATTTCCGAAAACGTGGTTACTCGCTCTCTATATAAATAGTTCCATACTTGTGAAGCGCGATACGGTTTATAGCCATGCTGTCCAAGCCATTCTGTAAGTTGTTCAATCGTTAATCCATAAATGGAATTTTTGTTCATGTAAAAAGACCTCTTTTCACTACCTGTAAACTTATTCTTCTATAGTACTAAAAATTTCACTATATACACAATGG
This sequence comes from Fictibacillus tiangongensis, assembly GCF_048083785.1. GTDB lineage: Bacteria > Bacillota > Bacilli > Bacillales > Fictibacillaceae > Fictibacillus. The sequence continues at coordinate 4,110,721 of NZ_CP182294.1, forward strand.
TTGAACCCGTTTCCCAGCACCTTACAATTTTTTTATTTTTTGAGCATACTACGCAAGTAAATTTTCGCACTACTTTTATACATTTTTTATACCCTATTTATGCATATATATAAGCCATTATGCCCATATAGGGTGTAATTTCCATTTACGTATGCATAAGAACCTGTAATAATAAATAAGCCGAAAACTTTTGACAATAATAAATATTTCAAAGTATTATATTTAATGTACTAAGAGGAGGTTGTCATATGTCAGACATCAATAGACAGAAAATTGTGGATAGTGTCCCGCAAAAAGGCTTCTTTGGACACCCTAAAGGATTATTTACACTTTTCTTCACAGAGTTTTGGGAGCGCTTTTCTTACTACGGAATGCGTGCGATCCTAATTTACTACATGTACTATGAAGTTTCAAAAGGTGGTCTAGGTTTAGAAGAGTCCACTGCACTCGCAATCATGTCCATTTATGGTTCACTCGTATATATGTCCGGTGTAATCGGTGGTTGGTTAGCAGACAGAGTTTTTGGTACATCTAGAGCATTGTTCTATGGTGGTATATTAATCATGATTGGTCATATCGTCCTTTCACTACCAGGCGATCTGACAATGCTGTTTATTTCCATGGTCTTTATCGTTATTGGTACAGGTTTACTTAAGCCTAACGTATCCAGTGTCGTAGGTGATATTTATGCTCCTGGCGATAATCGTCGTGATGCAGGATTTAGTATCTTCTACATGGGGATCAACCTAGGTGCTTTCTTGTCTCCATTAATTGTAGGTGAAGTCGCGAAAACGAGCTTCCACTTAGGATTCGGAATTGCAGCTATTGGTATGTTATTAGGTCTTATCGTATTTGCTGTAACGAAGAAAAAGAATCTTGGTCTTGCAGGTACGTATGTGCCTAACCCTTTATCTCCAGCTGAGAAGAAAAAAGTATCGATCATTGTAGGTATTTCTGTAGTTGTACTAGCTGTTATTTTAGGTACAACCATCCCAGCAGGACTTTTCACACTTGAAGTATTCATTTCATTAGTTGGTCTATTTGGTATCGCGATCCCTACTATTTATTTTGTGGTGATGTACCGCAGTCCAAAAACAACATCAGACGAGCGTTCACGAATTATTGCGTACATTCCGCTATTCATCGCTGCTGTTATGTTCTGGGCGATTCAAGAGCAAGGTTCAACGATTCTTGCTGCTTATGCGGACAAGCGTACGGATTTAACGTTTGCTGGACTTGAGATTTCACCAGCTTGGTTCCAATCATTGAACCCGCTATTTATTATTACACTAGCTCCACTATTCGCTTGGATGTGGGTAAAGCTTGGTAACCGTCAACCGACGGTACCAAAGAAATTTGCACTAAGTTTGTTATTCGCTGGATTATCATTCTTAGTTATTCTTCTTCCTGCATACTTTGGTGGAGAAGACACACTGGTAAATCCACTATGGCTTGTTCTTAGTTACTTTATCGTTGTAATCGGTGAGCTTCTATTGTCTCCAGTAGGACTTTCTGCAACAACGAAGCTTGCTCCAGCAGCATTCTCTGCACAAACAATGAGTTTATGGTTCTTAGCAAGTGCAGCTGCACAAGCGATCAACGCACAAATCGTTAAGTTCTATTCTGCAGAAACAGAAATGATGTACTTCGGTACGATCGGTGGAGCTGCGATTGTGTTATCACTTATCCTTTTTGTCATCTCACCTAAGATTCAAGAGAAGATGAAAGGTATTCGTTAATCAAAATTTAAAACCACTGATGTGATGGTCCTCCATTACGTCAGTGGTTTTTTTATTTAAAGGCTCTCTTTTAGATTGTACAAGCATAGACTTTCAAATGCTCCCTTGAAAGATAATTGGAACGAAAGGTGCGAGACTCCTGGGGGATCAGCGTGCCTTCTGCTTGAATAAACATCTCGCAAGGCATGCGACGAGGAAGCTCACTTCGGAAGCATTACTTGTAGACGCAGGAGCAAAAATGCTTCTATGAATCCGCACGTCCCCCGGAAAGCGAGCATCCTGGAGTGGAAATTATTATCTACCTTCTAAATTAACTTCAGAATGGACAAACAAAAAAAAGAAGCTTATATACTAAGCTCCTTCAACCTTAATTCATCCATCCATGCAACAATCCAAGTAGTGTAAAAATCACTAGATGATCTCCGATTGCAATGATAAAAGACTTCCTTGTCAGTAGACCGAAAAGTGTGTTTTTATAATAGACAATCGTAATCAAGATCCCTATGATGAACCCAACCATGAGTCCTTCTGCTGCACTTTCAGCTCCAATTAATCCAATAAGATAAGACATTAGGAACGAGCTAATGAAAGCAACGACTACAGAAAAAATGTATTTAAAAGGCCCGGTATCTCCGTTATCCTTTTTCTTTCCGAGTATCGTTGAATAGTAGATCCCTCCGTAGATCATATATAAAAGTCCACCACCGATGATCGCTGTCATGTTTAATTGTACTCCGTTTATTTCCATAACGGCCTCCTTGTTATTTAGGTTCAATGGCTAGGGCAATCGCTTTGATCTTGCTTTCCCGTTGTAGCGTATTCTTGTTCTGTTGAATCTGTATAACTTCAACTGGATTACTTAAATATTTGTAGCCGCTTCTTGGCAGCCAATAGCTATACAGTTCGGAGTAACAATTAATTATCAGATTGCGTTCTGAAAAATCAACCGGCTCCTCAAATTCGTACATCACATGCTTTCCACCAACAAACTTAGAAGTATCATCAGCCGATATTGAATCAGAGATTGAGTCATTGATCGTAATATGACAATCATACTGGCATTTGTCAGGAGGCGTGATGTAAGGATTGTTTCGCGGTATCCCAAGAAACAAAGAATGTGAATCGATTAGATTTCTAGACTCACACCATTTATGAACTTCTTCCCAAGCTTCAGAAACGCCACTCGTATACGTTCCAAAATGATGGCCTTTCACTGTAGTGTGGCTTGGAAAGGATTCGATACTTATTTTTGATAAATCTAGCCATTTAAACTCATTATAAGGACCATTGCCTTCTTTTTCTTTCGATGGGTTGCGAACTTGTTTAGATTTCTTGCTATCTTCATATTCCCGAGGAAATTGCTGAAGATAAGCTCCTTCCCGCCAGTTTTTTGGACTCGTCTTGAAATAGGATTGAAAAGAATATGTGAAATACGATAAGGAAGAAAAACCACAGAGCATCGCAATTTGAGTAATAGGGATATATTTTTCATAGATCAATCGATGTGCTGCGTTCTCCAATCGGAACCTTTTTACGTAAGCAGCTGGTGTTTCCCCCACAATACTTTTAAAAATCCGCTGAAAATGAAAAGGAGAATATGTAGAGATGACAGCCAGTTTTTCTAATGGCAGAGAATCCTCTAGATGCTCTTCAATATACTCCAAAACTCTAAAGATCTGTTTTCTTTGTTCACGCTCAACATTCATAAATTGTACTCCTTTTTCATGCTAGTCCTTAAATTATAAACGAAGCTCTGTATGTATTTGTAAATGTATTTTTTTTGCATCCATTTTTAAGAATCGTCCAAACCTTTAAGACAAGCTTGCGTAAGATAGAGTAGAGAAGAAAACAAGAGTGATTGTTCTTTTTCTCAATAGTTCGCTTATAGAAGGGGGGGTCTATAGTGAGCTTAATCGGTAGCCTATTAGGATTCAAGAAAAGAAAAAAAGGTAAGAAAAGACCTGAAGTAGCATAAGCAGGTTGAAAGCCGGGGATTTTTCCTCGGCTTTTCTATTTTTAGAACATTATCCTACATAGCGCCTTTTTCATTAGAACTAGGACGGTATCCAGACCCTTTCAAGGACAAGCACATATAGTACAAGCAAGGGGGATTTTTAATAAAATAATAGTTATGTTCGATGTAACCTAAGTGTTTCTATAAGTGAATCATCTTCTATTTATTTCTTTATATCTTCCCTTCGTAAAGTAATATAAGGGGGAATATATTTGTATATTCGCAAACGGGTTCCTGGTAAGGACGATCCTTTTTTAGTAGATATGGTAGTAAGTAATTTTCAAGTCCGGAAAAATGTAATTGAAATGATTATCAACATGGCCAACGAGGTCATGATTGTCTGTGACAGCAATGATACGATCATTGGATTTGTATGTTATCGATTCAGAATCGGGCCAACAATTTTTGTGGATTATGTTGTGTTAGATACAAAACATCAAGGAAAGGGCATCGCTACCTCATTTCTTCCCGTATTTGAGAGTCACCTTATGAAACAAGGAATTCGCAATGTATTTGGTACGGTTGATGAAGAAAATACGGATGCTCTAAAGACTTTCCAGCATTGGGGCTTTAAAGTACACGGACAGCTAGGTTCTAGCATCGTTATCCAAAAAGAGCTTACGTCGTCTAATTCTTTTTTAGCGCCGACTGGTGTTCGTACGAATTCAAGCGTAAGAAAGCTCGCTACTCCTCCATCACTTCGCTAATTGATGGATAATATTTAAGCAGATCTTCTTTCGAAGGTCTGCTTTTTGTATTTCATATGATGTTTATATTTCCATGATGCTCTTAGAAAGTAGTTGATTTCCGCTCCAGGTTGCTCGCTTTCCATGGGGCGAACGGTGAGCCTCCTGCCGCTTCGCGCCCTTAGGAGTCTCCACCTGACCGCTCGTCCCATAGGAGTCGGCAACCTTCCGCTCCAATCAATATGCATGGAAAGAGGAAGTGAAAAACCCACTGTATGATAGACATGCTCTTTAAAACATTGCGCTTTCAAATTTTGTCTTCATGAATCTTTGATTGGAGTGTAAGATGCGAGACTCCTACGGGACAGGCGGGCAGTCCTCAAAGTGTAAGTGGCTCGTTTAGCCCCGACAAGCAAAAGGTGAATAGACTATGAAGGCGCACTCTGCCTTCTTGGCCGTTTAACTTTTGACCTCGAGGGGCTAGCCACTGCAACTAGGCAGGTGAGACACTTAAGAGTGAAACGAACAAATGTGGCTCACCGCCTGCCCCGTGGAAAGCGAGTATCTGGAACGGAGATCAATACTTCCAAAAGCAACCTTTAAAAAAGTCCCATAAAAAATAAAAAAGCCAACTCATGATTTGCAGAAGAACACAAATCAAACAGTTGGCTTTGTAACGTTTATAGTAAGAATGAATAAGTCTTATTGTTCTTACAGATCTAAGAGATTTTGCGGTCGTCTCGTCTTCTTCGATCCATTCACCTGATTGTTGTTTGGATTGAAGATCTCTTCAATGTATCTCTGATTCCAATCACTAGTAAAATCTTTATCAGAACAGATACAGCCACTTAGATCATATCGGAAAAGGCCACAGTGCGGGCAGTTACTCATATTAATCCCCCCTTGAGTCAACATAACCTATTCTATGAGCAATTAAGAGAGTTGGTAACGGCATTCGTACAGCTTTTCCAATATATATGATGCTGATTTTTCATCAGATTATTTGTTCATCCAATCTGGCTTATGAAACTCTTCAAAATCACTTTGAATGACTTTTTTGAATGAGTCTGACTCTACTGCCGCTTTAAGATCTTTTGCGAGCTGGGAGTTCTTATCTTTGTCTAGCACCACAATTCGATTGATGATTTCTTCTGGAAGTTTATCTTTTACAAGCGCGTCCTTTAAGTCTAGTCCAGAGGATAGAGCAAAGTTTCCGTTTACTGCTGCTAGATCTACCGAGTCTAGCGTTCTTGGTGTTTGAGCCGCTTCAACGGGCTGAAACTTCAAGTTTTTTGGATTTTTCGTCACATCTTTTTCTGAGACTTTTAACGGATTGGCAGAAGAATCGATCTCAATTAGTCCATTGTCTCTCAAAACAGTAAGGCCTCTTGCTAAGTTCGTTGGATCATTCGCTAGAGAAACCGTGCTTCCGGGCTTAATTTCGTCTATTGACTTGTATTTCTTAGAATAGATACCGATTGGTGCAGTAGGCACCGTAATCACAGAGGCTAATTTCATATCATTTTCTTCTGAAAAAGCGTCCATGTACACTTTATGCTGAAACAAATTCGCATCTAATGAACCGCTCTTTAAAGAGATGTTCGGTTGTACATAGTCATTGAATTCTTTTACTTCAACACTGTATCCTTTTTTCTCAAGATAGGGCTTTACGCCTTTTTCTAGCATGTCGCTGTAAGGGACGGTTGCGCCGAGCGTGATCTTCTTACTTTCTTTCTCACCCGAAACGCCGCACCCTGCTAAAACGCCGATTAATAAAGCTGCAGTTAAAAATATGTTAAATCGTTTCATATGTTTTCTCTCCTCACTCACTCTTTATTTATTTACTTTCCGTTAGCACCGGTCTAAATCTAGCTGCAGGATGATCGTTTGGCAGCAAAGGTTGCCCAGGTGAGAATAATTTTTCACGAAGCGTACCATGGTTGTACTCTTTTTTATATAATCCTCTTTCTTGAAGAACAGGTACAACTAGCTCCACGAAAGCTTCTAAATCTCCAGGTGTGACTAAATGATTAAGGTTGAAACCGTCCACGCCAGACTCTTCAAACTGCTTTTGAATCCCATCTGCTACCTCTTCCGGATTGCCTACTATAAAACTACCTCTGTCAGGTGACTCGAACCGATTCAATACTTCTCCCACTGTTAACGGTTTGGGAGCATCCGTAGTGAGCGTAGCGGCTTTATAATGTCCTCCCTCTGTTGATTTGTTGTACGAGAATGGAAGTTCTGGATCTAAATCTTCATATTCCGCAATATCATAACCGCTTGCCCCATACTGGGCTTTTGCAGCATCTGCACTCCAAACACTTGCATATTCCTTGAATTTTTCCTCCGCCTCTTCAGTCGTTCTCCCTACCACCACGTTTAAAAATGAGAAGATCTTAAGGTTATCTGGATTTCGACCGTGTTTGCTAGCGCGTTTACGAATATCGTCCGCATAAAAGCGAATTCTCTCTGGTGTTGGACCACCTACAAAGATACACTCAGCATGCTTGGCAGCAAAATCTCGGCCACGTTCAGACGTTCCTGCTTGATAGATAACAGGTGTCCGCTGCAGAGAAGGCTCGCTTAAGTGAGGTCCTTCAACGCTGAAGTATTGCCCTTCGTGATTGATCTCATGAACTTTTTCAGGATCAACCAGTTTATTGTTCTCAACGTCTTCTACAACGGCTCCATCTTCCCAACTGCTTTCCCAAAGCTTATAGGAAACATCCAGGTATTCATCTGCGATGTTGTATCGTTCATCGTGCTTGATCATATTCTGCAGTCCAAAATTCCTCGCAGCATTTGGCAGATAAGAAGTAACTACATTCCAAGCGATTCGCCCATTCGTTAGATGATCTAACGTAGAAAAGCGTCGCGCGTTGCCAAACGGCTGTTCATAGGTTGTGCTTACCGTAACAGCAAACGATAGGTTCTCTGTTACGCTCGCCATAGCTGATACAAGAAGTGCTGGATCGTTTAAAGGAACTTGAAGCCCGTCTTGAATAGAAGGGGCTTTGCTCTGCCTATAAACGTCATAAACGCCCAATACATCTGCAAAGAACACCGCGTCAAACTTCCCTCTTTCTAAAAGCTTTGCATACTCGATCCAATAGTTCAGATCTTTGTAACTTCTTTGTCTCTTGTTCTCCGGGTGCTTCCAAAGGCCATGAGAATTGTGCATGGCACTCGTCATCTCGAACGCGTTTAATAAAATTTCTTTACTCAACATACATTCCTCCGTATCCAATATTTTCGTACCCGTTCCAAGAGAAAATAAAAAACCTCTTCAGTGATGAGAAGAGGTTAAAAAATACGTGAAATAAACATACGTATATAGATTTCCTCTTATCTTTCAAGCTTTCGCCTGCTGGAATTGGCACAGTACTAAATTAGTTGTTGCCGAGGCTTCAAAGGGCCAGTCCCTCCACCTCTCTCGATAAGGAATCGATATTATTCAATTTAGTAACGAAATATACAGGAATAAAAATAACCTGTCAATGGAATTTAGAGAAATAAAATAATTTTCTTAAGAATCAGTTTTTAGTTGACAGTGGTTTGCTTTATCCTCTATAGTGTTGACTAATAATTAAATATTTTTCTTATCAAGAGTCAGGGGAGGAACTGGTCCTACGATCCTGCAGCAACCGCTTTGTAAAAAGAAAGGTGCTAATTCCAGCAGATGTTTTTTTAATGTCTGAAAGATGAGAGAGCGTGTAAGCATATGGAATTTACGTCCTCTTTCGTCTTTGAAAGAGGGCTTTTTTTGTTTTTACTGCGCTGTTCTTGTGTGTAGTTGAATTTCCGCTCCAGGACGCTCGCTTTCCGCGGGGCGAGCGGTGAGCCACTTCGCGCTTTGCGCCGGTAAGTGTCTCACCTGTCCAGTTGCAGTGGCTAGCCCCTCGAGGTCAAAAGTTAAATGGTCCAGAAGGCAAAGGACGCCTTCCTAGCCCATTCACCTTTTGCTTGTCGGGGCTGAACGAGCCACTTCCACTTTTCGGACTGCCCGCCTGTCCCGCAGGAGTCTCGCACCTTGCGCTCCAATCAACCTATCGAAGAAGACTTATAACAAAACCAATCCAAAACCAAAAACCACTTACTGATAAAAAATTTAGGAGGGAACTATGAGCTTACCTTTGAGAAAAGCCACTGAGAAAGATCATTTTGAAGAAGCGGTTAGTACCGCTCTAGAACTAAAAGAAATTTTTAAGAAACGTGCAGATTTTGTAGATCAAGAAGGTGTTTTTCCTTATGAAAACTTTCAAGATTTGAAGGATGCTGGATTTCTTTCTCTTACCATTCCAAAAGAATATGGTGGCAAAGGGTTGAGTCTACTTGAGTTCTTAACCATTCAAGAGCATTTAGCTGAAGGAGATGCTCCTACTGCTCTTTCTCTTGGCTGGCATTTGGGGACTCTTTTAGAAGCGGCGGAAAACCGTCATTGGAATGGAGATGCGTTCGCTGGTCTTAGCCGGAAGGTTGTTGAACAAAAAGTACTCATCAACTTGGCGCAAACAGAGCGTGCGACGGGAAGTCCGTCTCGCGGGGGTATTCCTACTACAACTGCAGTCAAGAAAGCAGACGGATGGCTGATCAACGGGAGCAAGGCTTTTACTTCTATGGCAGAGGCTCTTGATTATTCCATCATCACCGCCACCATTTCCGAAACTAACCATAAAGGTTTTTTCTTAGTGAATCATCGTGAAAAAGGGGTTTTTGTAAAAGAAACATGGGACAGCATCTCTATGAGAGGCACGAAAAGTGACGATCTACTTTTGAAAGATGTTTATGTGCCCGAGGAGAACCTTCTTGTTGTTGAAGATGGAAAGAACATTGTTCCGAAAGGCTGGTATCTGCAAGTACCTGCTGTGTACTTAGGTATCGCAAGAGCAGCGAGGAACTACGCGATTGAATTTGCTTTAGAGTATAGCCCTAACACATTATCAGGACCGATCTCAGACGTGCCAGAAGTGAGGAGAAAGATTGGCAAGATCGAACTTGAATTATTCCAAGCTAGAACGATTCTGCACGCCGTTGCTGAAAAATGGGTGAACCACCCTGAACAGCGCCAGAATCTAGGAACTGAACTCGCTGCCGTTAAGCATTCTGTAACAAACAGTGCAAATCGAGTCGTAGACCTTGCGATGAGGATTGTTGGGGCTCGAAGTCTTTCTGTACAAAATCCGCTTCAGCGGCACTTTCGCGATGTGCGAGCTGGTCTTCATAATCCACCTACAGATGATGCGATCGTCTATTCCTTAGCAGATGCTGCGCTTAAATAAGCAAGTCAACTGACAGATTCATGTTAAACTCACCATTTTTTTGTATGATGAGATTTCAATCACCATAGGTTATTATGGATACAATATATTTCCATATCAATCGATAAAAGGTGGTTTGCTCATGAGGGCGCTTCTTACATTCACTTATTTACAAGCACTTTCTTGCATCTTTCCAGTCATCATCTTTGGGGCGTTAGCTCTTTCAAAGTTCGTCAGCATTCCGTTCATCCCTCGATACGATTTCATACTCTTTCTTTGTCTCATCACACAGGTTGCGATGATCGTAACGAAACTTGAAACGATCGATGAACTAAAAGTCATCTGCGTCTTTCACTTGATCGGCCTAGCACTAGAGCTATTTAAAGTTCATATGGGATCCTGGAGCTATCCGGAAGAAGCCTATTCTAAAATCTACGGTGTTCCTCTCTACAGCGGTTTTATGTATGCAAGTGTTGCGAGCTATATTTGCCAAAGCTGGAGAAGACTCGATCTACAGATTACGGGTTGGCCAAACCCTCTCTTTTCTTTCGGTATTTGTGTCCTGATCTATTTTAACTTTTTTCTCCATCATTACTTGTTTGATGCCAGATGGATTCTGATCCTGCTTCTATTTCCTATCTTTTATAAGACCGTTGTTCATTATACGATCAACGAGCATGTCTATAAAATGCCGATCCTCCTTTCCTTTTTGTTGATTGGATTTTTTATCTGGATCGCTGAGAACATCACAACGTTTCTCGGTGCATGGCAGTATCCAAATCAGGAAGCTGCTTGGTCACTCGTTCATATTGGTAAGATCAGCTCCTGGTTCTTACTCGTCATCATCAGCATTATTATTGTGGCACAGTTAAAACGCATTAAAAGCCATCAAGATGAGATTTTCACAGATACGAAACACCTTTAAGCTGCTGTAGGCTTTTTAGGTGTTTTTTTCTTTGTTTGGCTTCTTCTCAAGAAATCTGCATGTTCAAGATGTCCCCTCCATATGAATACAGAGATGACGTTTGAACCTTCTAAAAGAGAGGAGCTCATCGCGTGGATAAGAACAATAAAGATCAACAGCAACGAAGACCAATGCAGATTCCGCAGCCAATTCGCAGTGATGGTGCAGGTGCTACCGACTTAGGACCTCGCGACATCATGCGTGATATACAAAATCCGGATATGTTAGTTTCACCTGCAACAGATGCCGGAACTGTCCCGAATTTGCGATTTTCTTATTCGGATACACATATGCAGTTGAACTTTGGAGGCTGGTCAAGAGAGATTACGGTTCGTGAGCTTCCTGTCGCAAAGACGCTTGCAGGGGTAAATATGCGTCTTACCCCAGGCGGTGTGAGGGAGCTGCATTGGCACCAAGAAGCGGAATGGGCTTATATGATTTTAGGCCGTGCTCGAATTACCTCTGTTGATCAAAACGGGAGGAATTTTATCGCCGATGTAGCTGAAGGTGATCTTTGGTATTTCCCTCCTGGCATTCCTCATTCGATTCAAGGACTTGAAGAAGGCTGTGAGTTTTTACTCGTATTTGATGATGGGAATTTCTCCGATCTGAGCACATTCTCTATTTCAGATTGGTTTGCACATACACCTAAAGAAGTTCTTTCAGCAAACTTCGGAATACCGGAGAGTGCGTTCGCGAACATTCCGACTGAACAGCGTTATATTTATCAGTCTGCCGTTCCCGGTCCGATTGAAACACAAGCCGTACCTGATCCATATGGAACGGTTCCATTAAGCTTCACCCATCGCTTGATGGCCCAGAAACCGCTCGTTACACCCGGTGGTACCGTACGCATTGTTGACTCTACTAATTTTCCGATCTCACAGAGAATCGCTGCCGCTTTAGTAGAAATAAAACCTGGCGGAATGAGAGAGTTGCATTGGCATCCGAATAATGATGAGTGGCAATATTATTTAGCTGGTCAAGGGCGGATGACCGCTTTCGCAGGAAATGGAACAGCACGAACCTTTGATGTAAGAGCCGGAGATGTAGGTTATATCCCTTTTGCATTTGGTCATTATGTACAGAATACTGGAAATAAGAGCTTATGGTTTCTAGAGATTTTTAAAAGTGACCGTTTTGCAGATGTTTCTTTAAACCAATGGATGGCGTTAACGCCTAAAGAAATCGTACAGACGAATGTGAACGCTAGTCCTGAGCTCATGAACTCTCTTCGAAAAGAAAAATGGCCCGTTGTGAAATATGATTAGATGCACGCGCAAACCTTTTAACGGCGATTAGAAATTACTAATCGCTTTCTTTAGTTGTGTCTAGCAAAACTACTTCCCCTACCTCTATTTATACACACCACTTACAACTTGTCCGCATAATCTACTAGTAATAATCTGATAGATTATTCTCTGGTTTCATTTCTAGATCAGAGTGAAAATAGGAGGGAAAGTTGGTATGTACCACCATTATGATCAAAATCCGTACGCACATATGAAAAGAGATTGTGAGTGCAAGCATAGGAAGATTCAGCCTTGCCAGAAGGTTTCTGCCTTTAAAGCGGTTAAAGATCTGTTTCAATTTATTTTAGGCTCCACACCAAATCAAGTGATCTACCCGGTAGAAGTATTCGATAGCAATAATGAATACAATCCAGATACATCAACGTTTGTTCCAAAGAGCAACGGCATTTATACGTTCACAGCGAGTATCTTTTTGCCGATTTATACAGGAACACCGTATTCTGCGTTCGTTGGCATCCGCGTTAATGGTGAGATCATCGCAGGAAATCAAGAAACGATTACTTCGCCAAATGCGAACGTAGCTACTTCATCACTTCTCGAGTTAAGAAAAGGCGATGAGGTTCAAGTAGTCGCTTCGAGTCCATCAGGCGCAACGATTGAAATAGAAGTAAATCCAATCGCAACTCGGTTTGAGGGTGCGAAGATCGGTTAAGCAGGTTTTAAATACAGACATGCAAAAATGAACCGCAACGAACCTTGTTGCGGTTTATTTTTTTATTTAGTCAATGTCTATTAATTTTTATTAAAGCTTTTGATGGAGTAATATATTCCGTATCAACAATCGAAAAATCTGATTGGTTACGAGTTACTTCCGCATACTGTACAACCTTTTCGTTATGAAGAAAGACTAATAGATAGATGTCATCTCTGCTATAAATATTACTTCGGTCTTTAATATTCACGCCCATTTGTTTCTCCATACTTTCTTCTGCTGTATATGGTGGAAATAAATATCCTTTGTCCCATTCGAAATTTGCTAAAGAATCTATGTTTATCTGACTTTTATTTTTGTCTTTTACAATAGACTGAATGGAATTCTCCAAATCAGGATTATGAGTTACTCTGCTACACCCTGTTAACAAAAGGAATGTAAGAATTAAAATTGTAATTGTATTTCTCCTCAAAAAATCCCCCTCCCTAACATTATTTCCATAGATTTACTTTAACATGGATCTGGCCATACTTTATTGTTTCATGTGAAACATTAATTTAAAATTCTCTCTCAAGACTCCCGTGAAACTTAAACAGAAAGATGTAACTTTCCTAGACTCCCCTCATATCGTCGCTAAGATGGAGCATACGGAGACATGGATGGTATTTTATAAGGAAGAGTCGGTTGCGTTATGAAAAAAATGCACATCCTAGAAAATATCCAAGTTTTGCTATACACTAAAAAACATATCAAATATGACGTGGTGATAAATGATGTTTAAAATTTTGCTCATTGAAGATGATGCGACACTATTCAGCGAGATCAAGGAACGATTGTCTCAATGGTCGTATGAGGTGTATGGCATTAATGACTTTGGACGGGTGATGCAGGAATTTACAGAGATTAAACCTGATCTCGTTGTAATCGATATTCAGCTGCCAAAGTTTGATGGGTTTCATTGGTGCCGAAATATTAGATCGCATTCTAACGTTCCGATCATCTTTTTATCTTCGCGTGATCATCCAAGCGATATGGTCCTCTCCATGCAGCTCGGTGCAGACGACTTTGTTCAAAAACCGTTTCATTTTGAAGTATTGATCGCAAAGATTCATGCGATTCTCAGGCGTGTTTATAATTACAATACAGACACTGTTAGCCTTAAGACGTGGTGCGGCGCTCAAATTGATTATGAAAAGAATATCGTAACAAACGAGAAGGGTTCCGTTGAACTGACTAAGAATGAAGTGTTTATTCTTAAACTTCTGATCGAGCAGAAGAATAAAATCGTAAGTCGCGACAATCTCATCAACAGCTTATGGGATGATAAAAAATTCATTAGTGACAATACCCTCACCGTGAATGTGAATCGATTAAGAAAACGTCTAGAGGAAATCGAACTCGGACAATTTATCGAGACGAAAGTGGGACAAGGCTATCGTGCAATAGAAGAGGATCCTGTATGATCCAACGCTATTTGATCGAACGCGTGAGCTGGATTTTTTTATTTTTATTGCAGCAGGTTATCTTACTTTTGATCGCCTATCTCGATCCGTCGATTCCCCTTTCTGCAGTTGGCTATATCGTGTTAATCTCATTAATCGTCTTTGTTATCTTTCTTATTTACCGATATCAAAAGGAAACAGCCTTCTTCCACCAGCTTGAGGAAAGGGAAAATGATTTTGACCTTTCTAATATGTCATCACCTTCTTCGCCTTTTGAGAAAGTCGTTGAAAACAGTATCATCGAACAAACGAAGCATTTAAAACAAACCGCTTCAGAGAACCGTTTATTGATCGAACAGGAAAAGGACGATCTCCTCGCTTGGATTCATGAAGTTAAGACGCCGCTGACAGCGATGCACCTTATGATACAGCGAATGGACGATACGCCGCTTAAAGGAGATTTAACCTACGAGTGGCTTCGCATCCACCTTCTGCTTGATCAGCAGCTTCATCAAAAGAGGATTCCTTTTATTAAGAACGACCTTTATATGGAAGTGACTGATCTTGAGACGTTACTTTTTTCCGAACTAAAAACGTTGCAGTCGTGGTGCATTCAAAAAGGAATCGGCTTTGATTTTAACCTTGAAGTCACTCATGTCTTAAGTGATGCGAAATGGCTAGCTTTTATTGTTCGTCAGATTTTAACGAATGCTGTGAAATACAGTCATTCTTCAGAAATCATCATTAACAGCTATAGCATGAACGACAGAAACTATTTAAGAATTCAAGACTTTGGTCGAGGAATTGATTCAAAGGATATCCCTCGTATCTTTGATAAAGGATTCACGTCAACGACAGACCATCACGATCAAGCGTCCACCGGCATGGGGTTATATTTAGCCAAAAAAGCAGCCGAATCCCTGCAGATTCAACTCTCTGTAGAGTCAAAGCGGAATGAAGGAACAACCGTTACGCTAGCTTTCCCAAAAAGAAATGAGTTTGATCAAACGATGGGCATGTGACGAAAGTGTCACATGCTTTTCTGTTTTGTTCGTTGAACAGAAGGAAAAGAGCTGAAATGCTTTCTATAATAAAAGTATCAGAGAGGGGTATTAAGATCATGAGTATATTGAAAGCAGTTAAGCTTCATAAGAGCTATGGAAATAAAAATAATAAACAGCACGTCCTAAAAGGCATTGATCTTTCCGTTGAAAAAGGTGAATTCATCAGTATCATGGGAGCATCTGGATCCGGTAAAACAACGTTATTGAACGTTCTTTCTTCCATCGATCAAGTGAGCGAAGGAACGATTCATATCAACTCATTTGAGATGACAGGTATGAAGGAAAAACAGCTGGCAGAATTCAGAAAGAACAACCTTGGATTTATCTTTCAAGATTACAACCTATTAGATACTTTAACGGTTAAAGAAAACATTCTTCTGCCGCTTTCGATAACCAAAACACCGAAAAAAGAAGCAGATAAGAAATTTGATCAAGTCGCAACAGAGCTTGGTATTTTAGAGATAAAAGATAAATATCCGAACGAGATCTCAGGTGGTCAAAAGCAGCGAACATCTGCGGCGCGTGCATTTATTCATGAGCCGAGCATCATCTTCGCGGATGAACCGACCGGTGCTCTCGATTCCAAGTCTGCCTCTGACCTTCTAAACAAACTAAGCGGTCTTAACGAGAACAGACAAGCGACGATTCTTATGGTGACACATGATCCTGTAGCAGCAAGCTATTGCAGTCGTGTAGTCTTTATAAAAGACGGACAGATCTACACGCAGCTTATGAAAGGAGAACAGGATCGACAGAGTCTCTTTAAGGATATTATGAAGACGCAAGGTGTTTTAGGTGGTGTTCAGCATGAACATTAATCAACTCATCTTCCGTAACTTAAAGAAAAACATAAAAAACTATTACCTATATGTTTTTGCTTTAGTGTTCAGTTCTGCCCTTTATTTTGCATTTGTGACGCTGCAATATGATCCGTCTATGGATTCTGTGGAAGGTTCTGTAAAAGGTGAAGCCGCGATTCGGGCAGCTTCTATATTATTGGTCGTAATTGTATCGGTCTTTTTACTTTACGCAAACAACATCTTTATCAAACGACGCAGTAAAGAGATTGGGCTGTTCCAGTTGATCGGAATGACGAAGGGAAAGATCTTTCGAATTCTTTCAATCGAAAATTTATTCCTCTACTTCGGTTCCTTATTGATCGGAATCTTTGCTGGATTCTCGTTCTCAAAATTAATGATTCTCGTATTGTTCAAGACGACGGGTGTTAATTCAGTCGCATCACTACGGTTTTCACCACAAGCTCTTGTACAAACGGTTATCGTTTTCACAGTCATCTATCTGTTGATCATGATCATGAATTATACATTTATTAAAAGACAGACTATCCTATCCCTATTCCGTGTCACTTCATCAACAGAAATCACAGTGAAAAAACTATCTCGCTTTGAGATGGTGATGGGAATCGTGGGTCTTGTTCTGATCGCGACAGGTTACATCGTATCTTCCAAACTTTTCGGCGGCGATTTTACTACGATGCCTGAATTATTTGGAGCAATGCTCTTCATTTTGACTGCCGTTATTCTAGGTACGTACTTCTTTTACAAAGGCTCTGTCAGTTTTTTGCTTAACCTAGTAAGAAAGCAAAAAGGTGGCTACCTTTCCATTAACGAAGTGATGTCACTCGCATCCGTCATGTTCCGTATGAAGTCGAACGCACTTCTGCTTATGATTATTACAACCGTTTCAGCGCTTTCGATCGCTTTGCTGTGCCTTGCATACATTTCGTATTATTCTGCTGAAAAAACGGCTGCAAATAATGTTCCGCATGACTTTTCAATCATTGATAGAGAGTCAGCAGATACGTTCCAAGCCGCTTTAAAGAAAAACAATATTCCGTATACCGAAAAAGCGATTGACGTCATTCAAGTGACCGTTAATGCTTCACAGCTAATCGATCGAAGCTTAGAAGAACTAGTCATCGATCCAAAAGCGATGCCGCTTCCTGTGATCAGTGAAAAGTCAGTAGATGGCATGGATGTTTCTCAGAATGAAGTGGTCTTTACCGGTTATAATGATTTGCTTCAAAAGTTTATGCCTTTAAAGAATTCTGGATCAATTAAAATAAAAGGAAAAACTAAAACGATCACTCAACGTTATGTAGGCTTAGACGATGATTATCCCGTATCTTGGTATTTCACCTTTGGAGGGGTTCCTACAGCAATCGTTGATGATGCCATTTTTACAAAGTTGAAAGAAGATATTGATCCTAAGGTACAAAAAGAATCCACCCTCTATATTGGGGTTGACATTATTAATGGGGAACAATTAGAAAAAGCAGATAAACTATTTAAATCAACTGAAACGTACAAAAAGCTATACAACGAATCCCGTCATGAGATCAGCACGAATCAAAAGAAAAACATGGGACTCATGATGTTTATCGTAGGTTTCTTAGGACTGACTTTCCTCGTCACCTCAGGGTGTATCCTCTACTTCAAACAGATGGACGAGGGAGAAAGTGAAAAGCCGAACTATATGATTTTGCGAAAACTTGGTTACACACAAAGTGATCTGTTGAAAGGCATTCAGTATAAGCAGCTCTTTAATTTCGGAATTCCCCTGGTCGTCGGCTTGCTTCACAGCTATTTCGCCGTACAATCCGGCTGGTTCCTGTTCGGAGCTGAACTCTGGACACCGATGATCATCGTCATGGTCATGTATACGGTACTCTATTCAATCTTTGGTGTGCTGTCTGTTCTTTATTATAAGAAGGTGATTAGAGAAGCACTGTAGGTTGATGTATGCTTTGCTTTTCAAGTGTAGAATTGAATAAAAAGGAACAAAACCGACTAGAATGTGATGATTTTAGTCGGTTTTTTTTTGGTATACAAATCTTAAGCTTCATTTTGTGTCTCATAGGTGATTTTAATTGATACCATAAGGGGTATATGGCAAGATTATTCCGAAAAAATCGGTCCTGATTCGTAATATTTTGGGATTAATTCCGCTAGTTTCGGCTATAATTCCACAAGTTTTGCTCATATATCGACGAGTCGACATTATTCGACTGCTATCCCCTATCCATATACCCTTAACCCGATTAACAATGGCCGCCACCTACAACACACAAAAAAACCCCAGCCAAAAATCGGCTGAGGTTTATAAAAAACTGAAATTATTGAGCTGTATAACCGCCATCGATAACGATTGCTTGTCCAGTTACACTCTTCGCTTTGTCACTTGATAGGAACATCGCATAGTCTGCGATCTCGCTAACGTCTAACAAACGTTTTTGTGGAACAAGTGGATAGATAACTTCTTCAAGAACGCTTTCTAATGATACGTTTCTTGTTTTCGCTAAGTCTTCCATTTGACCACGAACAAGCGGCGTATCTACATAACCTGGGCAAAGTGCGTTAACCGTTACACCTTGTGCTGCAGATTCAAGAGCTGCAACCTTAGTAAGACCGATTACACCGTGCTTAGCACTGTTGTATGCTGCTTTACCAGCAAAACCGATCAGTCCGTTGATTGAAGAAACGTTGATGATACGGCCAAATCCTTGTTCCTTCATGATCGGCATAACATGCTTCGTTGCGATGAATGGTGCAGTTAGCATGATTTTGATCATAAGTTCGAATTTAGCTGTTGGAAACTCTTCGATCGGTGAAACGTGCTGAAGACCAGCGTTGTTGATCAGAACGTCAACACGGCCATACTCTTTGTGTGCTGTTTCGATCATGCTCTTGATGTCTTCTTCACTGGTAACGTCTGCTTTAAGGCCGATCGCTTCAAGCCCAAGACTCTTTAAATCTTCTGCAGCTTTTTTAACGCCTTCTTCATTAAGGTCTGTTAAGACTACTTTGCTTCCGTTTTGAGCGAATGTTTTTCCGATTTCAAATCCGATACCACTTGCAGAACCTGTAATAACGACTACTTTATTTTCTACCATACTATACTCACTCCTAAAAAGTTTTTATATAATTCCCATGCTTGCCATAATGATTCCAACAATTACGGCAATGGTCGGGATGATTAAAGCGACAACAAATACATCTTTATATGTTTCCTTGTGCGATAACTGTGTTACCGCAAGAAGGGTTAACAATGCTCCATTATGAGGCAGGATCGATGCTCCAGAGGCAATGGAAGCCATTCTATGGAACGCCTCAGGACTCATGCCTGTAGACTGAGACAAGTCATAATATGTTCCGCCAAGAGCTTGTAATGCGATTCCCATACCACCTGATGCTGAACCTGTGATCATGGCTAAAAGCTGTACGACTAAGGATTCAGATACGAGCGGATTGCTTGAGATTCCTAAAAGCATATCAGTGATTTTGTCGAAGTCCGGTACACTTGTTACAACCGCACCGAATCCAACGGCAGCACTTGTATTGATGATCGCCATTACAGAACCTTTAGCACCTTCGTTCATAGAAGGGATGAATTTTTTGTATTGCTTGATGTTAATAAGAAGAATAGCTAGAATTCCAGCTAACAACGAAGGAATTGGAGCGATTTTTAAGAAATTAAGTAAAATAACAACAACGATTAAAGGGACTAATGAAAGAATCCAGTTTGGAAGGTTCTCCTCATCTTCATCTTCATTCTCTTTTGACTTATTTGGTTCTGTATACTTTTCACCAGCTGCTGTTAAACGGTTCTCTCTGAACTTCAGCCAGAAATAGCCGCCAACGGCCATGATCAGCGTAGCTACAATACCGATAATGGTACCCGCCATAGGGGTTGTCTTAAACGTGTTCATCGGAATTAAGTTTTGAATCTGCGGTGTACCTGGTACAGCAGTCATCGTAAACGTGAATGCTCCAAGAACGATCGTTGGTGCGATCAATCTTCTAGAGATATCTGCTTTTTTAAACAATGCCAATGCGATCGGATAGATAGCGAACACAACGACAAACAAACTTACGCCACCGTAAGTTAAGACAGCTGATGCTACCAAAACTCCAAGAATCGCACGTTTTTCACCTATAAATTTTGTGAACTGAATCGCAACCGATTTAGCAGCTCCTGTATCTTCCATCAACTTACCGAGTACAGCTCCTAATAAGAAGATCGGAAACCATGCTTTTGCGAAATCTACAAAGCCAGTCATATACGTGTTGGTATACGCGTCCATCAAGTCTAAACCACTCATCAGAGCAACAATACCTGCTACGATTGGAGCGACCCAGATGATCGACCAGCCCAGGTAGGCAAAAAACATGAGTAGAGCCAGACCTATTATGATACTAATCAAAATCTTTCCTCCTTTTTTATATAGAAAGAGTGCGCTTTCATCTATTAGCACTTACTTTTCAAAAGTTTTCATTGCACGAAGGACATTTTACTCCTGTGTATTTATTAAGTAAAATGAATTATAACTATAGATAGTATGCACAAAAGTTATAGAATGGAGTTCTCCATATGGATATACGACAATTAACCTATTTTCACGCTGTAGCCAAACATAAAAGCTTCACGAAAGCTTCTACCGTACTGCATTTATCTCAGCCTAGTCTTAGTAAAATGGTAAAAAGTTTAGAAGACGAACTGGAGATGGAGCTGATCGATCGCTCTTCGAGACAAATTGAACTAACAGAAGCCGGTGAGATCGTGTTTGAACAGAGCAAGATGATTCTAGAGTCTTTAGACAACCTATCATCAAACCTTTACGACTTAATGAACTTAAAAAAAGGGAAAATTAAAATTGGAATTCCCCCGCTGATCGGCTTCTTATTTTTCCCTAAAATCATTAAGAAATTCCAAGCTTCATACCCTGAAATACAGATTCAGCTCGTGGAACATGGAGCAAACCGTGTGCAGCGAGAAGTGAATGATGGGCTCTTAGATCTTGGGGTTGTCGTTATGCCCTTGAATGAAGATAAACTCGAGATCGTTTCATTCTTAACCGAGCACCTGATGCTGTTTGTTCATCATTCACATCCACTCGCGAATCGAGAAAAAGTATCGATGAAAGAATTGGAGAATGAATCTTTTATCATTTTTAAAGAAGGCTTTACCCTGCATGACAGAGTGATCAATGAGTGCCTAGCAGCTGGTTTTCAGCCCAAAATCTCATATGAAAGCTCACAATGGGACTTCATCAGCGGAATGATCGGGGAGAACCTAGGGGTTTCCATCTTTCCTGAATCAATCGCAAAAAAGGTAGACGAAACCTTGGTTAAAGCCATTCCGATCGTTGATCCCTCACTGCCTTATAAGCTCGGTATTATAAAAAAGAAAGATAAATACGTTACGTATGCGACGCGAGAATTCATCAACATGCTTTCGCCATTTAGTGAGTAAGATTTATTCTATAACTAAATTGCATATTTAATATATATTATATGTATTTTACGAATAGGTTGGGATGATTTAAAGTAATTCCTATACAAATTATAGGAGGCACTAATTATGGAAAAAGATCGTTTTCAAAATGGATTAGATAAATTAATGGAGTATACGCTAACGGATAACAAAGACATTTCAACACACTTAAAAATCTCAGATGATTTGCAAGATATCGCGCCAGATGTAGGAAGATACATTATTGAATTTGCGTACGGAGAGATCTATTCACGAGCAGGCTTAACGAACAAACAAAGAGCGCTTGTAACCATTTCTTCTCTTGTGACACAAGGAACGGAACCTCAATTGGAGCTTCATATTAATACGGGTCTGACAGCAGGTCTAACGAAAGAAGAGATCGTGGAGAGCGTTACACACTTGATTCCGTACACAGGTTTTCCGCGTGTGTTGAACGCGTTAACGGTTGCGAAGAAAGTTTTTGCAATGCGTGATGAAGAAGCGAGTGAATCAAAGGCACATTAAAAAAAGTAGCTATCCTTTTCAGGGTGGCTACTTTTTTGTGAAACTTGCAGGTGTTTTGGTGAGAGTTGATTTCCGTTTCAGACGTGTTTTAGTAATAGCCCTTTTCACTAGGCATTACAAGAAATCTCCTTCTTCTGTTTGTTCAAGTTGCTCAGAATTACTAGGAGCGTCTTTATATTCAATATCGTATTTTTTGCTCAATAATTCCATCTCTGCGTGATAAGCGTCTACCAATTGGAAGTATCCTTCTAATTTTAGATTAGATTGTGTCATCAGGTTTTCATCCTGTTGTTCTAACGCTTGTCTTTGAAGTATTAAGCCTTCATAAAAAGTTTCGGTAGCTTGTACGATTTGCTTCTTCATTCCTACTAATTCTTCTCCTTGAACATCGATGGCTTTCGCTTGGGCCACTGCTTTTTCGTAAGCAGGAATCGTCGTTTCTACTAACTCCAAATACATGGTCTCGTCATCTGTATAATTTCCGCCTGAAACGCTAGTCAAAGAATCAAAGGCTTGTACTTCGTAGGTAGAGACTGCTGCGACGTCCACATTAATAAATTTTAAAACAGCATCTTGCTGTTTCTCCGTATTGATCGGCTCAGAAAAGCTTTGTGTTTCCTCTGCATCATTCTGCGTCACTTCATTGCTCGTCGGATTTAAGGCAAATTCGCTTGAGTTTGCACCTGTCACAATCGAACTCACTAAAAAAGAAACTAAAAAAAGTGTATTCACGCTGTCAGCTCCCTCAACATTTTGTAAGTATTAACCAATACCCGGCTTGTTCAGGGGTTATGCCCCATAACTGTAAAAAGAGAGTGTTTGAAGCTTCGTTTACTGAAAACACAACGAGTAAAAACCCCGCTATATCCATAACGGGGTTCAATGTTTATCTAAACTTTTTTTACAATACGTTTCTCTTTTTATGCGCAGCCCATCTTATCTTAGAAGAAGCAAACACTCTTCCGCTCTTCGATACTTTTTTACTTCTAAAGAAATCTGCAATGATGTCTTTGTCGGAGTGAGGAATCTTCTCACCTTTTACAATTTGAGCACCGTTGATGCAGCCACTCGTGAGGAGAACAATGTCATTTTCTTCACTAAGAGACAATGCCTTGATCACCGCATCATGACGTGTGAGTTCTGAGTGAATGTTAGGTGCATCAGGATTTTTGAAACCTTTCATCACGTGACCAATGATCTCACTCGGATCGTTATATCCTGGATGGTCAACCGATACGACGATTTCATCTGCTTGGTTCTCAATCGTTTCTGCCATTTTTGGCATCTTTTCTTTATCTCGTATGCCAATACCCATCACTAGCACAATCAGTCGACTGTATGGCAGCTTTTTTACTTCCTTTACAAGATTTTGTAACGCAACAGGAGTGTGTGCGTAGTCCAAAATAATCTTACGCTTTTGCTTATGAATGATTTCAAATCTTCCTTCAGGACCTGTCATTTCAGGTAGAACATGAAGCATTTTTTCTAATGGAATTCCGATATGCAAACCTGTACAGATGGCAGAAAGGAGATTCGCTATATTATAAGATCCGTAAAACGGTGTTATTACAGAATAATGTTTTCCGTAAACGGATAGAGTGAATGAGGTGCCGTTCGATACCTGCTTAACATCTGTTGCGATCACATCTGCACCGCTTTCTTCATTCATGCTGTACGTTAGCAAAGGACCTGCAAACAACTCAACGATCTCTTTACCCATTCCTTCGTCATCAATGTTCACAACTGCTTTTTTGGCTTGTTTAAATAACTTCAACTTTGCTTGTTTGTAGTTTTCAAACGTATGATGAAACTCCAAATGTTCTGGCGATAAGTTTGTGTGAATCGCTACATCAAAATGGATACCTGCTGTTCGTTTTTGTTCGATTCCAACAGAAGTGACCTCCATCGCAGCGAGTTGATCACCATTCTCTACAAATTGTTTAAAGATTTGATGAAGATCAGGTGCTTCAGGAGTTGTTGGTGTGGACTGTTTGAGATTCAGATTTCCTGTCGAAGAAATCATACCAGTAGTTCCGATCGAACCTGATTTTACACCACATAAGTTCATCAATGATCTCACATAAGCCGCGACTGTCGTCTTACCATTTGTACCTGTAATACCAACTGTTATTAATTTTTCATGTATACGTTCATTAAATAAGATAGATAATTGAGCCATAAATACGCGAGCATCCTCAACGAGTAAGAATGTACAATCTCTATAGGTTTCGCTCGCCTCTTTTAAAACCGCTTTATTTTCACCGGCCACAACAATGGCACCGTTCTTGATGGCACTCACAATAAAGGTGTGACCGTCAAATTGTTCACCAGTTATACAAACAAAGGAAGAGTTATTCATTACGTTTCTGGAATCAAAGCAGACAGAAGAAATGGTTTGCTGTTTGCTTCCCCAAATTTCCCGAATACCTAATTGCTGCTTTTTTTGTTCAAAATGTATATTCATCTTTCTCTCCTTTTGCGATCAATCTATGAATAATTGCTATAGTAGAATATAAAAGTTTTTATATAAAATTTTTATGCACACATACTTTCTTTAAATACCCTAAGTATTCGATTGTTAACCTTTTTTTATTTATGTTTCTGTTTCTTTTTTTGAGAAAAAATGAGCGTTAAATACTGGAAGGACGGGGGTTAAGAGAGTTGCAATATTAGAAAGAAAGATCATATCATAAAAAAAATAACCACCAGTGAAAGGTGGTTATTTTAGAACTTTTATATCTTTTTTACAAACTCAGACTTCAGCTTCATCGCGCCAAATCCGTCAATCTTACAATCAATATCATGATCACCTTCGACGAGACGGATTCCTTTTACCTTTGTTCCGATCTTAATAACAGAAGATGTTCCTTTGACTTTAAGATCTTTAATTACAGATACAGAGTCACCGTCTTGAAGAATGTTTCCGTTTGAATCTTTTACAACCTTTTCTTCAGATTCGCTCTCTGTTTCGAGTGACCATTCATGAGCACACTCGGGGCAAACGAGAAAAGTTCCATCCTCATACACATAAGCAGAACTGCATTTCGGGCAGTTTGGTAGGTTAGACATCTATGTCGTCCTCATTTCTTATAGTTATTGTTCATTTTACCACACTGAATTTCACTCAAGACTTCTTCCAGAGTTCGGTTTTTCACATAACTCATAATGTCACAACCCAAAGTGCATTACGCTTTGAATCCACATACCTGTCCACTATAATTGAGTTATCATAATAATCTAATATTTAACATCATGGCTTTTCGTGTTTTGCAATTTTAAGTTCCAAAAAAGGAAGGGGAAATTGTAATGGAAAACAACAACAAGCCCGATCAAAAAGAGCACACATCTGCAGGTCAATGTCCTGTCACACACCACAAGGATAGTGCGATTACGACTTCAAGAGCGCCACACGGTACGACAAATAAGGATTGGTGGCCGAATCAACTCAACCTGAACGTTCTTCGCCAACATGACAAAAAATCAAATCCGATGGGAGACGACTTTAATTATCGTGAAGAGTTCACCAAACTGGATTATGACGCACTGAAGAAAGATCTTCATGCATTGATGACAGACAGCCAGGATTGGTGGCCGGCGGATTATGGTCACTATGGTCCTTTCTTCATCCGTATGTCTTGGCATGCTGCAGGTACATACCGTACAGCTGATGGACGGGGAGGAGGCGGATCAGGTTCTCAGCGCTTCGCACCTCTAAACAGCTGGCCAGATAACGTAAATCTTGATAAAGCTCGCCGTCTTTTATGGCCGATCAAACAAAAATACGGCAACAAGATCTCATGGGCAGATCTCCTTGTTTTCACGGGTAACGTAGCGATCGAATCCATGGGGTTAAAAACGTTTGGCTTTGCTGGCGGACGTGAAGATATTTGGCATGCAGAAGAAGATGTTTATTGGGGAACGGAAAAAGAATGGTTAGCGGACAACCGTTATTCAGGTGACCGTGAACTTGAAGACCCGCTTGCTGCAGTTCAGATGGGTCTGATCTACGTGAATCCTGAAGGACCGAACGGAAAACCTGATCCACTCGCAAGTGCTCGTGATATTCGTGATACGTTTAGCCGTATGGCGATGAATGACGAAGAAACGGTTGCACTTATCGCAGGTGGTCATACGTTCGGAAAAGCTCATGGCGCAGGCGACCCTTCTCTTGTAGGAGACGACCCTGAAGCAGCAGACATCGAAACACAAGGACTAGGCTGGCTGAGCCGTCACGGCAGTGGAAAAGGACGCGACACCATTTCGAGTGGTGTTGATGGAGCATGGACGTCGAACCCAACACAATGGGATAACGGATACTTTGATCTTCTGTTCGGTTACGAGTGGGAGTTAACGAAGAGTAGAGCAGGCGCTTACCAATGGAGTCCTGTTGATGTGAAAGAAGAGCACATGGCGCCTGATGCCGAAGATCCATCCATCAAAGTGAAAACGATGATGACAACAGCGGATATGGCATTGCGTATGGATCCAGAGTATGAAAAAATTTCTCGTCATTACTACGAGAATCCAGATAAATTCGCTGATGCATTTGCACGTGCATGGTTTAAGCTCCTTCACCGTGACATGGGGCCGAAAGTTCGCTATCTAGGTCCTGAGGTTCCAGACGAAGAACTTATCTGGCAAGATCCTGTTCCGAGTGTAGATTATGATTTATCAGAATCTGACATCGCTCAGCTAAAAGAAAAAATCTTAAATACAGGATTATCGGTGAGTGAGCTCGTCAAAACGGCATGGGCTTCAGCAAGCACGTATCGTGTTTCTGATATGCGTGGAGGTGCGAATGGTTCACGCATTCGCCTAGCTCCTCAAAAGAACTGGGAAGCGAACGAACCTGAGCAGCTGGAGAAAGTTCTAGGAATCTATCAAGATCTACAAAACCAGCTCGACACGAAGGTGAGTCTAGCCGACTTAATCGTTCTTGGCGGAAGTGCCGCAGTTGAAAAGGCTGCAAAAGATGGAGGCTTTGATGTTACGGTTCCATTTACACCTGGACGCGGTGATGCAACGCCTGAACAAACAGACGCCGTTTCGTTTGATGTTTTAGAGCCGGTATCAGACGGGTTCCGCAACTATCAAAAGAAAGAATACAGCACAAGCCCTGAAGAGATGTTCGTAGATAAAGCACAGCTACTAGGTCTTTCCGCTCCTGAAATGACTGTCCTCGTCGGAGGTCTGCGTGTTCTTGGGACAAACTATAAAAATACGAAACACGGTGTATTCACAGACCGCGTTGGCACGTTAACGAATGACTTTTTCGTAAACTTGCTCGACATGGGCGTGGAGTGGAAATCAAAAGGCTTTAACGAGTACGAAGGCCGCGACCGTAAATCAGGAGAAGTGAAGCGAACAGCTTCCCGCTTTGATCTTGTGTTCGGGTCCAACTCAGAACTTCGCGCACTCGCTGAAGTGTATGCACAGAACGACAACCAAGAAAAATTCGTACGCGACTTTATCGCAGCATGGGTAAAAGTGATGGACGCTGATCGATTTGATGTTAAGTTAAAATAACAATTAATAAACGCACCTACTCACGATTTTTTGATGCAGAATTTGCTGCTTCAAAGCTCTTGAGATTAGGTGCGTTTTTTGCCCATAAAAAAAGACAGGGTAACTCCCCGTCTTAAATGTCCTGCATATGTTTTCGTACTATTTACCGAACCGCTTACGATAACCACATTTTCTGCAAAGTTCCTCAACCGCTTCTCTTCGCGAAAAACCATCTACAAGATTGTTCGCTCGTTCACCTTCAATAATAGTTGAAAAGTGTGTATCATTGATATTTCCTAAATTAATCACACCTTCTCCATCTAAGCAGCATGGAATAACTGTACCGTTTGCCAGAATGCCAGCTTGATTGCGGAGGCCGTAGCAGAATCCTTTTCCGTCGTCCTCTTCTTCATGAAGTGCCGGCCATTTAAACTCGTAATCTTGATTGATGAAAATTTGATCCGCCAGTTTGATTCCTTTTCCCGGCGTGAGCTTTTCTTCAATTTTAAATCCGAGATTAAATTCGTTTTCAATAATCTCAAGCAGCTGGCGGTTACGCTGTTTCTCCAAGTTCGTCGCATTGTCTTGCGTCAGGTTCCAGAGCCTTAAAGAAACAAATAATGAAGACTCTCTCGTTGCTTCTTGTACAAAAGAAAGAATCGTTCTTACGTATTCTTCTTTATCCGTCATGCTCTGACCGACATGGCCATCAAAGCTATGAAGGGAGAAATTCATCTGTCTGAGCGCAGGCTTATTGATAAGCTTGTCCCAATTCTTTTTGATGAGCGTCCCATTCGTCGTGATATTAACTTTAAACCCTCTTTCATGAGCGATGTCCAATAACTGATCAATTTTTGGATGAAGCAGCGGCTCACCTTTTACATGCAAATAGATGAAATCGGTATACGGCTTGATCTGGTCTAAACGTTTCGTAAAATCATCAATGGAGATGAACTGTTTAGCTCGTTCCGTTGGAGGACAAAAATGACACGCCAAATTACAGATACTCGTAATCTCTATATAAAACTTCTTAAATCTTTTCATAGGTATTCCTCATTTCACAAACTCTTGATACATACACTAATGCTCACTAAAGCCACAGTGCACATAAACTACCTGCTTTTTTAACTCTTTCTTATTAGAGCACAATTTATTAAAAAGATAAACGTGTTATGAGGAAATTAACAGATGGAAGCGAAAGGTTGGTCGTTCGGTCGTTTTTTAAAATATCTAAACGAAAACGCAAAAAAGAAGAGAAATCAGAACTTTCTTGACCCTAGCTAAGTTTCTCATCCTCATGTTTTTTTAAGGACAAGCATAAGATGGTAGAACAATTGACTGGGAAAGGAAAGCCTATCTATGATTTCATTTCAAAAAATGCTAGGAGCCTCATTGTATGCCACCATGTCCATCAGCCTTTGGGGAATATCCTTTGTCTCGACTAAAGCGGTACTGGACAAGCTTGATCCCTTTACTCTTCTTGTCATCCGTTTTGGTATAGGTGCATTATTTTTATTAGTACTTATCCTTGTAAAAAAGGAACATTCCATGAAGCTGCCGATACAGTATATCCCTCACTTAATCGTATTAGGGATTCTTGGTGTTTTTCTTCATCAAGTTATTCAGGCAAGCGCGCTTTTATCCATTGATGCATCCTCTGCAGGCTGGCTCATTACGTTATCCCCCATTTTCACCGTCGTTCTTTCCATGGTCTTTCTGCATGAAAAGATGACATTTCCAAAGGCTATTGGAATTATTTTGGCCATTAGTGGTGTGTTGCTGGTCACAACAGCAGGTGGAGACAGGTCATTAGGATTCTCGATCAACATCGGGTATCTACTGATGGTTCTCAGTACCTTAAATTGGGCCATCTATTCAGTTTTACTAAAAAGCCTAAAAGTGCCATTGCCTGCATTGGTCCTCACCTTTTACATGAGTACTTTGGGATTTTTGCTTACTCTCCCATTCATCTATCAGAACAAAAGCTGGGAAAAGCTTACTCTTCTAGATGGAGTAGAATGGGCTCATCTTATCTTCCTTGGAGTCTTTGTATCCGGTATTGCCTACTGGTACTGGGCAAAAGCATTAGAGGTGTTGGAGGCCACTCAAGTATCTGTTTTCTTATACCTTGAACCAGTCTCTACACTGATAGCAGCCGTGCTACTTCTACATGAAAAGGTTATTTATACCAGTATTTTAGGTGGAGCAATCATTATCCTTGGGGTTATTTTCGTAAATGGTCATCTAGTTGGACTGATAAATCGATGGAGTGCGCGGAGGTAGGGAAAGCAAAGGGACGGTTCTGCTGCTCCCTAACTTACAACTGTAAACTCTAAAGGATTCACCTTTCCATCTTAATATATAAAAAAAAGCGCTGACCCCGTGCCCCTAAACTAAAAAACTAAAAGATTCGTACTGATCAATAAAATAACTGAAACAAGCCA
Organism: Fictibacillus tiangongensis; assembly: GCF_048083785.1. GTDB lineage: Bacteria > Bacillota > Bacilli > Bacillales > Fictibacillaceae > Fictibacillus. Next base: position 4,140,603 of record NZ_CP182294.1, read on the forward strand.
GAGATTTTAAAAAAACTCTGGCTTGTTAATCCGATAAATTTCATGTGTCTATTTACATTTTCTCAGTAAAAGCAGCAAGATTTTCTAGCGTGGACCTTAGTCCAGTGTCGTGATCTTCCTTACGAATACCTTCTGGTACGTTTTCACAGACAATTGTAACATTAGTGCCTCCCGAAACATCTTCCAATATCCATTTCTGTATCATCTCACCCGAGAAAGCAGGATCTTCGGAATTGAAGTTAACAGATTGGACAATTCGCTGGTTTGGGACCAGCTCCAAAAATGTTCCTTCCGCTACATCGGTGTTATCCGACGTTTTGCCAAGAATCAACTCATCCATTTCATACGTAAGAGTCATTTTATAAGCTCCTCCTTCACGGCAATCATAGGTATCAACTTTACCCGACATCCCTTCAGGCGGAAGCCATTGAATGAGTGAATCCGGATTTATAATAGCTAGATAGACGATTTGAGGTGGAACTGGGATCACTTTTGAAGCAGTATCTGTTCTCCGATTTCTTGACAAATTCACCCTAAAAACCTCCTTGTAATTAACTTTAAAGGAAAATTCGTCACTTCCTGCTTATCACCTGCTTAAAGATGCTACTTATAAAATGTAAGATGTCTCTAAAGATCCAGATCAATGATGCATTTCAAATAACCAATCCTTTTATTTCAGCATAGGTTTTTTAAAAGCATACAAGAAAAATAATAAAATAAACCAAATGGGTGTCAGCAATAACGCAGGACGTGTAGCTTCTGCCACGAGCAGCACGATCAAAATTAATCCAAACAGCGCGAGCACCACATAATTAATGAATGGAGCAAAAGGTGCTTTGAACGCCGACTTATTGTGCAGATCAGATCGTGTCTTACGGTATTTATTATGGCTGATTAAGATCACGCTCCACACCCAGATGAAACAGATGGCACTTATTGTTGTTACGATGCCAAAAGCCTGTTCCGGAATCAACTTACTGAGGAGCGCTCCCACTGAAACAACAACAGTGGAAACCCAAAGAGCGTTTCCAGGTACAGCATTTTTCGTTAGTTTCTTAAAAGAACGAGGAGCCTGCTCACTCTTGCTTAACGTAAATAGAATGCGACTCGTTGAGAACAATCCACTGTTGCATGCAGATGCCGCTGATGTCAGCACAACAAAATTAATGATGCCAGCAGCAAGCGGAATTCCTATTAAGCTGAACGTTTTAACAAATGGACTTTCCGCAGCGTTTAACTCTGTCCACGGATTGATGCATAGCAGCACGATCAATGCGCCCACATAGAAAAATAGAATTCGCAGTGGAATTTTATTGATGGCGGACGGAATATTTTTTCTCGGATCAGATGTTTCTGCTGCCGCTACTCCGACTAACTCCACTCCGACAAACGCGAACACGACCATCTGAAACGAAAGTAAGAACCCTGTCATGCCATTTGGAAACAAACCTCCATGATCCCACAGGTTGTTTATGGAGACGGTCCCCGCATCTGTCTGATAACCAATTACGAGTAGGACAACGCCAATTACAATTAACGCTAGAATCGTAATTACCTTGATCAAAGCGAACCAAAACTCCAATTCCCCGAAAAGCTTTACCGTTAACAGATTTAGCCCAAGTAAAAGAAGCAAACAGACAATTGCTGGAACCCACTGCGGTATGTCAAACCAATATTGAACATAGACACCTACCGCAATCACATCGGCCATCGCTGTCATGATCCAGCAGAACCAATACGTCCATCCTGTGATAAACGCAGCTCGCGGACCAAGATAGTCCTCCGCAATATCAGTAAACGACTCATAACTTTCCCTCGAAAGCAAAAGTTCCCCTAGCGCTCTCATCATGAAGAATAGAGCGATCCCCACAATTAAATAAGCAAATATAACAGACGGTCCGGCAAGCTGAATCGCTTTTCCTGAACCTAAAAATAACCCAGTACCAATTGTTCCGCCAATCGCAATCAGCTGCACATGACGATTAGCTAAATCTCTCTTCAACTCTTGCTGTGACACGTATGAATCCTCCTTCTAAGATGCAGATCAAACGAAAAAAGAGACTGGAAGAATCTCCAATCTCTTGTACATTAGAATATGAAAAAAGCATTCACTGCGCTATAAATGACAGGCACAACAATGTCAAAATTCAATACTCTTCTGTCCATTTGCCTGAGATTGTGAACCCTTCGGCGCCGCTAACAAAGCGGTCTCTCCAGAAGCTGCTCCTGCTGTAGTACGACCCACAGCAATCATAGCTTGCTATCTATTAATTATTTTAGTTCTGTGAATATAATTTTTAATACTATTACTGAGTTGGAGTTTTGTCAACTGTACAATAATGGTATTGTATTTACACACATGAGTAGAAGAGTTCAAACTTTTAACTAATTGTACATAACAGCTTTACGAGTATATCCTCTACTCCCTGCACTAAAGTGATAAAATTATATGAACTAGATTTCCCCTATAAAAGACTACTTAATAAGGATGAGTATACATGAATGAAATTAAGCAGCTAATAAACGCTATCAATGAATTTCGAGATGAAAGAGGGTGGAAACCTCACCACAACCCAAAAGATCTTGCCATTTCTCTTTCCATTGAAGCAGCTGAACTATTAGAAGATTTTCAGTGGAAAAGCAGTGAAGAGGCTGTAGAACAAAATATTGAAAATATTAAAGAAGAAATCGCTGATGTTTTCATCTATGGACTTATGCTCTGCAGTGAATTGGATTTGGATGTCGAAACAATTATTAAAGATAAGATTAAGAAAAATGGATTGAAGTATCCTGTTTCAAATAGTTAGATACGAAAAAAATACAAAAATAAAATAAGAAACAGCACCTATAGTATTTAGTTAAGTAGGTGCTGTTAGATCGGTATGGATTGTTGTCCGTAATTCCTATGTATAAATAAAATAACCCCTCATCGCCTTCATAATAAATCAGTTTCCCATAACCCAAGCTGGCCTTTTGCTGGGATACGTTCAGTCAAAATCTTCATGTCTTGAACCACCCAAGCATATCCTCCCACATTAAAGTCACCCAAAAAATAATCATTTCCTGATACGATTTGTCCATTTTCCAGGACTGCTGATGTCTGATTTTCCTCTGTTATCTTCAGACAATTTTCAAGCCGACATACAGCAATGATCATTCCCGTTGGAAGAGTTTCTTCTGTATATCCATGCTTATCGAGCAGCGAACGGATGGCAACATGCCTGCAGACAGACTTATCTATTTTTTTACTTGTATGAATGGCCAACGGCCCGCGATAATTTGTTTTCCATGACCTTGTTTCAAATTCATTCTCTCGGAGGACAAAAAGACTTGCCCAAGGCTGAATCATAGATAATACCTTCATTCTGCCTGCCACCCATCTATAAAGTTTCATTCGTTTGTCTTATCGTGTCCGTAGAGAAGAATAATATTAGCAAAAAGGTTTAAGTGCCAACGGTAAGTAGTAATCTACCGGAAAAATAAAAATGAGGGGCTTACTATTAAAAAGTACATTAAAAACTATCCAACCTTGGAATTAACTTTTATTTATGGTACGGTTCTGCCCGCTTTATTAGATGGTAAACTAGGGACAGAAGAAAACCAGAAGGTTATCTCTTTGACATCCTTCCGGTTCTCCTCCATCTGTATTTCTTTTATTAAAGATCTAATGAGTAGTTTTCTTTCTTCATCACTGACAAGTGCAAAGAACTGTTCAAAGTTCTTCAAAGTGTCTAGAATTAAGTCTTTATCAACCTTTTCTTCATTGGACGTAATTTCTTGCTCTAATCGTCTAATACCTCTCTCGATATCTTTTATTTGTTTTTCAATACCTATCATTAGACGATTATATGTTGTACTTTCAATATTACCCATAAAGTAATCCTCATCTAATTTTGACCGTCTTTCGATTAATTCTTTTTGTTTCTTCTTATAAAGATTAATTTCTGCTTGATATGCTTCTTTTGCAACTACATTGTCTTTACCTAACTCTTTTATTAAGGCATTCAATACATCACCATTATTGACTAGAAAACTTATTTCTTTAAAGACCTTTTCTTCTACAATTTCTTTTTTAATTAAGTTAGCTCTACAGACTGACTTACCTTTGCTATGAAATGATTGACACATATAATAGAAATGGTAATCACCATTTTTCTTTTTTGATTTACTCATAACGGTACCTGCACCACATTTTGGACACTTTAGAATACCGGACAAGTAGAAATTCCCATTGAAATTTCTGTTTGTTGTAAATGTTTTCTTTTGCAGCTTATTCACTGTTTGGACTTTTTCCCATAATTCTTTTTCAATTATTGGCTCATGAATTCCATCTACTATTATAGGTTCAGTCCTTCCTTTCCTTCTTTTAGTACTCCAATCTTGATGCTTTTTCCATACCATTTTACCAATATAGATGTGATTATTTAAAATCAGCTTAATCCCAGGTATACTAAAAGCTTTCCCTTTCTTAGTCTTAATTCCTTTGGTATTCAATTCATTTGCTATATATTTGTAACCTTTTCCCTCTGCCCGGTGTTTAAATATCTCCTTTACAATTGATTCTTCTCTTTCATTAACAACTAGTGCTTTATCTATTGTGTCGTAACCTAAAATAGCTCCACCATTCCATAAACCTTTTTCTGCTCGTTTTTGCATTCCTGCATTTACACGTTCAATTATCATTGACCTTTCGAATCTTGCAAATGTACTAAGAAAAGATATATACATGTATCCGTTGCTATCTGACGAGTCAATATCTCCCGATGTAATCACTAATTTTTTATTATTAGGATTCAATTCATCATTAATCAGTAGGATAACATCAGCATTGTTTCTAGAAATTCTATCTACATGCCATGCTAAAATTACATCAAATTTGTCATTTCGCAAGTCTGTTATAAGTCTTTGGAACTCAGGTCTATTTAAATCTTTACCCGAATATCCTTCATCTCGATATACGTCATATATTTCATAGCCTTTACCATCCGCATAATTCTTTATTAAATCTTCTTGAAAATCGAGAGATTGGCCTTTTGTCTGTTCTTCAGTTGATACTCTTGTATAAACTGCAGCCTTCATTTTTAAACACCCCTGTCTTTCTTTTGAATGTTTTTAAATTCAATTGAGTATTTTTTTATCAGCATTGCAAGAGTTTGTATTGCCTCTTGCTTCATGTCTTCTGCTTTACTTTGTACAAATAAAGATTTTCTCATTTTTTCACCCCTAATAACTTTTACTTTTAGTGGTATTTACTTTGGTGGGTAGCGATAAGTATAATTTCTTGAAATTGGGTATTACACTACGAACCTATTAATATTCGATACTTGGTCAATCCATAATTTTCTTATATGTTCGTCAAAGTCTATAATTGTCTGGTCTTTAAACAGATTTTTTATAACTCTTCTATAATGCCTTGAAAACTCATTAATCGTCATATCACCTTTTTGCAAACAAATAATTATAGCTTTATAAATCGGTGGGACCTTAATATCCTTATCAACTATCCACCCGGAGTAATATTTATTAAAAGATGGTGGGTGGTTAGCTAGATCGGCTAGTACTAATTTCGATTTATAGACGATTTCCACTCTTGTTAACTCACCTTTAATTACTTCTCTGTTTAATAGTTCTTGTTTTTTGTCATATATTCGGCAATAACCGTTTTTCCCCCGTTGACCTTTACCCCCAAAGTATCGTGTCCCTTGAAATAAATTCATCTCCCTGCCTGTATTAGAAGTAACAAGCAAATTACTTTGATGTATGGGAAAGTCAAATGCAACATCCATAGAAACAAAATAAACATCTCGACTTATCTCTTTCAGTTTCTTTAGTAATGATGAAAATTCACATAAGTATTCCGGTTGAGTTTCTAATCGGAGTTTCCCAACTGGCTTCCATATTTCGTATTTAGACTGATAATAAAGTTTAATATAAGTATCATTTTTGGTTATCTGCAAACAACGGTGATAGTGAAAACCCTCATTACTTTTTATGTCGCTAATATTCCAGTCATCCTTTATTGCATCAAAGATGTTTAGAGGTATGTTGACATATTCTAATACCAATTTGTCTAGCTTTACACTGGCTAACAATAAGCTCATCTCCTTAATATCTGGTTTAAGGCGATAAGTTTTTTAAGTTTATAAGTGATGATTGGTTGATAGATTAAGTACTTAATTACAAGAACTTAATCGTTACAATAGTTAATTTAGCGAAATGGTTATTTACGCCACGAGAACCTTTATATGAATATTATTTGTGTTTAATAGGGGTTAACATGGTGTCACCTTTTAAAATTGCATAGCAACCAATCTCGTTACATTTAACATATTGGATAAATCATCTCTTTTTTAAATACGATTGAAATTTTTTATAAAAAAAGATCAAGCTACACAGCTTGACCTTTATACCGGACTTTTAAAACATCCTAATATCGATACTTGTTTAGCTTAGGATTTAACAACCTGATATATTCTCTCTCTAAGGAAGTTACATCTCCTTCTAGATTCTTAATACCAATTAGCAGTACTTCTTGGAAATGGCCGGTTAGTTTATCTTGATATAAATGTTCCGGAACTCTCTTACGTAAATTAGTTGAAGAACCAACATAAAGTACTTCAAGTCGATAGTTAAGTACTGCATAAACCCCTCTCTTATAACCTTTTTTTGCACTTTGGCTAAACCATGTTGATATATCAGTCCTATTGAATCCTGGTGTAACTATATAATCATCAAATAAACTAAGACATTTGTTAATCTCCATTTAATTTTCTCCTCTCCAACCCAACTCTTTTTTTATTTTTTCTTCAATTTTTTCAATACGAACCTTTTCTTTTGCTAGTTCTTCAAACCATTGTTTATCGCCTAGTTCAAGTGCCTGGTGCATAAGTTCTAAGTAGTCTTTTGAGGATTTTCTTGGTAGATTTATCAATCTCTCAATATCATATTTCAAAAGCTATGCCCCCTTTCTTTGATTTCTTCTTAATTGGGATTGAACTTTGCCGAAAGAAATTACATTAATAAGTGGTGGATGTTGGCCTTTTACAATTAAATCTAAATGTCTTACTTCTCCCAAGTAGAAGCGATTAGTTAAGATATTTCGTATCGCCATAGTAGAAAAATCTTTTCCATGATGGGTTTTATAACCTAACTCACATAAATTATGTTGAACCTTCCTAATGGATTTTAAGTCTAAATAACTTCTAAATATTTCTTTAACAATTTCCACTTTCCCGTCATCAAGTACCACAATAGGCTTTTGAACCCCTTCATGCTTCCACTTGTAGCCAAGTGGAGGATTCCCACAAGCCTTAGTTCCACCTTTAGCCTTTTGACGTCTTCCATTTGCCAGCTTCATATTGATGCTTAATCGATCGTATTGATCAAGTAATTCCATCATTCCATTAAGTAAAAAGTCATTTGGATCTCTGTCGTAAATGGAATAGGTAGGTTGTTCAATGCTAGTTACTCTTACACTGTCTTTCATAAGTTGTCTTTTTATCATTACCTTCGCATTATCTGCCCTCCATAAGCGGCTAGTATTCATTACAACTACTCTTTTGATAACTCCCTCAGATAAAGCAGCAAATAAATCTGTTATCCCATCACGTGGAAATAAAGTACCACTTACTCCTAAATCCCTAAAAACTGTAACTATTTCTAACTTATTTATTTTGCAATACTCTTTAATAGCTGTTTCTTGAACATCTTTTCCATATCCTTTTTCAGCTTGGGTTTCAGTCGAAACACGAACATAACCAAATACTTTTTCCATACATACACGACCTTCCTAAATTTGTAAAACGAGTATAGGACCTCTCGTTACTTTTGTAAACTCTTATGTATAAGATGTTATAAAAAAGCAGCCAAACAACATGTATAATTACTTTTTACAGCGTTTCTTACTCAAATTGTTCAAAAAAAAGACAAGGACCAAAAGTTGGCCTTGTCTCTAAATTAATGTAGAAAAACTCATGAAGTCTAGATATCTTATTTTTAAACGGCGTTCAATCGTAGTAGTAGATCGCCTATGAGCTACGCTTTCACTGATATTTAGAGATCTTAAATACTGTGAAACATCTATTCTAGTCGAATTAGGATTGTCTTCTATAAATTCGAATACCAAACTTAAGGCTTGATTATCTAAAGCAGCGTTAGCTAAGAACACTTGTCTTGCGTCTTTAGGTAGAGATAGAAACTCCCTACCTTTAGGTGTTAATTCAGAATGATTTTTTCCCGCCAAACTAATCATACCCAGTTGCTCTCCAGCCAATCTATAATAACGTCCTTGCCTCTCAACTTTTCCTATTGCATGTGCAATTTCTTGATAGGTTCTCGCTCCACGCGCAACTGCTTCTATACCTCTAATGACATCTTCAAGTCTATCTGCTTGGGGAATAACTGCCGAATTTAACATCGCTCCACTCCTTATGAGAGAAAAAAGAATATGTTAAATCATACCATATATTGATTTATGTAAGAAGTCTTTATTTCATATTTACATACAATCGACCACTTCTTTTAATCTATTGAATTACCTTTTTAATCCAATAAACACTTAAATATGATAAAATATATTCGAGCCTTTAGTGCTATGGAGGGGAATTATGAGGTCTGCTAAATTTACAGTATATCAATTAAAAAATGATAGCTATAATTTTGATCAGTATTGCGAGGAAATTGTTCACAAATATAACCACAGTCAAAATGAAAATACAGATGAATCAGAATTAGAAACATATAAGCTAAAAAAAATTAATACTCAAATTCCTTTTAAACATATAGAAAGTATCAAAGTTTATGTTGCTATGCATCAGACCACTCCTCAATGGAAGGATACATTGAATGAGTTACTTTACGATGACATTAGGCAAATTAAAAACATTAGCCACTCATTCTTATTTTTTATAAAGATTCAAAATAATTTTTTTGCAATAACTGGTGGTAAGGGGCATTTAGTTATTAGTGAATACAAAGATTATGCTTTTGGATTGGAGATTCTATCAAAAATTATGCTTCCTAGAGATAACATCATCAAAAGTATTGCTGACAGATCTTTACAAGGAAACCGCTTTAGTGGACAACAATATTTTAATAATTTCGTTAACTTAATATCTGAAAACAATATAAGTAATTATTTCAAAGAGATAAATACTTTCCTTACTAAGGAGAAAATATGTAGAGAATTTGGTGTAAATATTAAAGAGAAAAAAGAAGGTTTTAATTTTCTTGCACGCGATTCTATTAAGCTAGGAAAATCTCTAAATTTAAAAGAACTAGATATATTTATGAAAAATCTTGACCGACTTATCAATCATGTAGATTCGGAGCATAATATAAATAAATTCCATGAGGTGGATTATAGAGATTCACTTTTTAAAGAACTGAATTCCGAGTTAGAACGCATGATATTTGAATCATTAAATCGAAATAAAGAAGAAATCAATAATTCTAATATAAAAATTTTAAATTCAAACAACTTATATATAGACTGTGATTATTATGTTTTAAAAAAGCGGAATTCAAATGGAAAAGAACTAGGACGATATGAGAATGAAGTTGAATTTGTTGACATAATTGAAGTTTTTAATAAGTTTTATTTTGAAAAAATAATTGGGACAAATAAGAGTATTATTGAGGATTTTCTTAAAGCAGTTTCCTTAGAAGGTTATATTGACAATGAGCGTATAATTTATGAACGGATTTTAGACCTATTAGACCTAAGCTTAATTTATAATAATACACATTACATTCTAATAAACGGAAAATGGTTTTATCTAGATAGTAACTTTATCGAAGAAATTAACAAAACCTTTATTGATAGGGTAATACCGATTTACGAAAACTCTTCAAAAACAATTACATTAAAAAGTTGGAAATCTGGTGACGATGAGGGGAAATATAATTATTCATATCACGATAGTGATGGATATTATGTATTAGATAAAATGCTTGTAAGAAACGTGGAAATTTGTGACTTGCTTAGAATTGAAGAAGAGGAAATCCTTTTATTTCATGTTAAAGATGGACTTGCAGGAAGTACTCGTATTTTATGTGAACAAATACTTATCGCTATGGAATCTATCCAGGCTGCCATTTTATATAATGACAGAGAGTTTCTCCTTGAATATTACCAATCCATAAAGAATAAAGATATGCCAAAAATATCAGATTCTTCTAGAAATTCAGCTATTAAATTCCTAAACAAATTCAACACCGCTGAAGAATTTATTGAAACCATATTAAGTCCATCTATGAAAATAACTTTTGTTTTTGCGTTTAAGTCTAAGAATCATAATCTATATAATCCTGATACAATAACTTCTACTCCAGCAAAAATTTCAATCTTAAATTTAATTTCTCAAGTTAAAAGATTTGACTTTGATTTAAGAATTGTAGAAATAAAATCAGACAATTAACTTACAGAAAACTAACATGACTATAATTGTTAGTTTTCTAAACTTCCCTGATAAATTATTATTCTTTTACTTTGTTTATTCTTAATTCATGCAATACGCTAACTAGCTGTTCTAAAGGTTCATTTTCATCGAGGTGCTCTTTAATCGATAGTTCGCGCATTTCTCTGATCAGCTCATTTGCTCTTGAATCTATCCTAGTTAGCGCTTCTTCTAGACGGTTTATTAATCTGATATCAGGCTTATTTTTTTTAAGTTCCTCTGCATAACGCTTCATAAGACGCCGAGTACGGATTTCAAGTAGCTTATATCTCCCTTTTACTTGCTTATCTATGTCCTCTGGAATCATTTCATAAAGTACCTTTTCATCATCTAATAACGTATCAAATGAAATGTTTTCATATTCACCAGTAACGATTGCATTTTTATTACCTTTTAGGCTTTCTCGGTGTTTTTCCTTATTTTTAGGTCCTGTACTTTTACCACCGTGTAGTCGACAGCGACCATTCTTTAAAGGTGTCTTTTTACAAGGTGTTCCTTGCCTAGTTTTTGCGCCACATATTATCTTTTCCATGTTTTCACCACCAGACCTCTATTCATGGGGTATCGTTTGAAAATGAAGGGGGAAGCAATTTGCCCCTCCCTCCTTTAATTGCTATATAAACCTATTAATTTTTGTCAATGCTGTAGCTTCCTTCACTCGTTGTTCAAATTCTTCTTCAAGTCCTTTTTCTTTAATAAATGCTCTATAGAATAGTATTTCTGCTGACCTATCAAAAATGATTAGTTCTAACTTCTCCATATCTTTATATAGATCCAATAATAAATCCTTGTCTTCTTCCACTACATTCATCGCCCCTATTACTCATAATTGCTGCTCATCTTTTTCAAACCCTAAACTAACCAAGTTTATACTCATATAGTTGTTTTCTCTCATTGTAAATCTGTTGAATAAATCTGTTACTTCTTTGGGGTTTTGCTTAATATAGGTATAAATTGTCTCAATACTTTTTAATAATTCTTGCTCAGTTAAATCTTCATCATATCTAAATTCACACCATAACTTTTCACTTTCAATTAAAAACATTATCTTCACCCCTAGTTTATTTATTTCGGATTGTTAACTGATAACCTCCTTTAGAATATACATCTGGATAGTTATCCAAAAAGTGTTTAATATCATCAGTGTTTTTCTTTAAAGCAGTACATAATTCATCTATGCTTTTGTCAAAATCTTTTCGGGAAACTTTTTTTGAACTTGTTCCTCTTAGGTCAATTACAACATGACTACCTAATACTCTGATCATTTGTATCACCTCCGTTCTTTTGCTCACATATTAATCTATAAGATAAATTGTCCATTTTTTAAGTGGTAAAATAAAAAAGACAAGTTCTTTTGAACCTGTCTTCCTAACGCATTAACTTTTTTGCAATTTTCGTAGTTTATTTATAGATATAGTAATCTCCATCTTCCTGTTTACCATCACTTGTGATACGGTTCACCTTTGTATTTATGGTAAAGCATATAGGCAAGACTATTCTTATCATTAACGTATAAACTTTTATGACTATTTTAGCAGGAGAAAACCCCCAGTGCGTTAATCCTTTAGTGTGCCGGGGGTCAGGCACTTTATTTATCTTAACTTACCTTCTATTTCTTGCAACATCTCAACATTCTTATTCATATCTATATTAATCTCATCCATTTCACTTCTAATTGACTCTTCTTTCTCTCGAATTGAATAGATTTTTTGTTGGATTGCTGCTTGTGTTTCTTTTATATTAATGGAATCCTTCATAATAGAGGCTGCATGCTCAGACAACACACTTAATTCATGTGAGACCTTATCAATTCCATCTGCATATCCACTCACCTTAGAATTAACCTCTTCTATAGTAGAGTCAAAGGTTTTAAATGAAGTAAAGCTTTGGGTAATTTTAGATTCAATTTGCTCAAGCGTGCTCCGGATTTCAAGGGAAGCAGAATCTGTCTGAGCCGCTAATTTCCCTACCTCTTGGGCAACTATAGAAAATCCTTTTCCTGCTTCTCCCGTACGTGCAGATTCAATACTTGCATTTAAGGAAAGTATTTTCGTTTGTGACGAGACTTCCATTATGACCTGACTCATTTTAGAAACGTTTTGGGTAAGGTTTCTCAAATCATTCATAATATCTGCTGTATCTTTTACATGATTCGCTAGCTTATTATTCATTTCCGCCACGTCTCTAGTATCAGAAGAATAGTGAGTTAGTTTAACGGTGTGTTCATTTAACTTGTCTGTCATTTCATTAAAAACATCCACAAACGCAGAGAGGGCATTAAAACTAACTGACATTTCTTTTTCTACTTTGTTTATGTTCAACAAATTGCTCCCAATGCTTTTCACTGAGTATTCTGTTGAGTTTTTAATATCCCCGAACGTCTCGTTTAGGGCAGATATATAGACGGGCAACTCTGCTTTAAAATCGTAATCCTTAGTAATTTGTAGAGGCAACTGTTCAATCATACTCATAATTTCCTCTGCAGTGGGACGGTCGTTTTGATGATCACCTACATAAGAATAACGAATAACATGCTGGTCATCTAATAAGTAGGAAGCTGGTATCGCAATACGGAATGAATCCCATTTAATAGGAACAAAAACCTCATATTGCTTTATAACTTTCCGTGTTTCATCAGATAATATAGGTATTTTAATTCCGGTAGCTTCCGTATACTGAATTATCCCCTCTATTTTTTGGCCAGCAATTCCAATTAGCTGTATTCCTTTACTTAAAAATTCATCATAATAATCTTTAAGCATTTCTAATTGTTTTCTACAACTCGGACACCAGGTCCCACGTAAAAAAATCAGATACAGTGGTTTTCCTTCAAAATCCTTTAATGAAACGAATCCACCTTGACTTGATTCTAGCTTGAAATCTGGTGCTTTATGACCAACTGTTAAGCCCTTTGCCACAACTAAAACATCCTTTCGCTAAGGTATTCCCTAACATTTTCAGTAAAGCGTTGTACTCTACATACTTAGTAAAAAGCTTTTCTCATTTTTTATAGTCCTCAAATTATGGATATCTTGAAAAATAATGAACAAACTCGGAGGTTTCCGTACACAGACCTCTTACTAACATATTTTTACAATCTTCTTATTTCTGATATAGTAACAGTAAAGAACTGGATGGATATTACGAGGAGTAAATGGCTGAAGAGGAACAATTGAGTGGATGAGGATAGTGAAAAAACAATAAATCCATTGTGTCTCCTTCAGACATAGAAATGACAGTAAACAAGAAACTTTTTTGTTAGCTTTAGTAGAGCACATGACAAGACAAAGAGTATACGGTTATCCCTCTTCCACCCCATATAACTCCTTAGTCAAGGCTGTATTAATTTTTAAAGGCTTCCTCATAATTACTTCTTCCTTCTCAAGCTCCCCTAAAAATAGGCTGACCGTTTCTCTAGATGAGCCAATCATACTCGCGATATCATGTTGGGTAATTTTAACTTCGACCGTTTGCCAACTCCCACTCCTTATGCCAAATCGATTACTTAGCTGCATGAGAAGAAGTACAATTCGATACTTTACATCTTTATAGGCAATACTTTCGGTAATCTGATACATCTCTTTAAGCTTTGAAGTCAAAATGGTAATGAGCTTTATGGCAATATCTGGGTTTTGTCGGATAAAATCTTCAAATCTGTCCTTTGATAGAGTGCATACAAACGAATCAACCATTGTTTCAGCATAAATTTCAGATTCTGTTAACGAAAAACTGGATGTTTCTCCAAACACATTTCCTTCACTTAAAAGATCAACCGTGAATTCTTTTCCGGTCGAAGACACTTTATATAGTCGAACCTGACCTTTTTTCAAGAAAAATAAAGACCTCATTTGTTGAGTCGGACTTAGAATAATGGTTCCCTTCTTAATAGGTGCTGTTAATGTCACTTCATCTATTTTTCTTAATTCTTCTTCCGGAAGCTCATCAAGTAAATTAATCTGTGAAAGTAACATAAGTTTATCCATGATTACACCTCTCTCTATATCGTTTCAAAATCATCTCAAAATCTAACCATTCATCTTCCACCTCTAACATAGGTAGGCCATTATCAAGTGTAAGGGCTCTCCCTGTATCTATATTATCAAAAATACTTATCACTTTCACATCAAGGTCTAGCTTCTTAAATAGCTTGATGACTTCATCACATTTGCAACAGCTTGGCAAAGTATATAAAATCATATCCTCCTCACTCTTCTTTCCTTCATAGGTTGTCTTAGCTACTGGATGTATATTTACTTCTTACTTATCATTTTTTATTTTACATGTTTTCTTTAAAAGTAAATGTAAGGAAGCTTACATAAATTATAAAAATAAGAGGAGATAATAAACATATCCATTAAAGAGGAGATAAAAACATGACGTTAAATGCTGAATTAGATGCTATATCTCGTGAATTACTACACCTAACTCCAGAAAGGACACCATGAACCACGATAAAAGGTTACCACTACCGGCCCTTTTTCTAACTCTTCATATAGATTTATGTCTTCACCAAGATGGTTTTTCAAAGTGAAATCTTTGGCCTTCTCACCTTCTGCGACTCCTGTGACTAATCCTGATTCTTGCGCCTCCTTAATAGAACGCTCAAAAGCCTGCATGGCCTCAAATAATCGACAATTAAAAGCATACCAAGAGATTTTACCCGAAGTTCATGGGCTAGGAGCACAGCTATTAGCTATCAGTCCACAAACTCCTGACAATACCTTATCCACGCAAGAAAAAAACGAACTGGATTTCCAAGTGTTAAGTGATCCGAGAGGGATAGTGTCCGCAAAGTTTAATGTGCTTTTTGACGTTCCTGACTACTTAAAGAACGCTTATGAGAAGATTGGATTAGATTTAGAGTCCTTTAACGGAAAAGCAAAATGGATTTTGCCCGTACCAGCTACATTCATGATAGATGAAACAGGAGAAGTCAGGTTTAAGCATGTCAACCCTAACTTTATGTCTCGATTAGAACCAAATGATATATTACGCGCTTTAAGAAAATTATAATTAGAGCAGCCCTCTTTTGGGCTGCTTTTTTTAGTAGCGTCTGCCTTCTATGTTTGTTCAATATTACGCTCTTCTGCCGAGTGGTTTATCTGGTTCATAGAATCTTCTCTGATTAAAGACCAAAGAGAGTCAAAGGCCGAATCGGGAAACTCTTGCTTCAACTCTTCAAGTGATCCACAGCTCTTATAAAGTCCATTTAGCCTAACGGCAAGGGTTGAGTCAGTTAGTGACTCCTTTCCCTCTTGAAGCTCCTGCCACTTTTTAAAAATAGGTTTCCATCTCTGAAGAAAATACTTCTGATGACGAATTTCCGCCTCGTAAAAGGAATCAAGAAACTCTACATAGGTATAGCAATCATCATGTAACCGCTTCATTTCCTCTACTTTTTGAAGCATATTAGTCTGCTGTTCCTCGTTGTGATAAAACAGGACAGAACGATACTTAATCGAGCGTGGAGGTCTCATCGTATTATGCTGTTGAAAAAATTGGTTCAGTATTTGATCTAAACTCAATACATCTGCATCATATAGTATTTCTAAAGCCTCCGTATAGTCTAAGGTGTTTCTGGATGTGGGCTGACCTTCTGTTCCCCCTGCATACCCGACTCTTGTTTTGATTACACCTGTATGATAACCAAAGCGTGCTTCCGGTCCCCAGAAACAGCCCATTCCTAACGTGACTCTCTCCAATCTAATCACCCCTAAAAAAATACAAACCAAAGCAATCTTACATGCAAGATGCTTGGCTTGTATCCTTCTTATTTTTTATAGTCTAATTTCATATAGGCCGTATAGATTTGGCTATTGCTTTTTAATATAAATGTAGACTTACTTGGATTATAATCCACGACTAAATCTTCATCAAATAAGTGATCTGACTTATGACCTAATAACACAGGCATAAAGTTTGTTGAAAGAAATTGCTCCTTTATCACCGGATCCAGTTCCATCAATCCTACAAATGTCACCCAATCTGCTCCAATAGAGCAGCCTCCTAGACTCGGATTTAGCTCATACGCGATTGCTGGTTCTTGGGACAGTCTCTCAACTGCTCTTTCCGAAAATTGTACATTCATTTGAATGCCCCCTTTATATATTTAGCACCCGCTAAGGTTACAGTCTTCCAAATAGGCTTTAAGATGAATATCTTGTAAATTCTCTATCAAAATTAATATCTTTCCGTTTTCTTCTGTAAAACTTTGATTCAGTTCTAACTTACCCTGTTTTTACATAAAGATCTTTAAGATTATTCCTGCAAATCAGGATAGCGCCTCTCCTGGGTTTCATGACGCGTTCCGCGGCTAGCCTTCAGAGACTCGCCCAAGGCAAACACAGAAGCGCCCAGCAAGACGAGATCCTTCAAAAGAAATTGACCTGGAACTACAGAAAGCGCGGGGAATCCGAGGCTCGACTCAAAGACCCCCGGCGTAGAGATCATGAAACTCAGTGTCGTCAGAAATAGAATGCAGGAAAGAAACGCTCCAACAGCTGACAGCTTCGGAGAGACAAAACGACTGAGAATGAGTAGGCCAACTAATAATTCTAATATTCCCAATAGAGAAGAAAACGTTTGAATTGAAAAATAGTTGTAAAGCCATCCAAGTACTGGACTATTGCTTACAAAGGGGGCAATTCCCTTCGCTTCGTAGACCGTGAATTTCATCGCGCCAATCCAAATATAAACGATGGCCAGTGCAATAAATAAACTCTTTGTTCCGATGATCTCAATTTTTTTACCGAAAGCTTCAAATAACGTGAACATGAACATTTCCTCCTCCGCCATTAGCGATAGTAAGTTTTTATTTACCAAAAAGCTTTTAAAACTGTTTCTCCATTTTTCCTGATGCTAATTCGGGCATTTCTTCTGAATGAATTCCTTTATCCCCGTTTGATGCAGTTAGTAGCTCTATAATTAACTAGCATCATTTACGGATGGTGTCAGGAGGTACTACACTGAAAAAATGGTTACTTCTCAATGATTTTTTAGGTTTAGATATGATTATTTAATGCTTCCTTAATTGCTTCCTTAAATTTCAAACCAACCAAAGTATCTACAACTTTGCCATCTTTCATAACTAGTAGAGTCGGAATACTCATGATACCAAATTTGTTGGCTGTTTCTTGGTTTTGATCGACATCAATCTTCACAATTTTAACTTGATTTCCCATATCCTGATCAAGCTCTTCTAATACCTGTGCTATCATTTTACAAGGTCCACACCATGTAGCAAAAAAGTCAGCTAACACCAATCCACTAGTAGTTTCTTTTGAAAACGTTTGATCCGTCACATTTAATACTGCCATAAATATCAATCTCCTTTGAAATTGTAATTTATTTTAAGTTGTTAAGAACTTCAATCGCTTTCGTTGGCTCTAAACGGGAGGTATAGTCAGGGTTTACAAATGCAAGTTGAATGATTCCTTCCTTGTCAATGATATACGTAGCTGGTACAGGCAGCATGGCCACATCAGCATCATTATATCTAATGAGGTCTAACCCAAGAGCTCCCTTTAACGTCTCAGCTAAGTATTCAGGTACCTCATAAGCTACTTTGTAAGCAGAAGAGACATGACTATTTGTATCGCTTAAGACATAGAAAGGTAGGTCATGCTTTTCTCTTGAGCTCAACGAATTATCTGGCGATTCTGGACTTACCGCAATCAATTGAGCGTCTTGTTCTTTAATGGTATCCATATGCTTTTTATAGGCTTGAAGCTCAAGGTTACAAAATGGGCACCATCCTCCACGATAAAACGTAAGAATGACCGGACCCTTTGCTACCTCCTCAGAAAGAGTTACTTCCTTACCTGTTGCGTCTTTTAGAGTAAAGTTGGGAGCCTTTGAGCCTACCACTAACCCACTCACTTGTTCCTTTTCAATTAAATCCGATACAGACTTTGCTAAATTATCTAATACCTCTTGTGGTGCTTGCAGCTTAAATTGTTCTACAACACCTTGTAATTGTTCGTATAACGGAACCTGTTCATTCATTAGAATTCTCCTCCCATTCATAAAATTAATTTGGTTACTGACAACTTGTTTTTACATTTATGAGTATAAGGTCTTTCTTACTTTAATAATGTTAGATAGCTTACATTTACAGTGCTCACAGTCCTTTTTATTTTGGGACTACCCTGAAAATAAGGTGTGATATACGTTCAGGAATATTCGCTTTCCGCGGGGCTAACTGCGCGCCTTCTCGACACATACTCCGGCGGTGTCTCACCTTAACCGAAACGATCATGCTTGCAAAAAGCAAAGATTCCATAAATTGCAACCTCCACTTCATTCAAGCGTTCAATCCATATGTTCCTTCGACATCACCACTATTTTTTTAAAAATATAAAAGAAACATTTCCTTTAAGAAGAAATGTTTCTTATCTACTTTATCGTTTTAGATTTTCCAAAAGCTCTTCTACATAATGTTGTGCACTTTGTGCAGCGATGCTTCCATCACCTGTAGCTGTTACAATCTGACGTAACGTTTTTTCCCGGACATCTCCAGCTGCAAAAATGCCTTCGACCTTTGTTTCCATTTGATCGTTCGTTTCAATGTAGCCCATCGAATTCGTAATGCCAAGATCTTGAAATGGAGCAGTTAACGGAACCATTCCCACATAGATAAACACGCCATCTGTCTTAAACTCTTTTTCTGAACCATCTTCTGTAGATACGAGCTTAACAGATCCTACTTTTCCTGTTTGTTCATGTATAGATTGAATTGTCGTGTTAAAGATGACCTCTATTTTCTCGTTCTCAAACGCACGTTGCTGAATAATTTTTTGTGCTCTGAATTCGTCACGTCGATGAACAATCGTTACTTTATTAACAAATCTTGTCAAGTATACTCCTTCTTCTACAGCAGAGTCTCCCCCACCGACAACCACAAGGTCCTTTCCTTTAAAGAAAGCCCCATCACAGACTGCGCAATAAGATACCCCGCGTCCTGATAATTCCTTTTCACCAGGAGCACCTAGTTTCTTATATTCTGCACCAGTTGAGATGATCACTGAACGAGCCTTAAATTCCTTTGAACTGGTTCTAACCGTTTTATATTCTTCGCCATTAACAATCTCTTTTATATCTCCATATGCGTACTGTGCGCCAAACTTCTTTGCATGCTCAAACATCTTATTGGAGAGATCTGGACCTAAGATATGACCAAAACCAGGATAGTTTTCAACTTCTTCTGTATTTGCCATTTGTCCTCCAGGTACTCCTCTTTCAATCATTAAGGTAGAGAGATTGGCTCGAGAAGTATAAACTGCGGCTGTCATCCCAGCAGGACCTGCTCCAATGATGATTACATCATAAATATTCTCATTCGTCATATATTCCATCTCCTTCCATCTCCTCATCATCGTACAAACAAATGTTTTTTCATTTCCTTTATTGAGTATAGCTCACTTTTTTAAATAAAAATGTTAGATAGCTAACAGTCTTAGGATTACTTCTATCAACGAATAAACGATTATTCCACTATACAAAAGAGTAATATAAACAAGCTAAAATACAAACATCTTACTCGCCCATTGTTTAAATGGCATTCGTTTCTTCCAACTAACACTGAGTAAGAACCAAGAAATAGAAAGTAAAAGGATCAGGATGAAAATAGCCCTTAACTCTATAAATAAAAAGCTAGCAAAAATTAACCCTAGTAGGTAAACGTGTGTCTGAAAGTAGGTTCGTTCAAAACCCTTTATCACCGGCAGCATAGGTATCCTAGCTAGTTTATATTCCTCATATCGATGAATGGCAATGGCATAAAAATGGGGCATTTGCCATAAAACCATGATTAAAAAAAGACCAATAATAGATAGATGAAGTTCACCTGACGAAATTGCCGACCAGCCAATTAGAGGAGTTATTGCACCAGACAAGCTACCAATTTCCGTATTATAAATGGTCCTCCGTTTAGACCATATCGTATATGGTACTAAATATAAAAACCAGCCTAGCCAACCATATAAAGCAGCAAGCGGCTCCGCTACATATAGCAAACCGACTCCAGCAATAAGCAAGATGCTTCCTGCCATAAAAGCGGTGAGGTCACTAATGGCACCTGTAATCGTTGGTCTGTAGCGTGTCCTTTCCATTAGAAAATCAATATCTCGATCATAAAGATTATTAAATACTCCGGCCGAGCTTATGACAAAAGCAGATCCGATAATGGTTAGCACCATAACTAACCCATTTTCAAGAAGGGTTACCTCTATCGAAATACATGCTAAACACATTCCAGCAATGACAGCTAAAACATTAGATTTGACAATCCCTACCTTTACAAGCTGGAATGCAATTGAACATTTTTCAGCTGTCCCACTTTTATTTTTATTCCCCATTTTTCTCACTCTTCTCTTTATTTCTTACATTCTTTTTAAACCCTTTCATTATAAGTCATTTTTTTCTATTGAAAAGTAAGCTAACTCACAGTTTTTATGTTATAACTTTGTTTGGTTTAAACTTGTAAGAAGCTCTTATTTCAGAAATGTAAGCAAGATTACAGAATATAAAGTGGATAATCGCCTATGATAAGTCATGTAAGTTCACTAAATACTTATGGGAAGGAAGATAGATATGGAAAAAAGGATTACAAATAAAGCGGCATTTAATCAGATTATTAACTCAGAGAAGCCAGTCGTAGTTAAGTTCGACACAAACTGGTGTCCAGACTGCAGACGCATGGATGCATTTATGGGAGAGGTATTAGAGGATTTGAATCCTTTTCCACTTTATGAAATGGATCGAGATGAATTCCAGGATACCTCATCTACGTATGAAGTGATGGGAATTCCAAGCCTACTCGTTTTTAAGAATGGCGAGAAGATTGGTCACCTACACAGTGCTCATGCCAAAACACCTGAAAGTGTAACCGAGTTCTTAGCAACTTATTTTAAGTAAACATAAACAATGGGATCATGCTTTAGCTTGATCCCTTTTTCAATGTCATACCTCATTGGTTACTTGATGATCGTTTTTACTGCTATCCAAATAGAGATTTAGTAATACATCGAGCTCTTGGCTTAAATGGATGATCAAAGGTGATTGTAAATCTTTATTCTCTTTAAATACTTGTAGTATCTCTTGTCTTCGTTCCTCAATCATGTACCTTAAATAATAAATTGGGATAACCGGATTACAGGACTCTTTCTTCATGACAGATTCACCTCATTTTTGTTAAAACCACCTCTTATGGAATACTTTACCTCACCTCTCTTACGATTAATGTAAGCCACTTCACATTAATGCAGATACCTATAGAAATATGGCAAAAAAAAAGAGCAGGATGAACTGCTCCACATTAAATCTATTGGACCTTTGTAATTTTAGCCCCACCCGTTCTTTTCGACTGATAGAGAAGTTTATCGGCCCCTTCTAGCAGCTCATGCATCTTCATTTGATGGGAATGAACCAGTCCAATCGAAAGACTCAAATCTGGCAATATTTCTGCAGCCATCTTCTCAAAAGCATTTAATAAATTGTTTGCACAAACTTCACATTCTTGTTTGTAGGGGCTATTCAGAAGAACTCCGAATTCGTCTCCTCCAAATCTAAAGCCGTAGGCATCTTTTGGTATATACCTCAAAATCATTTCACCTAGCCCTTTCAGCACTTCATCACCAATGTGATGGCCCAACCGGTCATTTACCTGTTTAAAATGGTCAATATCAAACATTAAGAATGTAAAAGGTTCGGTTACAAGGGTAGGATTAGAAACTAAACGGTTCCAGAGCACTCTATTGTATAATCCAGTAAGGGAATCCTTTATATTAGACAGCTCCAGCTCTATAGCATAGGATAAAAAGGACGAAACCTTCTCTAATACGGTAATGGTCTTTTCGCTAAACGCTTTGACATTATGACTTAACGAACAAATAGCACCTAAAATAGATCCATCCTTGTGGTAAATAGGCACTCCGGCATATGATCTTATATCCATTTTGTATGCATGAGAGATATTTAATGTGAGAATTCCAAATTGTGTTTCCGTAAGGCTATCATGAATCAATACCGGTTTTTGATTCAACGAGATTAACTGACAAAAGGTGTCATCTGTTTTATAAAGGCAGCTTTCTGTTAGGACATCTTCTTTTAGGAATAACGTTTGAATAATCTTCGTTTGTTCACCGTCCATGAAGCTCATGTAGAAGCTATAATCTCCTACTAGTTCCTGTGCAATCTCTAGAATATCATTTAGAACGGTCGAAAAGGTTTGGACATGTGATAAATTAATCATGTTTATCATCCTTTACATCATCTATTCTTCCACTTTGACTAGCTTCGGTCTCATAAAATAATAGCCTTGAAAAAAAGGGACACCATGATTTTTAAAGAATAATACCTCTTCTTCTGTTTCGACTCCTTCTGCGATAATGCTTACATCCTGTTGAAGCCAATAGTCAATTAAGGCTTTCATCATGTGCTGACGATAGCTATCATGACCAATATCCTTAACCAAATCACGGTCAATTTTTACAAAATCAGGCTCTACCATGGCAAGGGTATGTAGACCGGAATAACCTTTTCCTATATCATCAACAGCAATTCTCATTCCAAGCTCCCTTAGCTCTTTCATCTTTCGAATCACTTCTTCTTTGGTATAATTGCCAAGTCCTTCTCGCTCAGACAGCTCTAGCACTATTTGAAATTTGCTTGTTTTTATATGTGGGAGCATGTCTTGCCAATCATCTGTAAATAGAGTGGAAAGATGAATATTAACAAATACGAAGCTTGGTTGACTCGACTTTTTCAATAACCTCTCAACTCCAGCTCTTAATACAAAAGTATCCACTTTGTGTATCTGCCCGTGTCCGGCAGCAAAAGAGTAAAATTGATCAGGTGAAGAAAATGTAGATTGGGCAGAAGGTCGATTCAATAGCTCCGTTGCTATTTCCTTTTTGTTTCGAATGTCAAAGATAGGCTGTTCAAACGTGTTAATATCACCTGTCTTTAAAGTCATATCAATTTCTTTCATCAAAGTTGCGCAATGGATTTCAATTACTTTGTTTTCTTTATCCTTAAAAAGCATTTCATCACTCCTCTCATACTGGTTTCTTTTTGTTAAGAAAGGATTACCTTTAAGATCACCCATTCCTCATAAAATGAATCTTCAATTAATGGGGTTTTAGCTCCTGTTAGTACGAGATAAAGTTAGTTCGGTAGATATTCTAACACCTCAGATGGTTCTGCTCTTTTCCGATAATCAGTATCTACATAAGCATAGATGATCTTCGCCTGTTGACTAATAACAAATGTAGCCGCAAGTGGCAGCTCCCAGCTATCCTCTCCATTATAGCTTGGAAGTTCCAGTGCTAATTTTTGGTATAACTCTATTAAGACTTTTTGCATTTTGAAGGTTAGGTTGTATTCGTTTGATACCTGATTCCCTTTATCACTTAACAAATGAAATTGCAGCTCATTTTTCTCCTTCATGGTTAAAGAAGAATCTGGAGTTTGCGGGCTTACTGCCAGTATCTGTGCACCTCTTTGCTTTATTTGAGGAAGCAGCTCCTGGTAAGCCTTGAGTTCAAGGTTACAATATGGACACCAAGCTCCGCGATAAAAAGTTAATATAACAGGGCCCTTCTTAAGTTCATCATATAGAGTGACAGCTTCCCCATTTGCACTTGGCAATGTAAAGTTCGGTGCTGTTTGCCCGGCAATTAGACCTTTAGGCGCATGCTTTTCTAAATCCTCAGCGGCATCCCTAAAAATATCTTGTATTTCCTGAGGACGATTATTCACAAACTGCTTAATTTTAGCTTCAAGTTGCTCTCGTAAATTCATACTATATCCTCCCATACTTTCTTATTGTCATTCATTGTATCTAAAAAGAGGAAAAGATACTGTTACCCAGCTAACGTTTTTTATATATTCAGAAAAAAACGCCCCAGAGGCATTTAAATCCAGGGCGTTTCCTATCTATTCAAATAAGCGAAGATATTCACTATAGCCCTCTTCTTCCAGCTTATCTTTGGGAATGAATTTAAGGGCAGCAGAGTTAATGCAATATCGAAGTCCACCTTTATCACGCGGACCATCATCAAAGACATGTCCTAAATGAGAATCTGCCGAGGTGCTTCTGACTTCAATGCGTCTCATCCCATGTGACGTATCTAGTTTTTCGAGAACTTCTTGATGCTTTATAGGCTTGGTAAAGCTTGGCCACCCACAACCAGAATCAAATTTATCAAGAGAGCTAAATAGTGGCTCTCCAGAAATAATGTCTACATAGATTCCTTCCTCCTTATGATCCCAAAATTCATTTTGGAAGGGAGGCTCCGTACCGCTTTCTTGTGTCACACGATGCTGAATAGGCGTAAGCTTCTTAATGTTTACTGAGTGGTGTTTCTTCCAATTTTCACGGATAAATCCTGCTCGGCCTGAGCCTTCTTTATAACGGTTATAATGTAAGGAATTCTTTTTATAATAACCTTGATGATATTCTTCAGCAGGATAAAACACGGCTGCCTCTTTTATTTCTGTAACAATTGGTTTTGTAAACCTTTTGCTGTCCTCTAGCTTCTTTTTAGATTCTTCAGCGAGACGCTTTTGTTCCTCAGTATGATAAAAAATGGCCGTTTTGTAAGACTCTCCTCGATCCCCAAACTGACCTTGAGCATCAGTTGGATCTATTTGCTGCCAAAATAGCTCTAACAGCTTTTCGTATGGAAACACGTTCGGATCATACGTAATTTGAACAGCCTCGTAATGACCCGTTTTATTCGAACACACTTCATTGTAGGTTGGGTTCTCTTTATGTCCACCTGTATAGCCCGACACAACTTTTATAATACCTGGCAACTCATCAAAGGGCTGAACCATACACCAAAAACATCCACCAGCAAATGTAGCTAACTCATATTGTGTTGACATAGTCCTACCTCCTATAGATGTTAATTTATCCAGATTACCAATACAGTGCAGAAAAAACCCCTCAGTCTAAGGGGTTCTTTTCTATCAGTTTTTTTTATTTTCTTTTCCAAGTAGATTGAATCTGAATAAAGTTCGTATCCTTTAAGATGTTGAATACTGGACATCTTGAATCTGTTTTCTCTTTTAGCTCTTGAATTCTTTCATCAGACTCGTCAGTATCAACAAGTGCTTCAATCTTAAGCGTCTGGAAGTATTGCTTGACAGAAGGGTCACCCATTAATCCTTTTGGATCTAAAGCTCCTTCAATTTTGAAGTCAATTCCGTTGAGGTTAAACTTCATTTCTTTTGCTACAATGTTTGCAATGTAATTTTCACATCCTGCAAGTGATCCAAGAAGTGTGTTTAAAGGGTTTGCACCCTTATCGTTTCCACCTAAATTCTTTGGCTCGTCTACATAAAATGTATGAGCTCCGGCCTTAACCTCTGTAGTTACCTGTTGTGATGTTGATTCAATACCAAATTTAAGTAATGCCATGATTAATTCCTCCTAAAATGTTTTTTCATTTACTTACACTTTGGAGTATAACCAGAATCCTTTTTAAAAAATGTTAGATGCCTTACATATTTCATGCATTTTTTAAAAATGCTTCGCGCCGTGTAAAAGATACAAGCATATTCTCAAAAGAAAGAGCAAAAATAATTACATGGATAAAGCAAGCTTTACAAGATGAAAACCTTATTTTATACGAAGGTTGGGGTTCAAAAAAGAAAAGGTATGACCATAATACAAGAAGATTATGTTTAGTTACATCTGATGGCTATTTTATTTTTATTCCCTTGCGGTGCTATTCCTTGCCCCTATCCATTTTGTAATGATATGTTTTTATTTTTTCAAAAGGTATTGCGATATTAACTATTTTTACCCTTTTCTGTACTCCTCAACTGGTTAAGTTTACTTATTTCAATTCTCAACTCTACTTTATTGTTTACCATCACTTGTGATACGGTTCCCCACGATTAATCCGAAAAGCTCGATAAATCTGCTCGACAAGCACGAGTTTCATCAGCTGATGCGGATAAGTAATCTTACCAAAAGAAATCTTTTCATTAGCGCGTTTCATAACAGCATCACTCAAGCCTAAAGAGCCTCCAATCACGAAGGCAACCTTGCTCTTGCCATACGTCGCAAGCTGATCTAAGTTCTTAGCTAAATCTTCAGATGAGACAGCCTTTCCTTCGATCGCCATTGCAATCACATGCACATCTTGGCCGATCTTTGCTAAAATTCTCTCACCTTCAGCGTTTTTAACCATAATCATCTCTTGATCACTTAAGGTTTCAGGTGCTTTTTCATCAGGAACCTCGATGATTTCTACTTTTGCATAAGGTCCTAGTCGCTTTAAGTATTCATCAATACCTAGTTTTAAGTATTTTTCTTTTAATTTCCCTACGGAAACGATTGAAATATTCACTTGTTGAAAACTTCCTTTCAAATAAGTTATCCCCAGAACTTATCCACATATGCACAATTAGTGCTATATCTTGTAGGCGTTCATATGTTCGATACTTTATATACACCTTTGTTTTCGCAGTATTCACAACCTGTTGATAACTCATCATTCTCTGTTAGTAACTCAACAACAGGTGGTGTTTCAAACTCATCCACAATGATGTCAATCGCAAGCTCAGCATGGTCTTTGCAGCAAATAATAACCAAATCTTTTCACTCCTAACTTATCCACAATCCTTCTTATTACACTAACGAATATACAGCTGTGTGTAAACAATCCGCTAAAATAAAGTTGTCCACATGTTGAATTACTTTTTAATTCTTTCTTTAATGGGAGATGATCTTTTTATTTCCTTTCTTCACCGTCAAGTTGATTGAAGTGTAAGGTGCGAGACTCTCGGCTAGGACAAGCGGTCAGGTGAGACACTTAATGGCGCATAGCGGCAAGTGGCTCACCGCCTGCCCCGCGGAAAGCGAGCAACCTGAAACGGAAATCAACTCACTCTCAAAGTCACCAGAGCCTCACCAAAAAGAAAAAACAGGAGACCCTAAAGCCCCCTGCTTCCACTTTTATTGAGATTGCTTACCACCGCTCAATTCAACTTTAACGGTATTCTTCTTCCCATCACGATAGTACGTCACATCAACCTCATCACCAATCTTCGCCTTTGTATAAAGGAACTTACGAAGAGCGATTGGGTCTTTGATCTTCTCCCCACCCATCTCGACAATTACGTCCATTTCCTTAATACCCGCACGAGCTGCTGGTGAAGCTGAAGTGATTTCCATAACAACGACACCTTCTTGTACGCTGTCTGGAATCTTCAATGTTTGTTCACGCTGATACGTGTTCACTTGAGAAAGCGGAATGATGTTAACGCCCAAGAACGGTCTGCGTGTTTCACCATAGTTCTCAAGGTCTTCGATGATCGGTTTTGCCACATCAGATGGAATAGCAAATCCGATTCCTTCTACTTCGTTCTGTGCGATTTTAGAAGAGTTAATACCAATCACCTGACCTGCGATATTAATCAGTGCTCCACCGCTGTTACCAGGGTTGATCGCTGCGTCTGTTTGAATAACTTCAGCTTGCCAATCTGGATTTCCGTCTTGATCCAAATCTACGGGAATCGAACGATCCGCACTAGATACGATACCTTGTGTGACTGATCCAGGGAAGTTTCCGAGTGGGTTACCGATTGCGATGGCAGGTTCACCACGTTTTAAGTCACCTGACACTCCAAACTCCGCTACACTATCGACCTTGCTGCCATCAATCTCAACTACAGCTAAGTCCATCAGAGGATCTGTTCCGCGTAATGTACCTTTAAGCTTCGTTCCGTTGCTAAGCGTGATCTCAATCTGGTTCGCATCCGCAACAACGTGGTCGTTTGTAACCACATACGCTTTGTTGCCTTCTTTTTTATAAATAACACCTGATCCTGTCCCAGCTGGCTGCTGGCTCCAAAAATCAGTCTGTTGAATGTTGATGACTTCCACTACCGCTCCAGATGCTTTATCAACGGCATCTGTTACATTCGTAGTCAGATCGACATCCACTTTTCGCTGTTCTACATCTTCGTCAGTACCTAAACCATTTTGTTCTTCATTCGGAGGATACAGATTGTCTGGTAAAAGACCAGCTCCTCCTAGTGCAGGTACTGTAAATAGGACAAGCAAACCGCCTAGAATAGCTCCTAGCAAAGCTGGTAGAAACTTTCCTCCGCGGTTTCCTTTTTGTCGAGATGGTGATTCATAATCATCATCGTAATAGCCCATATGCTCCTCACCGTTCCTTTCAACAATTAAATGGATGAATTCATAACCTAGTATAAGCAATTAGTCCTGAAATTATGGACATTTTGGGTTATTTTTCATAATTTCCCACACTTATTGTTATTTCCGGAAACGGCTTACTTTAAACAAGTAAGTATTTTAGACTAAAGCTAATTTTGTTGGCTGACTCGCGTCTGTATCATGCAGAATCACTTGTTCACCAGCTGAAATATCATACGTCTTCAACGTCTGCTCAACCGCTAAGCGAGCAATATCCTTCATGTTGTTGTCTCTACTCAAGTGAGCAAGATAGATGTGTTTTGTGCCGTCACCGATTACATCAGCGAGAGCATGTCCACAATCTTCGTTCGAAATATGACCATGGTCCCCTAGAATACGACGTTTAATGTTCCATGGATAACGCCCCATCATGAGCATATTGATGTCATGGTTCGATTCGATCACGAGCGAGTGGCTGTCACGGATGATACCTTTCATACGATCGCTCACATAGCCTGTATCTGTCATGAGCGCAAGCTTGCGGCCGTTGTGATGGAACACGTAGAACATCGGTTCCGCCGCATCATGAGACACACCAAAAGATTCAACTTCTAAATCGTTGAACGTCTTCACACTTTCCATCTCAAACTCAAACTTTTGCTCGGTCGCCACTTCACCAATCAAACCGTTCATAGCATTCCACGTGTTTTTGTTCGCATAGATCGGCAGCTTAAATTTCCGAGCCAGCACACCGAGTCCTTTAATGTGATCGCTATGTTCATGCGTGACGAGGATGCCGTCAATGTCCGCCACCTCACCACATGCTGCTTTTTCAAATAAAATCTGAATCTGTTTGGCACTTAAGCCTGCATCCACGAGCAAGCGTGTTTGTTCGGTTTCAACGTAAACAGCGTTTCCCGAACTGCCGCTTGCAAGAACGCTAAATTTTAAACTCATAACCGCATGTTCCTCTCTACTCTGCCTTTTCCGTCAAAACTTGAATGGAACTGTCAGTCGCATTAACTAAATACTGTCCGTCCTTGGTTTCTATGAACCATGTAGGTGTATAAACCTGAACTTCCCCTTCACCTACAAGGCTATAGTGGCCAAGCTCTACTTTTTGTATATGATCACCTTTTTGAAGGTTCGTTTCTAGTAGTTTCTCAAGCGCCTTACTAGGTGAGATGATCTGTTGAAAAGCTCCTTGTCTCGTAATAAAGAGATAGGTCTGCGTAAAACTAGTAAGATTTCCTTTGTCATCAAGCTTGAACTTAATCATACCGTTCGGCACATCAAAATCTTTTCCGTCAGAAACAATGCCAAAATTAGTAGGATTATAGAAGACCTTTTTCTCTTGATAAACTTGCGTAAACCAGATGATATTGCTCTTTTTATCCCATTCATAAAATGCGTATTCTTTACCGCGGGTTATGTTATCTTCTGCAAATTGATTAAGCTCTGAGATCAAATCTTTCGTGTCCTTCTTCGGAAGATCCATCGGTTTACTAAGATCATAGTGAAGGGTGATGTCAGTGCTCACTTCCTTATCCAGCGATACATTTTTTTCAGGAGATTTCTTTTCTTCTTCTGAAAACTTGTAACGCTGGGCACTGATTAAGGTTTGTTTTTCTTTATATTTCGGCAGCTTTTCCGAGAGTGAGATTTCGTTATTCGCTAACCGCTCTTCTAAAGGCTGATCTGTAAGTCTCGAGATGTTGTTAATGTCGTTCTTTTGATAGAGCTGATAACCCAAGAATAGATTTAAGACAAGAAAGGTAAGGATAAAAATGCTTTTTGTTCTTTGCCAATTCAATTTAATCCTTCCTTTCCAGTCTGTGAAAATAACGGTTGCCATCCTTTAGCATCATAATTAATAAACCATTGTGGCTCTAACTTATATACATGTGGTTCTTTTTGCTTTTTCATCGTGAATCCAATTCGAACATCTTGTACATAGTTCTGGTTGTAATCTTTTTCTTCAAGCTCTTTAATAACATCTAAACCTGATTGGATGTTTACCTTCTGTGAAAGATAAGACTGTTGGTCGAGTTGTAACTGAACAAGTGAGCGCTGATATTCCTTAAGCTCGTTTTCATACCACACTAGGCTCATCTGCATCTCCTGATCCAACACAGGCAGATTCTCAACAAACAGCCAGAAATTTGCGGAATACGTTGATAGACCGGAAAGAATATACGGATTTCCCCATCCTGCGTGCGTATTGATGTAGTCTAAGGATTGATAGAGCGGTGAAATATTAGGTGTTGTATTTGGATTTCGATTTCCTGCAAAGTTAGTAAACGTGAAACGATTTTGCAATTCGTTCACAACCATTGCCGCTGTGCCGTCAGCATATGTGATCTGATTTTTATCGGAAGCACTTTTTACCGCTAACGGATCTTTAAACAGCGCTTTTTTATACATTTCATACGTATCTTCGCCTGTTGCTTTTGAAAAGTACGTATAACGGATCAAGGACAGAGATTCCTTAGGAAAATAAAATCTTCTTAAGATCTCTGCTTGTCCTTCTTTTCCGTCATCTTCAATATCATATTGGATATAAGGGATTAAGTTGCCTGTATCGACCCACTTATCCATATCTCTTATTAAAGGATTTAGCTGATTATTCGTTGCCCTTATCTTTTGCATCTTCTTTTGTTGATAAGAAACAAGATAGCCTTCGATACTATCTGTCATCTTATCTTGATATAAAAAGATTCGGTCTACATTTTGTGGTTTCGTGGCTTGTATTTCAGATTCAAACGAGAAGATTTCTTTATAGATATCCTGACTCATGCCTGCTGGAAAAATAATCTCCACATACTTGTTATCACGTAAAAACTTTTCATCTGGATCAAAAGCTCGATTATTTCTGGAACCTGTATCAAACGTAAATTTCGTTTCGTTCAAGCCCAAATGAAATTCTTTCATTAAGTTACTTGCTTCAAGTCCGTACATCTCATCCCCACTATGGTAGATCACCTGTGTAGGGTAAACAAGTTGCTTCACGCCAGCTTCAACATCTACTTCCTGTTTCTTAACGATACGAGCTCCTTCTAAAGATGGATAGCTTGGCTTGAAAGTCCATAAACTCCATGTGAGAACAAGGCTTAAACCGATTAATAAAGTAAGCGCGATCGATTTAATATGTTCATAATTCTTCTTGAAAAAAGTGATCACTTCTTTTGCATGTGTAATCCACTTTAACCAGTTCATTGCTGCAGCCCCTCCTTAACCTTTTTTAAAGGAAGAGTAAAGTGGATGGTCGTTCCTTGGCCCCACTCACTTTCTGCCCAGATGTCTCCGCCATGCGCAAGTACGATTTCTTTTGCGATCGCGAGACCTAGGCCTGTGCCCCCGATATCTCGAGAACGGGCACGGTCTACCCTAAAGAATCGATCAAAGATCTTAGAAACGTTATTCTTCGGAATTCCAACACCCTGATCTGAAATACTTACCTTCACCTTGCGGCCGATCACGGAAGCGTTAAAGGTGATCGTTCCACCTTCAGGAGAATATTTCATCGCGTTCGAGATGATATTATCAAGCACTTGTGTCATCTTATCGGTATCCAGTTGAACGTTGATCTTGTGCTTAGGCAGGGACCTAGAAAGTTCAATATTTTCCTTTTCAAGCATCTCAAAACGATCGATGATGCCGTTCAAGAATTCGACCAGATCAATCTCAAAAAAGTTAAATCGGTAATCTTTGCTGTCCATTTTTGATAATTGAAGCAGATCGGTTACAAGCCTGATCATACGTTCAGTCTCATTCTGAGTAACCTCTAAGAAACGCGGAGCGATGTTCTCATCTTGCCACGCCCCTTCAGCCAGCGCCTCCAGATAACTTCTCATCGTCGTCAGCGGTGTCCTTAATTCGTGCGAAACGTTGAATACAAACTCACGTCGTTCATTATCGATCTGTTCTTGCTCAGTAACATCATGAAGAACACAAATAAGACCATTGATTGGCCCGTCATCTTTTTGTATCGTGGAGAAGTTTGCTCGCACCACATAATGCAAATCGTCCGTACTAAAATCAAGCAGCATGGATTCGTATTCGTTATAAAGCTCTTCCCACGTGTATTCCGTATTTAAGCGCAATAGCTCCATAAGAGGCGTTCCTAGCGCGTTCTGTCTAGAGATGTTCAGCATCTCTTCAGACCGGTCGTTCATGAGGATGATCGCTCCGTCACGATCTGTCGCAATCACACCATCTGTCATATACGTAAGAACGGAACGCAGCTTTCTTCGTTCACTTTCTGTAATGGCCGTGGCTTCTTGCAGCTTTGTTGTTAAGTTGTTAAAGGTCATAGCAAGCTGACCGATCTCATCGTCTCCATACAGCTGAACTTTTCGAGAAAAGTCCCCTCTTGCCATTACAAGAGCTTGCTTTCTCATATCTGCCATAGGCCTTGTGATCGTACGTGCCAAAAAGACCCCTAGCAGTCCGGTAATTATAAGTGCGATTACGGTTCCAGTCACTAGAATGCTATTGATTCGAGAAATCTGTTTAAAGATACCTTCAATAGAAGCTACTAAATAGATGGCGCCAATGTTCTCTCCAGTAGCATCAATCTTGATTGGTTTGGCGAGCACCATCACCCGCTCACCCTCATGAAGCATGATCTCATCATCGACCGTTCCTTCTAGAGCAAGCTTGATCTTAGGATTGAAGCTGATCTGCCCCACCAACTGTGGTTTATTGCTCGCAAGCACCATACCATCTTCATTAAGTACCTGGATCTCTTTCTCTTCGAACTCCTCGTCAATTAACGCTTGAATATCGTCTTCAAGCGTTATTGGAGATTCGCCATCTTCGGCTTTTTTTTCTTTGTATCGATCTTTGTCCTTCATCTTTTGCTCAACGTTAAACTCTAATAAATTCACTCTATCGTATAGTGATTTAGAGAAACTCTGCCGAAGATCAGATTCTAAGTTGTTAATAAAATAAACACTGATCACTTGCATGGCTATTAAAATGAGCAATACATAAATCAATACAAACTTAACGTGTATTGATTTAAAAAAATTGACTTTATCCATCATGACTACTCCTGATCAGGATTTCTTAAGTAATACCCCACTCCGCGTCTTGTAATGATCCATAATGGGTGACTTGGGTTATCTTCCACTTTTTCGCGCAGACGACGAACCGTTACATCGACCGTTCTTACATCACCAAAATAGTCATATCCCCATACCGTTTGAAGCAAGTGTTCACGCGTCATCACTTGTCCGATATGTTTTGCTAAATAATGCAGCAGTTCAAATTCACGATGTGTTAACTCAATCGTTTCACCACGTTTAGTCACGATATACGCATCAGGATGAATCGTAAGTGAACCGATCGTGATCTCGTTGTTTTCGTCTACTTCACGCTCAGATTCCTGCTGATGACGGCGCAGGTTAGCTTTAACACGTGCGATTAATTCACGCGTGCTGAACGGCTTCGTTACGTAATCGTCCGCACCAAGCTCTAAGCCTAATACTTTATCAATTTCAGAATCTTTTGCTGTAAGCATGATGATCGGCATATCGTACTTTTTACGGATCTCACGACACACTTCCATGCCGTCTTTTAGAGGAAGCATGATATCTAGTAAAATCATATCCGGCTTCTCTTTTTCTACCTTTTCTAACGCATTGATGCCATCATACGCGCAGCTAACAGTAAAACCTTCTTTTTCAAGATTAAACTGCAGAATATCTGCAATGGGCTTTTCATCATCCACAACGAGAATTTTCTTATCCATGAGAACGCTCCTTCTTTCGGAAACTCTATTTTATATATAGCAGAATATTTTGTAGTATCGATTATATGGTATCTCTACTATTTTATCACAGTTGAAACTTTCTCCATACTACTAGCAAAACCTTCTAATTTTAGACAAAGAAAAGTTGGTATCAGCAAGAAAAACCTCCCAGGAATTAATTATTCCTAAGAGGTTTGTTTATTATCATCATTGTAGTGTAAGATGCGAGACTCCTAGGGGATCAGCGGGACAGGTGAGACTCTTAACAGCGCAGATCGCTAAGAGGCTCACCGCACGCCCCCTGGAAAGCGAGCATCTGAAACGGAAATCAACCTACTTTCACATTACTTTAATTTTCACTTACAAAATCAGCTGGATCCTTAAGCACACCGTTCTCATACACTTCAAAATGCAAATGCACACCAGTAGATTGACCCGTTGAACCCATCACACCAATCTTAGACCCCTTCTGCACCACATCACCTGCTGATACAGACATCGAATCAAGATGCGCATAAATGGTTCTCATACCGTTATTGTGATCAATGATAATCTTGTTCCCATAATCTCCATCCCATCCGGCAGAAACAACTCTACCATTGTCAGCAGCTAGGATTGAGCGTTCTGAAGGTCGAGCAATATCCATACCTTTGTGCTCTTTACCCCAACGCGTGCCTTTATGGCTAGAAATATATCCACCTACAGCCGGCCAAGAAAGAGTGCCTGTCCCTTTGGAAGGAATCACTTTCGTACCAATCTTTTGAATTTCATTAACCGGTTCTTTCACTCGCTTCTTCTCTAAAATCTCTTTTTGTAGCACCGTGTTATCGGCTTTTCTTGTTGTATACGTAATATCTTCTAACCCAGACTGGCCTTTTTGAACCGTTTTAATCTGTCCTTTTTCCAGCGTACTGTCTTCTTGTTTCTCGACCTGGAAAGGAAGTTCATTCTGAACACGCGTTGCCTCGTATATGAGTACTTCAGTAAAAGGCTTTTTCTCTGTAACAGTTACTGCCTGTCCCGTACGAACAACGGGGACTAGCATAAGCCTTGGGTTTAGCGTAAAGAACTGATCCATCGTTAAGTAATATCTTTCTAGGATCGACTGAACCGTTTCTCCCTTTTTAACTATATGCTCTTTTTGGTGCAGACTGCCTTCTTTTAAAGAAGAAATGGCATCATCTACTGTAACGAGCTCACTGATGGATGTTTGCGCTTTTTGAATAAGAACTGGCGAAGAAAAGTCGATATCCACCACTTTTCGTTCTCCTGGTTTTAAGTCCGGTACTTCAAGCTTTTCATTCTCTGCTTTCTTTTTTTCGATGGCATCTAACTCTGCCTTTGAGACATGCTCAAGCTTTAGCTTCAGCAACGTATCTTTCGCTTCTTTCTTGCTAGAGACATACGCAACAGTTTGTCCGCCAACGACCAAACGATAAGCCTCAACTTCAACCGTAAGCTGCTCCTTCAAGTTCTCTCTTACTTCTTCGTTATCGAACTCTGGTCTGAACATCTTTTCAGGCTTAAGCTCGATAGACTCTCTCACAGCAAAAGCAAAGTTATTCTCTCTACCTTTTGCCTGTTGAAGAATTTGGTCGACGGTCTCATCGACAACACTTTCTTCACGGACCGTTCCAACCTTCTTTCCATCTACATAAACGTGATACACCGTTTTGATCAACTGGTTATCGTCGCTACTCGCGGATGTGTTCGATGGATTCATCGTGAATGCTGACACTATTAAAATCACTGCAACAAACGGCAGTGCGATATATTTAATAAATCTTTCAGTGGTTTTTCGACTGTTCACTTTTTCTATTTCCCCCTAAAGATTCTCTCTAGATATCTCTAAAATATGCCTAAAGACCTACTGCTTCTTATGTCTTTAGCACCTCTAGTATCCTATCATAAGGAATTTCGCTTTGTCAGAATTTCAGGGATTTTGTAATGCAACTGTAAATAAACGACATAAAAAAGAGCATAAATTCACCGATTTATACCCTTTTTTAACACCTATTCCGTTAATTTGATGCGTTCTTTTATATCATCTTTTTGAACATACACAACAAGGAAGCTGATCGGAATCAGAAGCAATGTCTCAAGCCACTGCTTTTCAAACAGCCAGTAGAAGAAAGGTGTGAGTGCAAAAGCAAAAAGCCCCGCTACGGTTAGACTTCTTTTAATTCCATAAAAGAGTAGAAAAGCAGCTGCTACAAGAACGGCAGATATAGGGTGAAAAATAATCATACCTCCGATAAAGGAAGCCACTCCCTTTCCACCATGAAAACGAAGAAAGATCGGATAAAGATGCCCTAGAATCACCGCTAAAAAACCGAGAAGCTGTATATATGGTGGATATTGAAATTGTATCCCTGCCCAAACGACCGCAGCCGCTTTTAGAATGTCACCAGCTAACGTCAGTACGAATCCTGAAGGTCCTAATACCCTGCCAGCATTCCGCGCTCCTATATTTCCGCTGCCTAACAATCGTAAATCAACGCCTTTTATAAGCTTTGCTACAAGAAACCCTGTCATGATGCAACCAACAAGGTAACTCGCGATCAAATACAGCGCCCATTCAAATTCCATCTGTATGATCACTACCTTCCTCATCCCAATTGATACACTATATTCGAACGATTGAGTACTTATCCCTCTTTATCAGCATTAAAAGTCTATGGTTGGTGTGAAAATGTTTGAAACGTGAGTGTGTAGATGCTGATTTGTGCAGTGGATGTCTCTTTGTATGCTTTTTTGGAGGTGTATCCGTGTTGTTTTTGCGGTGTGAAGGGGGTCAGCCCATATACCTAGCTGGGTACTGAAACTGTAAATTAAGCCTAATCTGGATGGAATTAAGTTAAAACGAAAAAAATTAAGTCAAAATCGATAGCAATTAAGTCTAAAAAATAAAATAAAGGCCATTCGATCATTCTCGACATTCACGACTCCGCTCCATACCCCTCACCCAAGCCTGCCCACAAAATTACAAAAAAAAGCATGCTCCCTTTTCAAGGAACATGCAACATGTTTTAGGATTTAAAGTAAAATGGTGGCTCGAGACGGAATCGAACCGCCGACACGAGGATTTTCAGTCCTCTGCTCTACCATCTGAGCTATCGAGCCATAAAAGTGGCGGACCCGACCGGGGTCGAACCGGCGATCTCCTGCGTGACAGGCAGGCATGTTAACCACTACACCACGAGTCCACTTAAATGTTTTTACCTATTTACTTAGAAAAAATGGTGACCCGTACGGGATTCGAACCCGTGTTACCGCCGTGAAAGGGCGGTGTCTTAACCGCTTGACCAACGGGCCACTTTTTTTAAAAAAAGTGGTGAGCCATGAAGGACTCGAACCTTCGACCCTCTGATTAAAAGTCAGATGCTCTACCAACTGAGCTAATGGCTCGTGCTTTGTTTTAAAACGTTTGTCGTTTTTTCACGACAAGTGTTACTTTATCACGATATTGAAGCTTTGACAATATGTTTTCTATATATTTTTCAAAAAAACTTTCAAATGCTTAAAAATACTCACGAAAGCATTACTCATTCATCAAAAATATAGCCCCTCGTTTCAACAAGGGGCCACAAAATTATTTATGCGAATACGCCACGTACCATGTTTGTTTGTGCTCGGTCTGGTCCAACTGAGAAGATAGAAAGTGGAATACCAGTAACTTGCGAGATACGCTCTACATAATGACGCGCGTTCTCTGGAAGTTCTCCAAGATCCTTCACACCTGTAATATCTTCGGTCCAGCCCGGCATTTCTTCGAATACAGGCTCACATTGAGCAAGCTCTTTAAGGCTAGCTGGGAATTCATACGTTAGTTCACCTTTGTATTTGTAGGCTACACAGATCTTCAACGTTTCAATACCTGTTAGAACGTCGATTGAGTTCAAAGACAGATCCGTGATACCTGAAACACGGCGAGCATGACGCACAACAACTGCGTCAAACCAACCTACACGGCGCGGACGTCCTGTCGTTGTACCGTACTCACGGCCAACTTCACGAATTTGATTACCGATCTCATCATGAAGCTCAGTTGGGAAAGGACCATCACCAACACGTGTTGTATAAGCTTTTGAAACACCAACAACATGGTTGATCTTTGACGGACCAACACCAGAACCGATCGTTACTCCACCTGCGATAGGGTTTGATGACGTAACGAATGGATATGTTCCTTGGTCGATATCAAGCATTACACCTTGTGCGCCTTCAAAAAGAACGCGACGGCCATCGTCTAACGCATCGTTCAGAACAACTGATGTATCGACTACATATTTTTTAATTTGTTGACCGTATTCATAGTACTCATCTAAGATCTCTTCTTTTGTGAATCCTTCTGATTCGTAGATGCGTTCGAATAAACGATTCTTTTCCGCTAAGTTGCGTTCAAGTTTCTCTTCAAATTCTTCACGATCTAAAAGGTCAGCGATACGGATTCCGATACGAGCTGCTTTATCCATGTATGCAGGACCGATTCCTTTTTTCGTTGTACCGATTTTGTTAGCACCCTTGCTCTCTTCCTCTAAGATATCTTGACGAAGGTGATAAGGAAGAATCACGTGCGCACGGTTAGAGATACGAAGGTTGTCCGTACTTACTCCGTGGCTGTGAAGGTAAGCAAGTTCTTCAAGAACTGCTTTCGGATCGACAACCATTCCGTTTCCGATCACGCAAATTTTATCTTTATAAAAGATTCCAGATGGAATAAGGTGAAGCTTATACTTCTTTCCTTCAAATACAATTGTATGACCAGCGTTGTTACCGCCTTGGTATCGAGCTACTACTTCTGCTTTTTCTGAGAGATAATCGGTAATCTTACCTTTTCCTTCATCTCCCCATTGTGTTCCTACTACTACTACTGATGACATGGTTGTTGCACCTCCATGAAATTAACGATTGACGAATTTATCATCTAATCTTGAAAACCATGCTTAGTTTAGCAATATATCTGATAGAAGTCAATCAAAAACACGAACATTAAAAGAAAAAACAATATTTTCGTTCGTAATAATTTTACATTTCTATAGCCAGAAGATCGAAAACCTTATCGTATCCTGTAGTATTCACCTTTTTTAGGAGGTACGATTCTTTGCTTATCGATAAATTAATGGTGGCTTACATGGATACAAAAGCAAACCACATCTATTATTTAGATAAAAATGAACAAACGATATTGCTTGATGCGATCGAGCCAGGCGGTCTTCCCAACCTAGAATTTCTAGATGCTGAAGAACCAGAGCGATTTCTTGAGATTCCAAAAGTGATGAACGTTGAATCCTTCAGCTGGATGGTTGAGTTTGAGAGCTTTCATCAAAACAACGAACTGCTGCACGCGTTAAATGAGGATGAGCCTTTTAAACGTTTTACCGAAAAAGTAAGTGAACTGAGCCTGCATGAAAAATGGCAGACGTTTCAAAAAGATAAAGTTAAAAACAGAATAAAGATGTGGTTAACAGAAAATAAAATCAAAGAAATACAAAAGCAGCCGGAATAATTCCCAGCTGCTTTTTTTATGCGCCTGGCGGTATAGCACTCTCATCGTGCCGCCTGTCCAGGTTAACGAACTTGTTATATTCTTTTACGAAAGCAAGCTCTACCGTTCCTGTTGGACCGTTACGCTGCTTAGCGATAATGATCTCGATGATGTTCTTCGCTTCTGATTCTTTATCATAATAATCGTCACGATATAAGAAAGCAACGATATCGGCATCCTGCTCGATGGAACCTGATTCACGGATATCTGACATCATCGGACGCTTGTCCTGACGAGATTCAACACCACGTGATAGCTGTGAAAGGGCGATAACCGGCACTTCCAGCTCACGAGCAAGTGCTTTAAGGGAACGAGAGATCTCAGAAACCTCCTGCTGGCGGTTTTCGCCTGATTTTCCGCTACCCATAATAAGCTGCAGGTAATCGATCAAAATCATTCCTAGGCCTTTCTCCTGCTTCAGACGACGGCATTTCGCACGAATATCGTTAATACGAATACCCGGTGTATCATCGATATAGATACCTGCCGCTGACAAGCTTCCCATAGCCATCGTAAGCTTCTGCCAGTCTTCGGGTAACAATGACCCTGTACGAAGACGCTGTGCATCTAGATTACCCTCTGCACAAAGCATACGCATGACAAGCTGCTCAGCACCCATCTCTAGACTGAATATGGCTACATTCTCATCTGTCTTTGTCGCAACGTTCTGTGCGATATTCAGAGCAAACGCGGTTTTACCAACTGATGGACGAGCGGCAACGATGATCAGATCGTTCCGCTGAAACCCAGCCGTCATTCGGTCCAAGTCGTTAAAGCCCGTAGGTATCCCCGTAATATCACCTTTACGGTTATGAAGAGCTTCAATGTTGTCGTAAGCGTGAACCAAAACATCCTTAATCGCTGTAAAAGCACTCGTGTTCTTACGGTTCGCTACTTCTAGGATCGATTTCTCCGCTTCGTTCAGGATTGCTTCTACTTCTTCCTCACGCGCATAGCTGTTCGCGGTAATATCAGTCGCTGTACGGATCAAACGGCGAAGAAGAGACTTCTCTTCAACGATCTTGCTGTAATACTCGATGTTCGCAGCCGTCGGCGAACTATCCGCCAACTCTGTTAAAAAGGATAAGCCACCGACTTCATCCAGCTGGTTCTTATCCTGAAGCTCTGACGTAACCGTGATCAGATCGACCGGCTCACCTTTTGCGTTAAGGTCGAGCATCACGCGATAGATTCTTTGGTGAGTGGCACGGTAAAAATCTTCCGGAAGCAGAATCTCAGATGCTGTTATAAGAGCTTCGGGCTCTAAAAAGATCGCACCAAGAACAGCCTGCTCCGCTTCAACATTCTGCGGTGGTATACGGTCAGCAAATAAATCACTCATGTTAGTTCCTCCTTTCTTTACTAGTAATGGTTTGTATATGTTTTAAGAGCTTTTAGATTAGTTTGGTTTTTGGCTCCAAGTATAGGTTGATCGAAGTGTAAGGTGCGAGACTCCTGGGGGATCAGCGGGACAGGTGAGACTCTTAACAGCGCAATGCGCTAAGAGGCTCACCGCACGCCCCCCGGAAAGCGAGCATCTGAAACGGAGATCAACGCTTTCTATCCCCGCAAAAAAACCGGGAAAACCCGGCTTTTTTATTCTTCTGTTACGTGTACTTTTACAGTTGCCGTAACTTGTTGATGAACCTTGATCGAAACATTCGTATACCCAAGTGCTTTAATCGGCTCAGGAAGCTCGATCTTACGCTTATCGATCTTAATCCCTTGCTCTTTCAAGCCATCAGCGATCTGTTTGCTTGTCACAGAACCGAAAACGCGGCCGCCTTCACCTGTTTTCGTTTTGATCGTAACCGTCATCTCAGCCAATTTTGCTTTTAAAGCTTCAGCCTCTTCCAGTTGAGCTTGTTGTTTCTTCTCTTCGCTCTTCTGTTGACCTTGAAGTGTCGCCATCGCGCCAGATGTAGCTTCTGAAGCTAGGTTTTTTGGAAATAAAAAGTTGCGTGCATACCCTTCAGAAACGTTCTTAACCTCGCCTTTTTTACCTTTACCTTTTACATCTTGAAGAAAAATTACTTTCATTCCTCTTCTCCCCCTTCAATATACTCATCAATGATTAACTTTAAGTGTTTTTCCGCTTCATCAATCGAGCTGTTCTCAATCTGGCAGGCAGCGTTTGTAAGATGTCCTCCGCCTTCCAGTCTCTCCATGATCATCTGCACGTTGATGTCCCCAAGCGAACGGGCACTGATGCTTACTTTCCCGTCAATGCGGTTTGCAATAACGAAGGATGCTTGAATGCCGTTCATCGTTAATAGTATATCTGCTGCCTGAGCGATCACAACTTGATTGTATGCATCCTCAGGAGAGCTCTTGGCAATAACGATGCCTTTTTTATAGACTTCCGAACTCTCAATGAGCTTGGAACGTCTTGTATACGTGTTTAAATCTTCTTTTAAGAACTTTTGAACAAGGATCGTGTCTGCACCATGCGCCCTTAAATAAGATGCAGCATCAAACGTACGAGAACCTGTTCTAAGGGTAAAACTCTTCGTATCAACGATAATACCCGCAAGAAGGGCCGTTGCTTCAAGCATACGCATCTTCAGTCTCTTCGGCTGGTATTCGAGAAGTTCGGTCACGAGCTCTGCTGTAGATGAAGCATACGGCTCCATGTACACAAGCACCGGATCTTTAATGAAATCTTCGCCACGGCGATGGTGATCGATGACCACAACATGATCGAGCTTAGATAACAGCTTCTCTTCAATAACCATTGTCGGTTTATGTGTATCCACTATGACTAGAAGCGTGTCACGCGATGCAAGCTCTAACGCTTCTTCAGGCGAGATGAAGAACTTCCAAATCGATTCTGTTTCTTTCAGCTCATCCATCAGGCGCTGAACGCCAATGTCGATATTCGCTTGATCGAGTACGATATATCCATCTTTTCCATTCACCTGTGCGACCTTTAGGATCCCGATCGCAGAACCGATAGAGTCCATATCAGGATTCTTATGCCCCATGATGATGACCTTGTCGCTATCTGCTACCAATTCACTCAAGGCATGAGAAATGACGCGTGCACGTACGCGGGTTCGTTTCTCAACAGGATTTGTCTTTCCTCCATAGAAACGTACTTTACCGTTCGTTTGTTTGATCGCAACCTGGTCGCCTCCGCGTCCAAGAGCAAGATCTAGACTTGATTGAGATAGCTGTCCGAGCTCAGGAAGTGAAGATGTTCCAGCTGCTACCCCGATACTGAGCGTAAGAGAGATATTCTGCTTAGCTGTAGACTCTCTCACCTCATCAAGTACGCTGAATTTATTCTTTTCCAACTCATAGAGAATGCGTTGGTTGAATACAGCTAAAAATCGCTCAGAAGACGTTCGTTTAAGGAAGATGCCATGTACGTTCGCCCATTCATTCAACACAGACGTCACTTTTGAGTTGATCGTTGATCGAAACTGGTCATCTAGTCCTTGCGTTACTTCTTCATAGTTATCGAGATAGATAATCGCCATGACCGTTTGTTCTTCATCATACAAACGTTCAAGATCTAACTGCTCGGTTACATCAAAAAAGTAAAGCAGTCTATCTTCTTTCTTAAAGTTTACTTGAAATCTATGTGTGTTAATCTTAATAACTTCTTCCTTCGCATCACTCTTGATATGAGGAATCAGTTCTTCTGAAACATGGTTTAGAGAATGGCCGATAAAGGATTCTTCTTCAATGAGGGCTCCCATGTAAGGATTTGCCCATTCGATCTTAAAATCCTCATCATACAAAATAATCCCGATCGGCATTTCCATCAGCGCTTCTTCTCCCACCTTCTTCAAGCGGTGAGAAAGCGTCGAAATATAATCGCC
This sequence comes from Fictibacillus tiangongensis, assembly GCF_048083785.1. Lineage (GTDB taxonomy): Bacteria > Bacillota > Bacilli > Bacillales > Fictibacillaceae > Fictibacillus. Next base: position 4,184,365 of record NZ_CP182294.1, read on the forward strand.
AAGCTCCTCCTGAAAACTAGCTTCGGCTTTCATGGCATAATAAAACAAACCACCGAGCAGCACGAAGCCTGCCATTCCGATCATCCAATGAAAATACGTGATGATGCTTACCAGAACAACAGAAGTTACAAATAAGGCGATGACGGGATAACCATGCCACCGTTTTAGTAAAAACTTAGGCATACTTTCAGCTCCTACTGTTTTGGTTTCAACCGTTTTTTGATCATAAATCCTAAATCAATTATACCTAAGAATTTAACGACTTCCAGAGGAATCGGCAGGAAAGAGTTCAGCAAAAATAAGAGTATAATCAACAATATGATTCTTTTTCTCTTCCAATTCTTTATCCAGGCATAATAAAAAATAACTGTGAAACCTTGTAATATAAGTACAAACGATAATATCATATACAAATTTATCGTTACAATATATAAAGACGTACCCTTTTCAGGCATACTAAATGTTAAAACAATCGCTATAATATAATACCACAAAAACGATTTCGGCAGGTTCCACTCACGAAATGGAGGGAACGATGGCACATCATAACGCATTCTTTTCATCAGCATTCTTGCGGCGATATGCGTTAAGAAGGCAAGGATAACAGCTCCCCCAATAATGTATGTTGGAAGCATCATCGGGATCAATTCCGCCTGCTCTTTAAATTTTTCAATCTGGGCAGGATCTTGTCCACCTGATTTATAAAAGTCCTCTGCTGTACCTATCGCACTTTGAAACTGAGACTCTAATTCTTTTACAAAATTAATACCCATGAATACCTGAGCGACAGCAAGCGTTCCTAACATGTTCACGATGTTGGACAAACTTGCACCAAGAAGAACCGCAAACGCTGGTTTTTTTCTTCTATAAAGTTCCCCCATCACAATTCCTGTCAAACCAGCAAAGAGGGTAACAATGATACCGTTAAGCCCCGCAAACGCCAATGAAACGCCAAACGTGACCGCCCATAGAAGTAATCCCGCTTTAAGATCTTGCCGGTACAAGTAAATGATAAACGGAAGCGGCAAAATAAATAACGAGACCAAGCTAAATAACGGTATGTACATACTGATTAAAAAAAGAAGCGTATAAATGCCCGAGACCACGGCACCTTCCACCAATACTCTAGTATTGCGCATGATTCACCTCATAATTTCTTCATATGTTCTAATTGTAGTGACATAACCGCCTTAATTCAACTTAAACGATAATTCTAGCATAGACGTACTTGAAGCGAAGTAAACAAATTATGGAAGGTTTGCTTGAGTGAGGTCAGAATTAGGTGATATTGTGTGAAATTCTGTTCGGTTGGTCCGGGACGTTATCATGGCGGTTCAATAGAGGCTGAATCAGCCATATCACAGCCGTTTTTCATGCGTAAAGAGGAGGAATCCAAAAGTTTTGTGCTCCAATCCACAAATTTCATGCCTGAATCCTAAAGTTTTAGCTGTTTATCCACGAGTTTTACCCTTTTATCCGCGAGTCTACAATCCTCGACAAAAGTTGATGCCTACTATTATCTTGGAACAGAAAAAACGCAGCCAGGAAAACCCAGCTGCGCTCTTTAAACGTTCTTATTCAGATACATATGGTAACAATGCCATGTGACGAGAGCGTTTGATCGCACGAGTCAATTGACGTTGATATTTAGCAGATGTACCAGTTACACGACGAGGAAGAATCTTACCGCGCTCAGAAACGAAACGCTTAAGAAGATCAGTGTCCTTGTAGTCGATGTAAGTGATTTTGTTTACAGTGAAGAAACAAACCTTACGACGCTTTTGGCGTCCACCACGACGTCCAGCCATAGTTGGTCCCCTCCTTTAGTTTTATTTTATATATTCCGATTCATAGTTTACGTTAGTTTAAAATGGCAAATCGTCATCAGAGATGTCGATCGGCGTGCCATCATTTGCAAACGGGTCATCGTTGAAGTTATTACGTTTTGGATTCTGCTGTTGTTGCTGTCCTCCAAAGCCGTTGTCACTTCCATAGCTGCGGTTCTGATTTTGCTGCCCAAATCCGCGGTCATTTGATGGTCCACCAAAGTTGTTGCTGTTGCCTTGATATTGCTGGCCTCCAGCATTAGCGTTTTTAGGTTCAAGGAATTGAACACTTTCTGCCATTACTTCAGTAACATACACTCTTTGACCCTGCTGGTTCTCGTAAGAACGAGTTTGCAAACGTCCATCCACTCCTGCAAGCGATCCCTTTTTCAAGAAGTTCGCTACATTTTCAGCGGGCTTACGCCATACGACACAGTTAATAAAATCTGCTTCGCGCTCACCTTGCTGATTCGAAAAAGGTCGATTTACAGCAAGTGTGAAGTTAGCAACAGCCACACCGTTTGGAGTGTACTTTAATTCTGGGTCTTTTGTTAAACGTCCCACCAGTACTACTCGATTTAGCATTCAGAACCACTCCTTAAAGGATTAATTTCTTTCGTCTACGATTGTCATGAAACGAAGAACATCTTCGTTGATCTTCATAAGACGGTCGAATTCATTAATCGCTTCGTTTGGAGCGTTAACTTCCAATAGCGTGTAATATCCATCGCGGAAGTCATTGATTTCGTAAGCTAAACGCTTTTTACCCATTTCCTTTTCGTTCGCGATCTCCGCACCGTTGTCAGTTAGGATGCTTTTCGCACGCTCTTTAGTTGCCTTAAGAGCTTCCTCTTCGATATTCGGACGGACGATGTACATAATTTCGTACTTTTTCATTCCGTTCACCTCCTTTTGGTCTAAGCGGCCCAAAAACAAATATTTAAGGGCAAGGAGAAAATCATCATAACAGTATTTGTTGACAATTAACTCACAATAAAGAATTATATCAAAACATCTTGTATAAAACAAGCACCTCTTAAAAGAAAGCATAAAAAAGAGGAAAAGCGATTGCTTTTCCTTCGTTTTTTCTAAAATACTTAGGCGTAATCTAAAATACTTTGAATTGTTTTTTAAAAAACTTCACTGACAAGTTGATTGGAGTGGAAGGTGCGAGACTCCTGGGGGATCAGCGGGACAGGTGAGACACCTAACAGCGCAAAGCGCTAGGTGGCTCACCGCACGCCCCCCGGAAAGCGAAGCACCTGCAACGAAAATCAACCTCTTCCTGTCGTTTTTTTAAACATTAAAACGGAAATGAACAACATCTCCATCTTTCATCTCATATTCTTTACCTTCAAGACGTACCTTACCTTTTTCTTTAGCAGCCGCCATGTTGCCAGCTGCCATCAGATCATCATAAGCTACAATCTCTGCACGGATAAATCCTCTTTCAAAATCCGTGTGGATGATTCCCGCACATGCAGGAGCCTTCATACCTTTACGGAACGTCCAAGCACGTACTTCTTGAACTCCCGCTGTAAAGTAAGTAGCTAGACCTAGAAGTGAATAAGAAGCACGGATCAATTTATCAAGACCCGCTTCTTCGATACCAAGTTCACCTAAGAATGCCATCTTTTCGTCGCCATCAAGCTCTGCGATTTCTTCTTCTACTTTTGCACAGATTACGATAACTTCTGCATTTTCACGTGCAGCATATTCTTTAACGGCTTCAACATGCTCGTTCGTACCTTCTAGAAGCTCATCTTCGCTTACGTTAGCTACGTAAAGGATCGGCTTCATTGTAAGAAGGTGCATTGTATGAACAATCTTCTTCTCTTCAGGTGTTAGATCAACGCTTCGGGCCGGGAGTTCTTGCATAAGAGCTTCTTTGATTTTTGAAAGAACAGCAAACTCCGCTACAGCTTCTTTATCTTTAGACTTTGCAAGCTTTTCAACACGTGCAACACGCTTGTCGATCGACTCTAGATCAGCAAAGATAAGCTCTAGGTTGATAACTTCAATATCATCGATCGGATTCACTTTTCCGTGTACGTGCGTGATGTTTTCATCATCAAAACAACGAACAACTTGAAGGATCGCGTCTGTTTGACGGATGTGGGATAAGAATTTGTTTCCTAATCCTTCTCCTTTACTCGCACCTTTAACGATTCCAGCGATATCTGTGAATTCAAATGTTGTAGGAACTACTTTTTTCGGTTGTACCATCTCTGTTAATTTTTGAAGACGGCTGTCTGGTACTTCAACGATTCCAACGTTCGGATCGATCGTACAGAACGGATAGTTAGCAGATTCAGCACCCGCTTGTGTAATAGCATTAAACAATGTAGATTTACCAACGTTCGGCAAACCGACGATTCCAGTTGTAAGAGCCACTGTTCATTCACTCCTCTGTTTTATATAAAGCTTAGAAACCTAAGACTTTTCATTTAATAAAAAAATATCCTTCCCAATTATAGGTTTTATCATCTTAAAAAACAAGAAGAACCGGGTCGTGTAACCCGGCTCAAACGTTTAATCATTTTTTAAAATTTCAAGACTTGTTTTTTGTTTCACGTGAAACAAGAATTGTTACTCGCCAGGAGATGCTAGAACTTTTTTTATTTTTTTAGCGAACTCAGCTCTCGGCAGCATCACGCTATGCTGACATCCCATGCACTTAATTCTAATATCAGCACCCATTCGAATTACTTTCCAACGATTCGTTCCACATGGATGCTGTTTTTTCATTTCTACTTCATCATGAAGTTGAAATTCTTTTTGCTGCATACTTCAGCTCTCCCTTATTTATGTTCTTTTGGCACTGGTTCTTTTTGATACGTGACCATTTTCGGATATGGAATCTCGATCCCGGCTCTTTCTAGCTCGTGCTTTAACGTTTTACGAAGTTCACGAGCGATTTTAAAGTGAGTCATCGGAAGTACCTCAGCCGTAACACGGATTACGACTTCTGATGCACCGAGCATCTGCACGCCTAATACTTCTGGCTCTTTGACCATCTCAGGATAGTTCGGCTTAGCATTCTTCACAACTTCTTGAATAATATTTTGAGCTTTATCGATATCCTCTTCATAAGCAATGCTCAAGTCAACGACCGCAATACTGTTATGAACAGAAAAATTCGTAACTTCTGTGATAGACGAATTCGGCAGGATATGTAATTCTCCTGTCCAGCTTTTAATTTTTGTTGTTCTTAATCCGATTTCTTCAACGGTTCCTTCAAAGTTTGTGATTCGTACCGTGTCTCCAACAGAGAACTGATTTTCGAAGATGATGAAAAAGCCTGTAATGATATCCTTCACAAGACTTTGGGCACCGAAACCGATCGCTAGACCGACCACTCCAGCACCGGCAAGGATAGCTTTAATATCTACACCGAACTCCGTTAAGATGGTTAAGATCGCTACAAAATAAATCACATAAGAAGCAACATTATCTAACAGTCTAAACAGGGTGTTCTCTCTTCTCTCACTTAAACGAAGAGGAGATTTCAGTCGAACTTTAAATACATTAGCGATCGCTGCTTTTACAATATATTTAAAGATAATAGCGAGTATTATGATTCCTACGATCTTTAAGCTCGTAGTAGCAATGCCTGTCCACCATTCTTTATCGGAAAAAATCGTGACGGCTTTTTCTGCAGTTTCCGGTAAGTTAGCACCTGCCAATGGGTCATCTTCCTCTCTTTGATTATGAAATTATTTAATCAGCTTTTGCCGAGAATATCAAATGTAATCACGTGGTCTGCTTCTAGAAAAACTTCTAGAGTTACGAGTGTAGACGAAACGGGTATAGACTTTAAACAAAAGTCTGTGATTATTGTATTCTACCATGTATAAGAAAAGGATTTCTTCCGTATACTAGTAGAACCATTATAAAGGAGAGGATGTCATGTTCCTCAAACGGAAGCTGGGATTAGGGAAACCCATTCAATATAAATTGCACCACGAAGACAAGGAAGCGATGCTCAGAATCACCGAACAAATTTTACCTATGCTTCCGGAATCCACTCATCAGCCAGTTGTCGTTGTCTGTATAGGAACAGACAGATCGACAGGCGATGCACTAGGCCCTCTAGTTGGTACAAAGCTGCATAACAAAGATACATTCCCATTCTTTGTTTACGGTACACTAGATGATCCTGTTCATGCGGTAAACTTAGAAGAAAAGCTAAAGATGATCGCAACCGAGCATCCAGGTGCTTTTATTATAGGAATCGATGCTTGCTTAGGTCGATTAAACCACGTTGGCATGGTTTCAATCAACGATGGACCTGTTAAACCAGGAGCTGGCGTTAACAAACAGCTGCCACCTGTTGGCGATATGCATATTACAGGCATTGTAAACGTCAGTGGATTTATGGAGTACTTTGTCCTTCAAAACACACGACTCAGCATTGTAATGAAGATGGCTGATCTAATTGCTGATTCTCTTCATATGGCTTGTTTACGTAAAAAGATTCAACAAAAAAACATGATGGCAAGCACAGAATCTCGTCCACAAGACATTTACAAAATTCAATAGCAAAAGCCGCTTCTAGATTAATATAGAAGCGGCTTTTTTTGTTTACATCAATCCTTCGGAAAACGCTAGAATGCTCTCCCATTTTTCAACGATAAAAACTAAAATCGTTGCGATGAGCAATCCCGGCAGAAGGTTTGCAACACGAATCTTAGCTATTCCAAGTAAATTAAGTCCGATCGCGACGATCATGATTCCACCCGTACCTGTTATCTCAACGATTAGGGCATCCATCAATTCTTGAGAAACGAAGCGATCGATCTGTGTAGCCATCAAGGCGATCACTCCTTGATATAATACGACAGGTATAGCAGAAAACATGACACCGATGCCGAGTGTGGAAGTAAACAGGATCGCACAGAATCCATCGATCAGCGCTTTTGTGTAAAGTACATCATGCTGTTGTCTAAGACCGCTATCAAGAGCACCAACGATTGACATCGCTCCTACAACAAACACAAGCGTAGCCGTTACAAAGCCGGTAGCAACCGACGCCTTATCTTGTTTTCCGACCTTCGTCTCGAGCCACTTTCCGATCGCGTTCAATCTTTCTTCAAGATTCCACCACTCCCCTAAAGCACCGCCGATCGCCAAGCTAGCGATCACGATTAAGAACTGCTCGCTCTTCAGACCCATTCCGATTCCTAAAATCGTAACAGCTAATGCCATCGCTTGTAAGATCGTATCTTTATAACGATCAGAAATATTCGTCCAAAATAAACCTAAAAAGCTTCCTGCAATAATTGCAATACCGTTAACTATCGTTCCTAACAGTGACATTTTTTTATGCTCTCCTATCTAAGCAGGTCTTCACTAACCATTGAATGAGCTAGATTCAAGATGCTGACTTTCGTTTTTACTTTAGCTTTGAAAGTTGTTGATCTCCGTTTCAGACACTCCCTTTCCGCAGGAGTCTCGCAGCTTGCGCACAAATCAACTTGACAATGATGCATTTTTAAAACACAAATCAAAACTCTTTTAGAAATAGCAAAAAGAAAACCACCTCAGCGATGGTTTTCTGCTTACTTTTCTAACAGTTCTAAAATACGTTCCAGGTCATCTTGTGAAAAGAATTCGATCTCAATCTTTCCTTTTCGTTTTGATTTCTTAATCGAAACTGAAGTACCAAAACGATCTCGTAAAGATGATTCTTTTTCTTGAAAAAAAACGTTCGCTGGGACAGTTTTTTTCTTTGTTCCACGTGAAACATTCATATTAATATCAGAGATCAACTTCTCAAGCTGTCTCACGTTTAAGTTTTCATTCATTACCCGGTCAACAACAAGCTGCATCTTCGTCTTCTTCTTAAGACCCAGCAATGCTCGTCCATGCCCCATTGATAGTTGCCCGTTAGATAAGAGTTCAAGAACAGGTTTTGGAAGCTGAAGCAAACGAATATGGTTTGCGATGTGAGGACGACTCTTTCCAACACGAGTAGCTAACTCTTCTTGCGTCAGTTTTAAGTGTTCCATCAGCTTCTGATACGCTTGAGCCTCTTCAACAGGATTGAGATCTTCACGCTGCAAGTTCTCAATAAGAGCAACTTCCATCATTTTTTGTTCGTCATAATCTTTTACGATTACAGGGATAACTTTCAATCCCGCTTCTGAAGCCGCACGGAACCGTCTTTCTCCTAGAACGATCTCAAACCCTTTAATACTTTTTCGGACAACAATGGGTTGAAGAATGCCATGTTCAATAATGGATTCTTTTAGTTCTTCAATGGCTTTTTGGTCAAACACTTTTCGGGGCTGATACGGATTTGGCCTTAGCTCTGATATACTGACTTCTTTGATCTGCTCTTCTTCCCCTGCTTCTGTTGGAGGAAAGAAGGCATGCAGCCCTTTACCTAACCCTTTCACCAATGCCGATCACTTCCTTCGCAAAATCTAAATAAACATCAGCACCTCGGGATTTTGGATCATAGATGATGATCGGTTTCCCGTGACTCGGCGCTTCAGATAGTCTAACGTTTCTTGGTATGATGGTTTCATACACTTTATCTTGAAAATATTTTTTTACTTCTTCAATGACTTGTATCCCTAAGTTTGTACGTGCATCCAGCATGGTAAGCAGCACACCGTCAATCATCAGATCAGTATTTAAATGCTTTTGTACAAGTCGTACTGTGTTTAAAAGCTGACTTAAACCCTCTAGCGCGTAATACTCACACTGAACAGGTATGATGACTGAGTCAGAAGCTGTTAATGAGTTGATGGTAAGCAGTCCTAATGATGGCGGACAATCAATAATAATAAAATCATAATTGGAACTTACCTTTTCTAACGCTCTTTTTAACCGAACTTCTCGAGAGATCGTTGGTACGAGTTCAATCTCAGCTCCAGCAAGCTGTATCGTCGACGGGAGGATATGTAAACCTTCACAGATGGTTTCGACGATCACATCTTTTACTTCTACATCCTCGACGAGAACGTTGTAGATACATTGGTCGATATCCCCTTTATCTACACCCACTCCACTTGTTGCGTTCCCTTGAGGATCTATGTCTACGAGCAATACTTTTTTACCGAAATATGCTAAGCATGCACCAAGGTTGACCGACGTAGTCGTTTTCCCGACTCCGCCTTTCTGGTTGGCTACTGCAATGGTCTTGGCCACGTTGTCACCTACCTCACTTAAAAACATTCATTATCTATTATTCTATCATGAAGAAAATAAAATGACGTACGGAATTATAGAAAAAGAAGGATTTATTTTGTTGGGTTTTTTATAATTATTGATTCTAATATCTGTCTGCTGCAGAAATTTAAGCGAGAAAGAGTTGAAGAAGTAGATTATTTACTATACGGAGAGGGGTATTACGCTTAAGAATCCCTAAAATTCTAGCATCCATTCAGGAAATTCCCGACTTAATTCCGCGAGTTTTGGCGATAATTCCGCGAATTTTTGCCGTTTATCGGCGAGTCTACATCAATCGACAATCACTGAATGCCAAATACCCCACACTCATCCCAATTAAGCATTACATTGTCTTGCCCCCCAGCACTCAAACCGCCAACAAAAAAACCACCAGCTCCCATTCAAGCTGATGGCCTTATCTTTTTATTTTTTTGGAATGCGAATCGTGAACTGATAGAACTCCTCGTGCTCTTCTTCTTCTGTGTCGATAGAAAGTCCGCTTTGCACGACCATGTCTACGGATTGTCTTACCGTATTGATCGCTAGTCGCATATCTTTGCTATACGATTTACGGCGTGACTGAGGTTTCTTTTCTGCAGATTCAGATTCGATCATTCGTTTTACACGTTCTTCAGTTTGCTTTACATTCAATTGCTTTTCAATGATCTCTTGAAGAACGGCCTCCATCTTTTCAGGAGATTTCAAAACGATCAATGCACGAGCATGACGTTCTGTCACTTTTTTCTGCAAAAGTGCATCTTGAATAGACTGCGGAAGCTTTAAAAGACGCAGCTTGTTCGCGATCGTAGACTGACCTTTTCCTAACTTTTGAGCAAGACCTTCTTGTGTAAGTCCATGCAACTCTAAAAGCTTAGCATACGCCATCGCTTCTTCAATAGCTGTTAACTCTTCTCGCTGAAGGTTCTCAATAAGTGCTACAGAAGCCGTTTGCGAGTCGTCCATCTCTTTAACGATTGCCGGGATCTTTTCCCACCCGAGCTTTTGGACAGCACGCCACCTACGTTCTCCTGCAATCAGCTCGTATTTGCCGTCGCCTATACCTCGAACAACGATAGGCTGAATGATTCCGTGAGCTTCAATCGTCTGTGATAACTCTTCGATTCGTTCATCTATAAAAACCGTACGAGGCTGAAACCGGTTAGGTATGATTCTTTGAACCGGAAGTTGAAGTACTTCTTCGTTGTCGTTTTTTTCAGCTGGTTCTGGATCTAAGGTTTGCTGGCTCTTTTCGCCGATGCCGAATAAACGTGAAAAAGGATGCTTCATGCGAATACACCACCTTTTGTAATCTGCCTGTTAACTAATTCTTCTCTCTAGTTCAATAATCCTGCAAGTCTGTAAAAATCTTTCTTTTATGTAACAGCTGTGTTTCACATAGAAACACAGCTAAAGATTATGAAATAGGAGATTTATTTGGCGTTCCTGGTTTACGCGGAAATTTCTTTGGTGTTTCTTTTACTTTATCAATAACAATGATATTGCGTTCGCTCTCCTCGATCGGTAATACGAACGAATGAATATCTTTTACTTTACCGCCTAAAAGTAAAACTGCTTTTTCCCCGTCTCTCACTTCTTCAGGAAGGTTAGCACCTTTCATTCCTAAGAAGTGTCCACCAATTTTCACGAGTGGCAAGCAGAGTTCAGATAGTACAGATAGTCTAGCAACCGCACGAGCCGTCACGAGGTCAAACGTCTGTCTAAACTCCGGACGGTGAGCAAATGTTTCTGCACGGTCATGATAAAGAGACACTTCTTCTAAACCAAGTTCATCTACTACGTGCTGCAAGAATCCTATGCGTTTATTCAGGGAATCAACCACCGTTAGTTTGATTTCTGGAAACGCGATCTTCAGTGGTATAGCTGGGAATCCTGCTCCAGCTCCAACATCGCACACCGTTATGTCTTGATTAAAATCAAAATAAAAACCTGCTGTCACAGAATCATAAAAGTGTTTCAAATACACTTCTTCTTTTTCTGTGATCGCTGTAAGATTCATTTTTTCGTTCCACTCAACGAGCAGGTTATAATACGTTTCAAACTGTGAAAGCTGCTTTTCAGTTAATTGGACTCCCTTTTCTTTTAAGGAAGTTTGAAACAATTCGATATTCATGATTTTCACGTTCCCCCTCAACGGGCGATCTTCGCCAGTTTACCTTGTTCGAGATAGATCAACAGAATCGAGATATCTGCTGGGTTTACCCCTGATACACGTGATGCCTGCCCGACAGAAAGAGGCCGAACTTCGTGAAGTTTTTGTTTTGCTTCTGTCGCTAGTCCATTGATTGCCATGTAATCAAGATCTACCGGAAGCTTTTTGTTTTCCATCTTACGCATCTTTTCAACTTGTGCGAGCTGTTTATCGATATATCCCGCATATTTTACCTGAATCTCAACCTGCTCCATCACTGTCTCTGGTAATGCTGTTTCAGCTGGTACGAGTTTATGAATGACTGGATATGTGATCTCTGGGCGTTTTAATAAATTTGCCGCTGACATCGGTTCTTTTAGTGGAGTCGATTGTGACTCTGCAAGAACTTGCTGCACGATTTCACTCGGTTTGATCGAAACATGCTCAAGTCGATCTATTTCCTGCGCAATTAATGCTTTCTTCTCTTCAAAGCGTTCGTAACGATCTTCTGGTATCAGTCCGATTTCATGACCTTTTTTCGTTAAGCGCAGATCTGCGTTATCGTGTCTAAGAAGTAAACGGTACTCTGCACGCGATGTTAGAAGTCGATAAGGTTCGTTCGTTCCTTTTGTGATCAAGTCGTCGATCAAGACTCCGATGTACGCTTCTGAACGATCAAGCACAAGAGGTTCTTTATCTTGAACTTTTAACGCTGCGTTGATTCCCGCCATGAGTCCTTGTCCCGCTGCTTCTTCATATCCGCTCGTACCGTTCAGCTGTCCTGCTGTAAATAGACCGTTCACACGCTTTGTCTCAAGAGATGGCCAAAGTTGTGTAGGCACGATCGCATCATACTCGATCGCATATCCTGCACGCATCAGCTCTGCTTTTTCAAGACCAGGAATCGTTGCTAAAATTCGTTTCTGTACATCTTCCGGAAGACTCGTAGAAAGACCTTGAACGTATACTTCTTCTGTGTTGCGTCCTTCAGGCTCTAAGAAAATCTGATGTCTTGGCTTATCATTGAATCGTACGATTTTATCCTCGATCGATGGACAATATCTCGGTCCAGTACCTTCGATCATGCCTGAATACATTGGTGAACGATGAAGGTTTCCGTTGATCAACTGATGCGTTTCTTCACCAGTATACGTTAGCCAGCATGGAAGCTGATCTGTGATGTACTCGGTTGTTTCATAAGAAAAAGCACGAGGCACATCGTCACCAGGCTGAATTTCTGTTTTTGAATAATCAATCGTCTTGCTGTTAACACGCGGTGGTGTACCTGTCTTGAAACGTACCATATCAAAGCCTAACTCTTGCAGATGATATGACAAGTTGATAGAAGGAGCCATGTTGTTCGGGCCGCTCTCATAAGCAAGCTCTCCGATAATGATCTTCCCTCTTAAGTACGTTCCTGTTGTAAGTACGACCGCTTTTGCCGCGTACTCTGCTCCAGTTTTTGTGATAACACCTCTACATTCACCGTCTTCGATGATCAGACGCTCTACCATCCCTTGACGTAATGTAAGGTTCTCTGTGTTTTCCATCGTTTTTTTCATTTCATGCTGATACAGATATTTATCCGCTTGCGCGCGCAGCGCACGTACCGCTGGGCCTTTCCCTGTGTTCAGCATACGCATTTGAATATGTGTTTTGTCGATGTTGCGTGCCATCTCTCCGCCTAGTGCGTCAACTTCACGAACGACAATCCCTTTAGCCGGTCCGCCTACTGACGGATTACATGGCATATAGGCGACTGTATCTAAGTTCAACGTTAAACATAATGTTTTAGCACCCATACGTGCAGAAGCAAGTGCCGCTTCAACACCGGCATGTCCAGCACCGACTACGATCACATCAAACGTATCTGCTTTATATCCCATCGTTTTTTCCTCCTTTTTTTATTTTCCTAAACAGAATTGTGAGAACAATTGGTCGATCAGACTCTCTGAAACCGTGTCTCCTACGATTTCTCCGAGTATCTCCCAAGCTCTTGTAATATCGATCTGTACCATATCTATAGGAAGATCTGCTTCAATACCGCCGAGTGCTTCATCGATATGATGAATCGTCTGCTGCAGAAGTGCGATGTGCCTAGAGTTCGATACGTATGTTAAGTCTTGCGCTTCGATTCCGCCTGCAAAAAACAGGTTTGCGATTGCTTGTTCTAGTTCATCTATTCCCTCTTCTTTTACTAAAGAAGTTGAGATAACAGGTGAATTCTCTGCTAGTTCCTTGATTCGGTCCATGTCTACTTTCATTTCAAGATCTGTTTTATTAATGATGACGATCTTATCTAGTCCTGCAGCAGCACGGAACAAGTTCTCATCTTCAAGTGAGAGCACTTCGTTCCCGTTGATAACAAGCAGAATGAGATCTGCTTCTTTTAATACTTTACGTGATTTTTCAACACCGATCTTTTCCACGATGTCTTCTGTCTCACGAATTCCCGCTGTATCAACTAATCGTAGAGGCACGCCTCTAACGTTTACGTACTCCTCGATAACGTCACGTGTCGTTCCCGCTATATCTGTAACGATCGCTTTATTCTCATGAACGAGTGCATTCATGAGTGATGACTTCCCTACATTCGGTCTTCCGATGATCGCCGTAGACAATCCTTCGCGAAGGATCTTACCTTGGCTTGCGGTTTGTAAGATTGATTCTACTTCTTTTTTTACAGTGAGTAGGTTGTTATTCAACAGAGAATGAGTCATCTCTTCTGCGTCATACTCCGGATAATCGATGTTCACTTCTACATGGGCGATCGTTTCTAGTAAGGTTTGTCTAAGACGCATAACGAGTGATGATAAACGGCCTTCCATCTGGTTCAGGGCAACGTTCATCGCACGGTCTGTCTTCGCTCGGATCAAATCCATAACAGCTTCCGCTTGAGAAAGGTCGATCCTGCCGTTTAAGAATGCTCGCTTTGTAAATTCTCCTGGTTCCGCTAAACGCGCTCCTTGCTGAAGAATCAATTGAAGGACGCGATTTACAGAAACTAACCCTCCATGACAGTTGATCTCAACAACATCTTCCCGCGTGAACGTACGCGGTGCACGCATCACGCTGATCATTACTTCTTCTACCGCTTGATCGAGTTTCGGATCGATCAATTTTCCGTAATGAATCGTATGTGTATCAACTTCAGAGAGACGTTTTGTCCCGCTATAAACTTTATCTGCAATGACAACTGCGTCAGGTCCGCTCAAACGGACGATCGCGATCGCTCCTTCTCCCATAGGAGTGGAGATCGCTGTTATCGTGTCAAATTCCATTGTTGTTTCACCTCGGCTTTCCTCTTTCTTACGCTCTATATAAATTACCTTTAGTATGGCCTTAAATACTTACTGTGATAAGGTTCTTATAAAAATGGACATAAATATCCACAATAAAAAATAGTGTATCGCATAAAGTGCTCACAGTAAAGAAAACGAGGCTGAAATCAAGCTAAAAAACAGCCTTAAATGTGCTCCCATGACTAACTAAAATGCGGTGCTTACCATCATTGATGAACGCAAACAAAAAGCTTCAGAGGATAAACCTCTGAAGCTTTTTTATCTTTTGCTTGAGGATGTCGGGCGGATTACAACCTTACGAAAAGGTTCAACCCCCTCAGACGTAGTCTCAACATCTCTGTTTTCTTTGAGTGCTAAATGAATCACTTTTCTTTCGTTAGCAGGCATCGGCTCAAAAGCAAAACTTTTCTTTGTGAAAAATACTTTTTGGGCAGAATGCTCAGCTAACCGCTCTAGTGATTCTTGTCTTCTGGTACGATAGTTTTCAGCATCAAGCACAATTTTCACATGCTTGCTTGCAGGATCAGAGTTTGCAACCATATTCGTTAAAAGCTGAA
Organism: Fictibacillus tiangongensis; assembly: GCF_048083785.1. Classification (GTDB taxonomy): domain Bacteria; phylum Bacillota; class Bacilli; order Bacillales; family Fictibacillaceae; genus Fictibacillus. Next base: position 4,199,378 of record NZ_CP182294.1, read on the forward strand.
GCGCATTAAGCGTTTGTCCACGTTTTCCAATTAAAATCGCAATTTTGTCACCGGATAAATCCAGCACAAGATGATCATTTTCCTGTCGCTGTGTGATGGTAACGGGCACTCCCATTTTGGATGTAACATCCTCGAGGTAGTCGATTGCGGATTTAACAGGATCAGCTTTCACTGTTACTTCAACAACTGCTGGCTTCCCGCCAAGTCCAAAGAAACCTTTTTTGGAATCTTCTAGAACGGATATCTCTACTTGATCTTTTGAAGTCTGAAGTTGTTCTAGTGCTGCTGCTACTGCTTCTTCAACCGTTTTCCCTGTTACCTGTACCTTTTTCACTTTTTAGCTCCCCCATCAACTTGGTTTTCTTTCTTTTTCATTGGGGTCGTAATGAAATATGTCTGTCCAATCATGAATATGTTACCGATCACCCAATATAGAGATAGTGCAGCTGGGAAATTAATCGCAAATACAACGATCATTACTGGCATGATGTATAAAAGCATCTTCATCTGCGGATTTGGATTATCCATTCCGCCCATCATGATCTTTTGTTGTAAGAATGTCGTTAGACCGGCTACTAACGGTAAGATATAAAATGGATCCGGATCTCCTAAGTCAAACCAAAGGAAATTATGGTTCGCGATTTCACCCGTACGCATGATCGCGTGGTAAAACCCTAATAGGATCGGCATTTGAATCAATAAAGGTAAACAACCAGCAAGCGGATTAACTCCGTTCTTCTGGAATAAAGCCATCGTTTCTTGCTGTAATTTCTGTTGTGTGTTCGCATCTTTCGACTTGTACTTTTCACGTAGCTTTTGAATTTCAGGCTGAATTTCTTGCATCGCTTTAGAACTGCGTGTTTGCTTAATCATTAACGGAAGAAGCGCAGTACGGATGATTAATGTTACGATAATGATCGCTAATCCGTAGTTTTCACCAGTTAGGGTCGCAAAGTATGTGATCAACCATGATAACGGATATACAAAATATGTGTCCCAAATTCCCGTTCTGTCTTCTGTGATGGGATCCATCGTTCCACATCCTGATAGGACAGCCATGAGTGCGAAAAGGGCAATCAGTAAACCTATTTTCTTACGCAAACTCTTATCCTCCTTAAAATCATAAATCTTATCTCAATTATTTATTGTCTCTTTTTTCAGGCACGAGGTCAACGCCTCCGGGATGAAAAGGATGGCACTTTGAAATTCTGACAAAAGTTAGCCACATTCCTTTAAATACACCGTGACGCCTGAAAGCTTCTATACCGTAATGCGAGCAAGTCGGATAAAAGCGGCATGAAGGCGGTGTTAGCGGGGAAATCCATAGCTGGTAAAAACGAATAATCCCTATAAATAAGGACCTCATTTTTTTACACCCTCTTTTTTAAAACGTTCGCTCTGTTCAAAACATGAAGCAGACTTTTTTCCATCTCGTGAAAGTCCATGTTAGCAGTAGGTATTCTCGCGATCACCACGTAATCCCTGCCTGAAAGAAGCTGTTCACTATATTTATGGAAGATTTCTTTAACAGATCGTTTAATTCTGTTTCTCGTGACGGCTTTTCCAACTTTTTTGCTGACAGAAAGACCGATGCGAAAAACAGGCTGATCTTCTTTTCTTAAACTGTATATTACAAATTGGCGATTAGCCGTTGATTTTCCTTTTTTGAAGACTTCTTGAAATTCCTCATTTTTTTTGATGCGCTGTTCTTTCTTCATTCATTTAACACTCCATCAATTATGCAATCTCAATCCAAAGTCTTTTTGTTGCGATCATCACCCAGTATCGGCCTGTTTTCTTCATATAAAACCTTTAACTACGAAAAAACGACCTCGTACAGAAAACACTGACTCGGAGTGAGCAAAATTCTCTCTATAAAAGTAAAAAAAGACCACTGATGTCAGTGGCCTATGCGGATAACACTTTTCTTCCCTTTTGACGACGGCGAGCTAGAACTTTACGACCGTTCTTAGTAGCCATACGTGCACGGAAACCATGTACCTTCTTACGCTTACGATTGTTCGGTTGAAATGTAGGTTTCATGTATATTACACCTCCCTGAGGATATCTCTTATAAAAGACAGTCTAATAAAGTATAATGACTGACCCATAAATTTGTCAAGTTGGATTTTAAGTTTGTGTTTATTTGCAAGTTTTTTGCCTTTGAAAGTGAGGATCTCTGTAAACAAGTCTCGCCCAAACAAGTCTGAGAACATGAAATCCAGCATTCATTCCTCCATATGAAAAATTCAGCCACAGTCTAGATCATTCTTACGCCCCCGAATAGAACCTCAGGTCAAACTCAGATATTTATTTAGGGGCAATGGTTATTGCTTCATTGATAGTTGGTTGGAGCGCAAGGTGTGAGACTCCTGCGGGACAAGCGGTCAGTCCAAAGAGTGGAAGTGGCTCGTTCAGCCCCGACAAGCAAAAGGTGAATGGATTAGAAGGCGCACTTTGCCTTCTGAACCATTTAACTTTTGACCTCGAGGGGCTAGCCACTGCAACTAGACAGGTGAGACCCTTAAGGGCACGAAGTGGCAAGGGGCTCACCGATTGCCCCGCGGAAAGCGAGCATCCTGGAGTGGAAATCAACCACTCACACATCCAACAGATCATACCCACCATTTCTCCTTCTACAAGCTTCACCAAAATCTTCATAACCTAACCTGTGGACATCTTTTTCGACATAGTTTTCATTATCCACACCAATTATCGACACGTTTTACACAAAATCTAGTGTTGTGGACAACTTTTCTACACAAGGTATGGGCGTTGTGGATAAGTAACAATAACTCGTTGCCAAGCCTGATTATTTTTGATATGCTAGTTGTGTTTTAACTCGTTAACAACCTGCACCGCTAATAAAGTTATTCACAACCTGTGGATAAACTTGTGGACAGGTTTAAAAAGCTGTTATAAAGGTTGTCCACAGACAAGGTTTTACTGTTCATAATCCTATTATCTACTATATTAATTATCATTCACATAAGGTGTGGACTTTTTATTTTTATTCATAGGTATTCACTGGGTGTACAATTCTTATACAACAGGGAAATGACTGCTGAAATAGGATGATTCGAAAGAGATAAGGGGGGTAAATTGG